>NZ_BTPC01000002.1:0-555621 GCF_036245605.1 Algoriphagus sp. oki45
GCTATCGTCGCAATCTTATCGTCTGTTACACTGAACGGTCCTGCCAAGGTCACATTGCCGCTGTTGGTGATCACGTAGTTGTAAACCACCACGTCGTCTACCGCATCATATGGATCTCCGGATACCACCTGCTTGTCCAAGGTCAACGCAAAATCTTTACACAATTCTACTACAGTCTTATAATCATTCCCCCCAGGGATTGCATCATTGAAAGTACCTGATAGGTCATCTACTATAGTTTGCCCAAAAAGAGAAGTAACAGTAGCTTGATTTTCTACAAAACCTGCTTCAATATCAGCTTGAGCGATCACATAGTCCACTGTGTAAACCCAAATCTCTGTAGTTCCCAAAATTCCATCTTCTCCAACGTCTCCGTTAGGATCACCGAAGGCTAGAACCGGATTCGGAGCTTCAAAAAGTGGATCAGAAAGAATGATAGAAGTCAGAGGTACATTTCCTCTGTTATATAAACTGAAGGTGTATCTAATAATATCCCCCGCAAATGGACAGTCACTTGGACCGTCAATAATTATTTCACCTTCTTTAACCAACTCAATTGCCGGTTTTGGACATTCTTGAGGATTTGTGGAAACGGTATCTTTTTTCACATTACCACATACAGATGGCAAGGTAAATTCTACAGAATTGGCAGTAGTAGTCAAGACATAGTCTATAGTCGAGCCAGCAGCCAGGGTAATACTACCACTTCCGGAACCACCAACGGCTGCCCAAGCAACATTCACTGAAAAGCTATTTGGATTGGAAATGCTAAATACCCTTTCGGTAGTTGGATTGTCAGTACATACCGCCGTGTAAGTAGGGGTGGCGATACATCGGTCAGGGCATGAAGCTTTGGTCGCGGTCTTGATTTGACCTGCTTCATTCACCCAGCTAATAATCATAGTATTAGCTCCAGACTCAGTATTGGTATCAAAGAATATTTCGTCATTTGCAGGTACTACAAAACTTCCATTTTGAGCACCTCCATTATTCAAGGTCCAGTTGACAGTGACTGCAAAAGTATTTGGATTTCTAATTCTCCATCTTCTTGAAGCAGTGGGGTCATCTGAGCAGAAGGATGTCAATAATATATCCGTCAAGCACTGCACAACCGAAATACTAACTTGTACCCTTGGACTTTCACATTCACCGACTTTCGTCTGCGTAACCCAAACAGAAGAAGTCCCTACTACACTTCTTGATACAGTAGGTGCGGTAGTGGTTCCATCATTAGAAGTGGCCGTGGAATAATAGGTAAGGGTGTAGCCAGATAGTGCAGTTACATTGTACCCAATGGTTCCACTACCTACTCTACAAATAGTCTGATTAGTGACTGTGGGGGCTGGAGCGGTAGAAGGCTGTGGATTGATCACTGCCTCGGTGGCTGCACTGATACAGCCCGATGCATTCTTCACTTTAATCTGATAGGTGCCCGGAGCTAATCCAGTGAATTCATTGGAAGCTTGGAAGGTCACTCCATTGTCTTTCGAGTACATGCCATCTGTAATGGCTGTCACCACGATGCTGCCAGTAGCTTCTGTACATGTAGGCTGAGTCAAGCTTACCTGAGGGGCTACAGGTGTGGCCGGCTGGCCACCTATTGTATAAGGTGACGAAACAACACAAATAGTTCCAATGGTCCTGGCATAAAGACTTCCCATGCTATTGGCTGGAAGATTAAGTACCTCATTTCCTGAGATAATTGAGCTTGCCCCAAAATTTTGATCCAAAGAATACTCCACTCCATTCTCTCTAACAAATGAAAATCCGCCTGTCGGTTCGGTACAGGTTGGTGGTATTGGGGTGATGGTAGGAGGTATCGGAGTTACCGGCTGTGCACCAATCGTGTACGGTGTAGAAACTACGCAATTGATGCTTCCAATTACTCTAGCATAGACTCTACCAGAACTACCTGCAGGCAGGCCACTGGCTACGTTGTTTTGAATTAATGTTGAAAAATCAGAGGTTAACGAATATTGAAAATTAGGATCAGGATTAGTAATGGTAATTGCGCCAAACGCACTCTCACAGGTAGGAGGACTTGATACCTCAACCATAGGAATATGGTTACTCGGATAAGTAATGTTTTCTATACGTGTAATCGAAACAGGAGGGGATTGGGAATCCACCACCACTACACGTACTTGAGTGGCGGATGTATTAGAATATACAGTAGTTGCATTTGGAGAGGCAGAGACACCGGAAGACGTAAAGTCTATTGTCCCATTATTATCAAAATCCCACTGGTAGGAGGTATAAGGCTTCACTCCACCATTAACTATAGCAGTATAATTAAAGGTATAATTCGTCCCATCGAAACAAGAAGTAGAACTAATATCCGCTGATAAAGGAGAGGCCACAAAAATGCCCCCAAAGCACTCGGATTGAGCTTTGTTATAATCAGTACATTTGGTAGGAACAGAATTATTATTTGTTTTCCAAACAACCACTCCATTCTCAAGCTTAAGCTGGTCTCCACAATTCCAAATGAAGGAATCGGTCAAAACTCTTACAACTACTCCAGAACCGGAATTGATCGTACCGAGAAAAGAATTAATCTTAATAGGGGTAGGATTATTCCCAATAAAGAGATCCGCAAACAATCTAGTCTCAAAGCGAGAGGCATTGGAATTCTGCTGAATCTGAACTGCGATGTATACTTCTTGTGAATTTCCAACTTCACATGTTTTGTTGGATATAGGGTTTCCCAACCGATCACTTAAGTATACCGCAGGGAAGTTTAGATTATTTGTGGTGCAATTGTATTGATCAGGAGTGCATTGAGGAAAATCTGGATCTGTATTATTCACCACTCTCACTGTGACAGTGGTACGATCTTTACCACCATCGACTAGATCTGTGATCTCATATTCGAATGTATATATCCCCTCGGGGGTCCCCGGAGGGACATCCAGTTGCCCAGTCACCACATTCAAAACCAAAGGCCCTCCATTAGTAGAGAGCACATTATTAGTATCAAAAATTTGAGTAGAAACCTGACTTGAAGGGTTGGTCAAAACCTGACCGTTAATTTCATCATTGGAATAAATATTCAATGCATTGTTAGCACCTGTAAAACTAAAAATCGGCCCAGCATTGTCAGGAGCAGCGGATATTTGGTTGGTAAAAAAGACAAATTTTCCATCTGCTTGCCCAATGTCATTTACCTGAAATCCATAAATCGGAGGTAAAATTGGACTAGTTGGATTTTGCTCAAACAATAAAGGTGAGAAAACTACCAAATGCTGCGGCTGAGACGTATTGTCAAATTGATGATGGATACCTGTATTCCATTGATATCCCCTTATTTGAACTTTTCGTGCTCCTGGGATTACATTTCCATTTTTATCTAAGGCAACAAGGTCCAAATCAGAATTACCGAATCGTTCAGTGACTAAGATATAACCCGATTCAGGTATTTCATTTGGGTACAAAAGTTTTACGAATGGCTGACCACTTGCGATTATGTTTGTTCCATCAATAGACCAGTAGGAACGCAGGTCTGGTACTGAAACTACATTTCCAAGATCTGTTAAAAAGGCTCCGAGGGGGGTGTGCGGCGTCTGAGCAGCAAGTGAAGCATCATCGAAGTTAATTACCCTCACCTCGGTGTTAAACGTATTATTGCCGAGCTTAGCATTAGCACTGCTTGCAGTAGGTCTTCTGGAAGTCGCAAATAAAGTTCGATTGCCAGAACCTGTATTAATTACCACTTCTTCAATGACTGCCTTTTGATTGGTCTGTTGATTATTGAATTGGTTAGGAAAAGTTACATTTTGAGTGGTATTTGACCCGATTTTCACTTTCATACTCACAATTGGGACCCTATTCGAAGTCCCAGTCACAGTCACAGTACCTGTCTGCGCTTGAATCAATTGGAAAAACCCAATTCCAATGGTAAAAATGAGCCAGAGGGATAAAAATCTGACAAATCCGGATGAGTTTCCGACCTGCTTACTCTTTTCAACGGTTGTTGAAAACAGGTTGAATTGACTAGTGGATAAAATGTCCATATCGTTAGTATTTAAATTTTTCGAGTTCGTAATTGTGTTGCTATACTTTGCTCATTTTCAGATTTTTACCCTATTTCAAAACTCTTTTTTCAGGTAGAAATCTCCTTTTATCATCTGATCAATGCCAGTTTAAAGACTGGGCACTGACACTCATTACTATAATTTTGCCATAAAAATACACTTTTATGTTTTTCATATGCAAGCCTTTTTTCAAATATTTTGATACGTAATGCAATTTTTTTTATGTGAAATGATTTTTTTTATCTCCAAAACACATTTTTGTTTAACTTTTGATCAATTAGGTTAAACAATAGCCAGACTTAGCTTTACAACAACCTTCACTAAAAATTTTTGAAGGAATCCCTATCCTAATTCTTATTCTTCCAGTAACTTGATTTCAGAATTATTCTTTAAAAACCTATGATTAGCACCCCGGATCCTATTCACTCCACCTTGGAAGATCTCCTTACCACTATGCGTCCCACTTCTTTGGCCTGGAGGTCTTCTTCTGCAAATGATCGAATCCAAAGGTTAAATGCTATCCGAAACTGGATAAAAGAGCACCAAAAGGAAATAAGACTGGCTCTTTGGAATGACTTTCAAAAACCAGAAGTCGAAACCGACCTCTCAGAAATCTATCCGGTCACTTCTGAGATTACCCACGCGATCAAAAATCTAAAGTCTTGGATGAAGGCCAAATCTCTGCCATCCCCTTTGGCCATGCTTGGCACCAGCGCGAGGGTACAATTTGAGCCAAAAGGGGTTTCATTGATCATCTCCCCTTGGAATTACCCATTCAATTTAGCGATTGGCCCCTTGGTTTCCGCTCTTGCAGCAGGCTGTCCTGTAGTACTTAAACCTTCAGAACTCACTCCCCATACCTCGGCCCTGATTGAACAGATGATATCAGAAATTTTCAAGAAAGATGAGGTAACTGTTGTTCAGGGAGATGCGTCAGTTGCTCAAGCTCTTTTGAATTTACCCTTTGACCATATTTTTTTCACAGGTAGTCCTCAGATCGGGAAAATTGTGATGGAAAATGCATCCAAGCATCTGACATCTGTCACTTTGGAACTTGGAGGAAAATCCCCAGTTGTCGTTACAGAATCCGCAGATTTGAAAGATGCTGCTCAAAAAATCATCTATGGTAAACTGGTCAACTGTGGGCAGACCTGCGTAGCCCCGGATTATATTCTGGTCCAAGAGTCCAAACTTGACCTACTTCTGTCTGAATTGAAAGTAGCCATTCAGCAGATGTATGATGCTGATTTCAAAGGAATAGAAAATTCCAAAGACTTAGCCAGAATAGTCAACGACCGACACTTTGCCAGGTTAAAATCCTATCTGGATGATGCGGCCCAAAAAGGTGCAAAAGTGGCCTTCGGTGGAAAATCAAACCCTCATCACCGCTTTCTGGAGCCTACTCTCCTGACCCATATCACCGAGGAAATGGACATCGCTCATGAGGAAATTTTTGGGCCAATCTTACCGATTATTCCCTATCAGACTATCGAGGACGCAATAAACTATATCAACCGCAAACCAAAGCCTCTCGCATTGTATGTATTTGATAAGTCAAAAACCTATGAGCAAGTACTGGAAAAAACCAGCTCCGGAAATGCAGTCATCAATGATTGCGTGCTTCACTTTATCCACAACGAACTGCCTTTTGGAGGAGTAAATACCAGCGGAATAGGAAAAGCACACGGGCATTATGGATTTTTGGCTTTCAGCAATGAAAAAGGAGTGCTCAAGCAACGAATCGGATACAATAACGCTACCCTTCTCAGGCCACCTTATGGAGTCAAGGCCAAGAAAATAGTGGAATCCTTAATCAGATGGTTTTGATATGAATCGAAAATTCTTCCTTTTTAGATCTTTTTGGATCGTATTATTCCTGAGCCTGGCATGGGCATGTAGCTCAGATCCGGAGCCCACTCCAGATTTTTTGCCAGCCAGAGAGCTCTTGGACCAAGCCTATGGGACTAATACCCGTCAAAAGCTGGATGTCTATCTTCCTGCCGGAAGAAGCCAGACCTCTACCCCATTGCTTGTTTATATTCATGGAGGAGCGTGGATTGACGGAGACAAAAGTGAGTTTTTACAATTCAAACCGGTATTGGATAATCTTTTCCCCGAGTATGCCTTTGTTTCAGTTAATTACCGCCTTTACGACTTCATTACCGGAAACAATAAGTTTCCGGCCCAAGAGGCGGACATTATCTCAGTCTTTGAATTCATCAATGAGAATCTCGCCGATTGGAACATTTCCGATCGCATCATCATTTCAGGTGCCAGTGCCGGTGGACACCTAGCCCTGCAGCATGCTTACCGCAATGACTTCTCCAATATTGAAGCAGTGGTGGCCTTTTTCCCTCCTACAGAGCTGAAGGAACTCCATGCATTCAATACGATTACAGCCTTGGGTTTGGAAAGTATTCTAGGAGGAAAGCCCGACCAAATCCCCCAAGCCTATCTGGATGCCAGCCCTGTAACCCATTTGGATCCAAATGATCCACCTACCATATTTTTCCATGGGGATATAGATACCGTAGTTCCGATTTCCCAAAGTGAGCTACTTGAAGAAAACCTAAATTTGAATGGGATAAACCATCAATTCACCCGTGTGCCCAATCAGGGGCATGGTTTTACAGACGAGACCTATCGAAACCTGCTACAGCAGGCAAGGGATTTTATAGACGCATTATAAAAGAAAACCCCGCAATCGCGGGGTTACCGGTTCTTTAGACTTTTTGTAGTCCCGTAGAATGGGCCAGCGATTTGATGGCTTTCACTACTTTTTCCGATGGCTTCAGGGTTACCTGATTTAAGTTCTCTATCGTGCTCAGCAGGTCTAGATATTCTTGCATCAGGGAATCATCGCTGTGCAAGGCTTGCATTAAGAGTTCTTGTTCACCCTCGGTCATTTCCCGGTAGATATATCTTACCAGGTCATTTGGGGTAAAAGGTTTTGTCATAGGCAATATTTAGTTGTTTCATTTTTTTTCTGAGATGGATTAGTGCATAGCGCATTCTTCCCAAAGCCGTATTGATACTTACACCTGTCTTCTCGGCAATTTCCTGAAAACTCATATCCATGTAATGCCTCATCACCAATACCTCTTTTTGAGCTTCCGGCAATTCTTCAATCAGTCTTTTGACCAACTCAATGGTATCTTCCTTGATCCTCAGATCCTCAATGGTGGATTCAGCAAATTTCAAGGAGTTGAATACATTGCTGCCATCTTCCATTAATATGGTAGGATATCGCTTACTTTTTCTAAAATAGTCAATGGCAAGATTATGAGCTATTCTCATAATCCAAGGCTGAAATTTACCTTCCTCTGTATATCGGTCCGACTGCAAGGTCTGAACTACCTTTACAAATACATCCTGCAAAAGGTCTTCCGCTACCTTTTGGTCTTTTACAATGAGAAAGATGGTAGTAAATACCCTGCCTTGATACCGATCTACCAGGAGATCAAATGCTGCTTCACTTCCGTTGCGATACTGAGCGATCAATTCACTGTCCAATGGACCTTTTCGCTTATTCATATGTAGTTGGTTTTTGTACAACGTAGAAGTCTAAGCCATAGTATCTTTTTAGCGGGTGATGAAAAATTTTTTTTAAGGGCAATTTGAATTGGGCCATTAATCTAGCCTGATTTTTTTGAAATAATCAAGCCCAAGTACAAATTCAATAGGAAATTCTATTTTTTTCGGTTTAATGAAATTTTATCCTCAAAAACTGGCTAAATCTTCCCACCCGTCTTAAGAAGCACAAAAAAATTGTTAAAATTTAGATCAGACCAACCTTTATCTTACCCTTTTTATCCCGATAAATCCGACTCAATTCTTACCTTCGTGAAAGAGAAAAAGAAAAACAACGATGGAATTAAGCGGAAAAATTATCAATCAACTTCAGGAGGTCAGCGGAAATTCAAAGAGCGGAAATGCCTGGAGAAAACAAGAATATATCCTCGAAACAGGAGGACAATATCCCAAGAAAGTCTGTGTGGCCATTTGGGGAGATAAGATCGATCAGTTTGCTCTCAAGGTGGGTGAGCAGGTTACTTTGGGAATAGATGTAGAAAGTAGAGAATACAATGGAAGATGGTATACCGAAGTCAAAGCCTACAAAGTAGACCGTACGGGAGCTTCCAATGGACCTGCTTCTTCCATTCCTGAAGTAGACACATTCTATTCCGAAAGCGAAGAGGATAAGCTTCCGTTTTAATTTAGACCCTATCAGGTACTTTTTAACTTAATTTTTACGATGTGGGACGACTTTGACAAAGATGATGAATGGGATGATGAGGAAGAATTTGACCCCAAGTCCATGCGGGATCAGATTTTTTCTCATCCTTTGATGAAAAAGGGGAACGAGATTGTATCCCTGACCCATGCGCTGGTTGGGAGCCTTGATGAGGCCCGAAAGGAACTTTACGGCGGAATGATGATGGAAGATGCCACGGTCATCTGTGCCAAATTTGCCGGAGCGGAGGGGGTCAATGATTATGTGCTGAAGATGGAAAATGCCACAATCATGAAGGTCCATGCCCGACACCTCAACTCCATGACTTACCAGCTTGCCATGGAAGAAACCCATGCAGAAGAGCATCTAAATTTACTTCGGGAACTTATTGCTGAATTTAAAGTACTTTTTGTCGAGTGGGTGAAGGGATTTGACTCGACCGAGAGATACGATGATGGTTGGGGCTTGTTTATAGATTAGGTTTTTGACTAAGTCATTTTTTTTCTACGTTTAGAAAAATGATCTATACAGATGAAGTATCTAATCTATTTCTATTTTTCACTTTTACTCTTTGCTTGCACTTCTTCTGAAAACTCCAGGGAAATCCAATTTCTTCAACTTTCTGATTTGATTGTTGATACCCTTTATCTCGAAAAAGATACACTTACCAAAAATCTGGGGATCAATTTCACTCACTTCCAAACTGACTCAGGGGAAGTTCTTTTAACCTTTAATAAATATCGACTCCTCACCTACAGCTTTCCGGAAGGGAAACTACTCAACTCAGTTAAATTTGAAAAAGAAGGCCCTGACGGAATTGGTGGCTTTGTGACTGGAGACTTTATTGATCAGAACTCCATTTATTTCCTTTCCCAGCAAAAGGAGCTTATAAAAGCAAATCTTAAGGGAAAAGTAATCCAAAGATGGGATTTTCCTGAAGTTCCTGAAGGGAGATTGTACCACAATTACGGAACCTACCTTTTTAATAGGATCCAAAAGTCAGGTGAAAAGCTTTTTTTCATGGATGTGCCTTACGTTTTCAAAGAGGAGCTCTTTGACTATGATAAATGGGGGATCACATTCGACCTCGAAAAGGAACAGTTTGATTATTTTCACTTTAGCTACCCAAAAGAAATCTTAAACTTCTTGGAAGATGATCAATTGGGCCTGTTTAGTCACATCTACAATGAATGGACCGATGAGCATTTGGTTTCCTTTTCCATCTCCGATTCCCTTCTGAAGATAAAAGACCAAAAACAGACTTGGCATCCGGGTCGTACCCTAGAAAAGCTCAACTTTTTAAAGGGAACAACTTCACAGAGAGGAGAATACACCGTTTTTCAACCCAACCACGAGAGTAGCAAATACGAGGCCTTGGATCTTGCTACTCAATCCCAAAAAGTGATACGACGAGTTAGAGTGAAAGGACCGACAATTGAGAATCCTGAACAGGAAAGAAAAAAATTAATCGTTTTTGATTACAATCTTAACAAAGAGGCAGAATTGGATTTGAATCCAGCTGAGATGGACTCCTATGGATTCAATACTCCCTTGGGATACGTAGTCACCCTTCATACAATGACTACGGATGATCTAGTATCATTTGCTGTTTTGGACTTTTCAAAAATCAACCCATAAAAAAAGCGGGGCTTATTCAGCCTCGCTTTTTGTTTTTAGTTCGATTTCTTCTCCAGATTCATCAAGGAATCTGTATTCCGTCACAGGTAGGGAAGAATCTTTGATCAGTTTTATCCATTTGTAGTACTTGAAAAACCACTTCACCCTTCGGCTAATCAGGCCATTGGTGAAGTATGCGTGCAGATAGGGATGCAACCCAATGTGTATATTTTCCACGTTTTGGATGGTGGCCATGTGCTCGAGATCATTTTCAAGCTTATCTGCCACCAAAATTGAAGCTTGTATTTTTCCAGTACCATTACAGGCTGGACAGACTTCTTTGGTCACAATGTTTACTTCAGGACGTACCCGCTGCCGGGTGATTTGCATCAATCCGAATTTGCTCAATGGCAACACGGTATGCTTGGACCGGTCAGACTTCATTTCTTGCTGCATGGCTTCATAGATGGCCTTTTTATTCTCGGCCCGTTTCATGTCTATGAAGTCCACCACAATAATCCCTCCCATATCCCGGAGGCGAAGCTGTCTGGCGATCTCCTTGGCAGCAACCAAATTGGTTTTTAAAGCAGTCGATTCCTGATCGCTTTCCTGATTGGACTTGTTTCCGCTGTTTACGTCAATGACGTGAAGGGCTTCTGTATGCTCGATGATCACATACCCTCCCTGAGGAAGGCTCACCGTCTGTCCAAAGAGGCTTTTGATTTGCTTCTCTATTCCAAAACTTTCAAATAGCTTGGCTTTACCGTTGTAAAGCTTGACAATTTTTTCTTTTTCAGGCGCTATGGTCCTGATGTAGGATTTAATCTGATCGTAGGTAGATTCTTCTTCTACGGTGATTGCGTCGAATGATTCATTGAGCAGGTCTCTTATAAGTGAGGAGGCCATACTCATCTCTCCGATGATTTTGTCCCGGCTTTTGGCTTTCAGCAGCTTCTTCATGCCTTCTTCCCAAGTAGTGAGAAGGTTTCGAAGGTCTTTGTCGAGTTCCGTCACGGACTGTCCTTCGGCCACTGTTCGGATGATTACTCCGAAATTGGCAGGCTTGATGGAGTTGATGAGTCTGAGTAGCCTTTTTCGCTCTTCGCTGCTTCTGATTTTCTTGGACACATTGACAGTATCTGAGAAAGGAACCAGTACAAGATAACGACCGGGCAGAGAGAGCTCACAGGATAGTCGGGGGCCTTTTGTAGATATCGGTTCTTTGACTACCTGAACCAGCACTTGATTGGTCTTGGAAAGAATCTTGTCGATCTTTCCGACTTTTTCTATTTCGGGTTCATTGTCAAAGCCCTTGAGCAGGTAGCTGTTGTAGTTATTGTTTCTCACCATTTTGGTGAACTTCAACAGGCTGTTGACATTTGGGCCTAGGTCTTGATAATGCAGAAAAGCATCTTTTTCGTATCCGACATCAATGAAGGCTGCATTCAGCCCATTGACAATCTTTCGGACAGTACCCAGATAAATGTCACCTACTTTAAACTGATTCTCCATTCCTTCGGAATGGAGTTCGACCAGTTGTTTATCATTCAGTAGGGCTATTCGACTTCCATTTTGAGCAGAATCGATTAACAATTCCGTACTCAAAATCTCTGTTTATTACTATGTAAATGAACGTTGATGATTACTCAAACAAGCAATCGGAAGTCAATTACTTCTTCTTGTGTCTGTTTTTTCTCAGTCTTTTCTTACGCTTGTGAGTAGCAATCTTATGTCTCTTTCTTTTTTTACCGCAAGGCATAGTCTTTAAGGTTTAGATGTGAAATACTGATTTTATAGCCTGTCAAGGTAGCTCTGAATACTGCTGAGAATCATCGGATCCTCGGTCATGTTCTTCACTGCCTCAAACTGTGCTTTCGCTTTGTTTTTTTCTTTGGATTCGAAATAGCTGACTCCCAAATAAAACTGCCCCTGCAAATTGTCAGGGTGATATTTGATCAGCTCTTCAAATCGCTCCACTGCTTTATTGTACTGTCCGGACTGCATGGAGAGAATACCCATGTTGAATAACCCATCCTCATTTTGAGGATCCTGTTCCAATATTTCCCTCATCATACTAATTCCCTGCATGGGATTGGAGGAGGAGACATAGGTCATCGCGATTTTTGTCTTCAGATCCAGACGGGAGGGATTCTTAGCCAATACCTTTTCCAGGTAATTTCTGGTTTTTTCAGCCAGCTTTTCCACTTTGGCTTTATCCAGAGCAAAACTGAAAGCCTCATAGTTTGCCTTACCTGCCTCTTCAGCCAGAAAGAGGTTAGCAGGCAACAAATCAGCTGCTTCACTCCAGTAATAAGCTGCACTGTCAAACAATCCTTCTCCTTTATACAATTCTGCCAAAACCTGAGCTGCAGCAACTTTCTCTTCATTTTCAGTTGCATTTGCATACATCTGCTTGAGTTGGTCAGCCTGAGTTCTGTTTTCAGCAGAAAGCTCATTCTCATGAAGCTCGGTAATTCCTTGGACTTGGGTCTCTTCTGAGTCCTCTGCAGCGCCCTCCATCTTTGCTCCGGTAGACTCATTATCTACCACCACTTTGGGAAGCGCGTAAAGACCCACTACTGCCAGAATTCCTGCTAAGATGAGAATGAGCTGTGATTTTTTCATGTCAAAGTCGCCTCAGACTTAGTCCTGAGGAGCCAATTCCTTGATTTTTTTGCTGGTTTTGATTTTCTCAATGAACACTTTTGAAGGCTTGAAAGCCGGGATGTAGTGCTCATCAATCACGATTGCCGTGTTTTTAGAAATGTTTCGGGCGATTTTCTTCGCTCTTTTCTTGTTGATGAAACTTCCAAAGCCTCTTACGTAGATATTTTCTCCCTCGGCCATGGAATCTTTTACTACTTTGAAGAACGCTTCAATGGATTGTGTCACATCGTCCTTTGCGATCCCGGTTTTATCGGAAATCTTGGTAATTACTTCTGCTTTAGTCACAGTGATTTTAATTTAGAAATTATGAAATAAGCTTAACAACCTATTAACCAAGTGTTTTTGGGACTGCAAATGTACGAGAACCAAAGCAATTAAAAAACAAATTGAAAAAAATTACCTTGGTTTGTATCAGAAATATTTAAACCGAATGAATACCAAATCTGCTGAATTTCAGGCTTTTCCCAATCAAATCATCCATTGGTATAAACAAAACCCAAGAGAACTTCCCTGGCGAGGAACCACCGATCCCTACCTGATTTGGCTCTCAGAAATCATTTTACAGCAGACCAGAGTCGCTCAGGGATTACCGTACTATTACGCCTTTTCCCAAGCATACCCAACAGTGAAAGACCTGGCACAAGCTCCTGAATCGGAGGTGCTCAGATTGTGGCAGGGACTTGGATATTATTCCCGGGCCAGAAATCTTCACGCCTGCGCCAAATGGATTTGGTTTGAAAATAGTGGGGAATTTCCCCAGACCTATGAGCAACTCCTACTATTAAAAGGTGTAGGTAGCTATACCGCGGCTGCAATAGCCAGTTTTGCATTTGGGGAAGCAAAGGCAGTAGTCGACGGGAATGTATTTCGCGTCCTCGCCAGATATTTTGGGTTGGACTCGGATATCAACTCGTCCAGGACCAAAAAAGAATTTGAAGCCTTGGCCAATCAGTTGATCCCAAAAGACAATCCCGCTGAGTTTAATCAGGCCATGATGGACTTTGGCTCCCGACAATGCACACCCAAAAACCCTTCCTGCGAAACCTGTCCTCTTGTAAAAACCTGTTTTGCTCATACCCACGGCCTGGTCAATCAGCTTCCGGTCAAAATCAACAAAGTCAAAATCAAGGACCGAAAGCTAAACTACCTAGTCATCAAATGCGGAACCGAATGGGTATGGAACAAAAGAAGCTCGGGAGATATTTGGGAGGGATTGCATGATTTTCCCCTTCAGGAAAAAACCAAAAACCTCCCTCCAGAAATAAGTGCTGGCAAACTTATTCCCAAAAGTTACAAGCATTTGCTGTCTCATCAGCGACTGGAAGCAGAGTTCACAGAAATAGAGTTTCCTGAGGAAAAGCGACACAACCTATATCAGTGGTGTGAACAGGAAGGATATCTACTCGTCGCAGAAAAGGAAATTGACGAACTGGCCAAGCCCAAATTGATCGTCAATTTTTTGAACGATCAGGGGATTTAAGTAAATTCAAATTCATTTTTAACCAAAAAAAGAAGAACAAATGGCTGGAGTCAATAAAGTAATTTTGATCGGAAATCTCGGGGCAGACCCCGAAGTCAAATATCTGGAAGGAGATAAAGTGGTAGCCAACATCAGTTTGGCAACGACTGAAGCATACAAAGATCGAAGTGGTAATCGGGTCGAACAGACCGAATGGCACGATTTGGAGCTTTGGGATCAGCAAGCAAAAATTGCCGAACAATACCTGAAAAAAGGCTCACAAATCTACGTAGAGGGCAAAATCAAGTCGGACAAGTGGCAGGACGAACAAGGGCAAAACCGAAAAAAAATCCGAATTCGAGTCCTCAACTTCACCATGCTAGGAGGAAGACCAGAAGGAGGAGGAGGAATGCCTCAATCCAATGAAATGTCCAGCCAAGCAGCCGCTCCAGCTAAATCAGCCCAACCTGCACCGGAAATGAAGGAAATAGAAGATGATGATCTTCCATTCTAAAAACCAACCGATTCCTCCGGATTTTACATTCGGAGGAATTACTTATTTTTGCAAAAACATTTAGTATCCCCGATGGACGACCCCTACCCGAGTTATCTTGTCATCGCACAGATTGTCGAGCTTTCTCCCAACTATTTCCTGATCAACGGGTTAGTTCTTATTTTTTTGTTGATCTGTTCCGCCTTGGTTTCCGGTTCTGAAGTCGCCTTCTTTTCATTGACCAATGATGAAATAGAAGACCTACGCGAAACAAACCCCACAAAAGGAAGAAAAATCAGTGCCCTGCTAGCCCATCCCAAAACCCTGCTCAGCACCATCCTCATACTTAACAACCTGATCAATATTGGGATAGTAACCCTGACGACTTTCCTTACCTGGTCCATCTTTGGAAATGATGCCTCTGGAATAGTAATTCTTTTGGTTCAAACCATAGGTGTCACTTTTGCCATTGTGTTTTTTGGAGAGATCGTACCAAAAGTCTATGCTAATCAGGCCAAACTTCAGTTTTCCATGGCTATGGCATCCATCCTTTCTTTTTTCACCTCCGTACTGAAGCCTTTCTCCTACCTACTGCTTGGATTTGGCAATTTGATTGAAAAAAGAATACAGCATAAAGGGTACTCTCTCTCTGTAGATGAGCTAAACCAAGCATTGGAAATCACTACCGAAGACACGCCTGAAGAAGAAAAAGAAATCCTGAGGGGGATCGTAAACTTTGGAACCTTGTCCGTCAAGCAAGTGATGAAAAGCCGACTGGAAATCACTGCGATAGATGTGG
This sequence comes from Algoriphagus sp. oki45, assembly GCF_036245605.1. Classification (NCBI taxonomy): domain Bacteria; kingdom Pseudomonadati; phylum Bacteroidota; class Cytophagia; order Cytophagales; family Cyclobacteriaceae; genus Algoriphagus; species Algoriphagus sp. oki45. Next base: position 15,304 of record NZ_BTPC01000002.1, read on the forward strand.
AAATGGACTTTCACCAACTCATGGACCGGATCAACAAAAGCGGCTATTCCAGAATTCCTGTCTATGAAGAGACGATAGATAATATCCTTGGCGTACTTTATATCAAAGATCTTCTTCCTCACATAGAAAAGGATGAAAACTTTGACTGGAAATCACTCACCCGGAAATGCTTCTTTATCCCTGAAAACAAAAAAGTAGATGCCCTTCTCAAGGATTTTCAGAAAATGAGGGTGCATATGGCGATTGTGGTAGATGAATACGGGGGCACTTCTGGCTTGGTGACTTTGGAGGATTTGATCGAGGAAATCATCGGAGAAATCAATGACGAGTTTGACGACGCCGAAGATTTCTTTTTCCAAGAAATAGATCAGGACACTTTTGTTTTTGAAGGTAAAGTGTCCCTCAATGATTTTTGTAAAAAGCTGGAGGTAGATTCTCAGATATTTGACGAAGTTAAAGGGGAAAGCGAGTCTCTGGGTGGACTGCTATTGGAGATCAACTCCAAACTTCCGAAAAACGGCACAAAAATCAATTACCTAGATTTTGAATTTACCGTTCTCGCCGTGGATGCCAGAAAGATCAAAAAGGTAAAAGTCCATATGAAAAATCACGGGAATAAAGAGGACGACAAATTCATGGATTAATCCATGTCCTGTAAACTCCGCCTTACTTTCCTATAAACAGAATTTTCTTTGCCTAAGGTCTGGCTATCGTCTTTATCTCTTCATCAGTTACGATAGCCGATTTTTTAAAGATTATACCATTCATTTCCCCAAATCCCCATTTCTTCTCCAGAAAAACAGAAGTTTGGCATTGAAAGGAGATGAAAGTCAATTTACCTAATTTTTATAGACTGATCATTCACCAATTTTTATTCTGAATTATGTCTATCCCATGAGGATTTATATCATCCAAGTGGCAAATGGGAGTAGAAAAAAATTTATGGTTCAAGAATTTTTTTTGAACAAAACCATTTTTCGAAAAATCTCAATTTTTCAATGCTAAATGACAGGATTTGAAAGCCTAGTTGGAGGTTAATTACATCTTTTCTTGAAAAATTGGCGAAAATTTATTCCCATTTTAAGATTATTAAAAAATCAAACAATCCAATTATTAGTCAATAATCCTTCATTTACAAAGCCCAATCATTGCTTAAATTTTAACAAAGGGAATTTTTTTTGTAATTTTTGGAAATTTTGAACCTATAAAAACCTAGAAAATAATGCAGCAAGGAATGTATCGGCCGGAATTTGAGCATGACTCATGCGGCATTGGTGCAGTGGTGGATTTGAGCAATACTCCTACTCATGAGACAATCAGCGATGCACTATATATGCTTAGCAATATGGAGCATCGAGGAGGGCGAGGATCAGATCCCAAAACAGGAGACGGAGCGGGGATTTCCATCCAAGTCCCACATGAATTTTTGAAAGATGTCACTGCCAGAACGGAAATCAACCTTCCCGAACCCGGCTCCTATGGAGTAGGGATGACCTTTTTCCCAAAAAACAAACAGCTATTCCTCAAATCAAAAGAGCTTTTGAATCAACTGATCGATCAGTTGGGGTTTGAATTGATCGGTTATCGAACTGTGCCTGTCGATGAAACCGTACCCGGCTCAGGAGCATTGGATGTGATGCCCAATATTGAGCAGCTTTTTGTAAGGCATAAGGACGGCCTTAGAGATATTGAGCTAGAGCGCAAGCTTTATATATTGAGAAACTACGCCACTTCCGAGATCAACTCCAAGATACCGGGGGTCAATCGCTCCTTTTATTTTGCGAGCTTGAGCAGCCGCACCTTGATATATAAAGGTCAGCTCAGAACCGATCAAGTATTACCGTTCTATAAGGACCTGCAAAACCCAAGGATCGAATCTGCTTTTGCAATCGTTCACTCCCGGTTTTCTACCAACACCTTCCCTAATTGGAGACTTGCGCAGCCTTTCCGCTTCTTGTCACACAACGGGGAAATCAACACCATCCGGGGTAATTTGAACAAAATGAAGTCCAAAGAGGCCTTGATGAAATCCAAGTTTTTCACCGAGGAGGAATTGGCCATGCTATTGCCAATCACGGACAAGCACAATTCTGACTCCGCCAATTTGGATGCCATGGTGGAGCTTCTCACTCTAAGCGGACGGTCCCTTCCCCACTCCATGATGATGCTCGTGCCAGAAGCCTGGCAGGACAACGAAGTGATGGATCGGGAAAGAAAGGCGTTCTATAAGTTTCATGCCTCCTTGGTGGAGCCTTGGGATGGTCCCGCAGCACTGCTTTTTACCGATGGAAAGTCCGTAGGAGCCACTTTGGACCGAAATGGACTGCGGCCTCTTCGCTATTTCATCACCCGTGATCAGAGACTCGTTCTTTCTTCGGAAGCCGGTGCACTTCCTATCCGGGAAGCCACTATCACCGAAAAGGGCCGAATAAGTCCAGGGAAAATGATTTGGGCTGACTTGGAAAAAGGAAGAGTATTGTTTGATGAAGAAGTGAAAGGGGAAATCTGCCGACAGCAGCCCTATGAAAAATGGGTCAATGAGAAGCGGACCAAGCTACGCTTTGTGCCGGATCCGGAAGAAATGGCTTTTCCTTACCAAAATGATAAGCTTAAAAAGTGTCAGACCGTATTCGGATATACTTCTGAGGAGCTTAAAGTGATCCTAAGTCCCATGGGGGACACTGGCTACGAACCGGTTGGATCCATGGGTGCGGACACACCGCTTGCTGTCCTTTCCAAGCAAAGCCAGCACATCTCCAACTATTTCAAGCAGCTTTTTGCACAAGTCAGCAACCCACCTATTGATCCTATCCGGGAACGACTGGTCATGTCCCTTTTCACCCGAATCGGTGAAGGTCATAACATTCTCGAAGAATCTCCTGAGCATACCAAGCAGATTCATATTTCACAGCCGGTTTTGCTTAATGAAGATTTGGAGAAAATCACCCTGATGGAACACTTGGGCTACCGATCTCAGCGGCTTTTTGGTCATTTCAGAGCAGACCATCAGCCAGGCAGACTTTTGGAGGCCATAGATAAGCTATGTCAGGAAGCTGAGGATGCGATCCATGAGGGGAAAAACGTCTTGATCATTTCCGACAGGAAAAGTTCTGAGGACTGGGCACCCATTCCCTCTCTTTTGGCAATCGGGGCAGTTCATCAGCATTTGGTCAGAAAGAAAATCCGAACCCGCGCAGGATTGGTATTGGAATCCGGGGATATCCGGGAAGTCCATCATTTCGCCACTGCCATAGGCTATGGTGTATCTGCAATCAACCCCTACCTAGCCTTGGAATCCCTTCTCCAACTCATGGAAAGCGGTCAGCTGCCAAAAGTGAAAGATCAAAAGACTCTTTTTGCCAACTATCAGGCGGCAATCGGAAAGGGTTTGCTCAAAGTCCTTTCCAAAATGGGAATCTCCACTCTTCAGTCCTATCAGGGTTCTCAGATTTTTGAGGCCATTGGTTTGGGGCCTGAGGTGATTGACCGTTGTTTTACCGGTACCATATCCCGTATCAGTGGGGTTTCTTTTGATGAATTGGCAGAGGAAGTTTTGGCAAGACACAGAGCTGCTTACGAGACCCATAGCCCTGTTTTGGAGACAGGTGGAGTCTATCAGTGGAAAAGACGGGGAGAGAAGCACATGTTCAATCCCGAAACCATCCATCTCCTTCAGAAATCCACCCGATTAGGCGACTACGAACTTTATAAAAAGTTTGCCTCCAAAATCAATGAGCAAACTACAGACGCACTGACTCTCCGAGGACTGTTCGAATTCAAAAAAAGAATCAGCATTCCATTGGATGAGGTAGAGCCTGAGGAGAATATACTCAAGCGATTTGCCACCGGAGCCATGTCCTTCGGCTCTATTTCTCATGAGGCACACACCACCTTGGCCATTGCTATGAACCGCATTGGTGCTAAGAGTAATTCCGGAGAGGGAGGGGAAGACGAAATTCGGTATCAGAGAAAAGAAAATGGAGACTGGGAGCGTTCAGCCATCAAGCAGGTGGCTTCCGGTCGATTTGGGGTGACTTCTCACTACCTCAGCAATGCCGAAGAAATCCAGATCAAAATGGCTCAGGGGGCCAAGCCGGGAGAAGGCGGACAGCTGCCGGGTCATAAAGTAGACGAATGGATCGGAAGAGTACGGCATTCTACCCCGGGAGTCGGGCTGATTTCCCCTCCTCCACATCACGACATTTACTCCATTGAGGACCTGGCTCAATTGATTTTTGACCTGAAAAATGCCAATCGTCAGGCTAGAATCAATGTAAAACTGGTATCTCAGGCAGGAGTGGGCACAGTAGCTGCAGGTGTGGCCAAAGCCATGGCAGATGTCATTCTAATCTCAGGCGCCGATGGAGGCACAGGAGCCTCTCCGCTCAGCTCTATCCGTCACGCAGGTCTTCCTTGGGAATTGGGCCTTTCAGAAGCTCATCAGACTTTGGTCAAAAATAACCTCCGAAGCCGAGTTGTCCTTCAGACTGACGGACAAATCCGAACCGGAAGGGACATTGCTATTGCTACTCTTTTGGGAGCGGAAGAATGGGGAGTAGCCACCGGTGCCTTGGTAGTAGAGGGATGCATCATGATGAGAAAATGTCATCTGAATACCTGTCCCGTGGGGATTGCCACTCAGAATCCAGATTTAAGAAGACTCTTCACCGGGGATCCCGACCATGTGGTCAATTATTTCCGATTCTTGGCTCAAGACCTTCGGGAAATCATGGCCTCTCTTGGGTTCCGTACCATTGACGAGATGGTCGGCCAAAGCCACGTGCTTCAGTCCACAGGGCATCTTAATCACTGGAAATGGGACAAGGTGGACCTTTCCCCTATTTTCCACCGAGTGGAAGTACCCGACCATGTGGGTATCCACAAGCAGATCGATCAGGAATTTGAACTCAACCAAGTTCTGGACCGACAGCTTATTCAAGTTGCCACCCCGGCATTGGAGCAAGCCATTCAGGTAGAATCCAACTTTCAGATCAAAAACACGGACCGATCAGTTGGAGCCATGCTATCTAACGAAATCTCCAAAATCTACGGAGGAGTGGGCTTGCCCGAAGACACCATTCATTACAAGTTTTCCGGCTCTGCTGGACAGACCTTTGGAGGATTCTTGGCCAAGGGAGTCAATTTTGAATTGGAAGGAGAAGCCAATGACTATTTTGGAAAAGGACTTTCCGGAGGAAAACTTATCGTGTATCCTAGTCGAAATGCCCGGTTTGCAGCCGAAGAAAATATCATCATCGGAAATGTGGCTTTCTATGGAGCTACTTCCGGTGAAAGCTATATCAACGGAAAAGGGGGTGAACGATTCTGCGTAAGAAACTCCGGAGTAAAAGCAGTGATCGAGGGTATCGGTGACCATGGATGCGAATATATGACCGGAGGATTGGTCATCAATCTCGGAGAGATCGGCCGCAATTTCGCCGCGGGGATGAGCGGTGGAATCGCCTACATTCTCAAAGAATACATCACTGAGATCAACACCGAAATGGTGGATCTGGACTTGATGGATGAGGAAGACCTCTCCACCATGAAGATTTACCTCAAGAGGCATGTCAAGCTGACCAACAGTAAACTAGGTCAGAAATTCCTCGACAATTGGGAGTCTGTGCAGGATCTCTTTATCAAGGTGATTCCTAGAGATTACAAAGCGGTATTACAGAAAAGAGCAGAAGAACAAGCAAAATCATTGGTTTAAGATGGGAGCGAAAGAAGGATTTATCCAATTTAAAAGAGAAACACCTGTATCACGGGATCCTCAAGAGCGGATCGGTGATTACAAGGAAATATACGAGCCCTTTTCCGGGGAGAAACTTAACCACCAAGCCGCCCGATGCATGGACTGTGGGGTTCCATTTTGCCATCATGGGTGTCCTTTGGGGAATGTAATCCCTGAATTCAACGACGCGGTGTATCAGCAGGAGTGGGAACAGGCAATTCAAATTTTGAAAAGCACGAACAACTTCCCTGAATTTACCGGAAGAATCTGTCCTGCCCCTTGCGAGGCCAGCTGTGTGCTTGGGATTAACAAAGACCCGGTAGCCATCGAGCTAATCGAGAAAAACATTGCCGAAAAGGCCTATGAACTGGGTTTGATTCTGGCTAATCCCCCAGCAGTAAGAACCGGGAAAAAAGTGGCTGTCATTGGCTCTGGCCCAGCAGGATTAGCAGCAGCAGACCAGCTCAATCAGGCAGGACATGAGGTGACTCTTTTCGAAAAAGACGCCAAAGTAGGTGGACTTCTTCGCTACGGCATCCCTGATTTCAAATTGGAGAAATGGGTGATCGACCGCCGTATTGAGATTATGGAAAAAGAAGGAGTCATCTTCTCTACTCAAACTGAAATTGGATTCAACGTCAAAGCAGAAAACATCCTGAAAAACTTTGATGCGGTGGTGTTGGCTACCGGAGCAACTCAACCCAGGGCTTTGAATATTCAGGGAGACCAGTTGAAAGGAGTGCACTTTGCCATGGAATTTCTGGGCAAACAGAATCAGGTGATTGGAGGGGAAATCCCCGAAAACCCCATTCAAGCCAAGGGAAAGCATGTTTTGGTCATTGGAGGAGGAGATACCGGTAGCGATTGCATTGGTACTTCCAATCGTCATGGAGCAGCTTCAGTCACCCAGTTGGAACTTTTACCCAAGCCACCAAAGGCGCGTACAGAGTTAAATCCTTGGCCAGAATGGCCAATGACTTTGAAAACCTCGAGTTCTCATGAGGAAGGAGCAGAGCGTATTTTCTCTGTTTTGACCAAGGAATTTATCGGAAACGAAAAAGGAGAGGTCACCGGGCTCAAAGTCGCTGATATCGAGTGGATAGAAAAAGGAGGCAGAATGACCTTTGTAGAGATTCAAGGTTCGGAGAGAATTATCCCCTGTGATTTAGCCTTCATTGCTATCGGATATTTGGGCCCTGCTCAAAATGGCCTTTTAGAAGCTTTTGGAGTAGAAAAAATCGAAAATCAAACCCTTCCCAAATCTAAAAACTATCAAAGTACCAATTCGAAAGTGTTTCTGGCAGGAGATATGAGAAGAGGACAGTCTTTGGTGGTATGGGCAATTTCTGAAGGAAGGGAGGCTGCAGTCAAGGTGGATGAATACCTGATGGGCAGCTCCAGCCTACCGAGAAAGGACGAATCCTATTTCCAAGTTGACGAGCATATCGCAGGTTAGGATCCTCGCTGATTTGTGCAGTGGGGGATTGTATTTAGAGTATCCTGTTTAGTTGACTCCCTGTGATAAAGAAAGCCGCCCTTGAGGCGGCTTTCATCATTTTTAGTTTCCTCCCCGAGGACCTCTTCGAATTTCTCCCCTGTCGTGAATCTGCCCTTCAGGTCTCCTTCTGCTTCGATTTTCTTCTTTCAATTCTTCCCAAGCCTTTCGCTGATCTTCTGTGAGTACTTGTTTGATTCTTTCATCCTGAGCTTTCATTTCTGCTCTTCGGTCGGCCGACTCAGCCTTTTTGGCCTCCATTTCTTCTTGCCTCTTTTTGGCATTTTCCAAGTTGATGGAATAGATTTCAGTTTTCTGAGCTTCAGATAGTGAAAGTTTTTCAGCCATTCGATCGGTCATTTTCTGAGCTCTTTCCTCAGGACTTGGAGGAGTTCTTTTTCCTTCTTGGGCAGCCACACTTAGACTGGTAAATACCAAAAGAGCTGCACCGATGATCCACTTTTTCATGTTGTTATTGGTTTTGTTTCAGGATTTAGACCTTGCAGCTGGACTGAGGTTTAATCCTGAATTTTGGCCAATTGTTAACAAATGCTAATTGATTGATTTTTCCTCAATCAAGCCCTTTCTTTCTGACGCTCTGACGTATTTGGGTTTGATGAGTAAGCGGAGACTTGGATCGAAGCTCAGGTAGTTCCAAGACCAATCCAAGAAGATAAACAGCTTGTTTTTCACTCCCAGAATAGCCATCAAATGCACAAACAACCAAGTCAACCAAGCCAAGACTCCCTGAAACTTCACGAAAGGCAAATCCACCACAGCCAATTTTCTTCCCACCGTCGCCATGGAGCCCAGGTTTTTGTATTGGAAAGGTATGAGTGGCTTGCCTGTGATGGTATTTTTGAGATTGATTGATAGGTTTTTGGCTTGTTGTATAGCGACCTGTGCAACCTGAGGATGACCTTTAGGTTGACTTTCTACGGCCATTAGACACTGATCCCCCAATACGAAAATTCTTTCCGAGCCGATCAGCTGATTGTACGCATTGACCAGCATTCGCCGATTACCGGAGTACTGCTCTGGATGGAACCCTTCAATTGCATTGGGTTTGATTCCGGCTGCCCACAGCAGCGTTTCGGTTTTGATGGGTTCCTTTCCTTCGATCTGAACTTCCTTTCCGTCGTAATCCAAAACCCGGGTACTGAGGTAAACCTCCACCCCTAATTGCTGAAGATACTGCAATGCATGACTCTGAGACTCCCGACTCATCGCACCCAGCAGGCTGGGACCTGCTTCGATCAAGACCACCTTCATGTTTTTGAAGCTGAGCTCAGGGTAGTCCTTCGGAAATACATTATTTCTCAGCTCGGCCATAGCTCCTGCAAGCTCTACTCCGGTAGGCCCACCTCCGACAATGACCACATTCATGAGGGTTTTTCTCTCCTCTACTTTTTCGATAGAGATGGCACGCTCATAGTTGGAGATGATTTTATTCCGAATATATAGGGCCTCTGAGACGGTTTTCATCGGGGAGGCAAAGTATTCGATGTTTTTTGCCCCAAAATAATTGGTATCTGCACCCATGGAGAGCACAAGAAAATCGTAATCAACATAGCCAATGTCTGTGAAGAGTCGGTTTTGCTTTTGGTCCACACTCAGGACCTCAGCCATACGGAAGGTGACATTTCGGGTAGACTGAAAAATCTTCCGAATAGGAAATGAAATGGCAGAAGGCTCAAGGCCTGCAGTAGCCACCTGATAAAAAAGCGGTTGAAACTGATGAAAATTGTTTTTGTCGAGTAAAATAACCTGAAAAGGTCCACCCTTCAAGCTTCGGGCAAGTTTAAGGCCGGCAAATCCAGCCCCGACAATGACCACTTTAGGCAGGTCCAATTTAGGAAGATTGGGTATGGGAAAAGAGGCAGATGACATAGAGATAGGGATAGGTTCTAGTCCTTACACGAATTTTTGCAGAGCAAGACTGAAGATATGGGCCTGCTTTTCTTTTTTCTTCAATACTTTTCCTTTTTCCCCCAAGTGAAAAGAATTGTTATTTTTGCCCACCTCTAAAATGAAAATCCATGGGAAGAGCATTTGAATTCAGGAAAGAACGGAAGTTCAAAAGATGGGACAAGATGTCCAAGGTATTTACCCGACTGGGAAAAGAGATCGTAATGGCTGTCAAAGCTGGAGGACCCGACCCCACGACCAATGCCAAGCTGAGAACAGTAATTCAAAATGCCAAGGGTGCACAAATGCCCAAGGACCGGATTGAAGCTGCCATAAAGCGAGCATCAAATAAGGATGAAAAAGACTACGAAGAGATTGTTTATGAGGGCTATGGTCCCTATGGTATCGCAGTTATTGTAGAAACTTCTACAGACAATACCAACCGCACGGTAGCTAATGTAAGGTCCTACTTCACCAAAGCCGGTGGTTCTTTAGGCACATCTGGTTCTGTAAGCTTCATGTTTGACCGAAAGGCAGTTTTCCGTTTTGCCAAGGGCGACTATGATATGGAGGAGTTGGAGTTGGAACTGATCGACTTTGGCCTGACCGATATTGACGAAAACGAAGGAGAACTGTTCGTCTACACTGAATTTGAAGACTTCGGCGCCATGCAAAAGGCCTTGGAAGACAAAGGAATTGAAATCATCTCAGCGGATTTCCAACGATTCCCAACCACACTCACCGAACTTACCGAAGAGCAAGAAGAGGTCATCAATAAGCTGATCGACCGTCTGGAAGAAGACGATGATGTAAACCAGGTATTCACCAATATGGCCTAAATCATATACTGGCCTTTATTCATGCAGTTTAAAAGAAGAGAAAATCTAAAGCCTTCCGAAAAACTTTTGGTTTTGGTAGGAAGCAAAAACCCAGTAAAGATTTCCTGTACTGAAGATGCTTTCACCCAAGCATTCAATCGTTCCTTTCTGGTAGAGGGAATCCATGCTTTCTCCGGCGTACCAGATCAGCCTATGGGTGATGAACAAACTCTATTAGGAGCAAAAAACCGAGCTCAAAACTCCCGTGATGTATTTCCTGAGGCAAATTTTTGGGTTGGCATCGAAGGAGGAGTAGATGAAGATGCTTATGGGATGTTTGCCTTTGCCTGGATTTATATTCTTGGGAAAAATGGAAGAAAAGGACAGGCTAAAACCGGCTGTTTTTATCTACCCAAAAAAGTGGCAGACTTGGTCAAAGACGGGATGGAATTGGGAAAGGCAGATGATTTGATCTTTGAAAAAGAAAACTCCAAACAAAGTGGAGGATCCGTCGGGATTCTTACCAAAGGAGTGGTCAACAGATCGGCTTATTACGAGCAGGCCATTATCCTGGCCTTGATTCCATTCCTTAATGAAAATATTTATTAATGGCCGGGAAATGATTAATAAAATCGAGTATTAAGATTTTATTTAGAAATTTTTAAAAATAATTGCAAAAGTGAAGATTAATCTCTTCTTTTAAGAAATAAGCGATTGATATTAAGATTTCTGCTTTTTACCACTATTTTCAGTAAAAGTTGCTTTAATCACCCCAAAGTCAATTTTACTCTAAAGCCTCCCTCGGGAGGCTTTTTTCATGCAGGTTTTTGGAGATTTCTTAGGAATTGGGTCAATGCCACTTTCCAATCCGGATCGGCATCCCACTCCGGTCCAATGTAAAGCTCATCTCTGACCAAAAACTTGATGTAATATTTTACCACGGTTTTTGCACCTTCTTCTCCACCCAAAGGCTCCAAACCCATACTTTCCATCAAATCTGCTTGCCTACCTTCTACTCTTACCAGCAAGAACTGGACTCGATCGCGGATCAACTCCTGATTGGTTTTGGCCTCAGTCAGCCATTCGATTTGATTGGGATACAGGTTTTCAAATATCGACTGAATCTGATTTTTCTGGGCTGCCTGCTCGGCGAGTATGGCTTCCTGGCTTTTTCCCAAAAGATCATATCGAAAATAGCTCATCAAGCCCGTCTCGGCAGAGGAGCCCTCCAAAGGAATTCCCAATTTGAAAACCTCCAGATTGAGCGGATTCCGGGGTAGGAATCGCTGAACTGACTGGGCAGTCTCCTGAGTGCTGATCTGGGGAAATTCTGCCACATCCAAAACCAAGTAGTTTTTTGAATTAGTACCTTTTGCCACTTCGGCCAGCTGATTTCCTGCTTCATTCCAATCCTTCCCGGATACACCATAGAGCCCTGTGGTGGGGATGATTTTTCCATCACCGCTAAAAGGGCCAATATGAATGCTCAGCATTTGCTTCTGACGCGTCACCAATATGACATTCTTCACCTGACGCTGCTGAAAGGCGCGAGCGTAATCTGCCTGCCGAGCCTCCGAAAGCACCACCTGCTCTAATTCAAAATAGGCAATAGGATCTCCTCCCGCTTCTACCAAATGCACATGAACGCTGTCTGCCAGCTCCTTCCAAGACAAAACTGGCCTAGAACCAGGATCGGTAGATACAACGACGACAGATTTCCCGTTGAAAAAACTCTCGGGTAAGGCTCCCTGAGAAAATCCAGCAATCGAAAAAGTAAAAAACAAGAGAAAAGAGCCGATATATTTCATTGAATCAGGTGGCAGAGATTTTTAGCTTAGTATTTTTACGAATATACATAACGCACAACATATCGCCAGATGCAGAAAAAAAACCTGAAACTTCTTCTTTTTATTTCCTTCCTATCGCTGACTTTTCCAGTTCTTTCCCAAAAAGTAGATTCCGAGCAACTTCTCAGCCATCTCCGATACCTCTCCTCTGATGAGCTTCAGGGTAGAAAACCCCTGACTACAGGGAATCTAGAAGCCCAAAAGTACATTTTGGAGCACTATAAAAGTCTAGCTCTCGCGGAGCCTATTTATCCGGATTTTATTCAGCGATTTTCTTTCGAAAACCGACGCGAAAAGAAAACTTATGAGGACGCGGCTAATTTGGTGGCATTCATCCCGGGAAGTGAGTCCAAAAAAGTGATCGTGATCACCGCTCACTATGACCATGTGGGTGTAGGCAGACCGGATGCCAACGGAGATTCCATTTACAACGGTACTGACGACAATGCCTCCGGAACTGCAGCCCTGATGGCACTGGCAGACTATTTCTCCAAAAATCGCCCCAAACATGCAATAATGTTTGCCGCCCTGGATGCTGAAGAGATGGGGCTTCAGGGCGCCAAAGCTTTGGTCAGGGACTTCCCCTATCCTCTGGACCAGATCGTGGTTAATATCAATATGGATATGATTTCCAGAAATGACAAAAATGAAATTTATGCTTCCGGAACCTACCATAATCCTCAACTCAGACCTATATTGGAACAAGCCACTGCGGCTCTTTCTCCAACCCTGAAATTCGGACATGACGAGCCAGGCACAGGAAGAGAAGATTGGACTCAAGCCTCCGATCATGGCGCTTTTTTTGAGAAGAAAGTTCCCCATATCTATTTTGGAGTGGAGGATCACGAGGATTATCATCGTCCTTCAGATGAATACAAGAATATTCAGGAAGAATTCTACATCAATGCGACCAATCTGATACTCAAATGCATTTTGGCATTGGATGATCAATTGGCCGACTAACCTAAAACTTAGTAATAAACTAAATCTGACTTGGCAAAAACTGATCTCATAACAAGACTACTGGTATGGAGGCTCAAGCACATGAGCAATCAGGCCTTTGTGCTTATTCTTAGTGGTCTGATTGGGATTTTGTCAGGAATCGCCGCTGTGATTCTTAAGGAGGCTGTGCATGCGATTCAGAAGTTCCTTACTGAGGATTTTTATACGGAATATGCCAATTTTCTCTATATCCTCTATCCCCTGATCGGGATAGGCGTCGCTTATTTTGCCGGCAAGTATCTTCTCAAAGATGTAGGAGGACATGGCATCCCTGATGTGCTATTTAATATTTCCAAAAACTCGGCCCTGATTCCCCGGGTGAAGATGTACAGCCGGGTGATTACCTCTGCCCTGACTGTTGGCTTTGGGGGCTCTGTTGGATTGGAAGCACCCATGGTAGTGACAGGCTCGGCGATCGGATCAAATGTGGGCATGCTGATGCACCTCAATGCTAAAAAAAGGGCATTACTGATAGGATGTGGGGCTGCAGGAGCTATCTCAGCCATCTTCGGCGCTCCAATTGGGGCTGTGATTTTTGCTGTTGAAGTAATCCTTTTGGAAATCAGCTCGGCAAGCTTTATCCCGCTCCTCATTGCTTCTGTGATGGGTTCTCTGACCTCTATGGTTCTCATGGGCAAAGAATCCTTATTCAAATTCAACCTGACCGATTCTTTCAGTGCAAGCCACATGCCTTATTATTTCCTTTTGGGTATTGGCTGCGGACTCGTTTCGCTTTATTTCTCCCGAATGGTGCGAAAAACCGAGCGGGCAATGGAGGACCTCAATGACCAATGGATGCGCTTGCTTTATGGTGGGGCATTCCTGGGCTTCATCGTTTTCTTCTTTCCCCCGATCTATGGGGAAGGATACGAGACGCTAAACCTGCTCATTGAAGGGAAATCAGCTCAAATCCTTGAAAAAAGCCCTTTCTTTTCTTCCTTTGAAAACCCGCTTTTGATTATCGGCTTTTTGGTCATGATTATTTTACTCAAGCCAATCGCCTCTGCCATCACACTCGGGGCAGGAGGTAGTGGGGGAATCTTCGCTCCTTCACTCTATGTGGGAGGCATATTGGGGTTTGTTTTCGCCTACACCAAAAACATGGTGGATTTTCACATCGAGCTGCCTTTGGCTCATTTCACGCTGGTGGCCATGTGTGGGGTCATGGCCGGAGTCCAGCATTCTCCGCTCTCTGCGATATTCCTCATTGCTGAGATTACAGGAGGCTATGAGCTGTTTATTCCACTGATGTTTGTCTCGGCTATTTCTTTTACTACGACTACCTATTTTCAAAAAGACAGCTTATACAAACTTCAACTCCGAGATCAAGGCAAATCTCTCCCAGAATCCAAGGATCAGGAGCTCTTGGATACAATCACCCTATCTCATGTAATTGAACGGGACCTTTTGCCCATTCACCATGAAGCCAAGCTGCTGGATCTGATCAACTTGGTCAAAGTATCCAAAAGAAATATCTTTCCCGTAGTCGACGACCAGAAGCGACTCTTGGGAATCATCACTCTGGATGATATCAGGGATATCATGTTTGATCCTGAAAAACAACAAAGTCTATTGGTCAAGCAACTTATGCATAGTCCCCCGGAAGTCCTATCCATTACTGAAAATATGCAAACCGCCATGGAAAAGTTTGAACGCTCCGGGGCATGGAACCTCCCAGTTCTGGAGGAAGAACGCTACATTGGCTTTGTTTCCAAGTCCAGAATTTTCAACGCCTATCGAAAAAGATTGCTGAAACAAAAGCAGGATTTAGGGTGATTTAGAATATTATTTGGATTTTGAATTTATCCACTTTTCCATTAAAAATGGAAGGGTATATTTTTTAATTAGCAAACTTTATCCACAAAATGGGCTCTCATTTTAATTTTTAATATACTTGTTTTCAATTAGTTACACTTATTTGATGTAGGTGTGTGGATAAATAATTGAATTTGTGGATAAATTTTTCTTGCTTTTTTTTTATGCCTCTCAGAGCACTTAGAGGCAATTTTTGAAAAAGTCCCAAACAATTTTTGCCAGAAAAAAGATACCTCAATTTCGCCTTGAAAAGATTGGGATTTAAAATAAAATTCGGTTGAAAGGACAGAGGCTATTTGGAAAAACAAAAAAGCTCCATGCCTCGACTAACTGCTTTGTAGATTTCCGGAATAATTCAATCTTAATGGTAAAAATACAACTTTATTTTCCGTAGCCTACCGGTTCAAGATTGTTCATTTGCCTCAAGATCCAGGACTGCCTTCCTTTGATGTAAGCTGTGGGCCTGGTAGGGTTCCATCGAAGAGGATTGGGAAGCACTGCCGCGATCAAAGCTGCCTGACTGCGGTTGACTTTTTCAGCAGGTATCTTGTAATAATGCTGAGCCGCCGCCTCGATGCCATAGATCCCATCTCCCATCTCTATGATGTTCAGATAGACTTCCATAATTCTTTCTTTCCCCCAAATGAACTCAACCAAAACAGTAAAATAGGCCTCCAGCCCTTTTCGGATATAGCTCCTGTTTGGCCATAGAAAAGCATTCTTCACAGTCTGCTGGGTAATGGTACTTGCTCCCTTGATTCTTTTTCCCTTTTTATTTCCTTCCCATGCTTTCTCCATAGCTTCAAAATCAAAGCCGTTATGATGCGGGAATTTTTGATCTTCTGCGGCAACCACCGCTTGGGGAACATGGCGGGAAATGGAAGAAATAGGCTCCCAATCTTTATACAATCTCATTTCTCTTTTTGAATCGGTCGCCTGCTCAAAAAGCCGAATCACCATCAAAGGGGTAATTGGAATTGGGACAAATCGGTACAGAATTACCAATCCGATGGAAAGCCCAAAAAACCAGAGGGTTAATTTCCAAATGAAGCGAAAGATCCAACGAATTATTTTCATAGAGAATCAGACAGTAGCAAATGCCTGAACAAATTGAATAAAAAAAACGGCATTTTCATTGGCAGGTAATTTTTGGTATTCTTCTTCCATTTTCCTCACCTCCTCTTCTGTAATCAGGCCTGCTTGAATCAAATGTCCAGCACCGCTTTTCATCAATTTCACCCAAAAAGAAACCATAGCCTTCAGCTCTTCTGGGTGGGTTTGATCTAAGTGGAACCCGCCTAACCAATGCGAAATTTGGGTAAATCCCGCCTGCTGAAGGAGATTACCAAGACTTGCTCCGATGTTGGGATGCCCACCGATCCGACTCTGAAAATCATTGTAGGCCTTATAATATTTCTGGGCGAACGGCAGGCTTGGAAAGGTGTAATGGGTGGAATTAAATACCTCTGTCAGAAAAACTTTAGCTCCAGGCAAAAGATGTCTCTGTACTTTCTCCAATACTATCCTGGGCTCCGCAATATGCTCAAGAACCCAACAAATGTATACGGAGTCAAATTTTTGATCCAGATCCAAATCCATCGCATTCTGAACTGAAAAGGTGACCCTATCCTCAAATCCTCTAAGATTCTCCTTGGCCTTATCTACTTGAGCCTCAGAATAATCTACACAGGTGATTTTCAGCTGAGGAAAAAGACTAAGCAAAACTTGTGTTTGAGCCCCAACTCCGGAACCAATCTCCAGCAGGTGCTTACATCCCGAAAAATCAATCTTTTTGAAGATCTTAGGTGCCAAAAAACCCGCCTGATCGATCAGCCGCTGCTGCTCTTCGGGAATAAAACCATGAAGATAATTTGCCATATAAAGGGGGCTCTGGTAGGTCGGAAAGTTACAGGTGTTTAGCCAATTATTGATCTTCTCCTCTACCAAATAGGTCCCTTTACTTTTGGAATG
This sequence comes from Algoriphagus sp. oki45, assembly GCF_036245605.1. Lineage (NCBI taxonomy): Bacteria > Pseudomonadati > Bacteroidota > Cytophagia > Cytophagales > Cyclobacteriaceae > Algoriphagus > Algoriphagus sp. oki45. The sequence continues at coordinate 31,894 of NZ_BTPC01000002.1, forward strand.
ATTCACGGGTTGGGCTTGGCAGTCTTTTTCAAAATCACCGGAGTATTTAGCTTATTGGCAATACTTTCCATCAGAAACTTCAAATCCACATACTGCTCCGAAGAGATCAAAGGCTGCCTGACTTCGATTTTAGCATTGACCTTGAATAACTGTCCGATTTGCTCTGTCTTGAAAGTAAAAATCAAGGGGGCACCATCTATGGTCAATACCTCATCGGTAGGATAGTCTTCCATCTCATAGCCTTCAGGAATATGGATATTAGCTACCAGTGATTGCTGGAAGGAATACCCAAAATCCACTGGGAAAACCCGGAAATCCTGGGTAAACGGATTTTTAGAAAAGCTCGAGAATTTGAAAGGATTAAACACCAGCATATCCTGGTCCGCTGCACCTGCTATTGCCAATTGGAATTTGGTGTTGAGGTAGTTTTTCTCCTCAAGAAGATTTTCAACCTCCACATTCCTCAACTCCATTTCCAATTCCTCCATGTCAAACATATCGGTCAGCGGTTTTTCGGCTTTTTTCAGATTGTCCACTTGGTGAAATTGGTCCAAGCCTTCATAATAAGAGCTCCTTACATTGTAATTCATCTGAAGCTCACCACTTTCTGGATCAAGAATCACGTCCGAGAAAATCATCTCTGATGAATTGTGTTTGATTTCCAGATTGATCAATTGACTTTGGTTTTTCTTCAGCAATAGTCCACCAGAAACGTGCTTATCCAAATCCACGTAGCCGAATGGGGCCAAGGGATCACTCAAATCCAAAAACTGGGGCTTGCCATCCAAAGTAGCCAGTAGAAGAATCTCATCAAACTGATTGAGGAATGGGTAGGGAACAATAGAACTGCGCCCGTATCCTTTACTTCCGATCAATACCGGCTCACAGGAGATTCCCATGGACTTCAATAGACCCATGTAGGCCAAAATCAGCTCTCCTGGAGTCCCCTGTTTGGATTTCAAAAGCTGAGGGAGAGTTTGATTGGTGTAGATCCAATCCACACCTTCATTGGTAAAATTATCCCGAATATAGTAGTAGGCCTTTCTTGCTTTTTCGGTTTCATTTGCACCGGAAAGATCAATAGAAAGGGCGTCCTTTTCGATGGGATTGGTCCGGTAGAATCCCTTCATGGAATAGTACTCGATCATTTCATTACCTAGCTTTTCCCAAGTGCTGAGGAAGTCCTTCCATTCAGCCCCCGAAGTGGTTGCCGCTACCTGATAGCGATACAACTGAAACTCAACCCGGTCTACATAGTCCCGGTAGTTTTTCATATAGGGTTCTTCCTTGAGAGAATATAGATTTCTCAGCGTCCAGGAATAGGTCCCGTTATTGGATTCTCTTTCTGCTTTGGTGAAAAAATTAGATCCTTGGCCTATGGTCTTGTATTCCAATTGAGGAATCATGGTCACCTGATATTTGGAATAGAGGGTAGGCATGGCATTTTGAAAGGTCCAGCCATCTAAAAATTCCAGGTTTTTATCAGCCTTTCGATAAGTGTATTCCAAAATAGATCCAACTTGGGCATCCGGAAAAACGAATCTCTTTTCCCGATATCCGTCACCCAAGTCTACATCGAAGATGTTCTCTTTTTCCAGCTTGGTGATTACCGGCTTGCCATTCACAAAGTTGATGATTTGGGCTTTTTCTCCATAGATCTCTTCGGTTCCTTTATCTCCCCGATAGTACCTGATTTTAATATCCGCATATTCTTTGCCTGCCTCGGTCAGGATTTTGATTCTTCGAAAGTGGAGGGTCTCAAATATCTGGGAGAAAAACTTGGAGTCAGCCGTAGCCACCAGCATAACAGCTGAAGAACCCGGTTCGTAGGCTACTTCAGTGTAAGCAATCTCTTCGGGAGACAGGTCTCCCATTTTTTGACTTTGTGCATTAGCAAATCCGGCCAAAAGGGCCAAAAAAGCAAGGAAAAACAGTTTCTTCATGGGTTAATTATAGTGCTTGGGGAAGGGGTTTTTAAGAACAATAAAGAGTAATCAAAGGTCGAATTGATGCGCTTGACCAGATTCGTTTTTTCTTCAGCTGAATACTCCTCAGGAAGCCGGACCTGTAGCAAAATGCTTATGGAAAGCCGATCTCCATCCAAACGACTGTGAAGAGATGCGGTAAAATGCTCCTCTTTAAGGTCAACTTGGGGAAGTTGGGATTCGGATTGCCATGGCTCTGGGAGCTGGATTTCGTATTCTTCGGTTTTAAATAGGTTGGAAAAAGCCAGTTGATCTTCGGTGATTTTTCCCAAAAAGGATTTCAATACATGTCGTTTCGCCGTGCTTTGAACAAATTTGATAATGGCTCCGTCATAGGCCAATTTGGCTTTGGGTAAGGAGTCTTCCTGATGCAAATCAATCTGAAAGCCATTGACCAGAAGTCCTGATACGCCTGAATTCCGATTGAGAAAATCCCGCTGCTGTCGCGTATCCAAATGGAATTTGACATCAGTCAGGGTCACTGCAAAATTTCCCTGGGCAGATACCTCGGACTCAATGGCAGCATTTCCCTGTTGGTCAATTTTGATTTTATTTTTGCTGCTCAAGGTATTCCAACTATCAGTAGTATAGCTTGGCGTTTGGGTCAAATACCCTTCCTGTTCACGGACTACCAAGACATGCCTGCCCTTGGTAAACTCTCCCAAATAGCCCGCCGGTAGCGTACTCGAAGTACACTCCAGCCAGATAGGGCCTGTTTCCGAAGGTACTTGAAGGATGACATGATTAAACTGATTGGAGGGAAGGTCCACCTCGATATCATCGGCATTGGATCCCGCATACACCAATGTGTAGTACGACTCGATCCCCACCTCTGCCAGCATGGCTTTCATCAGATTGGTGAGTCCTTTGCAATCCCCAAACTTATTCTGATAGACTTCCGCGGCCAGTTGAGTTTGCCAGCCACCAATACCAAGCTGAATACTCACATAGCGGAAGTTTTTCTGGAGATATTGGTACAGAATCTGAATCTTTTTAAAATCTGTGTCTGCCTCAGACACCATTTCTTGGATTTGGGCTTTGAAAGCATCGGGTAGCTTATCCCTGTTTTTGTTGAGCTGATATTGCCATGCGGCCAAGCCGGTCCAATCACTCATTTCTCCCACCACGCCTTCCAATCCAAACCTTACTGGCGCAAGCAGGAGTCGATAGTCATCTTCCTTTTTGAAGTCTTTGCCCTGAACCTCCAAATCCGAAACAATCCATGAAACGGTCTTCAAACCTGTCTCGAAAGACTCTCTCTTCTCCGTAGGCAGATTCACCTCCTTGTACTTCAGCCCCAGCTGTTCGGGATAAACCACAGAGAAGATGGCCTCTTTGACCTTTTGATTGTAATTGGGTACAGGCACCCAGGTCGGCAGAGCAAAGTTCGTTTTGGACTTCATCACATACCGAATTTTGACCAGAACAGGAAAAACAGAAGTAGAAGGTTCGTAGATCTTCAGTCGGTTGTCGTCGAAAATATTTACCTGAGAAAACTGCGCCACGTCCCGGAGATCCTTCAATTTGGTTTTCAAAAGTGATTTTTGGGTGAGGGGATTGATCATTTCTGCCTCGAAAGACTCGATACTCCGCAACTTATCATATCCCAACACTACCCGTACATGGTCTAGTCCCTCTCTGGACATGACCAGCACATCTTTGGTAACCTCATGACTTACTGAGAAATCAGCATGTAGCGTGACGACCTGCCTTTCTTCAAGCTGAGAATAAACGGGAGGAGAGGTCTTGGAAAATCCTTTGCCCATGTCTACTAAAAAAAGACATAAAAAGCAGGCAAAAACTTGAAATCTAAACATGAATTAAGGGAAATTATGACAAGTATAAAAGAAGGAAAAATCAATAAAAATTTTTTAGGTTAAATTTTATAAAAATTTTTTCATGATTCTACGACATTCAAATTATATCCTTTCAAGACCGTTTTTGGACGGGTGAATTTTTGCAAAAAAAAAGCGATTCCCTATTTTGAGCCACCAAATCAAAAAGCCACCCATGCAACCCTTATCTATCGGAAGTTTTGAAGATTTTGAACGATACAATGGTCAGGAACTAGGAGCCTCGGACTACTTCCGGATTACTCAGGATCAAATCCAACTTTTTGCCGACGCCACCCACGATCATCAGTGGATTCATTGTGACCCAGAACGAGCCAAGAAAGAGGGAGCATTTGGCAATACAATTGCTCATGGCTATCTGACCCTAAGTATTGTCCCTTTTCTTTGGGAGCAGATCGTGCAGGTCAATAATCTGAAGATGATGATCAACTATGGGATCGAAAATCTCCGCTTTGCACAAGCAGTGACGGTAGACAGTGAGGTGAGACTCGTCGCGAGGCTAAAAAATGTGGCTAATCTTCGAGGTACCGTTAAGGCTGAAGTAGAAGTCAAATTAGAAATCAAGGACCAAAAAAAACCTGCTTTCGCAGGTCTTCTGATTTTCCTTTACCATTTCAATTGATCAACTGGCCAAGAGGTCATTGACCACGGTAGCTGCACATGCACAGCCAAAAGCAGCCGGCAAAAAAGACATGGTCCCGTAGGCAGATTTCTTGAAATTCATTCCGTCAGTCAGCATCAAACTTTCCTTGATCACCTCCTCCGAAGAAAAGACGGCTTTGAACCCGCCATAAATCGCGCGCTTTTTCAGGCGCTTTCTCAGCATCTTGGCCAGTTTGCACTGATAGGTATCTGCAAAGTCCACCACTTTGATCTGTGTAGGATCTACTTTGCCGCCTGCGCCCATACTGCTGACGAGGCGGAAGCCCCGTTTTCTTGCCCCTTCGATCAGGTGCATCTTTGGAGTGAAGCTATCAATGCAATCCACCACATAATCAAACTCATTAGCCTCCAAAAGAGCTGTCATTTCATGGGGATTTAGAAATTGCCGAATTGCCTGAATCTTCATCTTGGGGTTGATCGCCATCAAGCGCTGCTCCATCCATTCGGCCTTGGACTGCCCCACATTCAGCTGAGTAGCCGGAAGCTGCCGGTTGACATTGGAGATATCCACGGTATCTCCATCGATGATGGTCATCTGACCTACTCCTGAGCGAGCGATAAATTCGGCTGCGAACGAACCTACACCTCCCAAACCTACCACCAACACATGCTTTTGGGACAATTTTTCCAAACCTTCGCGGCCAGTGATTAGCTCTGTCCTACTGAGCCAAGCAAAATCATTCATTGTATTTTTCTACTGCTTATCTGATTCCAATTTGAGATCAACCCCTGAGCGAGCTCCGCCGGAGAACGGCCCAAAATTAGGGAAGCAGCCTGATAAATCTGAGAAATTTCCACATTGGAATTGTCAGTCTCCAAAAACATGCGATCGGTAGGACAGGCTTTTAGCCAAGCTTGGGCATGGCTTCCTTCTTTTTCCAAATGGTGTCCAAAGGAGAAAAATACCGGATAATCCAATAGCCGGATAGCCAAATCAGGCTTTAAATTCCATCCGTGCCAAATGATTGACGGAGGATTCTTTTCTTTTTTCAGGTATTCCAGCAAGACATCGTGCCCTTTGACAGAATGCAAAATAACGGGAATACCCAACTCAAAAGCTAGCTTGGCCTGGGCATGAAACGCTGCTTTCTGTAGCTCCAAATCGGGTCCTTTGATTCGGTCAAAGCCGCATTCTCCAATGGCTAGCACGGAAGCGGAATCTTTCACCTGCTTGGAAATATCATCCCATTTTTTCTCCCAAAACTGATCTAAAGTCCAAGGATGTATTCCTAAGGAACGATACCTGCTTTCTCCGGCATTTTCTTCTTCTCCATTGAAGATCGAATGGTCCTTCCCTTTTTGATGTGTATGAAAATCCCAGAAATTCATCGGGCTAAGCTTCATTTTTTTCCATAAAAAAACAAAGCCCCTTCCTGAAGAAGAGGCTTTTGCTTTTAGTAAAACAAGTTAGCTTAATCCAGACGGTTTCTTTCTTCGGAACTACCCGTGCTGGATTTAACCCGGAAGCTTTCGCCCTTGGCGAAATTATAACGAAGTGTAAAGCGGATTCCCTGATTGCTTCTATACTGTCTAAAGGAGGTATCGATATCCGCAAAGTCGACTGTGGCTTTAATGACCTGTGTGCGGAAAAGGTCCGTTCCATTCACAGACAGCGACAACTTATCCTTCATCAGAGACTTGGTCACGCCCAAATCCACCCATCCAAATCCTTCGATACTTCCCTGACCCCAGATCTGAGGTCCCAAGTACATCGCCATCAACTCCAGCTTGAATCCTTTGGGGAGAGTGAAGTTTTGCTGGGTCCGTACCATGTAGGATACCTGATCCACATCCAGAACATCTTCCCCGATTTGGGACTGAAACTGATTGTAATTCACCTGCACCATGTTGGAGGTGTTCCACCATTTTTTGATTTCGACCGGAAGGATTGCTCTGAAGTTGGCATTTCTGGTTTTGTCAAAGTTGTCCGTGAAGGTGGTTGTGGATCGGGATTCCTGATCCTGCTCAAACACCTGCATGAATGCATCCTCGGTCACGCTGTAGCCCAAAGTGAACTGGTAGGCTCCTTTGATGATGTGGTTCATTTCAAAATTGGTAGAATACTGAGGTCTGAGATTAGGATTGCCCTGCTCCGAGGTCAGTGGATCGATGTAGTACACAAAAGGATTGAGCAGACGGTAGTTGGGACGGGTAATTCTGCGGTTGGCATTGTACACGATCTGATACTTATCGCTCACCTTTTGCTGTAGGAATAAGCTTGGGAATAGATTGAAATAGTTCTGCTTATTCACCTGCTCCAGAGTCACAGAGTTGCCGGTAATGTCCGAATACTCCCCTCTCAGACCTGCCTGATAGCCGAATTTTTCGCTGAATGAACCTTTGAGCATAGCATAGGCCGCCAGAACATTTTCATTGTAGATAAATCGGTTGGAATTGGGATCCGGCTCATAAGGACCTTCACCCACAGCACGGCTCAAGTCCAAATCGTTGTCAGATTCAACCCAGCTTCCTTTTACTCCGGTTTCCAGCGTTTTGCCTCCCTTCAGTGGCTTAATGAAATCCACTTTGGCAGTCAGAATGGTGTAAAACATGTCATTAATCGTTAATACCCGGTCCGAGAAGCCTCCCTCAGGATCATTTCCAGCCCAATAACTATTGTCCAAAAGAGAGCTGTTTTCAGAATCCATCAAGGTGAAATCCACGTCGGCCGAAATCTTGGTACCCACTGTATCCAGCTTGGCATCGTAGTGAAGGTTCGTGAAAACCCGGTTTCTTGTTCCTTCGGAGTCATTGAAAGATTCAATGTAATTGTTGTATTCCTGTCCTGGGTTGGTCACTACGGTGGTAGAGGTACTGGTGTTGATATCTCTGGAATTAGAGGCCTGAAGGTTGATTCCCAAGTTTTGATTTTCATTGATCTCATAGTTGGCAGAGCCTACAAAGGATGGGGTTTTGTACCGGGAAGTGATTCTGGAATCCTGATTGAAGTTGGATACACCCTCTTCCAAGGTAAAATTCCTGTTGATATCCAAGTCATTGTAGACTGCATACTCGTTGTAGTTCAAGGTTCCGTTGGTGGACCACTTTCCTTTTTTCACATTGAGTGTAGCACCGGCATTGGGAGCATATTGTCCATTGTATTGGCTTCCTACCATGACATTTCCAAACACGCCATCCACAGTGTTCTTTTTGAGCTGAATATTAATCACTCCGGCGGAGCCTTCCGCATCAAAGCGAGAAGAAGGATTGTTGATCACTTCAATGCTTTTGATATTGTCAGCAGGCATAGACCGGAGAAAGTTGGCCAAATCGGTGGCGCTCATGTAGGTCGGGCGATCGTTGATCATCACAGTAGCGCCAGTACGGCCATTCAGGTTGATATTACCGTCCTGATCTACATAGATACCAGGAGATCTTCCGACCACATCCAGGGCATTGGATCCTTCGGCCATCACTGTACCTTCGACATTCACGATGGTCTTGTCGGGTTCGATGATGATTTCTGGTCGGGATGCTTTTACGGTCACCTCATCCAATCCGGTCATTTCATCCTGAATGACCAGCTTACCAAAGTCCTTGGACATTCCCGGCACTAATTCAAAAGCCTCTGAGGAATAGGTAGCGTATCCGATCGATGAGATGACCAATTTGACTTTGGCTGCTTTCACAGATTCGATGGTGAAGGAACCGTTTTCATCCGAAACAGCTCCGTCCACCAATCCCCCATCCACAGCAATTAGGGCTACATTGGCATAAGGAACGGCTTGACCGGATTGATCCTCAACCTTTCCGGAGATTTTTGAAATCTCTTTGGGTCCGGCGGCCAGATTGCTTATCCCAAGGAGATAGGTCAAAACGGTGAGAAAAATAAAGTTGGTCGTTTTCATTGTTTTGTTGGCTTAGTCTTATGCCACTCTATAGGAAAATGAAATGCCAACAGAAGGAAATCCCCCTAAATGAGCTGAAAAAGCATGTTTCCCCTTTTCCAAGAAAAAAACCTGTTTCATATTCGGACAATATTTTATTCGGTTTAGGACAAAAAAAATCCCGAACTCTAAAGTCCGGGATTCTATTATCGGGGATCAGGCCTTAAAGTGCCGCCTTGTATCTTTTATCTACTTCTGCCCAGTTGATCACATTCCAAAAGGCGGAAATGTAGTCAGGTCTTCTGTTTTGGTAATTGAGGTAATAGGCATGTTCCCATACATCAAGACCCAAAATAGGAGTGCCTTTGATTTCAGCCACGTCCATCAGCGGATTGTCCTGATTGGCTGTGCTTACCACTTCCAATTGTCCGGATGCAGTCACAATCAACCATGCCCATCCTGAACCAAATCGGGTAGCCGCTGCCTTATTGAATACTTCCTTGAAAGAGTCAAAGTTGCCGAATTTTGCATTAATGGCTCCTGCCAGATCTCCTGTAGGTTCTCCGCCTCCGGTAGGGGAAAGAATTTCCCAAAACAAGCTGTGATTCCAGTGACCACCCCCATTGTTTCTTACAGCGACATTGGAACCTGCTACTTGCATCAACTCTTCGAGAGATTTGCCTTCCAGATCTGTTCCGGCAACAGCATTATTCAAGTTGGTCACATATCCATTGTGGTGCTTGCCATGGTGGATTTCCATTGTTCGGGCATCGATATGCGGCTCTAGCGCATCAAAAGAATAAGGTAAGGATGGGAGAGTAAAAGCCATATTATTGAATTTTTGGGTTAAACATTGATTTTATGTATTCTAAAATAAGTAACAATCTTTCAACCCTGCATACGGCAAAAAGGTTCTTTCACCGATAAAAAAGCCTTATTCTCTCAGTTTTCGGAAAAATTCCAAGACCAAGCTTTCGGACTCTTCTTTTAGCAGACCGGTAAAAATTTTGGTCTTAGGGTGGAGCATATGCTCATTACACTGATGAAACCCGCGCTTGGGATCGGATGCTGAATAGTGGACTTCACCGATTTGAGACCAAAACAAGGCCCCTGCGCACATGGGACAGGGCTCAAGAGTCACATACATTCTGCATTCTGGAAGGTATTTGCTTCCCAGATTATTAGCCGCGGAAGTGATGGCAAGCATCTCTGCATGTGCAGTCACATCCTGTAACTTCTCCGTTTGATTGTAGCCCCGGCCAATGATTCTGTTTTTGGACACTACCACAGCCCCCACCGGAATCTCCCCTTCTTCAAAAGCCATTTTGGCTTGCTTCAGGGCTTCATTCATAAAATACTCGTGACTGTAAAGCTCCAAACCCGGGTAGATTAAAAGAGATCTATGATTTCTTTTCGTACCCCTTCATTGATGATGATTGCCAAAATCAAAGAAACAATCAATCCAAACAGGGCTTTGAATACGTCTTTTCTTCCCAATCGGAAAGCTCTGTAGATCCAGGCCTTTCGGTTGGTAGATTTGCTGTGCTTACCCAGAGCAATTGCCAATTCTCTCCCTGCCAAAAGACCGATAAATACCCAAGTCGTACTCATGGGTACTTTGCTGTACATCTTAAAATAGACTAGGATGACAGAATACACCAAGTCTACAATAGTAGCTGCCCTGACATCAGTCACATTGGATTTTTCATTGACGATATCCTGAATTTTGTCTCCTTTCAGATAAAAAAGGAAACCCAATCCAAAAAAGATAAATCCGGTGTAGGCCAAAAATTCATACAGATTGAGCTGTCGGGGTAGAAACACCGCAATATTGGCGGCATCCTGCATAATCCAAACTGCCCAAAGCAGACCTGAGGTGATCCACTGCAAATAGATCCAGTAGGGAGCCGGCTTTCCTTTTAGGTAGTTTTTGACAAATCGCTCCAAAACAAACCAAACCACCATGGCCAAAACAAAGGCCAAGAGATAGCCCAAGAAACTTTTGGTCATCACGTCTACGATCGTTCCCGCCTTGTAGGTGAAAACATTGAGTAAAAGGAAAGTGGTAGAAACCGGCATTCTAAACCGGGTCATAATCAACAGAACGATAGGGGCAGCCAACTGAAGAAAAACAAAGCTTTCGGGAGCTTTTTCCAAACCAGGCACACTCAATCGCTCATAACTCACATCCCCACCATAAGTCATCCAGCTGTAAGTCACCGTACCCACAAAAATCAACCCCATAAACAACCACAGCAAGTACCAAGGTCTTTTGCTGTTGGATGCGATGAAGGTCCCAATGGTCTGAATGCTGTCATTTGCGATAGCTGAATAAGCTGCCAAGGCAAAACCAAACCACATCGCCGCATAATGATAAGGTGTAATCAGTCCTGCAATAGAGATAAGAATACAAATGGTAATTAAAAAAGGGCGCTCACTTTTCGTAAAATCAAACAGCGCATAAGCTGTACGGGAAAGTTTGTCCTGATTGATATTTTGATCTAATTTCTTCTGCTTCATTGCCTGGGCTGGCTTGATTTTGGCGCCAAAATACTGAAGATAATCCGGAGGTCATGTTAACAAATTGTTAACTAGCCAAAAAACCTTCTTTAACAAGCCTTTTTAATCTGGTTATTCTCAAAAAATATTCAACTTTTGCTCAATAATTGATTAAAAATTCTGCACATCACATCCCTTCACAGGGTAATCCACAAAAATAATTCATTGTCTAGGGAATGGAAAGTGAGGAACTAAGTAAGTCCAATGTCTCAAAAAAAGTAAAAAACTACATTCAGGTAGGACTTGGGCTTTTACTGTTTATTTTCTCTATTGACTTGCTCACTGTATCCATGGGCGCTATCAACGACACCGTGGCCAATGAGATTCTCCTCGCTACACGCAATCCCTTCATCAGCTTGTTTATCGGTCTTTTGGTTACTGCCTTGATTCAGAGCAGTTCTACTGTGACCGCAAGTATTGTAGCCATTGTGGCCTCGGGAAATATGACCCTTCAGCAGGCGGTTCCCATGGTTTTGGGAGCCAATATCGGTACCACACTTACCTCGACTTTAGTCTCTTTTTCCTTTATCATGAAGAAAAAGGAGTTTCGAAGAGCCCTCTCCGCAGGGATTCTCCACGATTTGTTCAATATTCTGAGTGTGATTATTCTTCTTCCTTTGGAAATCTATTTCGGATTCCTCAGCAAAATCGCTGTGCAGATTGCCTCATTATTTGCCACAGACAATGCCTTTGAGGGACCCATTGTGTACAATAAGATTTTCACTCGACCACTGACCCAATGGATCACAGACCATATCAGCATTCCCTTTGTGACCATGATTTTGGCAGTTTTTTTGGTCTTCGGAGCGATCAAAGTTCTGTCCTCCACGATGTACAAGACCTTTGTCTTGGATAATTTCAACCGGATCAATGATCTCATATTCAAAAAATCAGGGCTTTCTTTCATTTACGGCACTTTTTTTACCGCACTAGTCCAGTCCAGTACGGTGACCACTTCTCTTGTGGTACCGCTTGTAGCCAATCGAAAAGTAAGTTTGGCTAAGTCTTTCCCATTTATCGTCGGAGCCAATTTGGGGACCACAATTACGGCAGTAATCGCCTCGGTCTACAAAACAGAAGCAGCGATCGCCTTAGCTATTGTCCATATTTTGTTTAATGGATTTGGTGCGCTGATCTTTTTGCCTTTCCCCAGACTCAGAAACATCCCTGTACAAATCGCCCGATTTATGGGAAAAAGTGCTGTAAAAAATCGGGTAATCGGATTTGCCTACATCCTGCTTACCTTCTTTATCATCCCATTTTTGCTGATTTTCTTCAGCAGAGACTAGCTTTCCCGAGCCCTTACTTCCTTCATCAGACCCAAAGCTGAACTAGTACCAATACGGTCTGCGCCTGCTGCAATCAGTTCCAGCGCGAAATCCAAGGTTTTGATCCCTCCACTGGCTTTGATCCCCACTCCTGAACCCAAGGTGCTTCTCATCAGCTTGATATCTTCGGTCTTTGCTCCAGTTGGCGCATATCCAGTGGATGTCTTCACGTAATCTGCTCCGGCATCCTGACAGATCAAACATGCTTCACAAATCTGCTCATGAGAAAGGTAAGCCGTCTCAATAATCACTTTGAGTATTCGCTCTTCTTCGTGACAGATTTTGGCGATCTGGGAAATTTCAATCTTCGGCCAATTAATCCCGGAATGAAATGCTGTCTGTGACCAAACCAAATCCAATTCATCCGCCCCCTGTCGGATTGCCTCCTGAGTCTGGGCCACCTTGCTGGCTGTATCTTCAAATCCAAAAGGAAAACCAATGACAGTCACCACCTGAATATCCTCCTGCTGAAGTTCTCTTTTTACCTTTTTCACCCAAAAAGAAGGCACACATACTCCTACAAATTGCTCCTGTATCGCATCCCGGACCAAAATATCCACATCGGATCCGGTCATGGTGGGTTTCAACAGGGTGGATTCCAGAAAACGGTTAAGATTCTTCATTCGATTCACGGACAAAATCACTCAAATACATAAACTCTAAAGTCAAATCCCCATCTCGGGCTACGGTGGCACGTTCCAAAATGCCTGAATTTTCTTCAAACAGAGCGGGAATCACCCATTGGGAAAGCTGACGCCCAAACTCCCCACTGGACTCCCGGGGAAGCTCGCAGGGAAGATTGTCAATGGCCATCACGGAAACGCTGGTCTGACTTCCGAAAGCGGGAATCTCCAAGCCGGAATCTCTTTCTACGTCATAAACCGGCGATTGGATAGTAGAGGCCCGCAAAGTAGTAGGGATCGAGCCCCCAATATCACAGGTGATATCCGCGATCACCGAAAGGGCAAAATCCGGGCTTTGGATATCCTCCAAGCGGAAAAGCCTGGGAGCACCTTTTGCCCAATAGGCAGCGGCAATGAGCAGCTCACCTGCCTCTGCGAATTTCTGAAAATGACTTTCGTATTTCTCAGGATGGGCATAAAACTCCTCCCTATCGTATCCTCCGTCGGATTTTCTACGGTTGTAATCCGATGAACCCAATACCACGTAAACCGGCTCTTCGAAATAGTGGTGGAGAAATTCCTGCGTAGTCACCCGCCGAAGACCCAGAGAATCCAAAACCTCCTTGACCCCGCCTCCCACTTTTCCGGATCCTGTGACCACGATCTTGATGGGAGGTAGCTGAACTTTGCGAAGCTCCTGATGCATTTCTTCCAAATCCCGGAGACTTCGCGCTCTTCTGATTTCATACAAGGCGGTCTTCTGTCCGTAGGTCCAAAACGCATTGTAGGCACCGACTATGCCTGCCCATCGGCCAAATGCCACCACCCGCTTTCCCTCTTCATCCTTGAGCACCTCATAATCGATGAGACGGATGTTTTTCTTCAAAACAGCCTGTAGAAGCGGGCGATTGTAGACTTGCTCCTTGATGGTATGGGAAAAGAAAAAATAGGTCTTTTCGGGAATCAATTGACTGACCGGCACTTCCTTGACACCAAATAGAATCTCTGCTTCGGAAATGTCCTCCACCACAGCAATCCCCGCTTCCTGATATTCCTGATCGCTGAAACAACGATTGGGGCTGGACTCAACCAAAAATTCCAGCTGATCTCCAAACTTGGCTTTGAGCTGGCTTAGCTGCTCCGGAGTAAAGGGCGTTCGGTCGTCAGGTGGATTTTTTCCTTCGCGGATTATTCCGATTTTCATACTTTGGACAAAAGTCTAGGATTAGAATTAACAATTTTCGAATGGTGCCCTATTTGCTAATGGCCTTAAGCTGGGCTGTATTTTATACGATTCATTCTGCGCTTGCTGCGACCAAGTTAAAAAGAATTTTAAAGGCGAAGTGGCCAAACTTTTACAAAAACTACCGACTCCTTTACTCTTTGCTTTCTTTGGTTTTGTTTTTTCTTCTTTTGGTTCAGGCCTCTCTTTTGCCTCCGCAACTTCTTTTTCCTCCCATCCAAATCCTCAGCCATTTGGGCTATTTGGTCGCCACCCTTGGAGTGATTGTTTTGCTGAGATCGATACGGGAGATATCGGTGAGAAAATTTCTGATCGAATCCGAACCTGATACTAATGACCTGATTATCCAAGGCATCTATTCCAAAGTCAGGCACCCCCTCTACTTGGGACTATTGCTGATTTTTGGGGGCTATTTTATAGTTTCCGGTACTTTGGGGGCAGGGATTCACTTGGCATGCCTGATGGTGTATTTGCCCTTTGGGATTTATTTTGAAGAGCAAAATCTGTTGGAATTTTTTGGGGAAAAGTATCGAGAGTATCAAATGAAGGTACCTGCTTTTTTTCCACGACTGTTTAAATGAAAAAAGGCCCGAAGGCCTTTTCTTAGTCTATTCCAAGGAAGTCAAAATCGAAAATCAAGATGGAGTTTTCGGGGATTCTTTCCCCAACTGCCTGATCCCGATATCCGTAAGGCGAAGGTATAATCATTTGTCCTTTGGTTCCGGGTCTTAATCTTCGATAGCCCAAATCCCAACCCTGAATCACCTGGCCTGTGCCTAAAACAAACCGGAATGTCACATAATCTCTGGATTCAGAAAATATTCCGTTTTCACGGGCTATATCTTCATCAGTAGTATCAAAAACGGTGTAGTCAGACATCAGGTATCCAGTATATTCAGTATATACCACCGAATTGATACCAGGTCTGGTACCCACTCCATCTTCCTGCACAATAATCACCACTCCGGAGGGGTCATGAATTCGGTAGAGGCTGTCTATCCTTGCGGTATCCAAGAAGGCATCTATCTTCTCTCTGTCTATAGCCAAGTTACCCGCTGCATCATAGACAGGGCCCGTGACAAATGGATTATTCGGCTCACAGGAAGCCAAATACGCTAGGACAGAAAAGAAAAAGAGATTTCGGAATAATTTCATGGATTCAGGTGGTTTAGACCATTTTTGACTTCAATCAGGTCTAATTCGAAAATAAGCGGTGAATTGGCAGGTACTGGTCCATTAGGCTGAGAGCCGTATCCTAATCGCGACGGGAAAATCACCGTAGCTTTTTCTCCAGCTCTCATAAGAGATAATGCAAATTCAAATCCTGAAATCGCAAAACCATTTCCCACGGCAAATCGGAGAGGCTGATAGTTTCTATTCGCATCAAAAACCCCATTGTCTCTTGCAATTTGTTCGATGGAGGTATCAAAAACTTTATTTGACAAGAGTTTACCGGTATAATCAACTCGGACTGTATCCCCTCTGAGAAGATTATTTAGCTCAGGGTCTACAGACACTTCCCAAAACATGTAAAATCCTTCAATCGGCTCTGAGAATTCTTTGACAGAAGGAATGGGATTTTCCAATAAATACTTTTCAATAGCCTCCTTGTCCCTTTCCAAAAGCACTTCTTGGGTCTGATCAGGATCCACGCAAGATAGGGCTGCGAAAGAGCCAATAAGGACAGTAAAAAGGGCTTTAAGTCTTGGATTCATAGATATTGGTTTAGTTAATTTTTGGGGGATTATTTTTGAACGTCGACCACTTCTACGTCAAAAACCAAAATGGAGTTTCCAGGGATCATCGCTCCTGCACCGGCTTCGCCATAAGCTAGGGGAGAAGGAATCAGGAATTTGCCCTTGGATCCTTTTTTCAATAGCATCAAACCTTCGTCCCAACCTGGGATGACTTGGCCCATGCCTACATTGACAGGAAGGGGTTCATAAGGTCTGCCTTCATTGAAAACATTGTTGGCTTTTGCGATTTCTTCCCAAGAGGTATCAAACAAAGTACCGTCCAATAGGTATCCTGCATAGTTTACATACATGGTAGTACCCGGAGTCACAGCATCGCCTGTTCCCTCTTGCTCGATCACGTAGTAGAGTCCGTTTTCAGTTTTTTGTGCATTCAGCCCTTTCTCTGCTGCATAAGCTTCGATCGTAGCTGCTTGCTCCACCATCAGGGTTTTAGCTCTCTCGGCACTTTTAGCCTGCTCGGCCATCATCACCTCTTCGTAGTAGGATTGCATTTCTGCTTCCGTCTTAACGGCAAAAGCGCCCAACTTTACAGTCAACTGATCTTCTCCCTGAAGAAATGCAGGGAAATTACCGCTGAAGATGATGTTGGCAGTAGATTGAAAAGTGATGGAGTCACCTTGTTTCAGATTGAGAAAAATCTCATCCATGCCATTTTGAGCAGGGAGGGAATCATTTGCCATCAGATAACCTGGGAAAGGCTGATCCAAGGTGCTGTAGATGACCGAATCCTCGGCATTGGTGATGACCAAGTTGTAAAGGATAAAGTCACCGTTGGGAGCTTTATCGGAACCCTCCTTCACGTAGGTGTACTCGATTCCGTCTTTTTCAGTGACTTGAGTTTTCTTGCAGGAGGTAAGCGTACCCAGACCGATTACGAGGGTCAGGACTGCCAAAAGGCTGTTTTTGGTTTTCATAAATTTTAAGTGAATTTTCAATTTTCTGTTGTTTTCCGATTACTCGGCGCTGATGCCTTCGGTTTGGAAAAGCTGCTCCTGACATTTCTCGACGAGTCGTTCAAAAACCTCGACGGTCTCTTTCAGGCTAAGCATGGACTTTCCTCCTGCGGCGTTTTTATGTCCACCTCCTTCGAAGTAAGACGCAGCAAACTTGTTGACCGCTACTTCAGGACTGGATCGGAAGGAAATTTTTATTCCGTCCTCCCGCTCTGAGAAAAGTGCAGCCAGCTTAATGCCGTCCAAAGATAGAGCATAATTGACCAGTCCCTCTGTGTCACCGGTCTGACTTTGATATTTTTTAAGATCTTTTTTGCTGATGACAAAATAGGCCGTGTGAATGTCTTCCCTGACCACCAACCTTCGGGTGATCGCAAACCCGATAAATTTCAGTCGATTGACCGAATTGGAGTCATAGATCAAATTGGAAATCTGAGAAGGATCAGCCCCCAAATCAATCAGCTCTGCCACGACGAGATGGACGTTTTTGGTCGTATTGGGATGGCGAAATCCTCCGGTATCGGTCATGATTCCTGCATAAAGGCAGGAAGCAATGCCCGCATCGATGAGATCCTTATCTCCCAACTTCTCGATCAGTTCATAGATAAGCTCGCAGGTGGCAGCTGCCTTGGTACTCCAAAATCTGAAGTCGGCAAAGTCCTCCGGGTCCTGATGATGATCGATGTTGACAATAAACGCCTTGGATTTGCGGATCATCTCTCCGAGTTCATTGACGCGGTTGAGGACCGAAAAGTCCAGACAGAAAATCACATCTGCTTCATTCAGCTTTTCGGTGGCAAGCTCCTTGTCTCTGTCTTTGGAGAAATCCAAAACCCAATCGTTGCCCTGCATCCAATAGAGAAAGGAGGGATAGTCGGAAGGGGTCACCACCGTCACTTCATGGCCTTTTTTCAACAGGTAGTTGGCAAGACCCAAAGAAGAACCCAAAGCATCGGCATCGGGCTTGACATGGGTGGTGATGAATATTTTTTTGGGTGAAGAAAGTTCTCTTTGAAATGTAGCTAAAGCTTCCATTAGAATCTGTTCAGCAGCACATTGGCTCTAGTAGCCTGCAAATGTCAGTAATTTTTTCAGAAATGCCAAAGTGTGAATCTCCCTGAAAATAAGCGAAATAGCAGAGATTCCTGGAGGGTGTAGCCGAAATTGAAAGGAAAACCTCTATTTTTGCGACCGATTTAAACCAATAGATACAATCCCATGGCAGGAAACAGAACATTCACCATGATCAAGCCGGACGCTTTTGAGGCAGGCAATTCAGGTGCAATTTTGAAAATGATCGAAGAGGCAGGTTTCAAAATCGTAGCTATGAAGGCCACGAGACTGACTCCTGAATTGGCCGGTAAGTTTTACGAAGTCCACAAAGAGAGACCTTTCTTCAAAGATCTTTGCGCTTACATGTCTTCCGGTCCTATCATCGCAGCTATCTTGGAGAAGGAAAATGCAGTGGAAGATTTCCGTACGCTGATCGGAGCTACCAACCCTGCTAACGCTGCGGAAGGGACCATCCGTAAGATTTTCGCCAAATCCATTGAAGCAAATGCAGTCCACGGATCTGATTCTGACGAAAATGCTGCTATTGAAGGAAATTTCTACTTCTCCCAATTGGAGCGAGTAATCTGATTTTTTCAAAAGCTGAAAATCAAAAAAGCGCCGAGGGGCGCTTTTTTTTATGGTATCTCTTAAAATAATCTGAACATCTGCTTTTATAACGAGTTAAAAATAAACAGGGATCAAATTAGCTTGGAGGCTCAGAATCAGGAATCTTCGGTCTTCCTTCTTCCGACTTCCGTCCCTAATAGTCCTTGTGGAATTAGAACTGGAACTATTGTAGATGTTGATAATAAGAACCCGAACTCTACCAGCTTCCTCCTGCACCTCCGCCTCCGAAGGAACCGCCTCCAAAACCGCCGAAGCCTCCGCCTCCACCAAAACCACCTCCGAAAGAACCTTTCCCTCCGGAAAAATCTCCCCACTTACCCCGTGATGAGCCTTTCAGCATATTGGCCAGCATGATGGTAGTCCAGAGATCCACTCCTCCACCTCGACCTCCCATGTGATTGTCGTTGTCATTTTTGTTTTTGATCAGGGGCAAGATGACAAACAGCACAATGAAAAGCAGCAGCAAAAACACCGCCCCCCCATGATTGCCATCGGAGACTACTTCTTCTGCCTGATATTCACCTGAGGCCAGCTTGATGATCATATCCGTAGCTTGGTCCAAGCCCTGATAATAGGCCTCCATCTTGAAATTAGGCACAATTAGATTGGATACGATCCGCTTGGCCAAAGCATCCGGTACCGCTCCTTCCATTCCATATCCCGTGGCGATAAAGACCTTTCGGTCATCCATCGCCGCCAAAATCAGAAT
Organism: Algoriphagus sp. oki45; assembly: GCF_036245605.1. Taxonomy (NCBI): domain Bacteria; kingdom Pseudomonadati; phylum Bacteroidota; class Cytophagia; order Cytophagales; family Cyclobacteriaceae; genus Algoriphagus; species Algoriphagus sp. oki45. The sequence continues at coordinate 51,074 of NZ_BTPC01000002.1, forward strand.
ACCGTTGTCATTCTTTGCTCCTCCTATCCCCCATTTCTCAGCCAACTGAAAGGAGTAATCCGAAATGTCATAGTCTCCCACCGAGCGGATCATCACGATAGCAATCTGAGTGGAGGTACTGTCATTGTAGGCCACCAGTTTTTGCTCCAGCTGATTGACTTCCTGAGCACTTAGCGTAGACGTGAAGTCATTGACCAGCCGGGGAGGATTGGGCACGGCAGGGAAATCCTGGGCGAGATTGACTCCCCAAGTGATGAATAGGATAAAGAAAAGAAGTGGGGATTTACCCAAAGGAAATGTCATCCGATAATTCGTTTTTGTCGGTGTCGGGATTGTAAGGGAAGTGCTTGCTGAGCTGTAAGCCAGCCTGTTCTATACCTGCGATAAGACCTTGGGTAAACTGCCCTTGACGAAAGTGCTGAGCCATGAGATCTTTGGATTTTTCCCAAAAATCCGGCTCCACCCGGCTATTGATGCCCGCATCACCAAGAATGGCAAACTTGTGATCCACCACTGCCAAGTAGAAAAGCACGCCATTTCTTTCTTGTGTTTGATACATTTTGAGGGTTTCGAACACCTCCGCCGCACGGTCGAGCACCTCTCCCTTGCAGTGATTTTCGATGTGGACCTGGATCTCCCCGGAGGTCTGCATTTCGGCAGCCTGTATAGCCTCGATTATTCTTTGTCTATCCTCCTGAGAAAATAATCTTTCAGCCATATCGCTTAGAATTGTACTGTTGGGGCATTTTCAGCACCTGCTGCAGCCTCAAAGTAACCTTTGGTCTCAAAGCCGTACATGCCGGCGAAGAGGTTGTTGGGGAAAGTTCTCAGATTGGAATTGTAGTCCTGCACAGAAGTATTGAAGTTTCTTCTAGCCACAGAAATTCGGTTTTCAGTTCCTTCCAACTGGGCCTGAAGCTCCAGGAAGTTTTGATTGGCTTTCAGGTCAGGATACCGCTCCACGGTCACCAGCAGTCGGCTTAAAGCTCCAGAAAGCTGATCCTGAGCCTGCTGAAACTCGGCCAATTTCTCCGGAGTCAGGTTAGTCGGATCGATCTGAACGGATGTGGCTTTGGATCGGGCCTCGATGACCCCGGTCAAGGTCTCCTGCTCAAAGTCTGCATAGCCCTTCACTGTATTCACCAAGTTGGGAATCAAATCGGCTCTTCTTTGGTACTGAGTTTCCACTTCGGCCCACTGTCCGTTGATTACTTCTTCTTTTTGTACAAATTGATTGTAGGTACCCACCGCTTTGGTGTAGATGAAGATGCCCACTACGGCAATAATTGCAATCGGTACGAGAAATTTTTTCATAGTTTGAAGTTGATTTAAAAGCGAAAGAAATACACGCAAAATCCTCGCTGGGGTTGTGAAGATAATTCCAAAGTTACCCAAATATTCTTTTGCAGACCCGGGATTAGATCTGCTTTTTCAGAAAAATACTCACTTTATAATCTTGGTACTGATTGAGATCATTGTTTTGGTAGCGTCTCATTTCCAGCTGGATCTCCTTACCCTCCTCAGACCTGAAGAGCTTAAAAACTTCACTGAGTTCCCAGAGAAAAATGGGTATTCGGTTGATGGATAAGATCTCATCATAAGGCAAAATACCCACCTGATAGCCCGGAGAGCCCTTTCGCACATCTCCGACATAGATTCTGGTTTCATCTACCGGGACCTTTTTGACAATCAGCCCACTCATATCAAATTCAAAGGGACTGTAAAAAGTCTGACCTTTTCGGAACATGGCCCTGCCTCTGGGATAGTCCAAAATCATCCGGGTCCTTCCCAAAACCTCCGAACCTAGGCTTCCCATCCTTCCACTGGCCTTGATAACAGAACTATATTCGGTCTCCTCTGGGTAAGAAGTCAGGACCTCCTTCATGGTCAATCCCTCCAATTGAAGAGAATTTACCCGGCCGATAAATCCATAGAGAACTCCCCCAAGCGATTGCCCGAGTTCAGTTTCAATAAAAAGTTCGGGCATTTTGATGGAGTCACTCGTTTCCCTATTGAGTAGCAATCCGTGATTGGCACCGGTGTCTATGAGCAATTTGGCATTAAGCTTTGGGCCATTTTTTTGTTTGACCTTCGCCTGAATGTATGATTTGCCATCTTCCACGCTCATGTCCAGTTTGCGATAAAACGGAGGCTTCCATTTCATCCCCTTTTCTTGGAAAAAATCCAACCATCCGTCATCGTAATTGATTCGGACGGGGTTGTATTTGAAAAACTCATATCCGATAACCCCATACACCGGAACTCCTATCACCGCCTCCAGCTCGAAGAAATCATTCTCCAAAACCAAAAGGCTCTGCAACCGGCCTTCCACCTGACCCAAATCCAAGGTATTGATCGGAGACACTTGGGCCATGATGGCTGTACTTCCATCGGCACCGACAATATTTATCCTCCGGGTATACTCCAGTCCAAGTGCATCCCCGAGCTTTTTTGAAAACAAAAGATTGGATTTCACTCCGGTATCTACCAGAAAATTGACCGGCTCATTGCCATTGATAGACACAGGAAGGATAATCAGGCTATTGGAAGCATAGAAAGGAATCCTCACCATTCGCTTTTCCTCCTTCATAAAAAATCCGGGGACCTGAGCCCAAGTCAGAGCTGTGGATAGGAATAACAAAAAAAGGAGAAAAGCCTTTTTCAAATCAGGTTGTTTTGGGGTGAGATTTATTCTAAAGTTAGAAATTGTAAGCAGTGCCATTGAAGAAAAAACCAACAATTGCATACAAAATGTTACAGTAAAGAGGAGATTTTGATTTTTAATTTAGATCAATCCCAAATTAACCCTCTTTGTTTCCGTCAAGTTGCCAATAATTTAAGAAACCTTGATCTTTAAAAATTCAAGTATCCCCAAACATGGCAGACACTGTACTGATCGAAAAAGCCAAAAAAATCTTTGAAAATTATCTGGCCAAGCAAGGAAGCCGGAAAACCCCCGAGCGATTCTCTGTCATCGACGAGCTTTATCTCTTGCCGGAAGATGAACACATCGATGTGGAAGGACTTTTCCTCAAGATGAGAAACAAAGGCTATACGATCAGCAGAGCCACCATTTACAACACGCTGGACCTATTGGTAGAAAGCGGATTGGCGGTGAAGCATCAGTTCAAAGATAAAGTCGCACTTTACGAGCAAGCCCTGACCTACAAGCATCACGACCACCATGTGTGTAATCAGTGTCGGAAGATTCGGGAGTTTTCCGATCCCAAAATCAATGAGATCAAGGAGGCAATGGGGAGAGAGTTTCAATCTTCTATCAGCAGTCATTCTCTGGTCCTCTATGGCGACTGCAAGATTGAAAACTGCGAGAATCTCAAAGACCTGAGCCTCGTCTGAAGATTTTTTTATAGATCGGCTTTCTGTAGGCAAACTGTAGCCAAAGTGCGGGATAAAGCAACCAAGTCATCAGCCCAAATGGGGCCTCATAGGTGATTTCATCCCGAATGATCGAGCCTATACCAGTGGAGATCACCCGATGCTTGTGCTTCCATTTTTTTAGGAAAAAAGGCAACTCCGTCCCTTCATCGATAAAATAAAACTCCAAATCAGTGGTCTTATCCTCGGTAATTTCACTGGTCCATTTTTGCTTGAAAAGCAGAAAGTTCAATTCCAGACTGACCAGATTCCCTTTTTCCGAACCATCAAAGCGCAGCAGCTTTACCGGAGGAAAAGGCGGGGAAAGCCGTTTAAAAAGCGACTCATCAAAGCCTTTTTTTACATCCAGATAGCCTTGCTCGACGGCAGTTTCGATTGTCAGTTTCATGGGTGTTCAGGGAAAAGGAACAATTGGTTTAGGTGATATAGCAAGAAAAGGCAAAGCGCTTTGAGTCAAAAGCTCAGGGTAAATAGAAGAAATAGGATTAGCCAAATGACATCCATAAAATGCCAGTATACAGTAAATAACCTGATCCTCATTTTTTCAAATGGATTGGTCACCAAAACCAGCTTGCGAATGCCATCCTCTTGGGTTTTGCGAAGCTGAAACAGAAGAATGAGGGCAAAAATCATTGCTCCCAAAAGGTGGAAAACGTGAATTCCTGAAAGCACAAAAAGGAAACTTCCGCTGGGAATCCCGGTGAAACTGACTCCCATGCTATCCAATTCTTTCCAGCCTGCAAACTGGAGTAAGGTAAAGGCCAAGCCCAAAAAGAAGGTATTCCTCAGCGCAGATTCCAATTGGGGTATTTTTTCTTCCTGATAGTAGAGCCTCATTTTGGAAGCAGTGTAGCCACTGACGACCAGCAGAAATGTGGAAATCAAAAAGGCAACAGGAATATGACGATTGAAACCCTCCAGCTGATGAAGTCCCGAAAAGACAAAAGCCACAGCAAGAAAAAGGAAAATAAGCCCACTTCCCAGCATTCCCAGATAAAGCAGGGTCTCGTAAGGATGCATCCGCTCAATGCGCTGAAACCAAGTGAGTGATTCTTCCGATCTTTTCATCTGTTTATAATTTGTTTTTAATCGGTCAGATGTAATCTCGCATGGATTATTATCCTCCCTCTGTGTGTCGCTCGCGCCATGCTCGATTTCATGAATTGAAAAACATTTAAAATTTGCCTTGGTTCAGAAAAAAAGCAAATACCTGAACCCAATCCCCAAAAAAGAAGCAAAAGCCCTACTTTTGTCTTCTCAAATTCCCAACAAACCTTGCAACGATCGGAATTCCTTTCCCTTTACCAAGCAGACCCTGCGATTCAGACCCTGAATCTTGAACTGGAAAAAGCACCCGGCAGAAGACTCCAACTCAAAGGCCTTTCCGGGAGCCTGGATATGGTCGTGTTTGCTTCTCATTTCAAAAAAATCGGGGGTTTTCATCTGATCATTGCCCAGGACAAGGAGGAGGCTGCCTACTTGAATACGGATCTTCAAAATCTGCTGGAAATTGAGGACTTCCTCATTTTCCCGGGTAGCTTCAAGCGCCCCTACCAATACGATGAGGTAGACAACGCCAATGTGCTCATGCGCTCCGAAATCCTCAATGAAATATTGGATCGAAAAGAGGAGCCTAAAATAATCATCACCTATCCGGAGGCACTCTATGAAAAGGTAATCAACCGCCGTTCTTTGGTGGAGCATACATTTTCGATCCGGGTAGGGGAAGCTGTGGATATGGAATTTGTTTCCGAGCTGCTGAGCAGTTATGACTTTGAGCGGACGGACTTTGTGTATGAACCGGGTCAGTTTTCCATCAGAGGGGGAATTTTGGATGTTTTTTCATATTCCCATGAGTATCCCTACCGCTTGGAGCTGTTTGGAAAAGAAGTGGAAAGTATTCGGACTTTTGATCCGGAAACGCAGCTTTCGGTGGCTTCAGTGGACAAGATTTCCTTGGTGCCCAATGTGCAAACGAAGCTGCTACAGGAAGTCAGGCAATCGTTTTTGGAATTTTTGCCTAAAGAATCCAAAGTTTGGATCAAGGATTTCCAGCTCACGGTGGATGTGATCGAGGAGTGTTTTCACAAGGCCGAGCAAGCTTTTGCTCAAATAGTCAGACAAAGCCAAACCGACAAGCTAGTTCTCAAGCCTCAGGATCTTTTTGAGCGGGGAGAATCATTCAAAGGCGCTGTCTTGAAGTTTACCACCCTGGAATTCGGACGGCAGTTTTACCTGAAAGCCGACCTTCAGCTCAATTGGGACAGCCAGCCACAGCCTTCTTTCAATAAAAACTTTGACCTCTTGGTCACCAATCTGTCGGAAAACGAGAGGATGGGTTTTACCAATTTGGTCGTGGCGGAAAATGAAAAGCAAATCGACCGTCTGTTGGGGATTTTCCATGAACTAGACCCCACTCTCCAGGTTCAGAGCATGCTGATCGGACTGAGAGAAGGTTTTGTGGATCGACAACAGAAGCTTGTCTGCTATACTGATCACCAGCTTTTTGAACGTTTTCACAGATACCGGGGAAGAAAAAAGGCCAGCAAATCCAAAGCTCTGACGATTAAAGAGCTGAAGGCCCTTCACCCGGGCGATTACATCGTACACGTCGATTACGGAGTAGGGCGCTTTGCCGGATTGGAAAAAGTGGATGTGGGTGGAAAAATGCAGGAAGCGGTTCGCCTCGTCTTTAGAGACGATGACCTGCTCTATGTGAATGTGCACTCCCTTCACAAAATATCCAAATACTCCGGACAGGAGGGGCAAATGCCTTCCATGTCCAAATTGGGCTCCCCAGAGTGGGAAAACAAAAAATCCCGGGTCAAAAAGCAGGTCAAGGATATCGCCAAAGACCTGATCAATCTCTATGCAAAGCGTCGCTCGGCTCCGGGTTTTGCCTTTTCCCAAGATTCGGTCTTGCAGATTGAGCTGGAATCCTCCTTTATCTATGAAGATACTCCGGATCAGGCCTTGGCCACTTCCGATGTCAAGTCGGATATGGAAAAAGGATATCCCATGGATCGCTTGGTCTGTGGAGACGTGGGATTTGGGAAAACCGAAGTAGCTGTCCGGGCCGCTTTCAAAGCTGTAAATGATCGAAAACAAGTCGCAGTGCTGGTTCCCACGACCATTTTGGCCATGCAGCACTACCAAACCTTCAAGGAGCGTTTGGAAAATTTCCCGGTGAAAGTGGAATACATCAACCGATTTCGTACAGCCAAGGAGATCAAAGAAATCATCAGTCAAGTCAAAACCGGGGAAATTGACATTTTGGTAGGCACACACAAGATTGTCAACAAGGAAATTGTCTTCAAGGACTTAGGCCTGTTGATTATTGATGAGGAGCAAAAATTCGGCGTCAAGGTCAAAGATCAATTGAAAAATCTACGGGTCAATGTGGATGTGCTGACCCTGACCGCTACTCCGATCCCGAGGACTCTTCATTTTTCTCTGATGGGTGCAAGGGACCTTTCCGTAATCGCTACTCCCCCTCCCAACAGGCAACCGGTGACCACGGAAGTTCAGACTTTTCAGGAAGAAGTCATCCGCGATGCTGTCGCCTATGAATTGAGAAGAGGAGGCCAGGTATTTTTTGTCCATAATCGGGTAGGAGAAATCGAAAGTATTGCCAATTTGATCATGAAACTCGTCCCTGATGCCCGTGTAGTCGGTGCCCATGGGCAGCTTGACGGGAAAAAGCTGGAAAAAATCATGGTGGACTTCATCAACCATGAATACGATGTCTTGGTCTCCACTAATATCATCGAGTCCGGCCTGGATATCCCTAATGCCAACACGATCATCATCAATCGGGCCCATATGTTTGGGCTGAGTGACCTTCATCAGATGCGGGGCAGAGTAGGCCGAAGTAATAAAAAGGCCTTTTGTTATTTGCTTACCAGCCCAATGTCCGGATTGACCCCGGAAGCCAGAAAAAGACTTCAGACTTTGGAGGAGTTTTCCGACCTGGGAGATGGATTCAAGGTAGCCATGAAAGACTTGGATATTCGGGGGGCTGGTAATCTATTGGGAGCCGAGCAGAGCGGATTCATCACCGATTTGGGTTTTGAGATGTACCATAAAATCTTGGATGAGGCTGTTCAGGAATTGAAGGAAAATGAATTCGCTGCACTTTTTGAAACCGATCTGAAGGAGAAGGTGAAAGTATTGGTACAGGATTGCACAATAGAGACCGATTTGGAGCTGTTGATCCCTGAAGAATATGTAGGAAATATCAGCGAGCGATTGGGACTTTATTCAAAGTTGGATGCAATTAAAAATGAGGCAGAATTAGAGAAATTCAGAGCTATGCTTTCCGATAGATTCGGACCACTGCCGGAAGTAGTGGGAGATCTTTTGGAGACGGTGAAAGTTCGTTGGCAAGCCGAGAAGCTGGGCATTGAAAAACTAGTGCTAAAGGGCCAACAGATGAAATGCCACTTGTTGCCTTCTTCAAGAGATGACTACTATTCCTCAGCAATTTTCGGGAAAATGATGAAATTTGCTCAGCTCCATCCCAAGGTCTGCAAAATAAAAGAATACAAGAATCGTTTAATTTTCACTATCGAAGGAGTCAAAACGATCCAAAAGGCAGAAAAGGTGCTTTTGGAGATGAATTCTTGAATATTTTAAAAAATTTAACTGGCATAAATATTGTGTTTTCGAATATCAATTTTGCAGATTATGCTTGAAATTGACACTTAGGCAAATATTTGCATCCTGTTTTATAAAATAATCCATTGTAAGTCGGTTTCAATGCCACTATATTAGCCCGTTGAAATTAGACCAAAATTTAAAAATATGCGTCTTAACAAAAAATCTTGGGGAATGTGGGCATCAGCTCTATTGATGCTTTCAGCTGGAATTTTGAGCTCTTGTAATAAGACTCCCGGATATGGCAGAAGAACAGCCAACGACCCCGGAAAGAAAAGTGCCACAACCGGTGCTGAATTCTCATTTGATGAACAAGATTCCACTCAATTTTTTGTCGCCAGAAAAGCTGAGCAAATTCCAGGACCCAATTTGAAATTCATTCAAGGTGGTAGAATGGTTTTGGGATCTCAGGAAGATGACGTAATGGCCTTTAGGGACAACTTGGAAAGAACCGTTTCCATCGCAAGCTTTTATATGGACGAAACAGAAATCACGAACAATGACTATCGTGAATTTCTTTTCTACATGAAAAAACAAGTGAGCGCAGACTCCTTAGCCAAGCTGGAGCCTTCAGAGAATGTTTGGTCCGGAGCCATGTCTTTCAACGACCTTTATCAATCCTATTACTTCAGATTCCCTGGTTTTAACTTTTATCCGGTAGCTGGAGTATCTTGGACCCAAGCCAATGCATATACCAAGTGGAGAACCGCATTTGTTCAGGAACTGGTAAGAAAGGAAAGAGGAATTGACTCTACTTTCACGAAAAATCAACTGATCGAGAGAGGTGTTGCGATGGCAGATTTTAGATTGCCAAATGAAGCTGAATGGGAATACGCTGCCAAAGCGATGATTGGTACTCAATATTTGGATGAAAATCAGGAATACGGCAGAATTTATCCATGGGATGGCAGAGGCGTAAGAAATCCATACAACGTGAAAAGAAAAGGAAAGCAGGGTGACTTCCTGGCCAACTTTAAGCGAGGCCGAGGTGACTATGCAGGTATCTCCGGTAATCAGAGAAATGATGGTGAAATTCTTCCAACCAACGTGTATGATATGGCTCCAAATGATTTTGGTCTATATCATATGGCCGGAAACATGAACGAGTGGGTTTATGACGTTTACAGACCCTTGACTTTCCAGGATGCTGATGATCTTAATCCACTTAGAAAAGATGGGGTTTATGATGAAGAAGAAAATTATGAAACCTCAATGTTTACCGATGATTTGAGAGTATACAAAGGCGGATCTTGGAAGGATGTAGCTTATTGGTTGGCTCCTGGTACCAGAAGGTTTATGCATCAGGACTCTGCCACGAACCATATCGGCTTCCGATGCGCGATGATTTCCATTGGAGAACGCGGTAAGTAATACCAAAAGAATAAATGAAGCCCGGTAGAGATGCCGGGCTTTTTTATGGTCAAAAATGGAAAAGGAAAAAGACGGATTTCCTGTATTCTATGCGAATTCAGCCACATCTTGGAGAGAATGGCTGGAACGAAATCATGCCTCCGAATCCTCCGTTTGGTTGGTTATTTTTAAAAAAGGCAGCCAAGTTCCTAGCCTTTCGGTAAGCGAAGCGATTGATGAAGCACTTTGCTTTGGCTGGGTGGACAGTAAGCCCAATAAGCGGGATGAACAAAGTTTCTATCTTTATTTTTCACAGAGAAAGGCAAAAAGCAATTGGAGCAGAATCAACAAGGAAAAAGTTGAACGACTGATTGAGGCAGGCAAAATGGCTCTTCCCGGTTTAGAAATGATTGAATTGGCAAAAGCATCCGGTACTTGGGATGCGCTAAATGAAGTTGATTCATTATTGGAACCTGAAGATCTAGCCAAAGCCTTAGAATCCAATCCAACGGCCAAAGGATATTGGGAAAAATTTCCTCCTTCTGCCAGAAGAGGAATTTTGGAATGGATTCTTAATGCAAAAACATCTCAAACAAGGGAAAAAAGACTACGGGAAACGATTCGGCTGGCTGAAAGAAACATCCGCGCCAATTCTTATCCCAGGCCTAAGCTCTGATAAATCAAAAAAAGCCTCAAGAGTGATCTTGAGGCCTTTTCGCTTTTTATATCTTTGGATGATCCGATGCTTACATCGTATCCACCTTTTTCTGTCTTCCGGTGTAGCCGAAGCTGCTTTTGCCCACTCTCAGCTCGGTCCTTCTGTTCAGCTGGTGCATCGCAGGCGTACAGGTCACACTGTTGCAGTCGTGGATCGGTCTTGTCTCTCCAAACCACTGGTACTCCAGCCTGTTCTCCTCAATCCCCCTGTTGATCAGGTACTCACGCACCACATCCGCTCTGCGCTCGGACAGCTTCTCGTTGTACTCGTCACTGCCCCGCTGGTCGGTATGTCCCTCGATGTACAGCATCAGATTCGGAAGTCTCCTCAGCATCGCTCCCACCTGCTCCAGCTCCTGCTTGGATACCGATCTGAGCATCGACTTGTCAAAGTCAAAGTAGATCGTCGGGATCTCCGCTATCTCCTCCTGAATCTTCTCAAACAGATCCTCCGGCTGGCAGAAGTCCATGTCCTTCAGCTCCTGCGGAATCTCGTAGCTCTTGGTCGGGTCAGGAAACGCCTCCAGCACCAGCTCCGATCTCCTGTTCAGCTGATGGCTGTCCTCCGAGCACGGCTTCCCGTTCCCGCAGTCATTAACCAACTGGCTCTCTCCGAACCATTCCAGACGGATTCGGTCCGAGCTGATTCCCTTCGCCCCCAGGTACTCGGTCACCGCCTTCGCCCGGTTGTTGGACAGACGGATGTTGTACTCGTCACTCGCCCTGGAGTCCGTGTGGCTGGCCACCAGCAGGTCCAGGAAGCTGTATTTCTCCATCAGCTCAGCCAGCTTGTCCAAGGCCGGCCTCGCGTCCTTGCGGATCGCAAACTTGTCCAGGTCGTAGTACACCAGGTCCACGTGCACCGGCAGCTGATACGGGATCGGTACCAGCTGGTACTCCCGCTTCACCGTGTCCCCGGCAAAGCCTTTCGTCGTGATCGTCTCGTCGGTCAGCGGAAAATAGCCCGGCTTGCTGATCGTGATCCCAAAGTCGCTCTCCGGCTCCAGTTGGGCCGTAAGCTCCCCTTTGCCGTTTCTGGCGGTAGGGACCATGATCCCCTGCGTCTTGTCACGGAACGTGGCCAGGTAGCTCTCCGTGATCACGTTGCCGTTGCAGTCCAGCACTCTGGCCAAAAACTGCTTGTACATCTCCCTGGCCATGTAGATATCGTCCAGTCCCTTGCCGCCCTTTCGGTTCGAGGACAGGTACACTGTCTTGTCCTTGTCTTCCCGGTAGGCAAAGTCATCGGCCAGCGAGTTGATCGGATAGCCCATGTTTCGTGTATTGCTGATAGTGGCTTCCGTATAGTCCGCTTCAAACACATCCATCCCCCCGAAGCCTTCATGACCCGTCGAACTGAAGTAAAACTTGTTCCCCTTGCGGAACGGATGCGTCTCGTTGGCCGACGTATTCACACCGGGGCCCAAAGGTACCGCGCTGCCGAACACCAGACTGTCTCCCGATACGCTGTATTCGCTGTAGTACAGGTCATAGCCGCCCAGACCTCCCGGCATATCCGAGGAAAAGTACAGCCTGCCGGCTTCCTCATCCACATACGGGTGCATCACCGAGTACCGCAGTGAGTCGTTCAGCGGAAAGGCTTTCGCTCCTTCCAGCTTCCCTTCTGCATTCACCTTGCTGTAGTAGATCTCCACCTGCACCATCACCGTGTCCTTTCTGGGCTTCACTTTACCCGGGTCACGGGTCACCGTGTAAAACAGCACCTTCTCCTTCACCGAGTAGCTCGGGTCCGAAAAGCTCTTCGTCTTCGGTACGTCGCTCACCAACGCACTGATGTTGCCTTCCCCGTCCTGACGGTACACCGTGAAGTAGCCCCGGTCGGTGTAGTCGCTCTTCTCCTGGCTGAACAGCTTGTTCCGACCGTCGATCCGGATACCCGGCATCTTGTCCGGATAGCTGCCCCCCCGGTCCGAAACAAAGTACTTGTTCCCCTGGCCGTCTTCCACCATCGAAAAGTCCGACTCCGAGCTGTTCAGCTCTTCCACATTCTCCAGCTTCAGCTTCCTCGCACTCTCCGGAATGTCCCGCTTCTCGATCCCCAGGCTGTCCGCTGTCAAGCCCTTCGCCTGGATAATCGATACCGCTTCCTCAAAGTTGTCGGTCAGTATCCCCGCCCGCAGAAGCGCACGGTAGTCTTCTCCCGTCGCCTCTTCGTAGCCCACCGTGGTCTTCCACCAGTCGTAAGATGCCTGGTAATCCCTTATCTTGTCCTGAGCCAGCGCCGTCTTCCGCGCCGTCTCGTAGTTGGGCTTCTTCGCGTACGCTTCCTTGTACACGTCCAGCGCATGCTGGTAGTTCATCAGCTCCATCTGCTCGTCAGCATAGCGTACTCTCGATTTTTGTGCCTCCGCTATACCCGTGGTCCCGATCAGCAAGCCTGCCGTTATTGTCAGTAGTGTCAGTGTCTTTTTCATAATCAGAACCATCTTTGGTTTTTCATCATTGAAGTCCTAGGTATCATATAGAAGCCCAGTGAAAACTCGTGCGAGTTGCTCCGGTAGTCCTGCAGCACGTTCAGGTTGTGGTCATACGCATACCCGATGCGCAACCGGTCCGTGGCAAATATCTCGATGATCGCCGCTATTGCGTTCCGGCTGCTCAGGTTCTCCTCCAGGTTGTCGTTCCAGATCTTCACGTTGCTCCGGTAACTGCCCCCCAACCAGATCCGGTCGTAAAACAGAAACATCGCGTTCAGATCGTAATTCGTCGGCGCTCCCTTCACTTCCTTGATCAGAAAGCTCGGCTTGAACGACACCGTCTCCGACAGCTCCAGCAATGCCCCTGCTGTCAGGTAGTAATGAAAGTCATGATACGCCAACGCCACATCCTCCCGCTCCAAGGCCTTCTTGCCGATCATGTTGTACACACTGAAGCCCGCATAAAACTTCGGCGTGTGGAAAAACAAACCCGAATTCAGGTTCGGTGTGAACAGGTTCACACGTCCCTCCGGAATCTCCACATCGTTCGGATCATTCGGATCCAGCAGGTCCCCATCGATCATGTACTCGGTCACACCCGCACTCACGCCCAAACCCAAATGGCTTTTCCTACCTGTCTGAATCCGGTACGCATACGTCAGCAAGCCCCCGGTCGTACGCGCTGGACCCAGATTGTCCGACAAAATCGAGATCCCAAAGCCCATCCTCCCCTCGTTCGCACTCAGATCCGCCGTCACCGTGAACGTCTCCGGACTCCCCGGAAAACGGATCCACTGGCTCCGGTACGTCGTCTGGATGTACGGCTCCCCCTTGTAACCAGCATACCCCGGGTTCACATGCAGCCCGTTGAATATGTACTGGCTGAACTGTGGCAGCTGCTGGCCAAAACTACCCCCGGTACCCCAAAGGGATACCAAAAGGGTCAGTGCTATCAATTTAAAAGTCGTTTTCATAAGCGAGAGCAAGGATGATTTTCTAATTCATTTTAAAAGCCAGCTGACTTAGATCTTGTCCTCTAAAAGCAATTTTTTGAAATTCAAAACTTATGGACCATTACTTAATTACTTGGATCCAGCCTTTGAATTCATGGGTTCTTCCTTCCTTATCCACTGCTTTTAGAACATAGAAATAGGTTCCGGCTACCTGACCCGAAGCACTCCAGTCATTTTGATAATCGGTAGCTTCCAAGACATGGTCGCCGTAACGGTTAAAGATCACAATCTCATTGCTGATGAATTTACCCAATCCCAGAATTTCGAAGGTATCATTATCCCCATCTACTGTACTAGGAGTAATTACATTCGGAATACGGAATGGAAGGATTTCTCCTAGATTTTCCGCCTGATTGTCCAAAGGATTGATATCTTCTTCCTCTGATTCGACTCGGGCAATGTTTAGAATTTGTCCAGGGTCACCTGCCTTGACTTTTATCCTGAGAACAATCTGACCACCGGAAGGAACAAATGGAACACTCCAAGTCACTGTGGCGCCATTGACTTGAGGATTTCCAACCTGGATCTGAGGACTGCTCACATTCAGCACATTGGAAGAAATGTAGGTCAATCCTGCAGGGAGAATATCTGTGATTACCACATCAGTAGCCGGAGTTTCTCCAACATTCGTGATCGTCAATTGGTATTCAAATTCATCTCCTTCGTAGATTTCATCAGAGAGACGATCCTTCAAAATGGAAAGATCAACTTGGTCATTTTCTATAATGATCGTGATAATCGCAGGGTCCTCATTTTCAGGGAAGTCTGCCTCCTGTAAGCTGTAAGTTATCTGATAAGTACCCGGTGCGTTTAGCCCAGGAATAATCACCAAGTTGCCTTCTTCATCTACAGAAACTCCAAGCATACCGCCTAGGTCAGTAATCTGAATCAGGACGTCCTGAGGAAGAGGCCTTTCACCATCCAATAGATCATTGGCTAGGATGTTTCCTAAGGTTCCTCCAAAGCTGACAGAGATTGGTCCGAATTGATCATCATTTGCGATGATTTCTTTGTCAGATTGCAGCCTACAAGTAATTCCATAATCAAAGTCGACGATGGATTGGGGTTCCAAGATTTTAGTCTGAATCTGAGGGGTAGTAAATTCGCACACTACCTTGAATCTTGGCTCTTGAATTCTTCCTCCCTGATTTGGAAGGATTTTTACCAAACCGGTAGAAACTAAACTCAATCCGTTTTGGGCAAACTGATCATCAGGGTTAAGAGTGATGGTAAATTCACCCAATGGTTGATTCGAAGGCAATAGATGTTTCCAGAATCCAAATGTTCCGATTTCCTCGGTGGCTTGGTATCCGTTTGGCCCTTGAATCTCCAGATTGGCACCTGAAGGGTTACCGAATCCTGCCTTGTTCAATTCACCAAAGTTTTCCAGCCCCTCGTAGCTTCCATCCCCGTTTAGGTCTATCCATTCCCACTGATTCAAATCAATAGAAAGACCAGGACCTACAAGATTTTGGGTCACTTGATCATCCCCATTGGCATCAAACCATTCATTTTGTTCTGCATCCCCATTCAGGTCATACCAGACAAAGCCCTGGATATGGAGAAGGCCATTGGCTTCTGTTCCAAGATTATATTCAAAATTTTGATTTACATATCTGCAAGTCGCAATAGTAACCTCAGCCATATTTCCATTTACTGCAAACAAGTTCTGGGCCTTGTTGAGATTTCGGTCAAATACCTCAATTCGGTAAGCGCCGGTAGGAATATTTCTTAGGAAATATCTTCCATCCGCATCGGTAAGGGTCAATCGCTGAGAGTTATCAGGGTAAGTGATGATCAACGGAACATTGGCCAGACCCGAATTATCCACCAAATTGATCACTCTACCCGTGAGCAAGGTTGAATTGGCACAGACAACCCGTACTTCCGCAGAATCTGTATCCTCAACAGACTGGTTTTGTGGGTCAATTCCCGTTACGGTAGCTATGTTGGTAATTGGAACTTGTGCCAAAATATCATCCCAAGTAACGGTATAGACCGTAGTCAAACTTACCAATTCACCCACCTTCAAGTCACCAAGCAATGAATCAAGTCCTGTCAATGGATCCGTAATTTGGACATTAATCAAATCCACCACTCCGGTGTTTTGTACCTCAAGTGTATAGGTAATTACTTCTCCCTCGCTTTCCACGGATGATTTGTCTGCAGACTTGGTGATGGAAATTTCAGGCCTCAAAGCAGAAAGATCCAAATTCACGATGGCAGTATCCCTAGCCAAAACCAATTCCAAAGAAGGTCCAGAACCTGTCGCAGTCGCAATATTTTCGATCTGTTTTGCGTCCACGTCTTGTTGAGTAACCGTGTATACTGCACTCAAAGTTTGAGACTGATTCGGAGAGAAAATGCCCAGATTACTTGAAATAGAAAGCATCGGATCCTCTAAAATCACATCTCTCAGTGTAGTAATGCCAGTATTTTGAATTACAAAGGTATAGGTGATCAAATCCCCGACTTTTTCATAAGTGTCTGGATTTGCCGTTTTCGTCAATTCAAGTTTGGATCTAATTTCTCCTCCCACGATTCCCTGTACAAATGCCTCAGCCACATCCGATACTTGTGATCCTGAAGAGGAAACTCCTGTCACTGTGGCAATATTCAATACAAAATTTTGATCGATATCTGCCTGATTTATGGTATAGGTAGTATTGACTGTAGAAGTCGATCCAGGCATCAAAGTACCTAGCTGTTGATTCAGCTGAGTCAATGGATCTGTCAATAGAATTCCGGAAAGAGTTTCATTTCCAGTATTTTCTACAATTAAGGTATAGGTAATTATATCCCCCAACTCGTTGAAATTTCCTGGATTCGCTGTCTTGGTCAAGGCAATTCCCGGAGTTTGGTTGGCCGTCACCGTAGCACTTGCCGTGGCAGTTTGTGCGGATTGGTTTGGAGCGGTGCCTGTCGCCGTAGCCGTATTCACCACGCTACCGTTGTCCACGTCCGTCTGGTTGACCGCATAGTTGGTCGTGACGGTGGCAGACTGGCCCGGAAGCAGGTTGCCCATATTGTCATTCGCATTGGTCAATGGATCCGTAACCGTGGTATTGGTCAAGGTCACGTTTCCGGTGTTGGTTACGATCAGTGTATAGGTGATCACATCACCGGCCTGATCATAGGTCGTCGGACTCGCTGTCTTTGTCAAGGCAATTCCAGGAGTTTGGGTGGCCGTCACCGTAGCACTTGCCGTAGCGGTTTGTGGGGCTTGGTTTGGATCCGTGCCCGTGGCGGTAGCCGTATTCACCACGCTGCCGTTGTCCACGTCCGTCTGGTTGACCGCATAGTTGGTGGTGACCGTAGCAGACTGGCCCGGAAGCAGGTTGCCCACAAGGTCATTCGCATTGGTCAATGGATCTGTGATTGTGGTATTGGACAAGGTGACGTTTCCGGTGTTGGTTACAATCAGCGTATAGGTGATCACATCACCGGCCTGATCGTAGGTCGTCGGACTCGCTGTCTTGGTCAAGGCAATGCCAGGAGTTTGGGTGGCCGTCACCGTAGCACTTGCCGTGGCAGTTTGTGCGGATTGGTTTATCTCTGTGCCCGTGGCCGTAGCCGTATTCACCACGCTACCGTTGTCCACGTCCGTCTGGTTAACCGCATAATTGGTCGTGACGGTGGCAGACTGGCCCGGAAGCAGGTTGCCCACATTGTCATTCGCATTGGTCAATGGATCTGTGATTGTGGTATTGGACAAGGTGACGTTTCCGGTGTTGGTTACAATCAGCGTATAGGTGATCACATCACCGGCCTGATCGTAGGTCGTCGGACTCGCTGTCTTGGTCAAGGCAATGCCAGGAGTCTGGATAGCAGTCACCGTAGCACTTGCCGTGGCAGTTTGTGAGGATTGGTTTGGATCTGTGCCCGTGGCCGTAGCCGTATTCACCACGCTACCGTTGTCCACGTCCGTCTGGTTGACCGCATAATTGGTCGTGACGGTGGCAGACTGGCCCGGAAGCAGGTTGCCCACATTGTCATTCGCATTGGTCAATGGATCCGTAACCGTAGTATTGGTCAAGGTCACGTTTCCGGTGTTGGTTACGATCAGAGTATAGGTGATCAAATCACCGGCCTGATCGTAGGTCGTCGGATTCGCTGTCTTGGTCAAGGCAATGCCCGGAGTTTGGGTGGCCGTCACCGTAGCACTTGCCGTGGCAGTTTGTGCGGATTGGTTTGGAGCGGTGCCTGTCGCCATAGCCGTATTCACCACGCTTCCATTGTCCACGTCCGTCTGGTTGACCGCATAGTTGGTCGTGACGGTGGCAGACTGGCCCGGAAGCAGGTTGCCCACATTGTCATTCGCATTGGTCAATGGATCCGTAACCGTGGTATTGGTCAAGGTCACGTTTCCGGTGTTGGTTACGATCAGGGTATAGGTGATCACATCACCGGCCTGATCGTAGGTCGTCGGACTCGCTGTCTTGGTCAAGGCAATGCCCGGAGTCTGGACAGCAGTCACCGTAGCACTTGCCGTGGCAGTTTGTGCGGATTGGTTTGGATCCGTGCCTGTCGCCGTAGCCGTATTCACCACGTTACCATTATCAACATCCGTCTGGTTGACCGCATAATTGGACGTGACGGTGGCAGACTGGCCCGGAAGCAGGTTGCCCACAAGGTCATTCGCATTGGTCAATGGATCTGTGATTGTGGTATTGGACAAGGTGACGTTTCCGGTGTTGGTTACAATCAGCGTATAGGTGATCACATCACCGGCCTGATCGTAGGTCGTCGGACTCGCTGTCTTGGTCAAGGCAATGCCAGGAGTCTGGATGGCAGGTATTTCTAATCTATCCGTGGAGCTCACCACCCGATCACTCAAATCCCTGCCTCTTGCATTGGCGACATTGAGAATGCTACCATTATCCACATCCTGCTGGGTCACTGTGTAGTTTTCCTGAACAAAGACGACTTGGGTAGGCACGAGCTGACCGATATTTCGATTCAAATTGGTCAACGGGTCAACTACCGTAACGTCAAACAGGGTCTCATTTCCAATATTGGTCACTTCGAGAGTATAGCCAATCACTTGACCCGCTCTGTCGTATTCGATCACATTAGCTGTCTTTTGCAATCGCAATGCAGGGTCCTGAATTGCTCTAATCGTTGCAGTGGCAGTTGCAGTTACGGACTGATTATTTGCCCCAAGTCCTGTGGCAGTAGCCACATTCACTACTGTCCCCTTATCGATATCAGATAGAAGGATTGAATAATTCGCATTTATCACTTGAGATTCAGTCGGAGCCAAGTCGCCCACATTTACCGATGTGCTGGTCAAAGGATCCTCCACCACCACGTCTGTGATGGTCAAATTACCTACGTTAGAAACGGTAAGCGTATATGTGATTTGCTCTCCTTCTGCATTGTATGTGGTCGGGTTAGCCACTTTGGTAAGTCTGAGGGCAGGATTAGAACTGGAAGGTGTAACTACCTGAGCCTGATCACTTACAGGTGTCTGATTCTTCGCTACTCCCGTTACTTCGGCATCGTTGGTTATAGAGCCCTTATCCAAATCCGCTTGAGTAACGGTATACGTTGCAGTCACTACTTCTACTTGACCCGGATCCATAGTTCCTATGTCATCAGACAATCCGGTCAATGGATCTGACAAGACCACATTTTCAATGGTCAAGTTCCCAGAGTTAGTGACAGTCAAGGTGTAAGTGATTACCTCATCCACTGCATCATAGATGTTCAAATCCGCATTCTTGGTCAACTCGATGCTAGGTCTTTGGATGGCCAAAATGGTCTCAGTAGCAGTGGTTTCAAAATTCAACTTATTTGGATCTGTTCCTACGGCAGTGGCAATGTTGACTACTTGACCATTATCCACATCATCTTGGGTAATCGTGTAGACGACCACACCCGATCTATCCTGACCTGGAGCGAGGCTTCCGATATTTACATTGAGGCTGGTCAATGGATCTGTAACCGTCACATTATCCAAGGTGACATTTCCGGTGTTGGTTACTTCCAGATTGTAATTGATGATATCCCCTTCCTGATCGTAAGTCTGCGGAGTTGCTACTTTGGTCAATGAAATACCCGGAGTCTGAACAGCCGTCACAGTAGCGGTCGCTCCTGCGAACTGAGTGGATTGATTTGGATCCAATCCGGTCACCGAAGCCACATTTATTACAAATCCGCGATCCAGATCTTGCTGATCGATCACATAGTTTCTGGAAACTGTAATGACGTCTGCAGGAGCAAATGAACCAAGGTCCTGAGCGGAAATACCCACCAATGGATCATCCAGAATCACTGGATTCAATGTCAGATTTCCGGTATTGGTCACAATGAGGTCATAGCTAATGACATCACCTACCTGGTCATAGGTAGTCGGGCTGGCTATCTTTTGAAGTCCGATTCCCGGAGATTGAATGGCCGTAACGGTAGCCGAAGCCCCAGCAGTGATATTTGCATTGATCACGCTAGATCCGGAAGCTGAGGCGATGTTGACAAACTCCCCTGCATCCACATCCGCTTGAGTTATGGTGTAGCTACCTGTCACCACTGCATTTTCAAATGGAAGCAAGGTGCCTACATCCTTATCAGGGCCAAGAATAATCAGTGGATCATCGATGGTCACATTGGTAATGGTCAAGTTACCCACATTGATCACCGTCAACTCATAATCGATCACGTCTCCGGCTTTGGAGTAGGTAGTAGGGGTTGGAACCTTCGAAAGGAGCAACCTTGATCCCTGCACAGCATTGATAGTCTCGGTAGCGTCGTCTTTTACCGATCTTCTAAACGGATCAAATCCTATGGCTCCTGCTGTATTGACAATGAATCCATTGTCGACATCTGCCTGAGTTACCGTGTAGGAAGTAGTATAAGTCACGCTGGCATTTGGTGCAAGGGATGGAATAGTTTCCTGTAATTTGGTGAGATCATCCAGAACGGTAGTGTTGAGCAAGGTCAGATTGCCTACATTTTTCACTACAATCTCGTAATTCACCACCTGACCTCTGAAGATATAAATCTGGGTTTGGGCAGTCTTAGTCACCTGAATTTTTGGTGCTTTAGTCGTAAATACCCTCTCCTCATCTGTATCCGAGACCACAGTTGGAATAGCAGCAGTGGTGGTGCCGGTTACAGTGGCCGTGTTTGGAATAGAAATCTGGGTATCAAAATCATTCTGATCGGTAGTGTAGCTAGTTGGAATTACCGTGCTAGCTCCAGGGGCCAAAGTGCCCAGATTCAAGTTGTTAATTCCTGTCAGCGCATCGTTGAGTGTCAAATTGACCAAGGTGACATTACCTGTATTGGTTACGGTCAATTCGTATGGAATCACATCACCTGCTTGGACTACAGTATTCACCAGAGCATTTTTGTTCAATGTGATCGACGGGTTTCTACTTGCCGTGGCAATGGCCGAATCCTCATCTCTCAAAGGATTGATAGAGCCAATGCCATTCCCTGTTACCGTTGCGGTATTGGTTACAAAACCTTGGTCAAGGTCATCTTGATCTACCGTGTAGCTAACTGTCACCACAGTGGATGACCCCGGTAAAATATTTGACAGGCTTAAGTCAACAGTTCCAGTCAATGGGTCATTCAACAGGAGATTTTCGAGGGTGAAGTTTCCAATATTGACTACCTCCAATTCATAGTTGATGATATCTCCGGGCTTGCTGTAGGTTTTTTCAATTGGAGTTTTGATCAATTCAAGACCAGCGTCATCCACAGAAACTACAATCGCTCTATCAGTAGCTGTTAGGTTAGTACCGTCTACTGCTACTGCAGTAGCAGTAGCCAAATTGATAAATATCCTCTGCTGCAAGGCATCCAGAGTAACAGTTCTCGCGGCCGATGCAGTGAAAGACTCACCTGGGCTTAGATCTCCTACCACTTGGTTGAAATTGATCAGAGGATCATCTATTTCCACATCTTCTACCGTGATGTTACCCACGTTGGTCACTACAAAGGTGAAAGTGACGATTTCACCGGTATTGACAACAACAGTAGGATTGGCTGATTTTTCCAACTCAATGCCAGGATTGGTGAGAGCGTTAATTCTAACATCATCCTGATCCATAACAGGTCCAGCTGAAGAGGTGGCATTTACCTCCGCCAAGTTTTCAATAAATCCTCTGTCCAAATCCACTTGCGTCACGGTATAGGTGGTGGTATAACTAACCGAGGTACCCGAAGCAGGGGCTGGATCTAAAGTAACAGGAGGCGAAATAAAGCCAGTGAGATTATCAGTCACCACTACATCAGTCAAGGTAAGATTTCCGATATTCTCTACTTCCAATGTGTAGGTGATGACTTCATCTACAGCCTGGAAGGAAGTCCTATCTGCAGTTTTGGTGATTTCTACCACAGGATTTTGGGCCGCAGTAATCAATTCGATTGCCGATTCTCCGACCACCGTACCAAATGGATCCGTTCCGGTAACACTTGCCGTATTTTCTATTTGTCCCAAATCAAGATCCGCCTGTGTGACGGTATAAGTGAGCGTCTGAACCTCACTCTGTCCGGGATCCAAATCAGAAATGGCAATTGGTGCGGCAGCAATCAGCGGGTCTTGCAAGGCAATGGAATTCAGGCTGACATTACCCACGTTGGTGACCGTGAGATAGTAAGTGACTACTTCTCCGGCAATGGAATAGAACTGTGGATCGGCCACCTTCACCAATTGAATAGCCGGCAAAACATCCGCCGGAACAATCAATTGATCCGTTGTTTCCAAGTTTTGATTTTGAGGACCGGTAGCGGTCACTGTCGCTGTATTTTCACGCTCCCCAGCATTCAGATCAGCTAGCTGTATGCTATAGCTACCAGTGACTGTCAAGGTTTCGCCAGGAGCAAATGATCCAAGGTTTGAATTTGTAATTCCTGCGATTGGATCATTAAAGGTCACATTATCCAAAGTGACATTCCCCTTGTTGGTAGCCACTAGCTGGTAATTGATCAAATCTCCTTCTGCATCGAAACTTGATACATCTGCAGTTTTCTCAAGAATGATGGAAGGAAGCTGTATAGCCGTCACCGTCGCTGTGGCAGCTGCTTCCAATGGATTTTGATTGGTGTCCACTGCTGTGGCTGTGGCATTATTGATCACCAAGCCGGCATCCAGATCCGTTTGGGTAATCGGATAAATTCCACTGAGGGTTTTACTTTCCGCAGGTGCAAGTGTACCCAAGGATTGTCCGATAATACCGGCCAAAGGATCATTCAAACTAACCTGATCCAGAGTCACATTACCCGAATTCGTGACTACGAATTCATAACGGATGTTATCTCCCACATTTTGATAAGTGGTTGGATTTGCGGTTTTGGTCAAAGTCAAATCAGGAGTCTGAATAGCCGTCACCGTCGCTGTAGCTGTAGCAAGTTGGGCTACCTGATTAGGATCAGTTCCTGTGACTGTAGCTTGATTGATGACTTGACCTTGATCAATATCAATCTGGGTAATAGTATAAGTCGCGGTAATCACCTGACTGTCTCCCGGAGCAAATGAACCCAGAACTTGAGCATTGATTCCACCGATAGGATCATTTAAGGTAACGGGATCGAGGGTTACGTTACCGGTATTCTCCACAGTCAGAGTATAGGTAATCACATTGCCCACCGCATCGAAGGTTAATGGATCGGCTGTTTTCTGAAGTGAAATTCCCGGAGTCTGAATTGCGTTGACTAGGGCATCATCTGTATCCGAAATGATTGCCAATGTAGGATCAGTGGCTTCCACTGTCGCAGTGTTGGTGACGTTACCCGCATCCACATCTGCCTGAGTCACTGTATAAGTGGTGGAAATGGAAGCCGTTTGTCCAGGAGCCAAATCACCTACCGTCACATCCGTACCGGTAAGCGGATCGATGATCTCTGCATTGCTCAGAGTGACATTGCCGGTATTTTCTACCTCGATAGCATATTCGAGGACATCTCCAGGGGCATCATAGTCTGAAGTAAGTGCACTTTTGACGATTTCAATATCCGGATTCTGGATTGCAGGTATGAACAACAAGTCCAAATCAAATACAAAAGTAAATTTGGGATCGAAACCTTCTGCAAAGGCCAAGTTGATCTTTCCTCCTTGATCCACATCATCTTGGGTAGCAGTATAAGTTACTGTTCTGGTCTCAGTTTGTCCAGGAGCCATTTGTCCGATAGGCAATACCAAATTCAGGATAGGATCCTGAATATCCACAGAGAATAAGGTCACATTGCCGATGTTGCTGACCTCAAAAGAATAGGTGATCAAATCTCCAGCCTGAGTGAATTCACTTACATCGGCAGTTTTGATTACGGTGATTTCTCCGATGATGATACCTGTTACGGTCTCAGAATCCTGCAACTGAAGGATTTGACCTTTTGGCTCCGTCGCCACTACAGTAGCGGTATTATTTACCACACCTGCATCCATATCCACCTGATTGGTGGTATAGCTAGTAGTGACCACTTCTACCTGACCTGGGGAAAGAGTTCCCAAGTTTTGATTGGTTCCGGTAAGCGGATCTGTCACCACCACATTGTTCAGGGTAACATTTCCTGCATTGGTCACCGTCAAAGTATAATCAATGACATCTCCAGCCGCATCAAATTGATTGACTAAAGCAACTTTTTGGAATGTCAATCCCGGATTTTGATTGGCTGTAATGGTTAGATTATCTTGATCCTCAACCTGTTGATTACCTGGGTCCTGAGCAGTCGCTGTAGCAATATTATCTATAAACCCAAAGTCGATGTCGGCCTGCTCTACAGTGTAGATACTGGTCACCTGGATGCTCTCGCCCGGTATCAAAGTACCGAGATTTTGATCTAGGCCTGTCAATGGATCCTTCACCACTACATTGGTCAGGGTCACATTGCCGGTGTTGCTGATGTCTAGGGTGTATTCAATTTCCTCTCCCGCCGTGGTGTAGGTGGATTTATTGGCAGTTTTTACCAACTCAATCACCGGATTCTGAATTACTGTCACAGTTACCGTGGACTGTCTTTCCAAGGTGGCGCTCATTGGATCTACCCCTGTTGCTGTGGCGGTATTGATCACAAATCCAGCATCCAATTCCTGCTGAGTGACTGCATGGGTAGTCGTTCTGGCATTTCCAACATTTGGAGCCAGGCTACCTACATTGACAGATAGATTGGTCAAAGGATCAATCACCGTGACATTAGAAAGAGTCACATTTCCGGTATTTCTTACATCTAGTGTGTATTCAATCAGTTCACCCAAGGTGCTTACCTGAGTCTTGTCTGCCGTTTTCTCGAAGAAAAGATCAGGAGATTGAGTGCCGGTAATCGTCAAAGTAGCTTGATCATTGACAGTCCTTCCAAACGGACTTACTCCTGACACCAGTGCAATATTGACAATTTCACCCGCATTCAGATCAGCTTGATCCACAGAATAAATACCTGTGATAGTTTGAATATCCTGAGGAGCCAAATCCCCGAGATTTTGATTGATTCCAAGTAGGTTATCTGCCAAAACCACATTGGAAAGGGTAAGATTTCCGGTATTTTCTACGACCAATGAGTAATTGATCGCATCCCCAACCGCATCAAAATCTGTCACATCTGCAAATTTGATCAGACTGAGGGATGGACTGGCATCAACCAAGGAAACAGCCCGGTCTGTATCACCGTAAACAACCTGATTTGGACCTGTGCCCTCTGCTCTTGCCACATTACGGATGAATCCTCGGTCCAAATCCCCTTGATTTACAAAATAGCTAGATGTAAATGTTGCGGATTGGGTAGGCTGTAGGAGTCCCAGATTGGTAGTGACACCTAGCAACGGATCCTCCAAATTGACCGGATCCAAGGTGAGATTTCCGGTATTGGTGACGATGAAGGTGTATACCAGTTCTTCACCCTCTTGGGCAAATCTGACTTTATCGACGGTTTTGGTCAGCGTCAAATCACCTGCCTGATTTGCCAAGACTCGCAGGGAATCATTTGCAAAAATTGGCTGTCTAAATGGTGTAAAGAAGATACTGCCTGCTGTATTGTCAATGAATCCACGGTTGATATCATCCTGAGAGACAGTGTAAGGCTTAGTAAAGGTAAGGCTCTGCCCCGGTGCAAGATTTAGATTCCTTTCATCCAGGTTGATTTTTGCATCTACTACGAATCCTCCTGTCAAGGTGAGGTTTCCAGGATTAGAAACGACCAACGTGTAGTTGACTACATCCCCGGCATCATTCACCGTGCTGACATCCGCGGATTTATCCAAGGTAAGTCGAGCATTTCTGAGCACCGGAATTCTGAGCGAAGCTTGATCGGATACCTGAACCCCATTGAGATTTTGTGCGGTAGCAGTGGCCGTATTTGGAATGATCAAAAGATCAATATCCGCTTGAGTTACCGTGTAATTTCTGGTATAAATCAATGGTGGGTCCGTAGGTGCCAAAGCCGCTACCGTTTCATCCAGACCTACCAGTAGATCCACCGTATTCACCTGGAATAAGGTTTGATTTCCTACGTTCTCCACCTCAATGGTGTATTGAATTACCTCCCCGGCGGCACCTATTTGGGCTTTATTTGCCGTCTTGGTAATCTGGATAATTGGATTTTGAATTCCCTGAACAATCTCTGTAGCTTCTTGACGTACACTCGCTCCACTGATTCCTCCACCTTCACCTCTTCCGGTGACGGTAGCGATATTCACTACTTCTCCAGCATCTATATCATCCTGATCCACCGTGTAAGTAACCGAACGTACCACAGACTGACCTACAGGAAGGGTACCAATCGTCTCAGTATACCCGGTATTGCTATCTTCCAATACAAGATCTATCAATGTGACATCTCCTGTATTGGTCACAATCAATTCATAAATGATTTGATCGCCAGGATTTGCATATCCGGATTTTTTGCCGATTGCAAACTTATCGAGCTCTACAGCTGGTCTTCCGGTTGAGATGGCAAAGGCAACGTCTTTCGCACTGATGACTGTTTGATCGGGTTCAGTGGCATTAACGGTTACCTCGTTTCGGATGATTCCATTAGGATCGTCCACATCACTTTGCTGTACTGTGTAGGTAAAGGATCGGGTAATGGATGCTCCCGGAGCCATCAATCCCAAGTCTTCGGAATAGCCGATTCGAGGATCGCTGATTTGAACAGGATCCAGGGTTACATTGCCTGTGTTGGTGATAATGAAATCATAAACCAGCAGATCTCCGTCTGCTTGGAAGATTCTTGGGGTAACCAGCTTTCTAACTTGAATTCCTCCCAATTGAATTCCCTGAACGGTCCAACTGTCTTGCAATTGAAGCGGATTACCGGAAGGACTTTCTGCATTGACCGTGGCAGTATTGATAAAATCACCGTTGTCCAAATCTACTTGAGTGAAGTCGTAGGTAACTTGAACTACAGTGCTTGCACCTGGATTTAAAGTAAGAGTTGGGCTGGTATAACTCAGCTTTGGATCATTGATTACTACATTGCTAAGCGTCACATTACCTGTATTGCTGACTTCCAAATCGTAGGTTACTTGTTGATTTGGAGCAAAGAAGAAGAATCGATCTCCTTGTTTGGTAAAGGTCAACTGCTCGATTTGGTTGGCAAGAACCTCAACAGAATCGATGTCAGAAATAAGACGATTTGCGGGAGATACTGCAGTGACTGTGGCTGTATTAACCAAAGAACCATTATCCAAGTCGGTCTGAGTAATGGAATAGATACCTGTAACGGTGGAGCTCGCCCCTACCTGCAGCTCTCCAATGGACACATTAAGGCCTAGTTTACTATCCACCAATTGGGTATTCTCCAAAGTCTGATTACCGGTATTTGTTACAACCAATTCGTAATCAATAACCTCGTCTACCGCAGAATATGGGCCGTTCGGTGTCGTTTTGAGTAGTGCAATTTCAGGATTTTGGATCGCTCTAACGGTAGCCGAACCGACATCACTAACTGAAGTAGCTGATGGATCTCTACTTACTCCAGTTACAGAAGCAGTATTGACAAACAAACCAGCATCCAAATCTGCTTGCTGGATGGTATAACTGGTAGTGTAAACCTCGGTCTGACCCGGGTCAAGTGTTCCCACAATTACAGTCAGATTGGTTTCGTTGTCGACCAATTCCACCTGATCCAGAGTAACATTTCCAGTATTAGTTACTTCGATGTCATAATTAATTATAGTTCCAACTTGGTCATAAATTCCTTGACTTGGTGTCTTCACCACCTCAATACCTGGATTTAGAGCAGCAGGAACAGTAATCTGGTTGGTGATGGCCTCTTGGGGATTGCTATTCACATCTACCCCCGAGGCAGTAGCAGTGTTGGAGTAGCTACCTGCATCCAAATCCACCTGTGCGACCACATGCCTTGCCGGAACATCGACTACCTGACCAGGAGCGAGAGAAGGTATTGGATTAGTTCCAAGAATTTCTGCCTTAGGATCAGTGATATTGATGTTGGAAAGAGTCACATTACCTGTGTTTTCCACAGAGATTACATATTGGATTTCCTGTCCAACTGCACTGTAAGAGGAAGTTGCTGTCGACTTAGAAGCTGCGATTCCAGGAGTTTGAATAGCAGTAATTACCACCTCATTGGACAAATCCTGCACTGCGACAGACTGAGGGGTTTGACCTGTAGCGGTAGCCACATTGCGGTATTCTCCCGCATCTAGGTCTGCCTGAGTTACATCATGGGTAGCTGTTAGGTTTTTGCTTTGTCCGGGAGAAAGCTTAAACTGACCGGTTGAAACTACTGTATTTGGATCGGTAACCACGACTTTACTGATCGTGACATTACCCCTATTCGTCACCACCAAATCATAAGTAATTCGCTCACCAACCCGGTCATAAGTGGATTGTCTTACACTTTTTACAATTTCCAATACCGGATTTTGCAAAGCAGGTATGGTCACTGTATTTGAGTTGCGAGACAGCAGTTTGCTGTTCGGATCCAAGCCTGTACCAGAGGCAGTATTGATATAGCGTCCAGCGTCAAGGTCAGCCTGGACTACAGTGTGCGATGCAGTCACTGTGGCCACCTGACCAGGGAAAAGGATCGGGATTGGTATACCTGAATTGATAACGGCCTTAGGATCCGAAACCGACAAAGCTGTCAGGGTAACATTTCCGGTATTTTGAACCAAAATGGTATAGTTCAAAACATTTCCGACGGCATCATAAGAAGCTGTACTGCTTGATTTGGTTAGGGTGAAATCCGGTCGCTGAACAGCAGGAACAGTGACTCTATTGGTTTTTCTGGAAATCAGTGTTCCATCTAGTTCCTTACCCTCCACATCGGCAATATTTTCGTATTTACCTGCATCTAAATCAGGTTGAGTCACAGTATGGACCGCATTGACGATTACTGATTGCCCCGGAGCCAAAACCGGTATAGGATTGGCAGTCGGGTCAATTTCTGCCTTGGGATCCGTTATGATCACATCAAACAGGGACACATTACCTACGTTCTCAACTAAGAATGTATAATTGATCACATCACCAACAGCATCATAATTTGGTGTAGAGGAGGACTTAGCTACCTTGAGTTTAGGGTTTTGGGTAGCCAACAGTGTCTTACTATCGGTGGCTGTTAGAATGTTGTTGTTTAGGTCACGTCCAGTTGCAGTAGCCACGTTAATCAATTCTCCTACATCCACATCTTGCTGGGTGGTGAGATATTGGACATCAAAGACCAAGAACTCTCCCGGTGACAACAATGGAATCAAGGTATCCAGCCCTACTTTAGGATCTTCTATTCTGAGATCGAAAATGCTTACATTCCCGCTGTTTTGAGCATATAGGTTATAAGTAATAACCTCTCCCGGTTGGAAGTATCCACTTTGCTGGACACCTTTTCCAAAGTTCAATCCCGGAGTCTGAGCCCCATTAATGATTTCGGTATCACTGTCTGAAATAGAACCTCCATCCGGTTTTTTGCCAACTGCCTCAGCGGTATTGACAATGGTGCCAGCATCAATATCATTCTGATTCACCAGATACTGCTCAGTATAGGTGAAACTTTGACCCACTCCCAGGAAGCGGATAAAGTCATTCAGTCCTGTCTTCTGGTCTGTGACTGCGATATCAGTCAGGTTAACATTGCCATCGTTTCGTATCTCAATAGTGTAGGTAAGGGTCTCTCCGACGGCATTATAGCCACTTTGTTGTGCTCTCTTGTTGACCGTAAGGACAGGGTTGACTATAGCAGGGATCGTGTCTCTTCCGATGGCTGGCGCAAGGTTTCCTTGGGTAGGAGTCCCAGTTGCAGTGGCCACATTGACAAATTCTCCATTGTCTACATCTTGCTGTTTGGTCGTATAGTTAGCAGTATAAGACCATACTTCCCTAGGCTCGAGTTTACCATTATTGTTCAGGTCACCACCTCGGAAGGTAGGGCCTGAAGACACTCCCGGATCCACCACATTGATATTGCTGATGGTCACATTCCCAGTATTGGTCAGGAGCAAGGAATAGCTCAGGGCGGCACCAGGTCGATTGTAATTATTCGGAGAAGTAGTACTTACCTTATCCAATTTCCAGCCTGGCAAAACAAGAGCCGGTACATCTTCGGTATCCTTGACATTGGCAAGGTTTCCGGAAGTCAGTTGACCAGAGGCAGTTACTTCATTGATATATCTTCCCCGATCGAGATCTGCCTGAGTCACCGTGTAAGAAGCCGAATAGGTCCAAGTTTCATTTACATCCAGGAGATTGTTGGTATTGGTATCGCCTGATTGAAGGGTAGGCCCCACACTTGCTCCCGGGTCAGAAACCACCACATTTTTAATAGTGACATTGCCTGTATTGGCAAGTACAATTTGATAATTCAATATTTCACCGACAGCCCTAAAGTTCTTGGGGTTATTCGCAGCGGTCTTATTGATCGTCCATCGGGCATTTATGGTCGCATTGACAGTAGCTTTTCCGGTTTCAGAGATAGAAGCCGAACTAGGCAAAGTGCCGGTAGCTGTGGCAGTGTTCTCAAATTTACCATTGTCCACATCGGCTTGGGTAGTGGTGTAGGAGGTAGTATAGGTCCATATTTCCCCAGGAGAAAGAATGCCGTCATTTCCGGTATCTCCGCCGGTAAATTGAGGAGCAGCTGTCTTCGGATCGGATACAGACAGGTTGGTAACCGTGATGTTTCCGGTATTTTCTACCGTGATCGTGTAATTGATGAGGACCCCAGGAGCGGCAAATTGGCTGATGCTAGGGGTCTTGGTGACCTTCAGTTTTGGATTTTGATTGACAGGGGTTCTTACTGTCTGATTTCGGGTGACCTTACTTCCATCTACCTGTGCGACCAACTCTGCATCATTTTCCACATACCCCCGATCCAAATCTACTTGGGTAACCGTGTATTGAGTGGTGTAGATGATGGTTTGGCCCGGATCGAGTCTAGGCTCACTTTCAGACAGATTTGTCAGCGGGTCATCCGTATTGACTACAAAATAGGATAGGTTACCGGTGTTTTCTACTTTCAACAAGTAGCTGATGACGTCACCTACTTGGCTGACACTGGCCGGAGTGGCTGTTTTGGTAAATCGGATACTTGGGTTTTTAGAGGCAATTACAGTAACTGTTTGCTCATCTTTGATAGGTTGACCAAACGGTCCTCTGGCATTGACTTCCGCAGTATTGATCACCCTTCCTGCATTCAGATCGTCTTGGGTGACTGTGTAAGTTTCCGTATAGGTTTGGCTTGAAGAAACAGATAAGACCGGTAGATTGACATCCAATCCAGTAAGAGGATCGGTAATCTGTACAGAATTCAGCGTCACATTCCCGGTATTGAGGACGATGATGGTATAGTTCAGTAGGTCTCCTGCGGAATCATATCCCTTTTCTGCTACTGACTTCAAGATGTCGATTTTTGGATTTTGGGAGCCATTGAGTTCCACCCCGTCGAAGTCTCTGACAGTGGCGGGAAGAAGAGGGGCAGTCCCTTCTACATTGGCGACATTTTGAATTCTACCGACATCCAAGTCTCTCTGGGTAATAGAATAATCCACCGTGAAAACTTGAACCTCACCTGGAGACATGGTTCCAATGGCATTGGTATAGCCGAGGGTTGGATCCTGCAATAGAACATTTTCCAAATCGACATTCCCATTATTTCTGACCCTCAATTCGTAAGGAACGATTTCCCCAACAAAAGAATATCCGAATGCAAGAGCTCTCTTTTCAAGGTCTATGCTTGGATTGGCAGACCCACCGATAAAGTTAGAATCTCCATCACCCACATTTCCACCATCCGGATCTTTTCCGGTGACGGTGACGGTATTGGTTAGGTTACCCCGATCCAAATCAGCTTGAGTAATGGTATATGTCCCTTGATAGGTCCAAATCTCGGTAGGGTCCAATTTGGAATCATTGTCAGTATCCACCCCAAGGAAGGTCAGTGGATTGATCAAAGGATCATCTACCACTAGATCCGAAATGGAAACGTTCCCGGTATTTCGGACAAGGATCGTATAGGTAATCACCTCATCGACAGTGCTAAAGCTGTTAGGCTGAGCAGATTTAACTACATCGATGGATGGATTTTTAGAGCCGGTTACGATGTCCGTATCTGTATCTGTTAGGGTATCATTATCCGGATCGGTACCGGTAACTGTAGCATTGTTGGTGACAGTACCATTATCCACATCATCCTGTGTGACCGTGTAGGCTCCAGTGAAGGTCCATATTTCTCCCGGATCCAAAAT
Source organism: Algoriphagus sp. oki45 (assembly GCF_036245605.1). NCBI lineage: Bacteria > Pseudomonadati > Bacteroidota > Cytophagia > Cytophagales > Cyclobacteriaceae > Algoriphagus > Algoriphagus sp. oki45. The sequence goes on from NZ_BTPC01000002.1 coordinate 83,287, forward strand.
ATTATTTCTGCCCGGACCGGATGGAGGAGACAAATCCCCGGATATATAGGTAAGGCCGATCAAATCATCAGTCACCTGCACATTATCAACTCGGGTATTTCCTGTGTTCTGGACAAAAATGGTGTAGGTAAGAATATCCCCAGCTAAATCGTACCCTTGTTGATCCGCTAATTTGGTCAAACTGATGGAATTGGTCTTCGACCCATTCACCGTTACCGTATCCGAATCGGTCAAGGTGTTATTATCCGGGTCGGTCAACTCAACTGAAACCACATTTTGAACGCTACCATTATCTATATCATCCTGGGTAATAGTATAAGTTCCTTGGTATACCCAAGTCTCACCCACATCCAATTTCCCGACAGTAGGTCCATCACCGGATACCAAACTCAAATCGCTTCCGGCTATGATGGAATCGTCAACCGAAACATTGTCCAAGGTCACATTTCCTGTGTTTTGGATTTGGATGGAATAAGTAATTACCTGACCCGGACTATTAAAGCCCGTAGAGGTGGTAGTTTTATTGACCTCAAAAGAAGGATTCTTCACCGGAGTGGAGGTTGCAGAATCAGAGTCAGTGACATCTCCTCCCTGAGAATCTTGCCCTTCGACCGTTGCAGTATTGGTTACAGGTCCATTGTCTACGTCATTTTGGGTGACGGTGTAAGTATTGGTATAGGTGAAGGTTTGCCCGGGAGCAAGGTCACTTACCGGGAAAACTCCCGCCCCAAAGAAAGGATCTGTCAATTCCAAATCGGACAGACTGAGGTTCCCATTATTGGTGACAACCAGGGTGTAGGTCAGCACCTCACCTGCCATAGAATAGGTGCTTGGACTCACATTTTTTGTAAGCTCAACCGAAGGATCAAAAATAGCATTGATGGTCTCATCATCAGTGGCATTCGGAAGGGTTCCTCCAGGAGGTGTACCGGAAGCAGTGGCTGAATTGGTGAAGGATCCTGCATCCAAATCTGCCTGCTTGATGGAATAGGTAGCTGTGTAGGTCCAAATCTCGTTGGGATCCAAGTCTCCGTCTGAATCCGTATCGCCGGAAACGAAACTAGGACCGGTGGTAGCTTTAGGGTCGGAAACTGTCGGATTATCAATGGATACATTTCCGGTGTTGTCTACCAACAAGGTATAGGTAATGGTCTGACCTGCCCGATCGTAGGTTGCCGTGCCGGCACTCTTGGTCAGGGTCCAAGAAGGATTAGGTGTAGCCGTGGCGGTAGCATCATCAGAAATTTCAGGTAGGTTTCCTGCAGGGGATTTGGATGTGGCGCTGACAGAATTGGTAAAACTTCCCGCATCCACATCGGCCTGAGTTACGGTGTAGGTGGTGGTGTAAACCCAAGTTTCACCAACATCCAAAGTTCCAGTATTGGATACATCTCCCGAAACCAAGACCGGATTGGCTGTCTTCAGGTCAAAGAGGGAAACATCTGTGATGCTGATATTTCCGGTATTTTCAACCGATATGGTATAGCTAAGGACATCTCCAGCGTTTTCATAGGTGCCTGGACTGTCCACTGTTTTTTGGATAGTCCAATCAGGCATCTGATCTGCTGGAACAAAAATACTGGCATTGTCATCTTGGAGATTCCCCAAAATCGATTCCCCGGAAACGGTGGCTGAATTGGTAACTCCTCCTTGATCAATATCCGACTGAGTAACAGAATAGGAGGCCTGATAGGTCCATACCTCATCCGGGTCGAGTTTGCCATCGGTATTGGTGTCCCCGGAAGTCAAAGTCAGAGGAGAACCTGAGATAAGAGGATCATTGACTTCCACATTTTCCAAAATCAAATTGCCGGTATTCTCTACTAAGATGGTGTAGGCAATCACCTCGCCGGCGGTGGTGATGGTAGTTTTATCGGCTGTTTTGGAGATATCAAATCTTGGTGTCTGGGCAGCATTGATGGTAAGGTTCCCAACCTTGTCTATGGTAGACCCTGGATTTTTGGGGTCATCTGTAGAAACAGAGGCGGTATTGGCTATGCTTCCGTTTTCAATATCTGTCTGAGTGACGGTATAGGTACTGGTCGCTACGACTGTTTGGCTAGGAGTAATGCTAGGAATGGTCGTCATCAAACCGGTCAACGGATCATCGATCTCCACATCTGTCAGTGTGACGTTTCCAGAATTGATAATCACTATTCCATAGGTGATCACTTCACCGGCCTGACTGTATCCAGTCTTATCAGCCCGCTTGATCACGTTGTAATTCGGTACCTGAACTGCCTGAATGGTCTCATCATCAGTAGCATCTGTAAGGATTCCCTGTGAAGGATTACCTGTGGCTGTAGCAATATTGGTATAGCTTCCCGCATCCAAGTCGGCTTGGACTATGGTGTGTTTGGCATTGTACACCCACGTTTCTCCCGGAGCCATCACCTGATCGTTACCCAAATCCCCGGAGGCATAGGCAGGACCAGGGGCATCTGCGCCCGGATCTGAAACGACCAACTGAGTAATGGTTACGTTTCCTGAGTTGGTGACTCGGATGGTGTAATTCAATACCTGACCCAACTGGCTGTAAGGTTGGCTACTGCTGGTTTTCTGGACGGTCAATTCAGGATTAGGAACTGCATCCACGGTGACCGTATTCGAAACTCCCGGGGTCAAGGTCCCACCTGCAGGAGTGCCGTTAGCTGTGGCCGTATTGCTGTAGCTGCCCGCATCGATATCTGCTTGGGTGACCGCATGGGTAGCAGTGTAAGTCCACGTTTCTCCCACGTCCAATGTTCCCGCAGGAACATTATCCCCTTGAATTGTGGCTGAAATAGTCGTATTCGGATCGGTGAGCGTCACCCCAGTGATGCTGACATTTCCTGTATTTTGTATAAGAATTTGATAGCTAATTACATCACCGACTTGGTCATAGTCAGCTGTTATTGTCGATTTGGTGACTGTCCAGGAAGGATTCTGGACTGCATCCACGGTGACCGTATTCGAAACCGCAGGAGTTAAGGTTCCCCCGGCTGGAGTACCGTTGGCTGTGGCCGTATTGCTGTAGCTGCCCGCATCGATGTCTGCTTGGGTGACGGTATATGAGCCTCCATATACCCAAGTCTCTCCCACTTCTAATTTTCCTGCAACTCCTCCATCTCCACTAGTCAATACTGGTGGAGATAACAATAAATTATCAGTCAAACTGACATTGCTTATGCTGACATTTCCTGTATTGGACAATTGGAATTCGTAAAGGATCACCTCTCCTACTTGAGAATAATCCGTAGCCGATGTTGACTTTGTCAAAGTCCAAGCTGGGCTTTGAATGGCATTAACCGTTACAGTATCTGATGCGGGAGTTGGGGCACCAGCAGCTGAGGTTCCTGTCGCAGTTGCAATATTTTGGAACGAACCTGCATCAAGGTTATCTTGGGTTACCTGATAAGTCAAAGAATAGGTCCAAGATTCACCAATTCCCAAAATCTGATCTGATCCTGTATCGGAATTTGGATCTAGAGTTGGTGTTTGGTTGATGGAAAGGTCTTGGAGGTTTACATTGGAAATGGCAACGTTGCCGGTATTCTCCAAAACAAATTTGTAAACTATGGGATTTCCTGCTGCATTAAAGCTTGGAGTACTGGCAGTTTTGGTAAGTGTCCATGAGGGATTACCTGGACCAGTAACTATTGTAAAGACTGCATCATTAGGAAGGTTGACTCCATTAAATACCGCAATAGAATTATTAAAGGAAGAGGCATCCAATACTGATGGGTTTCCATCCGTAAAGTCCCCATTTCCATCGATATCGATAAGTAGCTTAATCTCATTTGTCTGGGTAGCAGTAATCGATATTCCTGATAGATCAACTGTTAACTGAATTGTTCCTGGATCACCGGTTCGCTGTACTTTCCATTCCCTTTTTAAGCGAAAAGAACCCAGATTTGCAGGTATATTGGTAGTTAGAGTCGTCAATGAATCAGCATTGTGCCCAATCATCAAGAAGTCCCCATCATCTAGGGATGAGGCATTCCGGATTACGATATTTCCTTTTCCTGAAATTCCGGTACCATCTCCATTTCCTGTATTCATACTATTGGAGGATGCTTGGAGCAGCCCTCCTTTATCATCTCTTCCGATACCAAAAATATCGTACTGGAAATTAGTTTTTACAGTTCCCGTCCAAACTGGCTGTTGCTGGCTATTGATATAATCGAAAGGATTTAATCGGTTTCCAAGGGTAATCCCATATTTAATAGCCAAGTAAGATTGAACAATTTTCCTTTCCGTATCAGTCAAAACCTTAGGATATACTACTAGTTCCGAAATATCTACTTCATTAAAAGTGTTGCTATATCCCCCGATTACAAAAGCGAGACTATCACCCGGTGAGCTATAAGAACCAGCTTCAGTTTGTCCGGCAATACCATTGGTATTCAGGGAAAGTGATTTGGTACCATTAGAATTAGTAGTGGAAACCATATCAGTAAGGATAATTTGACCATTTCCGGGGCTAGAAGAAGGACTTGCTGAAAAAGTATTCTGATAGGCAACTCCATTATCTTGAATGGAAATTTTGACTTGGCCGGAACCATTATCCATGGAATAAATCGCATCTCCAGACCCTTTGACTCTATAAACGGCAAACTGAGTTGAAGTTTGTGATGAACCCGACAATCCTAATACCTCTGGTAATTTTTGGGTAATCATTCGGTCATCTACCCCATCAAAAGAAACACTCCTGTTGAAATTGATTTGGTTTACACCACTAGTATTAAGTGTTGGTCTTGCATTTCCCGAGGCATTGGCTAAGGTTGTAAATTGGCTACCGATATTGGCCCATTGGTTGACTGATCCTCCAGTGAAATCGACAGCCTTATCCGCAGCATACCATAGAATACTTTGTGAAACACCACCTGCATCCTGTCGAAGTGTCAATAAAGTGAAGACTGCATTATCGGGCAGGTTGATTTGATTAAATTCAACCACATTGGAGTTGAATGAAGATGCAAAAATTCCATCGACCTGACCATTGGTAAAGTCACCATTGCCATCTCGGTCAACCAAGAGAAGGAAATTAACCGCCGTGGTCCCCGAAACAGTCAACCCGGTCAGATCAAACTTAAGAGTGACAGCACCGACATTTCCTGTTTGTTTTACTTTCCATTCTCTACCCAGTCTTTTTCCTCCAGGCAAAAAGATCGGGAGGTCAGTACCTTGTTCTGTTAAAGACCCATTGTCATGACCTACCATCAAAAATTCTTCGTTGTCTAAGTTGGTTGGATCTTGAATAACCAAATTCCCTTTTCCAGCCTGTCCTGTTCCATCTCCACTGCCTGTATTGATGCTGTTGGACTGGGATTGATTCAACCCGCTGCCATCGTCTTTTCCAATGCCAAATACATCGTGCCAGTACGCAGTATTGTTCCAAAGAACTGTACCATCAGAAGCAAGATAATTTGTAATTGAAGGATCTAAGCTGATACCATATTTAATTGCCAAGTAAGATTGAATTCTGTTTCGCTCGGCATCTGTATGAGAGGCTGGATACATAATCAATTCTGCCATTTGACCGTTGTAATAATCGGGTTGTGCAGGATCCGATGAACGACCGATATATGGGAGTGCAGTAAAGGGATTCATGGCCGAACTTCCCAACAAATTTGCAGTTGCATGAAAGGTACCATCGATAAATGTTTTGTGATTTGTCGGAGTTTGACCTGCCACTATCTCGACTACAGATAATCTAGGTTTAGTTATTCCGACAGCACCACTGGATTGAAAATAGGTCCCTTGATTATCCCCGGTTCGTAGATTGTTTCCTTTTGCAATATATCCTCTATTGGCCGTGCTACCATCCGAAGCGAGGGTAGAACTCATAATGGTAGGTTGTCCGCTCGATGTCCCTAGTTTTGAGACAACATATAAGGTTTGAAAAGTAATCGCAGCATCTCCGGTTAGAAAATCGCCTGCTCCATCAAAATCAATGGCATTATTAAAGTTGATGCCTGAGGCTCCTGTCTGAGGATCTCCGGAAACTGTGAAGGTGTTGATGCCTGCCTGGTCAGCCCAGCCGGTCAGGTTGGCACCGCTGTTGGTGGTACCTGCATCGGCTTTAAGCCATAAAGCAGAGCCGCCTATAGCAGGACCCGCAGTTTGTGTGACAAAGGTAAACACGGCATTGTGCGGCAGGGTTACCGTGTTAAAAGTAAGTATATTGGATGCGTAAGATGCCGGCTGAATTACTGTAACGGTTCCGGTGGTAAAATCGCCATCGCCATCGGTATCGATGAGCAGTTTGAAATCGTTATCCGTGGTTCCGGTTACGGTTAAGCCGGAAGTGTTAAATGTTAAGGTAACGGTGCCCGGGTCTCCGATGCGGCTTACTTTCCATTCGCGGCTGATGCGTTTGGCGTTGGGCAGGGTGACAGGCAAATCGGTGCTTTGCTCGGTGATGGAGGTGTTTTTATCTTCATTATGCCCAATGATCAGAAAATCCAGGTTATCCAGGCTGGAAGGATTGCTCAGTACAATGTTCCCTTTGCCGCTCTGGCCGGTACCATCTCCGCTGCCGCTGTTGATGCTGTTGCTTTGCGGCTGATTAAGCCCGGTGCCATCGTCTCTGCTGATGCCGAAGATGTCATTCTTGTACGGTAGTGGCTGGTCCCAGATGGTGCTGCCATCGGAAGCCAGGTAGGTATAGGTTACGCTATTTGCCAGATTAGCGCCTTTGGTAAGGCCATATTTCAGGGCGAGGTAGCTTTCCACCTTGTTGCGCTCGGTAGCCGAAAGCTGCTGCGGGTAGGTAATGAGTTCCGCCAGTTCCCCGTAAAATCCGTACAATAATATTGAGCTATTCGAAAATCCGGGGTCATTATACACGGTACCACCAACCCTTGGTGTAAAGGTCATGGAAGGAAAATCCGGATTCACCGGAGGAAAGCCGTTCTGTAGAAACACCAGAGCACTATTCACATAAACATCCGTAAAAGTCGGAGAAGTAGATGACCCATAGTTATGCGTATTCATCATGAACTCCTGCGCACTTACCTGGTAGTCGTAGTAAGGTGGGGGATCAGTACCAAAATTTAGGCCTTCGGTAAAAGTGCCGTTTGTAAAAGTTCCCACTTGCGGGTCGTTTCCTCCTGAATACCTGGTAAAAATTCCTACCCCGGAGATGGCCCCGGAAATGGCAGGAAACGCTGTGCTGCCCAGTACCGTGCCTACGATAGTGCCTCCCAACTCGGGGTGTGGGGTATATTTATAAACAGCAAAAGCTTCGGCTACGGTAATCTGGGTATTACCATCAAGGCGATTGGCAGGATCTTGTGTGGGCAAGCTATTACCATCCGTTGGGTTGGTAAAGCCCACCGCGGGGTTGAAGTTTACCTGGTTAGTGGCAAAGGAAATGGTACCGGTCTTGGTAAAGGTGTTGTTGCCGGTTTTGTCGGCCCAGGCAGTAAGGTTGCCCCCGCTTTGGGTCACCCCGTCATCGGCCTTCAGCCACATTACAGTGCCAGCCACCCCGCCTGGGTTATTGTTGAGCGCCCCGGCAATCTGGCTGGGCAGCAGGGGTGCATCCCACACTCGTATGCTGCGCACGGTGCCACCGGTGGTATGTTCGGTAGCCGTGGCATCATTCATAAACAAATCAAACACCCGGTTGCCACCCACCAAATGCGGAACCGAAGAACTCGTATTATCATTTACGTTATATACTTCTGTAACAGTTCCATTGGCTTCCACCACATACAGTTTCAGGTCATTGTTAGAAGCCCTGGTGAGGATAAAATCGTAAAATGTATTGGCCGTATAGTTTACCGCAGTATTGGCAGGAAACGGGAACAACACCAAGTGGCCATCGTTGAAATAGAGGCCTTTGTCGTCCGACAAACCCAGGAATGAAATAATCTTTTTATAACCTGTACCGGTCTGATCATATTCAATCCGGAAACCCAGGGAATAACTGGTAGGATCGGGAATTTGATTGGTGGCCAGTGTAAGACCGCCACCTGGAGAACTGGGCTGTGTCCAGGTCCAGCCGTTAGGATTGGTTTGGAACGAAGAGGTGGCTACGTTATACGGCGTCAGAGAGATGCCCGTGGCTTTGGTGTCGTTCAGATTGCCATTGAACTGGAAGTCGTGGATGAGGTTTTGAGCCTTCAAAAAGGATGAATAAAAAGTTATTAAAATAAAAATCCCGTACACCAGGAACCTATAGAAGGTAGAAAATCTCACCAACTTCATTTTCTCTGAATAAAAGTAATTCATAAAGTAACTTTATAAACGTCCTAAAATAATTTTATGTAAAATTTTAACGCTTCGAATTAATTATAATTAATAGCTATACATTTTTAGATTTTCCCAGTCCAACAATTTAGTAAGCTGATCAATGGATTTACTGTAAGTGGTAAGGGTAGAAGGATTTGCAGGATAGCTGGTCCCATCAAATTGGGCCACCCGATTGGCTCCTCCACTGTAGAGAATCAAGTTTTTCCAGCCATTGGAGCTTTCATCATCCAAATAGGCCGGGTATTTTACCACAGAAAAGCGGGTGATCACATCTCCATGGCTGGTAAGCAGCAAAACCGTACAACCTCCTGATCCGCAGAAAAAAGGACCGGTCATTCCGACCAATATTTCCTGATCTCCGTCTCCGTTTAAATCTACCTGATTGTATTTGTAAGTTCGGCTAAGGGAATCGATCAATCCCAAGGCCAGATCCTCCTTGAATTGATCCAGAAGGGTGAGCTGAATCAATCGCTGGATATTGCTTTGATCTTCGGGGGTAAAGTCAACTGAATCAGTCTCAGAGACCAATGAATCTACCGATAGCTCCTCGGTCACAGAATCAGCCTTTGGCTGACATCTCCAACCCAAAAAAGCTAGAAGAAGAGCGGTCAAAAGCTTTTTAGGCATTTCTGATTAATTTAAGGCAAAAAGGAGAGAATAAAATTTTATTCTCTCCCTAAACTACAAAATAATTTAAAATCTCAATCCGGCAGTAATAAAAATTCCTTTGGATTTACCTAAATCTATCTGATCAATGTCTTTTTGCACATTGGAAAGCGACCATTGATAGGATAGATCCAAATAGAAAATAGCAATATCCAAGCCCGCGCCTGCGAATACCCCCCACTGTGGAGATTCTATTTCATCCTTGTCATAAAACTCACTGCTCGTCCCAGTCACTATCAAGCCTGAAGCCCCTCCGAATACTCTCAATCCGGCAAATGAATCCGCATTACCCAAGACATCGAGCCCTACTGCCACGGGTATTCTCAGACCACTGTAAGTCAGATCCGTCACCGGGGAGGAGGTCGATGTAAAATATTCCACGGAACTGGTCTGATAAAACAGGCCCGGTTCTACGTAAAATTTCTCCCCAAAAGCGACGGATCCGCCAATCTGCCAACCCACCTGACCGGAGGCATCTGTGCCTTCACCGTTGATATTGGTCATGTTTACACCGATTCCAGGCTTGATCTGTGTCTGTGCCTGAAGTCCCACTAAGCCTGCCAAAAACAGGGAGGCTGCAAATAGAAATTTTTTCATAGGAATTAAATTTTGGTTTTTATAAAATTTTCCTAGTTCAATTTCACCAATCCTTTGAGCATCCTATTTTTCTTTGGATGAAAAAAAATTACAAACCCCTGTTATTTTATTAAAGCTGTTATTTTTAGCTGTTATATTTCGTAAATCATGCGATTTGTCATCTTTTCTTTCATTTCTCTAGTGATTTCCTTGCCCTCTTTTGGGCAGGACACGCTTTTTATTGCCAAGCATTCCTTTTCCACTCCGGTAAGAAATGTCTTCGAAGCAAACGGAGAAGTGTATGTCAAAACAGGAGATAAACTCTATCAACTGGAAGGAAATGAGTGGGAGGAACTGGAAATAACATTTCAAAAACCCTATGTTTTTTTCAAGGACCAGTTCTATGAATCGGATTTTATTCCCAATTCTGAACTTTTCGACACCAAACCCATTCAGGATTTGATCCCTCAGCGAGGGGTGTTTATTGCCACAGGCGCCCGGAAAGGTGATCGCCTATTTATCTCAATTGGCTCTTCACTTTTTGAATATGAAATCCGACCGCATTACACCAAAACCTATCACAACAAATCCATCCGGGATATTTTTTGGGAACCGGGGCTAAAAGTGGTTTCTACTTATTCCGGCATTTTTGTCAACGATTCCATTTTATTGGATTATCCCACCTATACCAATGGACCCATGGTGAGGATCGAAAATCGATATTTCCTCCCTTGGGATGAACTGAGTGAGTTTTTTCCTCCGGATTCTTCAGTATTAATCCCTGACGGAACTAGCCCTTTCGCAGGAAAAGCCCGAAAAATCCTGAGGTGGAAAGGGGAGATCTATTCTATGAATACACTCTCAGTCAGCAAGGTAGAGGAAGAGTTTACACTCCATCCCATTCATCAAGGAGATGAGTATCTGGACATGGAGATCTATGGTGATAAAGGACTTTTGATCAGTACAATTTCGGGCACCTGTTTATTATGGGATGGAGAGAAAATCTATCCTATTGCACAAATCCCTAGCCGAATTAGGGATATTTATGTGGCTGGGCAGCAAGTTTTTTTGGCTTCGGACCTAGGAGTCTATGTCCTGGATGAACTCAAACAAGAAACCATAAGCTTGGAGTATTCGATCCCGTATTCGGTTGCTTTGCAGATCGATGGGCTTGGAAATCTCTGGATTGCCAGTGAAAATGGTCTTTATGTAGTAGATGAAGAGTTTGGAAAAGATCCTTTTCTCGTAATCCCACAAGTGGAATTTAATCGGGATGCTATTTTTCTCAAAGAAGAAATCCTCTATGCTGGGGCTGTAGATGGGCTCTATCAGGTCAATACCTATGAAATCAAGAAGGAATTTATCCCAGGCATTGCAGCCACTTTGACGATTCTTGATTTTCGCTCCAAAAATGCCTTTTGGGCATTATTGGGAGGAATTTTTATTTTAGGGATGGTCAGTATAGTCCTATGGAGGAAATATTTCGGGCAGAAAGAAACGGGGACGCAAATGCAGCAAAAAAATGAATTGACCTTGGAAGATTTTAGGTTGGCCATTTTGGAAAACAATCTTTCCACGGTCGATTCAATAGCTGAGAAATTTGACACAAATACCGTCCAACTCAACCGCATCTTTAAAAATTTCGACACTACTCCCGGCAAGTATCTCAAAAAAATCAAGCTGGAATTGGCCTCAAAACTTCTCAGTGAGGGAATGGACATCGAAGAAATCTCCAAAAAAACGGGGTACTCTACCGCATTTATCAAGAAAGAACTCATAAAATGAGAAAAAAGCTGAAGGATTTTCCCTCAGCTTTTTGCCAATCTGTCCAAACTCAACTCTTATTTTCTGTAAATCGGCGTTCGTTTCAATAGGTACTGGAGCGTGATTTTATAGGCATCGGTAGTCGGCCAAAAGCCTGTATGGGACTGAGAATAGATGTTTTCTCCTTTGTCCGTGTAAATATTCATGGATATAGCCGTGGAATAGTTCTGTTGGGAAGAAGAGTAAGTACTCGCACTTCCCTTGCTCGATCCGTTGATAGCCCCGATAAAATTATTTTTGGAATCAGATGAAGTTGAACTTTTTTGACTGTAGGAACTGGAACTACTACTTGTGACGGTAGTCCGGTCTTGAGTGATTGTCCCTTGGATCACATATTCCACTCCGAGGATATTGCAGATCTCTCCCATTGTAAAACCTCTCATATTGCCCTCATTTACTCCATTTCGGATCAGCAGAGCATTCGTTTCATTCACATCCTGAAGGGTTAAAGCACCTATATGCTTGTTCAAATAGGAATATGCTTCCATCTGAACCTGATAGGTAATTTCTTCGCTCGCATTTTGCTTATCGATCAAGTAGTGAAAAGGAAGTATGGCCACCTTATTGTGATGATCCTGAGGCTGATTGAACTCTGGGCCGGGCTTAGCTCCGGCAGGGGCATTTCCGGATTCACTGCTCAAGTTAGGCTTATTGAAAAACTCAATTCTTCCTGAAGCAAAGGTGATCTTGATGATGTCTGATTTTGGGACCTCATAGGTCAATTCTTCTCCTGCGTAGGAGAATTTGATTGAACTTGGGCTGATTTCCTTTACTGTGCCCTGTAGCTCATCCCCGTTGATCTTGAGGATGGTATCTACCTTTTTGTCTTGTGCCAATGCAGTAAAACCGGAAATTACCACAAAGACAAAAACAGGAAGCAATAACTTGATATTCATGAGGCTGGAAGGCTATTAATTTCCCCAAAAAAACCTGAATACAGCAGTAAGCCCAAGTTTGGTTCTTTTTATTATGAAACAGGAGATGTGTTTTTTATTACAATCTGTTATTTCGATTGTAATTTCTAAAAGATAAGAGGCTTGAATCCTGCAAAAGAAGTGGGTTTACCTCCTGTGAACAGTCCATCCAAACTTCAACTCTAAAATAAAATCCCGGTTTTCGGTTTCCAGTGGAGGATCACTGTCCGTATTCAATACATAGTGAATCCCGATATTGAAGTGATTGAGAAAAAGGTATTTTAAATCCAGGCTCAGCGTGTTTCTGATCCTTCCTTTTTCTGTCAGGCTGGGAAAAAAACTCCAGTCGGCCATCCCGTCAAAGTTTTCCCCAAACTTCCCATAGAGGTGTGTACTTAGATTTCCTTCCACACTTTTGAAAATCTGCGGATTTTCAAAATACTGCTCCCTGTTTGAAACCAAGCCTCCGCTAAGTGAAAAAACCTTGTCATCCCGATGAACAATATACCTTCCCATACTGAGCGAAAAATTCCTTCTGAGATCCAAATTCTGTTCTGTAGTGGAAAAGAGCAGATACCTGCCATTAAAAAACCATTCTTTGGGTAAAATATAGGACAAGTTGTAGGTAAAGCTGGATCTGCCAATCACGGTAGGCCCGATGACAGCTGCATAATTCTGGAAGTCAAAATTGGTATCCCATCTGCGGGTACGATACCGGGAATACATCCCTGCCGAAAGCGAAAGGGAGTTTTCAGACTTGGCCCGCGTGAATCCCAAGTCGATTCCCAATTTAAACCGGTCCTTAAACCTCTTTTTTTGGTCCTTCCCTAAGGTGTAAATGTCTTTTTGACGGAAAAAATAAACCGAATCGGCCATTCTTATCCCCACCATATCCTGATGGGTGGAATCCAAAATCAGCTGACCTCTCCAGTTTTTATTTCGTATATCATTGAGCAAAAATCCTTCAGGACTGGATACTTTAGCCACTTCACTCAGCTTGATATCTACCGCGGCGCTTCGATAGGCCGTTTTGAAGTAGATTTTCTCAGCCGTGATTTTTTCGATCTTACCCAGCAAAAGATCTCCATACTTAGTGTACAAACTATCCTGAGCTATTGCATTGCCAAATACACCTATCCACAGAAATCCAAAGAAGCCTAGCCCGAAGAATAGTTTATTCATTCTATTTTACCTATTTCCAAAAATAGTCAAAAGAATGAATTCACTCCTTTAGGGAATCCTCAAGCCGTACACCAAGTTTTTTGGGCAGAGTCTATTCTTCTTTTTATTTTCCCAAAAAAATCATTCGAGATATGAACCCATTTTTGAAAAAACTTTCTCTTTTGGTGTATTTGTGCAGTTTCGCCTGGAGCCTGACTGCCCAAACCACCTACCAAACTCCCCCCGCATCCATCGCAGACCTATTCAATGCACCCGCCACTCCCTCCGTCTCTTTCAACAAGGATGGATCGATGATGATGGTTTTGGAACGATCCGAAGCACCTTCCATTGATGATCTGGCTCAGCCCGAACTCCGAATAGGAGGCATTCGGATCAATCCGGCTACCTCGGGGCCCAGCAGATCGGGAAGTTTTTTCAATGTGAAAATCAAAAACACCCGAAGCGGAGAAGAAAAACAAATCACAGGGTTGCCCCAAAATCCCAAAATGAGTGGCTTTTCCCTTTCTTCAGATGAAAAATATTTGGCATTCACGAATACAGAAGCCTCAGGGATCAGCCTTTGGGTAGTGGACTTATCCACATTTGAAGCGAAAAAGCTTACGGAGCCTATTCTCAATCAGGTTTTTGGAAACTCTGTGGCTTGGATGCCGGACAATTCCATCTTGATCAAAGCGGTAAATCCCCAAAGAGGCTCCATGCCCAAAGCTCCAGCAGCACCTGCCGGTCCGGTCATTCAGGAAACTTCCGGAAATGCAGCTCCCAGCCGTACCTATCAGGATTTGCTCAGCAATCCCTACGATGAGGCGCTTTTTGCCTACTTCATGGACTCCCAATTGATGAAAGTTGGATTGGATGGCAGCAAAACTCCTGTCGGAAAACCAGCCATGATCAAATCCATGGATCTGAGCCCTGATGGAAGTTATTTGTTGATCGAATCCATCCAAAAGCCGTTTTCCTATCTCGTCCCCGCCAGCCGATTCCCCTATTCCGTAGAAATCTGGAAATCCAGCGGAGAGATGGTCAAGACTTTGGCCCAGATTCCGCTGGATGAAGTGAGACCAACCGGCTTTGATGCCACGGTGACCGGACCAAGAAGCATCAACTGGAGAGCGGACCAAGCTGCCACCCTGTATTGGGTAGAGGCTCAGGATGGAGGAAATCCACGAACAGAAGTGGCTGAACGGGATATCGTGTATACGTTGTCCGCTCCTTTCTCCCAAGAAAAGCAAAAGCTGGCATCTACCTCCCTGAGATTCGGAGGAATTGCCTGGTCTGATGATTCCTTTGCGATTTTGAATGAAAGATGGTTTGCGAGCCGAACAGAAAAGAGATCTGTGATCAATCCGTCCAATCCATCCCAAGCACCAAAAGTGATCATCGAGCGGTCTTCAGACGATCTGTACAATGATCCCGGAGATCCGATTTACACCGAAAATCAGTTTGGAAGGAGTGTATTGATGCGAAAAGGAGACTTGCTTTACATGCGATCCGAAGGCGGAAGTCCGGAAGGAAGCATGCCGTTCCTCTCCACCTTCAATACCGCTACCAAAGAGCAAAAAATCCTCTGGAGATCTCAGGCCCCTTACTACGAGCGGGTAGTCAAAGTCATGAATGCCGATGCTACTGAATTTGTGACGTTGAAAGAAAGCACCGATATCCAACCCAATTATTGGCTGGTCAATACCCGCAAGCGAATTGCTCCGATGCAGGTGACCAACTTTGCTCATCCCTACGAGTCCATCAAAGGGATCAACAAGCAACTGGTCACATACAAAAGAAAAGACGGACTGAATCTCTCTGCCGTAGTCTATACTCCAGAGGGATATGATCCTGCCAAAGACGGAAGACTGCCTGTCCTGATGTGGGCCTATCCACGTGAGTACAAGTCAGCAGCTGATGCCGCTCAGGTGAGAGGTTCCAAGTACACGTTCACTCGTCTTAGCTGGGGTTCTCCGATCTATTGGGTGACTCGAGGCTATGCCATCATGGACCAAACCGAAATGCCGATCGTAGGCGAAGGAGATCAGGAACCCAATGATTTCTTTATCGAGCAGCTTGTAGCCAATGCAGAGGCTGCGATCGATCATATTGTAGAAATGGGCATCGGAGACCGAAACAAAATCGCTGTGGGAGGCCACTCTTATGGGGCTTTTATGACGGCCAATTTGCTTTCCCATTCCAACTTGTTTGCTGCAGGTATCGCTCGAAGCGGTGCTTACAACCGGACCTTGACTCCGTTTGGATTCCAATATGAGCAAAGGACTTACTGGGAGGCGCCAGAAGTATATTTCAACATGTCGCCGTTCTCTTTCGCCCACCAGGTGAAAACGCCGATTCTATTGATCCACGGAGAGGCGGATAATAATTCAGGGACTTTCCCGATCCAGTCCGAGCGCTACTACAATGCCTTGAAAGGTCACGGTGCCACCACCCGATTGGTTTTTCTCCCGCATGAGAGTCATGGCTATGCAGCCAAAGAGTCCGTACTCCACACCCTTTGGGAGATGGATACTTGGTTGGAAAAATATGTGAAGAATAGGAAGTAAATGGATTTTGAATAAAATGGGCATTTCTCTAAATTATAGAAATGCCCTATTTTTTTTGAAATACTATCTCAGAGGATTTTGCAAGATTTCTTGCTTGCGAATCTGTTAATTCCACGATGCCTTCTGTCCTATGAATCTCAGCATGTTCAGGATTATCAGATAATGGTTTTGGAAAAGGATAGGTTTGAATTTCTCTACAATAGGCTGTTTTAACTTTGACAATAGCCTTTAACTCAAAGCGTTCTTCTATTGCCCCAACGATTTCAAGTTCATTCCTTTCCGCATCTCTATCCACAGATACTCCCAATGAGTCTTTAAATGCGGCAGAACTTGGTCTATTTTCCTTTTCTTTCCACCAATTAGGATACGGCTTTATAGCCCTGTAAAGTAATTCTTCATCTTTGATAAAATCCTTCTCCATAAAATTCATTAACCTTATAAAAAATCCTAGAAAAATCTATTTTGTCCGAAGACTCTATTTCACCAATTACCTGAAAAAACTTTATGAAATCCTCAAAGATTTCGATTTCCAAATAATCTCCATTTCCTTTTTCGTATTCGAATTGAATACTTTTTCTGGCTGTGGGAAATATTTCAGGTTGTACTCTTAATGAAAATAAAACGGACTTAGCTTTTTCAATTAAAGCATCCGAAAAAGGCTCAGCGTTATTTCCATTCCAATTAAATTCCAATTTTTTGAATTCCTCTAACTTTTCAAGATTTGATTTTAAATCCTGACCGACATGGGAGGAGTCATTGGAGTGGATAACAAAAATATATTTGGAATCTAAATTTGGCTGGGCTAAAGATGTCATAGCCCAAATATTTTGACCAGGGATCCTTTGCACATTTTTACTGGATGCAAGACATGGTTCGAAATCGAGTACTTCAGACATTTTTCTTCAGATTAGATTTTAAACTTTTAATATGCTCTCCTAGCCACCTATGGATATCCTCAGCATGAGCAAGGTTGAGGACTATTCCATTTTCAACAAATCTCACAATGCTGGTTTCATGATCTCCTGGTTCCCGTTCTGCAGTGATTTCACTCAGAACCATCCCTTCTTTAACAGAATAAGTTTGAGAACGAGGAAGAGCCACCCTTTCTAAATAAAAATTAACCACAATCTCTCCTTGAGGGCTAATTCCTCCAAACGCTCCATTTACATACTTTGGATTATAGTCATCCTTAAATATGTATTTGAATTTAATTTTATCAGGCTTGTCCATAATATAAAAGTTATGCTTAAGGTAAGCAGAAAATTTTTCTTATCAATACATTAAAAACTGTTCCAATTTCTAGAAGGTTTCCGATTTAACAATATATCACATCTCCCTAATCAACCCTTTGGCTTGATCAAATGAATAGGCTCCAGCCACTTCTCGCTGATCAAAGACCATCATGTAAATAAACTCTTTTCCAGCCAATTCAGCCCATTTTTTACCCAAACGGCACTTGGCTTCGCTGTCGCTATTATCCCGGTCATCTCCTTTTGTTTCCAAGACAATTACTTTTCCTGACTCGGTATAAATAATAAAATCCGGATAATGATTGGACTTAAAGCCATTGATTGCAAAGCCTCGGCCTTTGACTTGGTTGCGGTGCCAAAATCGAACATTGGGCATTCCGGCTATCTCAGAAATAACCCGAACCTCAAATCCGTTCATCGCTCCCTCGATATCATAAAGGGATTTACTGATGGATGGTCCAGGTTTGCCTGGAATCAAACGTTCAGGAAACTTCCACGCCGGAAGAGCCTCGATTTTTCCAACTGTGACCTGCTTTTCAAACTGTTCTTCGGCATACCTATCTGCATGTGATTTGATTTTTGCTTTGATCCGATCCGAATAGGACAGTCTCCTCACCAAAATATCCCTGAGTTGCTCCTGGGTCATACTTTCTAAAATCCGCTGAAGGTAAAGCTTGATTTCCTGCTCGGGAATCGGATACAAATTCCCGATTGTCCCCATTAATTGGTAAGCGATTTCTTTAATCTGCTTATCCTTGGGCTTTGCCAAAATGTAGTCCACTAAAGGCTCACGAACTATCAAATCCTCAATTTTTACGAAACTTGGAGTGTACTCATTCTTTTTGGCTTCCTGAATATCTACTTTGTAGAGGTCAGACTGGATTTGCTCAAAGTCAATCAGTGTGTCGTATTTGCTCAGCTTGAAATCCTTCAATAAGGATTCCTGGTTGAGCAATACCTGCTCTCCAATTCCAAAAAGTGCATTCGCTGTCACTTTTAGGTGAAATTGAGGAAGCTGAAGAGTGGATACATTTCCTAAAAATGCTTCTCTTATCTGGGCGGTTTTGATTTTTTCTCCCATATCTGCCAATAAAGGAAGGTCTGAATACTCTTCTTTAAGTTTTTGAATTTCTTGATCTAAGCGGTCAGTTTCCTCCGTAGCCATTTTTTCAATTTCTTTTATCGAAGGAAAAACTGGTGACTCACTATCATGAACTTCATCTGGAGCAAACTGAATACGATTCGGGTCAATCGCCTCCTCATAAGGCTCTGCTTCTGTTTCCTCCGGAAAAAGAAAGTTTTCCAATGGCTTTTGGATCACCTGTGTTTTCACTGACTCAGGCATTACATCTTGCTTGCGATAATCCTTGTCACTGAAGCCCGAGGCTTGCAGTCCTTTGACGATATTTTGAAGGGTGTCGTGAAACTTTGCCGAAGCAGTCAACACATAGGAAATGTTGAGCAGGGCATGGGCATGCTTCATCACGTAAGGTTGACGTAGGACTCGGCCCAGAATCTGCTCTACATCCACCGCCGAAGACTTGTCTGCAAGAGAAGCCAAAATGTAGGCAAAGGGACAATCCCAACCCTCCTTCAGCGCATTGATCGTAATTATGTAACGAACAGGACAAGTCTCAGACATCAGGTCGATTCCTTTCAATTCGTCCTTTTCAGCAGTTTTGATCTTTATTTCTTCGTCTGGAATTCCCAAACTCACCAACTGCGCTTTCAACTTTTCAAAAGTGGTATTGTCCTCCGAAGTACGGGGTTGTGCTTGAAAGAGCACTATCGGACGGATGTATTTTCCTCCCGCTTTTCGCTGCTCGATGGCCAGGGCTTCCAGTTTCTGTCGGAGATGCAGCGCCGAACTGATCACTTCCGTCTTGTCGGGATGGTTATAGACAATGACCGGCAGCTTGACCATGTGTTCCTTTTTCAGGGAAATGGCAGGTACCAAACTGACAATATTGGAATTATTCTTCGGGGTAGCGGTTAAATCAAGGACAAAGCTGGGATTGAGATTTTTCAGCATGTCCACGCTCAGTTCGGACTCGGCATTGTGGCTTTCGTCCACCACCACTACCGGATTGAGGCTACGGATCACATTGATGAGGGCGGTCTCATCTGTATCTGGCAAAAGGTGAGAATCGTCTTTGTATTGCGCTGCAAACGTGGCCAATTGACCGTTCTCCTGATAGACTTTTCTGTCTTCCTTCTTTTTGGAACGAAGCGAGGAGAAGCTCATCACCACGATGGTCAACTGCTCGGAAACTACCGTGGGATTAAAATTAGAGCCTTGAAGCAAGTCTTTCTTTTCATAGACATGGACCCGATGGTTGAATAGGGCATTAAGCTTCTGCCTATAAGGATGGTCGGGATTACTGAGGTTGTTTACTGTCTGATCGAGAAGATTACTCCAGGGAACAAGCCACACCACCGCTTTGGGATGCAAAGTATCGAAGGCATCAAAGATCGTCCGGAGTGCATTGACGGCGATAAAGGTCTTTCCGCCGGCGGTCGGCACTTTGATGCAAACGTTGGCTGCATGGGGAATGGTATGCTTGTACGAGGGCATTCCTGTCCCGTCCAGCGGATTGTAGAGTCCCCATTTTTCCTCGGTGTAGGTATCAAATGCCTTTCGGATATCCTTGTGCACTTGGATGGAGTCCAAAAAAGACCGAAGATCGGCGATGACTTGCTGTTGGTAGGGCTTGAGTTCCATGCTTAAAAACGGGTAATGTCTCGTGGGATTTTCTTAAAAATGATGCGGTGCTTCTGCATCAGCGCCTCGGGCAGGAGGCAATTGTCCGCATAGCAGATGTACTGCTCTGCCGGCTGAGTGACCCAGCCGGAGAGTGACTCAAAGTCCAGCGTGGTCAGTCTGTCCTGCTCGTAGATGAAGTAGTAAGCGGTATCTTCCAAAGTCCCGAGGTAGTAGCGATCTGGATGATCGACAGGCGGTATCCACTTCGTACGGGTCTCGGAATACCAGATATAGGAGAGGATATCGGAGATTGCGACGGCCTCGTTCAGATTTCCCTCGGTATCGAAGAGGGCCGGGCCGAGGGCATAAAAGCCAAAATCCCCTCCGGTCCCTTCCACCACCTTGCTGCCACTCCCATAGCCCTGGATGACTCGCCGAACTCGCTCCGCAGTGATGGAGTCCGCATAGTCCTCCATCTCGATTAGGATAAACTTTCGATCACCTCCGTCTTCTTTGTTCAGATTCAGAACAGCATGGGCGGTGGTACCCGAACCGGCAAAGGAGTCTAGGATAATGGAGTCTTTTGAGGTTGAGATTTGTAAAATCCTTTTCAATAATTCTTCAGGTTTTGGAGTTGAAAAATCACTTTCAACATCCGAGAAAATTGATCTCAGCAATCTTCTCCCACTTTGATTGTCTCCTGAAAATTCTCTAGACCACCAAGACGATGGTACTACACCTTCATTTAGTTCGTTTTGAAACTGCTTCAATCTTGGAAATGAATTTCCATCTTTTCCAAAGGATATTTTATTTTCTTGTAAAAGCCTATTAAATGTAGAGACTTCATATCTCCAAACCCTTGATTCAGAAGGGAAAATAGCTTTGCCGGTAATAGGATTTTTAATCGAGTAATATAGATTGGGGCGCTCAAATCGGGTCTTATTACTAGTACAATCCCCAGATGCCCAAGGCCCTCTTGGATCATTATCTGGATTTTTATATCTGGCTTTTTGACCCTCAGATTTCGGAATTAAATTTCTATTAAATCCATCTTTATCATTACGATTTGACTTTTTTTGCTTCGCGTATACAAGAATAAAGTCGTGCATATCTGAAAAATTGATGGCATCATTTTGAGGCGACTGCTTTTTTTGCCAACAGATATTCGCTAAAAAATTATTCCCCCCAAAAATCTCATCGCAAATCAGCTTGAGGTTTGCCTGTTCGTTATCATCAATCGAAATAAAGATTGCCCCGTCTTTAGCCAGCAGCTTATGGAGTAGTTTAAGCCGGGGATACATCATACAAAGCCATTTATCGTGGCGGCTGAGGTCTTCGCCTTCCTTGCCTACGGTTTCGCCCAGCCATTTTTTGATTTTGGGATGGTTGACGTTGTCGTTGTAGACCCAGTTTTCATTGCCGGTGTTGTAGGGCGGATCGATGTAGATGCAGTTGACTCGGCCCTCGTACTCGGGCAGGAGGCTTTTGAGGGCTTCGAGGTTGTCGCCTTGGATGATTTTGTTTTCAGATGGACTGGATTCCGTGTTGAACTCGTATTGCTTCTCGAGTACTCGGTAGGGTACTTCCTGATGGTGATTGACTACTTTTTCCTTGCCTATCCAATGCAGCGTGGGCATAAATCTTGAAAAATGGTTTTGGGTAAAAATAGGGGAAAAAATAAAATTTAGGGCTACTTTTCTTTTTTGAAAAGAGGTGATGAATTCAAGAGTTTTTATCAAAGTCGGCAAAATCGATTTGGCCATTCAATGGGTAGAACAGTCGCTTCTACCCGATTTTGCGGAAGAGGTTGATCGGCTAAAGGAACTGGAAAAGATCCAGTTTCGGATTTTGGAGGCTGATCCTTTTGAGTTGACGGTACGAGTGACTCAAGGTAAGCTATCTGAAGGAGGCCAAAAATCAGGAAAAGAACTTTCAGATTTGGCCAAAGCACTTTTCAGAAAGTACTTTCCATTTCATACGATATTTGCACGGCCTATTCCCTACAGAGAAATCCCTGCTGAGGAGTTGACCGGACAGGTGGTGAGTTGGAAGTTGAGCGAAAAAGGAATTTCCCTGGACAAAATCGGTGAAGAAACAGGAATCCCTAAGCAACAGCTTCATGCTTGGGTCAGTGGTGCGGAACCCATGGATGCAGTTGTCCGGGCGATGTTTTATTACCTGCTCAGGTAAGAACTAGGAAGGAGGTTTGCTTTTTCGCTTGGGATTCGCATTAGCTTCGATTTCCCACTTTTTCATTTCATTTTCCTGCTTCTTCCAATCAAGTTTATGATCCAAATGTGCTTTGAAGAATAGGTATAGAAGAAATCCTAGTGAAATAAGGAACGCAAGAAATGGAGGCATGATGTGCCAAGGTGCACCTAACCCCAAGTATTTTAAATAATCCAGAATCTTCATGTCTTTCAAATTTGAATCCAACATAAGCCAAGCGGCTGAGTAAGATTAGGACACATCTTTTCGAGGTCAGAGGAAACTCGAAAATCCGCCTAATTGCCTCATTTAGGTTACTTTGATTTGGTATTCAAAGGAAGAAGAGTAGTCGGAATACGAAAGGACAAAAATGAAGCATGCCTATTTGAGGCAGCTTGAAGCTCTTTTTGTAAAAATCCAGCACACTAATTAAGACAAACTGGATGTGAAAAGAGGACAAATCTGCCCCCTAAAAAAACTCAGCCCTGCCAAGATTCGAAATCCCGGCAGGGCTTTTTAATACAAAAAACCAAAAAGCCAAAGTGGAATTGTGTTCTTAACTCCGATTTCAATATCATCTTTGACCAAAAAGGAATCCGGGAGATCCTTGATCTGATAGCTCGTTTTGTTTTTTCCTCCGACCTCAAAGCTCCATTTTTCATTGATCAAAAAATCTCCCTTCTCGGCAAGATGAACAGTAGAAACAGCCTTGAGCTGATTGGCAAAAAAGCTTTCCCGAATGGTCCCAACACTGACATTTTCCTCTCCCAGAGCATAAAGCAAATTAGGGTTTCCTAGGTATAATTTCTCAGGCTTGGTGAGAGCCCCAACTCCAGAATTCGGTTTATGGAGGATTTGCAGGATTCTGGCACGATCGAGCAACTCAAACGCTCGAAGCAAGCTGGGCCGTGAGATGCCCGCTTTTTGACTGAGTTCAGACACATTTGGGGTAAAAGGAACTGAGGTGGCGATCAGCCGAATTAACTTCTTTAGCTTAAATACGGTTTCATAGTCCATGTTTTCCACTGCCATAAGATCTACTTCCAGAATCAACTGAACTATTTTTCGGAGCTTTTCGGAATAGATTTCAGTTCCTTCTTTAAAAAATGGATAGGCTCCCCATTTCACATATTTCTGAAAAAGCGCTATCGGCTGGATAGAGGAGATTATTTGGGAAGCAAGTCTGACATGTTCCTGAAGAACCTGTTCAAATGAAATCACGGGAAAGGTAACTCCTGTCTCCAATTCGATAAATTCCCGAAAGGAAAGTTCAGGTAAAAGATAGCTGACGGCCCTTCGACTGAGGTCAGACTCTCCCTTGTAAATCTCCAAAATCGAAGAGGAAGTAAATACCACCTTGAGTTCGGGAAAATCATCATAAACCAATTTGAGTTCTCTGGACCAGTTTGGGTACTTATGAATCTCATCCAAAAGCAGCACTTTCCCTCCACTCAGATAAAACTGGTCTGCCAGTTCTACCATTGAATGCTCCATAAAATAGAGATCATCCAAAGAGATATAGAGGTTCGTTCCATCTGGCTTCAGGTACTTTTTGGCATATTGAAGCAACAGGGTGGTCTTTCCGGCTCCTCGGGCACCCGTGACAGCAATCAGCCGCTGCTTCCAATCGATCTTATCCAATAGAAAGCGACTGAAATCCAGTGAAATTCGCTGAATTTTTGCTTGGGAATTGGTCAATAGCTTTTCCATATTGTAAAATAGATTTTACACAAAAATACATTTTTTGTAAATCACATTTTACAAATTTTAAAACAATTTGTAAATTCAATTTTACAAAATTGATCTGAAAATATTTTGGTGGTTAAGCCCTTTGAAATAAATTAGGGTTTTTGTGAAGGAATTTAGCCCAAATCTGCTTCCCACATCAGGATCAAAAACACAATCCCCAACACAATCAGATACCAGCCGAAAGCGGTAAATCCATGATTGGATACGTATTTCAAAAACAGTTTCTCTGTGACCTTCTCTAAAAAACAGCTAGAGGTAAAACAGTCTATTTCTATTTCTCACAGATGTCTCAGATGAACACAGGTAATGTCATCTGTGAAAATCCGTGTAATCTGTGAGCAAAAAACTCATCCCAAATCCGACCCCCACATAAAGATCAAAAACAGGATCCCCAACACAATCCGATACCATCCAAATGCTGTGAATCCATGGCTGGAGACATATTTCAAAAACAACTTTACCGCAAACCAAGCCGAAACAAATGCCATCCCAAATCCGATAGCTAAAAGACTCAGTTGCTCTTGGGTAAAAGCTAAATCGGATTTGATCAAATCATACCCGCCTGCGGCCATCATGGTAGGTACCGCCAAAAGAAAAGAAAACTCAGTTGCCTGCTTTTTGTCGAGGCCATTGAATACCCCACCGATGATCGTGGCAGCCGCGCGGGAAGTCCCTGGCACCATGGAAAGACACTGGCATAGACCGATGAAAAAGGCGTTTTTGTAAGAAATATCCTCGACTTCCTTAAGGGTTGTCTCCTGATTGACCACTTTTTTGTCAATCAAAATCAAAATCACCCCACCAAGGATAAGTGAAACAGAAACCACGATCGGATTGAACAGGTAGCCTTTGATGAAATCATAGGCCAAAAGACCAATGACTGCTGTGGGTAAGAATGCTGCAAAAAGCTTGAAATAGATATTCAGACCCCGGAAAAACCGCTTGATATACATCAGCGCAATAGCCAAAATTGCTCCCAGTTGAATAAAGACCTCGAAGGTTTTGACAAACTCATCCTCGTGAATACCCATTAGCGTAGAGGCCAAAATCATATGGCCGGTAGAAGAAATCGGCAAAAACTCGGTGAGGCCTTCGATGATGGCAATGATGATACTTTGAAAAAGAGACATGTATTGGTGATTATTTGATCCGGCAAAACTAACAATCTCATCCGGAATCTGGGAAATGAAAGAATAGAAATCAATTTTTAATACTTGTTCTGTTGCCTTTTGATGAAAAAATTCGTTCTTTTTAAACTAAAACTAGCCACACATGAAAAGAATTTTTGCCTCACTTATTGCTTTTTCCTTGCTCGCAATCGCTCAGGCCCAAGATATCAAAGAGACAACACTGAACAGCCAAATCAAGGAAGTAACGCTGTTTCTCTCAGGGGCTCAAGTTTTTGAAACAGCCAGCGGGACTATCCCTACGGGCGAATCAGTAATTAGTATCAAGGGCCTTTCTCCTTATATCGATGAAAAAAGCATTCAGGTAAAAGCTCAGGGCAATTTTACCATCCAGGCAGTCAATAAGAGATTGGATTATTTAAGTGAAAAAGAGGTCGGAGAAAAAGTTAAAGACCTTCAAAAACAGATGGAATCCATTGAAAAGTCTATCACATTGGCCCAAAACAGACTTCAGATTCTATCCAACAAAGCAAGCCTGCTTTCTGCCAATAAAGACCTTGGCGGAACTCAGTCTGGACCAACTATGGCTGAATTAAGAACCGCATTAGAATTTTTTGATGCTGAGCTCACCAAAATCACCGCTGAAGAACTGGAAGTAAAATCCAAAATTATCGAAGGAGAAAAGGAGCTTGAGCTCATTCGCAATCAGATTCTAGCCATGCAGGAGAGCCAAAATAAATCAACGTCCGAAATCCGGATACGAGTAAAAGCTCCTGCATCAGGAAACGGCAATTTTCAGATCAACTATCTGGTAGCCAATGCAGGCTGGTACCCGAAATACGATGTGCGGGTCAAGACCATACAAGACCCCCTCATGATCAACTACAAAGCGGAAGTGTACCAAAATACAGGGGTGGACTGGAAAAATGTCAAGCTTCGATTTTCCAATGCCAATCCCAACCAAAGCGGACAGGCTCCCTTCCTCGAAAAGTGGGAACTGAACTATGCCCGCTTTACCACAGTGAATAAGTTTGCTTTGCCACCTGTACCGGGGCAGGTCAGCGGAGTGGTGCTGGATTCCAATGGAGAGCCCATCCCCGGAGCCACTGTCTTGGTCAAAGGAACCACCATCGGAACCTCCACTGACTTGGACGGGAGGTATTCAATCACCATACCCTCGACGGCTCAGAGCCTTGTTTTTTCCTTTGTAGGGTTTTCTACTCAAGAGATTGCTATCCAAGGGCGCTCCACAGTCAGTGTAAGTATGCAAGAAGATGTTTATGCACTCCAAGAGGTAGTGGTAACAGGATATAGCCAAGAAGCAAAAAAAAGCCTTCAAGGGAGAGTTGCAGGAGTTTCGATTACGGGGAGCAATACTAAGGATAGAGAATCCGCTCCACTTTTGACCAGCTTTGTCGAAAACCAAACCACCGTTGAAATCGAAGTAGCCGAACCCTATTCGATCAAAACCAACGGGGAGCGGACTTTGGTGGATTTGAAAAACTACGAAATACCGGCAAATTATCGCTACACCGCTATCCCCAAACTGGACAAAGATGCCTTCCTCTTAGCGGAAATCACCGATTGGAGTCAATACAGCCTGCTCGAGGGAGAAAGCAATCTGTACTTTGAGGAGGGTTTTGTCGGTCGGTCTATTCTCAATGCTGCCGCACTTCAGGATACGCTTCAAATCTCCATGGGCCGGGATCGCTCGATCGTAATGCAGCGGGAAAAAGTGGATCAATTCTCCAAAAAACGAACCATCGGCTCCAATATCACCGAAAGCCGGGGCTATGAGATCAACCTGAAAAACAATAAATCCCAACCCGTCACTCTCCTGTTGAAGGATCAGATTCCTGTATCGGTCAATTCCAACATTACAGTGACCTCTGGGGAACTCAGAGGTGGAAAACTCGATCCACAATCGGGAATAATCACTTGGGAAATAAGCTTGGCTCCGGGAGAACAGCAGAAAGTTTCTTTCCAATATGAAGTCAAGTATCCAAAAAGTGAACGGATAATTTTAGACTAAACCCAAAAAAGCAGCGGCCAAAGACCGCTGCTTTTCTATAGTATAAACCTCTAATTCAATTCAAATCCGCAAGTAAGCCTTTAGCTACCCAGTGGAAGTTAGGCTCAAGCTTCACCGCTTCCGTCCAAATTTCTTTTGCCTTGGCTTCATTTTCCTTCTCCAGATAGATCATTCCCATCCAAGCCATATTGTCCAAATACATCCAATCCTGCTCCTTTCCGGATTTTTCGAAAGCCTGATTTGACTTTTGGAAAAGAGCAAGTGCTTCGTCTTTGTCCCCACCCCAGGTTTCCGGAGTGAAATATTTATTCCCTGCCATCATTTTTAGTACGATCGGAGAATTGGGAGCTTGGGCAAAGGCTTCCTCCAGCAAGCCTGAGCTCTTTGGTCCCAGAAACATTCCTTTCATCGGACTGTAGGCAATTTTGTACCCATAGAGGGAAGAAAGAAGCGCCTTAGCCTCTGCCCCGTAAGTTTTGGATGAACTCAGGGTTTTAAGTCTTTTTTCCAAGCCGTCCACATAGGCATCAAATAGGCGCTCATCCTGATCGACCATCGTAGCATTGATCAGACCATATTCCATCAGGGCCAGGTCAAAAGAAGTCCTTTCATTGGGCTGAGTCTGATGGGCCTGAGTGGCAAGTGCCACATTTTGCTTCCAGGAATTTTTGTCCTGGGTGAGGTAAGCCTGATAGCTGAGTCGTTTGAGGTCTTGAGGAAAACCCATAGCCATCAATGTGACCATCATTAGGAGTGCGAAGATTCTAGAGTTCGTTTTCATGGTGTAAATTGGTTTATATTGTAAACTTAATTTTGAAAATTTTTTAGGGTAAATAGTTTTTCAGATTTTCTACATATTCCTCGAAAGCTTGGATCCCTTTGGGTGTGATTTGGCAAGTAGTGAGAGGTCTCTTGTCCCGAAAAGATTTTTGGATGGTAATGTATCCTGCCTTTTCGAGCTTGTCGAGCTGCACACTGAGATTGCCGGCTGTGGATTCCGTTTTCTCTTTGAGGAATGTAAATTCCGCCTCTTCTAACCCAAGTAAAAGGGACATGATTGCCAGTCTCAGCTGGGAATGAAGAAGGGGATCTAAAGGCTTAAACACGGCTTTTAAATTTGTTTTTTAACACATATCCCGGCATGAGGTATCCTAAAATCATGGCTATTCCGCCTACTAGATATTGCTCTTCCATGGGCATCAAAAATCCGACTATAGAACCTAGGAACAAAACCAGTCCTCCTATTTTGACGGATTTGTCTTTGATTATCGCTCCGGAACAAAACACTCCTATTCCTGCCAAAATGAGGATTACCGGATTATGATTGAAGCCAAGTACTCCCATAAATGACAAAACGATGATCATCCCGGAAAAAACCGTAATCCAAAGCTGCCCCAGCAATTCATCCAAATGAGATTTAATCCTTGCTTTTCTTTTTTCTCGATATTCATGGACAAAGCTCCAAATAGCAGCAGGAATCACCGCCAACCAAACGACATAAGGCATTTCATATCCTGACTTGGCCAAGAAATAATGCCCAAAATTGCACAAGGCAATAACCCAACCCCAGAGCAATAGCTGAAAGCTTCCATCTCCGGCGGCTTCCTTTTTGGCCTTTTTGATCATCTCCGTGATCAGGGCCAAGGATTCCGAACTGCTTAATTGTTTTTCCATAAACTGTTTTTTGTCTTATCAACGGATCAAATATAAATAGGTTTATTTTATAAACTAATTTATTTCAATTTTTTTTCAAAAATCTCCTCGCCTTTAGTCTCATCTGCCTAACTTTTGAATCATAAGAGCTGAAAACCAAAGGATCAGTCCGTATTTCAACTCTATATTTGATCTACCATTTCTTACTCAAACGTCATGAAAAACCTATTCGATCCCGCTGTAACCAAGGAGCTGATTCAGAGAATCAATCAACTCAAACCTGAGTCACCGGCCCTTTGGGGCAAAATGACGGTGGATCAGATGCTTGCCCATTGCTGTGTGGCCTATGAAATGGCCTACACCAACAAGCATCCCAAGCCCAATGCTTTGATGCGGTTTTTGCTGAAAGCTTTTGTAAAAAAAGGAGTGGTCAATGAGGTTCCTTATCCAAAAAATTCACGAACTGCCCCGGTTTTTATTATTGCAGACCGTAGAAACTTTGAGGAAGAAAAAAGTAGATTGATCAAATATCTGGAACATACCCTTTCCTTGGGAGCGGATCACTTCGAAGGAAAAGAATCTCTTTCCTTTGGCCCCATGACTTCCCAAGAGTGGAATAATCTTTTCTACAAGCACCTGGATCATCACCTGACCCAGTTTGGAGTTTAGTCCCTAGGTTCGCGTTTTAAACATTAATTGAATGGTTATGAAAAAATCTGTTTTTTATTTTCCCCTTTTGCTGCTGACTTTGATTTACTCCTGCACTAGAAGCAGCAGTGATAATTCTTCCAACGATGAAGAATCAACCCAAGAAGCAGGAAATTCATCGCTTCCAGTAGGAGACAATTCCCAAACTTCATTGGATTGGCCTGGCACCTACTTTGGAGTATTGCCATGCGCAAGCTGCGAAGGAATTGAAAACTGGGTTACTCTCAATGCCGACGGAACATTTGAACTCAAGACCAATTATCTGGGCCTGAATGATGCCCGTGAGGAGATTTTCACTGGTACTTTCGAATGGGACCCCACGGGATCTATGGTTCAGCTTAAAGGTCTCATCGGGAATGCTCCCGGAAAATATAAGGTCGGAGAAAACCGGATCTGGCATTTGGATCAGGATGGGAACCGAATCGAAGGGGACTTAGCCGAATTTTATATTCTGCAAAAGCAATAGCCACTATTTGAATCTTACGATCTTCCCATGCGCCTTGGAAGTCATGGCAAAAGGAATGGCTTCGGTAATCTCCCGGAACAGAAGTTCGACGAGTTTTTGCTTCAGAAAACTTCGATTGAGGATAATGCTTACCTCACGGATGGGAGCCTGTCCCTCAAATGCCCGAAGTCGGCTTTTCTCTTCCTCACTTAGTTCTAAAGTTGCCAGCTCGGGCAAGAGAGTCACCCCCTGATAGCGATTGACCATGTTGCGGAGACCTTCCAATGACCCGCTTTCATAGTGAAAGTTGGAATGGCCGGCCATAGATTGATCGCAGAAACTGACTACCTGATCCCGAAAACAATGTCCCTGCTGCAGAATCCAGAGTTCATTTGATTTCAACTCTTCCGGACGAACCGTTTTCTTCTGCAGCAGCGGATGATTTTTGGAAAAGTAAGCGTAGAACTTTTCATAGAACATGGGCTTTTCCAAAATCCCGGGCTCATCCAATGGGGTCACCACAATCCCAAGATCCAATTCATCATTTTTCAAATGCCGAATGACTTCCTCCGTGACCATTTCCTGTACTTCCAGCTTTACGTTCGGATATTTTTCCAAAAACTTCCGGATAAAAAGATGCAACAGGTAAGGTGCCAAAGTGGGAATAATGCCGAGTTTGATCGTGCCTGAGATGTCCCCCTTAAGCTGGGCGACCAATTCATAGATCCCTTTACTTTCTGAGACCACCCGCTTGGCTTGAGCGATTATCTGTACGCCGATTTCGGTAGGAATGACGGGCATTTTGCTCCGATCAAAAAGAATAACTTCCAACTCCTTCTCCAATTTGCTCAATTGAGCACTTAATGTAGGCTGGGTGACAAAGCAAGACTCCGCCGCTTGTCCAAAATGTCTGAACTTATCTACTGCAATCAGGTACTCGAGCTGTTGGATCGTCATTTTGATAGAAATTTTCTATCACAAGAAAGTAAAAAGAATCGAAAAGAGTTCGGTCCCAGCCCATAAAGCCTGCACGGACATCCATTTAACTTCAAGTACAGGACGCTTATCAAAATGGGGAAAGGTAATTTTTCTTAACCGCAGAAAAACAGTAATTTATTTCTCCCTGATTAGAAAAAACAAATCCAAAATAGCTCTTATGAACAATTCAAAATTCTCCAGAAGAAAATTCCTTGGCGCCAGTCTTTTGACCACTGCAGGGGCCAGTTTGATACCGGGCCTTTCATTTGCTTCCGTTACTCCGCTTTTCCAAACAGCCCATGAAAGGGTGAGGCTGGGATTCATTGGCTTGGGAAGGCAGTCCCTGGGATTATTGAACAATTTCATGCGAATACCCGGAGTGGAAGTGGTCGCAGGAGCAGATGTATATGCGGTCAAACGAGAACGATTTGCACTACGGGTACAAAAAAACTTAAGTGAGGCAGGCAAATCCCCCTCAGCACCCAAGCTATATGAAGACTACCTCGAGCTACTTCAAAACCAAGAAGTGGATGCAGTGGTCATCGCTTCTCCCGACCATTGGCATGCCCTGATGGCCATCGACTCCTGTAAAGCAAAAAAGGATATCTACCTTGAAAAGCCCCTCACCTTCACAGTGAAAGAGGGCCAAGAACTCGTCAAAGCGGTCCGCGAAAATGGAGTGGTTCTGGCTGTCGGCTCCATGCAGAGGGCTGCGGTTAATTTCCAAACGGCGGCTATGCATGTGCAAAGAGAAAAGCTTGGGAAAATTTCTCAGGTCTTGGTCCATGTGGGCGACAATCCTTTCCCCAAACCATACACGCACCCCGCACAGCCTGTTCCGGAAGGATTGAACTGGGAAAAATGGTTGGGGCCAATTCCAAGTTTAGCTTTCAATGAGGAACTCAATCCGGGGATTTCTTTAAATCCGGAGCAGAATGAAAAGGCCTGGGCCGGCTGGAGATGGTACAAGGAAACAGGGGGCGGTTTGATGACAGACTGGGGCGCACACATGATCGATGTGGCTCAATGGGGACTGGGCATGGACCGAAACGGACCTGTGGAAATCATTCCGGCTTCAGGAGACTCTCCTTTGACTTATAGATTTGCCAATGATGTGGAAATGCTGATCACCAAATTTGATGAAGGAAGGCAGGGAGTGAAATTCCTCGGAGAAAAAGGATGGATTAAAGTATCCCGTGGCAATTACGATACCTCCCTTGCTGAATTACAGCTAGGGAAAGAACCGGAAAACTTCAGCTTTGGAGCTCACCATGTTGATTTTATCGATTGCATTCGCAAAAGGAAAGATCCGATAGTTCCTGTGGAAGTAGGACACAGTACCTGTACGAGTTGCACGATAGGAAATATCACACAGGACCTGGGTAGAAGCCTAAAATGGGATCCGATTCAGCAAGTTTTCCACAATGACTGGGAAGCCAATTCCAAACTGCACTACGTATACCAAAACGGATACAGTCTTACCTAGAATCCTACCCACACCCAATACCCTATGAAGCTTATTATAAATAGATTACATCTTGCCTTTGTATACTTATCCACATTAGGATTACTCACATTTTGCAGTAAACCTAATGTGGATAACTCTGAATTGGAAGAGCAAACCATCAGGAGTTTTGTAGCAAATCCCGTTGCCGTTCAGGAAAAGGCAATTGGTGTATTGAAGATTGGAGATACTGCTCCTACTTTCAATCTTCCGGATATTAATGGAAAATTTCACCAGTTGGATGACTTCGCGGATAAGGAAGTATTGGTGGTCAATTTCACCTGTAACCATTGTCCCACAGCACAGGCCTACGAAGACCGGTTTATTCAATTGGTCAATGACTATGGAGAAAAGTCGGTTGCCTTCGTAGCAATTTCCCCAAACAGCCCCATCGCCATCTTACCGGAAGAGTTGGGCTACACGGACCTAAGCGACTATTATGAGGAGATGAAAATCCGTGCAGAGACCAAGGGATATAATTTTCCTTACCTCTATGACGGAGACACACATGAGTTTTCCACAGCCTATGGACCAACAGCCACACCCCACGTTTTTGTCTTTGACAAGGAAAGAAAACTGACCTACTCTGGCCGAATCGACGCCAAAGAAAAACCGGGAACAGGAAACTCAGAGGATTTGCGAGCTGCCATCGAAGCTACGCTAAAAGGAGAAGCTTTACCGGCCGAATCTGCTCAAACCCCTGCCTTTGGCTGCTCGATCAAGTGGGCCTGGAAAAATGAATATACGATCAAAACCAATGAGGATTGGCAAAAGCTAGAGGTCACCTTGGAAAAACTCAGCCCGACCGGATTGGCTGATTTGTTGAAAAACGAAACCGATAAATTGCTTTTGGTCAACTTCTGGGCTACTTGGTGTGGGCCTTGCATAATTGAATATCCCGAATTTGTCACTATGCAAAGAATGTATGGCGCAAGGGACTTTCAGTTTGTGTCTGTGAGTATGGACTCACCGGATCAGGAAGACAAACCCTTGAAATTCCTCAAATCCAAATATTCCGCTCTTCCCAATTACCTAATGGATACTGAGGACAAATATGAGGTCATCAATGTCTTAGGAAAAGATTGGAACGGAAGTCTTCCCATCACTTTGTTGATCGAACCCGGAGGGAATGTAGCCTATCGGGTCCCGGGCACCATTGATCCTTTGGAACTGAAGCGGGCGATTGTGGACCATCCGATGATTGGAAGATACTATTGATTTCGGATTTGGGAAATCGGATTGATTCGCCAGAAAAATTATTGGAATCAGGATTGAAAACAAGTAGATTGTATTCAATCCTGTTTTTCGGTATGAACAATTCTGAATTTCCATTCCTCCACCTTTCTCAGCTGCTTTACGCCAGTTCCCGATTGATGATTCAGCGGATTCAAGTGACGCTGAATGAACTTGGTTTGACTTATTTGCAATTTTTGGTTTTGTCCATCCTTTGGGAAGAGGATGGGCTAAAAGTACATGAGCTGGGAACCAAGCTCAGGCTCGACTCGGGTACGTTGACACCACTTTTGAAAAAACTGGAAGCCCAAAACTTACTCAAGCGCAAGCGGGGAGAAGAAGATGAGCGGACGGTCAGCATTCACCTGACTTATCCGGGAAAATCACTTCAAAGCAAAACTTTGGCTGCACTTCAGGTGTTGGAAGACCAACTGGCTTCAGACTTGGGGAAATCAACTGAAAAGTTGAACCCTCATCTGGAAGGTCTTTTGGAAAATCTCAAAACACTAAAAAAGTAACATGGAAAAACTGAACATTGATTACACCGCTGTAGCCATCAATACAGGAGGGCGCAAAGGTCATGTACGCACAGACGACGGAAAATTGGATTTTGATGTGTCTATGCCCAAAGAGATCGGAGGAGACGGAGAAAAAACCAATCCTGAACAGCTTTTTGCAGCAGCCTATGCGTCCTGTTTTGGAGGAGCTTTGGGAGCAGTTGCCAAAAAAACCAGCCTGCGAGATTCGGAAATCAAAGCGCTAGTCCATTTGGGACATTATGGCCCAGACAGCTACGGACTTGAAGTGGACATTGAAGTAAAAATCCCCCATGCCGCATCGCTTGAAGAAGCACAACAATTGGTCGAAGCCGCTCATCAAGTTTGCCCTTATTCCAAAGCCACCAGAGGAAGTATGGTGGTAAGAGTAAAGGCGGTAGAATAAAAAGAAGGTGTCTTTAAGGACACCTTTTCTAATTCTACTATTTTAGAAAAATCGATACCCCAATACTGCTGTCATTGAGCGCCTTTGTCCGAATCCTCCTTGTATTGCCAGGTCAAAATGATTAGACAATGGCATATAAAGTCCCGTCATTACATTCCATCGAATGGGTTCAAAGTTCACTTCATAATCGAGTTTGGTTTCAGGGGATAATTGAAGAAACCCCCGAGTAACCGTCTCGTAATATTGTCCTTGGGCTCCAAGCATGATATTCAATCCGAAAGGGGTCATATATCCTATGGTAGGCATGAATACCTGTGCGAGCTTCGTAGTGTTGGCTTCAAGCACTGATGATGCGACAATCTGATAATTAAATGTGAAATTGAAGTTTCCTACACCTCCTGCTAAAGTGACCCCTCCACCGTAGCTCAAGGCAGTGAGTTCAGACACCAAGGGGAGATAATCAGGCACATCATCCGGTTTCAGCCCCACCAAAAACCCTAATTTTTCTAAAGCACTTTTAAATTCATCTGATAAGAAAAGCTGTCCATCTAAATTGTTCCGTCCTCTTCCTACCATTCCAGAGAAATTAAGGAAAGGAAAAAGCCAAACATCTCCCCGAACCATCTCAATTTTAGTCGTCTGAGGAACTGTAGACTGCTCTAAGGAAAATAAATTGTTTAAAGAAACCTTTTCGCCCCCATTGAGCCCAACGGATAAATCGGTAAACTGAAGAGTTTGGAATTGCTGATGGTTGAGCAAACTAATCCCAACTGGCCTAGGCAAATGGTAACCCAATTTTCTTGCTCCTTTACCAAAAATTGGCAAAGCCCCGCCAAGACTTCCTGATACAGTGACTGATTTGCTGCCCAAGCTAATTTGGTCAGGTTGATTAGTCCAGGAAATAGGCACTCCATTTTTGTCCTTATAGGAGGTGGTTTCTGTAAAAATTTCAGATTTAATGGTTTCTTTCTTGGATTGATACTCATACCTCTCATCTGAAGACTTTACGATATAACCTCCGTTTTCAGGGATTTTTTGAAAATAAATTGTACTCTTGAAAACACCCGATTCAACTTTGTGCCCCATAAATTTTAGAGGCTCGGTATTTACTAATTCCACCTTTTCCAATTCATCCCCGACTAGATAAATTAGACCTTTTACTTTTTCCCCAAATTTTAATTCTGGTTCCAATTTGGATGCATCATATAGAAAAGAGAGCACTACATTGGAGCCATCCTGACTGACTAATGTCAAAGTACTTTCATCATACAAATAGGACTTGGACAAGCGGCTAAAAGAATGCATTTCCTCCACAGCCTTGACCAGTTCTTTCTCCTTAATTATTCGAAGGGAGTCCGGATTGTATTCTATTTGGATGTCCAGACCTTCTTTGAAATTAGGGTCATAATTCAGAATAAATTGAACAGAATCTGCTTGTCCATTTTTAATCCTTTTGGCTACTGTGTTTTGGGCATATGCACCCTCCTGCAGGGTGGCACTCAGGGCCGCATCTAGGATTTTGGGTGAAATCCCTCTAGCTATAAGGTAATTGCTGTTGACAGGTATAGAACTTTGGGCAAAACTTATCCCGAGAATTCCAGTAAGTAAAAGTGTGGTAATGAATCTTTTCATGGCAGATTTCTTTTATTGATAAGAAAAAGCGGTTTGATTAGTAGATTATGTGGTTATTCTTTATGTAGTCTTTCTTCAGGAATTGAGGAGTGAAAATCACAATTCCTATCTCAAGACCAGCCCCGTATGCCCCCTTAAATTGGGAACTGTAGGAAATGGCCGGGACAATGAAATCATTGGGTTCATACCGTAGTCCTATCTTATATTCTGCAGGCGATTGAGCCTGACCTTGTGTACCGTACACCTCTGCAACGATGGCTGTTTTTGGAATGACCTTATAAATAGCCAAACGAGAAGACCAAGTAAATCCCCAGGCAGATTCATTTCGGTCCTTTGCATTGAAATCCACCAAAGCCCCCGGCATGATATCCCATGAAATGGCATTATTCAGTAAGGGAATGGTAATAGGGATGGCAGTCCAAACGTTCTTATGGAGTTGTGTAAACTGAGTATCTTGATAATATCCTGGTGATCTTCCAAACCCAAAGAAAACAGCTACTCCTCCGTTATTTTCCTCATTTGCCCAGAACATGTATTTGGCGTACACGGTGGTAGTAAAATGCTGGACGTAGTTTTCAATACGGTAGTCTCGAAATAAATTTCCCTGAACAAAAAATTCAAATCTAGGAACAAGTGCAAAGGAGCTGATCAGATTGGTACTTCTCTGACCAGTGGAAATCACAAAAGTACCCGTACCATGTGGCATGGTCAGGAAATTATCTGTATTGAATTGCTGGGCACTAACATGGTTTGCCAAGCTTTGAAATAGCAAAAGCACCACAAATAATTGGAAGCATCTCGTCAATTTGCTCCTTCTCATAATGCTTAGAATTCAAATTTGGTCATGAATTGCAACCGAGAGGCGCGACCAAAAGCATCGTTGGTGGTACGTTGTGCGCCCCAGATATATTCTAGGCCTGTTGAAATACGTTTAATCGGGTTATATATAAGATTTAAGTGCCCTATACCTCCCCTTTTCAAGGCAAATGGATCCCTATCAGCTGGAGTTTCTAGCCATCCATACGCGTAATGGATATTGGACGCCCATTGATCAGTCCATTTAAAATTCAACCCCAAACTTGAGGATAAGGCAGGGATGGTTTTCAGACCGTTAGCACTTAAAACTGCATTGGCATTACTTCCTGCAAAGGCTATAATATTTTCTCCTGCTCCTTGACCATAAGACATTCCAAAGGTGAAATAGCCTCTTTTGCCGCTATAATATTGTCTACCTGCAATAGCTCCATTAATCTGCAATGCATTTGGGCTAATCCCATTTAATCCTCCATCCCAAGCCAGCTGGGCTACACTTCCACCCATAAATAAAATCCCCGTTTTCCAGCTATAATCCATTCGCAAGGCCAGAAGTGGCATTTTCCGGATTGCCTTACCGACAAGTTCATCTGGATTTTCTATTCCAAGGAAACTGAGCTGTTCCAAACCAACTGCAAGAAGGATGTTTTCATTCACCTTTTTTTGATATCTCACCTGGACGGTACGACCACCATATAAGGCGTCACCAGCGGCAAAATCAATCATATTAGGCATGGCCTCTAAAAACGAAAGAGTAGTCCAGGTTTGTCCAAAAATAAAATTCCCAACTACCATATAGGCATGTCGTAGCCTGAAACGGGTTTCATCATTAAAAAAATCTCCTTCAATAAATAGTTTGAGCGGAACTTTCCCTTGCTCAATTCTCCGTACATCAATGTTGAATCTGGATTCTTTTGCAAAGAAATTTACGTATCCTGAGTTCCCATATTCTGGCTGTCCTTCTACCGGAATAGTGGACATCAGAAATTGAGAATTATCCAAGGTCCCGTTAAAATCTCCTACAAAATCGGCTTTGAAATAACCTCCAACTTTCATTCTGAGGTCCGTGCCAAACATTGGCCATGAACCTACAAATGACTCATCAATCAAATCAGTCCCTGTATTGAGTAAGTTATTCTCTTTTCTGTCTCCCTCCGGAACGATTTTCAAGTTTAGGTTTACAGAATCTTTTCTGACGGTATCTGCAAGCTCACTACTTTGGCCAAAGCAAAATCCACTAACACCAAGCAGCCATAACCATACTAGTGCAATACTTTTGTGCATAATTTCTTTCATTTTACTGTTCTTAATTTCCTTAAAAAGAATCCTTTTTAGGAAGTAGGCTTGGTTCTAGGAAAAGAATTTAAATTGAATTACTTGTCATCATAGTTGATGATTTCTATGCGTTCTCCGTCCGGTCCAAACACAAAAGCTACTTTTAGTTTGGAGATTTTTGTTGATATCGTGGTAGGAGGCATTATTGATTTAGCCCCAGCCTCAAGCGCCTGCTCATAACCAGTTTCCACCTCATTTACACTAATGGCAAAGTGATTAATCGATCGCTGATTCGCTTGTCTGTCCGCGGTATTTT
Organism: Algoriphagus sp. oki45; assembly: GCF_036245605.1. Classification (NCBI taxonomy): domain Bacteria; kingdom Pseudomonadati; phylum Bacteroidota; class Cytophagia; order Cytophagales; family Cyclobacteriaceae; genus Algoriphagus; species Algoriphagus sp. oki45. The sequence continues at coordinate 121,805 of NZ_BTPC01000002.1, forward strand.
CATCAAGAATTAATTCTATTACGCCACCCGCTTCATCTTCAATCATGGCACCTATACCGGGAATAGTTTTTGCGTTATCACCTTCGCCAATCGTCTGACCTTCCCAGCGTCCTTTTACTGTAAAGCCGAAGGCGTTTTGATAGAACTTAATAGATAAATCTAAATCGACAACGCGAATACAAACATGATCAATACGCCCCTTTAAAACGGAATTAGATTCCTCACTAATGGAACCCGGATTGCTACAGCTCAATTGAGCTAGAACCAAGGGAATAAATAAGAGTTGTAAGGATTTCATAAAAGAGGATTTCTCTAATCAGAATAAATAGAATTAAGGTTAATTGCGGGAACCAAGTACCTGCCAGCGCTTTTTGCTGGCAGGATCCAAAAGCTGTTCTGGTATATTCTTACTTAACCGTATTCTTATAAATCTTCCCATCCTTCATGATGATCACGAAGTTTTTGTCAGGATCAGTTACCAATTCTAAATTGGCTAAAGGATTACCATCTACTAAAAGCAAGTCGGCGAGGGCGCCTTCTTTCACCACGCCCAAATCGCCGGGGTAAGGATTGCGAGGTCCGCTCAGCTGGAGTAACTCCGCATTATCAGCAGTCGCCATTTTCAACGTTTCAAACGGAGTGTACCACTTAAGCATCGCTAAAAGGAACTGACCATGCTTCTTGCCCAATTCCGGGTCGAACAGAATGTCAGTACCAAATGCGGTTTTTACCTTGTACTTCTTGGCACTGGCGACGGCTTGATCGAGTCCCTTAAGTAGTTCGGTGTATTTGGCAGTGCTTATAGGACTTTCAAACTTCAACGCGATTGGGCCGTCATTCTGCATGGGTTCCATACTCCACCACACACCGTTTTTAGCCATTAGTTGTGCCACTTCGTCATCTATAAAAAAACCGTGCTCCATGGACTTGGCTCCGGCCTCAATCCACATTTTCATAGCGTTTTTTGTGTTGATGTGCACCGCTACATAGGTGTTCCATGACTTGGCTACATCAACAATGGCCTTAGCTTCTTCGAAAGTGTATTCGGTTACGTCCAGGGGATCATACAAGGACGTAACTCCTCCGCCGCCCATGGCTTTCACCTGACTGGCCCCCATACGCAATACTTCGCGTGTACGCTGTATCACTTCAGGCACTCCGTTGGCAATGAGTGTGTTACCAACTCGTTGTTGGTAGTCCAATTCACCTCCGAAGGTAGCAGGGACGTCATTTGGCCCACGGAAGTCACCATGGCCTGCAGTCTGACCAATATATCCACCAGATGGATAGATTCTCGGACCGTTTGTAATGCCCATATCGATGGAGTGTTTCACTGCGAAACTATTTCCTCCTACATCGCGAACGGTCGTAAAACCACGCATCAATACCTTCTCGGAGGCATCCGCAGCAAGGATATTCAGCAAACCGAAGTCAATACCGAGAATAGTACTTACTGGGGCAAAGTTGAACATGGTATGCCAGTGCGCATCAATCAGCCCCGGCATCAGTGTTTTGCCATTGGCATCTATGACTGTGGCTCCTTGAGGAACAGGAATGGATTTGGCAATCTTGGAAATCTTGTTTCCCTCTACCAGCACGCTCATGCCTTGGGCCAATGTTTCATTTTGACCGTCAAAAATAGTGGCATTGGTAAAAAGCACAGTGCTAGGGGGAGCTTGCTGCGCAAAGGAAGGGGCAATTAGACCTACTATCCCAAGTAGGGCCAATCCCATAGTCAAGAGTTTGAGTTTAAATGGTCTCATAGTTTTTGGAATTTGATTGGTTAAATCTTAATGCATGGATATTTTAAACAGTCGAATAATTTTCTCCCAGTTTTACTGAAATAAGGACATGCTGCCACTCATAGAGCATATTGAGCAGCCCTATCAGTTCTGCTTGATCACGGATATTGATGGCAAAGTGGGTTATTGAATTACCAGTATCATTCACCTCAACTACAGATTTTTCAATTCCTTGGAAATATTCCAAAAGATCCTTTTGAATTTTTCCACTCACCCGAATAGAATACAGGCCCGGATAGGAAAATTTGGGGATAGAAGTTTCATTAGCCATATCCATATAAAGGTAGGGGGCTAAAAAATGGATAAATAGCCACTAAAGTGGACATTTTAGGAATCAAAAAGTGGAAAAGGTATCTCCAGTATAGCTAGTCTTTGACCGTTTGAATCAGGTCTTTCATTTTCTTAATAGCCCCAACTCTATTGTTTACCCGCAATTTTTGAAAAATGCGATATAAATGTTTTTTCACTGTATCCAGAGATATATAAAGTTTTTCGGCAATTTCATTATTTCGATATCCTTGAACGACCAAATCCATAATTTCAAGTTCACGAACCGATAAAACCTGCTTTGTTTTTGGCCCAAAACCATTGCTTTTTGAGTGAATAGAAGTGCCTTTTCTTTTGATGAATTGGAATAATTCCATCAATCTGTTTTTCTGAGAGTGAATCTTTGGTAAAAAAGAAATCAAACCGTCAATCTCAAGTCCAGCATCCAGAAAAATTCGAGTGTGTTCTTCAACTTGTACTAAATCCAAAACTCCCTCTAACTCCTTAATAGCCTCTCCAAAATTTCCCCCACGTTCAAAATGAACCGCTTTGAGCAACTTAGCCTGGACCAATAAATTTTTATTGTGTCGTTCTTTTCCCATTTCGGTCAAGATCTCAAGTTTTTGGAATCCAAAATCTTCCTGATGGGTTGATAATAAAAGCTTTACCTCGGTTAATTGAGGGATATAATAGAAAAATACCGGAGGATAAGCATTGAATTCAGAAAGTTTAGCTACCTCTTTGGCTTGATCTAGTTCTCCTCTCCGAAGGAGGACCTCAGTTTTGAAAGCATAAACAAGGCCTGTCAGAGGTTCAATAGTAAGCTCTTTGGCAAATTCTTCGAATCCTTCAAGATTCTGTTCAACTTTTTCCCAATTGCCGATGGCCAATTCTGTCAAGCACTCCAAAAACAGCTGATGAGTTATCCAAAAAGGTCTGCAGGTATATTTAAACAGTCTGACTTCTTCTTGGAACCTATTTACGTTTTCAAGTTGATTAGACAAATAAGATGCATAAGTCAGGGAATAAACTCCGATTATCCAAACATCCCTAAACTGTTCCGGTGAACTCTTTTTTACCAAGGCTTCCCCATCGATAGCTAATTGGGATATCTGTCTTTCCAAAAGATGAACCATGCACCTTCCTTGATAAAGCCTTCTCTGATAATAGGGCTCCAATATTCCTTTCTTTTCAAACTCAAGTTCAATTCTCCTCAAGCCTTCTTTTGCATTTCCCGTGGCTTGCTGCGCAAATGCATACCACCCTATGGCATACTCCCTAAAAAAATTTGGTTCATCCGGAGAAAGAAGTTCTAAACACTTTTTCCCATGGAAAAGAGCCTGATTGAATTCTCCTTGAATGGTTAATAAAAAGGTAAATACTGAATGGTACTCCCCAATAATCTGACTTTGACCTTGGTTTTGGCTTATGGAATTTTTAGCAATCCAATCTTCTGCTTTTTTAAGGTAGTAAACCATTCCAGAAAAATTAGCCTTCTGATCCTGCATCATCGCTTTGGTAATGATCAATTCCAGATGATTCAAAATCGTTTCTTCCTCAAAATTTCCTGTCAACCGGTCAAGCCTAAGGTTGTGCTCATTATTCATGAGATGAAGCCGATATCTTAAAAAAAGCTCGACTGCAAAGTCCATATTTTTGGATTTGAGGGCATAATCCAATGCTTCTTCAAGCACACCTTCGCCCTCAAACCATTTGCTGATAGCCACATATAATTCGGATACTTCTGTTTCGGAAAAGCAAGTTTTTACCTTCCTTCTTATTTCACTTTGGAAAAAATGATGATATCTAAACCAAGTATCTTCATCATCCAAAGAGATTAAAAACAAATTTCTTCGCTTAGACTGTATCATAAACTCTCTCACATTCAGACTTTTCAATTCTGAATCTTGAGCAGACTCTATCAAGTATTCTAAAAGTCCTTGAGAAAACCTTTCAGGCAAACAAGAAAGAGCAAGATACTTTAGCTGGACTTTACCCAAGTCTTGTAAAATGACTTCATTAAATAATTCTGAAATGATAGAATTGGGCTTATTTAGCGATTCAATGACTTTAGTTAATTGAATCCCCCTAGCTAATCCCAAGATCCCTGCTGTAAGCCCTGTCACCCATCCATCTGTCTGCTGGGCGAGTTTTAGTATAGCTTCACGCTCCAAATTAGAAGAGATTGATTTGGCAAGTGCCAGTGATTCTGTCTTGGTAAATACCAGGTCTTTCATTCTCAGCTCATTCATTCTAAACTGAGCTCTTAACTTGGTAAGTTTTAAAGGCGGATCTTTTTGACAGATGATAACCAGATGCAGATTTTCTGAAGGATATTTTAATAAGCCGTTCAAAATCTCATGTACTTCATCATTTACGATGGAGTGATAATCATCCAAAACAAGAACATAGGAACCATCCAACTGGTCAAGATCATTTATCATTGAAGAAATGATCACATTGGCAGTCAAATTTCCAGGGTTATTTTGAAGATACTCGGTTTTAAATTTTTTACCGGGAAAGGACCCTCTTATAAGAGTTACAAAATAATTTAAGAATACCCCTACGTCATTGTGCTCCTGATCTAAAGAAAACCATCCATACCGGTGTGAGTAAATGTCAAGCCATTGGCTTATTAGGATACTTTTACCAAAACCAGTAGCTGCAGAGACCAAAGTTAGAGGATGCTTAAGATTAGTTTCCAAATATTCGATCAATGTGTCTCGAACAACAAATTGATCCCTAACCTTAGGTTTTACTAATTTGGATTTGATGATTTCGAACTCTCCAGCCTCTTTTTTCTTGTTTGAAAAATTATTCTCAACTGACTTTTCCATTTAAAGAATAAATAATTTGTCCTGATTTCAGGTCATTTGTATTCCTAGTCAAAATACAAAAATATCCACCTCATTCAATATTTAAAGACTTGGTTTTACGGTTTGTTTTATTTGAAACGACCTGTTTCTTAGATGATATTTCTGCAATTACAACTTTTAAAAAGAGATTGATAATCAACTTTTCCCTTGTCGGTATCAGTCCAAAAATCAAAACCACTTAACTTCCCGCCAATTCCAATCTTTCCCTATGAAAAAGAATTTACTCATTCTGGCCTTAGGCTTATTCACTACATTTTCAACTTTGGCTCAGCTAAAAACCCCTGAGCAATTCCTTGGCTACAAGCCCGGAGACCGATTTACTCCTCATCACCGGATGGTGGATTACTTTGAGTATGTGGCTTCGCAAAATCCCAACATCAAAATCATCCAATACGGAGAGACAAACGAAAAACGCCCGCTTTTCGTGGCGATTCTTTCCAGCCCGGAAAATATGACCCGCCTAGAGCAAATCCGCACCGACAACCTTAAGCGTACCGGCTTGATGGAAGGCTCTCCGAGCACTGAAGTCCCGATCAACTGGATGTCTTTCAATGTGCACGGAAATGAGTCTGTGGGTATGGAAGCGGCGATTTCTACTTTTTATACACTCGCCGATCCAAACAATGCCAAATCTCAGGAATGGCTCAAAAATCAAGTGGTCATTCTCGATCCTTGTATCAACCCTGACGGTCGCGACCGCTATGCGATGTGGTACAACCAAAAGATGAACACTCGCCTCCAGCCTGATCCACAGTCTATGGAGCACAACGAACCTTGGCCAGGCGGAAGGGCTAATCATTACCTTTTTGATCTCAACCGAGACTGGGCTTGGCAAGTACAGGTGGAATCTCAACAGCGGCTGAAGCTTTACCAGCAGTGGATGCCACAGTTGCACCTGGACTTTCATGAGCAAGGGGTAGATAATCCGTTTTATATGGCTCCGGCAGCAGAGCCTTTGCACGAGCAGTTGACCCCATTCCAGCATGAGTTTCAGGATATTTTCGGTAGAAATACCGCTAAATATTTTGACCAGGCAGGCAAATTTTACTTTACCAAAGAGCGATTTGACATCTTGTATCCCTCCTATGGTGACTCTTATCCGATGTACAACGGCGCCATCGGCATGACCATCGAGCAGGGTGGTAGCGGACGTGCCGGTATCGGAGTGTACAATTCGATCGGAGACACCGTGACGCTAAGCGGACGAATCGCCGGACACTACACCGCTGCGATTTCGGCGGTAGAAGTGACCAGCCAAAACGCCAAAAGACTGGTAGATGAGTTTGCCACCTATTTCAAAACCAACTCCAGCAACCCAAAAGGCAAATACAAATCCTTTGTAATCAAAGGAGAAAGCAACCCAGCACAGCTAGCCAAACTGCTTGAATTGATGGATAAAAATGGAATTCGCTATGGAAAAGCCGGTTCCCGCGCAGGTTTGAAAGGATACGAGTACCAAAGTGGAAAACCAGGAGTAGCTTTTTCCACCACGGAAAATGACATCATCATCAATGCTTATCAGCCGAAGGGAGTCTTGGCTCAGGTGCTATTCGAGCCCAATCCAGTTTTGAATGACTCCATCACTTACGACATCACCAGCTGGGCAATGCCTTATGCTTACGGTCTTCAGGCATATGCTTTGGAAACCCGAATCGATGCGGCAGGTCAATACGAAAAACCTACTTTCACTCCAAATACAACTGGAGCAACTCCTGTGGCCTATCTGGCCAAGTGGGAAGGAACCCGTGATGCGGCCTTCCTTGCCGCTTTGCTCAATCAGAAAATCCGCGTGAAGTATGCCGAGTATCCTTTCACGGTAGAGGGCAAAAGCTTCCCTGCTGGGTCTCTCATCATCACCAAAGGAGGTAATGAGTATGTGGGCAACTTTGATCAAAAAGTGGTGGAAACCGCCAACCGATTTGGAGTGACTTTGGCCACTACGCAAACCGGCTATGTGGATAAAGGAAAAGATTTTGGTTCACCCAATATCCGAGTGATCCAAGCTCCAAAAGTGGCCTTAGTCGGCGGTCAGGGTACATCCTCGCTGAATTATGGAGAAGTGTGGCACTTCTTCGAAAAGGACCTGGACTACCCTCTGGTCAATCTGGATGCCGCCAATTTTGGTTCCTATGATCTCAGCAAGTACGATGTGATTATTCTCCCTTCAGTATTTGGCTCGGGTCTGAATGGCAATGCACAAACCAAGCTGATGGATTGGGTGAAAGCCGGAGGAAAGGTCGTGGCTATCGATGCGGCGGTCAATCTTTTTGCAAACAAGGAAGGCTTCAAGCTGAAGACCTATGATACCGATGAGGAGAAAAAAGCTGCTGAAAAAACTTCCCAAGAAATAGCCAAAGAAGAGCGACTTGAGCCTTATACTGAAGGCGAGCGACTTGACATCTCAGGGGGTACAGCCGGTGCCATCTATGAAATCAAAATGGACGAAACCCATCCCCTGGGCTATGGTACTGGAGGTAAATTCTACACCTTGAAAAACAATTCCAACCGATTTGCCTTCATGAGCGGGGGCGTAAATGCCGGAATTATTGCCGGAAATGATTCCTATCGCACTGGCTTCATTGGGTACAAAATCAAGTCTCAAATGGGACAATCTGTAGTCATTGGAGCAGAAAGACAGGGTAGAGGACAGGTCGTTTACTTTGTGGACAACCCGATCTTCCGCGGATTCTGGGAAAGCGGCAAGCTGATTCTCAGCAACGCGATCTTTATGGTGGGGCAGTAAGGATAAAATTCAGGTTCCTTCTCATAAAAACCAGTCTTTCTCGAAAGAATGACTGGTTTTTTCTATTTATACCTTCAAATTCCAAAAAGTGAAAAGCATTTTTTATCCTATATTAATTGTCTATCTTTTAAAAAATTTCGCATCAGTACCCAATTGGATTACCTATTCTATTTCCAATTTGAATCGGTCAAATGAAAAAATTTCTCTGGATTTTTGGATTCCTTTTCCTTAGTTTTTCCTGTAGCCAAGAAGAAAAAGAAAACAGCACATCCGATCAGGAGCCAGTTTTAGCTCCCGGCTTTTTTGATCTGTCTCAGCTTCCTGATTCACTCCTACCTGTCACTAGGCTTCTGGCTGACTTTCCTCCAGCCAGAATGATCTCCGTCCCAAGTCAGAGTGGAGGATCTATGAGCATCAAAAGTGAATCCGGAGAAGACCAGTCCATTGCGCGTCTAGCTCCGGAAAAGAAAAAGCTTCTGGCCCTCACAGGCCCCAATGGCAATCCGATCCAAGATCCGAACGGAAAGCCTTACTTTTTGGGTGAAGGGGGTATTTCCCAATTCAGAACCTATACCACAGACGATGGACTTGCCTTGGATGGGGTCAACTGTGCTATTTTGGATAGCCGTGGGCACTTATGGTTTGGGACCAACGGCGGAGGTATCAGCCGGTACGACGGGAGCTCATTCACCAATTACTCCACCACAGAAGGATTGGTAGGCAATACTATCCGAAGCATCTACGAAGACAAAAACGGAAATATCTGGATCGGCACGATCACTGGACTGAGCAAGTTTGACGGAAGACAATTCTTCAATTTCACCTCAGAAAATGGACTTGTCGATGATTACGTCTTTGGAATCATTGAAGATAATCAGAGCAACCTCTGGTTTGGGACAGGAGGGGGAGTGAACCGCTACGACGGCACATCCTTCCAATCCTATACCACTGAAGAAGGCCTGGCTGGAAACTTCATTATCACTGTGGGTAAGGACTCCGAGGGGAACCTTTATTTCGGAACCAACGGAGAGGGGATGAGTAAGTATGATGGCAGTAGATTCACCACTTTTTCAGAAAAAGACGGTTTGGCAGGTAATCGGGTCCGAAGTATCGCCGCAGCGGCTGACGGCTCTTTGTGGATAGGAACTATCGGGGCAGGGGTAAGCCGGCTCAGGGATGGAAAATTCGAAAATTTCAGTCTTTCTGATGGATTGGCTGACAATATCATCCGATCTATCAAAGAAGACCGAAAAGGTCAAATCTGGTTTGGGACGGAACGAGGTGTGAGCCGATATGACGGGGAAAAGTTTACCACATACACCCGCGACCAAGGCATGCCAGCAAGTAGTGTTTTGGACATTGTCATGGACCGATCCGGCAAGCTTTGGTTTTGCACAGACGGAGGAGGAATCACACGATTTGATGGCAGTGCATTTACGAGCTTCACTGTCAATCAGGGCCTTGGAGGGAATCTTATTTTGAGTGCCTTGGAGGATAGCCAAGGCAATCTTTGGTTTGGAAGTGCGGGAGGAGGAGTCACCCGCTTTGACGGCTCCGAATTCACTAATTTTTCTCTTTCCCAAGGATTGCCGGGAGATGTGGTTCATGCCATTTTTCAGGACAGGGAAGGCTCTATATGGATAGGAACCGGCGGTGGAGGTCTAAGCAAGTTTGATGACAACACCTTTATCAACTATTCCACCGACCAGGGTTTGCCATCAAATGAGGTTTATTCTATTACTGAAGATACTTCAGGAAATCTTTGGATGGGTACCGAAAATGGGGTCAGTAGATTTGATGGGGAAGGTTTTACCAACTACACAATAGACCATGGGCTGGTTGGAAATGTAGTCCTCAGCCTGCTTCCGGATTCATCAGGAGGCCTGTGGATAGGGGCTGTAGATGGAGGAGTCAGTTATTTCAAAGACAACACCTTTCTCAACTTTACCCCGGATCATGGATTGGTGGATTACGGAGTGATACGATTGGTCTTTGATGAGGACAATAATCTTTGGATAGGTACCGAACATGGGTTAAACCTCCTTCCCAATCAGGACTTGGTGGCTTTACTGAATGGAGAAGATTTAAGTAGAAATCCATTTTTGAAATTCACCAAAGATGATGGTCTGCCTGATGAAGTCATTCTTCAGATCGTCCCGATGAAAAACAAAAAGATGGCCATTGGAACCAACCTGGGGATGGTGTTTTTTGATGGACCGGAAGAAAACGTGAGCGATTTCAAAATCAGCAATCCTGAACTATTCAATTCCAATACCGGCTATCCAGTCAAAGACCTTACAGACGGACAAGATGGAATGTTCCAGGACAGCAAAGGGATTCTATGGGCAGGAACTGGAAGCAACAAGACCGCATTGGTCCGCTTTGATTACGATGCTTTGGTCCGTAATCAAACAGCTCCGGGACTTTTCCTTAAGCAAATCAGAATTAACGAGGAACCCATTTCCTGGCAATCTTTATTGGAAAATTCAGATCCTGCTCAAGTGGAATTTGAAGAAACGGGAACTTTGGGCAAAAAACTCAGCCCAACAGAACGAGCCGCCATTCAGGAAAGATTTAAAAATGTAAGTCTGGAGGGAATAACCCCATTTTTCCCCATACCGATTGGTTTGGTCCTGCCTTACAGACATAATCATCTTAACGTCGATTTTGGGACCAATGAGCTGGCAAAGCCCTTTCTCGTGGAATACCAATATATTCTGGAGGGCTATGATGAAGAGTGGAGCCCCGTCCTGAAGAAAACGAGTGCCACCTTTGGCAATATTCAAGAGGGAGATTACACCTTCAAAGTCCGGGCAAGGTTTACCGGTCCAAGCGAAGGGAACGCCTCTGAGTGGACAGATCCTATTGAGTTTTCCTTTGTGGTTCTACCTCCTTGGTATCGAACCTGGTGGGCCTATGTGATTTATTCCTTGCTATTCCTCTCTTTGATTTACCCAATACACCTCTATCAACGAAATCTGACCATCAAAAAGGAGCAGGAAAAAGCTAAGGAAAGAGAGCTTCAGCAAGCTCGGGAAATTGAAAAAGCCTACTCCAAGCTGGAAGCAGCTCATGAAAACCTAAAATCCACCCAAGCCCAACTCATCCAGCAGGAAAAATTGGCATCTCTGGGTCAGCTGACGGCCGGAATAGCCCACGAGATTAAAAACCCGCTAAACTTCGTGAACAATTTCTCCGGCCTGAGTATGGAGTTTTTGGATGAAATTGAAGAAGAACTCGAAAAAATGGAGCCATCGGAAGCCTTGGAAAATGTGCAAGATCTCCTCGGAGACATCCGGATCAATTTGGAAAAAATCAGGCATCATGGGGGAAGGGCAGATGGTATTGTCAAATCCATGCTCATGCACTCCCGAGGAGGAAGCGGAGATTTTGAGCCAACTGACTTGAATGAATTGATTAAGGAATATGTCAACCTATCCTTTCATGGGATGCGGGCAAATAAAAACCCAATCAATGTGGAAATTGACCTTAAGCTTGCCGATTCATTACCGAAGCTCAAACTCAATTCAGAAGACTTTAGCCGAGTCATCCTGAACCTGACCAAAAATGCTTTCGATGCCATGAGGGATAAGCTGAACAAAGTGGGGCAGGAATACAAACCAGTCCTATCCCTTACGACCCAAGACTTGGGAGATCAGGTGCTCTTGGAGGTCCAGGACAATGGACCGGGAGTTCCTGATGAAATCAAAGACAAGCTGTTGATGCCTTTTTTCACAACCAAAAAAGGAACCGAAGGCACAGGCCTTGGACTGAGTATTACCCATGATATTATCAAAGCCCATCGGGGAACTTTGGATATCACCACAGAAGTAGGATCATGGACTAAATTCAGTATCCTTTTACCAAAAAACTGATCAATACAGAACACCGATGAAAATACTTATTGTAGACGATGAGCGGGATATCGAAGATCTTTTCCGCCAAAAATTCAGAAAAGAAATCCGAAATCAGGGGCTAGAGCTGGTATTTGCCTTTTCAGGACGAGAAGCTTTAGATATTCTTGGCAGTAAAAACCCCCCTCGGGTGATGTATGTCTTTTCGGATATCAATATGCCGGGAATGAGCGGCTTGGAGATGCTCAGTATCGCCAAGGAAAAATTTCCGGAGATTCAGATAAGCATGATCTCTGCCTATGGAGATTCGGAAAATTACAAGAAAGCCATGGAATCCGGCGCCAAAGGCTTTTTTACCAAACCAGTTGATTTTGAAGCCTTGAGAAAAGAAATTGGAGATATTCTGGCAAACAATTGATCCCTCACCATTTGACCCAATATTCCAAAAAGTAAAGACGATATGATTCTGATTAATCTGATTTCACTTTTTCTTTTATACTATCTAAAAAAGTCCCGAGGAAATGCGGCTTTTTCCGATCAGTTAAAAAAACTAATCAACTATGGGATGATTGGAGCAGGAGTTCTGATTGTGATCGGAATAGCTCAGCTTCCCCCGGTATTGCTTTTTGATTTGATTTCTTTTCTTCTGGTCGGAGGAATCATATTTATGATTTTGAATTTCCCTGAGTTGGAAAGTCAAAAAAACCTGGCAGTCACTCCCTTGCCCATCCTGGTGGTCAGGTTGGTAAGCTTTTTACTTGAGACTATTTTCCCGACGACCTACGAATACCTTGAAAATTACATCGCTGCAGCAGGATTTTTTGCCCTGATTTGGGCTGTAACTATGTGGCTAAACCATCGGAAAGAGATGAAAGCTCTGGAAATAGAACGTATTATTTCCAAAGAAAAAGAAAGGCAACTTTTCTTGGCACAAGAAAAGAAACAAGAGCTGGAAAGAATGGTGCAGGAAAGAACTTCTGAAATACTCAATCAAAAAAATGAACTTCAGGAAGCACTGGATCACCTCAGGTCTACCCAAGAACAGCTTGTGCAGCAGGAAAAGCTGGCTTCTTTGGGCCAACTCACCGCAGGGATTGCACATGAGATCAAAAACCCACTGAACTTCATCAACAATTTTTCGGAGCTAAGTGAGGATTTCCTGATAGAAATGGAAGAGGAGCTGGACAAAACTCCGGATAGTGCAGAAAAATCCCTAATCCAGGAACTTCTCGTGGATGTAAAATCCAACCTGAAAAAAATCAGACATCATGGCATGCGTGCCGATAGCATTGTCAAGTCCATGCTGATGCATTCCAGAGGCGAAAAAGGCGAAGTCAAAGAAACGGATCTGAATGAGTTGATACGAGAGTACAGCAACTTGGCCTTTCATGGAATGAGGGCAAATAAAAATCCTATAAACGTGGATGTTCAGCTGGAACTGGATGAAAAAATTACAGCGGTAAAAATCAACGCCGAGGACTTTAGCCGAGTCATCCTCAATCTTGCCAAAAACGCTTTTGATGCTATGCGCGACAAAATAAATATGGCAAATTCAGAATATAAAGCTAAATTGGTAATCAGAACCAAAGACTTGAAAAACAGTCTATTGATTGAAGTAGAGGATAATGGGCCCGGTGTTCCGGAAGAAATAAGAGAAAAGCTTTTAATGCCCTTCTTCACTACAAAAAAAGGGACAGAAGGTACCGGATTGGGGCTCAGTATCACCCACGATATTGTCAAATCTCACGGCGGAAAGCTCGAAATCGAGTCCGAAGTCAATCAATTCACCAGATTTAAAATTTTATTACCCAAGTCTTCCATTTAAATTTTTATACCATGAAAATCATGATCGTAGACGATGAGCAGGACGTAGAAATCCTTTTTGTTCAGAAGTTCAGAAAAGAAATCAAAAGCAAACAGCTAGAGGTCGAGTTTGCATTTTCGGGAGAGGAAGCCCTGGAAAAATTGGGTTCTCCTGAGTCTCCAAATGTGGTTTATGTTTTTTCCGATATTAATATGCCGGGTATGAGTGGCTTGGAACTTTTGGAAAACATCAAGACAAGATTCCCAAAAATTGAGGTAAGTATGATCTCAGCCTACGGAGACAAAGACAACTATAACAAAGCCATAAAATCAGGCGCGAAAGGATTTTTTACCAAACCGGTTGACTTTGATTCTCTGAAAAAGGAAATCAAGGAAATTCTCAATAAAAACTAAGGCTGAGCCATGGCGAAAATCCTCGTAGTGGATGACGAAGAAGATTTGGAGATCCTATTCCGGCAGAAATACCGGCAAAAAATCCGATCCGGTGAGTATGAAATGCTTTTTGCTCTCAATGGCCAACAAGCCTTGGATATCCTAAAAGATCATGGGGATGTGGACATGATTCTCAGTGATATCAATATGCCGGTCATGGACGGGCTGACCTTGCTCTCCAACACCAAAGAAAAAAACCCTCTCCTCAAAACCATCATCATCTCTGCCTACGGAGATATGGAAAATATCCGAAAGGCAATGAATCTGGGTGCTTTTGACTTTGTGACCAAACCGGTGGATTTCCAGGACTTGGAAATCACCATGGAGAAAACTCTCGGATACATCAATCAGCTGAAATCTACTCTTCAGGCCTTAAGGGAAAACAACATCCTGAAAATGTATGTGGACGAAACCGTCCTCAATTTCATGGGAGGCAAAGAGATTGAAACTGCTCTGATGGAAAATAATACCATTGAGGCTACAGTTGCTTTCATCGATTTGGTGGGTTTCACCAAAATATCGGAAAATGAGGATCCCAATACCGTAGTGGGACTGCTAAATGAATTTTTTGACCTGATGGTCAAGGAGATTATCGAAGAAAAAGGCAGTGTGGATAAATTCATCGGAGATGCAGTCATGGCGGTATTCCAAGGGCCTGATCATCTCAGCCGAGCAATAAAAGCCTGCATCGCCATTCGGGACAAAATGGATGCGATTCCGGAATATTCCGAAGCCTCCCATTTCAAACCCCAGGTGTCCATTGGAATCAATTCAGGTGAAATGGTCTCGGGAAATATCGGCTCCAAATCACTCAAACGATTGGATTATACAGTGGTTGGAGATACGGTAAATGTGGCTTCTCGGCTTCAAAATGCTGCTTCCGCAAGTCAAATCTTGGTCCTAGACCGATGTGCAGAGGCTCTTGGTGATGGATTCAAAGTAAACGAAGTAGGAGAACTCAAACTGAAAAACAAAAGCAATCCTGTTAAGGTATTTGAAGTCCTTTCTTAACCAAGTTAAGCACCAGTTATCCTAACAATTTAAAGTATCTAATCCGCTCAATCCCTTCTAATCATCCTAAAATCAAGCACTTCACTTTCGATCAAAGACAGATTTCTTAGCATTTCCCTTAAAATCATCCTTTGGTAAATTCCTTTTACCAAAATCGAAGTGTTTGGATTAGCTTGTTCGCCCAAACCCAATCTGTATGAAAAAACTAACCCAACCGGCTGTATTACTAGCCTTGGGGCTGACAGTCAGTACGGCAGCTATTTTGCCAAAAACCGCTGAATTGTTGTCCCCTCTGGAAGAAAGCAAGGCAATTGCTGCTGACAGTACCGCTAAAGACTCGCTGGACTACCCCAAGTTCAAAGACCTTCCCCTAAAACCCGAGCGCGAAGTCAAATTCACCACTCAAGAAGGAACTTGGATGAGTGTGGATGTCAGCCCCGACGGCAAGACGATCGCCTTCGATCTCATGGGGGATATCTATACCATTCCTTTGGAAGGGGGAAAAGCAACCCCAATTACCACAGGGATGGCCTATGAGACCCATCCCAGATATTCTCCTGACGGAAAGAAAATCCTTTTCACCTCTGACCGTGCCGGAAATGACAATCTTTGGTACATCGACCTAGAAAAAAAGGACACCATTCAGGTCACTAAAGATAAAAACGGCGATGTCCCCGGAGCGCACTGGACTCCGGACGGGAAATATATCGTGGTGGCCAAAGGTCGACGAATCACCAAACTATGGATGTACCATGTTGATGGAGGAGGTGGAATCCAACTCAATGAGAATCCGGCTTCCATGAAGACCATCGACCCATTTGTAAGTCCGGATGGAGAGAAAATCTATTTTTCATGGAGAACTGGGGCATGGAATTACAATGCCATGCTTCCCCAGTATCAAATCGGAACATACGATTTGGACAAAGGAGATATTACCAGCATCACCTCCCGATATGGTTCAGCTTTCACCCCTACCCTGAGCAAAGACGGCAAATGGATGGTATATGGATCCAGATGGCAGGATAAAACCGGCTTGGTGATCCGAGACCTGAGCACTGGAGATGAAAAATGGCTCGCCTACCCGGTGCAGCGGGACGAGCAGGAATCCATAGCTCCACAGGGAGTGCTTCCAGCCATGGCATTCACTCCCGACAGCAAATTTGTTATCGCTTCCTATGGCGGTAAGCTTTGGAAGCTCCCTGTAGACGGGAGTGCAGCCACTGAGATTCCATTCGAAGCGGATGTAAAACTGGCCATGGGCCCTCGCTTGTACTTCAACTACGCCATCAAAGACACCACTCACAAGCTAGCCACTCAGATCCGCGATGCTGTCCCTTCTCCTGATGGGAAAAAATTAGCCTTTACTGCGCTAAACAGACTCTACGTCATGGACTATCCAAATGGTACTCCAAAGCGGATAACCAAAAATGAGTTTGTAGAAGCAATGCCTTCCTGGAGCCCTGATGGTACCCAACTGGTCTTTGTCACTTGGGAAGAAAAGAACGGTGGAAGCATCTACAAGGCAGCCATTTCGGGCAACATGACCACGACAAAGATTTCCTCCGAAGCCGCCTTGTATTCTGGTCCGGTTTGGGGTCCAAAAAACAGAATCGTAGTCTTCAAAGGACCAAAGCGAGCATTGGAAGAGGCAGAAGGGCCTGGTGTCGACGGTTCCGAAGCTGAATTGGTTTGGATTCCTGCTAATGGTGGTCCTGAACGAAAAATCCTTGATGCAGGAAATTATGGAAATGCCCATTTTACTCAGGATACCAGCAGAATCTATCTGAACAGCCCGGGAGGCACACTTCTGAGCATCAAATGGGATGGGACAGACCCTCAGGAACATGCCAAAATCACAGGTATCACTCCTTTTGGATCAGCCTTGGATGACCACTCAGATCACGGCCACATCACTCAGGATGTCCGGTATGTCATGGGAAAAGCTTTCTCCAATGCTGATGCAGTAAATTACTGCATGCTACCTGAAGGAGTCAGCGCTAGGGAACCTCAAATGAGACCTGCCAGCGCCAGCACCATTTTGATGGCCCCGGTAGGAGATAAGGCTTTGGCACAAGTAAATAATAATGTCTACGTCATCACCATTCCTAAAGCTGGAAAAACCCCTAGTATCAATGTGGCAGATCCTAGCTCAAGTAATTTCCCTTCCCGGCAGCTGACCGAGATCGGTGGAGAATGGCCTGCCTGGGAATCCAATGGAAAGAAAGTCCACTGGTCCCTTGGAAACGGGCACTGGGTGTATGATCTGGATCGCGCTGAATATGTCGAGGATTCGGTCAAATCTGCGAAAAAATCCAAAACTCTGGCAGATGCAGACAGCGTAGCTTCGCTTAAGGCGAAAGGCGAAGACGCAGTGAAACTGGCGGATTCCTTGGCAAAAGCTGAGAAAAAGAGAATCGATTCGTTATTCAAAGCAGACAAAGCCTTGGCAAAAGCAGATAGCCTTCACAAAGCACAGCTGAAGGAAAAAGAAACCTACAAGCCAAGCGAAAATCAGGTAAAAGTCTATTTTGCGAAGGACACTCCTAAAGGAAGCATCCTTTTGAAAAATGCACGAATCGTGACCATGAACGGTTCTGAAGTCATTGAAAATGGGGACATCCTGATCGAAAACAACCGAATCAAGGCCGTTGGCCAAACAGGAACTCTTGATGCAGGTTCGGCCAAAGTGGTCGATGTCTCCGGCAAAACCATCACCCCAGGCTTCATCGATACCCATGCCCACATGTGGCCCACCTGGGGCTTGCACAAAAACTCCGTTTGGATCTACGCAGCCAACTTGGCTTATGGGGTGACCACTACCCGAGATCCTCAAACAGCCACTACCGACGTGCTCACCTACGGCGATATGGTGGAAGCAGGGATGGTCCCTGGACCACGGGTATATTCCACAGGACCGGGTGTGGGCTACTGGATGTACAACCTTAAGTCTCTCGAGCAGACCAAGAACGTCCTCAAGCAGTATAGCAAGTACTTCAATACCCAATACATCAAAATGTATCTGGTCGGAAATCGACAACACCGTCAGTGGGTAATCATGGCTGCAAAAGAGCAGGAATTGATGCCGACCACCGAAGGCGGCTTGGATTACAAACTCAATATGACCCAGCTCTTTGATGGCTATCCAGGGCATGAGCACTCCATTCCGGTCTTCCCGCTATACAGCGATGTCACCCGCACTATTGCAGAAAGCAAAATGGCCTACACCCCAACCCTATTGGTGTCCTATGGCGGACCTTGGGCAGAAAACTATTTCTACACAACCGAAAGCCCACTCCATGATCCAAAGCTGAATCGCTTTACCCCATACAATGAGATCAATGAAAAGGCAAGAAGAAGAGTAGGCGGATTGGGTGGTTGGTTTGCTCCAGAGGATCATGTATTCCAAAAGCATGCTCAGGGGGTGAATTCCGTCGTGAAGCAAGGCGGATTGGCCGGTGTGGGTTCACACGGTCAGCTTCAGGGATTAGGCTACCATTGGGAGCTTTGGTCTGTAGCCAGTGGAGATATGAGTAATCTGGATGCCCTACGAGTGGCTACCATTTTAGGCGCAGAGGCACTTGGCTTGGATAAAGAACTCGGAAGTATCGAAGCTGGAAAACTGGCAGACTTGGTCATCATGGATCAGAATCCTTTGGAAAACATCCGAAACACCAATACCATCACCCATGTAGTGAAGGATGGCAGAGTATACGATGGAAATACACTTGATGAAATTCTTCCTACTCCTCGGAAGCTTGACGTGAGTCCTTGGACTAAAGAGGCACCGAAGGTGACGACTTCGGTAAAGGAATAATTGGCACTTTGAAAAATGCAGGCCAGCTAATTTGATGTTAGCTGGCCTTTTTTTTTAATTCAACCACCAAATGGCAGCATTCAATGCTGTCGCAAAAGACACCCAAAGAAGGTAAGGAACCATCAATCCTGAAGCCCAATTGCTGACTTTCTTAAACTGAATGACACAAATCAAAATCATCACCCAAAGCGGAATGATCACCACCAAACCCAATATTGGACTTTCAGCTCCAAAAAAAGCCGGAGACCAAAGTGCATTGAGCCCCAGTTGGACAAAATAAAGCGTCAAAAGCTGCTTTTTCTGAGGATGCTCGCTTTTCCAAATCAGATAGCAAGCGATTCCCATCAACACATACAGCGTAGTCCACATCGGACCAAAAATCCAATTGGGAGGATTCCAACTCGGCCTGTTGATGGTCAGGTACCAGTCTCTCACCGATGAAAAGGTAAAAAAGGCACCCAAGCCACCTGCTAGTTGAGGCAAAGCTAAGCTTACTATCAATTTCAGAGCCTTGGACATCAGATCGTCTCTAGTAACGTACGAAAAGCCACAGCTTTGTCCCTATACCTCTCCTGAGTTTTGGTGCGAAGGATAGCGGCATGCTTTTTCTCATACTCCATCATCTGCTCCATACTGTCTGTGAAGTATTGGATGCAATAATTGGTAGAACCGTCTTCAGACTCATGGAGCAGTCTAAAAAACTTATGGTCATGGAAAATTCCAGTTTCCAAAACCTCAGGAATATGGGTGGACTTCATCCAGGACAAAAAGTCCTCTTCGATGTCCTGAGTTACATTTATCGTGATATTGTACAGGATCATATCCGGAAAATAGGGTTTTATTTACATTTGTTGCCAACAAATACAGCTTTGCAAAGTTAGGAATCCCAAACAGATTCCTTTGCCATCCCCGACATATATGCACAAATACGTACCCTCGAGAGGAGAAAACAGGGTTTCCAGAGAGCTGATTGCAAAAATTGTGATCGTTGTTTTACACCTCGTAGGGCTGATCGGATTGAGTATTCCTGAGTACAGGCCGATGTTTCAGTCTCTTACCCCTGCCCAACTTTTGACTACCCTTTTTATCATTCTTTTTTTCCATCGAGGCTGGAATGATGCATTTCCCATCTTTGCAGCTGCAGCGTTTTGGATTGGATTTGGGTCCGAATTGATCGGAATCCACACGGGCTATTTATTTGGAGACTACGTATACGGACCCGTTTTGGGCCCAAAGCTTTGGGATGTCCCTTTGGTGATTGGGGTGAATTGGTTTATTCTCAGCTATCTCACAGGATCCGTATTCCGAAATATTCCCAACGACTATTATGCTGCCTTTTTAGGTGCAAGTGCCATGACTGCACTCGATTACATTCTGGAACCGGTGGCAGTAGCTTTGGACTTTTGGGCTTGGAAGTGGGAGATCATTCCGATCAGTAATTTTGTTGGCTGGTTTATCATCGCATTTCTGATCCACCTGATTTGGAGAAAAGCCAACTTTGAGAAATCCAATCCTATTTCGGCATTTCTGTTAATCACTTGGATTATATTCTTCACCGTATTGAATTTTACACTCGATATTTGATAGAAAGCTGAAAAAGCAAAATCTTTGTTTTAAAAGGCTAAAAATTCTTTTCTTTAACAAAACTCTCTAAATCTGGTTGTTCTGATAATGATAAAAGCAATTGGTTTCGTCGCTTTAGGTTTTGGATTAATGGAGTTTTCCGGTTGGTTTATTCATAAGTACATTATGCATGGGCCACTCTGGATGATCCACAAGACACATCATGAGCCTTCAAAGTCTTTCTTTGAGCTGAATGATTTGTTTTCCTTACTGTTTGGGGGGATTGCTGTACTATTAATTGTACTCGGTGCGGAGGAATTGGACTATCGGTTTTGGATGGGTGTCGGCATCAGTGTCTACGGGATTTTATATTTCATACTGCATGATGTGATGGTCCATCGTAGACTGAAGTGGTTGGAAAGGCCAAAGAAGGGATTTTTGAAGGGAATCTTCAAAGCCCATCAGGCTCATCACAAAACCAATGCGAAGGAAGATGCCGTTTCATTCGGCTTATTTGTTGTACCCAGAGAATTCTTTAAAGAAGAAGAAAAGTGAGCACGTATTCAATAAAAGATCTAGAACAGCTATCCGGAATCAAGGCGCATACCTTGAGAATCTGGGAGCAACGATACAATCTCCTCTCTCCCAAGAGAACGGAGACCAATATTCGTTTTTATGACGATGATGATCTCAAGCTGATCCTCAATGTAGCCTTGTTGAATGACAATGGCATCAAAATCTCCAAAATCGCCTCGATGAATATGGAGGATATTAGTGAGGAGGTAATGAAACTCACCGAGCGATCCCTCACCCACGATGATCAGATTCATGCGCTGACAATCTGTATGATCGAAATGGACGAAGAGCGATTCGAAAAAGTACTTTCCACCAATATCATCAAACTGGGATTTGAGCAAACCATGCTCAATATCATTTATCCTTTCATGTCCAAGATCGGTGTCCTATGGCAAACAGGAGCGATCAATCCTGCACAGGAGCATTTCATATCCAACTTAGTGAGGCAGAAACTGATCGTGGCGATTGATGGACAGGTGAGCAACGGCACAGGGAAAAAATTTCTTCTTTTCCTTCCAGAGGGAGAGTTGCACGAGATCTCTCTGCTCTTTGCCAGCTATTTGATCAAATCCAAAGGGCATAAGGTGATTTATCTCGGTCAAAGTACTCCTAATGAAGACTTACTTTCTGTCTATAAAGTCCATAGCCCAGAGTACTTACTCACTGTCATCACCACTTCGCCTTCTTCGGAATATGCACAGGATTACATCAATGCCTTGGCAGACCGGTTTTCCCAATCCCAGATTCTGGTCACTGGATATCAGGTGATAGGACAAGACTTGGTTTTCCCTGCCAATGTTAAGCAAATGAACTACATCCGGGATATCAAAGAACTGTTGGAAGAGATAGAACAGGTCCCTCAAGAGAAGTAAGTGGAACAAAATTAAACAAAGCTTAAACAAAGGCATTTTTCTAAAAAGTGCCTTTTTTCATTATTCAGGGGCAATTCAGATCAGTTTTTGGCCATTCCTCCTATTTTGTTTAATATTTTTTAAAATTAATTCCACAAAATGTTTGGTATTTGTTTAATCATTACTAGATTTGATTAAACAAAAACCAAAAGCCATGACGACTCTAGAATTTAGCTACTCTCTCCACAAGCTTTCAAGTTCGTTGAAGCCTTTTGCCCTCAAGTTGACCCGAGATGTCGACGATGCAAATGATCTTCTTCAGGATACCATGGTGAAAGCTTTCACCAATCGTGAAAAATTCACTGAAGGTACCAACCTCAAAGCATGGCTCTATACGATCATGAAGAATACCTTCATCACCAACTATCAGCGAATGGTGAGAAGAGGAACTTTTGTAGATACAACAGATAATCTTCACTACATCAACTCCAGTAATGTGCAGATCGAAAACGGAGTTTTCGGCAATTTCACAATGGATGACATCTACGAGGCCATTGGCAAACTGGATGACGTATACAAGACTCCATTCATGATGCACTATCGAGGTTTCAAATACCATGAGATTGCCGATAAGTTGCAGATTCCGATTGGAACTGTAAAAAATAGAATCCATATTGCCCGCAAGCTTCTCAAAGAAGATTTAATGGTCTACAAGCACAAAAACTAATTTCATGGCACAAAAGCATGTGGTTGTCATCGGGTCTGGATTTGCAGGCCTGTCTGCAGCTACCCATCTGGCCCATCACACTAGTTGTTCAATCACCCTTTTAGAAAAAAACGATTCCCCCGGTGGGAGAGCTAGAAAGTTCGAACACCAGGGGTTTGTTTTTGATATGGGTCCCAGCTGGTATTGGATGCCCGATGTATTTGAAAACTACTTTGCCCATTTTGGTAAAAAGCCAGCTGATTATTACGAGCTCCTCCGACTTGACCCTTCCTATGCGGTAATCTACGGGGAAAACGATATTCTCGACATACCGGCAGATTTGGATGAATTCAAATCCATGCTGGAAAAAATCGAACCGGGGGCCGGGAAAAATCTTGACAAATTCCTAGCACAGGCCAAATACAAATACGAAGTAGGGATTCATGATTTGGTAAAAAAGCCAAGCCGATCCCTTTTGGAATTTGCTTCCCCTGGTCTTTTGGTTGATATGGTAAGGATGGATATCTTTCAGTCCATGTCAAAGCATGTGAGAAAATATTTTTCCCATGACAAAATCATTCGACTGATGGAGTTCCCGGTTTTATTTCTTGGAGAAACAGCCGAAAATATTCCTGCACTTTATAGTCTGATGAACTATGCAGATATAGCTTTGGGAACCTGGTATCCAAAAAAGGGCATGCACGAGATCATCAAAGGCATGGTAGCCTTGGCGGAAGAAAAGGGTGTAAAAATCAGGTATTCCGCCGAGGTCGAAGAAATCGAAATCGAGAAAGGAATTGCCAAAAGAGTACGGCTGAAGTCCGGAGAAAAAATAGATGCAGATGTAGTCGTAGCCGGGGCTGATTACCACCATGTGGACAAGCACTTGGTCAATCCCAAATACAGCAACTACACAGAAGACTATTGGGATAAGCGGGTCATGGCTCCTTCCAGTCTTCTATTCTATTTGGGAATAGACAAAAAACTCAAAAACCTCAGACATCACAATCTCTTCTTTGACGAGCCGCTGGGGCCGCATGCAGATGCGATATACAAAAATCCAAGGTGGCCGGAAAGACCTCTATTTTATGCTTCAGTCCCTTCCATTACCGATCCGACTGTCGCTCCTGAAGGAAAGGAAAATCTGTTCCTGTTGATCCCTCTGGCTCCTGATTTGGAAGATTCAGAAGAGATGCGGGAAAAGTATTTTACTATTATTTTAGACCGCTTGGAAAAAATAACCGGGCAGGACATTCGATCTCATATCGTCTACAAACGCTCCTATGCGCACAGCGATTTCAAGGCAGATTACCATGCGTATAAAGGAAATGCCTATGGATTGGCGAATACGCTCCTTCAAACGGCGATTTTGAAGCCTGGACTGAAAAACAAAAAGGTCCGCAATATGTATTATACAGGACAGTTGACCGTACCGGGACCGGGGGTACCTCCCTCACTCATCTCGGGTCAGGTAGTGGCAGATGAGGTGATGAAAGAAAACAATTTGTAAACAAAATGGTATATTAAAGCAATGGACGCTATCGAGCTTTTTGATCATACCACGCTGGAGTGCAGCAAGCTGATCACCCAACGTTACAGCACCAGCTTTACGCTGGGGATCAAAACGCTGGACAAAAAATACCATTTACCCATCTACGCTATCTATGGATTTGTGCGCTATGCGGATGAAATTGTCGACACTTTTCATGACAAAGACAAGCAGGCGCTATTAGACCGCTTCAAAAAGGACACCTATGAAGCCATAGAATCTCGAATATCTCTCAACCCTGTGCTGCATGCCTTTCAGCTGATGGTCAACAAGTACCAAATCCCTTTGGACTTGATTGAGGCCTTTTTGCACAGCATGGAGATGGATTTGGATTTCAAAACTTACAACGACTCCAAATACCATGAATATATCTATGGATCGGCCGAAGTCGTCGGACTGATGTGTCTGAAGGTTTTTTGTGAAGGAGATGAGCAGATGTACCAAAGACTCAGAGAGCCGGCATGCAAGCTGGGAGCAGCCTTTCAAAAAGTCAACTTCCTCCGGGATATCAAAAGTGACTTTGAAGAGCGGGGAAGAGTATACTTCCCGGGAGTGGATTTTACCCGCTTTGACAAATCGGCCAAGACCTTGATAGAAGAGGATATTCAAAAGGATTTTGACGATTCACTTATCGGAATTGAAAATCTGCCTTCCGGGGCCAAACTGGGAGTGAGGGTAGCCTATCTCTATTACCAAAAGCTATTTGACAAAATCAAAGGGCTTCCGGCAGAGACAATAACCCAACATCGGGTCAGAATCCCCAACTCCAAAAAACTTTCCCTATTAGTCGGAACCTATTTTGAAACCAAACTAGGCTTGCTCTGATGGAAAAATATCTCTATTTCGGCGTATTGCTTTTTGCGATATCCTATCCATTGGCTCAATCATTTGAGCACAGGATACGCTATGCGACCAAATTGGGGGCCTTATTTCCTGGGATGGTCCTTACAGCTCTATTCTTTATCGTTTGGGACGTATGGTTTACCAGGATCGGGGTATGGGAATTCAATCCACGATACATTCTCGGAAGCTACATTTTCAATCTTCCGATTGAAGAATGGTTATTTTTCTTCATCATTCCCTTCGCATGCGTCTTTATCTACGAGGTGCTGATTTATTTTTTTCCCAAAGACTACTTCAAGCCTCTTGGAAAACCTTTTGTATTTGTCCTGATACCGGTTTTATTGCTGTTAGGTATACTCAATTTAGACAAATGGTATACTTCAGTGAATTTTATTATCGGCGCACTCACCCTTCTCATTCACTACCTGATCTTTAAAGATCAGTATTTGGGAAGATTTATATTTGCCTATTTGATTCATCTGATTCCTCTGATGTTATGCAATGGCATATTGACCGGAGGATTGACCGAAGAACCTGTCGTGATTTACAACAATGCAGAAAACTTAGGAATCAGAATTTGGACGGTGCCAATAGAGGATACCATCTATTCCATGACTCTTTTCCTTATGAATATCAGCTTCTTCGAGAAGTTTAGAAGTCAAAAAACAATTGCCAATCTGGAAAGTTTGAAATCCAATGAAGAATCTCCAAGTACATATTGACAATCACTCAGGCTTCTGCTTTGGGGTAGTCTACGCCATAGAAATGGCTGAAGAAATTCTCGACGAACAAGGATACCTGTATTGTCTGGGAGATATTGTTCACAATGACGAGGAGGTCAACCGCCTGACGAGAAAAGGGCTGAAAATCATTGATCATTCGGACCTGCACAAGTTGTATGATGAAAAGGTATTGATCCGTGCCCACGGCGAGCCTCCTTCTACTTATGAATTAGCGATCAAAAACAACCTGACCCTAATCGATGCGAGTTGTCCTGTAGTGCTAAAGCTTCAAAACCGAATCAAAAACTCCTTTGACAAGGACGAGACCATTTACATTTACGGCAAGCATGGACATGCTGAAGTAATTGGTCTTCTAGGTCAAACCAACAACAAAGCAGTCGTTTTTCAGGACATTTCAGAGTTGGATATTCCTTCTCTTCCAAAAAATCTGACACTCTACAGTCAGACTACCAAAAGCACCGACAAATTCTATGAAATCAACGAAATCCTGACCAGCAATGGGATTTCGGTGAATACGAATGATACCATCTGCCGTCAAGTGTCCAATAGAGACAAGGAACTTCGGGATTTTGCCGACAAATTCGACAAAGTAATCTTTGTCAGTGGAACCAAATCCTCCAATGGAAAGGTTTTGTTCAACGTCTGCAAAGAGCGAAATCCAAACACCTATTTCGTGTCCAATCCTGATCAAATAGAAATGGAATGGTTTGCAGATAATGACCGAGTTGGGATTTGCGGAGCTACTTCCACCCCTATGTGGCTGATGGAAGAAGTCAAGGCCAAAATCCTGACCTTCTGATTTAAAATACACCATGAACAGCTCTAAAAGCAGCCAAATCATCGATCCCAAAGGTCTTTTGATTGGGTGGTCGATCATTGGATTGTGGTTTATTTCCTTGGTTTTCTTGCTTACTTGGAAATTTTCCTGGGCCAATCCTCTCACTTATATCGCCATTTTGGTCCAAACTCACCTCTACACAGGACTGTTTATCACCGCGCATGATGCTATGCACGGAATCGTATCTTCTGATAAAAAATGGAACCACTTCACCGGCTGGATTGCTGCTATTTTGTTTTCCTATAATTTCTATTGGAAGCTCTTCCCAAAGCATCATGAGCACCACCGCTATGTAGCTACGGATCAAGACCCGGATTATCATCCTTCGGGGAAATTTTTTATTTGGTACCTGAGCTTTATAAGACAGTATGTGACTATCTGGCAGATTCTACTCATGGCCATTACTTTCAATATTTTGAAGCTTTTTTTACCCACAGAAAATCTGATCGTATTCTGGATGCTTCCAGCGGTTCTTTCTACCCTACAGCTCTTCTATTTCGGGACTTTCCTTCCTCATATGGGAGAAAGCGAAAATAAGCACCATTCAAGATCCCAGTCCAAAAATCACCTTTGGGCTTTTGTCAGCTGCTACTTCTTTGGTTATCACTTCGAGCATCACGACTCACCGGGTACTCCCTGGTGGAGACTTTGGAGGGTAAAAGAGCAACAAACAGCCTAATTCAGTCAATTTTTGATCAAAAATCGGAAATAAGAAAACTTTTTCTCTGAATTCAACTTGTAGCAATAAACCAACTATCCAATGAAATACTGGTATTCTCTTCTCCTATTCAGTATCGTATCATTTCAGGCAATTTCCCAGGGTACGATTCGGGGAAAAATCACCAATCCTGTCAATAATGAGCCTGTAGCATTTGCCAATGTGCTCATCCTGGAGACTGATCTCGGGGCAATCACCGATGAGAATGGAAACTATGAAATCACCAATATCCCTCCCGGACTGTACAATGTCCGGGCAAGCTTTGTGGGTTACAAGACCTCCACTCAATACGAAATCCAAGTTACCCTGGCCCGAGCTGTCCAGTTGGACTTTTCCTTGGAAGAGGATGCCTCTGAACTCTCCGAAGTAGTGGTAGCTAGTGAGTTTACCCGCTCGGATGAGACTCCGATTTCGGTGCGAAAAATCAACTCCAATGAAATCGAACGCTATCCCGGGGGAAACCGGGACATCTCCCGGGTCATTCAGGCATTGCCAGGCGTGGCAAGTACTCCAAGCTTTAGAAATGATATCATCATCAGAGGGGGCGCGCCAAACGAGAACAAGTTTTTCGTAGATGAAATAGAAATTCCTGTGATCAATCACTTTGCTACCCAAGGCTCCTCCGGAGGTCCTACCGGTATTCTGAATGTGAATCTGATCAAAAGTGTAGATGTGATTACCGGAGGGTTCCCTGCAGACCGAATGAACAGCTTAAGTTCCTTCTTCGAGTTTCAATTGAAGGAAGGAAGAAATGATAAAATGTTTACCCAACTCACCTTGGGTGCCAGTGAGTTTACTTTTTCCAATGAAGGTCCTATCGGAAAAAACACCACCTATCTCATCTCAGCAAGGAGGTCTTACCTTCAGTTTCTCTTTTCCGCTTTAGGCCTTCCCTTTTTGCCTACATTCAATGATTTCCAAGTGAAAACCACCACCAAAATCAATGAAAAGACCGAATTGACATTTATCGGAGTTGGGGCTATCGACAACTCGGTACTCAACTTCGATGTTCCGGACGATGAAACCGAGGACGAAAAAGACGCCAGACTTTATCTTTTGGATAATCTGCCCTACACTTCCCAATGGAACTACGCCACGGGCTTGAAATTGAAAAAATTTAGAGACAACGGTTTCTGGACTTTTATCCTGAGCCGAAACATGCTCAATAACAGGTCATATAAGTATTTTGAAAACAACGAGAGCAATCCTGATAACCTGATCTACGATTACACTTCTCAGGAGAGCGAAAACAAATTCAGAGCAGAAAATTCAGTTTTCAAAAAGACCTTTACCCTAAAATACGGGGTGAATTATGAGTATTCCCGCTTTCTGGTAGATACCTATGACGAGTTTACCTTTGCCAGTCAGGGAATCATTCTCAATGTGAATGACAAAACCAATTTTAACTCCTATGGAGCTTTTATTTCGGCAAGCAAAAACTTCAATCAGGAGCGTCTGCTAGTCACAGGCGGTGTCCGTGTGGATGGAAGCGACTTTGGCCAAACGGCCCAAAACCCGCTTAATCAGCTTAGTCCGAGGGTTTCCATTTCCTATCAGCTGAAGCCCAATCTCTACCTCACGGCTAATTCAGGTATCTATTACCAAAAACCACCCTACACCGCACTCGGATTCCGAAACAACGAGGGAGTTTTACTTAATCAGGAAAATGATATCCGATTTATCCGATCCACTCATTTTATTGGTGGTATTGAGCGGGTGATTCCCGAAAAAAACAGGAGATTCTCCATAGAAGGCTTCTACAAGCTCTATGACAATTATCCTTCTTCCATCGTCAACGGTATCTCATTGGCCAATCTCGGTGCTGACTTTGGGGTCATTGGCAACGAGCCCCTACGTTCAGACTCCAGAGGAAGAGCATATGGGCTGGAGTTTCTTGCCCAACAGCGATTGTTTAAAGGATTCTATGGAATCGCTGCGGTAACTTTGGTCAGGAGCGAATTTACCAATCCCAATACGGAAGGTTTTGTTCCTTCATCTTGGGACAACGGAATCATTATCAGCATGACTGCCGGAAAACGTTTCCAGAAAAATTGGGAACTGGGGGCCAGATGGAGATACCTTGGCGGAGTGCCCTATACGCCAATCGATATTGCTACTTCCTCCCAAATCCCCATTTATGACAGCAGACCTCAGGGCGTCTTGGATTTCAATCAAATCAATACGCTTCGGCTGGACGCCTTCCATCAATTGGACTTGCGCGTAGACAAAAAATACTTCTACGAAAAGTGGAACCTCAACTGGTATATTGATATCCAAAACCTGTACAATTTTGAAGCCGAACAGCCCCCGCTTTTAGTTCCTACCCGGGACGCAAATGGAAGGCCCATGGTAGACCCAAACAATCCGGGTAGCTATCAGACCCGTTTGGTAGCGAATACAGCCGGCCGAATTCTACCTACCGTGGGGATTATTGTGGAATTTTAACGTGTTCAATAAACGGAGAAAACAGGAGGTATTTTCTGGGAAAGGTAAGGAGCCAAAGCATCTTTACCTCCCCAAGTTCCTTCCGAATACCAAGGAAAAAATCTGGTAAACATTTGTTCTTTGAAGCCATTAAGCCGGTAGACTTCCCGAACTGCCTCCCCATGAAAAGTCTGCCGTGCAAAGGTTTCCATATACCTGACACTTTCCCAGACCGTAAATGTAGCCTGTTCAACCAAGGGGAGTTCTCCTATCCCCTGAGAAAAAATCAATCCTTGATAGTCCTTTTGTTCCAAACTGATCGGATTGACCATTTTCCAAAATCGGTATAAAAACTCAGGCTTCAAAGTAGCTCGGGTAAGGCTACAAACCAGACCGGAACTATCCAATTCCTGATTTAGCTCCCAATCATTAAACCCACTCCAAGCCCCCCTAGAAGAGGTTGGAGTCATGAAAATGCAATAATTTTCCCCAGATTTTTCCAGAAATTTCATGAACTCAGATCTTGCTCTGAATGCCTTCGCCGCTTCAGCGCTTTCGAAAACCATAAAGAACCCGGAAGCCTCCCATTTGGGCCAAGCTCTATAGCCATGTCCACTCCCTATACCTAGTGGCTTGATAAATTGCAGTCCGGGAAAACTTGGAGTAAAAACTCGGGAAAGAATCATCTGATAAGCTCCCCAAGTTCTTGCCATCGCTCCTTCAAACCTGAAAAGCTGCAAGACAGCGCATTGCCCGGAAGGAAATAGGAGAGAATCCATTCAATTTCAGTTTTTGATACAATGAAAACCCGCTTCAAAATTGTTGGTTTTTTAAGATTTCAAAAATCTGGTGAACTGTCGAAATTGTCCCTCGAACTGAAAAAAATGATCTTCAAACAAAAAAGCCATCCGAATGAAGGATGGCTTTGAAAAAAGGGAAAGGAAATTATTTAAATCTCCAGCGGATATTCAATCCAAATCCACCAGCATCAAAGGTCGTCTCCTCCACCAGAATGAAATACGGTCTCCAATCCAGCCCCAAAGTGATTGGTACATCGGTGAAAAGATATTCTGCTCCAATCTCTCCAGCTACTCCAAATCTGAAATCATCAGCCAAGAAAAGGGAAGGACCAAAACCCGCGTACCATTTAAAATCTGAATCTGCTATATTATCATAAACAGGATTCCAAAGTGCATCTATTCCAACACCATCGTTTCCAAAACTCAAATTGGCATGGACTCGGCTGAAATCGCCCAAGGCGAAGACTCCATCCAAGGCAACGTTATTTCCATTCACATTGCCAAAGCGAAGACCTAATTCTTGGGCTTGGCTTTGAATGGTGAGAGCTACTCCGAAAAACAGGGTCAGAGATACTAATTTCAAGAATTTCATAAGTGCAAAAGAGTTTGATAAATACGGTTTAAATGAGATTTATTCCTTTTCAGGAGAAAGATTTTTGTAAATAATCCCAGCTAAAACCGCACCAATTATTGGGGCCACCCAGAAAAGCCAAACTTGCTGCAAATAAATTCCTCCGGCAAAAATCGCCTGGGAAGTACTTCTGGCTGGGTTCACGGAAGTATTGGTAACAGGAATACTGATTAAATGAATCAACACCAATGCTAAACCAATCGCCAAACCAGCAAAACCGGCTGGTGCTTTGGGATGTGTTGACCCTAAAATCACTACCAAAAAGAAAAAAGTCATTACCACTTCAGTCACAAAGGCAGAAGTCATCGAATATCCTCCGGGTGAGGCCTCTCCAAAGCCGTTGGATGCAAATCCCCCCAAATCCACGCCCGGCTTTCCAGTAGCTATAACGTACAGGATACCAGCTCCAACTATCCCGCCTAGGACTTGAGCTATAATATACGGAACCAACTCCTTGGATTCGAACCTTCCTCCAATCCATAGGCCAATTGAAACGGCAGGATTGAGATGACAGCCTGAGATATGCCCAATCGCATACGCCATCGTAACTACCGTAAGGCCAAAAGCAATAGAAACCCCAACAAACCCAATTCCCAACTCAGGGAAACCTGCTGCCAAAACAGCACTACCGCACCCTCCTAGGACAAGCCAAAGGGTGCCAAAAAACTCGGCTACATACTTTTTCATTTGATTTTTTGATTAGTTGAAAATAAAGCATGTAATAATTTAAGAAAATTATAATCGAATACTTATAAAGTGGTTAGACACAGAATTTAATTTTGCATTGATTAAGCGAAATTTTACCTTTTCCCAATCAATTACTTTCAGGAAGTCACCTCCCTCCCTATTCTCAAAACTTCTCTTACCAAAAGATCCATATCCTCCATTCGAGTTCGTTGATTGACATTGGCTACACGCAAGGTGTATTTTCCATTTAAAATGGTGCTGCTTGGAGAAGCAATGCCTTCCTCCTGCATGCGAAGAAGGATTTCTCGATTAAGTTCTCTAAGCTGATTCTCAGAAAGACCTGGCTTTACCATTCGAAAACAAGTAATGCTCATGGAAACAGGAGCCATTAATTCAAGATTGGGATGGCTTTCCACCAAACTTGCCAAATATTCCGCCTGCCGACTGTTCTGGGCTATCATCTGGGCATATTTTTCCCGACCGTGTTCCTTGAGCGACATCCAGATTTTAAGGGCTTTAAATCCCCGGGAAAGCTCAAAACCATAATTGTTGATCGATTCCAAACCTCCTGACAAACCTCTGGATTCCTGGAGTAGATAATTGGGAGTAATGGCGAACGCCTCACGGTGCTTTTTGGCATCCCGAATCAGCGTACAACCCACTTCATAGGGTACATATAGCCACTTATGCAGGTCAAAAGCCAAGGAATCAGCCTCTTCAATTGCCTTTAAACGCTCAGAATAAACAGGATCTAATTTGGCCAAAGCCCCATAGGCTCCATCCACGTGAAACCAAAGTCCATATTTCCTGGAGATCTCTAGCAAATCATCCAAAGGATCGATTGCTCCGGTATTCACAGTGCCGGAGGTGCCGACTACAGCAAAAGGAAGCAATCCCTCTTGAATATCTTGATGGATTTGCTGTTCCAGTTCGTCGGCATTCATTTCATATTTGGCATTCACTCCGATTTTTCTGACCGAATCCGTCCCCAAGCCAATGATTTCAGCTGCTTTCTGAATGCAGGAATGGGTTTCCACCGAACAATACAGCACCAACTGTGCTGAAGCGGCTTTCAATCCTTTTTTTCGAATCTGCTCTTCTCCAAATGAATTACGGGCTACGGTCAATGCAGTGATATTGGCCATGGAGCCTCCACTGACTAGGATTCCTGATGCCTCAGCTGGGAAATTCATCATTTCCTTACACCAATTGACCACCTGCCGATCCACGTACATGGCTGAATGCTCTCCGATTGTAGTGTTTGGATTCATTCCTGAAGCTAATAGGTCAGCCAAGACACCCATGGGAGTTCCTGTCCCCTGGATCCAAGCAAAAAATCGGGGATGTACATTGCCCTTGTTGTATGGGAAAATGTACTTTTTGAACTCTTCGTAAATCTCCTGAGGATCTTGTCCTTTTTCAGGAATCGGTTGATCTAAAAATTCCTTGACCTCATCGGGCATAGGTTTCCAGATTTTCTGATCTCGAATGGATTGCCAATAATCGAAGAGGTCATCGATCATCTGATGGCCAAGCTGCCGCATTTGATCCCAGTCTTCCGGATCAAGCGTGAGGTCTTTTTGGGGTGTATTATTCATGGTATTTATTTATTCTTTGGCAAAAGACGAACGCTAAATACATCTCCCAATCCCTCAGAAGGGATCTTTTTTGCCGAGATGGTTAATCTTTCTTTGCCAGCTGCAAGTTGAATCTGACCCAACAGAATCTTATTCCAGATTTGCTCTGGAGCTTCTTTTCGGGGGACTCGATCAGGACTTGGGATTGGAATGGATTCAAGGCCTTGATCCAAAGTCTGAGTCAAGTTGGTTGAAGAAGTCGAAAGGTTCAATTCAGCACCTACCTGATTTGGAGCTGCTGAATACTCCAACCAAACCTCAAATTCCCCCGAATCGATCACATTCAAATTCCAAACAAGACTGTCCGAATCATTTTTCCAGTTAGTCACCCAATCTTGAGCCCATCCATGTCCCTCAAAGAATTTCAAATCACCTTTGAGTTCTGCTTCATAGGTAGGGAGGGCAATTTCGGGTGCCAAATCACTGATAGGAATCTGTCGATCCATTTCTATTTCTTCAGTCACCTCTTGCCACCAATCCCGGTATTCTTTCTCCAAAGAGCTAACTAATTCCAACTTACCCGGTGCCAAATTCACCAACTGGTTTGGATCATTTTTTAAATCATAAAGTTCGGAGCCATTGGGTAAAAGAGTCAAAAGCAGAGAATCCTTTCGTATCGCTCCCGGTCTATCTTTTAGTTCTTTATCCAGTTGGGCTACATGAGAAAAAATACTTCGATACGGTATTTCTCCTCCTTCAAAAAGAGGAACTAAAGAAACCCCATCCCATGGTTTTCCTTCCTTTTTCTCCAATCCAAAAAGATCCGTCAAAGTCGGCATCACATCGATGTGAGCGGCAGCAGTAGAAATCTCCTGCGGCTGGATTTTACCTTTCCATCTCCAAAAACTCGGAACTCGAACCCCTCCTTCATGGACAGAACCTTTCACACCCTTCATTTCTGCATTGAACCGCTGCCCATTGGGACCATTGTCGGTAAGGAAAATGACCAAGGTATTTTCCTCCAAACCCAGTTCATTAAGCAAATTCATGACTCGGCCTACATTCCAATCAATATTTTCCACCATGCCATAGATCGCCGCCAATTCATCGCTCAAACCTACCGCTTTGTACGGGTCAAAAAATCGATCTGGAACCTGGTGAGGGCTGTGGGGAGTGTTTAGCGGAAGGTAGGTGAAGAAGGGCTGGTCTTCATTTTTGCGGATAAAATCCAAAGCCTCATCCGTCAGGACATCCGGTAAATAGCCTTCAAACACCTTTTCCTCCCCGTTTTTCTCCAAATGGGTATCAAAATAATTGGACCAATGCCCAGCTGAAAACCCGGTAAACTCCTCAAATCCCTGGGCTAGGGGATGATTGGGGTAGTGCTGCCCATTATGCCACTTGCCAAAGATTCCGGTTCGATAGCCATTGTCACGGAAAAGCTCTGCCAAGGTATATTCATCGGCATCCATCGTTTCCAAACCCTTAGAAACCGAAACCACACCTGTGCGAAGATGATATCGACCTGTCAATAAACTTGCACGAGTGGGAGCACAGAGCGGACTGACGTAAAATCGCTCAAAACGGGCTGATTCCCCAGCCAAGCGATCCAAATTGGGAGTTTTGACTACTACATTTCCATGGATTCCAAGATCCCCATATCCCTGATCATCTGTCAAAATCAGGACAATATTCGGAGGAATAGTCTTTTCTTCTTTACAGGAAGAAAAAAGCAACATGGCAATCAGGAAAATAAAAATTGAAAAGCGCATGGGCTGCTGGCTACTTTTTGAAAATAAAATAGACAGCCAAAATAAGAAAAATAGCTCCGATGAGGTGATTTAGCCTTAAGGTTTCATTTTTAAACGCAATCAAGGTGAAAATCATAAACACCGCCAGCGTAATTACTTCTTGAAGAACTTTCAACTGTACCAGGGAAAAAGGGCCTCCATTTCCGGAAAATCCAATTTTATTGGCTGGTACCTGAAAGCAGTATTCAAAGAGCGCTATTCCCCAACTGATCAGAATCACCGAAACCAAACCGAGCTTACTAAACCATTTCCATTCGGCAAACTTCAAATGACCATACCAAGCCAAGGTCATAAAGGTGTTGGAAAGGACAAGGAGTCCTATGGTGAGGAGAGCTTTCATTCTTTTTTGGAGATTTAGATTACAAATCTAGAATAGAAATAGAGCGCTTGATGTCAAAAGGATTTGGAGATTCAGCTTCTTTAACAAAATAAAACTCAGATGTTCGTTTTCCGTTTTTTATCTTGTCTAAAATTTATATTGATCTATGAAAGTAAAGCTGATCTCTTTTTGCCTTCTTTTTAGCTTGGCAGTCTTTCCGGCCATTTCACAGGAGGCAACTCTCAAACCAGAACTTCAAAGTTGGTACTCCACGGATGGAAGCAATGAACTCATTTTGGCAACCGGGGAGGATTTTGCCCTATACGATGGTCAGCTTTGGAACCTGAAAGCTAGTGAAGATGGCAATTTTACACTTCTCCAAGGTTCTGAAACTCGAACCCTAACAATCAAAAATTCTGATGGAAAAACCGTCTTAGCGGAAGCTTACAAAGAGATACCGGTTCGCTCCTCGAAATCTACCGATCTCAAAAATCGTAAGGTCGGCCAAACCGACGTTTCGAATGATTTTTTCAAAGCGGATCAAGTGCTGCTTCAGGGTGTTTTCCTTCCTAAAAAGGAGATGCCCTCCACGATTACCATAATCTACAACCACGCCTTCAGTGATGATCAACTTCAATTCACAGGCGATGTGGATGAAAAGGGCCGTTTCAAAGTCATTTTCCCACTTGACTATCCTCAGGAAGTGATGGTCCGAATCGGAAATGCATTTTTCACCTATTTCACCAAGCCCGGTGCCAAGCAAGCCATGATCGTGGACGAAAGCTCATTTGGAAGCGGCATTGACTCATGGACTCAGGTGAAAAGCATTGACTTCATGGGAGATCTAGCCATTGAAAATGAGGAAAAAAGGTTGCTGGATCCCGAGTTTATGAAAATCAGGGATTATTTCATGACTGACAGCATGCAAAAAGCACTGGATCCTGAGGCTTTTTTGGATTACCGATTAGGTTTGATGAAAAAACACGAGGCTTTTTACAAGAATTACTTTGACTCGATTCCAGTCAGTCCGTTGATGCAGGAGGTTCATCTCAGAGATGCCCGAATCTATGCTGGCGACGAACTGATGCGGTACATTTGGCTCCATTCGGGTATTCAGGAAGGGAGGCTAACCCCAGTGGATGTTCCGGACGAATACCTGGAAGCGGTTAAGAATTTGATATCAAATGATTTAGAGGATCTCATGGCCTCGGAATATGCAGGTCTGATGCGTGAATTTACCATGCCGATGCAGCCTTCTGAATCCGAAAAGCTTAACCAGCTGGTGAATGAAAAAAGGTATGAGTTCTTAATGCAACAGCAATTAAGCAAAACTGAATTGGAAGCCGTGAAGGCTTGGTATGAGCAAATTAAAGCCGGGACTCCGAGAGAAAAATTAGTCCTCACTGATGAGTTTAAAAACTTATCCAAAACCTATCAGGGCAAATTCACAGAGCTATACCAAGAGGTTCAATGGCCATTTTTTTTGGCGAAAATCGAAGGGATGGAATCCATACCTCGCTCGAGCATTATCTCCACCTACCTCGACCTCAACTTCCAATCTTCTGGCAAAGAAATTCCACAGGATATCCTAGAGGAATTAAAAACGCTTAATCTCGATCCAAACATTCTGGCAATCATCGAAAATAAGATCGAGAACTTCGAGCGAAGCAAAAACGCAAAATTTGTGGAGGGTGTGGCTATCGCTGAATCTGCAGATAATGTCCTTGCACAGCTGAAGGAAAAACATCCCGGCAAAGTGATTTACATCGATGTATGGGCTACCTGGTGCGGGCCTTGCATCAGCGAATTCAAAAATGCTGACATTTTGAAAAAAGAGGCACCCGAAGGCGTAGTTTTCGCTTATATTTGCGGTCAATCCGAGCGTGAAACTTTTGAAAATCAAATCAAAAAATTCCAATTGGCTGGAGAGCATTTCTTCCTAGACCAAGAAGCATTTCAACAGTTTGACAAAGAGTTAAACATCACCGGATTTCCTACCTACATGCTGATCACCAAAGAAGGAAAATTGATCCGGGAAGGAGTCCATCGGCCTAGTTCAGGAGATCAATTACTTGAGCAGCTCAAGGAATTTGTCTCCAGATAATCGGAAATACATTTCTCAAAATATCAACTTATACATCTCCTCCAGCTTACTCACCTGGAGGATTTGTATTTTGAATTTGTTGAAATCCAATCCCTTCACCGCATACTTAGAAACTACGATCTTTTTGAAACCCAATTTTTCGGCTTCGGCGATTCGGTTTTCGATTCGGGATACGGCACGAATCTCCCCTCCCAAACCGACTTCTCCGGCAAAGCAAATCTGCTCCGATACAGGCGTATCCTCATAGCTGGAAATCAACGAGGCACAAACCGCCAAATCCAATCCTGGATCATCCACTCTCAGCCCGCCTGCTACATTCAAAAACACATCCTGCTGCCCCAAGCGCATCCCTCCACGCTTTTCCAAAACGGCCAAAAGCATATTCAATCGCTTGGCATCATGTCCGGTACTGCTACGCTGCGGAGTACCGTAGGTGGCGGTACTGACCAAAGACTGGATCTCAATCAATAGCGGGCGATTCCCTTCCATCATTGCACCAATAGCCACGCCGTTTAGAACCTCTTCCCGCTGGGTCAGGAGAATTTCGGATGGATTGGCCACAGACCTCAATCCTTCGGCCCGCATTTCATAGATTCCCAATTCGTGGGTGGAGCCAAAGCGGTTTTTAGAGGTGCGAAGAATCCGGTAAGTCAGGTGTCTGTCACCCTCAAACTGCAATACCGTATCCACCATGTGTTCTAGGACTTTGGGTCCGGCGATGGAACCATCTTTGGTGATGTGACCGATCAGGAAGACAGGCGTACCGGTCTCCTTGGCAAACTTCATCAGCTCGGCTGTACACTCTCTGACTTGAGAGACCGATCCAGCAGCGGATTCCACATATTGACTATTCAGTGTCTGAATGGAGTCAATGATCAAAAAGTCAGGTTTTAAGATTTCGATCTGCTGGAAGATCTGTTGGGTGTTGGTCTCCGAAAGGACGTAGCAATCCGGATTCTTGGCAGTCATGCGATCTGCCCGCATTTTGATTTGGGCTTCGCTTTCCTCGCCTGAGACATACAGTACTTTTTTCCCTTTCAGAGTCAAGGCAATCTGTAGCATAAGCGTGGATTTCCCGATTCCGGGTTCGCCCCCGATCAAAACCAAAGAACCCGAAACGATCCCTCCCCCAAGCACGCGGTCCAGTTCCGGGTCGGAAGTGATCCAGCGGGGTTGCTCTTCGTAATTGACCTCGGCGATTTTCTTGGGGACACTGGCTTTTTTGAGTCCGGAGCCTTGCGGTTTCCAACTCCCTTTCCCACTTTCTTCCTTTTGGACTATCTCTTCCACATAGGTGTTCCATTCCCCGCAGGCGGGGCATTTGCCCAGCCACTTGGGGCTTTGTGCTCCGCAGTTTTGACAGAAAAAGGTGGTTTTTACTTTAGCCATAAAGAGGTACGAATTACGATTTTTGATTTACGACACTCTTGAAATATTTGCCTTTATCCTTGATTTTAGGCTCTTATTTAATTTTTTCATTTTAACACCAAGATACTTGGCTGAAAAATCGGCATCGTCTACACTTAGGCTCACACCTTTCCCAAATCTTGCATCTTGTGTCTAAATTCTTACCTCTACTTAATGCGCCTGCAGCCAATCTATCCCTACACCCACTTCCACTTCGATAGGCACAGGGAGCTTGATGGCATTGGACATCCATCCGGGAATATGCTTTTTGAGCAAGTCCACCTCGTCTTTGTGCGCATCAAAGACCAATTCATCGTGCACCTGAAGGATCATTTTGGACTTCAGCTTCTCCTTCTTCATCCAGTCATGCACATGGATCATGGCCACTTTGATCAGATCCGCTGCTGAGCCCTGAAGCGGAGCATTGATGGCGTTGCGCTCGGCAAAGCCGCGCATGGTCATATTTCGGCTGTTGATGTCGCGGAGATAGCGGCGGCGGCCAAGGATGGTTTCCACGTATTCGTCTTTTCGGGCTTTCTCGATAGCTCCGTCCATGTACTCTTTCACTGCAGGAAACTCGGTGAAGTAGGCATCGATGATCTCCTTGGCTTCTCCTCTTGGGATAGATAGTCGCTGTGCTAAACCAAAAGCCGAAATCCCGTAAATAATCCCAAAATTAGCCGTTTTGGCTTTTCTCCTCATATCCGAGGTCACTTCTTCCAAAGGCACTTTGAAAATCTTGGCAGCAGTCGTGGCATGGATATCCCGACCATTGCGGAAGGCCTCGAGCATGGACTCATCCTGAGAAAAAGCCGCCATCAGACGCAATTCAATCTGAGAGTAATCCGCTGACAGCAAGACATGATTTTCATCCCTTGGGACAAAAGCCTTCCGGATTTCCCGACCTCGGGAGGTTCGGATCGGAATATTTTGGAGGTTGGGATTGATGGAAGAAAGTCTGCCCGTGGCTGCGACAAACTGGTTATAAGTCGTGTGGATCCTTCCGGTTTTGGAATTGATCATAGTCGGCAAAGCATCCACATAGGTGGATTTGAGCTTGACCATTTGCCGGAAGTCCAAAATCGCCTGTGCGATTTCATGCTCGTCTGCCAGCTTGCTAAGGATCTCTTCACCCGTGGCATATTGCCCGGTTTTGGTCTTTTTGGCTTTGGGATCGAGCTTGAGCTTTTCAAAAAGTACTTCACCCAGTTGCTTTGGGGAAGCTAGATTAAACCTGACCCCAGCCAACTCATACACCCGCTTCTCAATTTCTTTGCTCTCCTCATCCAAGGCCACTGAAAGCTCCGCCAAGCTTTCTGTATCAATTCGTACTCCTTCAAACTCCATGTCGGTCAAGACTCGAATCAGGGGATTTTCGACTTCATCAAAGAGCTTTTTCAAACCGTTGGATTGGATAATCGGGTCAAGCTTCCCTTTTAGCCTCAATGTAATGTCCGCATCTTCTGCAGCATAGGCCGTGACCTCGTCCTCATCCACATCCCGCATATTGCCTTGATTTTTCCCTTTTTTCCCAATCAATTCGGTTATCGAAACCGGTCTGTAATTGAGGTATTGCTGGGCTAGCCAGTCCATGCTGTGCTTGCCTTCAGGCTCGATGAGGTAATGCGCGAGCATGGTATCATATAGCGTGCCTTTGACTTCGATCCCATAGTTTTTCAGTACCAGCATATCGTACTTGATATTCTGCCCAATTTTTAGAATTTCTTCATTTTCCAAAACAGGACGCAGTTGCTCAAGGATAGCCTGGGTTTCTTTTTGGTCTGAAGGAACTGGAATATAAAAAGCCTCTACT
This sequence comes from Algoriphagus sp. oki45, assembly GCF_036245605.1. Classification (NCBI taxonomy): domain Bacteria; kingdom Pseudomonadati; phylum Bacteroidota; class Cytophagia; order Cytophagales; family Cyclobacteriaceae; genus Algoriphagus; species Algoriphagus sp. oki45. The sequence continues at coordinate 162,388 of NZ_BTPC01000002.1, forward strand.
TCCAAGTATGCAAAGGAAAGCCCTACCAACTCAGCCTTCATCGCATCGAGATCGGTCGTTTCAGTATCAAAGCATATTTCTTTTTGCAATAGTAGAAACTCAACCAACTCTTCAATGGCTTCTTTTCCTTTGATTTTATGGTAGCGATGAGCATTGGAATGAATCGTTTCCAGGATTTGGGGTGCTGAGGGGACAGCCAGCTCTTCTCCTTCAGGCTGGGAAGCAGGACTGACCGCTGCGGCTGTGCTGAAAAGATCCATTTGAGCCGGAGCAGCGATTCCTGCTTTTTTGGAACCCGCATCTTTAAATATCCTGCTCGCAAGGGTTCTAAACTCCAATTCAGAAAAGATCGCTCTTAGTTTTTCTTCATCAAATCCATCATAACGAAGGTCTTCTTCATCAAAGTCTATCGGAACATCGATTTTGATCGTAGCCAGTTCTTTGGATAAAAGGCCCTGCTGGGCAAAATTTTCCACGTTTTCTTTTTGCTTGCCTTTCAGCTTATCCACATTGGCAATAAGTCCCTCCACTGAGCCGTATTCTTTAAGTAGCTTGACAGCTGTCTTTTCACCAATCCCGGGAATCCCCGGAATATTGTCGACTGCATCTCCCATCAGCCCAAGAATATCCCGAACTTGATCTACATTTTCGATATCCCATTTGGCACAGACTTGCTTTGGCCCCATGACATCGACTCCATTGCCCATAAAGGCCGGTTTGTAGAGAAAAATATGGTCATCTACAATCTGCCCGTAATCCTTATCCGGAGTCATCATGTACACGGTAAAATTATCTCTTTCGGCTTTTTTTGCCAGTGTGCCAATGATATCATCCGCTTCAAATCCATCCATTTCCAAAACAGGAATTTTGAACGCCTTCACAATTTCCTTCACCCAAGGAATGGAGGTAGTGATATCCTCCGGTTGATCTTGCCGGTTGGCTTTGTACAATTCATATTGGGTATGGCGAAAAGTCGGAGCCTTGGTGTCAAAGGCGACGGCAATATGGCTGGGTTTCTCTTTTTCCAATACTTCCAAAAGTGTATTGGTAAACCCGAGCATTACTCCGGTATTCAGGCCTTTGGAATTGATTCGTGGATTTTTGCTAAAAGCAAAATGAGCTCTGTAAATCAGAGCCATAGCATCCAAAAGAAAAAGTTTATGAGATTGATTTTGCGACATACGTAAGGCTTATTTCTTTTTTGACCCTCCAAGTTACAAATTTCAAGGCCGAGAGACCTCATATAATCCCTCAGCCTGGGCCTATTATTGGAATCAATTTTAAAAATCTTTAATATGATTATCCGCAATGATACCAGTAGATCAAAATGGCCTCGACTTCGCTCGGCCTCCAGATTTGGAGTAATTATGGGAGGGGAGAAAAAAGGGGCGCGGCCCTTTTTTCTCCCTTCCCCAACCTAGAAAACAAACGGTCACCGAGCGAAGTCGAGGTGAAACCATATAAAATTCGGTAACTGGCAGAATTGCGGATAATCAGAATCTTTAATTTCCTCTTGTATCAAATCCACCAATTCCATGAAAAAACTATTAACCGTTCTGATTTTGATCGCTTCAATGGGACTACTTGAAGCAGCACCTATCAAAAAGCCTAAAAAAGACCTAACAGAAGAGCAACTTGAATATCTGGAAAAAATGGAGGCTCGTATCGATGAGATTAAGGCTATGGACTTCAAAGCAATGAGCAAAGAAGAAGTGAAAGCTGTGAAGGAAGAACTTCGTGAAATGAAAAAGGAAGCGGAAGGCAAGGGGATCTATCTATCTGTAGGAGCAATCATTATCATCATCCTTCTATTGATTTTGATTCTTTAATTGTGGATTAAGAAAATGGGCAAAAGGATAGGTGATTCTTTTGCTCATTTCTCTTCTTGCTCCAGAAGATAATTTTTAACCTGTAGGCTCCGCAGGAATATCAAAATCAAGGGGATCAACCATATCAATTCATTGAATACCAGATGGAAAATGCTACGCTTATTCCATCCCAAATCAGGAATAAATCCGAGAGAAAACCAGATGGCCATAATTATTTTTCCGGTGATTCCAGCCAAAATCAACCAAACCCAGCTTATCGGGTAAAACGCAGACACAAATAAAATCAGTCCAATCAGCAAGCCAAAAGTCCCGAAATAATTGAAAGGGGGGAATTGGGTAAGCTCTGCATCCATCGCCAACCATCTCAAAAGAGTCTCCCCGTACCACTTATAAAATGCCGACCAGCATACCGTGTAGATACCCGCCAAAAGGAGCAAACCTCGGAAATGCATCGGGAAAACTGGAAAGGGTGAATTTTGCTCCATGAGTGGTTTGATTTTTCTGCTCTAATTAAACACCTTGGCGGTTGTCTAGTTTGGACTGAACACAAAACTATCCAATGAAAACAAAAAACCACACAACCATACCTGCATTTATCATTTTGGGTGCCTTCAGCTTTTTGGCTTTGGGATTTACTTTGGGAAAAAAAGCCGGGGAAATCACTCCAGCTACCATCGATGCCGCTGCCGACTTAATAGGGCTTTCTTTTTCACCAGAGGAAAAAGACAGTATGCTCACCAATCTGAATAATCAGCGAAATAATCTGGAGGCCCTTCGCAAAACCAAACTGGACAATTCAGTCTCTCCCTCCCTGATTTTTAATCCATTGCCAAAGGGTTTCACCCCCTCTCAAGACCAAAATGAATACGATTGGGGTCTTCCGGACCAAGTAGAGCTACCAAAGGCAGACCACGACATCGCTTACCTACCTGTGAGTCATCTTTCGGTATTGATCAAAACCAAAAAAATAACATCCGAACGACTTACCAAAATCTATCTCGCCCGGATCAAAACCTATTCCGATACCCTTCAATGTCTGATTACCTTAATGGAAGGCACGGCTTTGGAAAAAGCTAAAGCAATGGACCGGGAATTAGCAGCTGGAACCTACCGAGGACCTCTTCACGGCATTCCCTATGGAATCAAAGATCTTTTAGCTGTAAAAGGCACTAAAACAACCTGGGGCGCTATGCCCTACAAAGATCAGGTCATCGATGAGACCGCTACGGTTGTCCAGAAATTGAATGAGGCCGGGGGAGTCTTGGTAGGTAAATTTACCTTGGGAGCTTTAGCCATGGGAGACATATGGTATGGAGGTGTGACCAAAAATCCATGGAATCTAGCCCAGGGCTCCAGCGGCTCCTCGGCCGGTTCGGCCTCTGCCGTGAGTGCGGGATTGGTCCCTTTTGCAATCGGGACAGAAACCCTCGGGTCAATCGTATCTCCTTCCACCCGAAACGGAGTCACCGGACTCAGACCGACTTACGGCAGAGTCAGTAAGCATGGAGCCATGGCCCTGAGCTGGTCTATGGACAAAATCGGCCCCATCTCCCGATCTACTTTGGATAACGCCATCGTCCTTTCCATCATAAATGGTGCAGACCCAGGGGATCCTTCGACGATTTCTGCTGCATTCAATTACTCCTCGAAAGCGGATGTCAAAAAACTCAAGGTAGGTTATTTCAAACCCTTCTTCGAAGGTGAGAGAGTAAGTGAAAATGACCGTCAAGTGCTGGAAGTGCTGAAAAATCTTGGAATTGAGCTTCAACCTTTAGAACTCAAAACGACAATCGATCCTGCGCCAATCGTCAGTATGCTGATGGTAGAAGGAGCCGCGGCTTTTGACGAACTCACCCGCCTGAATCTGGATGATCAGCTGGTCGCACAGCGAAGAAACGCATGGCCCAATCTTTTCCGTGCCACCCGATTCATCCCTGCAGTAGAATACGTACAGATGAGTCGGCAGCGCAGTTTGTTGATCCAGGAAATGCACGAGCTGATGAAGGATTATGATGTGATTGTCACGCCTTCTTTTGCAGGGCAGCAACTGCAGATTACCAATCTGACAGGTCATCCGGCCTTGTGCCTTCCCAATGGATTCACCAACGGCGGAAGCCCAACCTCCATCACTTTGCTGGCTAATCTTTTCGAAGAAGAAAAATTGATTATGCTGGGAAGATTGATTCAGGAAAATACAGATTGGCAAGCGAAGAGACCTCCTTTGTTTAACCAGTAAAAAAGGATTCTCAGGAGTGGAATCTTACCGGACTACTCCTGAGATTTTGATATTGGTCGGCTCCATGAAGACCACCTTTTGTGTAGTCTCGATGGTGTAGTGATCGAGTTTTTGGGTGAGTTGATTGAGGTAAAACTCTCCAGAGGTAGCTGTGGAAAAAAACATGTTTTCATCCTTCATCCTAAATGTGATCGAAGAAGGATAGTCTTTGTTGTATTTGATCTTGATCTCTTTGACTTTTCCCTTTTCTCCGGGAAGTAGTTCATGAATGAGGTATTCGTAGTAGGCATTGGTCGAGTAGGAAAGGGCTAGGGATGGTTTATTGATATCCGCCTCATAGAAAGCCTGGAATTCTTCCTTCCATTCTTGACTGGAAAGTGTAACCTCAGCTGATTTTTCATTTCCGTTGATTCGGGAGACTTTTGAAACAGATACTCCATCCAACTTGGCTACTTCCAAATCCATAAATCCTTTGAGGTCAAAATAAGGAAGCTTCTCCATCTTGACTTCTTTTCTTGCCGAATCACAAGAGAGGAAAACCAAAACTAAGAGGATTGATAAAGTTGAAAATCTTACTTTCATGCTACTATCAGGATTTCCCCGGTCATTTCGGAAGGGATATCCAGCCCCATTAGTTTGAGGATAGTTGGAGCCAAATCCCCCAATTTTCCATCCTTGACCGGAAATTGTTGGTTTTTATCCACTACTATAAAAGGCACCAAATTGGTAGTATGGGCTGTATTGGGCGAGCCGTCCTCGTTGATCATCATGTCTGAGTTGCCATGGTCAGCGATGACCAAAACGGTATAGTCATTTTCCAATGCTGTAGTGATCACCCGGTTTGCACATTCATCCACAGCTTCGCAGGCTCTGACAGCGGCGTCAAAGTCCCCCGTGTGCCCTACCATATCAGCATTGGCAAAATTGAGGCAAATAAAGTCTGCTTTTTTCTTCTTGAGTTCCGGTGAAATTTTGGAAGCAATCTCAAAAGCGCTCATTTCCGGCTTTAGATCATAAGTAGCCACTTTGGGAGAAGGGCAAAGTATTCTGCTTTCTCCTTCAAACTCTGTCTCCCTGCCTCCTGAGAAAAAGAAGGTCACATGAGGATATTTCTCAGTTTCTGCGATTCGGATCTGGCTTTTACCAGCCTGAGCTAGAACTTGGCCTAGGGTATTATTTAAATTATCCTTTTCAAACAAAACCTTCACCCCTTTGAACGTATCGTCGTAATTGGTAAAAGTGATGTAGTCCAAGTTGAGTTTTTTCATGTGATAATCCTCAAAGTCTTTTTGGGTAAGAACTTGAGTGATCTCCCGGCCACGGTCCGTGCGGAAGTTGAAACATATCACCAAATCTCCATCTTGAATAGTAGCAAGAGGCTTGTTTTCATTTCCCACAGCGATAATTGGGCGAATAAACTCATCTGTGACGTTATTGTCATAAGACTTTCGAATCGCTGCCAGAATATCTTTTGATTTTTCGCCCTCGCCATGTACCAAAGCGTCATAGGCAAGCTTCACACGCTCCCAACGATTGTCCCGGTCCATCGCGTAGTACCTGCCTACTACAGAGGCTATTTGTCCGACAGAATTCTTCAAGTGATCCTGAAGATCGGACAAGTAGCGTACTCCTCCTTTAGGATCGGTATCCCTTCCGTCGGTGAATGCATGGATAAATACTTGCTCCAATCCATTGGCTTTTGCCGCGTCACATAACCCTTTCAGGTGATCGATATGCGCATGGACCCCCCCATCTGATACTAGTCCGATGAAGTGAACTTTTTTATTTCCCTCTTTAGCTTTCGCGAATGCGGAGACCAAAACAGGATGTTCATCCAGTTCTTTGTTTTTGACTGCCTGATTGATTTTTACCAGATCCTGGTAGACCACCCGACCGGCACCGATATTCATGTGACCGACTTCTGAATTGCCCATTTGTCCTTCCGGAAGGCCTACTGCCAGACCAGAAGCTTCCAGCTTGGAGTGGGGGTATTTTTCGTAAAGGCTATCTACAAAAGGGGTCTTTGCTTTGTCAATTGCAGAGACCGCAGGATTGGTAGCCAATCCCCAGCCATCCAAAATCATCAATAAAACTTTCCTGTCCATGCCGCAAATATATTACTTTTCACTCCAAAGTAGCCCAAGGGAATGTTTTTGACAAAGATTGACTTGATCTCTTTTTTTAGCCAAACAAATGAATTTCAAACTGATTTTTTTGGCTTGGATTTTGCCCAATTGGGTCGATGCTTATTATCAAATTTCTTTTTTCCTTGCTCATGTTTATTTCTCCTTTTTCAGAAGAGAAGGAAACAGTACCTTCCATAGACCCTATCATCTCTGCTTTGGAAAGTGGATCCAGCAATGACCTAGCCCGGTTTTTTGAAAACAGCATCACTTTGAATATCAACGGGCAGCAGGGTGACTATTCCAGAAACCAAGCTGAATTGGTGCTAAAAGACTTTTTCAAAAAAAACCCTTCCCAAGGCTTTAGCATTTTGTATCAAAAAGAATCTCCCGGAAGTATCAGTACCTACATTGGTGAATATACCAGTAGCACAAGCATTTATCGGGTTTTTATAAAAGTATCCGATTCCAACAACAGCTTTAGAATTTACAGTCTCGATTTTGTAAAAAACTGACTACCTCAAGCGAACGGATAGTTTTGACTATTTTTGAGGGATGAAACCACCCTATCTAACCCCGGAAGCCCTCCAATCCTTTATTACAGCAGCTTTGCAAGAGGATATTGGCCCCGGGGATTATTCTTCCTTAGCCGCTATCCCTGATGGGAAAAAAGGACAAGCCAGACTGCTTATCAAAGAACCAGGAATTTTGGCAGGGGTGGAACTGGCTACTTACATTTTCCAAGCTGTAGATCCGCAGCTACGGGTTGAGCTTTTGAAAAAAGACGGAGACCCTGTGGAAGCAGGAGATATCGGATTTCTTGTCTTTGGGCCATCCGCTTCAATTTTATCTGCCGAGCGTCTGGTCTTGAATTGCATGCAGCGAATGAGTGCCGTAGCTACCAAGACCCATCGACTCACCCAGCTGATTTCCCATACCAAAGCACGACTCATGGATACGAGGAAAACCACCCCAAATTTCAGGCTGATGGAAAAATGGGCCGTACTCATCGGGGGAGGGGTGAACCATCGTTTTGCACTTTACGATATGATTATGCTGAAGGATAATCACGTGGACTTTGCAGGAGGTATCAGACAAGCCATCGAGCGAACCAAGAAATATCTGGAAGAAAATCAGCTTAAGCTCAAAATCGAGGTGGAAACCAGAAATTTGGAAGAGGTGGAAGAAGTGCTTCAAGTGGGTGGGGTAGATTACATCATGCTGGACAATATGGACCTCGACACCATGAAGGAAGCTGTAAAGCGGATCAATGGAAGAATGGGGACGGAAGCTTCAGGAGGAATCACCGAATCCAATCTGGTGGAGGTAGCCGAATGCGGTGTCGATTACATTTCCATGGGTGCCCTTACGCATTCGGTAAGTAGCCTGGATATTAGCTTGAAAGCTTTTTAAGTCCAATATTTGAACGCCGAAAAAAAAACCTATTCAGGATTAATCAGCTTATACTATAGAAATCAAACCAACTAAACAACCATGAGTACAAGATCATTCCTTTTTGTTTTAATGTCCTTTCTTGCTTTTTCTTCCTGCAGATCTTCCATGCCGGATGCCAGCTGGACCGATAAGCAATGGACTGTAGTGGAAATGTTGGGTGTGCCGGTACAAACTTCCAATTCCCCTCAGGATGCCCATTTATATTTTAATGCTTCTGACAAAACAGTAACTGGAAATGGTAGCTGCAATCGCATTTTTGGCCCTTATGTGTTGGAGAAAAAGAACAGAATTTCCTTCGGAAATCTGGGCGTTACAATGATGGCTTGCCAAAATCAGGCTTTCGAAAACAAATTTCTCGAAACGCTCAAGTCTGTAGAACGCTATCAGGTCACCGGCGGACAACTGTGGCTGAAAGACAGCAAAAAACGAGTCATCCTCAAGCTTCAATAAGCTAAAGCCATTTTTTGGAGCGAAAGTAAAAGAGCATCCCCAAGGCCGCAAAGCCCATCCCTCCCAGAACGTAGAAATACCCGTTTTTGAATTGGAGTTCAGGCATATTTTCGAAATTCATCCCATATACACCTGCTACAAAGCTGAGGGGAATAAAAATGGTAGAAATAATGGTCAGGACCTTCATCACGTTGTTCATTCGGTTGGAAAGACTGTTCATGTACAGGTCCAATACACCGGAGGACATGTCCCGGAATACCTCCATGGTCTCGATGACCTGAATGGTATTTTCATACAAATCCCGAATAAATGGCCGCACTTCGGGAGAAATCCTGTGTTCGGCATACTTGTCAAAAGACCCAATTACCTCCCGGAGTGGATATACCGAACGCCTGAGGTCCATCATCTCTCTGCGTTGCAGGTAGAGGGTTTGTAAGGTCTCATTTCCAGGGTCCAGCATGGCTTGAGATTCGAGATTTTCGATTCTAAGGCCGATGTTTTCCATCACCGTGAAATAATTATCGATCACTGCATCCAAAAGAGCATAGAGCAAATAGTCGGTGCCCCGATGCCGAATAGCCCGCTTGGGATCTTGTAGTCTATCCCGTACAAATTGAAAGACATCTCCTTCTTTTTCCTGAAAAGTGATCAAAATCTCCTTTTCCATCAGGAAACTTACCTGCTCTTCGTGAATGGGTGATTCCGGGCTGGGACATTGGATCATTTTTAGTGTTGCAAAAAGATATTCCTGAAACACCTCCATTTTGGGACGCTGATCCACATCCAGAATATCTTCCAGGGTGAGTTTGTGAATGCCAAAAAGCTGACCTATTTCTTCCAAAAGAGAAATATCATGCAAGCCTACGACATCTATCCAAACTACTTTCTTTTTTTGCTCCAGATGCTTTCGAAGTTGGTCCAGAGTGACCCGCTCCTGAAAAAAATCCAATTCATCATACCCAATCAGGTTGATAAAGACCTCCTCCTGTTTTTTGTCTCCAGTGAAAACCAAGGCTGCAGGAGGTAGGCCTACTTTGTGAGCTGGCCTTTTCTTATGCTGAGTTTTAAATAGCTTCTGAAATTGCTTTAAAGGAGACTTTTGAAGCATGACTTAGGAGTTGTTTACTCCTATAAAATCGATATTTCTTTTCAGTCCGGCAAATTTGGTCCGCTTGACGGCAGATTTTGAAAATACCCGTTTGAAGGTTTCTTCAGTCATTTCGACCCATTCCTTATTGGAAAAATTAGCCAATTCATCACTGGGTCGAAAAGCCGGTTCGTGATGAGGTTTGGAAAAGCGATTCCAAGGACATACATCCTGACAGATATCGCAGCCAAATACCCAATTTTCCATCTTTCCGGCAAATTCATCAGGAATGGCTTCTTTGAGTTCGATAGTCAAATAGGAGATACACTTCGAGGCATCAATCACCTCATGCTGTACGATTGCATCGGTTGGGCAGGCGTCGATGCAGGCCGTGCAAGTGCCGCAGTAGTCTTTAACCAAAGGCGTATCGGGAGTTGCCTCCAAATCGATGATCAGTTCGGCCAAAAAGAAAAAACTGCCCATCTGCCGATTGAGAAGCAAGCTGTTTTTGCCAATCCAACCCAATCCGGCCCGTTGTGCCCATTGCCGCTCCATCACGGGTGCCGAATCCACAAAAGAGCGCCCGTTGATTTCGCCGATTTCTTCCCGCAGCTCTTCCAAAAACTCGGTGAGCTTAGCCCGAATCACGTCATGGTAATCAGCTCCATAAGCGTATTTGGCGATTTTGATGTCTCCAGACTGATGAGGAAGCTGCTTTTCCGGATAGTAGTTATAGATCAGGGAAACTACTGTTTTGGCATCTTCGACCAGTTTGGAGGGATCGAGACGCTTGTCAAAATGATTGGCCAAGTAGGCCATTTTCCCTTGATAGTTTCGATTCAGCCAATCTTCCAATCTGGGAGCTTCTGACTCCAAAAACTCCGCCTTGGCAATCCCGCAAAAGTCAAAACCCAATCGCTTGGCAGTGGATTTGAGGATTTGGGCGTGTTTTTCGGCGGGGGACATAAGATTCGAAAAGTAGGTTAAAACATTATAATGTGGAAATTTAAAACCTTTAGAAAAAGACACGTATATTTCATATAAACACGTGTGATCATGAAGACAAAACTAACCTTGACCATTAAAAAAGAAGTGGTGGAAAAAGCCAAGAGAAGGGCAGCAAGCCAAGGAATTTCTCTTTCCAAGATGATTGAGGATATTTTTGAAAAGGAGGATCCTTCTGTTCAATACTCAGAATCACAACTTGCTGCTAAAAAACTCTTGGAAAGATTAGAGGAAATGGATTCTACCAAGGTACCACTAGAGTCCGACAAAGTAGCTTTGACTAAATATTTGAAAGAAAAATATGGTTAAGATTTTTTTGGATACCAATGTAGTCTTAGACATCATTGGCAAAAGAGAGCCATTTTACAAGGAAGCAAAATTATTTTTGGAATTGCATGCCAACGGCCTAGCCAAACTTCAAATAGCTGAAAGCAGTATTGGAAATCTCTATTACTTGGCCTTTAATGTGTACAAATTGCCTTACTCTGAATTTACAATGAGTCTCTTTTTTAAAGCTTGCGATATACTTTCAGCAGGCAAAGATTTGATATATAAGTCTTTAGAGTCCGATTTTAAAGACAAAGAAGACGCCTTGCAGTACTATACGGCTTTAATGAATAGATGTGATTTTTTGGTCACAAGGGATAAAAAGGACTTTAAATATGCCAGAGAAATCCGTGTCCTTTCGCCAAAGGAATTTTTCTCAAACTGAATAGTCCTAACCCCTCCTCAAATCCTCACGATCCTGATACCATTGCTCCTCAAAAGTCTCCTGAATCTCAACCGGTGCAGCTAGTACAGCCCACACCATCCATAAAATCAAAAACGGCCCAGCCAAGAAAATCGCCCAGATTAATAGATGGGCAATATCCAATTGAATCAAAGTGACAAAAACGATCAATACCGCCGTCACTATTCCTACTGCACTGTGATAGTTTTTCATTTTTTTATAGAATTTCAGTCCCTTATTAAACTCAGCAGGGCCCCGCTTTGTTAAACCCTCAACAAACTCAATTATTTAAATACTTGATACTAGATACCAGCTACTTGGTACCAAAATCTTGTCTCTTGTATCTAATTTCTAGCGTCTTCCAATGAAAGGCTTCCGATTTACTCAATACGTACCACCTCAAGACCCGGAGAAAAACACCTTCGAGAATTTGCTGAACATCTTTCTGCAGCTCGTGACCATGACCGGAGGAGATGTCGCCGAAGCCCTGAGTTGGCTCACCAATCTGGACAAACGATACAATCTCACCAATCCCAACTACGGCATCGGTGACTTTATCGAAGACCTTAAATCCAAAGGTTATCTGACCGAGGAAAACCAAAAAGGAGACTTCAAAATCACTGGAAAAGCCGAACAAACAATTAGAAAATCGGCTTTGGAAGAAATCTTCGGTAAACTCAAGCGCGGCAAATCCGGTCAGCACAAGACCACCCATTCGGGCCAAGGCGAGGAGCGGGGCACTGACCGACGGGCCTATGAATTCGGGGACAATCTGGACCAAATCGCCCTGACTGACTCCCTTCGAAATGCCCAAGCCAATCATGGGCTTTCTGGGGATTACCTGCTGACAGAGGACGATCTGGAAGTGGTAGAGACTGAATATCGCTCCCAAACCTCCACGGTATTGATGATCGATATTTCCCACTCCATGATTTTGTATGGGGAAGATCGAATCACTCCTGCAAAAAAAGTGGCAATGGCTTTGGCTGAACTGATCAAAACCCGCTATCCCAAAGATACCTTGGATATCATTGTCTTTGGAAATGATGCCTGGCAGATCGAGATCAAGGATTTGCCTTACCTACAAGTCGGTCCATATCATACCAACACCGTCGCCGGACTAGAGCTTGCGATGGATTTGCTTCGCCGAAGAAAAAATCCCAACAAGCAAATCTTTATGATCACCGACGGCAAGCCCACTTGTCTCAAAGTCGGGATCAAGTACTACAAAAATGCCTTTGGCATAGACAGCAAAATCCTTAGCGAAACATTGAAACTTGCTGCCCAATGCCGAAAACTGAAAATCCCCGTGACGACCTTCATGATCGCCTCGGACCCCTACCTCAAAGAATTTGTAAAGGAGTTTACCAAAGTCAACAACGGCAATGCCTACTACAGCAGCCTGAAGGGACTCGGTGACCTCATTTTTGAAGATTATAGACGCAACCGAACCAAACGATTTTAATCCACATGGACTACCAAAGACTAACTGGAAAAGAGCTCACCCAAATCAAGACCCTTGGCCAACTTAAGGCTTCAGGCTATCAACCCAAATCCATCAAAGAAGAACTAAGAGACAACCTGATCCTAAAAATCAAGCGGAAAGAAAATGTATTTGAAGGAATTTGGGGATACGAGGACACGGTGATTCCTGACATTGAGCGGGCGATTCTTTCCCGTCACAACATCAACCTTCTTGGCCTCCGCGGTCAGGCTAAGACCCGTATCGCTCGGATGATGACTCACCTCTTGGATGAATATGTGCCAGTGGTCTTCGGTTCGGAGCTCAACGATAACCCGATGCACCCGCTCTCCTCTTTTGCAAAAAATCTGATAGAGGAAAAGGGGGATGATACGCCAGTCACTTGGCTATATAGGGAAGATCGCTACGCTGAAAAGCTGGCCACTCCGGATGTCTCTGTGGCAGACCTTATTGGGGATGTAGACCCGATCAAAGCCGCTACTATGAAGCTCAGCTACAACGATGAACGGGTAATTCACTACGGTCTAGTGCCACGTTCTCACCGATGTATATTCGTAATCAATGAATTGCCGGACTTGCAGGCGAGAATTCAAGTGGCGCTATTTAACATTCTCCAAGAAGGCGATATCCAAATCCGTGGCTTTAAGCTGAGATTGCCCTTGGATATTCAGTTTGTCTTCACGGCTAACCCAGAGGACTATACCAACCGAGGCAGCATCGTGACTCCGCTCAAGGACCGAATCGAAAGTCAGATCATCACTCACTATCCAAAATCCATCGAAATCGGCAAGAAAATCACCGCCCAAGAGGCCAATTTGGCTGGAAAGCCGGTGAACCAGATCCATGTGCCCGAACTGATGAAAGACCTCATCGAGCAGATTGCGATCGAAGCAAGAGGTTCAGAGTTTGTGGATGAAAAAAGCGGGGTGTCGGCTCGATTGACCATTTCGGCTTACGAAAACCTGATTTCCGCTGCAGAAAGGAGACTTTATCTCAATGGAGAAACAAACACAGTAGTGAGAATTGCCGATCTCATTGGAGTGATTCCGGCAATTACCGGAAAGGTAGAGCTAGTCTATGAAGGAGAGCAGGAAGGCGCCGGACTCGTGGCTTACAACCTGATTGGAAAAGCGATCCGTACCCAGTTTGTGAATTATTTCCCTTCCCCAGAACAGAAGAAAAAAGACAAGTCGGGCAATCCTTATGTCATTCCTTTGGCTTGGTTCGGGGAAGGAAATGAGTTGGATATTTTGGCTTCCCAGTCCGACAAAGAATACAAAACGCTGCTTCATTCCGTTCCGGGACTGGAGGAAGTGGTCACCCAGATGGTAAAAACCTTGCCCGAAAAGGAAAAGGAGTTTTTTATGGAATTTGCGCTACATGGCTTAGCTGAATATTCTCAACTCAGCAAAAAGCTATTGGACACCGGGCTTCAGTTCAAGGATCTGTTCAGTTCCATGTTTGACATGGGAACTGGGGACGAGGATGACTTCGATGAAGATGACAATTAAGAAAAGGGGCGAAAGCCTCTTTTTCTATTCTAATAATATCAACACAATCCCCACCAAAGCAGGCAAGCCCTGCACATAAAAGATCTTTTTGCTGGCAGTAATCGCCCCAAAAATCCCCGCAATAAGCACACAGGTCAGAAAAAACAAGGCTACTTTATCTGCCCAAACCGGATCTGTAATAACCCTTGACCAAACCAGCCCCGCGACCAAAAATCCATTATACAAGCCCTGATTGGCGGCAAGAACTTTGGTTTTGGGGAACATTTCCTTGGGCATTTGCCTAAAAATCTTTCTCCCCGTCGTCTCCCAGGCAAACATTTCAAACCAGAGGAAATACAGATGAAGCGCGGCGATCAGGCCGATAACAAGGTTGGTGAGGAGGTCCATAGATTCGCTAGTTTATCATCAAGATAAGAAATTTTGGAGTTAGCAGTAGACAGTAGGCAGTAGGCAAAATTCGGTATAATGCATACTGCCCATTGATCCCTATCTTTGCCGTATGTCCGACTTCCAACTGCCCAAAGACTTTCAATCCCAAATGCAAGCCCTTTTGGGAGCACAAGAATTCGAACTTTTTAAATCTGCAATCAACCAAACTCCACGAACCTCAATCCGACTAAACTCGGAAAAACAATTTTCCCCTACTTGGCCCAAAAGCCCGATTCCTTGGTCATCTGAGGGCTACTTTTTGGAAGAAAGACCCAGCTTTACCCTCGACCCCGCTTTCCATGCTGGAGCCTATTACGTGCAGGAAGCTTCCTCCATGTTTATCGAGCATATCTTGAAAAGTTTGGAAATTCCCAGAGGGATTTACCTCGATTTGGCAGCAGCACCCGGGGGGAAAAGTACCCTTCTGTCTAGCTATTTGGGAAATTCGGGGCTGCTTGTCGCCAATGAAGTCATTCAATCCCGTGCCCAAATCCTTAAGGAAAACGCCATCAAATGGGGTTTGGGAAATACAGTTGTGACCAATAATGATCCTGATCATTTTGAACCCTTGGAAGGTTTCTTTGACTTGGTCCTGGTAGATGCACCGTGTTCGGGCGAAGGTATGTTTCGCAAGGATCCTCAAGCCCGTGAAGAATGGTCCCTAGACCATGTCTTACTCTGCTCTTCCCGCCAAAAGCGAATCATGGACAAGGCGGGTGCATTGGTCAAAGGAGGGGGTTATCTGATTTATTCCACCTGCACCTTCAACGAGCAGGAAAATGAGGAAATGATCCGATTTCTCACCGAAGAGTTTGCCTTTGAGCCTGTTCGCATTCCTCGGGAAGAAAGTTGGGGAATTGTAGAGACTGAAGTAAAAACCGTGGATGGAACTTTCTTCGGCTACCGCTTTTTCCCGCACAAAGTAGAGGGCGAAGGTTTTTTCATCACGGTACTGAAACGACCGGATTCGGCTTCTACTCAAGAACCCGGACGAATCAAAGACTTCAAGCATCCAGTCCTGAAGGGACTTGGTGGTCGGGAAGGAGAAGCTTTGGAGCAGGAATTGGGATTTGATGGGACGGGAAAATACTACTCGCTCAAGGACTCTTTTTTTCGGATCAACCGGGAATTTTACCGGCACTTTGAGAAAATCGCTCAGGCCTTGAGTCTACGCTACTTTGGCGTGGAGTTGGGGAAAAAGCAGAAAAACGAATGGATTCCAAGTCACGAATGGGCACTTTCTACCTTACCTAAAAAAGGTTTTTCGCAAGTTGAACTCAGCCATGAGCAGGCACTGGAGTTTCTGAGAAAAAACGACCAATCCTTTGACGATCTGCCTAAGGGATGGGTCCTTTTCACTTACCAAAACTTGCCCTTAGGCTGGGGAAAAAATCTCGGAAACCGAATGAACAATTATTTCCCGAAAGAGTGGAGAATCCGGATGTAGGTTTTATTCTTTGATAAATTCAAACCGAGCCCATTTATCTCGGTGGCGAAGTTCATTCCCTACTCCCAAAAACGGAGATAAATAGACCAACTTCTCTACACGAACTTCATGGATTCCTTTTTCCAAGTGAGCGATTGGGAATTGCCCAAAAATAGCTTTTTGTCCACTATGACCTGATTTAACGGCCCTCCACTTTTCAGGACGAATGAGCGAATCGTTCAGGTAAATCCTAAATTGATCAGAATAAGATTTCAGATTTTCCCATGAAATACTGTCTGTCTCCAACAAAACATTCATTTGGGAAATGGCTTTACTTTCTCTCACATAATAGGGCAAGTAAATGTCGAGATCTTCTTTACTTACTCGTTTTCTTGGTGTCCATGCACGGGGAAATCTTTTCTTCTCAGGATTGAATTCCTCATAGTAGACCTGTTCGTTTGGCCATTGGTAATCTTCCTCATCAAGATTTGTTTGGACTTGATAGCCAGAAAATCCTTTCAAGTCTTGTATAGTGAATGGCACAGAAACTAAAATCAATACAAAGGAAAAAATTAAAAAGGACCATTTTCCCAAGTTGCTTTGATAGACAGCCCCTATAGTCCCGCTCATACTTTTGCCAACCATCTCCTTTACTCGGGTATTTTTCCTGACCAAACCGCTGATGGCAAGTCCCATCACCGTAAGCATAAATATCAGATAGACTACTTCAAAATTCAGATTGAATATCAAATAAATACCAATGAGGAATATTAGATAAAGGGTGATACTGAAAATGGGAATGGCTACCGTGATGGGAAATCCATATAACATGCTGCACCATCTTTCCAACTTCAGAAGGTAATGAACGGGATGAAAGTAGTCTATATTTTGAGAGTACTTAAAAAGGTTTTCTTTGATTACTCCGTTGGGAAATGCATAGGAAATTCCCAGTAAACCCGCCCAGATAAACCTCATGATGAGGTGAATAATCAGAAATAGTTTAAATACGGTAATAATCAGGGAAAAATAGACCAAGATCAATTGTGCCGGAATCTGCTCCAGTCCATAATCCTGAATAAGAATGACCGAAAATTCAAATAGGCGTGAAGGAATCACAAACAAAAACGCCAGCGAAATACCCGAAATGATCACCTCCGGCTCCCAGCTGTTTTTTTGCAGATGCTCCAGCCAAGTCAAATCTTTTTGTTTTTCCATATCCTCCATTTCCATCTTTATTTCTTTTAACCCATTAAAAATCAACAGAAAATTTTGATATTTTTCCAGTAAATGGCAATTACTTTTCCTTCAGGACACCTCTCCTTCCAGAATAAATTCCAATAATCTTCTATTCAATGGAAAAAGCCCCAACCGAAAGCCAGGACGCCATACAAGATTCCAAAAAAGGCAAAAAGGATCTTCAAATGGAGCGTACTCGGGCAGCCTTTGAGCGGCTTCAGCTCGCTTGGGTGAGAACTTCACTCACTATCTTGGCCATCGGAATAGGAGCCTATGAGTTTTTTTATAATCGACTGGAATCGGGCAAAAAGCTTCTCTTTGAAGAATTCACCGGAAGAGAATTGGCCTTGATTCTCTATGTAGTAGCGATCGTCATGATGATACTTTCTCTGATCCAGCACAGGCAGAGCATGGAAAAACTTAAAAAAAGCTATGATGGAAGCCGGTATTCCATCGCCACTATCCTTTCCTATTTAATGCTGCTTTTAGGAATATTTCTTCTCGGGATGCTGCTTTGGAAATCCTTTATTTCCTGATTCACTTGGAAATAACCCATTCCAAAACTTTTTCTTTGGGCAAAGCCTCCACGGTTCTTCCTCCCTTTCCCTCCAATGTATCTGCCGCAAAAAGTGAGTTGATTATTGCTTCTTCAGTAGCCTCAATCACAGCCATAAAAAGTGCCGTCATATCATCGTTTGCCAAAAATTCCGCCTTTTGAAGCTGCTGAGAAGGTATCGAATAGGGGATCCGCAAGCCTTCATTTGTAGAAAAAGCAACCACATAATCTCCCGAACCATTCGACGCAATTCCTCCTGTTTTGGCTAGGCCCATCATGGCTCGCCGAGCCATTCTCTCCAGATTTCTCTCCAAAACAGGCGCATCGGTAGCAATCACGATCATGCAGCTCCCGTCTGATTTTTCCAGGGCATCTTTAAATGGATATTTGCCTAAGTTTTCTCCCACCGGAACCCCAGCGATTTGCAGATTACCTCCAAAATTGGTCTGGACCAAAACTCCCACTGTATAGCCTCCCAGACTTTCGGGCAACTTTCTTGAGGAAGTCCCGATACCTCCCTTCCAGCCAAAGCAAACGGTGCCCGTACCCGCACCCACATTTCCCTCATTTACTGCTCCGGAATTAGCTGATTCGATTGCGTGGATTACTTCTTCAGGAGAAATATGCATACCCCGGATATCGTTCAGATAGCCATCGTTGGTCTCTCCGACCAAAGCATTGACAGATTGTACGGCCTCATTTCCCTGCTGGGATAGGGAATAGCGGACGACCCCTTCAATCCCTGCTGCCACACTCAGCGTATTGGTCAAAATGATGGGAGATTCCAGATTGCCAAGCTCTTGAACCTGTGTGACTCCTGCCAATTTCCCAAAGCCATTCCCTACAAAAATCGCCGCAGGCACCTTATCCTGAAAAAGATTTCCCCCATGGGGCAAAATCGCAGTCACCCCGGTTCGAACATCACTTCCCTCAATTTTGGTCAGATGACCGACCTTCACTCCGGGTACATCGGTAATGGCATTGAGTGCTCCTGAGGGCAAAATTCCAAAGGGAATACCCAATTCTCTGGGTCTCGATTGGGCAAAACCCAATTGTATCACAAATGAAATCAGAAATAGGAAAAAAAGGTTTTTCATTGAATCAGGGGAAATAACGATAAATTTCTTTTCGGTGTAATATCCGGACAAAAATCAAAATCTCCCCATCCAACTCCAGTCCGATTCGAAAATCCCCAAGGCGGATCCTAAAAAAATGATTACTCCCAGCCAATTTCTTTATTTGGGGCAATTCCGAAAGCTGACTTGCCTTTTGAGCCTTTTCCAGGAGTTCAATCAACTTCTGATTTAGGTCCTTATCCTTGATTTTCTTCCAATCTTTCTGAAAAGTCTTATCGACCAGAATTTTCATTCTTCAGTTCATTTAAAAAATCCTCAGAAGAAATGTAGTCTTTGGACTTTCCGGTTTCGATGGCATTTGCCATTGAAATATCCTCTAAAACCTCTTCATTAATCACAGAAAATTCTATTCCCAGCTTTTTAGCAAACTCTTTTATAAGGCTAATTTGCTCCTCTGTCTTGCTTTTTAATAGGATGGCTTCCATGACTTTTTTCTTTAAATATATCCAAATTCAGGATTAAAACTTGAATTCAAGAGTAACAGTTCATTAGTCTTAATCTCTTAAAAGTAAAGATTCCTTATCTTACCCTCCCGATTAATTGATCCAATCAGAAATGCTCAAAAAACAACGCTACGAGGCTATTATCCATCACTTTTCTGAAAATATGCCGGTCGCCGAGACTGAGCTGGAATACGACAACCCCTTCCAGCTTTTGGTGGCGGTGGTGCTCTCTGCCCAGTGTACTGACAAGCGCGTCAATATTGTGACCCGAGAGCTATTCAAGCATTTTCCCACTGCCGCCCATTTGGCTGCGACTCATTTCGACGAGCTTTTTCCCTATATCCGATCCATTTCCTACCCCAACAACAAGACCAAGCACCTCATCGGGCTGGGCAAAATGCTGATCGATGACTTTGGCGGGGAAGTTCCCTCGACGGTAGAGGAACTGGTCAAACTTCCCGGAGTAGGAAGAAAAACAGCCAATGTCATCACCTCCGTGGTCTGGCAACAGCCCAATATGGCGGTAGACACCCATGTTTTCCGCGTTTCCCGGCGCTTGGGCTTAGTCCCAATGACAGCAAAAACCCCTCTGGAAGTCGAAAAACAATTGGTCAAACATATCCCCAAGCAGTACATCCACAAAGCCCATCATTGGCTGATTCTCCATGGGCGCTACACGTGCCTGGCCAGGAAGCCTAAGTGCGAAGAGTGCCAAATCACTCATCTTTGCAGGTATTTTGAGAAAAACCTGAAGCAAATCCAAAAGCAGGAAGGAGAAGGCTGATGTGCGGAATTCATCTGATTTGGGGAAAGGATGCCAATGAAGTCGCCATCCAGACCATGGTCTCTGATTCCCATCACCGGGGTCCTGATCAGCAGGCCGTTTATTCACCTTGGCCAGGCTTGTGGATTGGGGTAAACCGTCTGAAGATCCTCCATCCCGGACCGGATGCGGACCAGCCTTTTTGGGCTCCTGACGGCAACAGCCTACTGATTTGGAATGGGGAGATCTATAATTTTTTGGAATTGAAAAAGCTCCTGACCCGCATGGGGGTCGAGTTTCTCACCCAATCAGATACCGAGGTTTTATTGCATTACCTCAGATACTTTGGGGTAGATGGACTAAAAAATCTGGAGGGCATGTTTTCCCTTCTTTTTGTGAATCTGATCGATCAGTCTGTCGTGGTAGCCAGAGACCGAAACGGGGAAAAACCTCTGTATTTCTCCCAAAATCCAGACACGCTGGCAATTTCTTCAGAAACCAGAAGTCTTTCCAGACTTACTCAAGCTGAACTGGATACCCATCAAATCCAACCCTATTTCTACCTCCGAAGTCCTATCCCTGAAAAGACTTTTTTCAAAGGAATAAGACCCTGGAAACCGGGTAGATTCAGTAAAATTTCCCAGCATAGCACTTTTAGATGGGATACCTTGCCCGATCCAGAACCACAACAGGCTGCACCTGACCAGAAGTCCTTTATCCAATGCCTGAGTGGAGCAGTTCAGCGGCAGTTTCACGCAGATGTCCCACACGGGATCCTACTTAGCGGAGGAGCGGATAGTTCTTTGATTTATTCGCTGTGGTATAAGGAGACAGGAATTCCCCTGCCGGCCTATACGATCGAGGTGGAGAAAAAGTACCGGAAAAAATATTCGGACGCCACTTTTGCCAAACAATTGGTTCGGCAAGTCCCTGCCGAGCATCATTTGGTAGCGGTCTCCCAGCAAATTTTTCTTGATCGCTGGGATGAATACCTTCAAGGTGTGGATCAGCCCATTGGGGATTCGGCTGGCTTCCTTACTTGGTTGATCGGGGACCAAGCCAAAAACCAAGTGAAAGTCCTCGCCTCGGGCGCTGGGGCAGACGAGCTTTGGGGTGGATATCAGCGCCATCAAGCCTTTTTTCAGTATTTGAAATATCCAAGTTTTTGGGGCCAAATAGCACCATTTCTGAGCAAATGGCCCTTGGGAAGGACTTGGAAAAAATTTATGCAAGGTATCGATGCTGACCCAAGGATCACTTTTATGAATTTCGCAGCCCTTCAAAATCCGCCCAAAGAACTTCTGGAGGACTATCTCCGGATTTTTGATTCCCATCTCAGCCCTTACAAGCAGGCTTTGGATTTTGACCGGAAAGTCTATTTGGTACAGGACGTATTGAAAATACAGGACAATGCCCTGATGGCCCATGGAATAGAAGGAAGATCTCCCTATTTGGATTCATCAATGATCTCGATTTGGAGAAGTGTGGAAGATCCAAAAGCCCTTTTGGGCAAACCATGGATCAAACAAAGCCTTGAGGACCTCAACTTGGGTTGGATCGCCTCCAGGCGAAAGTTTGGTTTTGGGTTGCCTTTGG
This sequence comes from Algoriphagus sp. oki45, assembly GCF_036245605.1. Classification (NCBI taxonomy): domain Bacteria; kingdom Pseudomonadati; phylum Bacteroidota; class Cytophagia; order Cytophagales; family Cyclobacteriaceae; genus Algoriphagus; species Algoriphagus sp. oki45. The sequence continues at coordinate 183,882 of NZ_BTPC01000002.1, forward strand.
CTGAATGGCTAGGGGAAAACGGACCCTTTGCCCAAAGGGTATTTGCTTCCATTCGGGATTTCGCTCCCATTGCGGCAAAAGAGCTTCCCCCTGACGTGGCAGATTTTTGCAGGAATCCGGAGAAACAGGTGAAAGTCCATTTTTTAACCCTTTATAACCTGTTTCTTTTAGCAGAATGGATGAAATTGCACCGAGCATGAGAATCATCTACATCCACCAGTATTTTCGCACCCCGGAAGAAGGCGGGGCCGTGCGGTCCTACCACCTTGCCAAAGGCTTGGTGGATGCGGGTTTTGAGGTGGAAATGATCACTGCTCATGATTTGCCTCACTACGATCAGCGATGGATTGACGGGATCAAAGTCCATTATTTGTCTGCTCCCTATGATCAGAAGTTTGGTTTTGCCAAACGGACGCTTGCCTTTTTCAGCTTCGTTTGGAAGGCTAAAAAACTGCTTCAAAAGCTTTCCAGGCCAGATTTGCTCTACATCACCTCGACTCCTTTGACTACCGGACTGATTGGCCTTTGGGCTAAAAAAACACTTGCTCTTCCTTATCTCTTTGAGGTCAGGGACCTTTGGCCGGAAGCTCCGATTCAGGTGGGCGCTATCAGAAATTATTTTCTGAAAAAAGCCCTCTATCGGCTGGAAAAAAGAATCTATGATCAGTCCATGGGCCTAATTGCCTTGTCTCCGGGTATCGCCGCACACCTGAAAAATATCAGTCCCGCAAAATCAGTTGCCCTAATTCCCAATTTTTCATCATTGGAAACCTTTTTTCCTCAGGAAAAAGACGGGCACCTCTTGAAGGAATTCCGACTTTCGGATGGCCTTACCATCAGCTATACAGGCGCTTTGGGTCAAGTCAATGCCGTAGAGGAGCTCCTCCTACTTGCAGAGATGGCAAAAAATGAGGGTAAAAACTGGAATTTTCTCATCATGGGTAAAGGTAGCCATGAGCAAATTCTCAAAAAGAAAGCACAGGAAATAGGATTGGATCAGGTACACTTTATTCCTTTTGGGCCCAAGGAAAAAGTCAATCAGATCCTTTCTGTCTCTGATTTGGCTTGGATTTCTTTTGCGCATCTCCCTGTGCTGAAGACGAATAGCCCAAACAAGTTTTTCGATGCCCTCGCAGCAGGAAAGCCGATTTTAGTCAATCACAAAGGCTGGGTCTATGATTTGGTCAAAACACACCAAATCGGGATTTCCTGCCTTCCGGGAAAAATGGAAAAAGCTTTCGCCAAACTGGAGAATCTGGAGCAGAACAAGGAGGAATTGAAATCCATGGGAATCCGCAGCCGAAAGTTGGCCGAGACCTATTTTTCCAGAGAATTGGCGGTATCCAGACTTATCGAGGTAATCCGCCCCAAGAAAGCCAATCTTACTCAGGGCGACGAGGTCGATATTCGGACTGCCTGAATATTTTCTCCGCGTCGGGTTCACCCATAAGGACGGCTAAATCGATCTGCTGATTCATGCGGTAGTCATCCACGATATTCCAGCCCATCCATCTCCCCAACCTACCCGGAGCTTTTGTGCTGATCGCGTCAGTGAATGGAGCTTCTCCTATGTACTTGCGGATTTCGAATGGATTGGTCTCATACAAGAGTTCATTTTCTACAAAATGAGACCAGATATACTCCTCATTGGCCCAGCATTCTTCGATCTCCTCAGGGGTGTAACCAATGATAAACTGATCTGAAGTGCAGGGAAGGATGGATTTGACAAAGTGATAGGACTTGCCGTAATAGATCATCTCTGAGAGCAGAGTCTTGTCCTGAGGATTGGTCTGATTGTATCGCGAGGAAATGGCCAAAACAATCATCGGAACCAAATATTCCCTTTGATATCGCTCAGCGATGTAAATGGGCAAATCCGGCTGAAAGCTGTGATCTGAAGGAAGAAAATAATCCAAACCGATCACCAACATATACTCTGAAACCAACAGGTCAGAACCAAAGCCCGACACGAAAGTATAGACCTTTGGAGCTTTGAAATCCGGGAAGTAAAATCGGATGTATCGAAAGGCATTTTCCAAATCGGTCTCCAACCAGGAAAGGTCTTCAAACTCCACTTTGACCGAATCATAAAGGGATCTGAGCCCTGGGTCTCCGTGAACCTGAACTAGATTGGAAATCAAGGAATCCTGAGATAAATAGAGGTCTTGCTCCAAAAACTGATCTGCAAACTCAGGATACTTTTCCAGCAAATAGGCAAAATCCAAGGGCGTCTTAGCCTGAAAAAACTCATCCTCCAGCCGCGTTATTTCCAATTCCAACGGTTCACCAAGCAGTTCTGCGTCAATGGCGCATTCCTCGGTTTTCTTTTGACAGGAACCCATCCAAACCATCAAAAAAGCAATTATGCCAAGTCGGATTTTATTCATGAAGACGATTTTTTTGACAAAGTAAACAAAGCCTGACGAAACCAACGAAGATTCTCCCGGCAGGTTAAGCGTCTTTCGTTTTAACCTCCCGGCAATTCGGTGTATTTTTCAGCGTGAAAAACCGATGGATTACCGCGAAGGCCTTTTTTTCTTTTTTGAGCTTTTCCAAAGTTGCCAATTTCCTGCAACTCTACTTTTCCTTTCACCTCAGCCGATGGCTGGGCAAACCCATCCTTTGGGGTCAGCCGACCACTTTAAGCATTGAGCCCACCACCAGCTGCAATCTCCGCTGTCCAGAATGCCCATCAGGCCTGCGTTCCTTTACTCGACCTACAGGCATGCTGCAGGATGGGCTATTTGAACGGATCATCACTCAGACCAGAAATCGGCTTACCTGGCTTCACTTGTACTTTCAGGGAGAGCCTTTCCTGAATCCAAGGTTTTTGGAAATGGTCTCCTTCGCAAATTCCGCCGGAATTTTCACCTCCACTTCTACCAACGCTCATTACCTCAGCGAAAGTACGGTGCAAAAAATACTTTCTTCCGGACTTCGTCAGCTGATCGTATCCATGGACGGCGTCACTCAGGTAGTCTATGAAAAATACCGGGTAGGAGGGAATCTGGAGAAAGTAGAAAAGGGCTTGAGACTTTTGCTGAAAGAAAGGAAGGCTCAAGGGAAAATGTTTCCAAGAGTCATTCTTCAATTTTTGGTCACCGGACAAAATGAGCACCAAATCCCCGAACTCAAAGCCTGGTCTCAAGAAGTGGGGGTAGACGAGCTTCAGCTGAAAAACACCCAAATCTATGATTATGAAGAGGGCTCGGAGTTGATTCCATCCGACTTAGGGTATTCCCGCTACATTCCAGACGGAAAAGGGAAATGGAAGCTTAAGAAAAAGATCGAAAATAAGTGTTGGCGAATGTGGCAAGGGGCTGTAGTCACTTGGGACGGGAAGGTGGTACCCTGCTGTTTTGACAAAGATGCCCGGCATGTCATGGGAAATCTTCAAGACCAAAGCATGCAGGAAATCTGGGAATCCCCCTCCTATTTTTCATTTCGTGACCAACTGCTTCAGGACCGGAGTCAGATCGAAATCTGCCGGAATTGCACCGAGTAACAAGTGGAGTGATGGGGGTTTTTAGCATCAAATTTGGTAGAATTAAGAAATTGATGGATTTTTAGTGGTTGATTTGCCCTTAATTCACCTGCAACAGTCTTTTGCCCATGACTTTATTCAAAAGAATCTGGTACTTTTTTGCCTTGGTTTCCTTGCCGGTTTTCCTTAGTCCTCAAGCTTTTTCCCAGCAGTCTATGGATATTTCCACCATTCAGGTGGATGAGCTCAGTGACGCACAAATCGAGGAATTGATCCAAAGAGCAAATGCGGCCGGATTGAGTACAGTAGAGTTTTTGCAGATGGCCCAAATGCGAGGCATGCCTCCTGCAGAAGTGGAAAAACTGAGAAGAAGAATAGAATCCTTGGACACCACTGGCTCTGCTACCCGGATGGGTTCGGTCTCCAAAAGAGAGCCTAGACAGCAGGTTGATCTCAACGAAATCACCCAAGGAATCGCCCAATACCAAGAAATTCCCGATAGTTCGGGGGGCGAGACCATTTTTGGTTCCTCACTTTTCTACCAAAAAAACAGAAGACTCAGCTTTGAGCCCAGTCTGAATCAGGCTACTCCAAAAAGCTATGTTTTGGGTCCCGGAGATTTGGTCTATGTGGATATCTACGGACAGTCTGAGAAATACTACGAAGCCACAGTAAACCCTGAAGGCTTTATCCTTCTGGACAATATCGGTCCGGTATCGGTATCAGGCAAAAGCCTCGAAGAAGCCACCGCATTGATCAAAAACCGGGTGAGCCGATTCTATCCCGGTCTCAGCGGGAGCAGTCCAAATACCTTCCTCCAAGTCACTTTGGGCAATGTCCGAACCATCAAAGTCCATATTCTAAATGAGGTGAGGCTGCCGGGTACCTTCACGCTTAGTGCTTTTTCCACAGTATTCAATGCACTTTATGCAGCAGGCGGGCCCAACGAAAACGGGACTCTTCGAGCCATCGAACTGATCCGGAATAACAAAAAAGTGGCTGAAATCGATGTGTACGAGCTCCTGACCAAAGGAACTGCCAATCTGGATATTCAGCTTCAGGATCAGGATGTGATCTTGGTCAAGCCCTACCTTGCCCGGGTGAAAGTATCCGGAGAGGTGAAGCGCCCCATGACTTTTGAAGCCAAGCCCGGTGACAATCTTGAGGATTTACTGGGTTATGCGGGAGGTTTTACGGATTTGGCTTTCCGTGACCGGATCGGGATTTCCCGAATTACCGGAAATCAGCGCTCGGTATCGGATATCTATCAGAATCAATTTGGCCTGTTTCTCCTCCAAGGGGGAGACGAAATCACTGTGGGTCGAATATTGGACCGATACGCCAACCGGGTACAGATCAAAGGGGCTGTCTTCAGACAGGGCACTTTCTCCTTGACTGAAGGACTTACACTGACCCAACTCCTCAAAAATGCGGAAGGCCTCAAAGGTGATGCTTATACCCAAAGAGCCAGTATCTTGAGAACACGGGACAATCTGAGCTCGGAAATCATCGAGGTAAACCTGAAAGCGATTCTAGACGGCACTCAACCGGATATCATCCTTCAGCGGGAAGATGTGGTTCGCATTTACTCCATTTACGATATCCAAAATGAGCGTTATGTTCAGATTTTGGGAGAGGTAAAAAGACCGGGCACCTATCCCTACTCAGCTGGAATGACTCCTGAGGAATTGATTCTATTGGCGGGAGGCCTTCAGGAATCTGCGAACACCCAGGATATCGAAATCGCCAGAAGGCTGGAAGATGCGGATTTGGGCACTTTGGCGGACATTATTCCCACTGCTGTCAATCCTGATTTGTCTTTCCGCTCAGATGCCCCTGAGCTTCAGCCCTTCGATCAGGTGATTGTAAGAAAAAGGGCCAATTTCAATATGCAGAAACTGGTGGCGGTAGAGGGTCAGGTAAATTCACCGGGAATTTTTGCCATCGAAACCAGCCTGGAACGGGTCTCTGACCTAGTCAACCGGGCGGGTGGTCTGAACCAATTTGCCTATGCCAAAGGGGCTACCTTGATTCGAAGGACCGAATTTTTCAATACCGAATCCGAGCAAATCCGCCGACAGAGAAATCTGGAGGCGCTCCGACTCAAACTTTTGGAAGACCCCAACAACTCGGAAGCCCAGGAAGAATTGTTGCAGCGCCTATTCAGGGATTTGCCCAAGGAAAAAACCAATCCCGTGGATTCCTTGCTTTCCAATGCAAAAAGAGAATCTTTGGATCAGATCGCAGTCAGTACTCCGGGATTTGCAGTGAAATTGAAAGAGTCTGAAGCAGTCGCCATCAATCTGGAAAAAATCCTCCAAAATCCGGGCTCTGCTGAAGATCTGCTTCTGGAAGAAGGAGACATTTTGGCTGTGCCCAAGCTATTGCAGACAGTCCGAATGAGAGGAGACGTAGTCTATCCGACTACCCTGAGACATGAAAGCGGCAGAGGACTAAAATACTACATCAACGGGGCAGGAGGATTTGAGCGAAGAGCCAATCGAAAGCAGACCTATGTGGTCTATGCCAACGGAGCGGTGAAGCGGACCAAAGGCTTTTTGGGAATTCGAAATTATCCGACAGTCGAGCCTGGAGCAGAAGTGATCGTACCTACCAAAGGGCCGAGAGTTCCGCTTCGTTTGGGAGATGTAGTGGGTATTACGACCGGCTTGGCCACTCTGGCTTTGGTACTTTCGCAAATCAACTGGAACCAGCCATGACAGAGAATAAGCACTTTTCCGATAGCCAATTTACCCTTCGCGAAGTTGTCCAGAATATTCGCGATTGGTTTGCTTTTTTTCTTTCCCAATGGAAAATCTTATTCGCAGCAGGGATAATTGGTCTGGCCTTAGGTGCCTTGGTATCTATTTTCAAAAAACCTGTTTTTCATGCTGAAACCTCTTTTGTTTTGGAAGAGGGAGATGCCGGAGGGATCAGTCAGATGTCCGGACTGGCTTCTTTGGTGGGAGTGAACTTGGGCTCTTTAGGAAGTACCAGCGGGCTTTTCCAGGGGGACAATATCATGGAACTGTACAAGTCTGACCGAATGCTCGGGGAGACTTTGCTCAGTCCCTTTGATGGGGAAAAACTCCTGATCGATCGCTTTGTAGAGTTTGAGGAACTGGATAAGAAATGGGCTTCCAAAGTGGATATCCCCTCGATGGACTTTTCTATCTCCAGGGGGCAGTTTTCCGTAGCACAGGACTCGGTCGTCAAAGAGGTGGCCAAGCTGATCCGGGAGCGGCAATTGTCCGTGACCAAGCCTGACCGAAAGCTCAGCATCATTCAGGTGAGCATTTCTTCAAAAGACGAACCTTTCGCCAAGGTCTTCAATGAAACGCTGGTGAACAAGGTGAATACCTTTTACTTCGAGACCAAAACCAAAAAAACCGGAGAAAATCTCTCCATCCTTCAGTCTCAGGCCGATTCCGTTCGGGCTATTTTGGACGAAAGTATAGGGGCTTATGCCACGGCTCAGGACCGCGTTCCCAATGCTAATCCCCTGCTCAACAGTGCCACTGTGGAAAGCCGGAAGCGACAGATCGATGTGCAAGCGACGGGAGCCGTCTATCAGGAAATCGTCAAAAACTTGGAAATCGCGAAAGTCAATCACCGCAATAATTCGCCTTTGATCCAGATCATCGACTCCCCGAGATTTCCCCTGAAGCGGTCCGAGATCCGACTCGTCAAGGGAATGGTATTGGGGGCGGTCATTACAGGTCTCCTCGTTCTTTTTGGTCTCTACTTCCGCAGACTGTATCAAAAACATGTGCAGGAAAGCTAAACCCAAGCTGCCATGTTTGAAAAACTCACCTTACTTCCGCTCAGTAATTTTATCCGAAACAAGTCGATTCAGAACTTTTTGTTTCTGGCGATCATCCAGTCCTCCAATGTGCTGATTTCCATCATTACCATGCCTCTGCTCATCCAAAGCATCGGGGTGGATCAGTTTGGACTGGTCAATTTGGCGCTTTCAGTGATCATTCTGCTGAATATCCTGGTCGGTTTTGGGTACAATCTCAGTGCCCCGAGAGAAGTGGCCATCAATCAGGAGGACAAAGATTCCTTATCCCACTTGGTATCCAATGTTTTCTCAGGCAAAATCATCCTGGCTTTGCTTGCGACTTTGGTCATTTTCATCGGGGCTTTTGGATTCAATCTATTTCAGGAATATCGGCTTATTCTGGTTTATTCTTCCCTACTCCTGTTTTCTGAAGCGACCTTGCCGCTGTGGTTTTTTCAGGGGATGGAAAAAATGAAACTCGTCTCTATCGCCAATATTTTCTCTAAACTCCTCTTTTTGATGGGCATTGTGCTCTTTATCCACAGTCCGGAGCAAAGCCAGTGGGTGAACTTTATGTTGGGATTTTTTGGACTTTCTATCAATCTGATGCTCCTTTTTTACATCCATACATTTATGGGTATCAGGTTTTATCGACCTGAGTTTTCGGCCATTTACCAAAGCCTGAAGGAAAACATCCTGCTTTTCTTTTCCAATCTGGCCAGTCATATTTCTATTAATGGAGGACTGATTATTCTGAGCTTCTTCTCTGCTGCTGAGACCTTGGGCATGTATAGCTTGGCGGAGCGAGTGGTGATGGTTTTGAGACTATTTCCTGCTTTGATCATTCAGGCCATTTTTCCCAATGCGTCCAAACTTCACAAGGAAGATCCGGTACGCTTTTTCCGCTTTCTAAAAAATGTCTATCTGCGGGTGCTTTTGGCTGGAATGGTAATTTCGGCAGGGGCACATTTTACAGCGCCTTGGATCATCAGGGTTCTTTCCCGAACAGACTTGCAGGAGTCGGTGATTTATCTGAAAATCCTCGCGGCAGTTCCTTTTTTAGCCTGCCTGAATGTGGGAAATGTAACTCTGCTTTTGGTAGCAGACCTGAAGGAGTTGCTGTTTAAAGCCAGCTGGATGATGTGTGTTTACATGATCGTTGTTTCGGCGATTCTGACCAGCTATTTGGGAGGCCTTGGCCTTTGTATCGGAATTATCTCCACCGAGATCGTCGTGTTTTTGATTTGTCTCACGCTGCTGTATCGGCACAAAAAAGAGCTAATCCGTGGCTTTTACACCTGACTCTTCGGTAGCGATCATTTTGGTCAATTGGAATGGGCAGGAATTTACCCGGGCCTGCCTAAGCTCTTTGGAAAAAGTAGACTATCCCGATTTTCAGGTGATTTTGGTGGATAATGACTCCAAAAAACCCGAAGGACAGGTGCTGAAGAAGGAATTTCCAAAGCTTGTGCTTTTGGAGAATGAGCAAAATCTGGGTTTTGCGGGAGGAAACAATGTAGGCATCAGAAAAGCCTTAGAAATGGGTTTTTCTCACCTCATGCTCCTAAATAATGATACCCTGGTGGAGCAGGATTTTTTGGGAAAAATGATGCTTTCCTTTTCAAAAAATCCCAAACTAGGCCTGCTGCAGCCAATGATTTGCTTTTTGGATGAACCCGAAAAAATCTGGTCGGCCGGTGGAAAATTCATCTCCCTGCTCGGTCGTGCCAAAACCCTAGGGGACCGAAAAACCTTAAAAAATTATCAGCCATTTTCGAAAAAACTAGACTGGGCGACTGGCTGCTGCATGTTGCTTACTCGAGAAGCCATTCTACAATCAGGACTCCTCAATGAGCAGTATTTTGCCTATTTCGAAGATGTGGAATGGTCCCTGAGAATTCGGAATCAGGGCTTTGAAATCGGGTTGGTTCCTGAAGCAAAAATCTACCATGAAGCCGGAGCTTCCTCCAAAAAGTCACACTCTGAAGGAACCTTGAGTGCAAAGGTGTTTTATTTCCATGTGCGCAATCAATTATTCTTAATTCGAAATCAGAATATTCCTTTAGGATTCATCTATAATTTGGGGAGATTTACGCTTTGGATGGGATATTTCCTGCTTCGAGGCCGTTTTCAAAAGCTCAAAGCTGTGGCCAAAGGAATCAAAGATGGCCTTTTTACCCCGATTAAACCCGCTCCAAAATGGCCCTGATCGTCTTTCTATTGATCGCATTGGCGGTAGGGGTAGGATTCCTCTGGACACTGGAAAAGATGGTTTTTCAGGGAAAATGGACTTATGCCATCTTCTTTCTTGCCGCATTTCTTCCATTTTACATTACCAGCTTGAGTGTGGTGTACCTAGCCACTCAATCGGCTGCCGTGGTGAGTATATTTCAAATCCTCAAGGAGCTGGTGGTCTTGGTAGGGCTGCTGGTATTTGTCCTTTATCATCGGAAAATCGCCGAGTATCCCTTCCGGTTGCAGTCTACGGATTGGTTCTTCTTGGCATTGCTGAGTTTGGCCTTTGGCTATCTCTTGCTTCCCATCGGGCAGGCCTCGTTTTTGAATAAGGCGCTGTATTTCAAAAGCATGCTGATTCCCGGCTTGGTTTATTTTCTGGGGAGAAATACTACCTTTTCAGACTTCGAAATTCAGCGGGTTTTCAAGATTATCTTTTTTGTAGCTATTGGGGCTTTTCTGGTCAATCTGGTAGAAAATTTCCTGCTCAATGCCCACTTGCAGCAGTTTACGGGCTATGCACTCTACAATTTTGCGATCAATGACATTGAGCCCACAGGGAACTTTGGTCTGACCTGGACCTTTGAAACCCAAGCGGTGACCAAGCGATTGGCGAGTTTCTTTTCGGATCCTCTGGAAATGGCCAGTTCGGTTTTGATGGGCTTTGCGGCAGGATTGATCTGGTTTTTGACCAGCAAAAGAGAATACAACTGGCTCTACCTCCTGGTGATGGCCTGTTCTTTGGGCAGTTTGGTTTTTTCCGCTTCGAGAGCAGCCTTTGGAGCCTTTTTCGTGATGATTTTCTTTATCGCCTTGGTTTTTCGACTCTACAAACTGATCGGTGCGGGCTTTTTGGCCTTATTGGCATTTGGTATTTATGTGGTCTTTTTTGCCTCTGAGGACTTTTACTTTTTCGTGATCGATACACTCACATTCGAAAATACCTCCAGCATCGGTCACGTGGTGGAGTGGCTTTTGGCTTTAGATTCTATGGTTGCCAATCCCTTGGGGATAGGCTTGGCCATGAGTGGCAATGCCGGAAGTGTCACGGATGAACTTCGGGTAGGGGGAGAAAACCAGTTTCTGATCTACGGGGTGCAGTTGGGCTGGATTGGGATGCTATTGTATATCCTGATACTAGCTTCTGGGGTGGTACTAAGCCTGCGGGTTTTTTACGGAACAGATTCTACACCCAAGGCTCGGATTGCCTTTGTCGGAGCAGCTACAAAGGTTGGCTTACTTTTGCCCCTATTCACGGCCAATGCCGAAATGTACACTTATGTAGCTTGGGTAAGCTGGTGGATGATTGGCTTTTCGGTGAGGGAGTATGGGAGAATTCCCACTAAGGAATAGAAACAGGCTTGATGTTCTAACGGCCCTGGCTATGGCAAGTGCTGGATTTTGAAACCAAATCTTTGTCCACTAGCCCGAATGTTATTTAGTTGAAATGCCTTCATTAATTAAGCAGTAAGCACGCATTTGCTATACCCGATTTGGTGCTTAGTCTTGTTCTTTATTTTTCAATTACGATCATACGATAATCTGTTTCAGATTTATTTCCGCTGTCTTTATCTTCAAAAACATACTTGAAGTCCTTGTCGATAAATCGTTTTTGTTTTCTTTCAAAGTCAATTGCTTTGTTGAGAGTTTGGACTTTATTTCCTGTGTCCTGAATGCAAAAGACAACATGGCATCCGTTTCTCATATCCGAAACGATTTTTTTAATCAGTTCTATTTCTTGTTCTCTGTCCTTCTTGGCGAAATGAAACATACTATCCAATAGAACAAAGTCAAACTCACCAAAACGGTCAAAAGTGTAAATGTCTCCGACTTGCCCATCCAAATCCAATTTTTCATTTTGTCCGATTTCCTTCATTTGATTGATACCGATTTTTGAGTTGTCAATTCCTGTCACAGAGTAGCCAAGTCTCGCCAAAGCAATTGCATCTCTTCCTTGTCCGCAACCTAGGTCCAGTACTTTCCCTTTCGTTGGAAATCCACTAAAAAACTCGATCAATTCAGGATAAGGCTCTCCGAATAAGTTTTCTGTCTGATAGTATTTGTCATAGGTTACTGTCATTGCCGTCTTTTAGCATTAGGCATAACGTTTTGTGTTTAAGGAGTTGCCGGAGTAGGAGGGTTTAAAAATGAAGTGAAACGGAATGTTAAACCCGACCTGCAGCGCAACTCTCCCCCGATAAGTACGAAATTAAGAAAGCGATTTGAATAGGGACACAACACCCGGCAATTACTTAAACACGGTGTTGCACTAAACCTGCGGTAGTTTCTCCGATAAGCAGCCGGAAAGAGGTAACTTTTTGATTCAATCTTAACCGTTTTCAATCATGAAAAAAAAGAAAACCTCCTCCAGACCGCTTGCTCCAAGATAGCTGGATTTGCTGAACTACTGGCCAAGTTTGAGCAAAAAGTTACCGTGGCCGGCAAAAGTCAAAGTACAGTCACCAACTATGGCCGTCATCTGGCCAAACTTGCCCTTCATTTCAATGAATTGCCCACTGAGGTCGATCCCGACCGGGTCAATGATTACCTGCATCTGGTCAAGCGGGGACACAACACCCCCTCGGATTCCTACTTCAAGTTTACCGTCTATGCCCTTCGCTTCGCCTATCGGATCGAGGGTATGAAAGACAAGCGGATTGAGCTTCCCACGATTAAGCGGAGCAAAAAGCTTCCCGTAGTCCTGAGCCAGGAGGAAGTTCGCAAACTGCTCAAAGCTCCCAATCTGCTCAAGCACCGCGTGCTGATCGGCCTGCTGTACGGCTGTGGGCTTCGCTGCTTTGAAGTCCGGAATCTGAAAATTGCCGACTTGGATTTTGACCGGAAAGTACTTCACGTGAAGGATGGCAAAGGCAAGAAAGACCGCTACGTCCCCTTGGCGGATATCCTGATCCGGGGGCTGAAAGCCTATCTGGAGGCTGAGCAGCCTCATATCTGGGTGTTCAACAGTGCCGATCGGGAGATCAAAGGCCGTGCGGGCGGGGATTTCGACTCCCGCTATTCCCAGCGGGGTGTACAGTGGGCGGTGAATGAAGCCAAAAAGAAAGCCGGGATCCAAAAGCCGATGAATGTGCATACGCTCAGACACACCTTTGCCACGCATCTGCTGGAAGAGGGGCTGGACATTCTGACGATCAAAGATCTGTTGGGTCATGAGTCCATCGATACCACGATGATCTACCTTCATGTAGCCCAGACCGACAAGTGCCGTGCCTTCAGTCCATTGGACCGACTGTATCTGTCCCGTCGTTGAGAGCCAATCACGAAGTGGCTCAGGTGCTCCGACAGCATTGGGCCGAGGTGGAGCATCATCCCCAGATCAACCGCTGGCAGTTGCGGACGCTTTCTGCATTAAAACGCTGCAGGACTTCCGATCTGGGCGGCCATGTGGATGCCTGTACCGACTGCGGGAATACCCGGATCAGCTACAATAGTTGTAGGAACAGGCACTGCCCGAAGTGTCAGGGTAAGAACCGGGAGGAATGGATATCCAAGCGGGAAGCCGAACTGCTTCCTGTGCCCTACTTCCATGTCGTGTTCACGCTGCCTGACACGCTGAATCAGCTGGCGATGTATGAGCCCAAGGCCGTCTATGACAGTCTGTTTGAAGCAGCATGGCAGACGGTCCGCTGCTTTGCCAAAGACCCCAAACACTTAGCGGCAAAAGCCGGAATGATTGCTATTCTGCACACTTGGGCCTGCCTGCCGGCAAAGGCAGGGCCAAACCATGACGCTGCATCCGCATCTGCACTGCATCGTACCGGGAGGAGGGCTGACTAAAAGCGGAAGGTGGAAGACAGCCAAAACTCAGGGCAAATACCTGTTTCCGGTCAAGGCGATGAGCAAAGTCTTTCGCGCCAAGTATGTCAAAGCACTCAAGTCCCGAGTCATACCGGAGAAGGAATTGATCGATCAGCTCTTCAAAAAAGAGTGGGTAGTCTATGCCAAGCGGCCCTTTGGACATCCCAAAGCAGTCCTCGAATACCTGGGCAGGTATACCCACAAAGTAGCGATCTCCAATCACCGGATTCTGGACATTGGTCCAGCACAGACTAGGTTCAGCTACAAAGACTATCGTCAGGGAGCCCAAAAGTTGGAGATGAGTCTGGACAATCTGGAGTTTATCCGGCGATTCTCCATGCATATTCTGCCCAAAGGACTGGTTCGGATCCGACACTTTGGAATATTGGGAAGTTCGGCAAAGCAGCTCACCATTCCGCTAATCCATCGGGAACTTGGAATTTCGATTCCGGAACCCGAACCCAGAATTCTGGAAAGCTTCAACCCGCGATATTGTCCTTGCTGTCAGAAGGAAAGCATGGTGAGCATCCAGCGCCTGCCCAAGCGTGGCCCGCCAAAGGCAGTGTTTTCTACTGTACTAACCCAATTTTAATTCCTGATTTTTGTCGGCAGCCTGCCCGCCTCAGGAGGGGCGAAGCTATGCCAACCCGTTGGTCAGGCAGGCCCATGACACAAAGAAGCCCTTCCAAAACAAGTCTGGAGGGGCTACAAAACTTATAATTGAGAGGCTATTGGAACTTACTCAACAACTCTAAGAGGACTTTTTGAGCTATCTAACCCTACAAATCCAACTGAAATTCCGACTCAATCCCCATAGGCACCTCACCGGTTTCGTGCAACAGCGCTTTCATTGTTCGTGCTACGCACGCAACGAAAGCTTAGTTGTTGGCAATAGTTTTTCTTTTTCGAAATGAGACCTCACATTAATCTAATTTCTTTCGATTTGAGGGAATGTCAAATTTTCAACGGGATTATATACTCTAAAAACACCGTAAAAATCTACACCTGCCGTTGGAATTGCATTTTCACCATCACCCTCTGGGTTTATTCTTAAGGTAAATGTTCCATCGCTGTTGGGTTTTGCCTCATATGAAGTGAATGAATAGCGATTTTTGGAGTTTGGGATTAAGTACCGGTCTTCCATCGAATATATAGTAAGTGACCAATAACCATTTGAGTCTTTAACTAAACCATTGGCAGGAACAGTAATTTCATAGGTACCTGTTCCTTTTACCGGTTCACCATTTTGGTCTTTTACATACTGTGTATATTGCACGTATCTTGCCTGTGTTCCCAACTGGCCAAGAAATACACCTGCCGCACGATCCATATCCCCAACACCTTCAAATTGAGAACCGAAAAGTCTTGTCCCGTCTTTTTGTTGAAGTCCGTATGCTTTGATCAACTCCAGTCCGGCTGCTGTCTCTTCTTCAGTAAACTCAGGAATTGTAAATGGAAAATCGCCACCACCTCCGGTAATGGTAATATTTTTCGCCAGATCCATAACCTCGGGTTCATTACCCACAATCACCTGCCTGGTAAACGCTAAACCCTGGTAGGTATTTATAACGATCTCCAAAGCATCTTTAATTGGAGATGTTTGGCTAGGCAAGCGAATGACAATCGGCTTTTTGGGCATTACTTTTACCTCTACAAAGTGATTCATGTCGAAAACTGATAAGGAATAATACTTGTCGTACTCTGGCATGGTGACAACAACGGGCTCATTCGAGATATTAAACCACGAGTAACCATAGTTTACATCGGCTTGTGGGGTAATTACTGTTCGGTCATCTGCGGTAACCATGCCGCTAAATGTCCACGCTCCATATTGATTCTCGCTAAGCCAGGCATCCCTCATTTTCGCTTGTTCAATTGCTGGATACCAATGGATAAATTCAGCTATGCGCACTGATGATGGGTCACTTGCTGGCTTTGATTGGTTCTCATTTGGTTTATTTTGACTTCCATTTTGCTCACATCCAACGAGTATAATAATGCTCAAGCACAAAAAAAGGGCACGATTTAATTTTGATTTCATTTTGATGATTATTTATTGTGTTTTTATTCTACTACTTCAAATTGACCAATTTTCCAGGTTTTATCAAAGAACGCCTGTTGGGTACCGTAGGTTCTGAATAAAGGAAACCATCCTTCCCCGGGTATCGTTTGCAGCCAATTGGATTCTTTTCCTTCAGGTGATTTTGGTCCAATATACAGGTCAACACTTCCGTCCGAATTCACTACCAGGTTTTTGTCTCTCGAATCTATACTAGTAGCACGCAACTTGTCCTTAGCATCTTTATTGTCAATAAAACATCGGGTATCTTCACTATAAAGAACTAAAGACCAAAAATTAGAGGCTGGGATTCCGGCAGGCAAATGTAATTTGTAAGTTTTTGAACCACTTAAAAAATTACCCATTGCATCCTCTTTTGTAGTCAGATAGCTTGTAGTTCCTGGTCCTGGTTCGTTAGATTGCATCCCTCTGGTTATGGTCACTGCTTCATATAGATATTCATTGCTTTCATCTAAAAAGTATATATCCGGTGTGGTTTTAGTAACCGGAAAATTTGAAAGCAATCTATACCATCTACTGCCTTTGTAAAAAGGCTTGTTCTGTCTTGGCATAATCTGGTTTGCTCTGCACATTAGTTCGCCTAAATTGGCAGCTTCCGTAAACAACTGCTTTTGTGTGTCATTGGGATTAAATGGTTTTCCATCTTCTATGCCTAAATATTTCATATACGTATTAAAGATTTTATCCTCCTCTGCTACGGGTTCATTTTGAATGACCTCATGCACCAATTCAAAATACTTCAGGCCGCGAAAAGGATGTCCCCTAAATCTTTTATCTGTTTTTGTAATAAACCGCGCAGGCCTAAGTTCCTCCCCGTACTTGCCTACGAGGAATTGAGCTTTCATTTGATCATTGAGCTCTTGGTCTGGTGAAAGAAAGCGGGTGCCGATAAAAAGTTTATTGGTTGAGGCATTGATTACATATACACCTTTTATATCCAGAATGGAGGCGTCATACTTGGGTGGGATAATAAGATACTTTCCACCTTTACCTTTATCAGGGCCGGTAAAACCTAAATCAGCTATAGAAAGTTGGAAGAAGTTCATGATAGAACCGGCAGATGGGCCCGCAGGATAGTCGATAACAACAGGTCCGGTTCGTGAAAGATCAAGCCAGGTAACAATGTAGGGAGTGCTTGAGTTAGAGGTAACAATACCTACTTTTTCGTTAAACGATTCATACTCCACAAAATCCAAATCATCAGCTTCGTAAACGTCAAAATGGGCTTTATACCACATACCAAAGGTGGTTATTGGCAGTGACCATTGATAAACTTCTATAGCTCTTTGTAAAGCCAATTGGTCATTTAAAGTCTGGATGGATGATTTTGTAATGTAGGTTTCGTTGAGTTGAATGTCACCAAAATCCGTTTCAATAATTTCATTTCCAACGAGCTGAGCATC
Source organism: Algoriphagus sp. oki45 (assembly GCF_036245605.1). NCBI lineage: Bacteria > Pseudomonadati > Bacteroidota > Cytophagia > Cytophagales > Cyclobacteriaceae > Algoriphagus > Algoriphagus sp. oki45. The sequence continues at coordinate 200,687 of NZ_BTPC01000002.1, forward strand.
AGACAAGGGGATTTTAGTGTCGATTTTAACCTCTTGATTGCATGAAATAAATACAATCAAAAATAATAAAGATAATTCTCTAATTAATTTCATGTTTATTGTTTTAAATTATTGCCAACGGTTTGGTGTATGAGCAGTAGCGGATTTAACCCACTAAACTGTCAGATAGCACCGAGCTTTGATTTATGATTTTGTGTTTCAAAATAGCACTAAACCCGCTATTGCTTATACACAATGTTACCATGCGTTATTCCTTTCAAAATTTATATCCAATTCCAAGTCCCATCCATAAATGAATTGTAGTTCCGTTGATTACCATTGGGTCGTACAATTCAAAATATCCACTTTCTTCAGTAAGTGATCTTGTACCATAAAAAGGCGTGAACGAAGCAGAAAAAAACATATTTTTCTTTGTATAATACTTGTACGAGGCTATTAGACTAGGGTTGATAAACACATCAGTCCTTTTTCTGAAGGAGGATATATTTCCACTACCGATAAGCAACTGAACTCCAACGCCCAATTCGAAGCCATGACGTTCATTTTTTGATTTCCATTCGTGACGTATATCTAATGGTATCGACCAAAAATTAAGGTATTTGTCGGTTTCATTTTCTATCACTCTCAAGAAACCAATTCCTCCACGTCCATTCCAGTTCCCTTTTATCTGTCTTTGGTAGTTAATGGAGTAAATTAATCCGTGACCACCAATTTCAAAAAACACATTTTGTGACCTTCGTTCAATTTCTTGAGCGGTCAGGTTGTGAGAAAAAAAGGCAAATATCAAAAATAAAATGAAGTATTTAAGCATAGTTTTCAATTAATAAATTGGCTAATAAATTGTTCTACCTGACTGCCATTTTCGTGGTCTTCATTTCTGCTTGTGGCGTTATTCCAAAGAAAACTGGGGGCTGAATTAGATGTATTTTTCATCAATACTGTAACCGTTCCTTTTTCTTTGTTCAAGATGATAAATTGTCCCCCAAAACCACTTGCCCACCAAGTATCTGTGTCCAAATCGTACCACCATAATAAACCATATCCTTCAAAGAAGTCATCGTCATCCAAATCTTTATCAGTTCCATCTTTAGAATAGGCGAAAAGCATTTGGTCTATCCAAGATTGTGATACTATTTCTTGATTGCCCCAAAATCCATTATTCAAAACTATTGACCCAATTCGTGCTAAGTCTTCGGAAGATATATATAATCGAGAATGTGGATGTTCCGTATTGTCCTGCGATTCATAGATAATATTTACTGAGTTGTAGTTTAACATTCCCAAAGGTTCTGCCAGCCATTGTTCAATCAAATCTTCTACAGGTTGTCCTGTCTGCTGTTTCAGAATCTGGGGAAGAGCATTAAAGTCCCAATTATTGTAGTAAAAATGCTCGTTTGGCAGGAATGTACCCCTTTGAGGCTTTCTTTCTTTCATTAAAGCTGTCTCTCCACCAGCATTTAGATAAATACCTGACCTTGCCTTCAATAAATCTGATATTCTTGCCGACTTCTCCGTTTGAGTCAAAGGCTGTTTATTATCATCAAATGAAATAGATTGCAAGGTGGAAGTAGTATCTATTATTCCCTGCTCCTGAGCTATACCATATAGAATACTGTAAATACTTTTTCTGACAGAGGCACAATTCATTGGTAGCTGGTAGTCTCCGTAGGCGTAAACTAGCTTTTCATCTTTCAAGACAATGGCAGCATCAAAAAAGGTATTATCTTCAATGAATTTGTTTATCTCTGAGACTTCAGAGCTTGTAAGTAAATTAGCACTTTCCAAAGGCTCGTAACTTTGCCTAGTTTCAAGCTCAAAAAAAGGGTCAACCTTTATACAAGATTGAGTGATACATAAAATCAAAATTAGATACGTTATTTTTTTCATTTCCATTTTATTTGTTTTAATGCTTGGTAACGGTTAGTATATGAAAAGTAGGTGATTTCGAAGCACTAAACTTTCGGCTAAGAACAAAGTTTGATACGAGCCAAAAGCCTTGGTTTTACTACTATTTCGCCTATTTTTTATATACATTGTTACCTGCTGGGCTTTTTTCGGTCTTACTACTTCGTCCACTCTGTCCAAGGAATAACAAAAGGCAAAACTAAAACCCAAATTAAAAAGAATAAAGCCATTCCTGTCGGATAAGGTTGGTTGTGTTTAATTGCTGGTAAAGCAACTACCAAAAGCCAAGTTCCTTTATAAATAAATTGAACTAAAAGTATTGGCGAAAATGAGATAGGTCGCCAAAGCCCCAAAATTGATAAAATTGCTATGGCTAACCACAAACAACCAACAAGTCGTATAACTTCTGTCGGTTGGTAGGCATTTTGAAATACCGTTAATGCTGATTTGTTTGGATTGCAAACAGAAGTTATACTTATCCAACCTGCTACAATGATGTTTGCTATGTAAACTATTTTTAGTGCTATCACTTTTTACTTTTTAAAAGGTTCGTCCAATACCTGACTTTAATACAGGAAGAATTAAGTTATTATCTGCATTTATTGTTCGGCCTATGCCTAAACGGCTGTCAAAGGTCCAAGCCTTTGATTTCCCAAATCGGTAAGCATAGCCATAACCTGCATAAGGTAGGAATGTTACGTTTTTGTCTTTTCGCAAATAATCGCTTTCTAGAAATGCTGTTCCTACAAATACAAAATGTCCGTTCATTCTCTCGTTTATAAAATACTTCAAATTGATGCCGTGTGTGTTGATAAAATTTGTTTCCAATTGAACCGTTAATTTGTCAAATGTTCGCATTTCCAATGTCAACAATGGGGTAAATGGAGGAAAAATCAAAAAACTTAACCTGATATTTCCAATAGGCAATTTAGGTTCAGTTGTTTGTGCTTGTAATTTTGAAAAAAAGGAAAACAAGCATACGAAAATTACTGTTTTCATTTATTTTCTGCTATTCGTTTGAAGTTATTCATTACTTCTGGCAATACTTTTCTGAATTGTCCGCCAAGCATAATTCCAAAGACATATTTTAAGAAACCTGTAAACGCAATATCGTCCGTAAAATGAACTTCGTTGTTTGTTTCTGTCAAACTACGCATAATTACAAGTTCGCCAACTGGCATAATTGTATTGATGGTGTATGATTGATTAGGGATTAGTTCTGAAATGTAAAATTTCAATTTTGGTCCCGTTTTAGGTATCATAGTTCCTTTTGCACCTTTTTCAAAAATGCCTTCAAGGTTTGCTTCAATAAGTTCAGTGTCCCACTCGTGCCAATTTTGAACGTCAATAAGTGTCTGCCAAACTTTGGTCTTTGTGGTTTTTACAGAAATTGTAAAACTAAAGTGATGATTGCTCTGCTTCATTTTCAGGTATTTTATTAAAACTTTTTGCAAAGTTCTGTCTGAAAAATCAAAAACTACTGCACCTATGTTAAGTTGCCAATTTTTTTCTAATTCTGCTCAAAGACTGTGGTGCAATACCCAAATAAGAAGCCAAAATTTTTAATGGTATTCGTTTCAAAAGTTCAGGTTCGTTTACAAGCATTTTTTTGTAACGAAATTCTGCTGTTTCTGTTTGCAGTTCTTCTAAAATCTCTTCTGTAAAAAACTGTACTTCTTGGATTATTTTTCTCGCAAAGTCTGTCCAACTTTTCAGTTTATACAAATCATTAGTATGCCGATATGAAATTTGCCAAACAATTGATTTTTCTATGGATTGAATATTTTCGTTTGCTGGTTTTTGAGAATTAAAACTTGCTTGAGAAGTAAAAAAATAAGGTGCTTCGGTAAAAAACTTTGTTATGTTATTTCCTTCTTTGTTGATGTAAAAATGAAGTAGTCCGCTTTCCAAAAAGTAGAGGTGTCGGCAGACTTTACCTTCTTGTAAAATAATTTCGTCTTTCTCCATTACCCGTTTCTCAAAGCAAATAGAAATTTGCTTCCATTCGTCTGTCGGAAGTGAAGTATATTTTTCTATGAATTGTCTTAACTCGTTCAAATTTTACAGTCAATTTTTTTTGGTGTTCGGTCTTTAGCCTTGCAGGTAACGGGTTCGGGCTTTGCGTTCGGGCGGGTTTCGGAGCACAAAGCTTCAATTTATTACTAAAGTTAAATAGAAGCACAAAGCTCCAAGTTTGCACGTCACCCCGCCTGACGCAAAACCCGTGTTGCACTAAACCTGCGGTAGTTTCTCCGATAAGCAGCCGGAAAAGGGGAACTTTGTGTTTCAATCTTAACCGTTTTCAAGCATAAAAAAAAAGAAAACCTCCTCCAGACCGCTTGCTCCAAGGTAGCTGGATTTGCTGAACTACTGGCCAAGTTTGAGCAAAAAGTTACCGTTGCCGGCAAAAGTCAAAGTACAGTCACCAACTATGGCCGTCATCTGGCCAAACTTGCCCTTCATTTCAATGAATTGCCCACTGAGGTCGATCCCGACCGGGTCAATGATTACCTGCATCTGGTCAAGCGGGGACACAACACCCCCTCGGATTCCTACTTCAAGTTTACCGTCTATGCCCTTCGCTTCGCCTATCGGATCGAGGGTATGAAAGACAAGCGGATTGAGCTTCCCACGATTAAGCGGAGCAAAAAGCTTCCCGTAGTCCTGAGCCAGGAGGAAGTTCGCAAACTGCTCAAAGCTCCCAATCTGCTCAAGCACCGCGTGCTGATCGGCCTGCTGTACGGCTGTGGGCTTCGCTGCTTTGAAGTCCGGAATCTGAAAATTGCCGACTTGGATTTTGACCGGAAAGTACTTCACGTGAAGGATGGCAAAGGCAAGAAAGACCGCTACGTCCCCTTGGCGGATATCCTGATCCGGGGGCTGAAAGCCTATCTGGAGGCTGAGCAGCCTCATATCTGGGTGTTCAACAGTGCCGATCGGGAGATCAAAGGCCGTGCGGGCGGGGATTTCGACTCCCGCTATTCCCAGCGGGGTGTACAGTGGGCGGTGAATGAAGCCAAAAAGAAAGCCGGGATCCAAAAGCCGATGAATGTGCATACGCTCAGACACACCTTTGCCACGCATCTGCTGGAAGAGGGGCTGGACATTCTGACGATCAAAGATCTGTTGGGTCATGAGTCCATCGATACCACGATGATCTACCTTCATGTAGCCCAGACCGACAAGTGCCGTGCCTTCAGTCCATTGGACCGACTGTATCTGTCCCGTCGTTGAGAGCCAATCACGAAGTGGCTCAGGTGCTCCGACAGCATTGGGCCGAGGTGGAGCATCATCCCCAGATCAACCGCTGGCAGTTGCGGACGCTTTCTGCATTAAAACGCTGCAGGACTTCCGATCTGGGCGGCCATGTGGATGCCTGTACCGACTGCGGGAATACCCGGATCAGCTACAATAGTTGTAGGAACAGGCACTGCCCGAAGTGTCAGGGTAAGAACCGGGAGGAATGGATATCCAAGCGGGAAGCCGAACTGCTTCCTGTGCCCTACTTCCATGTCGTGTTCACGCTGCCTGACACGCTGAATCAGCTGGGGATGTATGAGCCCAAGGCCGTCTATGACAGTCTGTTTGAAGCAGCATGGCAGACGGTCCGCTGCTTTGCCAAAGACCCCAAACACTTAGCGGCAAAAGCCGGAATGATTGCTATTCTGCACACTTGGGGCCAAACCATGACGCTGCATCCGCATCTGCACTGCATCGTACCGGGAGGAGGGCTGACTAAAAGCGGAAGGTGGAAGACAGCCAAAACTCAGGGCAAATACCTGTTTCCGGTCAAGGCGATGAGCAAAGTCTTTCGCGCCAAGTATGTCAAAGCACTCAAGTCCCGAGTCATACCGGAGAAGGAATTGATCGATCAGCTCTTCAAAAAAGAGTGGGTAGTCTATGCCAAGCGGCCCTTTGGACATCCCAAAGCAGTCCTCGAATACCTGGGCAGGTATACCCACAAAGTAGCGATCTCCAATCACCGGATTCTGGACATTGGTCCAGCACAGACTAGGTTCAGCTACAAAGACTATCGTCAGGGAGCCCAAAAGTTGGAGATGAGTCTGGACAATCTGGAGTTTATCCGGCGATTCTCCATGCATATTCTGCCCAAAGGACTGGTTCGGATCCGACACTTTGGAATATTGGGAAGTTCGGCAAAGCAGCTCACCATTCCGCTAATCCATCGGGAACTTGGAATTTCGATTCCGGAACCCGAACCCAGAATTCTGGAAAGCTTCAACCCGCGATATTGTCCTTGCTGTCAGAAGGAAAGCATGGTCAGCATCCAGCGCCTGCCCAAGCGTGGCCCGCCAAAGGCGGTCTTGCCCTCAGTATCAACCCAATTTTAATTCCTGATTTTTGTCGGCAGCCTGCCCGCCTCAGGAGGGGCGAAGCTATGCCAACCCGTTGGTCAGGCAGGCCCATGACACAAAGAAGCCCTTCCAAAACAAGTCTGGAGGGGCTGCAAAACTTATAATTGAGAGGCTATTGGAACTTACTCAACAACTCTAAGAGGACTTTTTGAGCTATCTAACCCTACAAATCCAACTGAAATTCCGACTCAATCCCCATAGGCACCTCACCGGTTTCGTGCAACAGCGCTTTCATTGTTCGTGCTACGCACGCAACGAAAGCTTAGTTGTTATGGGCTGCCGTTCTATTCTTCGTCATCAGTTTCAAGTTTGTGTCTTGTCCATTGTCCACCAATAAAATCTCTCTCGGCCTCTTCTCCATATTCAAGGTCAAACAATTGGTTTAATGTTTTGTCCTGTTTAATTAGTTCTTCCAACGCAACTATTCTTATATCTTCAGGTAGTTGGTCTCCTGTCAAAAATTGCCAGTCACCGTCAATGTCGTGAACCACTCTTAAAATTGGTTTCTTCTCGTCAATCCATTGTCGGGTTGTGAATGTTGTCAAGTTTTTAGGTTCGTAAAATTTAAAGTCTGCGTTCCTGTCAAGAAGTGGTTGCTTATACAAATATTTTTCTTCAAAACTTTCTTCCCAAGGAAGTTTGTCATTGCGGTCTGTCCAAACAACTTGCAATGCGTCAAAACCCTTGTCTCCATAGTAGTTTAAGGCTGCACCAAAATAATCGTCTATGTTTCTTTTGTCAACTTTTATAAATGCTGCTCTGCTGTCCTTGAATATTTCAGTAGAAATTTTCTCGGCTTCAAATTTCTCTCCGTTTTTAATCAATTCAGCAATGTCGTTTATGATTGCGTGTCCGAGGTCATTAGAAAGTCCGAAACATATAATTTCTGGATGATTATAAGTCTCTGTCAAACCAATACTGTAAGCAAACGAAGGGCAATAACTTGTCGAACTAACCATAATAACTTGAAGTCCAAATTTGTCAATATTTAATTTGGTGTTATGCAGTAAGTCGTCCTTGTCTATGCAATTATGTTCGTTTTCTCCTGTCATTTTGTTTTATCTGTTACGTGTCGTTTTACGGTTGCCCATAACGGTCTCGTGTATGAGCAGTAGCGGATTTTAAGCCACTAAACTGTCTGATAGCACCGACCTTTGATTTATAGTTTTATGTTTCAAATTAGCACTGAACCCGCTATTGCTTATACACAATGTTGTATGCCCGTGCTTTTTCATTTTCTTTTCTGTCAGCGTTGGGGCAGCCATACTCTTTGGCAAGTTTTGGCTTGTGCGGCTGCTCTGAGCGACTTGCCAATGTGTATGGATGCGTAGGGTTGGGAATTAAAGTGAATCAATAAATTCTTTGATATTATCCCAAGTCCAAACTCTTGTGTAAACTCCTTCCAAGTTTGTTCTGTCATCAGAATAAGCCCAAATACCTCTAACTTTTTTTCCTTCTTCTCTGGCACATTGAATTTCCCATTTCTGACCGCTTGAAGTCAATGAATTTTTGCTGACCAAGGCAATTACTCCATCAGAGCGTTTAATCCTTGTTCTTACACGTTCTTTCCATTCTTTGTCATAGGGTTGTTTTACCGACATGTCAATGTATTCGAATGGTGATTTAGTGTTTAAAGATTGACCTTTTAATAGGTCTCTTTGTTTCTCGTCTTCAATTGCAAATGCAATAAAAACTACTTTTTTATCTGCCATGATATTTTAATTTAAGGTTTAAATTCTTTTGTCTTTTACAAGTCGCCAATAATGATAACCCAATGCTGTAAGTCGGCAAGTTTTTGAATGCATTGCTGCGAAATACATATGTTGTTCATCAACTGGAACAACTAATCCAACACTTGCTAGCTTTTGTAAATCTTTGAAGACAGAAACATTTTTCTCATTCGCATAAGGTTCTGTAAACTCATGTTCGATAGCCGGGTCATTTGTGAACTCAAATGATGGGTCAAGCTGAAACTGTTCTTCAGGTGATGTAAAGTATTGATTTAATCTTCTAAGAATTTCAGGCGAAACTTGGGGTGAAACTGTTCTTAATGATGTAAAGCGAGTGATGTTCGTTTTAAATACTGGTCTTTGATCCCATGGACCCAAAGCTTGGTCAATGTAGGAGTAAATACTGCCTGGCGTAATATGTCCTCTCAAATCTGCTGCTCCACCTTGCAATGCATCCAGCAAAAGATTCGTAAAAACACCGTGTCCATTAACTTCCATAGAAGGTTCGTCTTCCTTACTCGCTGTTAGAATTGAGACGCCTTCTCCGATTTGAGCGTTTTGATTACCACCTAATTTCGGTGTGCCAAATGCTCCTGAATGGCAACAGTCAAGTATGATTACACGGTTTTTGGATTTTGATTCATTTGCAATGTTCAAAATTTCATCCATTGAAATTCCCTCATCATTTGCTTTGAAGTCAGGAGTAACGATTATTCCTCCTCCAGTATCATCAAAAAAGCCATGACCAGAGAAATAGAATAGAGCCGTTTCACAATCTCCAGCGAACAGTTCTTTGATGTGTCCTTTTAATTCTCCTTTTGTTGGAACATCAGTTAGTATTCGAACATCAAAATTTGGAGAGCCATCTCCATTGGTTTCCAAGGTATTTCCAAAAGCAGAAGCATCATTGATGCAGCCAAATAATTCAGCTTTCGGGTAGTTGTTGATACCGACAACAAGTGCTTTTCTCATATTATATCTTTTTAATGACCTTGGCTAAATTGTCCCAAGACCAAGTGATTACTTTTTTCCCTTTGAGCTCTGGTGGAATTGCACCTTGGTCATTCTTCTTTATGTGCATTCCGATAACAGGTATTCCTTCTTCTCTGGCACATTTGATTTCCCAACGTGCACCGCTTGAATGCCAAGTGTTTTTACTTAGCAGAACAATCATTCCATCACAAGATTTTATTTTGGTTCTGCATTTTTGCTTCCACACTTTTTCATTCCAAGGTTGTTTAACTGACATATCAACAAAAGTGAATGGCGACCTTTCATTTTTTGCCTGAGAAACTAAAAAGTCTCTGTATTGCTCATCCTCAATAGCAAAGCTGATAAAGATGCGTTTCTTTATTTCCTTGCCTGTGTCTTCCTCATCCTCAAAAAGAGCTTTCAGAAGTAAGGCAACTGCTCCAGCACCAAGAATTACTGGCCACATACTCGATTTGTTATTTGTCTTTTCATGCATTAACTATTTCCTTTTTACTCTCAAATGCCTCTTTCAATACTGACTGCATTAATCTTTGAGAATACTTTTCTCCTTTACTTATTTCAGTTTCTAAAACTTTGCATTTTTCCATCAGCGAGGAAACCTTTTTAATAATAAACCGCTGTTCTTTAAGAGGTGGTAGTGCGAAAACAAAGTTTTTCAAATAGGTTTGACTTATATTCGGCTGTGACATTCCCCAAGATTCTGAAATCATTTTTGGTCTATTAGCCATTAAAAAATCAAATAGATATTCAGTTTCTATGAATTGATTTTCGTAAAACCCACAAACAGCTTGATTAGTGGTTGCTTCTCGCTCTAGTATTGCCAATTTACCCGCAGTTGCACCATACATAGCAATTAATAAGGTGCCTGTTGGGAATAAAGTAGCTGACGATTCCTTTAAGCCTAAATCTGTTATCATTTCTTCAGAATCCTTAGATAAAAAAGAATCATTCAACTCACCCGATTTATACCAAGTAATGTCTCCAAACCAATATTTAGAATTATTTCGATTTGGAGTTCCACCGGATGTGGTTTGAAAAACTTCTCCTAGTCGACACCATGCCCAACCACTTGGTAAATCAAATAGGAGTTCCTTTTTTTCTATTGGTGGAAGTGGTTTAGATTTTCTAATCTTTTTCTCCTTCTCAAGTTTGGCTTTTTCGACTTCAATTTCTTTTAGTAAATCAATTGCTGATTCATCAATTGAGTTTTCGTTACGCCAACTTTCACTCAATCTACCTTGAATGGCTTCTTGTAAGATTGCAAGCTTTAGGAGTTTAACTGCTTCTTTCGATTTGAATAAATATGAATAGTCTGATAATATATTATTCAGAATGGGGTTCTGATGTAGTTGTAAATCTCCTGAAATTTCAACTAAGGTTTTTTGGAACTGTTTTTCTGAAGAATTGAATTTTTCATAATGAATAGACGGGTCGCCTAAATCTGTTGATTCATTGAACGGGTTTTTGATATCTAAATCAAATTCTTTCAAATCCTTGATGTTTACTTTCCAAGCTTGATCATTTTCTTCACGATTATTCCACCATTTAATAATTGGGTCAAATTCATCAAATTGAATGGGTTTTGTTTTGGAATAGCTTTTTTGTCCTTCGGGCAATTTGTGTTCGTAGTACCAAATTTCTTCAGTTGGACTTCCTTTTTCAAAAAACAACAAGTTCGTACTTACTGCAGCAGGAAAAAAAGTGCTTTGTGGCATTCTAATAATTGTATGCAGGTTAGTATCAGACAAAAGTTTTTCACGGATTCGGGATTTTACGCCATCCCCAGTGATTGAGCCATCAGGTAAAACAATTGCACAACGTCCGTTTGGTTTAAGCAATTGAAGCATTAAAATCACAAATAAATCGGCAGATTCCTTACAACGATAGGTTGCAGGAAAGTTGGTTTCCACTCCGTCAGCTATACTCGCTCCAAAAGGTGGATTGGCAAGAATTACATCAACTTGGTCTTTTTTACCAATGCTGTTATACTCTTTCTTTAAACTGTCAATGTAGTGATAGTCAGGCACGTCCATTTCATGTAAAATCAAGTTTGTCAAGCCCAAAACATAAGCCACAGGTTTTAATTCCCAACCTGTAATGCTGTTTTGTAAAATGTGCTCGTCATCAACTGTTTTTACAAAATGCTCTCGAACATGGTCAATGGCAGCCGTCAAGAAACCACCCGTTCCAGCAGCAGGGTCAAGCACTTTTTCACCCAATTTTGGATTGGTCATTTGGGTCATCAATTGCGTTACGGCTCTAGGCGTGTAGTATTCGCCTTTGTTTCCTGCATCACGCAATTCCTGTAAAATGCTTTCGTAGATGTTTCCGAAAATGTGTTTGTCTTCCGAGTTATTGAAGTCAATCTCATTGAGCTTGTTGATGACTTTCCGCATTTCATAGCCCGACTTCATGTAGTTGTTTGAGCCTTCAAACACTTCACGAACAATCGCAGCACGTTTGGGATGATTAGGAACATTCAATTCTCTTAGAGAAGCGAAAAGTCCTTTGTTGCTTTGTGCGTTGCTGTCAATAAACTCAAGTAATTCATCACCAGTCATTCCCTCTGGGTCTGATGCCCAATTTCTCCATTGAAATTTTTCAGGAATTACAGAAACATAATTGTCTTTGATAATTTCTAATTCCTGGTCTTTGTCGTCAATTATTTTTAGGAATAGCATCCAACCCAACTGCTCCAATCTTTGTGCATCACCAGAGATTCCTCTGTCTTGACGCATGATGTTGCGGATGCTACTTACTACTGCTCCTACGTTTGCCATTTATGCCGTTTTGTATAATTCGTTTTCTAATTCTTTTAATGCTTTGATGTATTCTGCCTTACTGCCAAAAGCTTTGATAAGTTCTAAAGGTGTTCCCAATTTGTTGAGAGGGTCGAGCTTCAAAACTTCTGTGCTTTCAATGGTTACCAACCCATCATCTGAGTATTTGTCCAATAGAGCATTGATTACCGCTTGGGCTTTGTCTCCGTATTTTGTGAAGTAGTTACGCTTCTTCACATTTTCTGCCCGTTCTTTTCTAGTCAACGGTTTTGCCTCAAAAGCCACATGACAAATCAAATCGAAAGGGTCAAAGTCTTTTCCGACTTCTTCTTTGAGCGGTTCAAAGAAAATGCCTTGGTCTTCCAATTCTTCAATGATTGCTTTCTTCTGTTCAGAAGAATTCCAGCGATTCAGGAAATCGTCAAGGCTTTTGAATTTCTCGCCAACGCTTTTCTTGGTATAGTCCCGTATGCTTTCGGTTATGATTTTACCGTCTGCACCCAAATATTGAACTCGTTCATTAACCACTTTAACCTGAACGCCATCAACCCGAATTTTTACTCTCGGTTCTTCAACAATATCTCCTCCGCCTTCAATTTCTGGATATTCAGGAAATTCAATTTTTTCTCCATCTACAATGTCAGTGATTACTTCTTCGGTGGTTTCGTTTTCAGTTCCTGTGAGGTCGTCATTTTCGCCCACTTGCTTTATCATTACAGGATCACCGTCAAAATCAGGGTCGGCAAAATGATTGGTAACGTTTCTAAAATCAATGATTGTGAAATAGGTCTTGCCATATTCTTCATTGATTCTTGTTCCTCTACCAATAATCTGTTTGAATTCAGTTGAAGAACCAATATTGCTATCGAGAACAATCAATTTGCATGTTTGAGCATCAACGCCAGTAGTCATCAATTTTGAAGTGGTGGCAATCACTGGGTATTTTTCAGAAGGATTAATGAAGCTGTCTAACTCACGTTTTCCTTCTTCATTGTCGCCTGTAATTTGCATAACGTACTTACTGTTTTTGACAACTTCATCCGAATTGGCGTTAGCCAATGCAGTTCGCATGCCTTCGGCATGCTCAATGTCAATACAGAAAACTATCGTCTTTGCAAAGCGGTCATTTCCTTTTAGAAATTCTGTGATTTTATCTGCAACCAATTTTCTTCTTTCTTCTACAATGATGTTTCGGTCAAAGTCTGTTCGGTTGTAGATTCTGTCTTCTACTGGATTTCCGTCTTTGTCCAAATATCCTTTTGGTGGTCGCCAACCTTCTGCATCAATATCCAAAGTGATTTTAACCACTTTGTAAGGTGCAAGGAAACCGTCATCAATTCCTTGTTTCAAAGAATAGGTGTAAATCGGGTCTCCGAAATATTCAATGTTTGAAACTTCTGTTGTTTCCTTTGGTGTAGCTGTTAAACCAATATGAGTAGCCTTGTTAAAGTAGGCAAGTATTTCACGCCATTTGCTGTCTTCTTTTGCACTTCCTCTGTGGCACTCGTCAATGATTACCAAGTCGAAAAAGTCAGGACTAAATTGTTTGTATGCGTCTTCAGATTTGCTGTCGGACAAACCCTGATACAAAGCCAAATAAATATTGTATGCAGTATCTATTTGCTTATGCTTAATAATTGTCATTGCATCTTTGAAATGCCTGAAATCACCTCTTGCGGTTTGGTCAATTAAAGCGGTACGGTCAGCAAGAAAGAGGATTCTTTTCTTGGCTCCACTTTTCCAAAGTCTGTAAATGATTTGAAAAGCAGTATATGTTTTACCCGTTCCAGTCGCCATGACCAAAAGAATTCGGTCTTGCTTTTTTGCAACTGCCTCAACAGTTCTGTTTATCGCAATTTGCTGGTAATATCTTGGTGACCTACCAGAATCATCTTGAAAATATTCTTGTGAGGCAATTTCTTCAACGTCATTGCTTTCAATGCCTTTGTATTGTTTGTATTTCTCCCAAAGTGTTTCAGGACTTGGAAATTCATCCAATGAAAGTTCTTTTTCTATTTGTCCGTCCGTTGCGGTCTTGTCATGGAAGTAGAAACCGTCTCCATTGCTACTGAAAACGCAAGGAATGTCAAGCGTATTTGCATATCCAAGTGCTTGTTGGATTCCTCCTTTTACAGAGTGTTTGTTGTCCTTTGCCTCAATGATGGCAATTGGCACATTCGGTTTGTAGAAAAGAATGTAGTCAGCAAATTTTCTTTTTCCTCTTGCGGTCAGTTTTCCCTTCACGTAGATACGTCCATCCGTGAAATATATCTCACGTCCAAGCTGAGTCAGTTCGTCCCAACCTGCATTCAGTATCGCAGGCGTGATAAACTTTGCTTTTATGTCCGATTCTGATAAGTCCTTTTTATTCATTCACTTTAATTTCTTGTCGAGCGTTGGCAAAAAAACAGCTCTTTTGGTTTTTTAAGCGTTGGCTTTGGTGTCGGCAAAAACCAAATGTGCTGTTTGTGCGGTGGCTCTTTTTTCAGCATGGCATACAACATCCCTATAAACGCCATTCCTCCCGATTAATTTCGTGTATTTCCATTATGGGCGAAGGGGTTTTTCTTTTCAATAGGGCTAATTTTGATTGATTTCATTAATTAAGCGCTTCTTCGCCTGAATTCCCAGGTTAAAAGTCATATTTCCTACTTGCCCCGTTTTATTGCCTCCTCAAGGATTTCAGCCATGGTCTTGGTGGAAAGACCGCTTTTTTCTCCTTTGATCAATTCGCTCTTGCTGGGATATTCATTTTCTTCAATTTTCTGTTTGAGCCATCGATCATTTGGCTCAGTTACTGTAATCCTTTGAGCCCTATGATTGTGTAGTAATAGTATAAATATACACCGATTGTTGAGCCATTTTTGTTGGTTTATGAATTTAAGGTTTTTCAGAAATTCCATTTTTCAAAAAAGGCTTTTTCGGCCCAGGATAAGCGTGTAGTTGCATATTTTAACTCCCTTCCATTCATTCTTTAGCAATCAAGTCTTCCAAATTCAAAAAATAACGGGTTCCTTTCAACTCCCCTGTTTTTCGAAAAGCTCCCAAATCAACCAAGGCTATCAGATCTCTTGTCGCCGTAGCTCTACTGGTTTTTGTGATACTCAGATAGTTACTCAAGCTAAGCCCGCCTTGAAACCCATCAGGCCCTTCTTTGAATATTCGCTCACAAACTTTCTTTTGACGTTCATTCATGACCTGCTGAAACTTGTCATAAAATCTGGTTTTGGCTAGGATAAAGCTTGCTAGATTCAAACTCCGTTGGATTGCCAACAGGATGGTTTCTGAGAAAAATTCCAACCAATCCGTGATTTCCATTGATTTATTGTTCCTTTCCAAAGCCTCGTAGTATTGTCTTTTATACTTCTCTACGGTATAAGAAAGAGCGATCAAACTAGGCTGTCCTAGTCTCTCAGAAAGTATTTTCTCAGCAATTGCACGACCGATTCGACCATTTCCATCTTCAAATGGGTGGATGCAAACAAAATACAGATGTGCAATCCCTGCCTGAACTACCGGATGGAGCTTTCTAGACTCGGTATTGTACCATTCTAAAAATCGCTCCATTTCCGAATAAACTCGATCAGAAGGAGGTCCTTCAAAGTGGACCCGCTCTTTTCCCAAAGGACCTGATACGACCTGCATCGATTCGGGACTCGTTCTATACCGGCCAATATCATCCAAATCCCTTCTTCCATTGGTCAGCATTCGATGCCAGCTGAATAACTTGTCGTGGTTTAGGGGTACCTGCGAAGATTGGTATAAGTCCACCATCATCTCGGCTATTCCATATTCGGCAGCACTGGGTCTCCGGGAAGTCGCTTTCAGTCCAAATTGTTTCTGAATAGAGGACTGAACGCTTTCTCGATTAAAATATTCCCCCTCGATTTCAGAGGTTTTTAAGGCCTCATCGGTAATTATTTCAAGTCTCAAATTTTGGTTACTCTCCTTTGAAATTAATTGGCTTACACCCAATAGTTTTCCAGAATGAAAATAAAAGTCATTCAGTTTGGACTCAACTGATTCTAAATTATAGGTGAATTTTGGCCATTTTTTTGATTCCCAATTCCAAGTCATGAGGTATAAATTTACTTTTATACCTCATAAATATAGAAAAAATGAGTTATATTCATCAGGTTATAACTCACCCTGATCAAAAATCACCTTCCTGATCCTTTACCCACCCAAACTGGAAAATTGCCGGGATGATATTTTTATTCCTAACTTTAAGCATTACCCGATCCGTTTTTTCGGAAGCTTTATCCATTCAAAACAGCCCGCCTTTTGAAAGTCCTCCTCGATCTTCAATACCTCAACGTCGCCAGCACCGGGATCAAAACCTATATGGTGGAACTGGCAAAAGCGGCAAGGAAATACCCCCATCCGGAGATTGAGTGGATTTTTACCCACGAACCCGACAAACAGGCGGAGGATCAGACTTACAAAGACCTCACATCCAAAATTCAAAAGCTGAACTATCACTTGGATTATTTCCGGTGGAAAGAATTTCAGCTGCCGGATATGGTGAAAAAATACAAACCGGATGTTTTGATATGTCCGGACTTTGTCTCACCCGCAGCCTCCCTTCCCTGCCGAAGAATGACCGTGATCCACGATGCTTTCTTCTGGCAAATGCCCGAAAACTACCCCAAATGGTGGCGAAAATACTTCCTCAACCTGATCAAAAAAGGCCTAAAAGAGGATACTACACTCATCACGACTACCCGATATTCCAAAACCTCCCTTTTGGAACATTTGGGAGATTCCCTCCCCATCGAAGTGATCTATCAGGCTCCCAAGGGGATGACAGCGGCCTTGGATCAAAAGTTTCAGGGAAAATTAGGTTTGAACATCCAGGATTATTTTCTCCACATCGGAACCTTCGATAAGCGAAAGAATCTGCCTCTTCTGGTGGAGTCCTATGCAGCCTATCTTAAAAAAACCCAATCTCCCAAAAAACTCGTCCTGGCCGGTGGACCCGGACAGAGTAAACAGATGAATGACTTTCCGGTAGTTCAAAAATTGGTGGAAAAGCTACAGCTTCAAGATCAGGTCCTGATTCCGGGATACCTTACCGACGGTCAGGTCAAATCCTTGTACAACGGGGCTTTCGCCTATATTTTTCCTTCCCAAAATGAAGGATTTGGCATTCCCATCCTCGAGTCTATGGGCTTTGGTGTGCCGGTAATCCACTCAGACCAGCCTGCTCTTCTCGAAGTGGCTCATGGTGCAGGACTTTCTTTTCAAACCGGAAATTCGGAAGATTTGACCGAAAAAATGATACTTTTGGAGACTGAAAATGACTTGAGAGAACAGCTTATCCATCTAGGGAAAGCCCGCTCCAAGGACTTTTCTTCCAAAAAATTTATCGAGGCTTTTTACGAGCTTATTTTGAAACCCGCTCCTTGATCCATGCGGCAAGTATCCTGTCCGGTCTGTCACACTGCCCCTACTTTTTCTCCAGCTCCTCATTTTCTTTGCGATTGTCCCCGATGTGGGATTCAGTGGACCTTCATTCCGGAGGATCTTCAATGGGAGGAATTGTACCGGGATGAGATCTATGCCGTGGTGGATAACCGAGCCTCCATTTTTGAAAAAATCATCTTCTCCGAAGCCCGAAAAGTGCTCCGCAAGGCATCCAAGCTAGTTCCTGAGAGAAAAAAACTTTTGGACTTTGGTTCGGGAAAAGGACAATTCCTGAAAGTAGCCAAAGACTTGGGCTGGAAGGGTATGGGGATAGAGACAGAGCCTGAGAGAGCCCGATTTGCTCAGGAAAACTATGGAGTCCAAGTTTTGACTTCCCTTTATTCTCAAGGAAAAATCGAATCCGGAAACTTTGATTTGATCACACTCAACCATGTACTTGAGCACCTTCCTGAGCCCATGAGTCTTTTGAAGGAGTTGGTTCAGCAAAACCTGGCGGTAGACGGAATTCTTTACTTGGAAGTTCCCAGAGCTGATTCATGGCAGGCAAAAATTGGTAGAGCAAATTGGATGCATTGGGATATTCCCAAGCATTTGACTCATTGGAATTTCAAAAGCCTTGAAAAAGAACTCCAAAAAATAGGGGTTTCTCCCATCGGTCAGCGGGGTTTTTCCGTACATCTCGGCATCTTGGGGATGCTTCAGGCACTGATGAGCAGATTTGGATTTCGGGAAAACCTCATCTATCGGCTCAAACGTAAAAAAACACTTGGCTTAATCTTGGGAATTGGGTTGCTTTTACCTTTTGCTACAGGCTTGGAAGCCCTTTCTGTTCTTTTTGGAAAATCCGGAATTTTGGGAATTTATGGGAAAAAGAATGGCTAAAACCCGACATATCCTTTTTTTGCAAAGCAGCTCTGAGGGCTATGGGTCAGGAAAAATCATCCTTCAAGTCCTCCGCTTTTACCAAAATCAGGGACTAGCTCCAGTCGTGGTCCTCACCAATGAAGGTCCGATTCAGTCCGACTTGCAGGCAATGGATATTCCTGTTTATGTCCAAAACCTGGGGATTCTGAGGAGAAAGTACGTGAATCCGGGAGGCATTTTTAACCGGGTCCAAAAGAATCTGAAAGCCTATCGCTTCCTGAACCAGCTTCACCGGAAATATTCCTTTGAACTGGTTTATTCCAATACCTTGGCGGTGGTCATAGGCTCCATTTGGGCCAAGCGAAATCATCTTCCCCACATTTGGCATATCCACGAGATCCTTCCGGGCCCCGCACCTTTGGTCAAGCTTTTGGCCAAAATGCTGGACAGCAGCACCCCTCACCCCATCGCAGTCTCCCAGGCCGTTGCCGATCATTGGCAGACAGAGCTCCAAAAAGCACAAGTGCAGGTAATCCCCAACGGAATTCCCTATGACGCATTTTTGGAAGCAGAAGGATCATTAAAATCTGAACTGAAGCTTAGTCCGGACACCCAATTGATCGGAATGATCGGTCGCATCAACCCGGGAAAAGGACAGCTCTTCTTCTTGGAAATGGCTGAAAAGGTGGCCAAAAAATATCCCAAAGCCCATTTCGTATTAGTCGGGGACCCTTTTCCTGGCTATGAATCCATTTTGGAAGAAATCCAAAAAGAGATTAGAAACAAGAAGTTAGCGTCTAGAGTCAGCTATTTAGGCTTTCGAAAAGATATCCCCGAGGTGATGGCATCCTTGGATATCTTTGTCCTGCCATCGGTCCTTCCTGATTCTTTCCCAACAGTGATTTTGGAAGCCATGGCTGCCGGGAAGCCTGTAATTGCAACAAAATCAGGGGGAGCCTCCGAGATGGTTTTGGAAGGGGAAACCGGATTCCTGATTCCAATCCATGATGTAAGTGCTGGAACTGAGGCTATTTCCCAATTGATTGACAACCCCTCGCTTAGAAAAACCCTGGGAGAGTCCGGGAGAAAAAGAGTCTTAGAGTCCTTCAGCCTGGAGTCCTTCGAACAAAAAATCATCAAGCACCTATGGCAGCACCTGAAAAGAAACTGAAAGTAGCCATCATGGGTGCCAAAGGCTATCCCTACGTATACGGGGGATACGATACGATGATCAAAGAACTTGGAGAGCGCTTGGTACAAAAGGGAGTGCACGTCCGAGTGTACAATCACCGGGCCTTATTCAAGGAAAGACCAAGATTTGTCAATGGCATAGAATGCATCTATACACCAGCAATCGAGTCCAAAAGTCTGACCCAATTGACCCATACCTTTTTCTCGATGCTTCACGCCTGCTTTTCGGATGTGGATGTGATTTTTGTAGTGAATTCGGGTAATGGTCCTTTTGGAATTATTTCCAGAATCTTCCGGAAACCCACCGCTATCAATGTGGATGGACTGGAATGGCTCAGGCCGAAATGGAAAGGCTTTGGCGCTAAGTATTTTTTCTGGGCTTCAAAAATGGCGACTAAATTCTATGATCAACTCATCAATGATTCGGATGAGATGCGGCGGGTGTATCTGGAGCTTTTCCAAAAAGACTCCCAAGTCATTGCCTATGGAGCAAATCCAAGAGAACATGTGGGGCCCGAACCACTGGAAAAATGGAATCTGGAGAGCAGAGGCTATTTTTTGATTGTAGGCAGGCTCGTGCCGGACAACAATGCGGATTTGATTATCGAAGGGTTTTTGAAGTCAAATTCAGAGAGAAAACTGGTGATCGTAGGAGATGTGCCATTTTCAGATCCTTGGGCCAATCGGCTGAAAAACATTCAGGATCCGAGGTTGCTATTTACGGGTTATGTGACCGATCCAGAGGAGTTGGCATCCTTGTATTCTCATTGTTTTGCCTATTTCCATGGACATGAGTATGGAGGCACGAATCCGGCCATGTTGAAAGCCTTGGGCTATGCCTGTGCGATTTTGGCTTTGGATACGCCTTTCAATCAAGAAATGCTACAAAACGGCAAACATGGATGGTATTTTGAGAAAAATGTCGAAGCGGTGAAAAAAGTGGTGGAAAAAGCAGAGGAAGAGGAGGAACAAATGGACCATCTTCGAAATTCGGCAAGGTCTGGACTGACTCAAAAATACAATTGGGATTATGTGACAAAACAGTACCTGGAGGTGTTCCTCAGGCTGAAAAAAAAAGCATAGCTATTCCACAAGAGTTTAAAATGGATTTCTCACAGATTCCACAGAATCTCACAGATAAAAAGATCTGTGGACATCAGTGAATTCTGTGAGAAAATTTTCCTTTCTATTCGAATGAAATAAACTCTCCGATTTTAAAATATCCTCGAAAAATTAATCTCAAGAAACTTTAACCTCTAAAATTTCCTTTACTCTGTATCTTTTCACCATAAAAACTCTTTAATCCCATGATCAGAAAAGCAACCGCCGTTTGGAAAGGAAGTGGCAAAGAAGGCTCCGGCCACTTGACCACCGACAGTACAGTTCTTAAGGATACTCAATATTCTTTCAACACCCGATTTGAAGACGGAGTAGGCACCAATCCAGAGGAATTGATCGCAGCAGCCCATGCAGGCTGTTTTGCCATGAAGCTCAGTTTCAACCTCAGCGGGGTCAACTTCCCTCCACAATCCCTGGAAGTCACCTCAAAAATTACTTTTGAGGAGGGTACTTTGAAAAAATCCCACTTGGTCCTCAAGGCCCAGGTAGATGGAATCTCCGAAGAGGAATTTGCCAAGCAAGTCAAAGATGCTGAGGAAAATTGCCCGATATCCAAAGCCTTAAACATGGAAATCAGCTCCGAATACACGCTGAATGGCTAATCAGAGGAAGTAGAAAAAAGGTCTGGAATTCTGAATTTCAGGCCTTTTTCATTTAAAACCTCCACTTGATCCCCAAGCCGGGGACCGGCGGAGAACTGGCAGAGGTCATTGGGTGATTACCTAAAGGAACAAATCCTACCTGCGCCTCCAGTGCTCTCGCAGCTTTAAAATTTTTATTGGCTGAAATTATGGTCACCGTTCCCAAGGCCGCCAAAACTACACTTGCCCCAAAAAGGGCCCCGTAGCTATCCAAATCTGCATTGCCTGTGGACATGTAGGAAACGAAGCCAATCGTGGCAGCAAAAGCCACCAAACTGACCACAAGCTCTCCGTTACCACTTTTTCTGTACTCCTTCGCTGTCTTTGGAGCAGATTCCTGAGCCAACAATCCAAAACTCAGCAAAACCAGCAAGCTGATCATTCCTATCTTTTTCATAATCATCTAAATTTTGTTGACCAAAAATTAAGATGGATTAAGTTTACGACCCCTGGCCATTTGGCTAATTCAAGAATGACTTTTGGTAAAAATCAATAGCTGGAAAGAGGTATAAGTGGTTTTATCTCAGAAAAACCTAAAAGTCCAAAATAGACTTGGAAATCAACTAAATGAATTAAAAGTCCAAGCCACAAATCGGCTTTTTTTATTCCCTTGAGCCATTTCTATGATTTTCTGCTCCGCTACCCTGACCTTTTCGAGCTGATTTTGGATGGGTTTGAGATTTTCGGATTTTGATACCAGGGTAGTAAACCAGCAGACCTGATTTTTGAATTGCACACTTTCTTGGATCATTTTTAGGACGAAGGCCAGTTCTCCACCCTCAGTCCAAAGTTCGGAGGCTTGTCCCCCAAAGTTCAATTCAGCCTTGGCAACCGGTTTTCCAGTCAGATTTCGGACTTTCCGCTGACTGCCTTCCTGAGCGGCTTTAGCCGATTCGTGAAAAGGAGGATTGCAAAGCGTAAGGTCAAAGAACTCCCCGGGTTGAATGATTGTGGAAAAAATTTTGGAAGGATCAGGCTGAAGCCTTAGCTCAATTTTACCCTGAAGCTGAGGGTTCTTCGCCAAGATTTGTTTGGCGGATTCGACGGCTTTGGGATTCAATTCTGAGCCCACAAAACTCCAATCATAAATTGCATTCCCAAGAATAGGATAGATCAAATTAGCGCCTGTACCGATATCCAGAACTTTGAATTTGGTCCCTTTTGGGCTTTTCTCCGCATTATTTTGCGCCAGCAAATCAGCCAAATGATGAATGTAATCTGCTCGGCCGGGAATGGGCGGGCAAAGAAATCCATCGGGAATATCCCAAAAGCCCACTTGGTAAAAATGCTTCAAAAGCGCCCTATTCAGAGATTTGACAGCTTTTGGATTGGCAAAATCCAAAGTCAGGTTTCCATAATCATTGGTGAAAAGAAAGGCTTTGAGCTCAGGAAGGGTAGCCGAAAGGGCTTCGAGGTCGTAGCGTCCTTGGTGCAGATTGCGGGGATGAAGTATGTTTTCAATTTTCACGATTACCCTCAATATTCCTGAACCAATACATCCGTGGGAATATTCAGATTGACATGAAGTTTCCGGATCATGTCCAAAGTAAGCTTACGCTTTCGGTTCAGAATTTCGCTTACCCGGCTTTTGTATCCGATCAAATCGGCCAAATCCTTGGGTTTCATCTGGAGCTGTTCCATTCTGAACTTGATGGCTTCGATAGGATCAGGGAGATCAATCGGGAAATGGTCTTTTTCATACTTGTCGATCAGAATCAACAGCAACTCCAATTCGTCACCTTCAGGTGTGCCTTTTTTGGAATCAAAGAGCTCCTCAGCCCGCTGAAGGGCAATTTTATATTCTTCCTCGGTATGAATCGGTTTCATGGTTAGATGATATTGGCGTTGATTTTATCGTATTCAGCATGCGTTCCTATAAATCTTATCCAGCCAGTCTGATAGTCTAGGTTGAACTTGACGATCAACCGATAATGATTCCCTTTGATATTAAATACCACACGATTGTCCTTCAGAATACTGGCAGAGGGATAATCTACTTTAAGCTCATTATAAGTTCTCCAACTTCCCAACTCGAATTCACGAAACCATGACTTGAGAGCCTGTTCAGAATCAGGATGTCGTTCCCAAAACTCTCGAAGGGTACTTTTGGCAATGATTCTCATTCTGAAAAAGTAAAGGTAAACAAAAAGTTCCCAAAACGGTAACTCAATCCACTTCAAACACCAACTTCATCGTGATCGATGCAGTTTTGTTTTTGGAAGAAGTGTTGAAAGCTCCTCCCCAAGAATAGTCTTCTCCTGAGTTTTGCCCGGTAATCTGGAATACACCCATATTGGCAGTGATCAGGTCGCCTAACTTGGCTTTGGAGTTTTCTGCAATCCGCTCGGCGCGGATTCTTCCATCTTCAGTGGCTTTGGCAACCATTTCCAGCTTGAGCGATTCCAATTGGGTATAGTAGTACCGTGGAGATTGAGAATAGAAGGTAATCCCCTGATTGAGCAATTCGGTCACTTCGCGGCTGATTTTCTCCACTTTTTCCACTTCTTTGGATTCGATGACCAAAGTCTGACTCAGTTGATAGCCTGTAAAGGTCTGACCCAAATAGCGTCCGTCGTTGGAATAATTCTGCTCGTAAAGGGGATTGGTGGAGACGGCATTGAATACGAGCTGATCTTCGGGAATTCCTTTGGATTTTAGGTATTGGGTGACGGCATTTCGGTCTTTTTCCAGACTGGAATAGGCCGACTGAAGGTCCCTGCTTTCCCGGGTGAAATTTCCCTCCCAAACAATCAAGTCTGATGTAAAATTCTGCTCTCCCAAACCCGTGACATTGACCGTGCCTTGAGGACGGTTTCTATTGATTACGGCATTTCCCAAGACAAAAGCGGCTATGATTATAGCAATTGCAAAGACGATGGCGGAGGTGTTGTTTTTCATTTTTCCCAGATTTTGCTGTGATCAATATACTGAAATTTGACAAGGATATAAATGCAAAAAACCCGCCTAATCGACGGGTTTTCAAAGCCTTTTACCAGAATTAACAATTATAAGATTCGATTCTTGAAAAGCTGGGGTTTTGGGTTTTCCAGGTCAATCAAATATCCATTTATCACAGCATAGTTCAGCTTTCCCTCTTTTCCCAAAAAGAAATTGGGTGCCAAACTTGTCGTCCATCCTCCGGAAAGTTTCTCCGTTGATTTCAATACTTGGATAGGCAAGCCGTGAAGTTCTCTAGCCGAGCCATTATCAACTTTTACAGCCATAAATCCCTGCCGAAGCAATTCTAGGGCTTTCTCTTCTGAAAGATCGTTTATCGATCCAAAGGCAGTAGGGTATACTTTCCCTTCTACATACTCCAATCCAGTAGCGTCTATTTCCTCAAACCCAAAATACACCTGCATGTCTCCCAAGTCATCAATGGATCCAGAAACGAAATAGGAGCCATTGGCCTCAGACTCTCTTCTTCTGATCACCAAGTCTATCGGATATTTTTTGCCATTTACCTCCACAAGCATCTCATTGATCTTCAGGTCTACCAACTGAAGCCCATTGTCAGGAATGGAAAAATACTGCTCCGTAGTGTATTGCTCGTAGCCTCTTGTGGCAATTTGATGCAGCGCATTCAGAATGATGACGAAGTTGATTTTGCGAATGACCTGCTTCTCCGGGTCATCAGGATAGCCCCCGGACTCAATGAGAATGGTGCTGGTCCCCCATTTTTGAATATTGTCCCCAAAGGCTCTCGGTTCGAAGGCATCATCGTATTTGCCCACTCCTCCGGGAATTATCTGCTGAAGCAGTTCGTTCATGCCCGAAATGGTCTTCATTGCTCTTTCCCTTACCTCATTGATTTCGGTTTCGTAATTGTAGGCTGGTGCCAAAAGCGAAATAGTGGCCTGCTTCGGCGTATTGACCACATTGTAATAGATCTGCTGGTCATGAAGATTAAATCCGAATTCGGGTTCGAAATCATCCCTAGCCGACTTCAAAATCACGGCCTCGGGCGAAATCTGAGAAATGGCATCCCGGTTGAGATCAATGTCGAGTGAGTTTCTACGCTTGAACGCGTCAGCTCCATCCGGATTGATCATGGGGATAAACTTCAGATTCAATTCAGCATTGAAAAGTGCTCTCAATTCATCAAAACCGTCATTTTTCCCTTCAAGGAAATTAAACAGATCGAAAAGGGCCATCGTAGCCGTGCTTTCATTGCCGTGCATTTGGGACCAAAGCATCACTTTGGTTTTTCCTTCTCCCCATTTCATAGAAGAGATACTTTTACCTTCAATAGATTCTCCCAATTGCTCCACTTGGAATGCTCCCGAGTGCTTTTGGATCAAAGGCTGAAGATCGGCATGCTTAAATCGCCGATGGGTGATTGCAGGCTCCTTATATTGCTCAAAAGCGGCCTCCATTTTCTCTAGAGGAATTCGCTCATAAGAGATTTGAGAGAAAACCGTCAGAGATATGCTCATCAAAAAGAGTGTGGACAAAAAGGATCTTAAATTCTTCATAAATGGGAGTTTTTCTTTCTTTTAGGATTAAAACTAGGCATTCGGGAGAAATAAATTGGTTTATTTTTGCCCAAACTCAAAAATCCCACCATGAAGTTAAGCTACCAAGTTTTTGACCTACCACTAAAGCACACATTTACCATCGCCCATCAAAGTCGAGACGTGCAGGATACCTTGATTGTCAAGCTTGAGGGAGAGGGATTTTATGGACTGGGAGAATCCACCACCAATCCATTTTACGGGATGACTATCGAAAACATGAGTGCCTGCCTGGAAGAAGCAAGACCTCTGGTAGAGGGTGGAAAATGGACAACACCCGAAGAGCTTTGGGCGCTGGGCAAAGCGATTTTTGAGGAGAATCCCTTCGCCCAATGCGCATTGGATTTGGCAGCATGGGATTGGTTTGCTAAAAAGCAGGGGAAAAAACTGTACGAATACCTCCGCCTTGATCCTAAAAATATCCCCTTGACCAATTTCACTATCGGCATAGATACCGTGGAAAAAATGGTCGCCAAAATGAAAGAGGTGGATTGGCCGATTTACAAAATCAAGCTAGGCACAGATCGAGATTTGGAGATCGTAAAAGAACTTCGAAAGCATACAAATGCGGTTTTTCGCATCGATGCCAACTGTGCTTGGACTGCCGAGCAAGCCATCCGCTATTCGGAAAAATTGGCCCGACTCGGCGTGGAATTTATGGAGCAACCACTGGGTAAAGACGATCTGGAAGGAATGAAAGAAGTCTTCAAACACTCCAAACTACCGGTGATGGCTGACGAAAGCTGCATCGTGGAGAGTGATGTCAAAAAATGCCATGGGCTATTCCATGCCATCAATGTAAAACTTGTCAAAGCAGGTGGTATCACGCCGGGATTGCGAATGATCCATGAAGCCAAATCACTCGGCATGAAAACGATGGTAGGCTGTATGACAGAATCCTCCGTCGGAATCACCGCCATTGCCCACATTGCTCCGCTTCTGGACTATGTGGATATGGATGGGGCGATGCTCCTGGCCAAAGACCCGGCAAGAGGCGTGGTGATTACTCCTGAAAAAGTGACCTTTCCAGTTGGTCCCGGGATTGGGGCGGAGTTGGTTTGAAGGCCTTGAAATAAAGTTTGTCCTTGGAATTGTATTTTTAGAAACTTTTAAAAGTCTGATATTCGTTAAATTATAATAAAATTTGAACAATGGACGCGGCGGCACTCAAACTGGATCTAATAAAATGGCTCACCCAACTTCAGGACGAAGGGGTATTGAAAAAAATCAATGCGCTAAAAGAAGCCGATGA
The DNA here is from genome assembly GCF_036245605.1 of Algoriphagus sp. oki45. NCBI lineage: Bacteria > Pseudomonadati > Bacteroidota > Cytophagia > Cytophagales > Cyclobacteriaceae > Algoriphagus > Algoriphagus sp. oki45. The sequence continues at coordinate 227,479 of NZ_BTPC01000002.1, forward strand.
AAAAGAATTTGGATTATCGGCTGATCAAATCGAGGAACTTGAAAGAAGGCTAGAAAAATATCATCGTGGTGAGATGGAATTTTTTTCTTGGGATTCGGTCAAAGAACGAATAAAGGCCACTGAAAAAAATGAAGGTTAAAGTTCAGCTTTCCAAAGAAGCTGAAAAGGATGTGCTTGAATCATTCAGATGGTATGAAAGCGAAAAAAAGGGTCTAGGGGATGAATTTTTAAAGAGTTTAGATTTTTCACTTAATGTGATTGGAGAAAATCCAATTGCCTATTCTTTTAGATACAAAAAGCTGGTTAGGGCATATCCCATGAACCGATTCCCGTTTCTGATTTTATACCTGGTAAAAGAAGGATTCGTGGATGTTGTCTCGGTCTTTCATACGAGTCAAAATCCAAAAGCCTGGAAAAAAAGAATCTAAACCAAAAGCCCCGAATTGATTCAATTCAGGGCTTTTTTCTTGATACTAACGTCTAGATACTAGATACTCCAATCATCCTTCTCCCACAATCAGCTTAAATCCCTCTCCATGCACGGTGATGATCTGAACTTTGGGATCGTCTTTAAGGATTTTTCGGATTTTGCTCAGATACACATCCATTGAGCGTGCATTGAAATAGCTGTCGTCACCCCAGATTTGCTTCAGCGCATGACTTCTGTTGACCAGCTTATTGATCTCTGAGGCAAGCAAGCGAATCAGCTCATTTTCTTTGGAGGTCAATTTGTTTTTTCCGGAAGGGCCTTCAATAAATTGCTCGTCGTAATGCAATACAAAATCACCGAAAGTATAGGTTTTCAATGGAGCTACCTCAGTGGACTTTTGGGTTCTGCGGAGAATTGCAGTGATTCTCAGAAGCAGTTCCTCCATGCTGAAGGGCTTGGTGAGGTAATCATCCGCACCGATTTTGAGTCCTTCGATGATGTCGTCTTTTTGGTTTTTGGCTGTAAGGAAAAGGATTGGAAGGTCTTCCTGCACTTTTTTGATTTCTTTGGCCAGGGTAAACCCGTCCTTTTTGGGCATCATGATATCCAAAAGACAGAGATCGTATTTGTCTTTTTTGAATTTATTCCATCCTTCCTCTCCATCTCGGCAGAGGGTGGTATCGTACCCTTTCATCTGAAGGTATTCCTGAAGGATGTCACCCAGATTAGGATCGTCTTCGACTACTAATAGCTTGGCTTTGCTCATTGTCTTTTGGGTAGGTTTATCGTGAATGTACTTCCTTTACCGAGTTCGGATTGTACAAAAATCCCGCCGTGATGAGCTTCCAACATGGTCTTGACATAGGATAACCCCAAGCCAAAGCCCTTCACGTCGTGTACATTTCCGGTAGGAACCCGGTAAAATTTATCAAAAATCTTCTTTTGGGCTTCTTTACTCATCCCAATTCCATTGTCTTTGATAATAACCAAAATCTGATCTCCGTCTTCCTTGGCTTCCAAAAATACTTTGGGAGATTCAGTGGAATACTTATTGGCATTATCCAAAAGATTATTGAAAATATGGGTCAGATGAAAAGCATCCCCTTCCAGAATCGGGTTCTTGAGATTGTCTTTAAGCTCAATCTTTCCGCCTTTCTTTTCTACTTGTAAGCTGATGTGATCAATGGTACTTTGAAGCAGTTCAGAGAGATCAATAGGCTCAATCTTGAGTTTGAAATCTCCTTTTTCCAAGGCGGCCGCTTGAAGAACTTTTTCCACTTGGGAAACCAACCTTTTGTTTTCATCCTTAATAATCCCCAGATATCGGCTTCGGAAGGTATCCTGATTGGAGAGTTCCGGGTCCTGAAGTGCCTCTACGGCAAGACTTACTGTAGCCAGAGGAGTTTTAAACTCATGGGTCATGTTGTTGATAAAATCATTTTTGGTGTCTGAAAGGGCTTTTTGCCTCAAAATGACTTGAATAGCATAGACAAAACACCAGATGATTACCAGAATAAATACGACCGAACTGGAAATTGGAAGCCAAACCTGACGGATTACGTGCGTATTTTTCTCCGGAAAGTAAATGTGAAGGTAATTGTCCCGCCCCAGAATATCATTTGGAAAAAGCTTAGCCTGGACACCAGACTGAAGTACTACTTTGGGGTCATTTACTTTTCCGATAGGAATCAGATTCCCTTTGTCTCCGGTCAAGCCCAATTCAAATTCTTCTCCGATTCCTTTTATCGACAATTGATTTTTGAGGAGCTTTCTAACCTCTGCCGTATCCAAGCGATCTAAAATCGCCTGCTGTCCCTCTGCCAACTCCGCATAAGCTTTATTGAGAAGATCAATTTTCAAGTTGGTCCTTTTTATTTTGTCCAGTACATCCTCAGCAATATTAACCTCTGCCATGACTTCCGGAACTTGTGTAAAAGTCTGACTCCTTGAGTAAAAGACAGGCTGATTATTCAAAAAGGCGAGCTGTCTTTCTTTTTCCTCCAGCAAAACCTGCATCTCATCCGGAGTGAATATCGTGGAAGCAATTTCTGGAGTCATATAAGTGAAAAAATTCTCCAATTCTGACAAGAGAGTGATATCTAATCCCCGGGTCATGAGAATTCTCCGGAAGGTAGGACTGACCTGCGGCATAGCTCCTGCGAGCATAGTGTCCACTACCGAAGGCCGGGAGTAATTGGGGGTAGTGCGGATTTGTTGGAGATCGATGGGATCAATTTTTTTAAAAAGTGACTCCTGAAGTGCAGAATCCCTAATCAGCTGACTGAGGATTACTCCGCTGGCTTCTCCCTTTTCCAACTCCTCGATAGTACCGGAAAGTGCCTGAAGAACATTTTGGTCAAATCGCTCCTGATTGATCCGGATGGCGTTTCTCACCCAGTAATATTGGAAGCCCATCAGACCAAAGCTGGCCATGGACATCAATACAATGATCAGGGTGATACTACGTTTAGACATGGTACAAATTTAGTCCTTATGGCTCGGGGCTTTAATTGGTTAACATGTTTTAACGCAAGGATAAAAGGAGAAATGTCAAAAAGACTTTTCAAAACAAGGAAGCAGATTGGTCTTGGGTTCCGTTTTCAGCTGGTATTGGGTACCTTTGTGCCTTCTTTGTGAAAATACATTCCATGCAAAACCCACAACAAATCCAGGGAGTCTCTTTTGAATCCATAGCAAATGAATTTGGCACACCGGTGTATGTCTATGACGGCGAAAAGATCGTAGAACAGATCGAAACTTTACAGAAGGCATTCCGAAGCGTGCCCTTCAAAATCAAGTATGCCACAAAAGCACTTTCCAACCTTTCGGTCTTGAAGCTGATCAAAAATGCAGGAGCCGGAATAGATGCCGTGTCCATAGAGGAAGTCAAGCTGGGTATGATGGCAGGATTCGAGGCTCCTGAGATCATGTACACACCAAGTGGAGTGCCTTTTGAAGAAATCAGGGAAGCAGTGGACCTGGGAGTAATGGTCAACTTGGACAGTATTCCCTTGATTCGGGAATTTGGTAAAACCTATGGGGGAACTGTGCCAGCTTGTATCCGGATCAATCCTCACATCATGGCCGGGGGAAATCACAAGATTTCTGTGGGTCATATCGAGAGTAAGTTTGGAATCTCCATAGACTTGCTGCCTGAGATAGTAGAGGCCGTAGGTGAGTATGGATTAAAAATCTGGGGTCTTCATATCCACACCGGTTCAGACATTTATGATGCTGAGGTGTTTTTGAGAGGAGGCAATGTCCTTTTTGAAGCAGCCATGCAGTTTCCTGACTTGAAGTTTTTGGATTTTGGAGGAGGATTCAAAGTAGCATACAAGGAAGGTGATCCGTCTACAGATGTATTGGAGGTAGGAAAAATTGTGAGCAAAGCATTTGAAGAGTTTTGCCAAAAATATGGGCGTCCACTAGAGCTTTGGATAGAGCCCGGAAAGTTTTTGGTAAGTGAGGCAGGCTATCTTCTTGTCAAAACAACGGTGGTAAAAAGCGCTCCCACTATCACCTTTGCGGGTGTTGATTCTGGGCTGAATCACCTGATTCGACCCATGATGTATGAGGCCTACCATGATATCTACAATCTCAGCAATCCAGACGGAAAAAAGGAAAAATACAATATTGTCGGCTACATATGTGAGACTGATACCCTTGCTGCCCACCGTCAGCTTCCAGAAATTCGACAAAACGACCTGCTAGTCATCAAAAATGCAGGAGCGTATGGGTATAGCATGGCTTCCAATTACAATAGTCGCCTAAGACCGGCAGAAGTATTGATTTGGAAAGGAAAAGCACATCTCATCCGAAAGCGTGAGGAGTTTGAAGATCTGACCAGAAATCAGGTCTTGATAGAATTTTAATTGCAAGGGAGCCTGTTTGGCTCCTTTGGTATAATTATTGAACCGAGTTTAAAAATGTCTCGGTTACAATTCGATACTCAGGTTCGATAACTGATCGGGACCGATTGCTCACCCAATCCTAAGCCCTAGTTGTTCATTCCATTTAAGTGGAAAGAATCTGATCATTTGAATGTATTGATATTAACTTTGCCCATGAGGGCTAGAGCTATGGTGAGGAAAATTATCGGAAGTATTGCTATGTGTGTTTCGCTATTGTTAGCGGGATATTCCTATGCGCAAGATGTCCAATACTCCCAATTCTACGCCGCCCCTCTTTATCTCAACCCTGCCCTGACAGGAGCCAGTGAATTGACCCGAGTAGGTGTAAATTATCGAAATCAATGGCCTGGACTGGACCATAGTTTTAATTCCTATTCTGCCTATATCGATCATTACATTTTTGACTACAACAGTGGAATTGGCCTTATTTTCAATGGAAATCAGGAAACTCTCGCCAATCTTTCTACCAATGAAATCGGCCTAAGCTACTCCTACAGACTTAGAATCAGCGAAAACTTCTTTTTCCGAATAGGTGCTCAGGTGAGTTACATGCAGCGGGATGCATTCTTTTCCGATCTCGTTTTTGGTTCGATGATCGATATTGTAAATGGTACCGTAGGTGGAATTACGGATGAATTGAATGGCATCCCTTTAGACAGCAGACATTCCTTCTTTGACTATGCCGTAGGCGGGATGTTTTACAATGACAAATTCTGGCTGGGAGGTTCTGCCCATCACTTAACCGAACCGAATATTTCTTTTGTAGACGACCAGACTAGCGTACTTCCCATGAAGGTATCTCTTCAAGGAGGGTATAGAGTCGACTTGGCTCCAGGAGGAAGAGATTATTTCACTCATATCGGTCAGGAAAGAAGTGTTTCTTTTGCTTTCAATTACAAACAGCAAGATCCATTTAATCAATTGGACGTGGGAACACAGCTTTTTCTGGAACCTTTGGTATTGGGCGTTTGGTATAGAGGGCTTCCTACGAAAAATAATTTGCCAAACAACGAAGCCATCATTGGTCTCATCGGAATTTCTTTACCAAGTGGATTGGATATCGGCTATTCCTATGATGTCACTGTTTCCAAATTGGGACAAAAAAACAGTGGAGGAGCCCATGAAGTCTCGTTAAGATATACTTTTCTATGGGGAGATCCCAGATCAAGAAACCAAAGATCAAGGGTAATTCCTTGTTTTAGGTATTAATTTCGCTCCAACGGCGATTCGTGAAAAAAATTTGAAATTTTTTTTCAAGGCCTGATTTTCAGGCCTTTTTCATTTCATATAATCAAAAAAGCAGATTCAAGCCAGTTTTTTATTTTATAAGACAATTTCAAGAAAAATTACACTTTTCCAAGTCACTGCTTTTCCCAATTGTCTTTACCAAGACTATTGCATATAAAAATTTTTTCTCTCTATTTAAGCAAATCTGTGTGTTTTATAGAATATCATTTTGCAGTATATGATTTACAAAAAATATTATTCTAAAAAATAAAATACACAAAATAGATATTATACAGCAAAAATAACGAGTGAAAATAGGGGAATAAATACCCACCGATCCTATGAAAAAAGGAATAGGTTTAATTCTAAAGAGCTTCTTGATGATGTCAATTTTGACATTCATCTCCTCTCTTGCTTATTCCCAATTCGCTTTTAATATCCCGGATCGATCCAATCAGCGAGTACATAACTATTCCGATATGGGCGTGGAAGTAAGCGGAAAACTCGCTCTTTGTTCTCATTCCGAAAAAGGAAACATCAACCTGGATGTATATGGTGGAAGAGCTCCCTATACATTCAAATGGAATAACAATGAAACCACCCAAAACCGCACTAATCTAAACGCTGGAACATATACTGTTTGGATCACAGATTCTGATGGGAGGACTTTGGAAAAAAGCATTGTCATTCAGCCTCCTTTTCCTCTTCTTCTAAATCCAGTGGAAAAAAGAGATGCTTCCTGTGGATCAGGAAATGACGGATATGCCAAAATCAGCGTGAAAATCGGCCGTAATGATTATGAAGCCGATAGCCCTCCTTACGATGTCACCTGGAGCAATGGCTTAAAAAATGTGTGGGAAGCCTCTAATCTGGCCCCTGGAGTTTATACCGTAAAAGTCGGAGACAAATACTATTGCGAAACCACCATTTCCTTTGAAATCAAGGCTGCCTCCGAAGGTCTTACTTTGACCGAATCCATCCAAAATATAAGCTGCAGCTCTGATCAAAACGGAAAAATCAGTCTGAATGTAACCGGAGGACAAGGTCCGTACACCTACAAATGGAGTCATGGACCTACCACTTCCAGCCTCGAAAGCCTCGGTGCGGGAACTTATGACGTGCTGGTTCAGGACAGCAAAGGTTGTTCTATTCAGTCCTCCTATCAAATCAGTGCTCCAAGTTCCCTTCTTCTTTCTGAGAGTATTTCAGAGCCTTCCTGTGCTGGAACTGCGGATGGAAAAATTCAGCTTCAAGTCCAAGGTGGTAAAGCCCCCTATACTTATCAATGGAATACAGGATCTAGCTCCCCGCTGATCTCCAACCTTTCTTCTGGGACCTATTCCGTTCTGGTGACGGATGCATCCGGCTGCCAAACTCAAAAACAATTCAACCTTTCCAATTCATCTAATCTTCAGGTAGAAGTTTTGGAGAAAAAGCCTGTATCCTGCTCAGGAGAACCTGATGGATCTGTAGCCTTGGGAATTAAAGGCACCTTTGGAAATGCCTCAATTAAATGGTCAGACGGCAAAACAGGCGGCGAGAAGAGAAATGATTTAGCCCCAGGAACCTACACTGCTCAAGTCACTGATGAATCAGGCTGCATAGTTGAAGTCTCCTTTTCCATCGATCAAAACCAAAGTTTAACCGCAAAAATCGAAACTGCTCTTGAGGTGAATTGCGAAGAAGGAAGTGTGACGGGCGTAGCCTGGGTATCTATTGAAGGAGGGGTAGAACCCTACCAGATATCCTGGTCTTCCTCAGAAAATTCACGGGAAATTTCCTTTAAAGAATCCGGAAGACTTAAGGTGGAAATAGTAGATGCGCTAGGATGTAAGACTTCTACCGAAACCAATGTAGAAATTCCAAAGAACTCAACTTTAGGTTCCAGAATAGAATTCGGCTATAGAAAACTGGCTATCAGCAGTGAACCTGAAGTGCAAGTCAAAGAGGAAATTCTCTTTGAAAGCGAAATCGCACCGGAAATAATCTCCTGGTCCTGGGAATTTGGAGACGGAACCTACTCTACTGAAAAGGACCCCATTCACATCTTCCAAAAAGAAGGAACCTACGAAGTTACCTTGACCGGATATGATGTTTTTGGTTGCACAGCCGTAGAAACCAACACCATTCAGGTCATTGCGCCTCAAGAAATGGTCGTCATCCCCAATGCCTTCTCACCCAATGGTGATGGGTTGAATGATACCTTCTTACCAAAGCTTAAAGGAGTCTCATCTTTCACACTCGAGGTATTTAATACCTGGGGTGAAAAACTCTTCGTCACCCAATCACTTGAATCGGCCGGATGGGATGGCACCTATCGGGGTCAGCTAGTCCCTCCGGGAAATTACCTCTATCGTATCACCTACACTCTCTTCTCGAGCGAAATCACCCAAAACCGCTCGGGAGGAATCACCCTAATCAGATAAGTTTATGAAAAAAACTTTTACCCTGATCACCCTTGCGTCCTTATGCCTCTTCACCTGTATGGTTCAGGCACAGGATATTCAGTACTCCCAGTTTTACGCCAATCCTCTATACCTCAATCCGGCCATGACCGGAGCCTCGGAGGGCACAAGCTTCGGAGTAAACTACCGAAACCAATGGCCGGGACTGGATCAAAGCTTTGTTTCCTATTCTGCCCATGTTGACCATTATTTCTTTGGTGCGAAAAGCGGAGTGGGGCTTATTTTCAATCGCTCAGAGCAAAGTATGGCCAACCTGAGTGTGTCTGAAATCGGGCTCACTTACTCCTATCGCGCAAGACTTGGATTCCGGTCCTTTCTTCGAGTGGGAGGACAGGTCAGCTTTATGGACAGAGATGCCTACTTTGGAAATTTGGTGTTCGGAAGCCAAATCGACGATCAGACAGGAGCTATTGGGGACTTTTCAGGAGAAAATCTCGGTGAGGATTTTCGTCACCAATTCGCAGATTACAGCGTAGGAATGATGTTTAATAATGAAAACCTTTGGTTTGGATTTTCAGCCCATCACATCACCCAACCCAATATTTCATTTATCGACAATGAGCTGACCCAGCTTCCTGTGAAATTCTCTGCCCATGGTGGATACAAAATTGACCTCTCCGGAGGAGCAGCAAAAAATTTCCTAAATAGATCTACTGGAAACAGAGAATTGACCTTCGCCTTCAATTACAAAAACCAAGGCCCATTTCAGCAATTAGACTTAGGCACACAAGTGAATCTGCAGCCTTTGGTCCTAGGCGTTTGGTATAGAGGAATCCCGGTTTCAGAGGCAAACCAAACTACCCATGAATCTATCATTGCACTGGTAGGAATATCCGTCTCATCCGGTCTGAGCATTGGCTACAGTCATGACTTTACACTATCTTCTTTGGGAAATGCCAACACCGGAGGAGCACATGAGGTCAGCCTTCGATACAGCTTTTTGGCCACTTCCAGTAAAGGCGCCGGAAGAAAATCCTCCATGCCTTGCTTCAAATACTAATTCATAAAACAATCACCCCACCAAAGGGCTTTATCGAAGTAAAGCCCTTTTTTTATGTCCAAAACGCTACGATTGATTCTCGGTGATCAACTCAACTCCAAGCATTCCTGGTTTACCAAGACTGACTCATCAGTCACCTACTTGATGATGGAAGTCAGGCAGGAGACAGACTACGTTCGGCATCATATCCAAAAAGTGGTCGCTTTCTTTTTAGCCATGAGAACCTTTGCCGACCAACTCAAAAAAGAGGGACATCAGGTGCTCTACTTCAATCTGAACGATCCGGAAAACAAACAGGATTTCGACAAGCAAATATCCCTTTTGGTAGAAAAAGAGAATTATACCCGCTTCGAATACCAGCACCCGGATGAATACCGACTGGATCAGCAGCTGAAAAACTTGGGGCAAGCTTTATCCATTGAAACACAGGCTGTGGATTCCGAGCATTTTTTGACTTCACGGGAATTCTTGAAAGACTTTTTTAAAGGAAAAAAAACCTACCTCATGGAGACCTTCTATAGGGAAATGCGAAAGAAGTACGATATCCTGATGGAAGGCAAGGAACCATTGACCGGTCAGTGGAACTATGACCATGACAACCGACAGGCCCTAAAAGACAAAAAGCTGCTGAAAAAGCCGCTGATTCATCCCAAAAATGTTCAGGAAATCGTCCAAATGATTGAAAAATCAGGGGTAAGGACAATGGGTAAATTGGATGAAGTGAATTTTCCCTGGCCAGTATCCCGGGAGGAAAGCTTGGAGCTACTTGACCACTTTTGCGAAAAGCTTTTGCCCAATTTCGGTGCTTATCAAGATGCACTTACTACTTGGGACCCTTACCTTTTCCATTCCCGCCTGAGTTTTTCCATGAACTCCAAATTGGTTTCTCCCTTGGAAGTCGTGAAAAAAGTGGAAGAGTATTGGCAGGATCATCAAAATCAAATCTCCATTGCTCAGGTGGAAGGTTTTATCCGACAGATCATCGGTTGGAGGGAATACATGCGGGGGATCTATTGGGCCAAAATGCCTGAGTTTGCCGAGATGAACTTCTTTGACCACGACCGAAAACTGCCAGAATGGTTTTGGACCGGCAAGACCAAAATGAACTGCCTAAAGGAATCAATCGGTCAATCCTTGGATTTGGCCTATGCCCATCATATTCAGCGATTGATGGTCACAGGAAATTTCGCTCTGCTTGCAGGAATACATCCGGATGAGGTAGACCAATGGTATCTTGGCATCTACATCGACGCCATCGAATGGGTAGAAATCACCAATACCCGCGGAATGAGCCAGTTTGCCGATGGGGGAATCGTGGGCACCAAACCCTATGTCTCCTCGGCCAATTACATCAAGAAACAGGGAAATTACTGCGATCATTGTGCCTATGATTCCAAAGAAAAAGTGGGAGAAAAGGCCTGTCCCTTTAATTCACTGTATTGGCACTTTTATGCCCGAAACCGGGAAAAACTGGAGAAAAATCCCAGAATTGGAATGATGTATCGCACTTGGGATAAAATGGGGAATAAGCAAGAAATCCTCGATCAAGCAGAGGCCTATCTGGCTAACATCGAGGACCTATAGAAAATCATAGGAGTTCCTCAGTTGCCTGATCAAAAAAGGAGAAACCTCTTCCAAACGACTGATTCTAAAGTGATTTTGGTACTTTTTAGCAACCTTTTTTGATTTAAAAAATGGAGGGCAAGGCAATTCCTCCTTTGAGTAAAACTGCAGATCCAAAAACTTGGACATAGGCCTGATCACCAAAAAAGTCTGTCTATGGACAAATAAGACGCATTTTTGGGTATTGCTCACAATGACACCGTCCCACTCCACCACCTCGGCCAATAGCTTATCAAAAATGTATTCCAGTTCTTTAGGCTTGCCCTCAAACAGCGAGTCCAAATCCGCTTTTACGCAGACATGCCATTGGTTTTCCCGTAGCAAATCTCTCTCACACCTAGGGCAGGTCCACATGGTAGGGCTGTGTTTCCATTTTAAGACGAACTAGACACAGGCACGGTCTGTTTTGAGCCGGAAAAAATTCTTAAAAAATCAATTACTTCCAGTCCAAAAAAATGCCCAGGAAACCAAAAAGAAGAAATTTTCTGATTCTGCTGGAGAAAAACCCTGCTCGAGAGGAACCTGAGAATCCAACCATCTTCCTTCGGCTCTCAGAAGGCTCCATTGGCCGATTTGCTTATCCAAATTGAGAGAAAATCCGCTGGTTTCTACTCCAAGATTTCCTCCCGAGTCTGCTATCGCCTGAAATGGATCTCCAAAATATTCATAGCGAATTGCCCCCATAAACCCATCTGAAAAGCGATATCGGGCAATTGCCGATAGGCCCCACCAGTTGCGGTCGGCTGCATCTGCCTGAGTACGCTTGCCCACATCAACTCCTGCCACCAGTTTCCACCGATTTCCAAGCGAGAAGTCTGCATACATATTGCTAAAGTAGAGGTAGGTACCTGCCTCCAGAGGCTGATCTGTTCCCAAAAAAGTAGACCAATTTAGTGTCAAGTTGGAGTTGGGTTTAAAATTAGCCTGAGTGCCAAATGAAGGGACATTTTTCCCAGGTATAGCCCGGATGCGTTGCCAGCCGTTCAGGTACAGTAAAGCAAAATACCAAGTCTCGCTTTTCTGCCAGCCCAGTTTAACTCCTGTCTCAAAGTAGGGGCTGTTTTCGGCAATAAGGGATCGGGAAAGCGTGAGGTTGTCCTTGGAAATCGCCGACTCAAATCCAATACGGGAGGGAAGTACTCCGGCATCCAACCAAACTTTTTGATCCTGATCCAGAGCCACCCCGAAATTTGCCTGGGAAATCCATCGAAGGGCTGCCGGTTCGTCTGCATAATTATCAGATGCATAGTTGCCCTGCTGAAGGCCCAAATTAGCCCGGAATCGGTCTTTTTGAAATGACCCAGAAATCAGCGCGAGGTTGACAGCTGGCTGATCGTGCCGGGTATGATTGTAGAGAAATGGAAGTCGTTTTTTGGAAAGTGGCTCATTAAAATCATAGCCATAGTACAGATCCAAAAAGGCAGAAAAAGAAAAAAATTGAGGTTTATCCTCCGCCTCCTGAGAAAAGGACCACTGGGATAAAGTGATCAAAGCGAACACAAGGATTCTTTTGCGCATTGGATACTAATTACCTATCTGATCTAGGGTGACCCGCGATTTGGGGAGGCTTTCCGGATAGTTTTTCTGGAGAAACTCAATCATCTTTTCCCGCACGTAGACTCGCAAATCCCAAGCTGTGGGGGAATTTTTGGCTGAAACCAAAATTCGGCTTTCCACCGTTCTTTCTTTTGCTTCAGTCACTTGGAGGACCTTCACCTTTTTATCCCAAAGCGGAGTTGATTCCAAAATCCGGTCCAGTTCTTTTCTCATTTCTTCAAAAGATACTGTGTAATCCGTGTGAATAAAAACACTGCCGATGATATCCGCTGAGGTTCGGGTCCAGTTTTGAAAAGGTTTTTCCAAGAAATAGGTGGTGGGCAAAACCAGTCTTCGTTGATCCCAAAGCCGAACTACCACATAGGTCAAATTAATTTCCTCGATCCAGCCCCATTCTCCCTCCACGACGACCGCATCATCGAGACGAAACGGCTGAGCAAAAGCAATCTGAATCCCGGCAATCAAGGTTCCTATGGCTTTTTGAGCGGAAAAGCCGATGATGATTCCGGCCACTCCCGCTGAAGCAAACAACCCCACTCCGATCTGCCTGATCGATTCAAAAGAGATCAAAATCAGCCCTACACCAAATAGCAAAATGATGCAATTGGCCACTTTCTGAAGGATATTCAGCTGGGTATAGATCTTCCTGGCCTTGAGATTATCCTCCTGATTGATGTCGTAATTTTTCAAAAACTCACGCTTCGCAATGCCTGTTCCTACCAGAAGAGTCCATACGACCCCGATGATGATCAAGACCGTATTGGCAGGAGAGAGGTATTTAAATGGACCTGTCCAGCTTTGGGCTTCTTCGTGTAGATAAAACTTGGCTAGAAGTAGGACCGTCGTGGTTAAAAGGGGTAAAATAAGTCGCTTGTTGATATTCATAGAAAAATGTTGGTGAACGAAGCCAGAAGATAAAAAAGGATAGGCCCTGAACCAAAAAAAACCGCCTTTTGGCGGTTTTCGAGATTCGTTCAGCCTGGGCTTAATCCCCAATCCATTCAGCCACGAAGAGATTGGTATCCCTTGTGCCTCCGTTGTTTCGGTTGGAGGCAAAAACCAAATATTTTCCATCATTGGAGAAAACCGGAAAAGCATCAAAGGTGCCGTCGTGTGTGATTCGGGTCAAGCCAGTGCCGTCAAGATTGATCATAAACAGGTTGAAAGGAAATCCCCGCTCGGTCTGATGGTTGGAGGCGAAAATCAACTTTTCTCCTGAAGGATGGAAAAACGGTGCCCAGTTGGCTTTGCCGAGGCTGGTGATTTTCCGGATATCCGTTCCATCTGCATTGGCTACATAAAGCTCCATATCGGTAGGCTTCACCAAGCCTTCTTTCAATAAATCCTTGTATTCCTTGATTTCTTCTTCTGTCTGTGGTCTGGATGCTCTCCACACCAGTTTGCTTCCATCCGGGGAGAAAAATGCACCCCCGTCATACCCCAAGTCTGAGGTAATTTGCTTGACGTCTGTGCCGTCAATATTCATGGTGTAGAGTTCCAAATCACCGGTGCGCATGGAAGTGAAGACAATTTTATCACCTTTAGGCGAAACGGTCGCCTCAGCATCATAACCTGGCTCATTCGTAAGTTGGGAAAGGATATTTCCCTGCAAATCCGCGGTGAAAATGTCAAAAGAATCATAAATCGGCCACACATATTTGCCATCCGCTCTTCGCTCAGGTACCGGAGGGCAAGCCGGGTCCACCAAGTGGGTGGATGCATAGACGATCGTCTGATCTCCCGGAAGGAAATAAGAACAAGTCGTCCTTCCCAAGCCGGTACTGACTCGCTGCGGTTGATTGTTTTTTAAGTCATCTTCTCTCCAATTGAGATAAAACATCTGATCACACTCATTTCCCCAACCGGCATAATCCGACTGGAAAACCAGCATAGAATCATTGAATGACCAATACGCTTCAGCATTGTTGCCACCGAAGGTGAGTTGCTTGATATTTTTGAGATACTTCATCTCCTCAGGATGAAGGAGAAGGGAATCCGAGGCCGAGTGGGCTTCAGGTTCAGATACTGTTTCGGTCTTGGGTGAGCAAGCCACCGCAAGGAAAGCCAGTGAATAGAGGAGTTTCTTCATTTTTAACTTTGAAAGTAAAAGAATTAAGGCCCGAAGATACCAATTATTATCTTTGGACTAAATCGACACAACTCATGAAGAATATTCTTTTCAAATCCAGCTATATTTTAGCTTCAGCCCTACTCATCGCCTCATGTGACGGGCCTCCCACGGACGAAAAACTATTGACCACCTTACAGGAAGATGTGGTTTTTCTGGCAGCAGATGAGCTCGGAGGAAGGGCTATCGGAACAGATGGAGAACAAAAAGCGGCGGAATATCTCGCCAAAGAATTTGAAAAGCTCGGGCTTCAGCCCAAGGGAACCGAAGGGTTTTTCCAGCCTTTCACCGTATCGAAACCTTCCAATCCACATGAAGAGGCGGTAATCGGCACAGACGGAGAAGGAATCACCGGACGAAACGTAGTCGCCCTCTTGGATAAAAAAGCAGACAAAACCATTGTGATCGGTGCACACTTTGACCACTTGGGAATGGGCGGTCAGGGTTCTCTGCACCGCGGAGATTCCGCAATTCACAACGGGGCCGATGACAATGCATCCGGAACTGCGGCGCTTTTGGCTTTGGCAGAAATCCTGAAACATGAAGAACTGAAAAACAACATCCTATTCATCGCTTTCTCCGGTGAGGAAAACGGCCTTTGGGGGTCCAATTATTTTGTCAAAAACCCAACCATCGATCTCCAGACAGTCAATTACATGATCAACATGGACATGGTGGGCAGATTGAAAGAAGACAATTCCTTAGCTATTAACGGGGTCGGCACCAGCCCAAGCTTTGTCCCAGTTTTTGATCAAATCAATACAGACAGTCTGAAGCTCGTCACTTCCGAATCCGGCGTAGGTCCTTCTGACCACACCTCGTTTTACCTGCAGGATTTACCGGTATTGCATTTTTTCACCGGTCAACATGAAGACTATCACAAGCCCAGTGATGATTCGGACAAGATCAATTATGAAGGATTGGTGAAGGTAGTCCGCTACATTTCCCGCCTCGTCACGTCTCTGGATGCTGAGCCCAAATTGGCTTTCACCAAGACCAAAGATTCCAGCGATTCTCCGCGATTCACCGTGTCTATGGGTGTGGTGCCTGACTACATGTTTGACGGAAAAGGCATGCGTGTCGATGGGGTATCCGAAGGCAAGCCCGCCCAAATGGCAGGAATCCAAAAAGGTGATGTGGTCGTACAGCTGGGAGACTCCACCGTTTACGACATGATGAGCTACATGCGGGCTTTGAGTGCTTTCCAAAAAGGAGACTCTACCAAAGTGGTGATCGAACGGTCCGGACAAAAAGTGGAATCGGTGGTGAGGTTTTGATTTGAGAGTCAAGAAACTCTTTTTTTCTCTAGTATAGAAAACGCCTCTGGTAAGTCTCAGAGGCGTTTTTGTTTTCAATGAAAATTTTGCCTTGCCTTTATTTTACCTTTTTATATAAAGGTAAAATAGCAAAAATCTTATTTTACTTTCGCTCAATCAGTGCTCAAAAGCTTTCAAATAGTCTACAAAGACAAAAATTCGATTTCTAGCCTGTCCGGTCTGCTCTTCCAAGATTCCTTTTTCCCGAAACAAAACAACCAAGTCATTGGCCGCTTTGAAGCTCAAACCGGTAATTTGAGCTGCTTTCTCTACTGTAATGGTCGGTTCTTGGAATAGGCCATGAAGGAGTTTTTTCCCCATAGCACTGCGCCTCCCAAAAGCTTCCTCGATCTGGACTTCCAGACTTTTCTTCAAATCCAGAACTGAAGACAAGGTCGAAGCACCGATACTTGCCGTTTCTTCGATCCCTTCGAGAAAATAGCAAACCCATTCTTCGAGTGCATTTTTGCTTCGGACAGCAGAAAGCTGATCATAGTACAGGCTGCGGTTTTTCTCAAAAAACATAGAAAGGTAGAGCAGCGGTTTGTCCAACATTCCCTCACTGACCAAATACAGCGTGATCAACAGTCTTCCTACCCGACCGTTTCCGTCTAGGAAAGGGTGGATGGTCTCAAACTGATAATGGGCCAAG
This sequence comes from Algoriphagus sp. oki45, assembly GCF_036245605.1. Lineage (NCBI taxonomy): Bacteria > Pseudomonadati > Bacteroidota > Cytophagia > Cytophagales > Cyclobacteriaceae > Algoriphagus > Algoriphagus sp. oki45. The sequence goes on from NZ_BTPC01000002.1 coordinate 243,788, forward strand.
GCAACCCGGATCAGGCTTGGAACAAAGATTTCTTGGTTGTGGAGAAACTGCTCCAAATCACTCATCAGATCAGGAACCAACTCGTGGCTGGGCGGTACAAATACCGCTGTGGCGAGCGAATTCCCACCAATCCAGTTTTGGCTTTGCCGAAATGAACCCGGCTGCTTGTTTTCGCCCCGCACACCCTGCATAAGCAGCTGATGTGTATTGCGAAGGAGTTGGGAGGAAAGTGGCAGCGTATTCAACTCCGAAATCGCTGAATTAAGCGCCTGGATATAGTTATTCACCTCCTGCCAATCATCCCTTCTCTCAGGGTCAATGCTTTCTATTGGCAGCAAAGCCTCCTCGATTCGGGTTTGTGTTCCTTCGATTTTACTGGAAATAACGGCCTCTTTGGCCACATGGAGCTGAATGAACAGATCGATATTGGGCACCATTCGGGCAAATGAGTTCAACTCACCTAACTTTATGGAAGCTCGCTCCAAAAGATGGTTGATCTTGGGACTGGTCCATATCCATTCCTGATTGACCTTTTCGGGGAAAAAATACCGATACTGATATCCGGAAATGTAACGGCCAGAAACAAAATCTTCGATTCGCATCATGAACTGAAGATAATTATTTTACTTTAATGATAAAAGATAAAATAAGAATTCTCTTATTTTACTTTTTGAATGCTATAATTTATGAATCTAGTTAATCGGATTCGCCTCCACACCCTCAAAAGTCATCTTAATCGGCTTGATCGTCCCGTCTTCGTTAAATTCCATTACATCGATGCAAGTCACCCGATGATCTCTTCCTTCATTGGGAATCGGACGTCGATGGTAGACCATATACCAATCGTCGGTTCCGGGTTTTTGGATCACAGAATTGTGTCCCGCTCCTGTGGCAATCGTAGTATCTGCCTCGAGAATGGTACCGATTCGGCGGTAGGGTCCGGTAGGTTTGTCTGCCATAGCGTAAGCGACTTTATAGGAATCATTGGTCCAGCCACCTTCGGACCACATGAGATAGTATGTGCCCTTTCGAAGAAACATAAAGGGTCCCTCCACATAGCCTTCGGGAGTGATTTCGTGGAAAAGTTCTCCGTCTTCCCAAGGTTCGAAGCCGGTAAAATCCGCATTCAGTTTGCCGATATTGCAGTGGCTCCAGCCTCCGTAGAAAAAGTAATGGGTGCAGTCAATATCCTTAAACACAAACTGATCGATCGGCTGAGCGCCATGGTGGAAGTCAGACAGAAGTGGTTTTCCTAGCAAATCCCTGAATGGTCCGGCAGGTGAATCTGCCACAGCGACCCCGATTCCGCCAAAATGATTGATGTCATTGTGGGGATCGTAGCCCGGACGCTCAGGAGTGAGCGGGTCATTTGCTGCGAAAAAGAGGTAGTATTTTCCGTCTCTTTCGATCGCTGCAGGAGCCCACATCGCCTGACGAGCCCAGGTGATCGCTTTATTATCGAGGATGCGCTCGTGCTTTTTCCAAGTCACCAAATCTTTGGTAGAAAAGGCATCAAAGTGCAACTGATCCTCAAAAGCCGCTGAAAACGTCGGATAAATCCAGTATTCATCTCCAAATACAATCCCTTCCGGATCGGCATACCAACCTTCAAGGATAGGGTTTCCGGAGAGCTTGGACTCTTCTCGGGTTTCGGATTGAGGTGAAGAACAAGAAATCGCTAGCGAAAGGAGAAGAAATGAGAATCTTTTTTGCATAGGAACTTGAATTAGAGAGTGACCAAGTTACTATTCTAACCAAAAACATTTTGAATGAAGCTTAAATGCAATCAAAAGCCTCGAGAAAAAGGAAAGTCAAAGTCTAATAAAAGAAAAACGCTCTAGGCCAGAACTTTTTGTAATACAATTGTATTACATTGACAATAAATTACATCAACATGCTCAATATCAGACTTGATGAGGAGATGGAGCGCAAGCTTGATCTTATCCGAAAGAAAAAAGGGGTTTCCAAGACCGCCCTGGTTAAAGAGGCTTTGGATCAATACATCCAAGAGGAAATTCAGTTGCTTTCTGCCTATGAATTAGGAAAGGACTTGTTTGGCGCTGAGGAGGGCGGGGACCCCGATGGTTCTGTGAATTATAAAAAGGAAATCAAAGCCAAACTTCATGGAAAATTCCCTCATTGATGCAGGACCGCTTATCGCTTTATTTAATAAACGGGATCGATATCACTTACCCATCCTCAACTTTTTGAAAGGATATAATTCATTTTTTTGGACCACTTGGCCAGTTTTGACGGAGGCTTCTCATATGTTGGATTTCAGTCTCAAGGCTCAAATGAATCTTTTGGAATGGGTGAATAGAGGAGGTATCCAGATTGTACCTCTAACTGAAAAGCATCTGAATTCCATAATTTCCTACTCTGAAAAATTCGCTGATGTACCCATGGACTTGGCAGATGCAAGTTTGATGGTGGCCTCAGAAATCATCCAAACCAACAAAATAGTAAATATCGATTCTGATTTTTACATCTACAGGAATTTCAGAAATCAATATCTTACCAATGTCTTTTTGAACTCATAGGCTTTCATTAAATCTGAAGTAAAAAAGCAAGCTATTCCACCAGTAACCTTTCGAAATACTCATTGATAAATGGTTTCATAGATTTAGTGAGATTATCTGAGTAAAAATTGAACAGAAGTCCCTGTGGTTTTTTAAGCAGTTTCATATAGCTCATCAATTGCGCTGAATGAACAGGGAGAAGTTCCTGGACTGCTTTGAGCTCAACAATGATGGTATCTTCCACAAGCAAATCCAGCTTCAATTCAGAATCGATCAAGTTGCCCTCATAATTGATCGTAATGGGAACTTGCTGAAGGACGTGAAAACCTTGCTTTTCCAATTCAAATACAAGGCATTTTTCATAGACGCTTTCCAAAAGACCGGGACCAAGGGCTTTGTGAACCGTTATCGCACAGCCCGTTACCAGATAAGACAATTTGGTCACGGATGATTTCGAGATGTATTTCATGGGTTCTAAAAATTGTTTTTCAAAATGGTGATTTTTTTACCATTAAGGAAATTTAGAAAATTAAGGGTTTCTTTTCCCGATGTGAAAAAACAGTAATGGTGCATTCAATTTTCAAAACTCTTCTTTTCCTTAATGTCCTTAATTTCTTAATGGTTTTTAGCCTTTTATGAAAGACCAGTTTTGAACCATTAAGGAAGTTGAGAAAATTAAGAATTTCTCTCCCGAGGGGAAAGGTGCATTCAATTTTCAAAACTCTTTTTCCTTAATACCCATAATTTACCAATGGTTTAAAATCCCACACTTCAGTCGCGGATTTTGACACTTCAGTCAGGTTCAATTTTCCAGGTGATCGAGAGCCGCCATTTTTGGATCAAAGCTGAACCAAAAATGAATCCCAAACTTCTTCTTTTCTTTCTTCTTTTTCTCCTGCAGACCAGAAGCATTGCGCAGGTTCTCCTATCGGGAAGGGTATTGGACGAAAAAAACCAAGCTCTTCCAGGGGTAAATGTCTACATCAAAGGAAGCTTTGACGGATCCAGCACCGATACTGAAGGAAAATTTTCATTTACCACTTCGGAAAAAGGAACCCAGCTGATTGTGTTCAGCATGATGGGGTTTTCGAGTCTGGAGCAGGTCATTACTTTGGGGGAAAAAGAAGTCAGCCTTCCAGATGTCTTTTTGGGTGAAGAATTCAACGAGCTGAATGCCGTGACCATTTCAGCAGGAGCCATAGAAGCTTCCGACGAAAAGAAATCAGTAATCCTTCGGCCCTTGGATATTGTCACAACGCCTTCAGCCATGGGCGATATCGTGGGGGCTTTTCAGACTTTGCCGGGGACTTCCACCGTTGGCAATGACGGCCGCCTCTTCGTCCGCGGAGGAGATGCCAGCGAAGTCGGCATCTACATCGACGGCATGCGGGTGGGCAATGCTTATGGAACTACCGCAGGAAATGTTCCGACCCGCACCCGCTTCAATCCCAACTTATTCAAAGGCACCTTCTTTTCCACCGGAGGCTACTCTGCTGAATACGGACAGGCGCTTTCCTCTGCTTTGGCTTTGAACACCAAGGATTTGGCGATCCGGAGCCAGGGTGACCTCTCGGTCATGTCGGTGGGAGGAGGCTATTCACACACACTCGCCAATGAGAAGCGAAGCCTGACGGTCAGCGGAAACATTTTTGATCTCAAGCCTTACCAAAATCTGGTCAAGCAGGACTTTGACTGGGAACGGGCTCCCTACGGAGTAGATCTGGAGGTGGCTGCCCAGCAAAAAACAGCCAAAGGAGGCCTTTGGAAAGTATTGGCCCGTACTGAAAAAGGAGGAATGGAACTCTGGCAGGCCCAACCCGGGATAGAGGGCAGAGGCGTTTTGATCGATCTGACCAATACCTACTCCTATGCGCAAACCAACTGGAGAAAAGCCTACCAAAGCGGCTGGTCTCTCTTCGCCGGACTCTCTTATTCTCACAATACCGATCTGATCAATCTGGACGGAGTCAATTTGAAAAGAACCAACCAGCTAATCCATGGCAAATTCAGTGCAGTGTATGATTTCACGGAAAAAATCTCAGCCAACAACGGCGTCGAGTACTTCAGAAATGACTACCAAGAGGCTCTTGTTTTGGAAGGATTCGAAAGAAACTTTGGAGAAAATCAGCTGTACCTCTACTCCGAATGGGATCTTTACTTGAGTCAAAATCTGGTTTTCCGAGGCGGTTTTCGGGCCGGAACCTCTACTTTGGCTGACCAAAACTGGCTGGATCCCAGAGCTTCCTTGGCCTATAAAATTTCAGAAAATGGGACCCTTTCCCTTGCCACAGGAAGATTCCAACAAATGCCGACAGAAAACTTTCGCGTACTGAATCCAGCCTTGCAAAACACGGTTTCAGAGCACTTGATTTTGAACTATCTCTACCAAAAAGAAGGAAGAACTTTCCGGGCCGAGGCTTTTCACAAAAGCTACGACAAGCTGGTTCGATTTGAGGGAATTCCTCAAAATCCCCAGAATCTGAGAAATGAAGGTGAGGGTTTTGCCCGGGGATTTGATGTGTTTTTCCGGGATCGGGAAACCCTCAAAAACACCGATTACTGGGTCACGTACAGCTTTGTGGACAGCAAAAGGAGCTTCAATCAATTCGAAACCCAAGTACAGCCGGACTTTGCTCCGAGACATAATCTAAGCGTGGTGGTCAAGCACTTTGTAGTGCCCATGAAATCCCAGTTGGGCCTTTCCTGGTCCTTCAACGACGGACTTACCTACACCGACCCCAATCTTCCGGGAGAGATGAACTCCAAAACAGGGGCATTCCAGAACCTGAGTCTTAGCTGGAGCTACTTGCCCCGCCCCAATCTGATCATTCACGGCGCCGTGACCAACGTGCTCGGACATGAAAACATCTTCGGGTATTCCTTTGCCCAAAATCCAAACGAACAGGGACAGTTTGAATCCCTTCCCATCGGGCAGGGGGCTCCCCGCTTCCTCTTTTTGGGCATTTTCTTCACCATTTCCAAAGACAAAAACGCAAATCAATTAAACAACCTCTAATTCTAACAACAATGAAAACTGTATTCACACTTTTGCTCTCTTATCTTCTCGTCCTTCCGGCTATGGCTCAAAACTCCTATGAGAATGCCATGAAAACGCAAATCCAAGCCATGCAGCAAATCCGGACTTTGGAAGAGTCACAAGCCGTATCGAATGCATTTCTCCGCATCGCTGAGGTAAAAAAGGAAGAATGGCTTCCCCTCTATTATGCTGCCTACGTGCAGACCAATGCGGCATTCCGATTTGAGGTGAATAAAGACCAATACCTCGATCAGGCGATGGGATTGGCCAAAAAAGCAGGTGGGCTCTCTCCAAACAACTCTGAAATCACGGCTTTGGAAGGATTTATCCTCATGGGAAAAGTCTCCGTGGATCCTGCCAATCGGGGACAGTCTCTCAGTCCTCAAGTCATGCAGCTGTATGGAAAAGCCATTGCCCTAAACAGAGAGAATCCAAGAGCCACCACCCTGATGGCTCAAATGGAGTTTGGAATGGCTCAATTCTTTGGCTCAGGACCAGAAAAAGCCTGTGGACTTGCCCGAGTAGGTCTTGAGCTGTTTGCAAAAGAAGAAGCCCAAGTTGATGAAAACTACCTGATGCCTACTTGGGGTAAAAATCAGGCCGAGCAAGTGGCTTCCCAATGCCAATAAGCATCCCAAGCAGAAAACTAAACCATCTTTTACCTTCGCCGGGAATTCATTCCGGCGGAGGTTTTATTACCGAAACGTGTGCTGAGCCTGTAGATGCATCCCAAATTAATTCCCTTTTTCCTATCTTCCCCCATGACCTCCACCACTGCTGACTGTCAAGAACAAAAAGGACTTTGGAATGACCTTCGCAAATTCCTTTTGATCAACTTGGGAATTGCATTCGCCCTGCAAGTGTATTTCTGTGCTTCCTGCCTAGTCAGCCTGGAAGGAATCATCAGCATCATCCCAGAGTTTATTTTCTCCTTTGTGGTATCCATGGCCCTGAGCTTTGGAGGCAGTAGGGTGGAGGATTTTTGGGACCCGAGGCTCTCTTGGATTCATCATCCGGTCAAGCGCCTATTTGCCACGGTAATCACCTATATGGCTTATTCATTTGTGGCAAGTTTTGTGATCGTTTTCCTGTACACCTGGATAGATGGGCAGTTTACCTTGGCTCGAATACCTTGGGACGGAATCTTGGAGTTTACCTTTGTCCCCATGCGAATTGCCCTGATCTTCATGGCGATTTTCACTACTCGGTCCTGGCTGATGGAATGGCGAAAATCCGCCATCGAAGCCGAGCAGCTCCGCTCCGAAAAGCTCGCCAGCCAATACCAAAGTCTCAAGGACCAGCTCAACCCACATTTCCTGTTCAACTCGCTGAATGCCCTCTCCAACCTGGTCTATGAAGATGCCGATCGCTCGGCGGCATTCATCCAAAAGCTAAGCAAAATCTACCGCTATGTGCTCGATGTACAGCAGGAGGAATTGGTCGAACTGGACAGAGAGTTGGATTTTGCCCGCAATTTCCTGGAGCTTCAGAAAATTCGGTTTGAGGAAAACCTCAACTTCAAATTGGATGTGGCTCAATCCAAAGGGTTCTTTTTGCCCCCGCTTTCCCTGCAACTTCTGCTGGAAAATGCCATCAAGCACAACATCGCTTCTCAGGAAAACCCTCTTTTCATTTCTATCCTGCAAAAGGGAGAGGAGCTTTGGATAAGCAATACCTTTCAACCCAAAACGAGCCAAACTGAGCCCTCCACTGGAGTGGGCTTGGAAAATATCCGATCCCGGTATCGCATTTTGAGTGATCGGATTCCGGAAATCTTTCAAACAGAACATGAATTTTTGGTCAAACTTCCTCTTTTGAAAATCACGGCATGAAATCGAGCATGACCCTTTCAAAGTCATACAAAGAAATGATTAACCGTCATGCGAAGATTCCATGTGACCTTAAAAAATCAAATTAAAATCACATGAATATTCTGATCATCGAAGACGAAAAGCCCGCTGCAAATCGGCTAATCCGGATGCTCAGGGAGTATTTTCCCTCAGCTACGCTGATTGGAGATTTGGACACCGTCAGCAGAGCCGTGCGTTGGTTGGAGGAAAATCCGGCACCTGAGCTGATTTTCTGCGACATCCAGCTTGCTGACGGGATCAGCTTTGAGATTTTTGAGAAAGTAAAAGTAAGCTCACCAGTCATTTTTACCACGGCATTTGACCAGTATGCCATCCGGGCGTTTCAGGTAAATGCCATCGACTACCTGCTCAAGCCCATCGATCCCAAAGATCTGGAACGGGCAGTGGAAAAGTTTCGCTCCCAAAACCTGAGACCAAACTTGGATCTGGAGGTAATTAAAAGCCTGCTTCAACCTAAAGAAAAACTCTATAAAAGCAGGTTTTTGGTCAAATTCGGAGAGAAGATTCAAAGTATTCCCGTAGAGGAAGTCGCTTTCTTTTTCAGCGAAGAGCGGGTGACCTTTTTGCAGACCTTTTCAGGAAAAAAATACGTGTTGGACTCGACTCTGGAGCAGGTGGAGTCCCAAGTGGATCCGGAGACCTTTTTTCGTCTCAACAGAAAATACATCTCCCATATCGACGCCATCGAAGAAGTCCTGACCTACTCCAACAGCCGGCTGAAAATCAAGCTTATCCACAGCGCGGATTCGGATATTCTGGTCAGTCGGGAAAAGGTGGCCGAACTGAAAGCTTGGATGGATCGATAGACGTTAAATTTTCTTCAAAATAGAGCAGAAATAGCCATGGCTTCGTTTGTATCTTAGAGCAAACCCCCACGCTATGAAGCTTCTACTCACCAAACTGCCCCTTCTTTTCGGCTTTATTGTAGCCGCCTGTGGCACACAGGATACCCTGAACTTGGCAAACACAGACTCTTCGTCCGTCTCCTATGAGAAAGTCGCTGATGCTCCCGATATCGATCAGGATGGATCCCAATCCAATTTTTCTGAGCGAAAAATCATCCGGGAGGGCGACATCTATTTCGAGTGCCGGGACATTCAAGAAACCGATGCTTTTCTCAAAGCCGAAGTCAAAGCAGCGAAGGGCTTTATCTCCAATGAATCGGAAAACAGCTACGGAGAGCGAAGTGAGAAACGCCTGACGATCCGCATTCCTTCCGATCAATTGGACCCTCTTTTGGAGAAAATCCAATCCCATGCAGTCAAAATCGAAAATTCCAATATCCGGTCCGAGGACGTCACCGAGCAATTTATCGACGTCGAGGCCAGACTGAAAACCAAAAAAGAGCTCGAAAATCGATACACCGAGCTTCTGAAACTAGCCCGAAATGTGGATGAAATCCTCCAGCTCGAGCGGGAACTGGCCAATGTCCGGGGAGAGATCGAATCCATGCAGGGTCGACTCAATTACCTCAGCAATCGGGTTTCGCTCAGCACATTGAATGTGTCTTTCTTTGTGGAAAAGGAAACGGAGTTTGGCTTTTTCGGCAAAGCCATCGACAGCCTGAAAAACGGATGGACCAATCTTCAGTGGTTTTTTATTTTCATCCTGAACCTATGGCCCTTCTTCCTGATTATCACGGGGCTGTTGTTTTGGCTATTGAAAAGGAAAAAAACACCCCCTCCGCCGATGAGGTGATCGAGTCAAGGATTTTACTTTTCTAAGCTTACTGGAAAATGCCCTTTTTGAAAGCTATATTCCCCCATGAATAGAATCTTAGCTTTCTTACTCTTGGGCTTGGTTTGGGCATGCCAGACATCCGAAAAAAAGACGATCCATCTCGAGGAATTGACCATTTCCCAGATTCATCAGGCTTATCAAAATGGGGAATATTCTGCGGAAGAACTCACCCAGGCTTACCTGGATCGAATTCAATCTTGGGATTCCCTGACCAATTCTATTTCCTTTATTCATCCCGAAGCGCTTGCACAGGCCAAGGCTTTGGATGAGGAGTTTGCTCAAACGGGAAAGCTCAGGCCCCTTCATGGCATTCCCCTGATCGTCAAAGACAACATCAACACGCTTGGACTTCCGACCACCGCCGGAGCTTTGGCTTTGGCTGACTTCTATCCCGAGACGGACGCTTTCATCATCCAAAAGCTCAAGGATGCAGGAGCAATAATCTTGGCCAAATCCAACATGGCCGAATGGGCTTTCAGCCCCATGCACTCGGAAAGTTCTACCCTTGGCACCACCCGAAATCCCTACCATCTCGATCACGTACCTGCGGGTTCGAGCGGAGGCACGGGTGCCGCAGTTGCAGCCAATTTTGGAACCATCGGGTTGGGTACTGATACTGGAAACTCCATCCGCGGACCCTCTTCTCACAATGCTTTGGTGGGCTTTCGCACCACCTTGGGCTTGGTCAGTCGGGAAGGAATCGTGCCGCTTTACCTGAGAAATGATGTAGTCGGGCCGATGTGCCGGACTGTCGAGGATGCCGTTAGAATACTTCAGATGATTGCAGGCACCGATCCCAAGGACCCCATCACTGCAAATTCTCAGGGTAAAATTCCGGCTGACTATCTTCAATCGCTTCAAAAAGACGGTTTGAAGGGCGCGCAAATCGGCGTTTTCCGCACGCTGAGTGAAGCAGATCCAGATCCGGAGATATCTGGCCTATTCGAAAAAGCCATTGCCGACTTGAAATCTCTTGGAGCGACTCTGATTGACTCTGTGGAAGTGGAAAACTTTGATTCACTTCGCAGAAATCAATGGTGCCCTGTTTTCCGTGAGGATCTGGAAAAGTTTCTGGCAGACTATGTCAAACGGGACACGATGAGTACTTTGGAAGATGTGATCCGAGTGGGCACTAAGTCAGACTATGCGCGAAATGGGCTGCAGAGGTTTTTGGAGCCCAACTTACCCGAAAATATGGATCAGGACTGTGGAGACCCATTTACCGACCTGAAGCGGATTGCCTTTCGCGAAGCGATTGAAAAAGTCATGGACTCGCTCCAGTTGGATGCTTTGATCTATCCCAGCTGGAATCATCCTCCTGCCCTGATCGAACGGTTTCAGGAAGAGTATAAGGGTGATAATTCCCAGATTATTTCCCCTCATACCGGGCAGCCTGCGTTTACCGTTCCGATGGGATTCACTTCCAAGGGACTTCCGGCTGGTCTCCAATTCCTGGGGAAAATGTGGACAGAACCGACCTTGATTCGTCTGACGTATGCATACGAACAGGGGACCTTACACCGGAAGCCTCCTGCTTTAACTCAATAATCCCAAAGAAGTATGGGGCATCATCATCACCACGGAGATACCTCGGAGAAAAACCTCCGGACCGCTTTTTTCCTGAATCTGGCCTTCACCGTTTTGGAATTCTTTGGGGGAATCTGGGTGAATAGTGTAGCAATCATTTCGGATGCCATTCATGACTTGGGAGATTCTATTTCCTTGGGGACTTCATGGTACCTGCAGCGCTATTCGAAAAAAAGCCCTTCGAAGACTTTTTCTTTTGGCTACCGCAGATTTTCCCTTTTGGGCGCGTTGATCAATGCGCTGATTCTTATCCTGGGTTCGGTCTTTGTGATCCGGGAAGCCATTTTAAGGATCCTTTCTCCTGAGGCTTCAAATGCTCAGGGCATGTTCTTTTTTGCCTTGCTTGGAGTGGCTGTCAACGGATACGCAGCCTGGAAACTACACGGAGGAAAAACCCTGAATGAAAAAGTGATTACCTGGCATCTTTTGGAAGATGTCCTGGGATGGGCGGCGGTTCTGCTGGTATCAGTGATTTTGCTTTTCTTCCCCAACCCTTACTTGGATCCGGCTTTGTCCTTGCTGATTACAAGCTATATTCTCTGGAACGTGGGAAAAAGACTCAAGGAAACCCTCTTTCTTTTCCTTCAGGGTCATCCTTTGGATATTGATCAATCAGAAATCGAGCAGAAAATCCTTCAAATTCCACAAGTGCAATCCATTCACCATACCCATATCTGGTCCCTGGATGGAGAGCACCATGTCTTTACCACCCATGTGAGACTCCGTGCCATCTCCGAAATAGACAAGATTCAGAAGGTAAAAAGCGATTTGAAAAGAATCATGAAGCAGTATCCTTTTGAGCACTACACGATAGAAACCGAACTGGAGAATGAAGAGTGTCTATTGATTAATCAAAAAGGAAAAGCCTAGGACATTCATTTCCTTACTTGATAAATCCGGTGTAGGACATGGAGTCTTTGCTGTTGCTGATGATGCGCAGGCTGGCATTTCCGTTTTTCTGGATGGTAAGATAGACCGACCTTACATCACTCTGTTCCTTGGGAGAAATAGTAATATCCCAACCTCCTTTTTTCCGGTCTTTTACTTCATACTCAAACTCAGAAAAATCAAACTTCAGTCCTGTATCTGCTCCGGGTGTACTCTGATAGGCCCTTCCAAAAAACGGCAAGTCACCGATGACCTTTTTGGAACTCACATCCAAAGTGTATCCCGGGTCAAGCTGAATCATTCTCCCCCTTGCACCTGAGGCCTGACGGGCTTCAAACACGAAGGTTTTGGAATCAACTCCTTCTTTTAGCTTTTCGGTATCAGTCTGCTGGGCAATTGAAAATGCACTAAAAAGAAGGAAGAATAGGAAAGTAAATGTTTGTCTTTTCATTTCAGTTACTAAGTCTGTTGGCTTCAAGTTACCTAGAAGAAAAGGAATAAAAAACAGTCCTTTTGAAAGAATAGCATCCATTTTCCAATTTAGGATAAGCCATATAGATTTCTAAGTTCAACCGCTTACTGATTTTTTACCCTTTTGACGTAGATTTTCAATAGGATTAGTAGAAAAGTCCAATTTAAACGCTAACTTATAGAGTAGGAAAGAGATACATATCAGATTCTGCTATATTAGATTGTTTTAAATTTTCATTTTTATCCAATGACTAAAAAATCTCTCATTCTGCTTCTTTTTTGCCTTTCGACACTTCCTTCTTGGGGCCAATCTGTAGGACAGGTAAAAAACGCCACTTTAGCCTTTGTAGAAACGCTTGAAGAAGAGCAAAAAAGCTCGGTTCTTATTTCGTTTACTGATAGTGCAAGGACAAATTGGACCAATCTGCCTCTTGGGCTTGCCCCACGATCGGGACTGGCTTATGGTGAACTTTCAGAAAAAAGTAAAATCGCTTTCCACAAGATTTTGAGCGCTCTGCTCAGTTCCCAAGGATACTTGAAAACTTTCGCCATCATGCAGGTGGACGACATACTTCATGAGCTATTCGAGATCCAATATTCCCGGGGACAAATCAATGATAATGCAATCAAAATGATCCGAGGTCTAAACTGGGATTATGGAAATTACTTTGTAGCTATCGCCGGCAATCCGGCCCAAGATGATGCTTGGGGCCTGAAGTTTGAAGGCCATCACCTCTCGCTCAACCTTACAGTAGCCGGAGATCAATTTTCCATGACTCCTCTGTTTTTAGGCTCTGATCCTGCCGTGGTGGAAGACACCCAATATGCTGGGCTTCGCCCACTGAGCAAGGAAGAAGATTATGGCTTTTGGCTGATCAATGCCTTGGATGAGGGCCAAAAAGCCAAGGCTACCCTCCAAGACAAAGTCCCTGAAGACATCATCACGAGTCCAGACCGGCCTCAATGGCTGGAAAGCTATCAAGGCATCAAAGGGTCTGAACTAAATGAAGGCCAGCAAAAAATCCTTCACTACCTGATTGAAGAATACATCGGGAATTTGGAAAAAGAAAAGGCAGAGGAATACTTGGCCAAACTTCATGCACGTGGGATGGGAGAAGTCTATTTCGCGTGGATAGGTAGCTATGAGCCGATGAAGGCTCACTACTATGTCATTCACAGTCCGGACTTCCTCATCGAATACGACAACGTAGGCTTTCTTGACAATGCCAATCACATCCACACTATCCTCAGGGAAAATGGAAATGACTTTGGAGAGGATATTTTGAAAAAGCATAGGCTGGAACATAATCATAACTGACCATGAGATCATTACTGTTGATTTTTGGACTACTCTTGACTTTTTCTTGTAGTCAAAAACAAGGGAAAGCAGAAGAAGAAAACCAACTTCCCAATATTGTCTTCATTTTCACGGATGACTTGGGCTATGGGGATTTGGGATGCTTTGGAGCAACCGACATCGCTACACCGAATATTGACCGGATAGCAGCTGAAGGCATCAAGTTCACTTCTTTCCTATCCGCCTCTCCTGTGTGCAGTCCCTCAAGGGCTGGACTCTTGACCGGAAGAATGCCGCAACGAATGGGAATCAATGCTGTTTTTTTCCCGGAAAGCCTGACCGGAATGGCCCCCGAGGAAATCACCTTTGCCGAAATCCTGAAAGAGAAAGGGTACCAAACCGCCCATGTTGGAAAATGGCATTTGGGCCACATGGAAAAATACCTACCCCTCAATCAAGGCTTTGATTCTTACTATGGTATCCCATACAGCAATGACATGACTTCGGTGGTCTATCTGAAGGATAACGAGATCGATTCTATTTCCGTGAATCAGCGGTTTACTACCAAGACCTACACCCAAAAATCTCTGGAATTTATCGATCAGGCAGCGGATGGGCCTTTTTTACTCTATCTGGCGCACAATATGCCCCACGTGCCGATCTATGCTTCCCCGGAGTTTGAAGGGACTTCGCAAAGAGGGCTTTATGGAGATGTGATCCAGGAAATCGACTGGAGTGTGGGACAAATCCTCAAGAAACTGGAAGAGAAAGGGCTGATGGAAAATACGATGATTGTCTTCTCTTCAGACAACGGCCCTTGGCTGGTCATGGAAGACCATGGGGGCTCGGCAGGACCGCTGCGGGAGGGAAAGCAGTTTACCTTTGAAGGGGGAGTGCGGGTACCGACTGTAGCCATGTGGAAGGGGAAAATCGATCCCGGACAGGTATATGAGGACTTGGCAACTCAGATGGATTGGTTCCCTACCTTTTGCAAACTGGTCGGTGCGGAAATTCCTCAAGATCGGGCCATCGACGGCAAAGATCTGAGTGCTGTTCTTTTCGAAAACGGCATGCGGGAAGGCGATGAGTTTATCTACTACATGCTTTCTGATCAGAGAGGGTACCGATTGGGGGACTGGAAGGTGAAAAGACCCTTTGCTGGATTTGCAGGGAGTAGGGGCATGAAGGCCGTAGCTGCTCATGACACCCTGCTTTTCAATCTCAAATCTGACCCCGGAGAAACCACCAATCTGGCCAAGGAAAATCCTGAAAAGTTGGCTCAGATGATGCGGACCATGGATTTGGCTGTACAGCAATTGGGGTCCTTGCCTCCTAGCCTGGTGGTCAGGGGACCACAGGACAACAGTCATTATATCTATTTGGAAGAGAAAAGGAAAAAGGAATGAGAACTCACCAAATTTTCCCAAAATCCCGCTTTTTCTTGACTTTTTTTAGCCTTTTATTTAGGTACAAGTTCCTAACTATTATCCTGTTTGGGCTTTCTTTTTCCGGTTTCAGCCAGGAAAAGGAAAGACTTGCTATTCTTGCCCAAAGGCAAGCTTCCAATCAGGCATTAAGAGACTTTGACGAGAAAAAGAACAATACCTTCATGACGGAAGATGCCTTGATTACCACCGGTACAGGCACTTTGATTTCCGGTAAAAAAAAACTTACCAAATATATCCAAAACTTGAAGGGTCCCAAGATGTATTGGGTAAGATCTCCCGATGAGGTGATCATTAATCCAGAAACTCAACTGGCTTGGGAAACTGGAACATGGAAAGGCTATGTGGAAGGGGCTGAGAAGCCTGTGGTGGGAGGTAAGTATTCAGCTCAATGGACCAAGAAATCCGGCACTTGGCTACTCCAATCCCAATTGTTTGTGGCTTTACCTTCTCAAAAATGATTTCACTTTTCCGCAAAATCCGCCAACAACTTCTTCGGGAAAACCGGATCACCCGGTATTTGCTCTATGCATTGGGAGAAATTTTCCTAGTAGTCATAGGAATCCTGATCGCATTGGGAGTAAATAGTCTTAATGAACAGAGAAAGCTTGAAGGAGCCGAACGGGTACTTCTCCAACAGGTGAAAACAGAAAACGAGTACAACTTGGATATTTTTCGCCAAAACGTCGGGTATTTTCAAAATGTGGAAAAAAATCTTTTGGAGATGGTCAATGCTTTGACTGATTCTTCAGTTCCTAATCGGGACTCAATAGTTAAATCTCAGTTGAATTCACTATTGGACATTTCCAAAGTCGACTTCTCCGAGGAATACCTCATCCGATACCTCAATGCGTCGCAGCTGGGGGAGAATGAGTTAATTCCAGATTTCATAGAAATGAAAGACCTTTATCAAGCGCTGGAACTGGCCTCAAAAACCTCTTTTGATTACAAATTTGCCTCTATTCTTAGTTGGCTCGAAGGAGCCATGGACCTGAGTACAGGTGAAATTGTAAGTATGGAAAAGCTCGAAAACGGAGTTTTCATCAATCGGATCATTATTCTAGGCGCCATAGAACTGGATATGGCTCAAAAAATGCAATTAGGCATGGACCAAGCAGAAAAAATCGATTCATTGCTTACGACGAGGCTAATCGAATAAATTCTTACTGCAGTCAACAAAACCGAAGGGATAAAAAATGGACAATACCCCCCAAAAACTTAACCTCACCCATCTGGTTATTTTCATAAATTGATATTTATTGCCTTATGCCAAAAATCACCCTATCCATCAATCAACAAGACTATCAAGTCGAAGCACCTTCCGGAATGCCTCTGCTTTGGGTGATCCGCGAGCAATGTGAACTGACCGGAACGAAATTTGGCTGTGGAATAGCGCAGTGCGGAGCCTGCACCGTCCATGTGGACGGCAAACCTGTCCGGTCTTGCATCACTCCTGCTGCTTCAGTAGAAGGAAAAAGCATCACCACGATCGAAGGAATCGCTCCCAAGCCGGACGTTCTTCATGAAGTACAAAAAGCCTGGATCGAGCTTCAAACTCCGCAATGCGGGTATTGCCAATCGGGTCAGATCATGTCAGCAGTAGCTTTGCTCAATGAAAACCCTAACCCAAGCGACAGCGATATAGACGAAGCCATGTCTGGAAATATCTGCCGCTGTGGGATGTACGGCAGGATCCGCGCAGCCATCAAACAGGCATCTGCAGCTATTCAACAAAAGACCATCCTTTAATTTTTGAGCTATGAAAAAGTGGACTAGACGCGCATTTATAGGAGCAGGAGTATTGGCAGGAGGTGCAGTCATTTTTGGAATTGCCATCCGTCCGGGCAACCGAGCCTCCAAAGTCGCCGGCATGGTAGCCAAAGAAGGGGAAACACTGATAACGATTTGGATAAAAATCGCCCCTGATAATACCATTACAGCCATCATTCCTCATGCGGAAATGGGTCAGGGAGTACATACTGCCTTGGCAATGATGTTAGCTGAGGAATTGGAGGCTGATTGGTCTACCATCAGATTTGAAGAAGCCCCTGCCGCTAAGGAATATGCAAACTATGCAGTAGCTAAAGGTTTTGTTGCCGGAAACAAAGATTTTCCAAAGTTTCTGGACCAAACCATCGAAGGAGTATTTCTGACTGCCGTCAAATCCATGAATTTCCAGATTACAGGAGGTTCGGCCTCAGTTAGATTCACAGGTCAAATCGCCATGCGAATTGCTGGAGCTGCAGCCAAATCCATGCTGCTAGAAGCTGCAGCAGCTAAGTGGAAAGTCCCTGTGGACGAACTCTTGGCGGTAAATAGTGAAATCACTCACGCGTCCTCTGGCCAAAAAATCACATATGGTGCACTAGCCCCTGAGGCCGCCAAGGTAAAAATGCCTTCCCATCCCAAGCTTAAAGAAGCAAAGGATTTTACACTCATTGGCACTTCAAAGCCCCGATTTGACATTCCTGCGAAAGTCACCGGTGAGGCCAAATTTGCCATCGACGTGAATATTCCCGGAATGAAATACGCCACAGTAGCCGCAAGTCCGGTTTTTGGAAATCGGATCAAATCAGTAAATACCTCTGTCGAAGGCAAAAACGGAGTGATCAAAATTGTCAATTTGGGAAATGCTGTCGCAGTGATTGCAGATGGGTACTGGCAAGCCAAAATGGCGCTCAATTCCCTCAATATCACCTATGAATCCGGTGAGAATGAGCTCATCAGCCAAGAAGATATTTTAGCTCGCTACCGGGCTGAGATGGATCAAGCATTGGAAAAAGGCGAATTGGAAATACACAATCAAGCCGGTAAAGTCGGACCTGCCTTTGATCAGGCGGCGCAAATCATAGAAGCGGAATACCAGGTTCCTTTTTTAGCACATGCGACCATGGAGCCTATGAACTGCACCGTTTGGGTGAAAAACGGAGAGGCTGAAATTTGGTGCGGAAGCCAAAATCCCTTGGGATTTGCAGCAGCAGTCGCAGAAGAATTACAACTGGATCAGGAAAAAGTCACCGTCCACAACCAACTGTTGGGAGGAGGATTTGGAAGAAGATCCGAAACCGATGTAGTCCTTCAAGCTACCCGAATTGCCAAAGAGGTAGACTTCCCGGTAAAATTGATTTGGTCACGCGAAGAAGATACCCAACATGATGTCTACCGTGAAGCAGGAATCAGCCGGATGAAGGCCGCCTTGGATGGCTCCGGAAATCCCATAGCCTACCAAAATCAATTTATTTTTAAACATCATCCGCCGGAGGCAGCTGACATTCCCTACGAAGTAGAAAACCAATTAATTCACTTCTCCAGTCCCAAGACCTTTGTGCCTTGGGGGAATTGGCGCTCTGTGGATCACTCCACACATGCTTTTTATTCGGAATCCTTTATCGATGAGTTGGCTCATGCAGCCCAGATGGATCCTTTGCAGTATCGAAAAAAGCTGACAGGTTCCAAGCCTCGATTTCAAAAGGTCCTGGATACGGTATATGAAAAATCAGGTTGGGATTTACCCCTTCCTCCAAATTGGGGACGAGGTGTGGCCATCCATTATTCCTTCGGATCCCTTGTGGCAGAAGTTGCGGAGGTAGAGATCAAAACCAATGGAGAAGTGAAAGTGCATCGGGTAGTATGCGTGGCCGATCCGGGAATCGCTGTGAATCCGGATGGGTTTGTCGCCCAGATGGAAAGCGGGATTATCTATGGCCTGGCAGCAGCTATGTCGGGCGAGATTACCATCAAAAACGGAGCCGTTGCGCAAAGCAATTTTCATGATTATCCAGTGACCCGAATGAATGAGGCACCCAAAATCGAAACCTATATCCTGACCAGCAACCATCCTCCGGGTGGAGCCGGTGAACCCGGAACTCCTGCAATAGCTCCGGCAGTGACCAATGCAATTTTTGCTGCAACGAGTATTAGAATCCGTCAATTGCCGATTTCAAAAACCGACTTGCTTGTTTCAGTCAAGCAGACGACCTAGAAGAAAAATGATCTCTCTCTTCCGCAAAAAACTCCTCTCCCAAAATCAGGCACCAAATACGAAATCATTTTGGCCATAATCAGAATTGCAATCTAAATCAACAACTACAACGAGTTCAAGCGGCTAAAGATCCTAGACCAAAAAATCGACCCACCTCAGTAGGAGAAAAAGAGTTAGGCCTTCATCAAGGCCCAAATCGTATAACCTGCCGATTCGTATAGATATAACTCAATCTTGAGCGTCCTAAGTCCCTTCCTTCCAGGTAACTATTTTATCCCTTTCGGACATTAAAAAAGAGGTTTTATCCTGAGTGGTTTTCTGTTTTTTTCTCTTGGAGGTAGCTTTTCATTAGGGCTGATCCATCTTGGATAAAAAGCCTTACAAAAAGAGACTATTCTAAATTTTTAATCCATTTATTATGAAAAGGGTACTGATCACTGGAAGTAGCAGAGGCATTGGTTTTGAAACAGCCTTGGCCTTTGGAAGAGCGGGATATCAAGTATTTGCCACCCTAAGAAATCCAGAAACAGCAGTCGAATTGTTGGAAAAAACAGAAGAAGAAGCCCTGATGATCTCTCTTCACGCCATGGACGTCAATTCGGATGGATCGGTTCATTCCTGCATTGAAGGAATTTTGAAAAAATTTGGCCCCATCGATGTCTTGGTTAACAATGCGGGAATTGCCTTGAAGGGCTCGATTGAAGAAATGCCTGTTGGCGATTTCAAGGCGGTCATGGAAACCAATTTTTTGGGAGCTATCCGGTGTATTCAGGCAGTACTTCCTGCGATGCGGCAGAATAAAAGCGGTTGCATTATCAATGTGACCTCTGTCTCAGGGCGATTGACCTCCAGCCCCTTGGGATGCTACTCGGCAAGCAAATTCGCCTTGGAAGCTGTCAGCGAGGCTTTAGCTCAGGAAGTCAGGCCATTTAATATCCGGGTGGGAATCATCGAACCCGGAATCATCGACACAGATATGGCTCATGAAATCGAAGATTTTGCTCCTTCGATCTATCCCAGTAGCAAGCGGATGTCAGACCTTTTCTTTGCATCACTGAAAAATCCCACACCGGCTTCCTTGGTGGGTGAAAAAATACTGGATTTTGCCGAAAGCGATTCTTGGATTCTCCGTCATCCTGTAGGTCCCGATGCCCTGCCATTTATCCTATGGAGAAATTCCATGACCGATGAACAATGGGTAGAATGGAATTCACTTCCTGAAGAGGAATGGTACGATGCTGTTGAGCGGGATTTCGGACTTAGTGCCAGAAGGTAGATGGACTTTCCCTTGATTTTTATTCCTCTGATTTCATTCAATGAATGAAGAAAAGCCCTTGATGCCCTAAAAAATATTCACTTCGGATTTGCTCATATTCAATTGATTATGAAATGAATTCCCTATCTTCTTATTCATTAGTATAAACGCTGTATCCACTTTCCCTCCACCATGAAACCTTACTTTCTCCCCCTTCTCCTTGGATTAGTTTTGATCGCAAGCTGCACCTCCAAAAGCCCCGAAAAGGCAGACTATCTTTTGCTTCAGGGCGCCACAGCCTTGGATGGGAATGGAAACTCCATTCCAGAAAGCAAAATCCTCATTCGCGATGGAAAAATTGAAGCCATTGGAGGAAAAGACCTGGCCGTGCCAGAGGGAGCAGAGATTTTGGACTTGACCGGAAAATTTATCACGCCTGGTCTGGTCGATGCCCACGTTCATTTTGGACAAACGGGTTTTTTTGACGGCCGTCCGGACGCACTGGATATTCGGGATTCTTTGCCTTTCGAGGAAGTTCAGGCAAGGCAAAAACAACAGCCCAATAGATACTTTGAAACCTACTTGAGGTCTGGGGTGACCGCAGTGTATGATGTAGGAGGATTTGAATGGATTATCGACTTATCCAAATCGGCGGAATCGGATCTCGACGCACCCCATGTTGCTGCTGCAGGGCCACTTTTGACCCCTTTTCCCCAGGACCGCCTGGATATCTTCAATATCCCTCCCGACCGGCAAATGCTGGCTTTGACCTCTTCTGAATTTGGAAAGGAAATGGTTCAAAAGCTGACGGCTCTTGGCTCCACAGGAATCAAAATCTGGAGTCTCAATCTGAAAGACTCGGTTTTTATGACCAGTCTCAGGACAGTTTCAGAAGAAGTCGAATCGCAAGGAAACCAACTGATCGTCCATTCCACGAATCTGGATGAAGCCAAGGAAGGTCTTCGATTGGGAGCCAAAGTGCTTGTCCATAGCGTGGATGATCAGCCGATCGATGAGGAATTCATCCAATTGGCCCGACAAACCGGAGCAGTATATTGCCCGACTTTAGTGGTCGTACCCGGGTATTCGGTAGCCTACCAATCCCTCCGGGATGGTTTTCCCTTAAATGATCCCAATCAGGTCTTGGACCCGGACACCCGATCGCTATTGGGAGCTTCCCAGTCCTTTTTTAAGTATCATCCCAATCCTGAAAAGTATCAGGAAGAAATCCAAAATAGCTTTGCCCAAGACGAACAACTCAAGGCTAGAATGTATGCCAACCTCCGTGCAGTCTATGAAGCGGGAATTCCGATTGCCCTGTCCACGGATGCGGGAAACCCGGGGACGCTCCATGGCTTGTCCATCTACGACGAACTGGAAGCCATGCAGACTGCCGGCATTCCTGCTAAAGACATTATCCCCATGGCCACACGAAACGGGGCAAAAGCAATGCGGAGAGAGCAGGATTTTGGGACCTTGGAAGCAGGAAAAATGGCTGACTTGATTGTATTGGAAAAAGACCCTTCGGTAGATATAAGGCATTTCCGATCCATCACCCATGTGATGCGTGGAGGGCTATTGCGACCGGTCAACGTCCCCTTTGAAAAGTAAGGAGGTATGATTGCTTTTTTCCGCAAAATCCGCCAAAAACTACTCACTGAAAGTCGGGTAACCCGGTATCTAGCCTATGCTATTGGTGAGATTATTTTGGTAACCATAGGAATTCTTATCGCACTAAGCATCAATACTTGGAATGAAAATCGAAAAAAAATCGAAAGAGAACGAGAATTGATGATTTCGCTGAAAAAAGAACTCAGCCTAAATAGTGCGCTACTTGATTCTGCCCTAAATGTGAACAAGAAATATGGCATCTATGCCGATCAGCTGGTAGAAAAACTCGAAAAAGATAGCCTCTACTATTCCATCGGTGAAATAACAGCTGCATTTGATTATTATCCAAGCTACTTTCACGCCCCTGTATTGAGTGAAATCGTCTCAAAAAATTCGGAGATTTTAGTTACACATAGAGGCTTTATTGATGATTTCAGAAGATTACTACAAGACTATGAGGGGATAAAAAAGGCTGAAACTTTTCTGGATGAACTTTGGAGTTCCCGGATCACTGATTTTATCGTGGATAGTGGAATACCCTTTGATCCTGAGGTTGATTTTTTGACAAGGAAGATAATGCTTTCTGATTTTACCAACTCCAGCTTTTCCAAAGATCAGTTGATTTCCCTTATCCGGCTTAAGTCAACCTTACTCCTCACCCGGGAATTCCAAGCCCAAAAATCTCTCCAAAGCACCCGAGACTTGGAGGAAAAACTCTCTAACCTTAAATAAGACTAATGATCTCCCTCTTCCGCAAAATCCGACAAACACTTCTTCAACAAAATCGGGTAACCCGGTATCTAGCCTATGCCCTGGGAGAGATCTTTTTGGTGGTGGTCGGGATATTAATTGCCCTTCAATTGAATATTGTAAAAGAGGATTCGGATCATAAAAAAGCAACCAACCAACTGTTAATAGGGATTCAATCCGATTTGCAACTTGAAGTAGAGCGAATAGATTTTTTGATTTCATATTACAGCCATATTACCGATGGGATTCAGCAGATAATTTTAACCCATCAAGGGAAAGCGAATCCCTCCAATGAGGAACTAGGGCAATACTTTTTGAATGCCTTTGAATTCCGAAAATTTTCCAAGTTCAATACCAACTACCAAACCGTCTATGGTAGTGGTTTGCTCCAGGAAATAGACGACAAAGAGGTGTCCGAAGAAATCATCACCTATTATTCCAAGCAATTTTTGGAGTGGTCTCTGGAAATATATCAGGAGCAAGCCGGTGCCTTCGACTTCAAAAACAGCCCTCAATTTGACCCTTTGGACAAGCTTAGGAAAACAGAACCCTATAAATCCATTCCTAATTATCAACTGGAAGTAAATCAGACTTATTCAACTGATTTTTATGAATTTATCCAAGACCCACAAGTGCTCAACTATCTTGTAGATTTACTGGATCAGAGTGAGCTCGTTTATACAAACCTTAATTCATATCGAGAGACAAATCGCGCATTATTTGATCAAATTACCAACTATTTAAAGCCATGATTTCCCTCTTCCGCAAAATCCGTCAAAAACTTCTTCAGCAAAACCGGGTAACCCGATATCTAGCCTATGCTGTGGGGGAAATAGTATTAGTGGTCATCGGAATTTTGATCGCACTTCAGATAAATACCTGGAATGAACAGCGAAAGGATAAAGAAAAGGAAAATTCCATTCTCCTTGGCCTCTATACCGAATCTCTTGGAAATAGGGAAAATCTCAAGACTACCATTCAGCATCATGAAGCGCTCTTGGAAACGACTAAGAGCCTGATGGGTCTGTTTTATCTTTCGGATTATGAATTGAAAAATTACAATTTGGACAGTCTGATTGAACGAACGATAGATTTCAGAGACTTTAATCCTTCCCTATCTGTCATCCAGGATTTGATCTCATCCGGAAACTTGGGTTTAATCTCTTCGGAAAACTTAAGGGTTTTGATTTTCGATTGGGGAAGGGAAACCGAAGAACTAAAAGAAAGCTATGAGACCCTGGATGAGTCTGCCGCTCAGTTAATGCTTCCGTACTTGACAAAAAACGCCTCCATGAAAAACATTGACCGATATGGTTTTTTGAAATGGGAGGAAAAATCAAGGTTCAATGTTTCCACACATCTGTTGTTTCAGGAATTGGAATTTGAAAATAACCTGGACAACCAAGCTTGGGGGCTAGCCAATTACCTAAAGGCTTTATATGTTTTAGAGGAAATTATTGAAAAGATCATATCAGAAACCAGCCCCAATAGAATTCCTGCAGAATGATTTCCTTCCCCTGAAAAATCCGCCAAACAGGGCACTACCTCCCAGACCCAGAAAAAATATCTCCCATTTCCGGGAAATTTTCTTGATCAGTCGTCCACGACCATCCTCACAAACAAATTTATCCTAACATCTTAAAACTAGATGATTGAAAAATTTCACCAGGAGATGAGGAAGATTTCAAACTTAAATCACCAAAGAGGAAAATCCTTCAATGAGTAGAGGTTGAACAAATCAAAGTATGATTAAAAGTTTCAAATTCAATTTATTGATAATGAGGGGAGTTTTTGTATTTTAAAAAGAGGAATTGTAATTAACCACTCCTGCAAGAGTTTTCTTGAATGGTAGTTCTCAGATAGGGGCGGTTAATTGATCATTTCGATTCGTTTTCTGGGAAATCCTAATTGGGGATTTTGATCTGGTTTCTTTTGAGTTTAGATCTAAGTATCACTGAGTTTTTATCATCCAAACGTCCAGCTAAAAAGGACAAAAGCCTATTTACGACTAGGTTGAATTTATTGACTTTAGAACCCATCCCCAAAATGGTCCAGTATTATCCTTTTTTACCCCTTTCCCTGATACAATCCTCCACTATCAAATCATACACTAAATGAAAAATCAAATGACTAACCGTTTTTGGATTGGACTCTATTTTTCTTCCTTTTTGATAATTCTGATCAGCTTTTCCACTTCTGCTCAAGTCAATTCTTCCAAAGGGGTACCTAGCTACACCAATTATGTGATCGGGGGCAATTCTATGGCAGGACAACAAGTCTGGAATGTCAATCAAAATAAGGAGGGCTTCCTTTTTGTAGGAACCAGCTCAGGTTTACAAAAATTTGACGGTAGAAATTGGAATCTTTTAGCCTCTCCGACCACTGAGTTCAATACCAATGTCCGGTCCACCTTACTAGCCTCGGACGGTACGTTTTACTACGGTTCATTGGGAGATTTTGGGATAGTCACATCTGATTCCACCGGCAAAACGATTGAAAAATCAATTTTAGATGGCTTTCCATCAGACTTTGTATTCAATGACATCTGGTCCATTCGTGAGAGTAAAGGGAAAATCTATTTTCAGGCGCGGGAGGCTATTTTCATTTATACTCCCGGTACAGCCTCTCAGTCTGGAAATATCAAGATTTGGAAACCGGATACCGAGTTTATGTACGGCTTCAGCTTGGAGGATACCTACTATGCTCATCAGATGAATCTGGGCCTTTTCAAAGAAATCGGAGGCGTTTTAGAGCTGATCCCCGAAAGTGAATTTTTGGGAAAAGACCGAGTCCAAGTGCTGCTTTCTTATGATAAAGGAGAGTTTTTGGTAGGTGCTTTTGCAGGTGGACTCTACCGCTATGATGGACAGCATTTTACTCCCTTTCCTACAGCCATAGATTCCTTGCTCCAGCAGAGAAGTCTTTACAAGGCTTTAGCGCTTCCTGATAGCACCTATGCTTTGAGTGTTTTGGGTCAAGGATTTTTTGTTATTGATAGAAAGGGAGCAATCAAGGCCCATTTCAATACCAAAAACTCCATACCGGATCAAAGTGTCTACGCCTTCCATTTGGACAATACCAATAATCTCTGGGTAGGGACGAATAGTGGGCTTTCCAAAATCGAGATATTCTCGCCCCTGACCCGGTTTGATTCGGATATTTACGAAATCGGAAATGCACTTTCCCTCTCTGCTTTTGACAATACACTCTATATCGGTACCTCCACCACAGTACTGTACATCGACAAGTCAGACGGCATTGTCAAAAAAGTGAGAGGAATCCCCAATACACAGGTTTTTGACCTGTACACTGATGCCAATGGAATATTGAGTACAGGCGTAGGACTATATGAAGTGAGCGGAGATCGGGCGAAAATCATTCCCGAGACAGCGCCTTTTCAAACCCTAAGAATATTGGTGTCTGAGCTTCACAAGGGATATGTATTTATCAGTGGGAATTTCGGAATTCAGGTATTCAGAAGGGAACTGGGAAGCAACGGGGAATATCAATATGAAGACATCGGACCCATAACAGGCGTCACAAGAGCAGTTTACTCCATGGCTGAAAATGCTGAGGGGGAGATTTGGGGTGGAACTCAAGCGGGAATTTTGTACCGAATTACCTTGCCAGAGACAGCTTCTGGAAGATTGGATATCCCTAATGCCCGGGTGCAGGAGTTCAGTGAAAATGATGGAATCAGAGGACTATCCGGGCTAGCAGTAGGGCCGATTGAGGGAAAAGTATATACCTCCGGCATAGATGGCTTTTACTATTTCGATACTTCCACTCAAAGCTTTGAGCGGGACCCTGTGTTTAACTTTTCCGATGAAGTAGCAGACATCAATTTAGACACCTATGGCCTGGGAGTGGGAGAAACAGGCAATGTATTCCTAGACTTCAAAGGAGAAAAAAGATATGCTGTCAAGCAGCCTGACGGAAGTTTTGTTCTGGAAACTTATCCCGTAAATCTAATCACAGCCAGTGGAATAGCCTCAGGATACACAGAACCCAACGGGGTCATTTGGATAGGAACTGACGAAGGATTGATGAGGCTGGATCCCAACAAACAATACAAAACAGACTATCCCGTACCGCTATTTTTCACCTCCATTTCAGGACCAAATAGCCCTCTTTTGCTTGGCGATTACTTAGAAGGAAAGACCCCCGAAATAGAGTACAAAGGGAATAAAATAGCTTTTGAATATGCCTCTCCCTTTTTTGTCAGAGAAAATAAAATCCAGTTTCAAACCTTCCTCGAAGGCTATGACGAGGATTGGAGCAAATGGGAAGACAAAGTCACGCGTGATTTCTCCAATCTTCCATTTGGAGACTATACTTTTCGAGTCAGAGCAAAAAATACCTTCAATACCTTATCGGAAGAAATTGCCTATGAATTCACCATTCTTCCTCCTTGGTATGCGACATGGTGGGCCTACATTCTGTATGTAATTGCATTTTCCTTTTTGGTCTATGCCCTAGTGAAAATTCAAACCAATCGGGTTTTGGCTCGGGAGAAAGAAAAAAACCGCGAAAAAGAACTGGCCCATGCCCGGGAAATAGAGAAGGCCTACAGGGAATTAAAGTCCACCCAAAATCAGCTTATCCAATCCGAGAAAATGGCCTCCCTCGGTGAACTCACCGCTGGAATCGCCCATGAGATCCAAAACCCGCTGAATTTTGTCAACAACTTCTCTGAAGTCAGTGAGGAATTGATTGATGAAATGAATGAGGAGCTGGAGAGTAAAAACTTCGAAGGCGTAAAATCCATCAGCCAAGACCTAAAGGAGAATTTGCGAAAAATAAAACATCATGGCAGGAGAGCCGACTCCATTGTCAAGGGTATGCTCGAACATAGCCGGGGAGGAACTTCGGAGAAAAAACCGACAAATCTCAATACCCTGGCTGATGAGTTTTTACGCCTCAGTTACCATGGATTGAGAGCAAAGGACAAAGAATTTTCTTGCGACTTTGACGCTGAGCTCGATCCGGGTATCCCGGAGGTAAATGTGGTCTCCCAAGATATCGGACGGGTATTTCTCAACCTAATCAACAATGCCTTCTACGCCTGTGCTGAGCGAAGTCGAAGTGCCTGTGCTGAGCGAAGTCGAGGTGCCAATGCTGAGCGAAGTCGAAAGACCGTTGAGAAAAAAGAAGATACAACCGCGTACAAACCCAAAGTAACTCTACAATCCCGCTTGGTGGATTTGGCTGGATCAGGAGGGGTGGAGTTTTGTGTAAAAGACAACGGGGGAGGAATTCCCAAAAACATCATCGACAAAATCTTTCAGCCTTTCTTTACCACCAAACCGACCGGATCAGGAACGGGACTCGGACTGAGTCTGAGCTATGATATCATCAAGGCCCATGGAGGAGATCTACGAGTAAAAAGTGTAGAGGGAGAAGGCACCGAGATGATTGTCTACCTGCCGATTGAATAAGAGGAAAATGAAGGATTTGAAAACCCGCGAAAAGAACGCCTACGAGCTGTATAATGTCTATTGGGACAGTTATATCAAGGGAGACTTGGAAACTTTCGCCTCCACACTTGACGAAGCCTTTGAATTGATAGGGACTTCGGAAAGTGAAGTTGCTCACAATAAATCCGAGGGGATTGAATTTTTGAAAGCCCAACTGCAGGAGGTAGTTGGAAAATTGGAGATGCGAAACAGGCAAATCAACTTGGTTCCGATAGAAACCCTCATGCTGGTCAATGAGCAATGCGGTATTTATGTGCGGACAGGCTCTGAATGGAATTTTTATTCCAAAATCAGGATATCGACGCTACTACGAGAAACCAAAGGGGGTTGGAAAGTGACACAGCAGCACGGGTCACTTCCAGACATACGGGTGCAGGAAGGGGAAACCCTTGCCATTCAAAAAATCAACCGGGAAAACTTGGAGCTTCGGGATGCCATTAAGCGAAGGACTATCGAGCTGGAGCAGAAAAACCGGGAGCTGGAAATAGAGGCTGCTTTGGAACGGGTCCGTGCGATAGCCATGGGAATGAAAAAGCCTGAAGACTTGCTTGATGTTTGTCAGGTGATTTCGAATCAGTTAGAAGAGTTCGGGATAGACCAAATCCGAAACATTCAGATTGCCATCATCGACGAAAAGTCGGGCCTTTACAGCTGCTATCAGTTTTTTCCAGCGTATAAGCAGACCACCATTGAAGAAACCGAATATCTCAAAAATCCTGTGGAGCAGGAAATGGTCCATCAGATGCTTGCCTCGCGGGATGGTCACTTTATGGGTCATATGGAAGGAGAAGCCCTGAGGGAGTTTGAGGCCCATCGAAAAGAGGAAAATCATTTCCCCGATCCTTTGATAGAAAACAGCTCCGAATTGGGGTATTGCTTTCTTTCTATCGGTGAAGGTGGGCTGGGGATCACTCGATATAAGGCGATTAAAGAAGAGGAATTAAACCTATTCAAGCGATTCCATCAGGTCTTTTCCTTGGCCTATCAGCGATTCAGGGACATCCAAAAAGCCGAAGCGCAGACCAGAGAGGCACAAATTGAAGCAGCCTTGGAAAGAGTGAGAAGTCGATCCATGGCCATGCATTCCAGTTCGGAGTTAGCTGATCTTTCCATGGAATTAGTCAAGCAAGTTCAAAATCTGGGAATGGACAATTGGTTTTGTGCCTTTAACATCGACGATGGAGATCCTCAAGGATCCTTGGAATGGGGAAGTAATGGAAACATGGTTTTTCAGGCCTACCGAACTCCGAGAGAAGGGGTGTTTTTAAACTATTACGAGGCTGGAAAGAGAGGAGAAACCTTATTGGTCAACGAAATAACTGAAGAGGAATGCCCTGCTCACTATGACTATTTATGTTCATTGCCTGGAGTAGGCGATCAACTGCTCCAAATGAAATCTGCAGGAATCCCTTTCCCTACTTATCAAATTGACCATGTTGCCTATTTCAAATATGGGTACCTCCTGTTCATTACTTATGAACCGGTACCGGAGTCTCATGAGATTTTCATACGCTTCGCAAAAGTATTCGAGCAGACTTACACCCGATTCCTTGATCTCCAAAAAGCAGAAGAGCAAGCTAGAGAAGCCCAATTGGAACTCAGCTTGGAACGAATACGAGCTCAGGTCACTGCGATGAGAGAGTCTTCTGACCTATTCGACATAGTGGTTGGCATGCGAAAAGAATTCATCTCACTAGGTCATGAGGCAGACTATTTCTGGCATATGAGCTGGCTGCCGGATTCCTATGAAATGTCTATGACGTCTGAGGATGGAAACCGGATCGGAATGGTCATTTCACTGCCCAAATCCGTCCATGAAGAATATCCTGATTTAATGCGATGGGAGAAAAGCAAAAAACCCAGCTATGTCATGGCTTTAGATGCCAAAGAAGCCTGGGCCTACTTGGAGAGCATGAACACCTATGGGCATTACGAGCTTGCAGACCCCAACGCCCCCACTGAGGCGGATATTCATCAGCTGGGAGGACTTACTTTTATCCTCGCCCGCACCTCTCACGGAGAGATTGGATTTAGTCTGGCGGGAAAAATCACTGAGCCTCCTCAGGCATCCATTGACATCTTGGTTCGGTTTGCAGGAGTATTTGATTTGGCTTATAAGCGTTTCGAAGATCTGAAAAAAGCCGAAGCCCGAATCAGAGAAGAGAAAGTAAAGACTTCATTGGAGAGGGTGCGATCGAGGTCTCTTGCCATGCATCAGTCCAGTGAACTGCAGGATGTGATCAAAACCGTAAGCGATCAGTTCAAAGAATTGGAAATAGACATTTCCGGTGGAGCCTTTATCGTAATCAACAAAGACCTGGAGGAGGGATTCTACTGTTGGGGTGCAGGAGGTGTGGGAAACTACATCCGGAAAGTCAAGGTGCCCTTTATTGATCTGCCGATCTATACTACGCTTTCGGATGGTATAAAAAGCCGAAATCCTTTCTTTACTGAGTTTTACGGTGTAGAAGAAAAACATACTTTCTTTAGGCATCTCTTTAATCACGAGCCCTTTATAAATACACCTGCCCAAAGGCGAGAGTACCTGCTTTCCCTTTTTTCCGGTTACTCCCGATCCTGTGTGGTATCTGACAATACCAGTATTTTTATCATCAATCACGAGGGAAGGCCTTTTTCAAACGAAGAAAATGAGTTTCTAAAGCAAATGGGGAGGGTATTTGAGCAGGCATATACCCGTTTTGTTGATTTGGAAAAAGCCGAGCTTCAGGCTCGCCTGATCAGTGAAGAACGAGACCGATTGGAGATTG
The DNA here is from genome assembly GCF_036245605.1 of Algoriphagus sp. oki45. NCBI lineage: Bacteria > Pseudomonadati > Bacteroidota > Cytophagia > Cytophagales > Cyclobacteriaceae > Algoriphagus > Algoriphagus sp. oki45. The sequence continues at coordinate 274,486 of NZ_BTPC01000002.1, forward strand.
CCCTAAATGAGCTTAAGACCACACAGGCCCAATTGATCCAACAAGAAAAACTGGCTTCACTTGGTCAACTTACGGCAGGCATCGCCCATGAAATCAAAAATCCGCTCAACTTCGTCAACAACTTCTCAGATCTGAGCCGTGAATTGATTGAGGAAGCCTTTGGGGAGCTGGAAAAAGTGGAAAGTTCAGATGCTAAAGAAGAAATCATTGCTATCCTGGAAGATGTGCGTAGCAATCTCACCAAGGTATACGAGCACGGCAGTCGTGCCGACCGCATCGTCAAGTCCATGCTGCAGCATAGCCGGGCCTCCGAAAGCAAACGCACACCTCAACCCTTTAACTCTCTGGTAAAAGAATTTGTCAACCTTTCTTACCACGGCATGCGGGCTAGCAAATCACCAATCAATGTAGATATCTCACTGGAATTGGATCCCGAAATCGGAGAAGTCAGTTTGATTTCAGAGGATTTTTCCCGGGTAATCCTGAATCTCTGCAATAATGCTTTTGATGCGATGAGGGAGAAAATCCAAACTTCCTCTCCTGACTTTCACCCTTTGCTTACAGCAAGCTCGACCCTAGAAAATGGAAAGATTTTACTCAGCATTGGAGATAATGGCCCCGGTATCCCAGAGGAGATCAAGGATAAAATACTTCAGCCCTTTTTCACCACAAAAAAGGGTACCGAGGGAACCGGTTTGGGACTGAGCATTACCCATGATATTATCAAGGCTCACGGGGGAGATCTGTCTTTCAAAACTGAGATAGGAAAGGGAACTGAATTTATCATCCAATTGCCATCCTCTTAATCACTTGTCCATGGATCAGAAAAAAAAGATTTTACTTAACCAAGCCTATCAAGAGTTTGTGGAAATCGGACTGAATATCCGGCCAATCCTTGATGAGCTGAAGCACTTAATTGATCCAAACATCATGGGTTTTGGTACGACAGAGGATGAGCGGATTTTTTCCCGTCAGGATTTTATTGACCTGATCAAAAGACAAGAGGACCAGGCAGCAGGAATCAAATTAGAACACCAGATAAAGCCTGTGCACCAAAGAGTCCTTAGCGGTGAGAATTCTGCTGTCTATGTCGATGACTTGATCATGAGGATTACCACTGATTCGGGTCAATTTGAAATGAAAATGCGCTTTTCGACAGTCCTCGACTATCTGGAAGAAAAATGGGTCGTGGTACACTGGCATGGCTCCAAACCGGAAGAGGTAAAAAGCGAAGAGGATACCTGGGGAATAGCTATTTGGAAGAAAAAAACAGAAGAACTGGAGCGCCTAGTCGCTGAAAAAACAGCGGATTTGGTCAAAAAAAACCGGGAACTCGAGATCGAATCAGCCCTCGAACGGGTGCGTGCGATGACCATGGCCATGCATTCGAGTGCGGATATTGGGGGCTGTATTTTAAAAATGTTTGAAGAACTCACCGGGTTGGGGGTAGATGAGCGGACAAGGTTTGGTATTGGGATTCTGAACCACGAAAACGAAAACAACCAGCTCTGGACAGCCCGCAAATACGGGGACCAAGTGAAAATGCATATCGGTACTATCGAAATGTCCTGGCACCCCTTATTAAAAAGAGCTCGTGAGGCTTGGCTAGAACAAATTCCATATCACCACTATGTATTGGAAGGAGAAGACTTACTGAATTATTATCGGATGCTCAATACGGCACCTGATTATAAAATCACGATCCCACTGGAAACACTACCCAAACGGGAAATCCAACACTGTTTCATTTTTGAGCATGGATTCTTCTATGCATTTAGTCCCGAAGAATTTGATCCCGAAATCATCCGCATTGCGCAGCGCTTTTGTTCCCAGTTTGAACAAACCTATCGAAGATATCTGGACCTGCAAAAGGCTGAAACCCAAGCGCGGGAAGGAGAAATCGAGTTAGCTCTCGAACGGGTAAGGGCAAGAACCATGGCGATGCAAGAGAGTAATGAATTGGCGGAAGTCTCCTCACTCCTATTCCGACAAATGAAAGAGCTTGGAGTCAGCACCTTTGGCAGCGGATTCACAATTTGGGATGAAGATCAGGATAAACTCATCTCCTGGGTGTGCAATGCTGATGGTTCATTAAATCCACCATTTTACCTTCCAATGACAGAAGAGCCCTGGCATAGGGAACAGTACGAAAGCTGGAAAAAGGGAGAGGATTTTATCGTCAAAGACCTTGCTGGTGAGGATTGGCAGGCATATTTCCAATATTTGCGCACTTTCCCTTTATTAGATAAAGCTTTTGCAATTTCGGAGGCAGCCGGTCATCCAGCACCAATAAGGCAGGTGCATCACGCAGCTAATTTTTCTCATGGCAACCTGCTGTTCATTACCCTTGAACCCAAGCCGGAGGCTCATGAACTATTCAAGCGATTTGCCAAAGTCTTTGAGCAGACCTACACCCGCTTCCTCGACCTAAAAAAAGCAGAGGCACAAGCGAGAGAAGCACAGATCGAAGCAGCACTTGAGCGAGTTCGGGCTAGAGCTATGGCCATGCACTCTTCAAAAGAATTGGAAGAGGTAGCCTTAGAACTAAGAGTTCAAATGGGCAAATTAGGTCAAGAAGACTTGGAAGTCTGTGCTATTCATTTATATGAAGAAGATGAAGACTATTTCGAATCTTGGGGAGCTGTTCGTGCACCTGGAATGGAGGAAAAGCTTTTTCAGGGAATGGCAAAATTTCCAAAATCCGGGATAAAGATCGTAGAGGAAATGATGGCCCATTACTATGCTGGAGACAAGGATTATGTCTTGGTAAATGATGGAGAGAAAGGCCAGGAATGGCTACTCGCTATGAAAAAGTATTCTCCTCAGGCCTATGTTATGCTTTCCAAAAAGATCGAATCTACCCCACCGGAAGAAATAATAGCCTATTGGTCAATCTCAGATTTTAAGGGTGGAGCGCTCGTAATGGTAACCTATACCAAGCCTGATGAGACCTCTCTAAACCTTCTCCGAAGGGCTGCAAATGTCTTTCAACTCGCCTATCGCCGATACTTGGATCTTCAAAAAGCCGAAGATCAGGCCAGAGAGGCGCAGATAGAGGCGGCTTTGGAGAAAGTACGTTCCCGATCCCTGGCTATGCACAAGAGTGAGGAATTCCCTGAAGTAATTCAGGTAGTTTTTGAGCAGTTCCGCCAACTCAATTTCAACATTGATTCTGCCCAGTTTGATTTGTCTTTTAGAGATACGGATGACTTTAATCTTTGGACCGCAGTCCCAGGCAGGCTTTATCCTGTTCTTCTGCACATTCCATATAGGAATAATGCCGTGTTCAATTCTATAAAAAATGCCAAGAAGGCCGGTCTTAATTTCATTTCCGACCAATTCAGCAAAGAGGAAAAGAATGATTTTTTTGAGCTTTTCTTTCTTCATTACCCTGAAGTACCGGAAGAAAGAAAGCGATTCATTTTTTCAAGCCCGGGATTTTCACGTTCTGCTGTTTTATTGAGTGATGTCTTGCTGGGAATTCAGAATTATTCAGGGATTCCCTTCACGGATTCAGAGAATGAGATTTTGAAGCGATTTGCCAAAGTCTTTGAGCAGACCTACACCCGCTTCCTCGACCTCCAAAAAGCCGAAGCACAGGCTCGAGAAGCACAGATCGAAGCAGCTCTAGAAAAGGTACGATCACGGTCCCTGGCTATGCATAAAAGTGATGAGCTAACCGAGGTGGTTTCAGTGCTTTTTGAAAAATTAAAAGAACTCCAAGTCCCTTTTACGGCAGTGGGTATCGCAGTAGGTATTGAGGGTTCAAAGGATATGAACGCCTTTGTTTGCGGAGAAAATGAAGACGGATTGGTAATCACAAATTATCGCCTACCTTATTTTAACAACCCTGTTCCAAAGGACTTAAACCGCGCCTTAGAACAACAATTAGAATTTTTTGAGGGCAACTATTCCAAAAAAGACAAGGATGATTTTTATCACTATATAATTGATAATACTGCTGAATTCAAGTTTTTGCCTGAGGATGTCAAGCTAATGATTTTTGATAGCCAAGCCTACTCCATTTCCATGGTGGCTGTGAAAAATGCAGTATTCAATATCAATGATTTTGAAGGCAAGTCTTTAAAAGAAAGTGATATTGACATTATCAAGCGATTTGCTCGAGTATTTGATCAAGCATACACCCGCTTCCTCGACTTGAAAAAAGCCGAAGCACAAGCTCGGGAAGCACAGATTGAGACAGCCCTTGAACGAGTACGATCCAGAACCATGGCCATGCAATCCAGCGATGAGTTGTCCGAGGCAGCCACAGAGATGTTCAGTCAAATCAGGGGGCTTGGACTGAACCCTTGGAGCTGTGGTTTTAATATTTTTAATGAGGATAAAACGGTCATTTCTCAATGGGTAAGTACAGGAGACGGGAGACCCATTGAGCCGTTTGATACCCCTACCACTGAGGGTATTTTTAGACGAATTATCGAGGATTCTGAGAAAAAAGAGGTTCTACGAATAGAAAAGATGGAGGGCAAGAAATTGGAGGACACGTATAAGTACATGGCCTCCCTGCCTACCCTTGATAAGATATTTGAAGAATTGGATGCAGCGGGCATAGCGCTTCCCAAGAGCCAAGTGGATCATGCCGCTTATTTTAAGCACGGATATTTGATGTTTATCACTTTTGATGAAGTCCCTGAGTTTCATTCCATCTTCAAGCGTTTTGCAAAAGTCTTTGAGCAAACTTACACTCGCTTCCTAGACCTACAAAAAGCGGAAGAACAAGCTAGAGAAGCTCAAATTGAAGCTGCCTTGGAACGCGTCAGATCTCGAACCATGGGCATGCAAAAGGCATCAGAACTTGGAGACGTTGCTCAACTATTGTTTGGTGAATTGAATACTCTGGTGGATGACCTGTGGACCTGTGGCTTTGTACTTTGTGAAAAAGATCGGAAAGAAGACGAATGGTGGCTCAGTCTAGACAATGGACTGATTCAACCGTTCTCCCTCCCAAATATTGGGGACTTTGCTCATGAAAGTCTTTACGAAGGATGGGTAATGGGCGAAACTTACAGAACCGTCACTCTAGAAAACGAGCAGCTCCAAGCGCATTATGATTGGCTGATGGATATTCCGATTGCCAAGCAGATTTTTCATGATATGGAAGCCTCCGGAATCCCCCGCCCAAACTGGCAACGCTTGCATGCCGCCTATTTCAAAACAGGATACTTGGTCATCATCACCGAAGTCCCTTGTGATGGAGATGAAATCTTCAAGCGTTTTGCCCAGGTTTTTGATCAGACTTACACCCGCTTCCTTGACCTCCAAAGAGCAGAAGCTCAGGCTCGAGAAGCAGAAATTCAATTGGCTTTGGAGCGTGTCAGGGCTCGGTCTATGGCTATGCAGAGTTCGGATGAATTGCATGATGTACTAAGCGTCTTATTTCGACAGTTTGACCATCTTGGAATTCATCCCATGAATGTATACTTAAGTCTTTTTGACCGGGAAAATAGGACACTCACCTATAGGGCTTCTGGCAAATCAAGACATAGGCAGCCCCAAAAACAGGTAGTCAATGTAGATAGTATGGCAGAATTAAAGGCCATTTATGACAAATTCATTAATGATCAATCCAACTCTGTAGAAGTAATTTTTTATTCTAGAGAAATCCTGCCTCAGGTATTTGAAATTTTCTCTGAAACCTTTGATGCTTTGCCGGAGGATGAAAGAATGAAAATGGAGTATTTTCCTGAAGGCGGCTATTCAATGGCTGGCTACACGCCATTTGGATACCTCGGATACGACCATCACCGTCCTGCCAATGAAGAGGAAAAAGAAATTCTATCTCGCTTTTGTCACGAGTTCACAAGGGTATACCAACGCTTTCTGGACATTCAAAAGGCCGAAGCACAGGCGAGGGAAGCACAGATCGAGGCAGCCTTGGAAAGAGTACGAAGCCGTACTTTAGCCATGCAGAAGTCGGATGAATTGGCAGAAACGGCAGCAATCCTTTTCCAGCAATTGATCCAATTAGGAATAGAACCCAATCGACTTTATATCGGAATCATCCAGGACAATTCCAGCGAAACCGAATTCTGGACGACAGAGGAAGATGGAAGCAAAATAAGCACTGCCTACACCACTGACCTGCTGAATAATCCCAGCTTCAAAAAAATGTACGAGGGCTGGAAAAGAAAGGAAAAATCTACTGTGGTAGATATTCAGGGAGAAGAACTCAGGGAATACATTGACTACTTGACCAGCCTTAATATTCCATTTAAAGATGGAAAAAAGCAGACCCGCAGAATCCAATACCTCGCCTACTTTGCCAAAGGGTTTATCGGCATGGCTTCCCCGGATGAGCAGCCTCAGGAATCTATGGAAATTCTGGAGCGATTTGCCTATGCTTTCAACCTGACATTTACCCGTTTCAATGACCTTAAGGTAGCAGAAGCTCAGGCAAGACAGGCCCAGATTGAGGTAGCCTTAGAAAGGGTGCGTGCCCGGGCTTTGGCCATGCAAGAACCTGAAGAATTGAAAGAAGTGGCGACCGTTCTACGTCAGGAAATGGGGGCTTTGGGAGTTGAAGAACTGGAAACCAGCAGCATTTACATCCATGATCCCGGATCGGACTTATCGGAATGCTGGTATGCGATCAAGGATATCCGAAAAGGAAAAACCAAATTGGTGTCCGATCACTTTGCGCTCAATTTGCCTGAAACCTGGGTAGGTCAGCAGATGCTGAAGTTTTTTGAATCCTCACAAACTACCACCTCCATTGTCATGACCGGCAACAATCGAGTCGAGTGGATTCGGTTTTGTGAGAAAAATTCCAAACCCCTTCAAGGGTATTATGGGCAGGAAATTCCTGACCGAACTTACCATTTATACAAGTTTTCCCATGGCGCCATCGGGGCCGCATCGGCAGGAGATATTTCCAAAGAAAGCTGGGATTTGCTGAAACGGGCAGCTACTGCCTTCTCTTTGGCCTATTCACGGTTCAAGGATTTGACCCAAGCAAGAATTGATTTGATTCGATTGAAAGAAGCGAAACAAAAGGCTGAAGAAGCGCTAGCCGAACTGAAATCTGCTCAATCCCAGTTGATTCAGGCAGAAAAAATGGCCTCCTTGGGAGAGCTGACCGCCGGCATCGCCCATGAGATCCAGAACCCACTCAACTTTGTCAACAACTTTTCCGAAGTCAGCGGTGAACTGATCGATGAAGCGCAAGAGGAAATCGAAAAAGGAGACCTCGAGGAAATCAAGTTTATCCTTCAAGACCTGAAAGACAATCTCAGCAAAATCAACCACCACGGCAAGCGGGCAGGATCCATTGTCAAAGGCATGCTGGAACACAGCCGAAAATCCGAAGGCAAAAAAGAACTCACCGACCTGAATCAACTAGCCGATGAATGCCTGAGACTGAGCTTCCACGGGCTTCGGGCAAAAGACAAAACCTTCTCTGCAGACTTCAAAACGGATTTTGATCCCGATTTGCCCAAACTGGAAGTGGTCTCCCAAGATATGGGCAGGGTCCTACTAAACCTGATCAATAATGCGTTTTATGCGGTAAACGAAAAGGCGAAAGGGAACATCGAGGGGTATAAGCCCGAAGTGATTGTTTCCACCAAAAAGACCAATTCTGGAATAGAAATATCCGTCTCGGATAATGGTGCGGGAATCCCCGATTCGATTAAAGAAAAGATCTTCCAGCCTTTCTTCACGACCAAGCCGACGGGTTCTGGAACTGGGCTTGGTTTGAGTTTAAGCTATGATATTGTGAAGGCTCATGGGGGAGAGTTGAGAGTAAGTAGCAAAGAAGGGAAAGGGACTGAGTTTATCATCAAAACCCCATTTCATTAACAAATTATGACTAGAAGCTTAATTTTTTCTATTACAATTGGCACTGTTTTATTTTCAAGCTGCCAAAGGCAGGAAAGTCGATTTTCATTCGATGAAGAGGCGGAGTCCTATTCTTACTCTTTTAATCTTTTACCAGATAGTATTAAGCCTCCAGAAGTTAAAATACTTAGTGATTTACCTCCTCCTAGGAAGCTCGACAATTTAAAAAGCAAAACCGAAGTACTTATCTCGGAATACGGACTTCAGATACCTGAGCCAATTAAATATTCCGTGGAGAGTGGTTTGCCTAGTAAACAGTTATCTGGTTTGGCAGTGGATAACCAAGGTTATTTATGGATAAATGGTCCTGGGTTTATTAGCCGATTTGATGGCGAAAACTTTGAAAATTATTATCCTCGAAATTTAGACAACAGTTTAATTAACTCAAAAATCTTTGTTGACTCCAAAAATACTCTATGGGTATTAACTGGAAAAGAAATTCAACTTTTTGATGGTCAATCATTTAAAAAAATTCATCTACCTGAAGTAGATGATCCCTTTGCCTTTTTAGGCATCTTAGAAGATAAACAAGGAAGTATTTGGATAAACGGTGCAAAAGGAGTTTTTCGAATTATTAATGAAAAAGTAACTTACTATAGTTCTATAACTAAAAATGAATCCGACAAAGATTTTTTTGTCTTCAAAGAGCTAGTGGAGGATAAGAAGGGTAGAATAATTGTAAAACTTGATAATGGATTTTTCTTTTTCAATGGAGAAACTCTAGAAGCTCTTGAAGTTTTCCCCGGGGAATCAATTTTTGATTCTAACCTTCTAATGGCAGATAGTCAAGATAGACTTTGGGTAGTTAGGTTGAAAGATAATCTCAATGAAATTGGATTCATCATTGATGGAGAGTTTAATCCCATTATTTATTCCTCATCGCAGAATATCAAAATAATTGAGAATGATAAAGGCGGTTTATGGATTTATTCAGGCGATCTTCTTTCAAGTTATTATTCTGGAACCTTAACTTCTTACAGTACAGCGAGCCTTGGTGTTGACCGTATTGATGATATGGTTATTGACAATTCAAATAGTCTATGGTTCGCTTCAAATGATGGGTTAACAAGAATTAATCCGGAACTTTTACAGGTTTTAAAAGGAATTGAAGAAGATCAATTTTTCTACCCTTCAATTAGCTTAGATAGTTCAGGAACACTTTTTATTACCGATAATTTATACAATACCATTAGAGTAAAAGATCATGTAAGAGAAAGCTTAAAGATCTATGAAAAAATAAATTCATCTAGGAATCATTATATAATGACTGATTCAAAGGAGAACACTTGGATTGGTACTGCATCGACAGACTACGATAATAATGACCTAAATCTCATCAAATACGATGGGGAAGATTTTTACGCGTTCGGGCACACTTTAATTCCTTCACTAAGAGGAATTCTAGGAATCCAAGAAGATAAATCTGGGCGAATGATCTTTTATGGAAACGGAGTTTCCATCTTTGATGGGAATCAGATAATCGAATTTGGAATCGAGCAAGGGATTCCAGGACTAATCGTATCAGCAATATTTGATTCCCAAGGAAAACTTTGGTTAGGGACCAGAGATGAGGGTGTTTTTGCCTATTCGGGAGATAGCATTCTCCATATTAATGTGAAAAATGGTCTCCCTAATAATTATATTAACGATATCCTTGAAGACCCTAATCAAAACATTTGGTTAGCCACAGATGGAGGTTTATGCAGATTTAATGGAAAGGGATTGTCATGTTTCAATCAAACTAATGGACTGGAAAGCAATATTGTAACTGGGATTTCTCTTGATAGAAAAAATCAATTGTTGTGGGTGAATACTGGAGCAGGTATTTCTGCCCTCCCATTTGAGATGTTGGATTCAAAAAATATCCAATTCAAATCTTTTTCCGGAAAAAATGGATTCAAAGGAATTGAGGGAGCAAGTTCTAGAACAGTTATTAGGTTTGATTCTGGAGGTGGCATTTGGACAAATTCTTCATTCGGCCTATCTCGATTGGACTATGAAAAATTAAAGGACCTGAAAATTCCACAATTACAACTAAAAAATATAAGGCTAAATAATCAGGATGTCTACTGGAGTCTTTTTGATCAAATGGTTGACAGTATGGCATTAGTGAATGAAATTACTCTTAAATCAGGAGAAAAAATAGATCAAGAGCTTGTCGAAGGTCAGTTCAATTTATTTAAAAATATAAGCTTTACAGGATTAGGGAAAGGCGGTTTTATTCCTCAAAATTTAGAACTGCCATATAAAAATAATAGTATCACCTTTGAGTTCTCTAGTATTTCTCCATCTTTTGGGGAATTCACGGAATACCGATATAAGCTTGAAGGTTATGAAGAAAATTGGAGCCCTTTGGGCCAGCAAAATGAAGCCTACTTCGGAAATATTTCAGAAGGTGAGTATACATTTCTCTTAGAGGCTTTCAGTCCTTTCGGGGTTAAAAATGAATTGAGCTATTCTTTTAAAGTATTGCCGCCATGGTACAGAACCTGGTGGGCTTATATTGGATACTTGATAATTCTGGGTTTTGTAGGGTATCGCTTCCACCTTTTTCAGAAAGCCAAGACTATTGAAAAAGCACAAAAAGAGGCAAGGGAAAAAGAACTAGCTCAAGCCAAGGAAATTGAAAAGGCATATAAAGAACTCAAATCCACCCAAGCCCAACTGATTCAATCCGAAAAGATGGCCAGTCTGGGTGAACTCACCGCCGGAATCGCCCATGAAATCCAGAACCCGCTCAATTTTGTCAACAACTTTTCCGAAGTCAGTGGGGAACTGATCGACGAAGCCCAAGGAGAAATCGAAAAAGGAGACCTCGAGGAAATCAAGTTCATCCTTCAAGACCTGAAAGACAATCTCAGCAAAATCAACCACCATGGCAAGCGGGCAGGATCCATTGTCAAAGGCATGCTGGAGCACAGCCGAAAATCCGAAGGCAAAAAAGAACTCACCGACCTGAATCAACTAGCCGACGAATGCCTGAGACTGAGCTTCCACGGGCTTCGGGCAAAAGACAAAACCTTCTCAGCAGACTTCAAAACGGATTTTGATTCCGATTTGCCCAAACTGGAAGTGGTCTCCCAAGATATGGGCAGGGTCCTACTAAACCTGATCAATAATGCGTTTTATGCGGTAAACGAAAAGGCGAAAGGGAACATCGAGGGGTATAAGCCCGAAGTGATTGTTTCCACCAAAAAGACCAATTCTGGAATAGAAATATCCGTCTCGGATAATGGTTCGGGAATCCCCGATTCGATCAAAGACAAGATCTTCCAGCCTTTCTTTACGACCAAACCGACGGGGTCAGGGACAGGATTAGGCTTGTCTTTGAGTTATGATATTGTGAAGGCGCATGGGGGAACTCTTGAAGTAGAATCCGAAGAGGGCAAAGGCACTGTTTTAACAATAAAACTTACGAATTGATCATGGGACTATTCTGGAACCTAATCCAACAAAGCCAAATCTCCAGTCAGGACTCAAGAGCTTCCTCTTTGGAAGCGCGAGTGGCCTACCTAGAGAGCGAATTGCGAAAAACACAGGAATTATTGATCAAAACGCTAAAGGTCTTGGAAGAGCAGAGCGGAAAAGACATCAATGGGGATGGAAAAGTCGGCTAAGCTCAGACTTTCCGAATGCTCCGCATCAAATCCTCCTTGTACATCTTACTGATCGGGATGACCTTTCGCTTGATCTCCAAGTGCGAATCCGCCACGGCATCCAGTTTTCTGATATTGACCACATAGGAGCGGTGAACCCGCAAAAAATCCTTGCTTTCCATTTTTTGACAAAAGGTATTTAGCGGGCTTACAATCAGGTAATTCTGATTAGTGGTGATGATATTGCAATAGTTCCGGTCTGCTTCGATGTATAGGATATCATCGAGCATCAGCTTGATCAGTTTGCCGTTGTTTCGGATAAAAATCCGGTCATCCAGGCTTTCGATCAAGGAATTGGAGTTTTTCTCCTCATCGGAATCCTCTTTGATTTTTTCAACCACGAGCTCAATGGTCCGCTCCAGATTTAGTTTGGTAAAGGGCTTGGAAATAAAAGCGTAGGGTTTGGTTTCCTTGGCTTTTTGAAAAGAGGCGTCATCCGAGTTGGCGGTCAGGTAGATTAATGGAATGGAAGCTTTTTCCTGAATTTCTTTGGCCGCTTCTATCCCGTTTATTCCCCCTTTGAGTTGGATATCCATGAGAATGATATCGGGCCGGTTCTGTAATGCATGATTGATCGCATCTTCACCTCTGGATTCAATTCCTGTGACTTCATACCCAAGCTTCGACAGCTGCAGGGATATATTCGCAGCGATAATCATATCATCCTCCACAATCAAAATTCTCGTCTTCTCACTCATGCTGCTTTTCTATTTTTAAATTCAAAGTAAACTTCAGTTCCATGCTGGGTGCTCAGGGTCATCTTTCCGTCAAGCTGCTTGGTCAGGAGCCCTACCAGCTGAGTACCAAACCCTGTTCCTTGTACAGATTCTTTTTTGTTTATACCCTTGCCGTCGTCTGCTACTTTCAAGTACAAATGATCCTGATCTTCCTTCAGGCTGATGGTAATTTCTCCTATTCTATTATCCGGGAAGGCATATTTCAGCGAATTGGTAATCAGCTCATTGACGATCAGACCGATGGGAATAGCGCGATCCACATCCAGCTCAAAAGTGTCCATACGAACGTCCAGACTGATTCGATTCGAAGCATCGAAAGAATCAATAATATAAGAACCCAGATTGATAAAGTAATTTTTCATCTCGATCGCAGCCAGATTTTCCCCTTGATAGAGATTTTGATGGATCATCCCCATGCTCTGAACCCGGTTTTGGCTTTCGATCATGATATCTTGAAGCTCCTCATTTTCGATTTGGGCAGTCTGCAAAGCCAAAAGGCTTGATATCGTTTCCAGATTGTTTTTGACCCGGTGATGGATTTCCTTGAGCAGAAATTCCTTTTCCTGATTCTGTTTTTCCAGGAGCTGACTGTACTTTTTCTTTTTGGAAAAGATCCGATATAGGAAAAAAAGAAAGAACACCATCAAAGCGGTAAGAAGAAGGGTAAAAACCTGAATGATATTTTGCCGCTTGAGGGCTTCCTCCTGTAGGGAAATGATGCTTTCTTTTTGATTCACATCCATCTCAGTTTGCAGCTGAGCGATCCGCTGATCCGCTTCAGCATTGAAGACGGACTGATCAAGCTCATGATAGTGCTTAAATGCCTGATAGGAATTGGAAATTTCGCCTGCTCCCTCGTAGGCTTCCGCCAATTCCCTATAGATCAGACTGAGAAAATAACGGTCTCCAAAGTCCTCGGTAGCCGTCCGGATACTTCGGTTGAGGTAGGTGATGGCATCCTGATAGAATCCCTGCTGTTTTTTTACTTTACCCAAAGAAAGCAGGGATCGCACGACCATAAATTCATTTTGAAGGAGCTCCGCGTACTTTAGTGCTTCTTTTCCTGAGGCCTCTGCATTTGCAAAATCCTCCAAGGCCAAATACAGATCCGTCAAGGCGATGTAAGTATCGCTAAGATTATTGTAGAAGCCGTATTGCTTTCCGATCTGTGTAGAGCGCTGAAAGTAGGGAAGAGCTTCCTGATATCTCCCAAGGGCCACCAGGTTGTTTCCAGTGACATGGAGCGTAAAATCAAAATCCAAGTCCTTGATCCCACGCTTCTCAAATAGACCAAGTGACTTCAGTCCATACTCCAATCCTTCCTCGGACTTTCCCTGCTTCCAAAACAAGTTGCTGATATCGGAGTAGGCCATGGCCATGGCTTTGGTATCTCCGTATTTTTCTCCGAGTTGGAGCGTCTGATTGGCAAACTCAAAGGCCATCCCTAAATCTCCCCTTCGCTCATGAACATAGCCCAAATTGGTCATCAAAAGCCAAGTCTCAGATTCAGGCAACTTTTCCAGGGCACTGGTCAAGACTAGCTCGGCTTGATCTAGCTTTTCCATTCTTAGCAAAATAGCTCCCTGAGCCACCTCCATCCTTCCTTCCCAAATTTTACTTTCGGCTTTTTGGGCTTCTTCCAATCCCTGATTGATCAGAATAAGGGATTTTCGGAGATTTCTCGTGTGAGAATAATAGCCCAAATCCCAAAGCATTTGAAGTTTGAGTTCGGTCTTCTTTACTTTTGGCAGTGATTTTTCGATGAGTTCAAGATATTCTGGACCAAAGTCATCAGTTTCTTCAAAAACAACTTGATATTCAGGCTGGCCCCCATTTTCAGAAATTTGGGCTCGAACTGATAGGGTAAAACTCAGTAAAAAGAAGATTAAAATTCTTTTCATTATTGAAAAATAATCAATTTTAAGTATTTGAAAATCATTTTTTTGCATTTTAAATGCATTGGGATCGAAAATAGCTTTCGTTGGGACAAAAAAATGCAAGTTCCGTCCTGAATCATTTTTTGAATTGCTTATTCCAAAGGAGATTGATCCAAATAATTTATCAATCTAAAAAAATAAAGATGAAAGCTACACTAAGATTATTCTTGGGGATTGTATTTCTATTTACAATCAGCCCCTTTATAAATGCTCAAGATGCTCCATTGGGGCCACTTACCTCCATCACTGAGTTTACCATAAAACCCGGTCATACCATGCAGTTTCGAGAGGGAATCAAAGCCTGGAAAGAATGCTATTTAAAGGCTGGAGGAGAATGGACATGGCGAATGTGGGAAAGACAGCAAGGAGAAGGAACTGTGTACATATTGGCCACCAACATGCCTAATTGGGCTGAAATGGACAAAACTGATGAAAAAGGAAAAGATTGCCAGTTGCTCGCTATAAACATGATCAATGCGCATATAGAAAAGGCCACAAACCATATGACCCGCTTCATGCCAGAAATTAGCAATACCAATCCTTTTGAGGCAAACCTTATTCGAGTTAGCTTCTTTAAAGCGAACCAAATCAATGGGTACAAAATGATGGAGGTGGTTAAAGAAGTCGAAGGAATCCGTAAAAATGCTGGATTAGATATCAGAGGATATTGGTACAATTGGCAGACTTCTGATCCTGATAGCCCAAGCTTTCATGTGGTAATTGGTTATCAAAATTACGCTGAAATGGATGTAATACAGGATAGTGTCTGGAAGTCTGTAGAAGATGCTGAAGGGAAAGAAAGGAGAGATGCCTTACAGGCAAAATTCCGATCATCTTTAGAAAGTACTTGGAGCTATATCTATAAAATGGACAAAGATATCAGTCACCTCGGAGGTAACTAAATACATACGTTCCTGCTCTTTTCCCTATTAAACCAAATCTAAAAACCCATGGAAGATTTAATCAAACAATCAACTGAAAATAAAGCAATTGTCGATCGCCTTTACGAGGCATTTTCAAAAGGGGATGTCCCGGGAGTTCTATCTGGCATGGATTCTAAAATAGTTTGGAATGAAGCCGAAGGAAATAAATATGCCAATGGAAACCCCTATATCGGACCAGATGCGGTACTAAATGGGGTATTCGGGCCTATTTTGGCTGATCATGAATACTTCAATTTGAAGGACATCGAACTCCACGAGATGCTCAACGGCAAAGTGCTAGCTACTTTGCGCTATGATGCCAAAACCAAAACAGGGAAGGCCTACAATGCGCAGGTAGCTCATTTATGGATCTTAAAAGGAGGCAAAATCACAGGCTTCCAGCAATTTGTGGATACCAAAAAACTAGATGAGGCCATGACCTCATGAGTTTTTCAAAGCTACCCGGCTAGCGCCAAGACCTGACCTATTCCCGTGCTATGAACAAAAACCCTTCTCTTGCTCCTATTCCCTTCAAAACTTGGATTTCCTGGTTGGGGATTACTTTTCTGGTGGTTTTTGCGGGTAGGTTTGTTCTAAATGATGCGCTTCCCTATTTCGGCTTAGAAGAGTCTGTTTTTGGGAGATTCTGGGTAATGAAATGGCCCTTGATCGGGCATATCTCAGGAGGTCTGATTGCCTTGACCTTGGGGCCATTTCAGTTTTGGACAGCATTTAGAACCCACTATCTCAAAGTTCACCGGATGATGGGAATGGCTTATATCTCTGGAATTTTGGTCGCAGTGATAAGCTCTATTGCGCTATCCCTGACCACTGGCATCGCCATTCATTGGACTTGGAGTCTCGCATTAATTGGCTTGGCTTTAGCTTGGTTTGGCACCACTGGCATGGCTTTTCGATTTATTCTTTTGCGTCGGATTACCCTCCATAAGGAGTGGATGGTTCGGAGCTATGTGGTGACCTTTGCCTTTGTCCTATTTCGGTGGTTGACGAGACAGCCTTTTTATGATGAATTGGGTCCTTTTGTGGAGACGGGTCCTACCGCAATTTGGCTTTCATGGGTCCTGCCACTTTTTATCACCGAGATCGTGCTTCAGTGGAATAAGCGATGAGCTATGTCTCTTAGAACTATCAATTGGCTTTCTGACTTAATAACCTAAGCATTTTTAAACATTCACTAATCCCAAAAGAACTATAATTCTAAAAATCATGAAAAAAATACTCATTACCGGTTGCAGTACCGGATTCGGATTTGAAGCAGCAGAATATCTGGCTGAAAAAGGGCATCATATCTACGCAACCATGCGGAATGTCCACACCTCAAACGCTGCTGCCGCAAAGGCTCTTAGCGATTTTGCAGAGAAAAAAAACTTGAAATTGGAGGTAATAGAACTGGATGTAACTTCAGACGAAAGCGTAGCCAAAGCCATGAAGAACATCCCTAGTGTAGATGTACTCATCAACAATGCCGGTAGAGGATTTGGAGGTGCAATCGAGACCTTCAGCTTAGAAGAATGCCGAGCACAATTTGACCTGAATGTACTGGGTAATATACGGATGATCAAAGCCGTGCTTCCCGGCATGCGGGCTCAAAAATCCGGCTTGATCATTCAGTTGAGTTCGATCGCGGGCCGATTAGCGGTACCTGGCTTTGGGATCTATTGTGCCAGCAAATGGGCCGTAGAGGCTATGAGTGAATCGCTTCGCTATGAAGTTGGCCCTTTAGGAATTGATGTGGCTATCGTCCAACCGGGACCTTTTTCCACCAAATTTCTTCCCAATGTCATCATCGGCAATGAAGATGAAGTGACAAAAGCCTACCCTCACATCCAAGCATTTAATGAAGGCTTTGTGGCCAATTCGGAAGCTGCCTTTGCAAACCAAGATGCACCTACAGACCCAATGATTGTGGTCAAAATATTTGAAGACTTGATCGATGCCCCGGCCGGACAGCGGC
This sequence comes from Algoriphagus sp. oki45, assembly GCF_036245605.1. Taxonomy (NCBI): domain Bacteria; kingdom Pseudomonadati; phylum Bacteroidota; class Cytophagia; order Cytophagales; family Cyclobacteriaceae; genus Algoriphagus; species Algoriphagus sp. oki45. The sequence continues at coordinate 291,571 of NZ_BTPC01000002.1, forward strand.
CATTGCGGACGGAAGCAGGGTTGGACTTTGGTGTTAAAGCCATCAACGAGTCCTTGGAACCACACCGAAGCACTACCATGAGCATGTTCCAAATCACCGATTGGGATGGAGCGAAAGTGAGCTAGCCTTTGACCACTTATCTTCCGATCAAGAAAAGAAGGAAATTGGCTAAACAAGATTTGTCAACTAGGTAAAATATATGAACAGACTGCTCTCAATTATTTCACTCCTGCTTATTTGCTCTCCTTCCTTTGGCCAAAAACAAAAGGCCAGAGATTTGGGAATTCCTTTGGATGGAAAACCCGGGAAATTGAATGCCATCACCGATGTCAAAGGAATCGAAGTCGGACATACCACCTTGATATCCGGAGAGGGAGAATTGGTGGTGGGAGAAGGTCCTGTCCGAACGGGAGTAACAGCAATTTTCCCAAGAGGTAAAAATTACGATCCCGTTTTCGCAGGCTGGTACAGTCTCAATGGAAATGGAGAAATGACTGGAACCACTTGGGTCGAAGAATCGGGTTTTTTGGAAGGACCGATTGCCATTACCAACACACACAGCGTAGGAGTAGTCAGAGACGCAGTGATCGAGTGGGAATTTAATAACGATCATTTTGATCCCTTGCCCGAAGAACCAGATGTATTTTGGGCCTTGCCGGTAGTTGCTGAAACTTACGATGGGGATTTGAATGACATCAACGGCTTTCATGTAAAAAAAGAGCATGTTTTTGCTGCATTGGAAAATGCCCAAGCCGGTCCAGTCGAGGAAGGGAATGTCGGAGGTGGCACAGGGATGATCTGTCATCAATTCAAAGGAGGGATCGGTACCTCTTCCCGTGAAGTCGTGATTAATGCTACCACCTACACTTTGGGTGTATTAGTCCAGGCAAATTATGGAACAAGAGAGAGTTTGACCATAGCCGGGGTACCTGTGGGAAAAGAGATTTCTGACCGTCAGATTCTTTCAGATCCATTGAAACGCCAAGAAGAAAGAGGATCAATCATAGTGATCGTCGCGACTGACGCTCCGCTGCTTCCCCATCAATTGAAAAGATTGGCAAGGCGAGTTCCCATAGGAATCAGCCGGGTAGGTGGATATGGAGGAAATGGCTCCGGTGATATTTTCATCGCTTTTTCCACAGCCAATTCTGGGGCTGCCGATCGAAAAAATGCTCAGCAAGTGAATATGATTCCCAATGACCAAATGTCTGCCCTTTTCTTGGCAACCGCCCAAGCGACGGAGGAGTCCATCCTAAATGCCTTGGTGGCAGCGGAAACGATGGTAGGAAAAAATAACACCACAGTCTATGAGTTGCCCGAAAACGAAGTCGTGGAACTTTTAAAGAAATACGGTAGAATCAAATAAATGAGGACAAGATTCAAATGTCTAAAGGCGGAATGATGTTGAAAGACTGTATTTTTCATATTCAACGCAAATTATTGAAAGACAGAAATCTGAGGATTGACTCGATAATAGGACAATTAGCCCATTAAACCATCCTTTGATTCTTATCCGAAAAGTAATGTAAGCTATCGGGGAAGCCCTTCGTCTCTTTCGTCCTAATTGGATGTAATCAAAGCACTCTGCCTATTACATTAATTCTTATTCATCTATCTTTTTTTCTATCGCATGAAAACCTCTCAAGAAGGACTGAAACGTGAAGTAGGCGTATGGGGGCTTTCGGCCAATATTGTCAATATTATGGTAGGCGCGGGGATATTCGTGCTGCCTGCCATCATCGCGGAGACCATGGGAGCTTCCGGGGTTTTGGCCTACCTGTTTTGTGGTCTACTGATCGCCTTGGTGATGCTCTGCTTTGCCGAAGCAGGAAGTAAAATCACCCAATCAGGTGGTGGCTATGCTTATGTTGAAAAAGCCTTTGGGCCCTTTATGGGATTGGTCGTCGCTGTTTTTTACATTGTTGCAGGCGTTTTTTCCATAGCGGCAGTATCCAACGCACTGATAGAAATTCTGGGTACAGCAGTCCCTCTTTTCAAAATATCAGGCATCCGAATCGGCACCCTATTCTTACTATTCTTTGGATTAGCAGGGCTAAACATTGTGGGCATCAAGCAAGGAATCGGCTTGGTTAAACTCAATACCTTGGCAAAACTCCTCCCACTCATTCTTTTAATCAGTTTTGGCTGGAAAGATGTAGCATGGGGCAATCTCTCCTGGCAAACCGAACCTACCGTATCCAACCTCGGAAGCGCTTCCTTGGTTTTGTTTTTCGCCTTTATGGGAGGGGACTCCGGCTTGCAAATCGGAGGGGAGATCAAAACTCCACACAAAACGATCCCCCGCGCGATTTTCATTGCCATTTCATTTGTTGTGGTTCTTTACATCCTTATCCAGCTCGTAGCACAAGGAGTCTTGGGAAACGCCCTTCCGGGATTCAAGGAAGCTCCTTTGGGAGAGGCTGCCGGCCTTATTTTTGGCCCGATAGGCTTTAGTCTATTCTTTGTAGGAGCTGGTATTTCCATGTTTGGAATGCTTAGCGGAGAAATCCTGAATACCCCCCGAACCATCTTTCGCTTATCTCGTGACGGCATCTTTCCAGTCAAAAAATTAGCCTCCATCCATCACCGATTCAAGACCCCACATCTTGCGATTTTATGCTACGCCGGGATGGGTTTTACGATGGCTTCCATTGGGGGATTTCAGACCTTGGCAGCGATTGCGGCATCCAGTCTACTTACATCCTATTTGATTGTATCGCTGTCGATAATTGGGCTTCGTAGAAAAAAAGAGTATAAAAACATAGGCTTCGAAATCCCTTTTGGGCTTACAGTGCCTATACTCTCCGCGGGAGTAATCCTCTATTTTTTATCCAACCTCAGCGGAATGGAACTAAGCAGAATTTTCATTTTGACAGGATTTTTGGCACTGATTTACTTCTCGGGAAAATCCATCAAAAAATGGAGGCAGCGAAACCAATGATCTCGCTGCCTCGCAAAAATTCAATAAACTAGCAGGTTATTAATCCTTCCCATTTTTAAAACTCAAATCCGGATAGGCCGGCGGAGCAGGTACTGGTCTTGGATCTTTTTTGATCAACTCTTTCAAATGCTCAATCGCTGCATCCAATTGGGCATCCTTTCCTTCAAAAGTTGCCTTAGGCAGATTGATCACTTCGATATCCGGAATAAAGCCCACACCCTCAATCAGCCATTCCAAACCTTGGTCGGTGTCTTCACCGACCAATTTATCCCCACCAACCACTCCATACACCCCATTCATCGGTGCCCGGGCAATTCCATTATCCGACAGCGTATTCACTCCGGAAAGCCAAACTTCCCCTCCCCAGGTTCTCGCGCCGATCGCTTTGCCTAAGCCCAATCTTCTGAAGCCTTCGGCAAAAGCCTCTCCGTCGGATGCGGTAAACTCATCCACGAGCAGCACCAAATGCCCTCGGAACGCATAATTCATGTTCCAGTAAGGTTCTCCCGTGCGGCTTTTCCAATAGAAAAAGGCTTCCCGCATCAGTTTTTCCAGAATAAAGGAATCAATGTTTCCTCCACGGTTATGACGCACATCGATGACCAAGCCTTTCTTCTTAAACTGCGGATAAAAATCCCGATACCACTGTCCGATATCGCCTGAAGTCATAGCTCTCAAGTGGACATAGCCAATATCTCCATTGGATTTGGCTTCGGTTTCCAGTCTGCGGGTGTACTCCCAATCGTTGTAGCGCAGGTTGCTTTCCTGGCCTGAACTCATAGGCTGGAGTATAAAGTCTCCTTTTCCGGCTACCGCCAGGCGAACTTGCTTTCCAGCCTTATCCCGAAGCAATACCTGCATATCATCCACTTCCAAAACAGATGTCCCGTCGATATGCGTAATCACATCGCCTTCCTGAATTCCGAAGGCAGGATGACTCAAAGGTGACTTTTCGTCCGGATAGTCAGGATCGCTTTGGAAGATGTAATCGATTTTGTAGCCATTATTGGTTTTGGAGAAAAGTCCTCCTAGCATTCCAAACTGGATGTTGTCATCTCCATCTCGGGTATCGCCTCCACGAACGGAAGTATGCAAGACGGAAAGCTCACCGATCAATTCGCCGATCACATCTGAAAGTTCATTTCGGGTGGTCACCCGATCCACGAGCGGAAGGTATTTCTCGTACATTTTGTCCCAGTCTACCCCATGCATGCCTGCGTCGTAGAAATAATCCCGCTCCATTCGCCAAGCATCGGTGTAGATCTGTTTCCAGTCTTCCCGAGGATTTATGCTGAATTTCCAGCCGCTCAAGTCCAACCTGTTTTTGGACAAATCCGAAACAGGAGAAGTCCCTAATTCCACCAAAAAATGATTAGAGCCCTGTCGAAGTAAGGCGTATTTGTTATTTGCTGAAACCGCATAGCTGTTAATTTTATCAGCAAAAACCTTCTGCTCCGCTTTTTCAGAAATAGGAGTCATCATCAATGCAGGTTCATCGTCATTGGAAGCTCCTCCTCCGTAATACACTCCCGGACCCGGGCCCACCCGATGGTAGTACAAGGCCTTTTCGGTCACGATCAGATTTTTGTAATTGCCTGCCGGCACGGGTACTTCTTGTACGCGCTCCATCAGTCCTTCCTCATCGATCTTCACGGCTACCGGACCTTCTGATTTTTTCTCCTCAGCTTTCAGCTCATTTTTTGGAGTGAAAGGAGAGATCAGGCCCTTTTGGAGTGGAATGTGATAGATCTCCATTTGTTTTTCCCAAAAGGGTTCGGGCTGACGCTGTCCCCAAGGGCTTCCAACTCGGGTTTCGAAATTGCGGTCCGAAAGGAAATAAATCCACTTCCCATCCGCACTCCATTGAGGATTAAGACTGTTAGTGCGATCGGAAGTCAAGGTAACTCGCTTTTCCGTAGTCGGATTGAAGACAAAGAGTTGGGTAAAGGTATTAGAAGCGGCCTGCCCATAAGCCAGCCATTGGCTGTCAGGCGACCAAGTCATACTGCCATGTAAGTCCTCGTCGGTCAGATTAGCTTTGACTGCTTTTCCTGTGGAGAGATTTCGGATCCAAAGGTCATTGTTCAAGTCGATCCAAGCCAGCCATTTTCCATCCGGTGAAGGGGTCAAATTGAATCGAAGGGTGGTCCCGTTATCCGTCAATTGCTTTCCCTGATCCAGACCCAAACCGGAATATTGATGGATTTCAAATTCCCCGCTTTCATCTGAAAAGGTCAGAATATCCTTGGAATCGGTGGTGAAAACCGCATCCCGGTATCGCACGCCGTCTTTTCGGCTGAGACGAAGCATGCGTCCGTCTTTCGCAGGAAAGACAAAAACCCGACCCCGGGCAGTCAATGCTACTTTTTCTCCATCATTGGAAACAGAAATATTGGTGATATAGCTGGCTGGGTTATCTACCCAATTTTCCCGCAACTGATCAAAATCCGAAACCAGATTGATCGCGATTTTCTGAGCTTGGCTTTGTCCCAAATCCATTCGGTATAAATCCGCTCCCGCCCGATAGACCAGCGTATTTCCGGAAAGGGAATACTCACGCACATCGTAGGAAGCTTCTTTGGTGTGCTGCTGAATATCCGATCCATCAGCATTCATGGACCAAACATTCTGAATGCCATCCCGAGAAGAGATAAAGTACACTCTCCCCTGATGAAAAAACGGGTGATGGTCTTCGCCAGTGTAGTCTTTGGTCAATTTGACCGCCTCCGCGGCTCCGTTGCTGTATTTCCAAAGTTGGCGGGCAGTACCACCTTGGTAGCGCTTGGTGACATTGTTGTGGTAAGTGGGTCTGACGAAAAAGTAGGTATCCGATTCCCGATCGAAACTACCCTCAGCGGCCATTTCCAGCGGAAGAACCCTCTTTTCCCTCGAATTGACATCCACCACCACCGTCCTCAGTCGTGGCAATGTAGAATATTGATTGGTGGTATACGCTAGTTCTGTGGCTGATTTCCAAGCCACCGGCACAGAGGCCGAAGGTTCGTAAGTCAGCCTTTTAGGCAAGCCTCCTGAAATCGGCATCACATAAACCTCAGTGGGACCTTCGTAGCTGGCAGCATAAGCCACCCATTTTCCATCCGGAGAGATTTTGGGATCTGTCTCATCTCCGAGATGGGTAGTCAATCGAGTGGCCATACCCCCAGAAAGTGGCGCCATCCAAATATCTCCCTCTGCGACAAAAACAACCGTGTTTTCATGCACGTCCGGATGCATAAAGTAGCCAGGGGCGGTTTGATTAAAACCAATCAATGGGGATAAAAGGGTGAAAAGAAAGAGCGTAAATTTTTTCATCATCATTCAATCATATGGTCTAGGTGAACATGTTGGAATTTAGGAAAAATTGAAAGTGGATTACTCGAATATTTGACCAGCTTCCACATTTTGTGATATCCGACCATCCCCATTTAATGCATCTAAAAGAAAATCATTCAGAGAATTAGGATTTTTTCTCCTATTCACACAAATTGAGACAATAGAAATTGACACCAAACCCTATCAAACCATGAAAAATAACCGACGTGATTTTTTACAGAAAATCGGACTGGGTACAGCAGGCATTGCCGCCGTTCCCTTTGCCAGCCAAGCCCAACCCCTGCAGGAATCCCACTCCGAGGCAGATGATGAGCAATACCTCCACATTGGGGACGACATTGCAGTAGCAAATACGGTTTATGGAAAAATCCGGGGCTATCAGCTAAATGGGGTCTATACTTTTTTGGGCGTACCTTATGGAGCAGACACTTCCGGCAAAAACCGATTTATGCCGCCCCAAAAACCAGCCAAATGGGAAGGCATCAAGGATACTATTTGGTGGGGAAATACAGCTCCCCAGATCATGGACAATCGATACGCAAATGTTCATTATTCCTTTGCTGATCATTGGAACTACGACGATGTCAGTGAGGATTGTCTCAAGCTAAACGTTTGGACGAATGGCCTTGCCGATGGGAAAAAAAGACCCGTTATGGTTTGGCTGCATGGGGGAGGTTTTACCAATGGAAATGGAATCGAGCAAGATGGCTATCATGGAGAAAACTTTGCCAAGAGAAAGGATGTGGTATTTGTCTCAATCAATCACCGCTTGGGTCCAATCGGATTTACAGACCTGTCAGGCGTAGGAGGAGCCAAATATTCGGCTTCAGGAAATGTCAGCCAACTGGACATCATTGCTTCATTGGAATGGGTGAGAGACAATATCGCCAATTTCGGAGGTGATCCGGGAAATGTCACCATCATGGGACAGTCTGGCGGAGGAGCAAAAGTCACCTGCACCATGTCTATGCCGGCGGCAAAAAGACTTGTGCACAAAGGGGTTGCTCTCAGTGGCAGTATGCTGCGGGCAAACGATCAAGAGTACAGCCGAAAATTGGGTCAATATGTGGTCGAAGCGGCAGGCTTATCCCCAAATGAAGTGGATAAGCTTCAGGATATTCCCTGGAGAGAATACATCGACATCGCCAACAAGGCCTTGGACCGGATGAGAAAGGAGTTTCCTCAGCCTGGTTTCCGGGGAGGATTTGGCCCGGTGGCTGATGGAGTCCATGTGCCAAAAGGGGAGTTTTTCTCCAACCCCAACGACCACACGGCCGAAATGCCTCTGATGATTTGCACCACTTTCCACGAATGGGGAGCTACCCGCACCAATCCCCAGCTGGACAATGCCGGAGAAGCCGAAATTATTGAAGCGATGAAGCAGCGATTTGGAGAAAAAGCAGGGGAGGTGTATCGGGCTTATGCAGCCAATTTCCCCGGGAAAAAACCTGCCGAAATCATGACCCTAGCCGCTTCAAATCGTGCGAATGCGGTAGCCTGTGGGAATGCAAAAGCGAAACAAAAAGCCCCGGTTTACATGGCTTGGTTTGGCTGGGAACCCAATCTCTACAATGGCCGCATGAGGGCTTTCCATTGCATTGATATCTGCTTTTGGTACGACAATACCGATCGGATGTATACCCATACCGGCGGTGGCAAAAGACCTAGGATGCTTTCCGAAAAAATGTCTGCTTCCCTTTTGGCATTCATGAAAACCGGAAATCCGAATGCCGGCACACTTCCCGAATGGCCAAAGTTTTCAGAAGCAAATGGAGAAACCATGGTCCTAAATGACGTGAGTGAAGTAAAAAATGATCCTGATCGGGAGGCGAGAAAAGCCTTAAGTTAATTTTCCCTTCGAGACAAAGTTTTATATTTCCCGGCTAGACTGATTTAGATTCATCTTGCCGGGATTTTTTATCTCTACTTTGCTGATCAATTTGGGCAATAGAATTTATGTTAATTCACTTTTCTTCGCTTCACGGATAGTCCATAATCCTTATCTTCAAGGCCTAAATATTAACTACTATGCAATCCATAGATTTCAGAAACTATAAAATTCCCTATTCCCCAGCCCCTGAATACTCCAAGTCGGTGGCTTATTTCTCCATGGAGTTTGCCATCCATCAGCCGCTCAAAATCTACAGCGGTGGATTGGGATTTCTTTCAGGTTCGCACCTGAGAAGTGCCTATGAGCTGAAGCAAAACCTGATCGGAATCGGGATTCTTTGGAAATACGGATACTACGACCAAAGCCGCCACCATGATCAAACACTCAAGGCGGACTGGTATGAGAAAACCTACAGCTTTTTGGAAGATACAGGAATTAAGTTCACTGTTCCGGTTCATAATCAGCCCGTATGGGTAAAGGCTTGGTATTTGCCTCCAACTACATTTAAATCCGCGCCCCTTTTCTTGCTCAGTACCGATTTGCCAGAAAATGACTACCTAAGTCAAACGATCACCCATAAATTGTATGATTCGGATACCGCAGCAAAAATTGCCCAAATGATGATATTGGGACTTGGCGGAGCCAAACTTCTGGATGAACTCAACTTCAATCCGGATGTCTATCACCTCAATGAAGCGCATGGACTGAGCAGTGTCTTCCATTTGCTAAAGAAGTTCGGAAGCAAGGAAGAAGTGAAAAAACGACTGGTATTCACCACCCATACTCCTGAAGAAGCCGGAAATGAGAAGCACGATTATTTCCTTTTGGACAAAATGAGCTTCTTCTACGGACACCCCATTCAGGAAGTGCAAAAACTTACCGGAATCGACGGAACGGTCTTCAACCATAGTTTGGCCGCTCTGCGATTTGCCAGAGAAGCAAATGGCGTAAGCCAACTTCACGGAGAAGTCAGCAGAAGAATGTGGGGTGGATATGCCGACGTCCCGGAAATCAAAGCCATCACCAATGCCCAAAACTGGAACTATTGGGCAGACAAGCAGCTCTACCGGTTTATGGAAGAAGGCGACAACGACGGATTTGATGACCGAAAGCGATATCTGAAAAAGAGAGCCTTTGAAATAGTAGCAGATCAGACCGGCAAGCTCTTCGATCCGGATGTGCTCACCATTGTTTGGGCGAGGCGATTTGCTGCCTACAAGCGTCCCGATTTAATCACCCATGATATGAAGCGCTTCGAGGATCTAGTGGCAAATACACAACACCCTATCCAGATAATTTGGGCAGGAAAGCCCTATCCTATGGATTATGGGGCTATTTCTGTTTTCAATTCCCTAGTCCATCTCAGCAAACGATTTAAAAATGTCGCAGTCTGCGTGGATTACGAACTAGCACTTAGCAAGCGACTCAAGCAGGCATCGGATATCTGGCTAAACAACCCTCGGGTTCCCCGGGAAGCTTCCGGTACTTCAGGAATGACCGCTTCCATGAATGGATCCATCAATTTCAGCACTTATGACGGATGGATTTGTGAATTTGCCCGTCATGGAGAAAACTGCTTCATAATCCCACAGGCAGATTACCATAATCTGAGCATTCAGGACCAGGATAAGTGGGATCTGGATCACCTCTATGAAATCCTGCAGGAGGAAATTCTCCCACTCTACTACAGCAACAAGCGAAAGTGGAGAGATATCATCCAAGATGGAATGCATGATGTTCGCCATGAATTTGAAAGTAATCGCATGGCCAAAGAATACTACCAGTTGATGTATTGAATTGAGTTAAAAAATGGAAACCCGGACTGATGATCCGGGTTTTTTTGTGTCCTGAAATGATTTAAATTATGCCAAGTCTCACCCAAAATATCCCCATGGCATCTCCCCAAACCTTTGATTATATCATCATTGGCGCTGGTTCGGCAGGCTGTGTCTTAGCCAACCGCCTTTCTGAAGACCCCGGCAATTCCGTCCTACTGATTGAGGCAGGCGGTCCGGATAAAAAAATGGAAATAGGAATTCCCGGAGGTTATGCCAAGCTGCACCGATCAGAGGTAGATTGGGGGTTTTGGACAGAATCCCAGTCGTTTGTCAACAACCGAAAACTCTACTTGCCCAGAGGAAAAGTCTTGGGAGGGTCAAGCTCGACTAATGCCATGGCCTATGTCCGTGGGAATAGGGCAGATTTTGACGAATGGGCAGCTTTGGGCAATAGTGGTTGGGACTACGAATCGGTTTTGCCATTCTTTAAAAAATCAGAACACAACGAGGATATCACCAACAGGTATCACGGTCAAGGAGGCCCTCTGAATGTGACTTTTGCCAAAAATTTTCAAACCCCTTTTGCTCAAGCTTTTGTGGAGTCCTGTACAGAAATCGGCCTAACCAAAAACGAGGACTACAATGGGGAAAGGCAGGAGGGAGCAGGTTTTTTCCAGTTTACCATTCAAAATGGGAGAAGACATAGTACTGCCGCTGCATTTTTAAGACCTGTTTTGCACAGGAAAAACCTCCAGGTTTTCACCCGCTCTGCTGTCCAAAAGATTCTGATCCAAAAAGACCGGGCGGTAGGAGTGGAGTATGTCTCGGGAAAGTCTGCAGTAAGCCAGGTTTTTGCCAAAAAAGAAGTAATTCTTTCAGCCGGAGCTTTTCAGTCCCCTCAGCTACTGATGCTTTCGGGAATAGGAGAAAAGGAAAAACTGAAAAAACATGGGCTAGAACTCAAAAAGTCTCTTTCAGGGGTAGGGCAAAACCTTCAGGACCATTTGTTCTTTCCCATTTCTGCGCTTTCCAGTGTTCAAAAAGGCTTCAACCATGAGCTTTCCCCATTCAATCAACTCAAAAATCTGGTCCATTACGGCATTACCCATCAAGGAGTGTTGACATGCAGTCCTTTGGAAGCGGTAGCCTTCTATTCTATCAAGCCGAAAAAACCTGTTGATTTTCAAATTCATTTTGCGCCAATCCAGCTAGGAAATGACAGAAATTCCGACATGTACGACCTGAACACATACCCACATCAGGATGGGTTTACTCTTTTGCCCAGTCTTTTGAAACCAAAAAGTAAGGGCTTTGTAGGTATTCGGTCCGGCAATGCTCAGGATGCTCCGCTCATCCAGCCCAATTTTCTCTCAGAAGATGAGGATCTTAAGAGCTTGGTCAAAGGAGCTAAAAAAGCTTTGGAAATCCTGGACACAAATGCTTTCAAGCCCTTTTTGAGCCGATTGGTCTATTCTTTGGACCCTGAAGATGAGGAAGGACTAGCAAATCACATCCGTGAATGGGTCGAGACCATCTATCATCCGGTAGGCACCTGCAAGATGGGGCAGGATGTAGACGCGGTAGTCGATGAAAAACTTCGGGTAAAAGGAATCGAAGGCCTTCGGGTAGCAGATGCCTCCATTATGCCTCGAATAGTGGCTGGAAATACCAATGCAGCAGTGATCATGATCGGGGAAAAAGCAGCTGATATGATTCTAAATGGGTAGGAACTCTCCCAGTCAGTTTCTTTTGATTCTGTAGATTTTTCCTTCCGCCTTGGACATGATGTAGACCAATCCTGAATGATCCTGCCCAAATTTCAGATCAACCCTGCTGGTATTGAAAAGCTCTTTGAGATTCACTTCTTTTCCTTCGTGGATTACTCCCCAAGTTTGGACCAATGGATTTGGACTTTTACTCAAATCTGCAAAAAACAGCCTTCCTGAGGGAATATCTCCAAAGACAAACTTGCCCTCAAGGGGACCATAGGGTAGGGTATATCCACCGATGATGGCTACTGTCTCATCGTGCTCCAATTGAATCAAAGGATAGCTCACACCATATTTCTCATCATCTGCAGGCAAAGGATAGAGAGACCGGAAGCTTCCAAAAGGATTGATGGTAAAAGTCCCTTCTCGAATCGGCCATCCATAAAACTTGCCCGGCTCGATTCGGTTGATCTCTTCGATGCTATGCTGCCCGATATCGGTGGCATGCAGGTTTCCCTTTTCATCCCAAAAGACTCGATTTGGATTACGGAAGCCATAAGCCACAATTTCCCCTGCATTACCTTTCTGTTCGGCAAAGGGATTGATTTTTGGAATGCCATATTGACCATTGATTCCATCTTTTCCTAAAGGGTCAATACGAAGAATACTGCCGTAAACACCACTTCCCTTATGATTGGAAATTTCCGGAAAACGCTTTTCGGCAGTACCTCCATCACCAAATCCTACGTAAAGCAAGCCGTAATCCGGATCCCCTTTTTTGGAATTGGGATTGAAAGTGAGTTCCTGCATCCCGTGAGCTTGAGAGGCATTGTCGATGCGGAGGATTTCCCTGCTTGAACCTTGGAATATTTTGGCTTGGGGATTATCGGCTTTCCACTCGGTAAGCACCCACTGCATAAATACCTTCAGACTGTCTGTAAATCCAAAATCAGAAGGCGCTGTACCTCCTGGTTCGGTATGAGAAGTGTAAAAAAGCCCATTGCTTTCGAAGTCCGGGTGAAAAGCAAAACTTCCCACGCCAGTGGCCCATCCAGGTTTACTGACCATAGCAGGTCGGTTCTCGAGAAGATTGAGATAAAGACGGGGAATTTGATTTTCTATTTCATAAAGGCCAATTCGCTGATCGTTGATGAAAAGTCTTTCGCCTCCGGGAATGGCTTCCATTTTGGTCATTTTTGCCAATGGGGAAACTGAATCGGTAGGAGGAAGCTGAGCGAAAAACTCCACTTCCAAACGAATCCCGGAGTCTTGAATTCTCTCAGGGATCAGGTTGGAGGTGGTATCTCCGACTATTTCCAAAGGAAGTGTCTCGAAGGTATGGAGGTAGCTGAGCAAGTCATCGAGGTCTTGATCGGAAAAGTCAGGGAATGCCGGCATTGGGGATTTGTATTTGGCCAACACGCTCAAAGCACGCTCATCCTGAGCTTCGATTAGGGCTGCTGAGTTTTTGATAAAAGACTTGATCCAGGCAGATTCTACCTGTCGAGTAAGGCCACTTAGATTGGGGCCTATGGCGTCTTGGTTGAAATTGTGGCATGTCGAGCAGTGCTGCTCAAACAGCTTTTTCCCTTTCAAAATCTGAGCCCCGTCGGTAGAGATGTCCGAGCCGGGCTGCTGAGTCGGCTGGCTGCAGGAAAACATGAGCCATCCTGAAAGTGCTGCAAGTGCTAAACCATATTTCATCCCTACTAAATTGGGCTTTTCGGCAGATTGAAAAAATAAATGGGAAGAAATAAGGCTTAAAATTCCGGATTTTTTCCGCAATGGATTCCGAAAAAAAGCCCCCTGCTTTGAAAAAACAGAGGGCTTGATAGGAAAAAACTCTCCTTAGAAAGGATACTTTCCTTGTTCGATCATATAGTCTGCAATCGATCTTCTCAGTTCTTTGGTATTGATAAAATCAGGCTTGGTGTAGCGCTTCAATCCCATCAAAAGGACTTTTTGCTCGTCCCCTTTGGTAAAGGAAACGATGGCTTCCTTCGCTGCGGCCTCGATTTTATCCACGGCTTCATAGAGATATACCTTAGACATAGCAATCTGATGGGCACAGGCAGCTTCTCCCTGGATTCCTACCAATTTTTCAGTTCGTAGAATCCCTGATTCGGCAGCATAAATCTCGATCATCACATCGGCAAGATTCATCATAATCTCCTGCTCGTCTTCGATTCGATCCTGAAGAGCCATAGCAGCTTTGCCTCCTACCATAAGGAAGACTTTCTTCAGTTTTTTCAGCATGTCTTTTTCCACTGCGAAAAGCTCCGAAGCATCAACCGTCTCAAAAGAAGGCACAGATGTCAACTCGGAAGCTACCGCCATAGCAGGCTCAAAGAGGTTGATTTCACCTTTCATCGCACGCTTGAGCAACATGCCCACCATTAGCATACGGTTGATTTCGTTTGTTCCTTCGTAGATTCTGGAAATCCGGGCATCCCGATAGGCTCTTTCCATCGGTGCATCTGCTGAGTAGCCCATTCCTCCGTATATCTGCACTCCCTGATCCACTACATAATCCAACACCTCGGATCCGTGAATTTTGGAAATAGCGCATTCGATGGCAAACTGCTCCAAAGCTTTCAGCTTGGCTTCAGCATCCGGAAGCCCTTCTGCAGCCAAGGCAGCCATTCGGTCCTCAATATCCTGACCTGCACGGTAGGAAAGGGACTCACTCACATAGGATCGGATGGCCATCTCTGCCAATTTGGATTTGATCGCTCCGAAAGTATTGATACTGACTCCAAACTGCTTTCTCTCGGTAGAATACTTGATACACTGAGAGGTCACAGCGCGCACTCCTCCCAAAACCCCGGCTCCGAGTTTTACCCGGCCGATATTCAGGATATTTACTGCAATCTTAAATCCGTTTTGTCTTTCGGAAAGCATGTTTTCCACAGGTACAGGGCAATCGTTGAAAAACACTTGTCGTGTGGAAGAGCCTTTGATTCCCATTTTCTTCTCTTCCTCATTCATGGTAATGCCTCCGAAGGTTTTCTCTACTATAAAGGCAGTCAGGTTTTTATCGTCTTCGATTTTGGCGAAAACAATAAAGAGATCTGCAAAACCAGCATTGGAAATCCACATTTTCTGTCCGTTGATCAGGTAATGCTTTCCGTCAGGAGTCAAAGTAGCCTTGGTTTTCCCACTGTTTGCATCAGAACCTGCATCAGGCTCGGTCAAGCAATAGCAAGCAGCCCACTCTCCGGTAGCCAGCTTGGGCAGATATTTCTGTTTTTGCTCTTCTGATCCGTAGTACAAAATCGGAAGTGTACCAATTCCCGTGTGGGCACCATAAGTGGTCGAAAAGGAACCGGCGGCACCGATGATATCGGCGATTAGCATGGATGTGTTAAAACTCATGCCCAATCCTCCGTACTCTTCTGGGACAGAAACACCCAAGAGCCCCAAGTCTCCTGCCTTCTTGAAGATGGAAGGAACGAGATCAGGGTTTTTCATACTGTCAATCGCTTCGATATTCGGTGTGATCTCGGTATCGATAAAGTCCTGACAGGCCTGAGCCATCATTTTTTGCTCTTCGGTAAACTGCTCAGGGATAAAAACGTCCTGTGCGGCTGTCTCCCTGATGAGGAATTCTCCTCCTTGGATGGATTTTGAAATTGTGGTCATATGTTATTCAGATTTAAGACGTGAGACTTAAGACTTAAGATTGTCACGCTTGATTTTCAAATTTTTGGATTAGTGCGTATAGCATTTTTTGGATTTCTGTTATTTCGGAAGTAATGGAATCGATTTGCTCAAAATCGACAAACTCTAATTCCACACTTACATAGAGTTGGGACTCCAATTCACAAATAGACCCATGGGCTACCCCAAGAAATTGAAGAAATTCCCGGTCTTTCCGCCTGCCTCCACCTTCGGCAATATTTGAGGGAACGGATACAGACGCTCTTCTCATTTGAGAAATAAGGCCGAAGCGTTCCTCGATAGGAAAGTTTGCTGTAAGCTTATAAATAGTGGCGCAAAGCTTTATCGACCTTTTCCAAACATTCAACTCCTTGTAGTTATGCATATCTTTTGTCGGAAAGTCTAACGTCTTGTGTCTAGCGTCTAATGTCTTTAAATACTACTTCAATAGCTCGTAAATACCCGCGACACCCTGTCCACCGCCTACGCAAGCGGTGACCATACCGTATTTTTTATTCTGTCTTCTCAGCTCATTGAAAAGCTGAACGGAGAGTTTTGCTCCTGTGCATCCCAAGGGGTGACCCAATGCTACAGCTCCTCCGTTGACATTGACGATGTCCGGATTCATATCGAGCGCTTTCATGACTGCCAATCCCTGAGCGGCAAAAGCCTCATTCAACTCGATCAGGTCGATATCATTCAGGGTAAGTCCTGCCTGTTTCAAAGCTTTGGGTACAGCTTCCCTTGGTCCGATACCCATAATCCTTGGGTCCACACCTGCTACAGAGTAAGACATCATTCTGGCAATTGGGTCTATGCCGAGTGACTTCATCAGACGCTCAGACATCACCACCACAAATGCAGCTCCATCTGATGTCTGGGAGGAATTACCTGCAGTGACCTGACCTCCGTTTTTGAAAGCCGGACGAAGACTGGCCAAGGCTTCCATTGTTGTACCCGGTCTAGGCCCTTCATCGGTATCTACCACAAATTTTCTGGTCTTCTTTTTCCCTTTTTCATCCAGATAGGTCTCTTCTACTTCTACAGGGACTATTTCATCTTTGAATTTTCCTGCAGAAATAGCTGCTAAAGCTTTCTCATGAGATCTTACCGAAAATGCATCGGCTTCTTCTCGTGTGATGCTATATTCCTTTGCCAATTCTTCTGCTGTCAAGCCCATGCTCAGATAGTAAGAGGGCGTCTCAGAAGCAATCTTCCAGTTAAGTGCAGTCTTGTAGCCCATCATGGGTACCAAAGACATGGATTCGGTACCTCCTGCAATGATGCAATCAGCCATTCCCGCTTTGATTTTACCTACTGCCAAAGCAATGGCTTCCACACCGGAACCGCAGTATCGGTTCATTACAAACCCGGGATTGTCTATTCCCAAAGCAAGAAGGGAAATCATTCTCCCCATCTGCATGCCTTGTTCTGCTTCAGGCACGGCATTTCCGACGATCAGATCATCGACCATTTTTGCTTCCAAACCTGGGGTATTTGCAACCAGGTGTTTGATGACATCTGCAGCCAAATCATCGGGACGATAAAACCGAAATCCTCCTTTTTTGGCTTTGCCTACTGCCGATCTATATCCATTAATTATGTATGCTTCCATTTTTGATTAGTTATTGGTAATTGGGTTATTGATTTGTAGTATCAAGTAGCTGGAATCAAGTATCAAGATTTCGACTCAATCGAGTTTTTCAATCCCATAATCATCCGCTGGACTTCCATAAGATCTGCTTCCATTTCTCTCGCAATTTCTGGATCAAGTATTCCCACTCGCTCTGAAATGATCATTTGGGTCTCCAGTTCAAAACTTTCTCCAAGGCTGACTTCCAACGAATTCACAAAAGACTTCGAAGAAGTTTTTGCACAACCTTCAGCAATATTTGATGGCACAGAAACGCCCGCTCTTCTCATTTGAGAAACTAGGCCAAACTTTTCCTCTGAAGGAAAAGATTTGGTGATGGTATAAATCTTTACAGCAAGATCAACCGCCTTTTGCCATACTTTGAGTTCCTTGAAGTTGTGCATAGCCTTTGGATTAAATGTCTTGATACTTATGTCTTGATACTTATGTCTTGATACTTGATACTATTTTTTAGTTTCTAAGCGGTTTTCCTTTGAACAAAATACTGTGGATTCGTTCCAAGGTCTTTTGCTCCCCTGTCAAACTCAGGAAAGCTTCCCGCTCTAAGTCAAGCAAGTACTGCTCTGACACCTCCGTCGGTGAGGATAAGTCTCCTCCTGACATTACCCAAGCCAGTTTTCTGGCGATTTTTGCATCGTGCTCAGAGATATAAGCTCCGTAGCGCATCCCGGTAATTCCCGCTTCAAACAGGGCCAAGGCCGTTTTTCCCAAAACTTTGATATTTGTTTGCTGAACAGGCTGTGTATATCCTAATTCGTGAAGGGAAAGCACCTTCGCTTTGGCATCGGATAGCTGTCGCTTTTTATTCAACGAAATCCCGTCGTTTGATCTCAGGTATCCCAAACCTCTTGCTTCTTCAGCCGAGGTGGAAACTTTTGCAGTAGCAATATTCATGAAATACTCCTGAAGCTGATTGAGCTCCACATCTCCTGCAATCACCCCATTGGCAAATCTTCGGGTCATTTCCTTAGTACCACCGCCTGCAGGAATCAAACCAACTCCCACTTCCACAAGTCCCATGTAAAGCTCAGCATGAGCTTGGATATGGTCAGCGTGAAGAGATAATTCACAGCCACCTCCCAAGGCCATATTATGTGGGGCGACTACTACCGGAACGGAGGAATATCTAGCCCGCATCATGGTATTCTGAAACTGAGCGATCATCATATTGATCTCATCAAACTCCTGATCTCCTGCAAACATGAATAGCATGGCCAGGTTGGCTCCTGCAGAGAAATTGGCCCCTTCGTTTCCGATAACTAATCCTTTGTAGGACTTTTCTGCCATGCCGATCGCGGTATTGATGCCTTCGATCACTTCTGCACCCATAGAGTTCATTTTGGTATGGAATTCCAAGCCGATCACCTCATCACCCATATCGTAGATGGAGGCCCCAGGATTTCCCCAGACTTTTTTACCGGCAGATTTCAGCGTATCTAAAATGATGAAATCTTCGATTCCCGGAATTTCCACATAGGATTTGGAAGGAATGTCATAGTATTTTTTCTTGCCACCTTCGATTTTGTAGAAGGATTCATGACCTGCAGCAAGCATTTCATGAACCCAAGGAGCAGCTTTTTCTCCTGCAGCCTCCATTTTTTCCACAGTTTCCTTCACACCCAAAACATCCCAAGTCTCGAAGGGTCCCAATTCCCATCCAAATCCTGCGGAGACCGCCTGATCTATCCGATAAAGCTCATCGGAAATCTCCGGAATCCTGTGTGAACAATATTTAAACAGATCATAGAAAGAAGCCCGATAAAATTCCCCGGCTCGGTCATCAAAGTTGACCAGAAACTTGATTCGTTTCTTGAGGTCTTCAATCTCTTTGGATGCCTCTAAAGCTTTGAATTTGGGTTTTTCTACGTCCTTGTATTCAAAAGTCTTCAGATCAAGCTCCTTCAATTCTTTGGAGCCATCCTTGTGGCGAATCATTTTGAAGTAGCCTTGGCCGGTTTTGTCACCAAACCACTTGTTGTTATAGAGGACCTCGACGATTTTGGGAAGTTTGAATTTATCTCTTGATTCATCGTGAGGAAGGGCCTTATAAAGGTTATTGGCAACGTTGACTGTCGTATCCAATCCGACCACGTCCATAGTACGGAAAGTTGCAGATTTGGCTCTACCGATCACCGGTCCGGTCAGTTTATCCACTTCGGAGACTCCAAAACCAGCCTTTTCAATAGCATGCATACCGGAGATGATGGCATATACGCCAATTCTATTAGCAATAAAGGCTGGAGTATCCTTACAGAAAACCGTCTCTTTTCCCAAAAATCTATCTCCATAATCCATCAGGAAGTCGATAATTTCGAGGTTGGTCTTTGGACCTGGGATAATTTCCAGCAGGCGTAAATATCTAGGTGGGTTGAAAAAGTGAGTTCCTGCAAAATTCACCTGAAAGTCTTCCGATCTGCCTTCACACATCAAATGTATGGGGATCCCGGAAGTATTGGAGGTGATCAATGTACCGGGTTTACGGTATTTTTCCACTTTCTCAAAGAGCTGCTGCTTAATATCCAATCGCTCCACGACTACTTCGATTACCCAGTCGTAATCCTTGATTTTTGGAAGATCATCGTCAAAGTTTCCCGTGGAAATTCTGGATACAAAGGAGGAATCGTAAATGGATGAAGGCTTTGCTTTCAAGGTGTTTTGCAAAGCTGTGTTTACGATCCGATTCCTAACGGCAGGATGCTCTTTGGTCAATCCTTTCTTTTGCTCTTCTTCCGAAAGCTCAAAAGGAACAATGTCCAGTAAAAGTACCTGCACACCGATATTGGCAAAGTGACAGGCTATTCTGGATCCCATCACTCCTGAACCTAAAACGGCGACTTTTTTAATGGTTCTGTTCATTTTTTTGGGTTTTTGGTAGTTAAATCCTGAATCAGGAAGGGTTTATAATTCAAATATGGGCTTATAGATTTCAGCTTGATTTACTTCGTCGATTACGGATTGTATTTTGGAAAAGACCTGAAAGAAGTTTTGCAGTTCTTCTTCGGTGACTACTTCTCTAACGCGCTCATTGAACTTCATGATCGTCTTTACCGATATTTCCTTTTTCGTCTTGCCTTCTTCAGTTAGGTAGATGCGTACAGATCGCTTGTCTACAGGATCTGCTTTTTTAAAGATGAGTCCCTTCTCTTCCATGGTCTTGAGCATCCGAGTCAGACTTCGGGTCTCTAGGCCTATCATCGGAGCTATTTTGGTAGCTGGAGTGCCTTCTTTTGAATTGATATTGATCAATACAAATCCAATCGCAGTGGTGAATCCTTCTTCAGCTGCCTGCTGATTGTACATCCTGGAGATAGCATGCCATGCACTTTTTATATGATAATCGACCGTTTCCTCTCTTTTCATTACTTCTTAATTAGGTACTGAATCCAAAAAACTCCCCGATGCTGAAGAAAAAGTCCAAAATCCAACTGAATAGATAAACTGTGATTCTTGTTGTTACACTTTGGAAAGAAATCGACAAGGAATTTTTTGCATGCCTAATCTAGGGAAAAATTTTGTATGCATGCATACTATTTTGAAAAAAAGTTATGCATGCATCACAAATTATAATTTGGATTTAATCCATTTTCCTAATAAATTTTGGATTTAATTATAGAATTTGAAATTTTTCAGAATAAATGGTAAAAAATACTCCAATAATCAAAAAGTAATTTTGAAGTCTTTTTTTCCAGGTAAAAAAAATACCGGAGATCAACCCCGGTATATTTCTTCGATTTCGTCCTCGTACATTTTTGAAATTACTTTCCGCTTAAGCTTCATGGTTGGTGTAAGCTCCCCGGAATCCACTCCCCAAGGCTGTTTGAGGAGTTTAAAACGCTTGATTTGCTCCCATTTGCCGAAGTATTTATTGTAGTGATCTACCTCTTTTTGAAATTTTTCCAGTATCTCAGGTTTTTCTACCATTTCCTGATCAGAAGTATATGGGATTCCTTTTCTGGTACAATATTCCTTGATTCCGTCAAAACTCGGTACAATCAAAGCCCCTGGGAAATTGCGGTTGTCACCGACTACCATAAGCTGTTCGATCATGGGAGATTCTTTGAATTTGTTTTCCATCACTTGAGGAGCAATATATTTTCCTCCGGAAGTTTTGAACATTTCTTTTTTCCGATCGGTGATCTTGAGGTACTGTCCGTCGAGTTCACCAATATCTCCGGTATGGAACCAGCCGTCCTTGATCACTTCCGCAGTCATTTGGGGTTCTTTGTAATATCCTTGCATGACATTGGGTCCTTTGACTAGAATCTCTCCGTCATCGGCAATTTTGACTTGCACGTCTCTGACGATTTTGCCTACATAGCCGATTCTGATCTCTTCATGATTGCCGATTGAAGCGGAGACTACAGGAGAAGTTTCGGTAAGGCCATAGCCTTCGCAGACTTTGATCCCTGCTGCCCAAAATACTCTTGCCAAACGAGGCTGAAGTGCAGAAGCTCCCGAATTGATTTGCATCACATTGCCACCCAAAGCTTCCCTCCATTTCGAGAAGATAATTTTATTGGCGAGCTTCAGCTGGAAAATATACCATCCTCCCATATCCGCAGCTGGATCATATCTAAGTCCCAAATTCAAGGCCCAGAAAAAGAGTGATTTTTTGATCCCTGTGAGCTCGTATCCTTTAGCCACAATTTTATCATAGACTTTTTCCAAAAGTCTGGGAACCGTGTTGAATACATGGGGCTGTACCTCCTTGAGGTTTTCTCCGATTTTTTCCATGCTTTCAGCATAGTAAACAGAAAAACCAAGGTAAATAAAGCAAAAAGAGGCTGTCCGCTCATAGATGTGGCATAGCGGTAGAAAACTCAACACTTTGGATACACCGGGAGGAGGTGTCATGATATCCGCTACAGAGAGCATATTGGATAAGACATTGGAATGGGATAACATAACTCCCTTTGGCCGACCTGTGGTACCTGAAGTGTAGATTATCGTGAACAAATCACCCGGCTGAACTTTGCTCTTAAGTTCTTCCAACTTGGATAGGTCACCATTTTCACCCCTTGTTTCCAAAGCAGTCCAATGCTCGACTCCGGCCAAACTGTCAAAGGAGTAAATTTTTCGATCATTGGCGACTTCTGCAGCCTTTTGATAGATCGTATCGTCTCCGACAAAAATGATTTTCACCTCAGCATGATCAAAAATGTACTGATAGTCTTCGGAAGTGATGGTGGGATACATCGGAACGGAGATTGCACCAATCTGCTGCAAGGCGAGATCGACGAAATTCCATTCAGGACGATTTTCAGATATAATGGCCACTTTATCACCCGGTTTCAACCCGGACTCAATAAATGCCATCCCTAAATTGTCAACAATCCGTTTGAAATCTCGGGCGGAATAGGTTTTCCAAGCCTCATTTTCCTTTTTGGCAAAAGCGACTTGGCTGTCATAAGTCGATATCTGATATGGAATCAGATCAAAGAGTCGGGTCAGCTCCATGGATGGCAATTTTGGGTTTGTACAACCTAATATTACCAAATCCTAAATGGATAAACAAAAGCTATTCACAAATCCACAAGGCTATAATTTTATTAAATTATTTATATAAAAAAATCTATTAAGGTTATTAAGGATGTGGATTTGTGGATAAATGATTTATTCTTTTCAATTCACAAATTTTGAAACTTGGGTTCCTTAGATTCACAGGTTTTCCACGAGTTATTGACATGAATGGCATTGAAAAACAATTACTTATATTTTTTACCTTATTTGTGTTGATATATGTATCCTTCTCTTTTGTTATCAAGTGACTTGTGGAAAGCCTTAAACTTTAGCGTGGATAATGTACGTGTTTTAAACATCGACAGCTGGAATGAGGGATAAAATTATTTGCTCTGGGGAAAAATACATTCTTATCCACAGCTTATCTGTCAGTTGTCCACGGCGTTTTTTCCTGTGGCTATTCCTGTTGACGGGCTTGCAATGATTACCTGGTCTTCCAGTGTCCAACCGCTTCTAATAATAATCTGATCTTTTCCGTCCTCTCCTTTAAAGAAAAAGACTCTTTCTGCCAACCTCTTTTCAAAAATATTGGATGGATCCCATCGCCTGTTTCCATTACGATCTTCAATTACTCGGATTTTGAAAGTGCCGGGCTCGATTAGTTGGATTGAAAAATCTTGGGTATTGAGGTATTCCTCTCTGATTATTTGGTTTTTGGTATCCAATACCTGCAAAATAAAAGGAGGTTTTGCACCTTCAATTCTCCCTGATATACCATCAGCTAAGCTTTCTCTTTTTAGCTTACGATAATTTGCCTCAAGTACATTTTCATTGAATTGATCTTCTACATCCTGAAATGTTGAGTCAGCCGCAAATAGGGTGAAAATATCCTTTGATATTGAATCAGGAATTGTCAAGCTGATTTTTAATAAGTCCCTCTTTGTAGAGTCTGAGAAATAATAGTCATAGGGATTTATTTTGATGAATGAGGCAGAATCATACTTGATATAAAGTGAATCGGGATTGATGGTTAATACAGGTTTGTTGAATTTCAGTTCCATATCCAGTTTTCCGACAAAGTTCTTTCCTGAATTAGCATTGATGGTCAATTTTTCCGGCTTTCTCTCGGTTTCTGGGAACTTAGCATAAATCACAGTGTCTATTTGGAACCCTGTGGAATCCCTGAGTTCTATAGGAAATGCAATGCTGTCTTCTTGTACCGTTTTGGGATAAATTCTGATTCTCTTGTCACTTTCAATAATGAAGTATTTTTGACCTATCGATTCCTGCTTGATTTCAGGTTGAACTGCATTTTTGTTCAGGATCAGGTCAAAATTTCTTCCAAAATTTGAAGTTCTTAAAATCCTTATTGGGGTAAGGTCTGACTTTGATAGGTTGAATTGAACAGCAGAAATATCATTTTCGATTTGAAGAGTGTCAATTAAAAAGTCGTATTCTTCGCTTTTAAATTCTGCCTTGAGGTTACCGTTATCATCTTTCCAAGCATAAGCTCGGTAGAGTCCATTTTTGATGTTGCTGATCCTAAAATTACCACTTGTATCCACTTGGCTCAAGTAGTATGGATTGGCCGTAAAAACGTCCGTGGTGTCATTAAGTGGGTATATGCCTACTAATACATTCTTAAAGTCTACCTTACTTGGTGGAAAAATATAATTTACGTTTCCTGAAATACTTAAGCTGTCGATATAGTTTGTTGTCGAAAAAACCAATTTCAGGTTTTCCGCAGGATTTTTTTCAGACATATCCACCACAGACTTCTGAAAATCAAAAACATAAGTCGTATTTTCCTCTAACTCCTGATTCAGAGCCACAGTTACCTTGTTTTTGTTTGAAGTAAATATGACTTCTTCTTTATTTATCCTTGGGGTAATGATGATTCCTTTGCTTGGATTGTCTAATTGGACGTATTCATCAAAAGTTAATACTAATTCTTCTGGTTTGATATTCAAGGATTGGTCAGCAGGATTGGCTTCTAGAAGTTTTGGAGGGTCCTCATCTACTGGCCCTCCCATAGGTGTACTGACTTTGGCACATGAATAAATAGCTGCTATGGAAATAAGGTAAATGAGTGGTTTTAGATTTTTCACTTTTTCTGAAAAATATAAATGTTGCTTGAATAATTGTTCTGGGTCTTTGCCAGTTTATTTGATTGGTAGCCTGAAATAACAGCGTTTAGATAACGCTTAATCATCGATGCTTTTTCTTCTATATAACCCTCTGAAAGTAATGAAACATAATAGCTGTCAAATTTCATGGGTTTTTGATCTACCAAATTCAAATTGAAAATCTGTTGGAATTGCTGGATGGAATGTTGGTTGAAATGATATAGATGTCTAGGTACATCCCATCCTGCCCAAAGACTGCCATATTTTTTTGCATCCCATGATTCAGGATTTGGTACAGCTATAATTAAGTAACCTTCTGAATTTAAATGGGTTAAAATTTTTTTTACTGTTTTCCTTAATTCGTGGATATGCTCTAATACGTGAAATAATGTGATGATTGAATATTCTTTGTTTTTCTTCAGCTCTTTGATACTTTCTTTGACCCTGTTCTTTGTTTTTTGATTTGCTATTTGCCTTGCTCCTGGGTTGGGTTCTATACCCGAGACTTTCCAACCATGATTTTGTGCAATCTGGATCAAATCTCCTGCGCCGCATCCGTAATCGAGAAGTGTTTTTTCTTGCGTGAGCGATTCGATTAGAGATAATTTTTCTCTCAGGTTTTTCTTTTTTACCTGATTGTAAATCCAATGCGTCAGGGATTTTGCTTGGGTCTGATGTGAGTAGTAATCCGGAAAATCGTAATAGGGACCTATTGCATCTTCTGTTGGTCTTGGGTTGGTGAAAATTAATTGACAATCAGCACATTTATTCAACAAAAAGACCTCTTTACTTACTGCAAAGTCTTTGATTTCCTGATAGTTAAGAAAATGCCCACTTTTACAAAGTGGGCATTTGACTAGTCTTTCTGTCATTTTATTTTCCAAGGTACACCGTAAGAATTGACAAATCTGCTGGAGATACCCCACTTATTCTTGAGGCTTGTCCTAGAGTTTCAGGGCGGATCTTATTTAGTTTTTGTCGGCCCTCAGCAGAAAGGGCAGTGATTGCTAGATAATCAAACTTATGAGGAATCCTAAAATTCTCCATATTGGATAGTTTCTGAACCATTTGCTGCTCTTTTTCCAAATAGCTCTCGTATTTGATTTGGATTTCTGCCTGTTCTAAAACCTCTTTTGAATATTTGGAAAGATACCCATCAAATTCTGGTTGGATTGCTTTTAATTCCTGAATTCCAATTTGTGGTCTTTTCAGTAGTTTTTCTATGGTTGTTTTTTCTTGGATTGTGGCTGTTCCCAATTCTTCCAGATTTGTGTTGATTTCTTCGGGGGTCCATTTCTTTTGCTTGAGATCGTTTATTAGCTGAGCAGTTTTGGTTTTTTTATCCTGCATTGCCTGTAGTCTTTCTTCATCTGCTAGACCAATTTGGTATCCCTTTTCTGTCAATCTCAAGTCTGCATTATCCTGTCTTAGCAACAGACGAAATTCTGCCCGGGAGGTGAACATTCGGTAAGGTTCCTCAGTGCCTTTATTAATCAAATCATCGATTAAAACCCCGATGTAAGCATCTGATCGCTGAAGGAGAAAAGGATCCTTTTCCTGAACCTTCAAGCTTGCATTTATTCCTGCAATCAGGCCTTGTGAAGCTGCTTCTTCGTATCCAGTTGTTCCGTTGATTTGGCCAGCGAAAAATAGATTTTCTATCAGTTGAGTTTCCAGTGTTAGATGAAGCTGGGTTGGTGGAAAGAAATCATATTCGATTGCATAACCCGGTCTGAACATTTTTGCATTTTCAAAGCCTGGAATTTGTCTCAGTGCCTTGTACTGTACGTCTTCAGGAAGAGAGGTAGAAAAACCATTGACATAGATTTCTACTGTATTCCATCCCTCCGGCTCTACGAAGATCTGGTGTCTTTCCCGTTCGGCAAATCGGTTGATTTTATCCTCAATGCTTGGGCAATAGCGTGGCCCAAGTCCCTGGATTCGTCCATTAAACATAGGAGATCTTTCAAATCCTGTTTCTAGAGTTTGATGGACCTCCTTATTTGTGTATGTAATCCAGCAGCTTTTCTGATTTTTTAGAGGTTCAGTAATATCCAAATAAGAAAACTTTTCCGGATTTTCATCTCCTAGTTGTTCTTCCATTTTGGTATAGTCGAGGCTGCGTCCGTCGACCCTTGGTGGAGTTCCGGTTTTCATTCTTCCTGCCTCAAAACCTAACTGTACCAGTTGTTCGGTAATTCCTTTGGCTGCTGCTTCTCCTGTTCTACCACCTCCAAATTGTTTTTCGCCTATGTGGATGATTCCATTTAGGAATGTACCATTGGTCAGGACTACTGCATTTGCTTCTATTTCTATTCCTATTCCTGTTTTTACACCTCGAACTCTTCCGTCTTTGACAAGAATTCCGGTTATCATTTCTTGCCAAAAGTCTACGTTTGGAGTTTGTTCCAATGTCATTCTCCACTCTTCGGCGAATCGCATTCGATCATTTTGTGTCCGTGGGGACCACATTGCTGGACCTTTGGATCGATTAAGCATGCGGAATTGTATCATAGACCGGTCAGATACAATTCCTGACATCCCCCCAAGCGCATCTATTTCTCTTACAATTTGGCCTTTTGCGACTCCACCCATTGCAGGATTGCAAGACATCTGCGCGATGGTATTCATGTTCATTGTACACAGGAGTACTTTTGATCCCATCTTTGCGGCGGCATGTGCAGCTTCGCATCCTGCATGTCCTGCTCCTACTACAATTACATCATACTTCTGAAACATGTGTATTTATGCTGTGTTCCACGTGAAACATTAAATGATTTCTTAATGGGGATGTTCCACGTGAAACGTTTATGAATTCTTATACAGATTTATAGCTTTCTCCTCTTGCGCTCTCATTTCCTCGACTTGTTCTTTTGTTTTGTCCTTATACCCCATCAAGTGGAAAAGCCCATGAGAAATGACTCGACTCAATTCATCTGTTTCGGATACATTTTCTTTTTGTGCGTTTTCTCTTACTCGTTCTATTGAAATGAAAATATCCCCTTCAATTTCATTTTCCCCTTCTGAGTTATCAAATGTGATTATATCAGTGTAGGTTTTATGATTGAGGTATTCCAGATTGATTTGGTAGAGGTGCTCGTCTGAACAGAAAATATAATTCAATTCTCCTATTGAGAATTTTTCACCAGATGCTAATAATTTCAGCCAGGATTTTCTTTTCCTTTTTTCAGGGAGATCAAATCGAATATCTTCTGAGAAGAATAGGATCGCCATTTTCTAATCCATGTAAAAGGAAAGAATCGCCTTCTTCCCGCCTTCCTCAAACTTCACTTCATCACTGAGGTGTCTTATCAGGAAAATTCCTCTTCCTCCTGGTTTTTCCAGATTCTCAGGAGCGGTTGGATCTGGTAATTCAGATAAATCGAATCCCTGTCCTTCATCTTGGATTATGAATTTCAGTTGGTCATCTTCCATTTTAAGTTCGAGGTTCACCAATTTATTCTTGTCTCCCTTGTTACCATGAATGATGGCATTGCTGATGCATTCCGTCACAGAAATCATAATATTCCCATAGATATCATCATTGATTTCGAAGCTTTCTTTTGCATTGTCAATAAAGCTTTCGATAATTTTTATATTCTCAATCAGAGAAGGAATTGAAATTTTTATGGATTTCATTAGGGAATTATTCTTCTGTCAAGACTTTATTTACTTATTCATTTGCTAATTCAAGGACAATCGGACAATGATCCGAATGCTTTACATCCTGCAAAATTACGGCACTTTTTAATTTGTTTTGCAATTCATTGGTTGCCATATGGTAATCTATCCTCCATCCCAGATTTTTTGCACGGGAATTGGCACGAAAACTCCACCAGGTATACTGATGAGGCTCTGGATTGAAGTGTCTGAATGTATCAATAAATCCCGATTCAGTAAATCTATCCATCCATGCCCGCTCTTCTGGAAGAAATCCTGATGAGTTTTTGTTAGACACGGGGTTGTGGATGTCTATGGGCTTATGGCAAATGTTATAATCTCCGCTTAAAATCAGCGTAGGATTGTCACGTCTCAAGTCTTGCATGTATCCATAGATATCATCCAAAAATTCATATTTGAAATCCTGCCTTATATCTCCTGTAGTTCCGGAAGGGAAATAGGAGGAAATAAAAGAAAAGCCTTCAAAGTCTGCTTGAATCACTCTTCCTTCATCATCGTATTTGTCTAAGCCCATTCCATATTTTACTGATTTGGGTTTGATTTTGGTAAAAATAGCCACGCCACTATACCCTTTTTTCTGAGCAGGCATCCAATAGAGTTGATACCCGAGATCAGTGAAGATACTGGCATTGACATCCTTTTCCTGAGCTTTAATTTCCTGTAAACCAATGATATCTGGGTTTTCCTGAGCCAGCCAATCCGCAAATCCTTTATTTAAAGCTGAGCGAATTCCATTGACATTGTAAGAAATAAGTTTCATTAGTTCAGTTTTGATTTGTATTCATCATCTGGAATCGCTTCCATCTTCAATAAGGGGCTCTTTTGCATTATTCTTGATTCCATTTAGATTTCTATTTGATATTCTTTTTCGAAATACTCCAAAACCTGAAGTTTAAGCAGTTTTTCCTGTTCCAATAAATCTATATGGGGTAATTCCTTTACCAACTTCCAATGCGGCCAACCTTCTTGGTCCACAAAATCCAATTCATAGAATCCAGCATAGCTCAGCACTTTGCAAATGGCAATGTGCATCAAATCCTGCTTTTGTTCCTTGGAAAAGGAATGAGGTCCTTTTCCCAATTCTTGCACTCCAATCAAAAACAATACGCCATTCAGATCCTTTGGTTTTTTCCCTACGGCATTTTCCAAGCCTATCAATAACTTCGACCACTTTTTTTCAAGATCCAAATCTCTCTTAAACATACTTTATCCTTGATTTTCAAGCTCTTCCCAATATTCTACTGCTCTTCTTAAATGGGGAATTACTATAGAACCCCCTATGATCATCCCTATAGAAAACACCTCGAAGACTTCTTTTCTGCTTACTCCTGCTTCAAAAGATTTCCCCAAATGATACTTGATGCAATCGTCACACCTTAAAACCATAGAACAGGCTAAACCAATCATTTCTTTAGTTTTGATGTCCAAGGCACCTTCTGCATAGGTGTTTGTATCCAGATTGAAAAAGCGCTTGATCACCTTGTTGTCCTCGGCCATGATTTTTTCGTTCATCTGAGAACGATAAGCATTGAATTCTTCTATCAGATTCATTAAATTTTAGGGATATAGTTCAATGGTGTAAATATACCGCATATTTTACCTTGAGGTTGTTCAACATTACTTTTTACCGATGCGTTTGTTTTTGTGGAAAGATTTTTTGGATTTGGTTTTTCCCCGCAGCTGTTCTATTTGCGGTACTGATTTGTACGACTTCGAAAAATGCCTTTGCACTACTTGTCAGGGAACGCTGCCTGTGGCAAATTTCCACTTGAGACCCTTTGATAATGAACTTACATCAAAGATTCAAGGATTGACTCAGGTGAATCGGGTTATGTCATTTTTAAGGTTTTCAAAGAAGGGAAAAAGTCAAAAACTCCTTCATCAGTTGAAATATCGTAATCAACCAGAACTGGGAGAGGAACTCGGACGGCTGTATGCTAGAATCCTAATCACTGCAGGATATCAAAATGTTTGGGATGCTGTGGTCCCAGTACCACTCCATCCGATGAAACTCAAAAGAAGGGGATACAATCAAAGCGCGGAATTTGCAAAAGGACTTTCTCAATTCCTTGAAATACAAGTTTTTAACTGTTTGGAAAGGAGAAAATTTACCGAAACGCAGACCAAAAAATCCCGATTGGAGCGAATGGAAAATGTGGATGAGGTCTTTGCCGTACCTCAAGGAATATCAGTATCGGGCTTGCGGTTGCTCTTGGTAGACGACGTGATTACGACTGGAGCTACCCTGTGTTCCTGTGCGAATGTTCTTTGGGCTAGTGGGGCAAAAGCTGTAGATTTAGCCACCATCGCCGCAGGTGGCCAATAATTCAGCTTATGACAACAGATATCGAGTTTTTAAAGTATCCGATCGGGAAATTCCAGGTTCCGCAGATCATTTCGGCCCAGGATATTGAAGAAGCAAAACAGGTTCTCCGCAGTTTTCCTACCCACCTTTTCACAGCTATAAGCTCCTTCTCTCCTGTCCAACTGGACACTCCCTATCGGCCAGGTGGGTGGACAGTGAGACAGGTCATCCATCACTGTGCAGATAGTCATATGAATGCATTTATCCGATTCAAACTGGCCCTCACTGAGGACCAGCCGACTGTCAAACCCTATGATGAAGGGGCTTGGGCCAATCTGGCAGACTATTCCATGCTTGTGGAGGACTCACTTCACCTGATCCGGATTATCCACTCCAAGTGGAGTCTATTGTTGGATTCTATGGAATCAGCGGATTTTCAAAAGACCTATTTTCATCCAGAAAGCAAGAAAATTCAAAAGCTGGAGGAAGTGACGCTGATGTACGCATGGCACTCTTCCCACCATTTGGCGCATATTCAGCATTTGTCGATCAGAGAAAACTGGACAAGTAAATAATCCATGAACATTTCCCTTAAAAACCAAAGAATACTGGTCACAGGTGCTTCTAGAGGCATAGGTAGGGCGATAGCCAGACAGCTCTCCGAGTCTGGGGCTGAAGTGATTATTCACTACAATTCAAACAAATCCGAGGCTGAAAGTCTCCTTGCTCAACTCAAAAATCCAGCTCACTTGGCTGCTTGCAATCTATCTCAACCGGCGGAAGTGGTGGGCTTTATTCCCCGACTGGCGAAAGAGTTTGGACCATTGACCGGTCTGGTGAACAATGCCGGAATTTCCCCTTCCGCACCGGATACTTTGCCTACTGGTGAATGGCTGGAAATTTGGGATCAAGTCATGGCTGTCAATGCCACGGCTGTGGGTATTCTCTGCAAGGAATTTGTGGACCAGGCAAAAGCTCAGGAAAACGGGAGAATTGTGATGATTTCATCCCGGGCTGCTTTTCGGGGAGATACGACGGACTATTTGGCTTATGCTGCTTCTAAAGGGGCTTTGGTGAGTCTAACCCGCTCTATAGCAAGGCATTATGGAAAAATCGGAATCAAAGCTTTCTTGATTGCACCTGGATTTACACGTACGGATATGGCTAATGAGATCCTCTCGGAATATGGAGAAGATTTTGCGCTTAAGGATATTGCACTGAAAGAACTGACTTTGCCTGAGGATATCGCTCCCATGGTTACTTTGCTGTGCTCAGGATTGGCTGACCACGCTACCGGAACATCTATTGATATGAATGCCGGATCGTACGTGAGGTAAACCATCTTGAGATCGTAGGGGTTATCCTTGTGACTGATTTTGGCATGCCTGCACGAGACCCTATTCTGAGCCCGGAAATCTTCCGAATTTTGAAAATCTTCATCTTTTCCTCCTTAGGAATGGTGTTGGTATTCTCCTTTTTTGACGGATATAGAGCAGATAATTCCGGTAAGGACCGATCTTTCCTTGCTGCAGACGCCAATCGAATTTATTTTCTCAATGTACGTGGAATTCACTATGACCGTGAAATGAGAAGAGATGCGGGAATGACCCTGTTTAGACATTCCAAACGGGTCGAATCCGATTCTATTCCCAGCTTTTTCCCGGTGATTATTCTCAATCCTGCCAAAGACGAAGCCTACATTTTTTTCGAATTGAAAAAGGCTGATTATCCCATCCAAATCTTTGCCCAGAAAGGCGAAGAATCGGAAATTCTAAACTTTTCTAATGGAAATAATTCCGATCATTTTCAGCTCCTTAGCCAGTTGAAACCCTACTTGGAGGAGGATTATTCATTTCAGCTGAAAGTGGGAGATAATACTTTTACCCTTTGGGCAGAGGAAAATGAGCTTTCCATTTTGAAAACGGTAATGGAGGATTATTTTCGGCTTTTGAATTAAACCACTAGTAATGGAAGCTTCTACCCGATTAATGTATTTTCAGTCCCAAATCGGACAAACCTTGGACAAAACCCCTTCAGCAGCTGGAAATTGGCTTGCCGGTAAGCTTCTGGAAATCGATCACCATCACATCAAAGTGCAGTATACCGTTCGCCCGGAAATGTGCAATCCGGGAAAAGTACTGCATGGAGGGGTCGCTTCTCTGATACTGGATGATGTGATTGGCATGGGAAATTTTGTCGCAGGATCAGAATATTTGATGACTAGCATCAATCTCAATGTGGACTTTTTATCCTCTGCCCAAACCGGCGAGGTATTGGAAGTCACCGCCAAACTGATTCGCTCTGGATCCAATCTCAATCATTGGGAGGCGATCATCCGTAAAGAATCCGGGAAAACGGTAGCCAAGGCAAGTTCAAACCTAATCAAAACCCACCTGAAACTGGCGGATTTGGGCTTCTGAAAAATCCCGATGATCCGAGCAGTGCGAGTTTTATCTCCAATTCCCAAAAAAAAGCTTAAAACTGGTCCAATTTGACCATCATATCCCAAACGGCAATACCCAAAGAAACAGCAATATTCAAAGAATGCTTGGTCCCGAGCTGTGGGATTTCCAAGACATGATCGCATGATATAAGTACTTCTTCTTCCACTCCAAATACCTCATTTCCAAAGATTAATGCATATTTTTTGCCTTTTTTAGGAGAAAATTCATTTAGATTGATCGATCGGTCCACCTGTTCCAAGGCACAGATCTGATAGCCTTCCTCTTTTAATTTCTTTACGGCATCCATGGTATTGAGGCAATATTCCCAATCTACGGATTCGGTAGCACCTAATGCTGTTTTTTGAATGTCCCGGTGAGGTGGAGTACCGGTAATTCCGCATAGATAAATCTTTTCTATACGAAATGCATCCGCAGTCCGAAATGCGGAGCCCACATTGTTGAGGCTTCTTACTTGATCGAGGACGATTACTAATGGCGATTTTTCGGTTTTTTTAAATTCCTGGACAGACATCCGGTCCAGTTCTTCCATGCTTAATTTCTTCATCTTGTTTGAACTCCTAGACTAATTCGGCTATTTTCAACCCTCATTTTCATTCCAAAAGTAACCCATTTCTCTCAACTCATGAGCAAGTCCAAAGACGGAAAAGAAACCCCGCTGATGAAGCAATACAATGCCATCAAAGCCAAACATCCCGGTGCTTTGCTGCTTTTCCGTGTCGGGGATTTTTACGAGACTTTTGGAGAAGATGCGATTGTGGCCAGCAAGGTACTGGATATTGTCCTGACCAAAAGGGCAAACGGTGCGGCCTCTCATATTGAGTTGGCTGGTTTTCCCCACCATTCCCTGGACAATTACCTGCCCAAACTGGTCCGAGCAGGCAATCGGGTAGCCATCTGCGATCAGCTGGAAGATCCCAAAATGGTCAAAGGGATAGTCAAGCGTGGCGTGACAGAGTTGGTCACTCCAGGGCTATCGTACAACGATCAGGTATTGGACACCCGAAAAAACAACTATTTGGCTTCCATTCATTTTGGGAAAGAAAAGCACGGGATTGCTTTTTTGGATGTATCTACCGGAGAATTCATGTGTGCGGAGGGAAGTTCTTCTTATGTGGAAAAGCTCCTTCAAAGCTTTGCTCCTTCTGAAATCATTTTCTCCAAGGCGGCAAAAAAAGTAGCTGCAGATCTCATCAAGAACGATTTTATCACTTTTCACTGTGAAGACTGGGTCTTCCAGTTTGACTTTACCTACGAAAAACTCAAAAACCATTTTGGCACAGCTAACCTCAAGGGCTTTGGCATCGAAGATTTGGATTCAGGAGTCATTGCTGCGGGTGCCATTTTGCACTATCTCGAAGAGACTGAGCACAAGGAAGTGCAGCATATTTCTTCCATTTCCCGAATTGCCGAAGAAAAATACGTTTGGTTGGACAAGTTTACCATCCGAAATCTCGAACTGGTTTTTGCCCAGCATGAAGGAGGGGTGCCCCTCATTCAGATTTTGGATCAAACCGTGACCCCTATGGGCTCAAGGATGATGAAAAAGTGGATGGTTTTACCTCTGAAGGAGAAAAAACTGATCGAGGAGCGACTCAATGCAGTGGAGTTTTTCTACCAAAACTCAACCCTGATCGAGGAAATTCTCACTCAGCTCCGGCATATCGGGGATCTTGAGCGATTGATTTCCAAAGTAGTGGTGGGCCGGGTCAATCCTCGGGAGATGAATCAGATCAAGCGTGCGCTGAAATCGACTTTACCCATCCGAGATCTGCTCAAAAATCAACAAAATCCCACGCTCAAGCGCCTGGCTGATCAGATTCATCCCTGCGAGTATATTTTGGAAAAAATCGAACGGGAGCTGCAGGAAGATGCTCCTATGTTGGTTCATCAGGGTGGAGTCATCAAGGACGGAGTAGACGCTGAGTTGGATGAATACAGGGGATTGGCCAATAAAGGCAAGGATTTTTTGGTTCAGATTCAACAGCGAGAAATTGCCAACACCGGAATTTCTTCCCTAAAAATCTCCTACAACAAGGTTTTTGGATACTATCTGGAAGTGACCCATGCGCACAAAGATAAAGTGCCTCAGGAGTGGATTCGCAAACAGACCCTTGTCAATGCCGAGCGGTACATCACTCCTGAGCTAAAAGACTACGAAGAGAAAATCCTCAATGCAGAAGAGCGTATGATTGCTCTGGAGCAGAAGTATTTTCAGGAATTGGTCAATGAAGCTGCCCAATTTGTAACCCAGATTCAGCAAAATGCCCGGATCTTGGGGACTTTGGACGCCCTGATATCATTTGCCAAAGTGGCCTTGTCCAATTCCTACTGTAGACCAAAAATTTCTGAGACCGAGACCTTGGAAATTAAAGACGGAAGGCACCCGGTCATCGAGAAGCAGCTTCCCCCCGGTGAGCACTATGTACCCAATGACATCTATCTCGATCACGACAGTCAGCAAATTCTGATCATTACAGGTCCAAATATGGCCGGTAAATCCGCTCTTCTTCGACAGACGGCCCTGATCGTCCTGATGGCTCAGATGGGAAGCTTTGTTCCGGCTACATTTGCACGAATAGGAATCATCGACAAGGTTTTCACCCGAGTGGGAGCTTCGGACAATCTTTCTAAAGGAGAATCTACCTTTATGGTCGAAATGACCGAGACGGCGAGCATTCTTAATAACCTTTCGGACAGGAGCTTGGTTTTGATGGATGAAATAGGACGAGGAACCTCAACCTATGACGGGATTTCCATAGCTTGGTCTATTGTGGAGTATTTGCATAATAACCCCACTTTCAAAGCTAAAACGCTTTTTGCCACTCACTACCATGAGCTGAACCAATTGACGGAGGATTTCCCCCGAATTAAAAACTTCAATGTATCCGTGAAAGAAGTGGGAAACAAAGTCATTTTCATGCGAAAGCTAAAGGAAGGAGGAAGTGAGCACAGCTTTGGGATTCATGTAGCACAAATGGCAGGAATGCCAAACCCAGTAGTATTGAGAGCTGCAGAGATTATGGCTCACTTGGAAAAAGACAAGGCCATGTCAGAAAAAAAGGAAAGCTTCAAAGCGGTTCCCAAAAACAATTATCAAT
The DNA here is from genome assembly GCF_036245605.1 of Algoriphagus sp. oki45. Classification (NCBI taxonomy): domain Bacteria; kingdom Pseudomonadati; phylum Bacteroidota; class Cytophagia; order Cytophagales; family Cyclobacteriaceae; genus Algoriphagus; species Algoriphagus sp. oki45. Next base: position 327,672 of record NZ_BTPC01000002.1, read on the forward strand.
TGTCTCTGTTTGAAATGGATCCTAAATTTTCAGAGGCCAAAAAACTGTTGGAAAGTATTGATATCAATTCGATTTCCCCTATTGAGGCTTTACTGAAACTTCACGAGATTAAGAAAAAATTGGAGTAAGTATGATCTAAAAGGTTGCTATATTCAAGTTTTAAAATTTAACACAGAAGGTTTTTTATGGACAAGGTATTGCTTAAAGACCTAAAAAAGCAGGAAAAGTTTACCAAGTTTTTCCAGGAGTGGAAGGAGCAGGAATTCAAGGGAAAGCTGGATGAGAAAAAGCTTTTGAATGAATTGGAGACCCTGGCAAAAAATATTGGAATTCAGGAAGGCTTGGTCGTAGCTTGTTTTGATTACCGAAACTTAAATCTTGCTTTTTTTACCGGAAATGTTGAAGAGATATCAGGATATCCGGAATCTATGTTTAGAAAGAAAGGAATGGAAACTTCCTTTACCATGATCCACGAAGATGATCGTCCCGAATTATTTCGATTCCAAAAAATAGTTTTTGATGCATTCCATAGTTTATCCTTAGCAGAGCGACATACTTTCCAATTTTCCTATACCACACGGTGGGTACACCGCACCACCCAAGAGGTAATATGGATGACATCAAAAGTTCGTCCTTATGTGATTGATGAAAAGGGAAATTTTATCATGGACCTTCATATCATTGTCCGGTTGGTGTCTCCTCCCAAACTTAAAAATTACGACTGGGATTATTCCTACACCAGAGATGATGGCAGTAAGATCATTGTGAGTAAAAGCTCTCCCGATGACAAGGCAGTAAATCTTACCCAAAAAGAAAAGGAAATCGTGTCCTTGATTTTGCAGGGAAAAGAATCCAAGGAAATTGCTGATATGCTAAATATTTCGTTTAATACTGTGGCTACACACAGGAAAAACATTCTTAGAAAGCTGGGAGCAAGAAATGTGGGAGAAATGGTGAAAATTCTTGCCTCTTATGAGTTTTGATTCCCTTGGTTGCCAACTAAATCGGGGATTTTGGAAAAAATTATTAGCCGGGTTCTTGCAAAAATATTTTCTCGCCTTACCTTTGCATCCACAATTCGCCTAGACAACGGTCTGGTCATACAAGCGAGAGTAGCTCAGTTGGTAGAGCACGACCTTGCCAAGGTCGGGGTCGCGAGTTCGAATCTCGTCTCTCGCTCCAAAGCCCTTGAAAAAGGGCTTTGTCATTTCAGGACATTTGAATTTTCAATGCCTGAAGCTCTAGCAACATACCTAGAGTAAGCCGGGATGGTGGAATAGGTAGACACGCAAGACTTAAAATCTTGTGGCCATTAGGCCGTGCGGGTTCGATTCCCGCTCCTGGTACTCAAAGCCCAGCATTTATGCTGGGCTTTTTGTTTTCTTCAGGACCTGATCAGAGAGGTAATTCCCTTAATTCCGATGACTTTTTTCTATCTTAATCGATGACGGTTAAAGGTAACTTAGCGCTCATCCCCCATGGACAGATTTTTAATCTTGCTCTTCTTCTTTTTATCCTCTTCACTTTTGGCTCAGGAAGTCTCTCCTAAAGCTTCCTGGGAAAAAATGCTTGAAAATGGTGAGTCCTCACTAGCACTCAGCCAAATTCAAGACTTCAGCCAAAACTTGATCGATGACAAAGCCTATGACAGCCTACCTGACTATCTGGTCTTGTATGGCCGAATTCTCCAAGCAAATAATCCCTCACCTCAGGCTAATCAAAAGCTCGAAAAAGTATATCTGGATTGGGAAAGGCTTTCCTCAACCCCTGCTTTTCGCAGAAGAATGGCCAAAAGCTTGGCCAACTGGTACGAATACCTTGGCAATACCACATTGGCTTATGAACAGACTTTGCTCGCATTGGATTGGGCAAAAAAAGACCTAAACCTAATCTCGGAAGTGCTTGCCGGCCTATATGTGAATCTCGGTGGATTGGCCGTAAAAAACATGGACCTTCCCGCAGCCAAAAAACATCTCGCTCAAGTCCTCCAAATCAAACCTGCCGAAAATGATGCTGAGCATATCTATTTTGCCAATAGTTATCTCGGGAATATCGCCTACTTCACGTCCAATCTCGATTCTGCAGCCTATTTCTACCAGAAAACACTGGAGGCCATAGACCTTCTGGAATCCAATCCGAGAAATCAATTCTACCGCAAAAGCATCATTCTTAATAACCTGGCAGGAGTTCAAATGGCCCAAAGTGACTTCGATGCCGCTGAAAAGTCCATGAATCAGACCATCCTTTTCCGAGAAAAATACATGGCCACTAATCTCGATGCCTTGGAATACCAAAAGGTCCTGCAGGATTACCTGAGTTCTCTCGATAATCTTGCCGGCCTTTACAAGCAGCTGGGTCAATACAGTCGGGCAAAGCAGCTATTGGAGTATTCCTATCAGAGAAAATCAGAAGAACTTGGGGAAGAAAACCTCAATACCACCAAATCCCGAATCCTCTTGGGACAAATCTATTTTGACACCCAAGATCTGGAAGTAGCTAGGAAATACCTGGAAGAAGGTCTGAGAAGGTTGCAGAATAGTGGACAGGAGAGTGCCTATTGGCAGGGGGATGGGATTCACACTTTGGCCAGAATGGAGGACTTTCTTCAAAATGAAGCTACAGCAGACTCCCTTTATCGCAAGGCCAAAGTAATTTTCGAAGATGAGTTGCAGGGAGAATTCGACGTGATTTACCTGGATTTTCTGAAGAATTTTTCTCTCTTTCTGGCAGAAAATCAGAAAAGCGAAGAGGCTATTTCGCTTTCCCAGACTGCCAGAGCTTATCTGGCTGAGATCAATTCAGACAATTTGTATCTGGATTTGAATCAGGCGGTCAATCAAGCAACCATCTATCAGCTGGGCAATCAATACCAGAAATCCCAGCAAACCATCTCAGAGGCTTTTGCACTTTGGAACACCCTGGTAAGCCGTCGCACCACTGTCCGGGACTCTCTTCAGGCCGTTTTTCAGAAGCCTCAGCTTATCCTGATTCGAAATAAAAATCGCTACAACCTAAGCAATCGGGAGCTGGAGCTTCTGAAATCCATTGAAAAGGAACTTTTGGAAGGGCTTCAGATTTTGGATTCCCAGTCTGATTTTCTTTTTGAACCCTCGGATATCAGCATCCAACTTGACCTCAACCGGCAGTACTTTGAGTTTTTGGAGCAGGTCGAGCTCGATCTGTATCAGAGAAGTGGTGCAGAAGTCCACCTCGATCGGCTTTTGGCTTACCACGAGCATGCCCGATATCGTCAGATTCGCTCAAGGCTTCAAAGGAATCAGCAGGTAAGGTACGGGGGCATTCCGGAGAAAATTCTCCAACGGGAAAAAAGCCTAAAGGAACGCTTGACAGCCTCTCTTCAAAAAGAAGTAGATAATTTAGAAGAATTCACCCAAGCCAATCAGGAATGGACAGCCTTTTTGGATATGCTGAGGAGAACCTATCCGACCTATTTTCAACTCCACTTCGAAAGCAGTGAAAGTATCCTAAAGAGGGTTTTTGCCCAGCTCAAACCGGACAGGACTTACCTCCGCTACTTACAGGTCGGTCAGGAGTGGCATGTATTGGTCATCAGCGGAAAAAACAAAAAACTGATCCCTTTAGACACTCAGCCTCTTTCCTCCCTGTTGCAAAAACTGGCAGTTCAGTCCTCGGATAACAAATTTCAGCCTGCCCTTTTTCATGAATTGTATCAGCTGCTCTGGAAACCTGCACTAGCTCAACTTCAAACTCAGCGCGTTGTGATCATTCCAGAAGGATTGCTGTTCAACTTGAGTTTTGAAGCACTGAGCCAAGAGCCTGTCTCTAAATGGTCGGATCTTATCGCTCACTCCCTTTTGCAAAAGCACAGCTTTTCGTATCAATATGGGCTGCTGTTACTAGACCAACAAAGCCCCAATGCCTACGAAGAACAACTGGTCGCCTTTGCTCCGGGCTTTTTTGACCAGATGAAGCAGTCCTATCAGGCATCTTTCAGGGATAGACAATATGTGGACAAAAGCTATCTGGAGCTGATTCCCCAGCCTTTCACCAGAAGATTGGTGGAGGAGATTTCGGCGAGATTTGAATCCAAAGTATTTCTGGAAAGTGGATCCACCGTAGCCAATTTTAAAAAGGAAGCCGGAAAATCCCGAATTCTCCACTTGGGGACCCATGCATTTTCCAGCAATGTCAATCCGAGCGATTCCCGTTTGATTTTTGCCAAATCTTCAGAAAACCCCTTGGAACCCCACGAACTTTTCGCCAGTGAAATTTACGGGTTGAATTTGAGTTCCGAGCTTGCCGTACTCCTGGCCTGCGAATCCGGCAAGCCAGCTTATGCACCGGGAGAAGGAATGATCTCTCTGGCACATGCCTTCAATTATTCCGGTACCCAAGCGATGCTCATCGGCCTGGGCAAAATTGATGAAAAAACAAGCGTACGGATTGCCGAGGATTTCTACAGTTTTTTAGAGGAAGGAATGCCCAAAGATGAAGCGCTGAGGAAGGCCAAACTGAGCTATTTGTCCCAATCTCAAGGGAGGGAATTGGCCCCCTCTTTTTGGGCAAGTCTCATCATTTTAGGAAATCCTGAGCCGGTTTCTCTTAAGCCAAGGTCTCATATCTTGTGGATTGCATGGGGATTGGTAGCCCTAAGCCTGTGTTTGGCCTGGATTTATCGAAAAAAAATTTTTCCAAGTTGATGACTTTGGGATGTGTCTTTCGATGAGTAGGTAAATATCAAACCTTCCCTACTTTATGAAAAAGCTCATCTTAACCCATTTTCGATTTTTAGGTATGGTACTTTTGATCGGCCTGATTGGCTGTTCAGAAAGCACAGATCCCACTCCTACCCCACAGCCTAATGCCGCTCAGGAGGATCTAGCAGTCATTGACAGTCAGGTCGAGGGTTTTATTTCCCAAAACAATATTCCCGGAGCGAGTCTGGCCATCTCCAAAAACGGCAAGCTGGTCTACCAAAAAGCATATGGAGTCGCAGATCAGGCCCAAAATAAGCCGATGCAAACCCAAACTCAAATGAGGGTTGCCAGTGTATCCAAAACCTTCACAGGATTGGCAATCATGCTCTTGGTTCAGGATGGAAAAATCAGCCTGGATGACAAAGTATTCGGAGACGGAGGCATTCTCGGCACCACTTATGGAACGAAGGCCTATTCCAATCGTGTCCTGCAAGTGACTGTCCGGAATCTGCTTCAAATGACCTCAGGAGGCTGGGTAGTGGCAGGAAATCGGGACGCAATTGATTATGAACAGCAAAGAACCAATGCTGGCTTTTTCGATTGGATGATGGACAACGGTACCTTGAATTTTGACCCCGGTTCCCAATATTGGTATATCAATACCAACTATTTTGTAGCAGCGCGGGTGGTGGAAAAGGTCTCCGGAAAGAGTTTTGCCCAGTTTATCAAAGAGCGGATTACCGATCCTCTGGAGATGAAATCGACCGTACTTGGCAAGAATGGTGTTCAGGGCAGACAGCCCAATGAAGCGGTGTACTACGGACAGGGCGGCACGAAAGGATTCGAATATAATTTCAATCTGGAAAGAAGAGACGGCGACGCTGGGATTGTCACCTCGGCTCCCGATTTGCTGAGATTTGTCACAGCCATTGACGGAAATCCTTCCCGTCCTGAACTACTTCAATCGGCCATTTATAATCAGTTTATCCAAGGCTCCACAGCCAATGGAAACTTTGCTAATGGAATTGCCATATCCAATCAGTTTAAGTTCTTCTATGGAGCCTTGCCTGGGACTAGATCCGGCTACATGTTCCATTCCAACGGCATGGCTGTGGCGCTGATCTTCAACGGAAATGGAGATTATACCCAGTCTAACTACAACAGTACTTTCGCCAGAGCTCATGATGCCTTGATGGTCAATTTGCTGACAACCAATACGAATATTTACCAAGACATCGACCAATTCTAATCACTCTTCCTGCCCTGCTATCCTTGGGATAAAATAGATTTACTTGTATCTTTTTGGCAATTAGCAAGCTATGCCAAAAGATTCTCTCAATCACCTATCGCAGCAAGAACTCATCAGCGGAATCAGAGAAAATGATCGAAGAATCATGACCTTGCTTTATCAAGACATATTTCCCAAAGTCAGAAGCTATCTTTTGCAAAACAATGGAGATGAGGATCAGGCAAAGGATATTTTTCAGGAAGCTTTCTTGGTAGTTTGGCAGCAGGTAAAATCCGGAGATTTCCAACCCCAAAACAGCACTGCGCTTCAGGGATTTCTTTATCAGATTTCAAAAAATAAATGGTTGGACTTTCTCCGATCCAGTCGTTTCAAAAAAGAGCAATCTCTGAGTGGATTTCCTATCGAAAGATCAGATAAACAAGAAACCGGGGATCAGGAAGAACAATTAACTCTGATGGAAAAGGCCTTTTCTCAGCTTGGGGAAAACTGTCAGGAGTTACTGAGGAAGTTTTATTTTGAAAAAATATCCCTTCCCGAACTTGCCCAAAACTTTGGCTGGACTGCACAGACCGCCAAAAACAACAAATACCGCTGCATGGAGACTCTCCGCAAAATCATGAAACCCTAATGGAAAATAACCTAAACATCAGCCCGGCCGAATACGAACTCATCGAAGGATGGCTGGAGGGCACTTTATCTGACAGTCAGCGGGAAGAGGTGAAGGTATTGGAAAATGAGGATCCGGATTGGTTGATCAAGGTGGAGCAGATAAAAGTGCTTCGGGAAGACTTGGAGTCTATCTTGGTCATAGCAGAGCTTGAAAAAATCCATGAGGAAGTAATAGGAAAAAGCCCATCCAAAACCTATCCTTTTCCGAGATGGATTTTGGCCGTTGCGGCAACCATTGCCCTGATTCTAGTAGGTTGGTGGGGATTTCAGAGCGTTTTCCAAAGTTCCAATGAAAAACTTTTTGCGGCCTACTACCAGACCGACCCGGGATTGATTACTGCCATGTCGGGCTCAGATTCATATGAATTTGACCGGGGGATGGTGGATTTTAAAGAAGGAAAATATAGGGAAGCTTTGGTACGATGGGAGCTCCTTCTAGAAGAGGACCCTGCCGATGACACGCTGCTGTATTTTGTGGCTATGGCTCATCTGGAAATGGAAAATTACCCTTTGTCTCAAGAACTTTTGAAGCAGGTAGCCGATGAAGATTCCTCTGAATTCAAGGAAGATGCCAGCTGGTATCTTGCCTTGATTTATCTGAAGAAGGGAGAAATGGAAGCGGCTAAACTCATCTTGTCTAATTTGGAAAAGCCAGAGGCTCAGGAGCTATTGCAAAAAATTCAAGAATAATCTTTGCACTTTTGATGACTTTTTGAAGACCATCCGATGAGTAAGCAAACCACTACTTACTTGTCTTATGAAAAAGTTACTTTTCCTCTTTTTGGCGACCTTGACTATTTCTTGTCAGGAAGACACCGAGCCAGCAAATCCTACCGATCCGACCACTCCCCCTGTAGGAGAAAACCCGCCCGTAAATTATCAAACTCAAGATGTTCAGATTGTCTTGCCCGAGGGAAGCTCTTTGGACCTAACTGGGGCGGAATTGCTTTCATTTGGAGAAAGATTCCCTGTTGGAAGTGAGGGAAAGGTAAAAGCAATAGCAACTCCCGGCGAAGGCAGTGTTACCTTTCTTTTGGATAAAAATGGGGAAATAGTTCTGATGGGGTACCTTTCGAGTGATCAAAATAAACTGTCTCCTCAGACCACAGCGGATGTGTTATTGTACCAAGGAAGCCGCCTATGGTTAATTCCCGGACAAAATGCCCCAAGTTTCTTTGCCAAAATAGATGAAATTTCTCCCGCAGTTTCCTGGAGAGAAGAATTTGAAGGATTATGGAAGCAAGATCCACTCATTCTTTCCAAGGGGATTTTTGTTGAGCCATTGAAGGAAGTATTAAAGCAAATCATGCCCGAACCCAATGAATTGGATATCCGAGCCAAAGTATCCGATATTCAAGTAGATGCGGCAGATATCAAAAGCGGTATTCAGGTTTTTGAAAGCGACCTAGGAAAAATTTCCGTTACCAATTCCTATCGAAGAAGAGCGCATGCTTTCCTGTACAAAGTATCTTCAAAGGATGAATCCGGGGTGAAAACAACTCTTATAACCAACTTAGGAGGCAGTACACCAGCCAAAGAGGATTTTCCCATTGACCCAGCCTCAGCTGCCAATTCTTTAACAGGGATATTGGGCAGCCTGGTGGAAAATACACAATCGGAAATAGCAGCGAAAACAAGTGGTCCAGCATCCTTGCCTTTGGAAGATAAGGAAAGTGAGGCTGAGTATAAGCTGCATATCGTAGGCCCAGGAATAAGCTCGACCAATCCAAAAACCGAAGCAGAGTTCCTCAAATTGACCCGGCTGGAAGTGGAGACTTTTGCCATTGATTTTATGTTCCCGCTCATCATGGAGATTTTTGGGTACAAGGGAGATCTAAAAGAAGGTGGGATTGATATCAAAAATGGGAGAGTTGAGGCTTTTATCGAAAAGACTGAATTGTTTTTAAAGGCTAGCCCCGATGTTTATGAGGAAATAAAAAAAGGTCAATATGCTGCTGCCTTGAAAAAAGGAATCGAAAAAGTGGAAACAGGCCTAATTGAATCTAGTTTTAAGGAGTTGGCTTTCACAGGCTTTGACATCATGACTGAATTTGGAAAAGACTACGTGAAGGATTTTCCCAAAGTAGACGCCAGTAAATATGATGAGGTTTTTGAAAGTGCAGGAAGAGTCCTTAAAGTTTTGAATTCAGCCCTTTTGGCAGGAGATTTTCTTCGAATTGGTCTGGATTTTAGAAATTCCCGTCAGTTTGAGGAATGGACAGTCACAGCCCGCTCTGCCAAAGTCAGTCTGCTTCCCGCAGAGGCAACGGTTTCCAGCCGAGGTAACAAAGAGATCAAAGCCGAAATCAAAAATTTAGAAGAAGAAGGGGGCGATAATTTCCCCTATTTCAAATGGAGCACTTCTGGAAAATACGGCTACATCCAGGACAAAAAAGGTAACAAGGGCAAGTCATTTGACAGTTCGGACAAAGAAATCACTTATTACTCCGAGACCAGCGCCTCAGATCTCCCTGAAGAAAACAACTTCGAATACGTCTATGTGGAGGCTTATTACAAAAATCAGCTCATAGGTAGGGACACTACTGTCCTCAATCTGAAAAAGAGCACCTATATCCTGAAACCGGGAGGTCTAGTACTTTCCGGCAAGGAAGATCAGATAAATACAGCCAAACTCTATATCGAGCCAGTGAATCAACGAGACGCAGATTTCACAGGGAAAAAGGTGGTGTGGACCACCGAGGGTAAACACGGGCGCTTAGTGAAATTTGCAGAAAACGGGACCGTCATCACCACCTACGATGAAAACTGGATCAATTATTTAGTGACAGATGAGGACACAGAAAAAGGAAGGGAGACGGTCAAGGCGAGAATTTATGAGAAATCAGCAGTAGATGGAGAGTATTTTCTTTACGAGGAATTGACCCTGGATATCGAGATAGATAATTCAGATAATATCAAAATCATTACGGTAGACCTTTCGCTCACCAGTTTCCAAAACAACTCGGATAAATTCTATACCTGTGGGTCAAGGTTACAGTTTCTGGTGGAGCCCGAACCAAATGCAATTTCCTACACAGCCAAAATCATAGACTTGACTCCAGGAGGTAATTTTCTGGGCCAAACAGCTAGTTGGAGTGCCAATAAAACTCCAGAGGAAGACGGAAAGTACAGGGCTTTCATCGTAGCCTTCAAAACCCAAAGCCGACCTGTAAATTTAGGACCTCCCAATTGTGCGGCAATTGCGGCAGAGGTGAATTCTAAATTTGTGGGCAAAGCTCAAGTCGTCATCCGGTTGAAAGATCCCGGCTAAGAATGCATAGCCACAGAACGTAGAAAAGTCATTGGTGATAAAGTAAGTCCTTTCTCCACCAATGACTTTTTTATAAAAATTCTTTGATGACTTTTTTCAATTCCCCACGATGAGTAAGCAAACCACTACTTACTTGTCTATGAAAAAGCTATTCTTTCTACTCTTTGGGCTTTATTTGTCCTATCCTGTTTTTTCACAAACCACCTACTATTATCCTCCCGGTTATTTTGGGTTGTACAACAATCAATCCACCAGTGCCCGAGCCCAGGGGATGGGTTTCAATACGCTGACCAGAGCCGGAATCGAAAATTCCTTTTATAATCCTGCAGCCATCGGGAGTTCAAAGGCTCCCATTCAGGCCTACGCTAACTATGCCAACGGCCATTCTTATCGACCAAATTCCAGATATTATTTCGTAGGAGGGGCGGTAAGGCTGAAAGAAAAAATCTCCGTCGGTCTTTCCTATTTCAGCTATCAGAATCCCGATCCCGTTTGGACGACTATTATCGGTGGTGGAACATTTGACACCGATTTCTTCTCTCAGCGGGCTATTTCCATTTTGGCTGCATATGAGCTTATGGAGGGCCTTCAGGTCGGCCTCAGTGCCAATATGATACAGGAAAATGCAGTAAATGGAGAAAAGACCAATTCCGACTTTATCCCAAGTCTTGGGGCTCAATACCAAAAAGGGGTAAATTTTTTCAAGTCTGAAAAGATCCGAAATCAGCAGTTTTTTGGGGCCTTATCACTCTCTAATTTCCTCTTCAATGGCGAGACCAATCAGGAATATCAGGACTGGATGTCCATCAGTTATTTGCCCATTATCCTCAGACTGGGTACAGGGTACTCTTTCCAGCTTCCTCTTAGTTCTGGTCTTACTTCTGGCAAGGCATACTTTAGAGACGGGGCTCAGGCAGTTGACCTTAGACTCGATCTCCAATTTCAGGATTACCTTCCGGGAGGCCCCGAAAATAATACAGATCATGAGCTTAGTACCGCTTTTGGGGTCGGTGCAGAGGCTTGGTTTTTCGAAAGACTGGCCTTTAGGATTGGATATTTCACCGAAAAAGGTCCTTCGGGTATTCAATCCGATGGGGATATCTGGGTGACCGGTAATCGAGCCGGCTTTTCTTGGGGCTATGGTACCCTGATTCCGACCTACCAGCTCACGGACGGAAAAATGCCATTTGATATAGAAGTCAATCTGGTCACCGGCAAGCAGATTTCTTCCCTGAATGAAGAAATATACACCCATCCGGCCATTTTCGCTGATGATACCTTCCAGTTTGCTTTTGGGCTCAATCTGCTTTGGAGATAAGACCCTAATTCCTCTTTAAACTTCTTAAATCATGAAAAAAAGAATTTTCTCCTACATTTTTCTAGCCACACTCCTTTGTCTTTCCTGCAATACAGAAGAAGACATCCTTCCCCAAGATCCCGTAAACCCAGATCCTTTGGCAGGATTGGAGACCTACAGCGTGACTGTAGAATTTCCAGAGGGAAAAAGCCCTGATTTGACCGGCGCTTCCCTTTGGTCTTGGGACAAATCCAGTCCGCTGAACGAGCAGAACTCCGGGAAGGTGATGAAATTTCCCTCCGAATCTGCTTTTGCCTATCTTCTGGACAGGCAGGATCGACTCCTTTTAGCTGGAGTGATTGATGCAAATCAGCAAAAATTGGACGTAAGCACCACCGCCAAAACCTTGCTTTTTTGGGGCCTTGGAGGGCCATTTTTCGAGCCTGAACTTGCGCCTCGGTTTTTTGCGGAAGTAGAGTCTTTTCCCATTTGGCCAGAGTGGAAGTCCCAAGTGGATCAGGCTTTTGAAAAGGATCCTTACTTCCTGTCCGATCCCAACCTTGGGCTACTCTTAGGGGAAATGATTAAGGGATTGGATCCTAATTTTCCTGATGCCCGCATCAGTGAGGAGACAAAAGCCTCCGACTTATTGGTGGATGGGGAAATCAAAAGCGGTATCCAAGTATACCAGATCGGATTGAGCCAGTTTGAGATCGCAAACACCTTCAGAAGGCGGGCGACGGGATTTCTCTACAAGACCAAAAGGATAGATGAGTCAGGCAAAGAAGAAGCGATCAATGAATTTCCAGGATCAAGCAATCAGAAGAGTGCGGACAAAATCGTGGAAATCCCCGTGGTCACCGGAATTACCAGCTTTTCGGGAACGGTCTATGAATACCTCTTGGGCAATACGGAGAAGTCCTTTCGGGTCAATACCGATCCCATAGAGATTCCCTTGAATCTGAATGAAAAGGAAGCTACTTGGCAGTTACGGGCCATCGGTATGGGAAAAGGCGGACAAAATCTCAATCAGGCTGAAATCTCCGAGCGGACCAAACTCATGCTTTTGACCTTTACCCTTGATTTTGTCGTGCCTTTGATTGCGGACGGACTTACTGCCAAAGCCACAGCAGCCAAGAATACAGGAGCACCCAAAACACAGCAGGATTTCTGGGAGGCGATGATCATCGCTACCGCGGGCTATCTGGACCAGATGCCCAGCGTCAGCCAAAAAGTACAAAACGGAGAGCTATCCGAGGCGGTCAGGGACTTTTTCACCATCGGCTATAATCAGTTCGGCTCGATTTTTCTTGAGGATTTGGCGCGGGTAGCAGCAGAGACGATTTGGGAAAACGCCCCAGCTAATCTTCCCAAACCTAGTTTGGAAGACTTCAAGCAAAGCGCCATCAGAAAGGCCAAGATTTTGACCACGATCGATCTCATGCTAAAGGGAGCTGACTACGCAAGAAAAGTACATGATATTCAAAGCTCCAGGAGTTTGGAGGTCTTCGAAATCAAGGCGCGGGAGATCGAAACCAATTTGGAGCCAAGAGAATCAAAAGTATCCCCTGAAAACAGCCGGGAGCTGACGGCATTTATCAAGTCCTCTGTAGCAGACGGGCAGGTGATCGAATACGAATGGTCCACCACCGGGAAATTTGGGTACCTATTCGACGATATCCATGAAGGAAAAAGCTTCTCGAGTTCCAAAAACAAAGTGAAGTATTTTGCCTCAGTCAAGGCAGGAAGCGTTCCCACCAACGCAGTCGATACCGTCAAAGTGAGCACATATATCAAGCAGGGCACCAATCGCACCAAAATCGGGCAAGACGTAGCAGTCATCCGAATAGAGGATAAGATACAATTCATAACCAGTTGGGAAATTTGGGTGCCAGTCAGCGAAAGACAAACTCCGCTGTCTCCAACTGGCGTGGAGTATACTATTTCCAACGGGGGATTTGAGGCCAAATTCAGTACAGAAGTAGAACCTAGAGCTTTTCAGTTTCAGCTTATCCGACAGGATGGTACCAGAGGAAATATTGTAAATAAAAATGCCTCCGATTTGGAAAAAGAAGGAAATGCCTATATCTATCGAGTGGGGGTAGGAAGCATTAGAATTGTGAAAACTTACAGCAGGGACGAAAGGAATGAATGGGTGACAAAATTTACCGAAGAACTGGAAGCCAGAAGAAATGTCTACCATTCCCTTGAGGTGACCGTCATACCCAAATAATTTCTCAAAGAAGGACCAAGTCTTCATTGGTCCTTCTTTTTTAGGTATCAAAAAACAAAACGTTTGAAGGTTAATTTTGCAATCCTGAAGAAGAAGACCATTTTTCTCCAGACAAGGAAGTGAAATTTACCTCTCCAATATCCCCTTCAAATCTGCCGGGGAATAGTTTACTGACTTTAAGGTCTTGTGATCCCCTTCTCTGAAAACCAGATATAGGTCCCCCTCCTTTTCGTAGAAGCATGGAGTGCCTTTTGCCTCGTAATGAGCTACCGTAGCTTTTGCTTCTTCCTCCGTTTTGCAGGCTTTACTCATATTGGAGCGCTGTACTTCGTCAAAAAGGGCCTTGAATTTTTCTCCCAAGCCAAACTCCAAAATCGCTCCGGAGAGCACATACTGCAAGTCACACAAGGCATCGGCGATTTCGACCAGATCCTTGTTTTCGATTGCCTCTTCCAATTCTTTGAGTTCTTCAGACAAAAGAGAAACCCGGAGATTGCATCGTGTTTCGGAAGGAATCGTAGGCTCAGGAAGTACAGGGTGCTTGAAGGTTTGATGAAAAAGGGCTACTGAGGTAAGTGACTTAGGGTCTTGCATGATTTAAGGTTGATTTGAGTTTTGAAATAAATGAAAAAGACCGGAAAACCGGCCTTTTCCCAAGGGCTTTTTCCAGCTTAAAGAGCAGCCATATACCGGTCGCTCACTGTATTCCAGTTGATTACATTCCAGAAAGCTGTCACATAATCCGGTCTTCTGTTTTGGTAGTTGAGATAGTAGGCATGCTCCCAAACGTCAATACCTAAAAGAGGGGTTCCTTTGAAATCAGAAATATCCATCAATGGATTATCCTGATTTGGGGTAGATCCCACGGTGAGTTTTTTGTCCTCGCCTACGACTAGCCAAGCCCAGCCTGATCCAAACCGTGTTTTTGCAGCGGTCTCAAACTGCTCGACGAAGGCTTCATAGCTTCCAAAAGCGCTGTTGATTGCCTCTGCAAGCTGCCCTTCTGGCTGCCCGCCTGCATTGGGAGACATGATTTTCCAGAACAATTCATGGTTGAAGTGCCCGCCTCCATTGTTTCTCATTTTGGTAGAATACTGGGAAATATTGGCCAAAAGGTCCTCCAAAGGCTTGTTGGTATCGACATTTTCTTCCCCTATGGCATCGCCCAAATTTTTAGCATATCCGGCAGCATGCTTGGTGTAGTGGATTTCCATGGTCATGGCATCGATATGCGGAGCTAGCGCAGAGAAATCGTAGGCTAGAGGTGTCTGAGAAAAACTGGTCACCAAGATGGCCTTGCTGTCTCCTTTCACTTCACCGGAGCAAGCACTCAGGATGCCCGTTCCTACTAAACTTACCGCAAGACCTGCTTTGGAGGTGTTGGATAAAAATTCCCTTCTGCTCAATCCGTTTTCTAGATTTTTCATGATATAAATAATAAGGTTAATACAGATTCAATGCCTGAAATTAGGCAATCTCGCTAGGATTAAAAATTGATAATCAGACATTCCGTCCGATTTCCTGACATCTTGGTTATGTTTGTAGGCAGATTGGTCCTTGGACAAATTTTTGTCTGGACCATTTAAAATTTTCTCAATGGAAATCACTTTCTATAAATATCAGGGTACGGGCAATGATTTTGTCATGGTCGATGACCGAGGTCGGCGATTTGACGAAAAGAATCTGGGGCTGGTGCGACAGCTTTGTGATCGAAAGTTTGGAATAGGTGCAGATGGGCTGATTCTGATCAGAAATCATCCGGATTTTGATTTTGAGATGATCTATTTCAATGCTGACGGCAGCCAAAGTATGTGTGGAAATGGAGCAAGATGTGCAGTAGCTTTTGCCTCCTTTCTCGGAATCATCTCTTCCAAGACCCGGTTTTTGGCAATCGATGGTCCCCATGAAGCCTTAATTTCCGAAGGCCTAGTGGAGCTTTTGATGGGAAATGTTGATACAATCGAAAGCATGGCGGAGGATTTCTTTGTAAATACCGGATCTCCGCATCATATCCGATTGGTTGAGGATGTTCATACCTATCCCGTGTTCGAAAAAGGAAAAACTATTCGTTATGATTCGGTCTACTCTCCGGGAGGGACCAATGTCAATTTCTTTCAGCCGCTCGCTGAGGATGAAATATTCGTTCGGACCTATGAGCGTGGAGTGGAAAATGAAACCCTCTCCTGTGGCACGGGTGTGACTGCAGCGGCCTTAGCTTTTGGATCCAAAAACAATCAAAACTTAATCAAAATCAACACCCTGGGAGGAAAGCTTTCCGTTAAATTCCAGATGGGGAAAAAAGGAGGTTTTGAGAATATCTGGCTTATTGGCCCGGCTGAGCAGGTCTTTTCCGGCAAAATAAGCCTTCCGCCAAACCTGTAGAACCGGATGGTTAATTATCAATTCTAATAAAAAGGAATTAATTTTAAAGCCCTATTTGGGGATTCAATACACAAACATGCTAGAATTTATTGCAAAAGGATTGGCCAAAGTATTCGGCACCAAGTCCGACAGAGATATCAAGGAACTGCTTCCAAGAGTAAAAGAAATCAATGAGATTTTTTCAGGCCTAAGCCGCTTGTCTGATGATGAGCTAAGAGCAAAAACTACAGAAATCCGGTCAGTGATCAATGAAAGGCTCAAATCCATCGATAATCAAATCGTGGAGATTCGAGCTCAGATCGAAGGTCTTCCAGTAGATGCGATCCAGCAAAAAGATCAACTCTTCAATCAGATCGACAAGCTGGAAAAAGATAGGGATACCGAGCTGGAAAAAGTCCTGGACGAAGTCATGACTCAGTCTTTTGCAGTGGTGAAAGAGACTGCGCGAAGATTCAAAGAAAACGGAAAGCTGGAAGTGTCAGCTACGCTTCGGGATCGAGAACTTGCAGCCAGCAAATCCAATGTAGTCATCGAAGGTGAAAAAGCCATCTGGCACAACAAGTGGATGGCAGCAGGCAATGAGGTAGTCTGGGATATGGTACACTACGATGTGCAGCTGATCGGAGGGATGGTGCTGCATAAGGGCAAAATTGCCGAGATGGCCACCGGGGAAGGAAAGACCTTAGTGTCTACCCTGCCGGCATTCTTGAATGCGCTATCTGGTCGTGGAGTCCATTTGGTGACCGTCAATGACTACCTGGCCAAGCGGGATTCCGAATGGAATGCCCCTCTTTTTGAATTCCATGGACTCACTGTAGACTGCATAGACAAGTATCAGCCTAATTCTCCGGGAAGAAAAAAAGCCTATGGGTCAGACATCGTCTACGGTACCAACAATGAATTTGGCTTTGATTACCTGCGGGACAATATGGCTCGTGAGGCCGGAGACTTGGTGCAGGGCAAGCACCACTTTGCCATGGTGGATGAGGTGGACTCGGTTTTGATCGATGATGCAAGGACCCCATTGATTATTTCAGGTCCGGTTCCCCGTGGAGATGTGCATGAGTTTGATGCGATGAAGCCAAGAGTTTCGGCTTTGGTTGATGAGCAGCGGAAACTGGTACAGGGCTTTTTGGCACAGGCCAAAAAGCAAATTGCTGACGGAAACGAAAAAGAAGGAGGATTGGCCCTATTCAGAGCTTATCGGGGTATTCCAAAATATAAGCCCTTGATCAAATACCTCTCCGAACCGGGGATTCGGGTGATTCTTCAAAAGACTGAGAATTACTACCTCCAGGACAACAAGAGAAACATGCCTGAGGCGGATGAGCCTCTGTTTTTTACCATTGACGAAAAGAGCAATGTGGTCGATCTGACCGATAGAGGGATTGAAGCCATGACTTCCAAAAATGAAGACCCGACGTTCTTTATACTACCGGATATCGGAGTAGTCATCGCCGAATTGGAAAAAGACGAAAGTCTGGATGACAAAGAAAAACTTATCCGAAAAGAAGAGGTCATCAAGGATTATGGGGTAAAAGCCCAAAGAATTCACACCGTTAACCAGTTGCTCAAAGCCTATTGTATGTTTGAGCGGGATACGGAGTACATTTTGGTTGATGGCAAAGTGAAAATCGTAGATGAGCAGACTGGCCGGGTAATGGAAGGACGTCGCTATTCCGATGGACTCCATCAGGCTATCGAGGCTAAGGAAAATGTAAAAGTGGAGGATGCTACTCAGACCTATGCCACGATTACGCTGCAGAATTACTTCCGGATGTACCACAAGCTGGCTGGTATGACCGGTACTGCGGAAACAGAAGCTGGAGAGTTCTGGGAAATTTACAAGCTGGATGTGGTGGTGATTCCTACCAATAAGCCAATCATCCGAGCTGACCGGGAAGATAAGGTGTACAAGACCGTCAGGGAAAAATTCAATGCCGTCACAGACGAAATCAACGAATTAGTCGCAGCCGGAAGGCCCGTATTGGTGGGTACCACTTCTGTGGAGATTTCCGAAGTATTGAGCAGAATGCTCACCCTGAAGAAAATTCCTCATCAGGTACTCAATGCAAAGCAACACGCCAGAGAGGCCGATATCGTAGCCGAGGCCGGAAAACCGGGAACCGTGACCATTGCAACCAACATGGCCGGACGGGGAACGGATATCAAATTGACCCCGGAATCAAGAAAGGCTGGCGGTTTGGCCATCATCGGTACCGAAAGACATGAATCAAGACGGGTAGACCGTCAGCTCAGAGGTCGTTCCGGGCGTCAGGGAGATGTGGGTTCATCCCAGTTTTTTGTCTCCCTCGAAGATTCCCTGATGCGATTGTTTGGCTCGGATCGAATCGCCAAGTTGATGGACCGAATGGGTCTAGAAGAGGGCGAGGTGATTCAGCACAGCATGATTACCAAGTCCATTGAGCGTGCTCAGCGTAAGGTAGAGGAAAACAACTTCGGTACCAGAAAGCGTCTTTTGGAATACGATGACGTGATGAATTCCCAGCGGGAAGTGGTTTATAAGCGCCGAAGAAATGCGCTCAAAGGCGAACGGCTGGAGTTGGATATCCTCAATATTCTTTTCGATGTCTGCGAAAGCTTGATCGGGATGGGTAAATCCACAGAGGATACCGAAAATCTGAGAATGAACATCTTCACTACCATTGGGGTAGATTATCACATTTCTGAAAATGACCTGAAAAGCAAAAGTGCTGAGGCTTTGACCCAGGAGCTTTACAAGGTGGCTTTTGAAAACTACTCCAAGAAAAATGAATTGATCAGGCAGACTGCTCTTCCGATTTTCCAGAGGGTATTTGAGGAAAGAGGAGCTACCGTAAAGGACATCATGGTGCCGATCACCGATGGCATCAAGCAGATTGGTGTGGTTTGCAACTTGGAATCAACGCTGAAGTCCGAAGGCAGAGAATTGATCAGGGCTATTGAGAAAAATGTGACTCTAGCCATTATCGATCAAAACTGGAAAGAACATCTCCGGGATATGGACGACCTGAAGCAGTCGGTTCAGAATGCGGTTTACGAACAAAAAGACCCACTTTTGATTTACAAATTTGAGGCTTTTGAAATGTTCAAGCGCTTTATCGGAAAGCTGAACGAGGACATGATTTCCTTCTTGACTCGGGCTGATTTGCCTAAGCAGGACCCGCAACAGGTACAGCAGGCCCAAGCACAGCGTGCGGCCGAACCTAAAGTTCAAGCTTCCAAAGCAGAGGTAGGC
The DNA here is from genome assembly GCF_036245605.1 of Algoriphagus sp. oki45. Lineage (NCBI taxonomy): Bacteria > Pseudomonadati > Bacteroidota > Cytophagia > Cytophagales > Cyclobacteriaceae > Algoriphagus > Algoriphagus sp. oki45. The sequence continues at coordinate 346,690 of NZ_BTPC01000002.1, forward strand.
AGTAGCCTAAATCCGGGTGCAGGAAGAGCCGCAGTAGCGGCTGCCAACGCAGGTAGACCAGCACCTCAGGTAGTGGCACCTCGAAAGTCTGAAAAATCTTATGGCAGAAATGACAAAGTCTCTGTTCAATACACCAATGGCACGACCAAGACCGATGTCAAATACAAAGCTGTAGAGCAGGATATCGCGGACGGAAAATGCGTGGTAATAGAAAACTAAAGCTCATGAAAATCAATTGGGGAATCTTCTTGGTTATTTTAGTCATGGTGGGCTGTAAGTCTTCCCAGACGGGTAATACCTCCGGGGCAGATGTTTATGCCAACTACCAAGAAGATCTTTCCATGACCTTGACTGAGTACGAAGATTTTGAAGAAAAGCTGAGCAACCAAAAGAGTGAGGAGATGGAAATCTCTGTTCAGGCTGTTGACAATCAGTTGCTGGAACTTCAAAAGAAAGGATTCGAAAAGAACAAATCTGAGCTCTATTTCAGCGGCTACACGGTTCTGGTTTATTCCGGAGTAAACCGGGATCAGGCGTTCAAGACTCAGGAGGACCTCAATACTTATTTTCCGGATATCAAAGCCGAAATGCAATACCAGCAGCCTAGGTATTTACTGAAAATCGGCCGGTACGCTTACAAGTTTGAGGCGCAAAAAGTGTTTTCCCAAATCAAGGGCTCTTTCCCTACCGCACGAATTATCCAGGATAGATTCCAGAGAAAAGAATACGTCTCGCCTACAACAGACTCGAATGCTGAAAGACAGAATTAAATCTTTGGCAAAAGCCTACAAGGAGGAAATTATTTCTACAAGAAGGCATTTGCATGCTCATCCTGAACTCTCATTTCAGGAATTTGAGACGGCGGCTTTTGTCAAAAAAAGACTGGGAGAAATAGGAATAACGGAAGTGGAGTCCAAGGCCAATACAGGCTGGGCAGCACTGATCAAGGGTAAAAATCCAGACAAAAAAGTAGTGGCTCTTCGGGCAGATATGGACGCGCTCCCTATTGTGGAGGCCAATGATGTTCCCTACAAATCCCAAAATCTGGGGGTAATGCATGCCTGTGGTCACGATGCACATACTGCATCTCTTTTGGGAGCAGCCAAAATTCTAAATGAAGTAAAAGATCAATTCGAGGGGACAATCAAGCTAATTTTTCAGCCAGGTGAAGAGTTGGTTCCCGGAGGAGCATCTTTGATGATTAAGGATAAAGTGCTCGAAAACCCACGACCTGCTTCGATCATCGGACAGCATGTCATGCCTTTTATTCCTGCTGGGAAAGTGGGATTCCGCCCAGGTTTGTACATGGCAAGTACAGATGAAATCTACATCACAGTGAGCGGTAAAGGTGGTCATGGAGCGATGCCGGAGACGTTTATTGACCCGGTGCTGATCTCCTCTCACTTAATTGTGGCTTTGCAGCAGATTGTCAGTCGGGTAGCCAATCCAAAGATTCCCTCTGTACTTTCTTTTGGACGAATAGAAGGCTTGGGCGCTACCAATGTGATTCCAAATGAAGTGAAAATCCAAGGGACTTTCCGTACCCTGGATGAGGAGTGGAGGGCAAAAGCTCATCAAAAAATGCTGCAAATCGCTCATGGCATTGTCGAAGGCATGGGAGGAAAGTTGGATTTTGAGATCAGAAAAGGCTATCCTTTTCTCAAAAATGATCCAGAGCTTACTTTAAGGTCAATGGATGCTGCCAGAGAATTTCTTGGAGAGGAAAATGTCCTCGATTTGGATATTTGGATGGCAGCGGAGGATTTTGCCTTTTTCTCACAGGAAATCGACGGCTGCTTCTATAGACTGGGTACCCGAAATGAGGAAAAGGGCATCGTTTCCGGAGTTCATACGCCCACCTTTGATATTGAAGAAGACGCTTTGGAAATCGGCGCAGGCTTGATGGCTTGGCTTGCTGTTTCCGAGTTAGCATATTGATAAACTAGAACTAATCCCAAATTGAAGGCGAGGAGATATCTTCGCTTTTTTAATTCCCTATGAAAACAAGAATAACAGCAATTCTAACTATGGTCATGGTTTTGGCCGGTTCTCAGGCTTTTGCCTGGGGACAATTGGGTCATTATTTGATCGGTCTCATGGCTGAGAAGCAAATGAAAAGATCCACACTCAAAAAGGTAGAAAAAGTTCTCTACCCGATGTCTTTGGGCAGAAGCGGGACTTGGATGGATGAAATCCGCTCTGATCGAGCCTATGACTATGCGACTACTTGGCACTACCTGACCAGTAAAAATGGGGAATACGACCCCGAGATTCAGGAGAAAGACGGAGATGCATTTGAAGCGATCCAAAGGCTGAAAGAGGAATTGAAAAAAGGGGGACTGGACCCAAAAACGGAGGCAGAAAAGCTCAAAATGCTGATCCATATGGTGGAAGACATTCATCAGCCCCTGCATGTCGGTACTGGAGAAGACCGTGGAGGGAATGACGTAAAAATTGAGTTTTTTGGTCAGCCCACCAATCTCCATGCGCTTTGGGACAGTGGAATGATCGAGCGGCAGGGAATGAGCTATTCCGAAATCGGAGAAGAACTCTATCGTAGATTGACTCCTGAAATGAAATCAAAGTACCGTTCGGCGAGCATGGAAGACTGGCTGAAGGAGGCTGTCAGCTATCGTCCGATGGTATACAATCTTCCTGAAAACAAGCGGATCAGCTATCAATACATGTATGAGAATTATTCTATCGCTGAAGAAAGACTCATTGCAGCCAGTGTGAGGTTGGCGCAGATCCTGGAAGAGATTTACTAAAGGGGCGAATTCTAATTCTTTACGGCTTTTTTCTTTGGAGAGGAAAGCCGTTTTTTTATCTTCATTTCTTTCCGGAATGAGTGATATGCTGCGACGTATTTTCCTTGCTTTGCTTTTACTTCCTTCTTTTTTCTCTTCTTATTCTCAGGATATTTCCAAGAGATTGGAGGCTGCCTTGAGTCAAAAGGATTCTGCAAGGCTAATTTTCGAAGAAAAACTCATCCAACTACCCACTCAGAGAGATTCTGGTCTGTATTTCTATTTTTTGGGGCGATATCAAAGAACAAAAGGCGAAAGAAGAGAAGCGGTTAAGTCTAACCTCAAGGCTTTGGAGCTGCTAAAACTGGAAGAGGATTCCTATTATTTTATTCGGGCATACAACAATTTGACCTATTTGGAGTCCATTCTCGGAGATTGGGAGAAGGCCATGCTCTATGGACAAAAAGCTTTGGAAAGCGCCAGGGCTGTAGGAGACTCCAATCGGATGGCCTATTCCTATGCCGATATTTCCATCGTATACCATGACATGGAGCAGTATGACAAAGGAGTCGAGTTTTCCAAAAAGGGATTGGAAATTTTGGGTGAGTACTCTGACCCAAGTCCTCAGGTCAAGGCTTTTACGCTTAACGCTGTTGGGATTAATTTTGACGATTGGAATCAGCCGGATTCCGCTCTCTATTACCACTATCAGGTGCTGGATCTCTACCCCCAGATGGACAGTTCCTCCTTTACCAACACCTTCAATAATATCGGAAATACCCTGCTCAAACAGGGGAAATTTATTGAAGCCAAGAAGTGGATTGATATTTCCCTTTACTACAACACCAAGTCAGGGGATAAGTACAAGATCGCCTCGAATTACAATAATCTAGCGACAATTGCGTACAACATAGGCGATTTTTCCAAAGCTGAAACGCTCATGGATTCTACGTACAAGTATGTGGTTCTCTCTGAATCCAGAGAGAAGCTACGGGATTATTTGTATGATCAATTCCGTTTTCAGCAGAAAAAAGGGGATTTAAAGCAGGCGATTTCTTATTTGGAAAGATATTCTGAGCTTAAAGATTCGATTTTTAAAGAAGACCGGGTGCGGATGATTGGGGAGATTCAAACCCTTTATGAGGTGGAAGCCAAAGAAAGAGAATTGGCCGAATCCCGGGCCGCCTTGGCAGAGGAGGAAGTGAAGTCCAAGTCAAGAAATGTCCTTCTTTTGATTCTTTTATTAGGATTTTTGATAGTTCTTGGCACCTCTTTTTTCATTTATTACCGGCAGAAAAACAAAAACAGACATCTGGAACAGGAAGCCAAGCTTCAGGCTGTTTTTGCGGAGCAGGAAACTCAAAAACGGCTCAATGATCAGCGAAACCGCATAGCTGCTGAGCTGCATGACAATATTGGTGCACAGTTGACTTTTATTGTCTCTTCGCTCAATCACTTGAAGTTTGCTGATTTTGGCAAGGAAGTTTTAGGGAAAAAGATCGATCAGATCTCAGATTTTACGGTGGAAACAGTCAATGAACTTCGGGATACCATTTGGGCGATGAATAAAGATGCCATCTCCCTGGAGGATCTTCAGTTGAGACTTGCTGGATTGATCCAAAAGGCGAAGGATTTTTGTCCCCAGGTAAACTTTGAACTTAAAATGGATGAGGGTTTGGATACACAAATTCAGTTAAATTCTCTGGAAGGAATCAACCTTTATCGAATCGCACAGGAAGCGCTTAACAATGCAATTAAATATGCTGAGGCTGAGAGAATAGAAATTTTCATTGCTCAAAACGGTGAAAACCAAATCAGTCTTTCCGTAATGGATAATGGAAAAGGCTTTGATGAGCACAGTCTGGAAGGTAATGGAATGAGTACCATGCGAAGTCGGGCAGAGCGAATAGGAAAGGAATTGAAAGTGGAGACTCAGCCAGGTTCAGGTACACTAGTAAGTGTCGGTTAAACTGATGAAAAGATGAAAATAAAAATTGCAATTGCTGAAGATAACAGCTTTTTGCTGAAAGCGGTCCGGGATAAGCTTGCCCTATTTGAGGACTTGGAGGTCAAGTTTTGGGCGATGAATGGTGAGGAGCTGCTTAAAAAGCTGGAAGAGGATTCCAATGTTCAGTTGATTTTGATGGATATCGAAATGCCCAAAATGAATGGAATCGAAGCTGTTGGAAAAGTGACTCAAAAGTACCCTCAGATTAAAATCATTATGCTCACCGTTTTTGATAACGACGAGAATATTTTCAAAGCGATCCAAGCTGGGGCAAATGGGTATTTTTTGAAAGAGGTGGATCCACCTACTCTCCATCGGGGCATTTTGGATACATTGGAGGGAGGGGCAGCGATGACGCCTTCGATCGCAATGAAGGCCTTGAAGCTCCTTCGTAATCCACCCAATTTTGAAGAGGCCAAAGAAGAAATCAATTTGACAGCAAGAGAAATTGAAATTCTGGAACAAACCTCCAAAGGGCTCAATTACAACCAAATTGGTGAAAACCTATTCATTTCACCCAAAACCGTCCGCAAGCATATCGAGAATATTTACGCCAAACTTCAAGTCCACAACAAAATGGAGGCTGTCCAAAAAGCTGTTAAAAACCGGATTATTGAAGGTTGATTTTTAGGGATTGTAGAAAAAATCAGGTAATCGGGAAACTTTTTTGGAAAAATGTCGTAATTTTAAAGACAAATTTCTGAGACATGAGTGATTCTGATTTTCAACACATCAATATGGTGGCAGAGGAGATAGCGACCTATGTCACCAGCCTTCCTCGTTATTCTCGTTACCCTACCTTGAAAGGGGTTCCGTTGACCCGTTTTTTTTCAGATCGGATGATGGTGATTGATGTGATCCGACAGGGGATTCCGACCTCGCTTTTTATGGCCATCAAAGAGATGACCCCTTTTTCAGATCAAGAATGGTCTGATTTCTTGGACATATCTCTCAAATCGTTACAGCGGTATAAGAAGGAATCCGATTATATTTTTCGATCCATTCACTCAGAGAAAATCATTGAGCTGATGGAAGTGACTGCGGTGGGTTTGGAGGTATTTGATTCAGGGGTGGATTTTGCTTCATGGCTTAATTCCAATAGCCATGCCCTCGGTAATCGACGTCCGATTGAGCTGTTGCGGAATTCCTACGGCAAAGAATTGGTGGTCAATGAGCTTCACAGGATCGATCAAGGCGTATTTGTCTGATGCGGGTTTTTCGACTGATTCGGAAAAAGTATGGAATAGAACTGTCCGGAAAGGGGGCGGCTCTTTGTGGCAACCGATGGAATTCCAAAGGAACTGAGCTGATTTATTGTGCAGACAGTAGGGCTTTGGCCATGGCTGAAGTGGCGGTTCACCTTTCCTTATCCATTTTGCCAAAAGATTATGTGAGGGTGGAGATTGAGATCCCTAGTTATCTTTCTATCTCAATCCTTTCCAAAGAAACTTTACCTTCCAATTGGAGCAGTTTTCCGCATGTTTTGGAGACACAGCAGATTGGCGATGCATTTGTAGCTGAACGCAAAAACTGCGTTCTGAAAGTACCTTCAGCCGTGGTTCCGGGTGATTTTAACTTTTTGATCAATCCGCAACATCCGGATTTCCCAGCGATCCAAATTGTCGGTCAGGAAGACTTTCCTTTTGATTCGAGGCTTTTTCAATGATCATCCCGATAGCTATCGGGACAAACTCAATTTTAAATACTCAAGGATTTTCCTCTTTTGAACATTGAAAATTGATCATTGCTTATTGAATATTTTCTTCGCCCCATCCAAAAACTCCACAAAAGCACCGATATCTGTATTGTATCCCCTCGGCTTAGCCAAAAGCTGTTCATTATGATCTAGAATCACATAATACGGCTGGGCATTGTTGTTGAATCGGGTGATCTGGAAATCCGCGTTTTGCTTGCCCAGTGTTTTTTTCACTTTGCCATCATAGCTCGAGGTGTACCACTCGCTTTCCGGAAGTTCCAGTCGCTCGTCGATGTAGAGTGCGACCATCACAAAATCATTTTTCAGCCGAGCCAAAACCTGCGGATCCGACCAGACATTTTCTTCCATCTTTCGGCAATTCACACAGCCATGTCCAGTGAAGTCAATCAAGAGTGGCTTTCCTGCTTTTTTTGCAGCAGCCAAAGCCTCCTCGTATTCGAAATACCCTTCGATTCCAAAGGGAATGTGAAGGATGTCTCCATACTTCACTGATTTGGGAGAAGTAGTGGAAGTGCTTCCGACTTCTCCAATTTTAAACTGCTGGGTGGTCAAAGGAGGCAAATAGCCACTGAGGTATTTGAGTGGAGCTCCGAAAAGACCCGGAATCATATAGACCACAAACATGAAAGTCAGCAAGGCTAAAAGCAGTCTGGGTACACTGATGTATTCCAACTTGGAATCGTGCGGAAGTCGGATTTTTCCCAATAAATACAATCCCAAAGCCCCAAATATTACAATCCAGATGACGAGGAAAATATCCCGATCCAAAATGCCCCAATGGTACACCAGGTCGGCAATGGAGAGGAATTTGAATGCCAAGGCAAGTTCCAAAAAACCCAAAACCACTTTCACGGAGTTTAACCAACCGCCGGATTTTGGGAGTCTTTGCATCCATTCAGGGAAAATCGCAAACAAGGTAAACGGAATCGCAAAGGCCAATCCGAAAGAGAACATGCCCAAAACCGGCTTGACTAATTCTCCACCAGCCGATGAGATCAAAATCGACCCTACAATCGGCCCAGTACAGGAGAAGGATACCAATACCAAGGTAAAGGCCATAAAGAAAACACCTGCCAATCCACCTTGTTCGGATTTTGCATCGACTTTATTCACCAAACTGGAAGGCAAGGTTAATTCAAACATGCCCAAAAAGGCCAAGGCGAAGAAGATAAAGATGCCGAAGAAAAAGAGATTGGGAATCCAGTGGGTTGCTAACCAATTGGCGAACTCAGGACCCTGAATTGCCGCAACAGCGGTACCTGCCACAGTATAGATCGCAATGATGGATATCCCATAAATAAATGCCTGACGGATTCCCTCGGATCGTTTTTTGGATCGACCGGTAAAGAAGCTTACCGTCATCGGAATCATCGGAAACACACAAGGAGTCAAAAGAGCCGCTAATCCAGCCAAAAAAGCCAAGACCATAAAGCCCCAAAGTGATTCAGTTTCGCCTTCGGCAGTGAAGTCTTGAGGCTCTGAAATGACTTCTGTATCGGTTTCTGCCAAAGCAAACGGAGTTTCTGTAGCTATCGAATCCTGAGAAATAATTGCTGTATCTGCTTTACTTTCTTCAAAACTGGTTGGAGCGGCTTCTTCAATGGATGCTTGTGGCTTTGGAGCTCCTTCTTTAGCTATAAACTCAATTTCTATATCCTGCTCGTAATTGATGCACTGCCCAGTTAGGTCAGAGCACATTTGGTATTCGAGAGAGCCTTTGATAGTTCCGGAAGTGACTTTGATAGTGATCGGCTGCTCAAAACGCCCTTTTCCCATGAAATAGGTCACATCACCTTCCCAAACCTCGTCAAACTTCTTCTTGGGATTAATGGCTTCCAGCTTGGAGGCTATCGCAAAATTTCCTGATTCGGCAGGAACGAATTCGGTCAAAAGTGGTCCCAGATCCTTGTCAAAATCATTGGAATAGACATACCACCCCATGGGAATCTCCGCCTCCATGATCACCGTGGCATTTTCTCCTACTTGCAAGGTCGATGGCTCAAGAGTAAAGGTCCACTTGGGAGGCTTCACCAATTGAGCTTGGGCAAAGAAGGAGATCAAAAGAAAAACCGGAAGCAGGAGCCTACCGATCTTTTGAGAATTTGGGGTCATGTGAGGTGATGATTTACTCTGGCAAACAGGGAATAAGGTCTTCAGGTTCGAAATTAAGTCCTTGACCAAGGGCTTTTGGCGACTTTGATCACTTTCCGCTGAGAATTCTGAAGTGCTTGAAGAACGCTGCTATGGTCTCGATGCCGATGAAATAGTTTTTCACCCCGTAATGCTCATTTGGAGAATGAAGGGCATCGGTATCCAAGCCAAATCCAAACAAAATCGGATCGCTTCCTAATTCTTTCTGGAACAGAGCCACAATCGGAATCGAGCCACCTTCACGGGTTGGGATTGGTCTTTTTCCAAAGGTTTCCTCCATCGCTGCTTCCGCTGCCTGATAGCCGATCGATGAATCAGACACTACTGCAGGAGCACCACCATGGTGAGCTTTAACTTTTACTTTGACGGATTTGGGTGCGATGGCTTTGAAATGCGCTTCGAAAAGCTGGGCAATTTCATGCCAATTTTGATCCGGAACGAGGCGCATCGAGATTTTTGCATAAGCCTTTGAAGGCAATACGGTCTTCGCGCCTTCTCCGGTGTACCCACCCCAGATGCCATTTACATCGAGGGTTGGTCTGATGCCCACTCGCTCGATGGTAGTGAAGCCTTTTTCCCCATGGACATCCTCGATGTCGAGTTTGCCTTTGTATTCTTCAAGGTCAAAAGGCGCTTCATTCAGTCGCTGACGCTGCTCTTGGGTCAATTCCTGGACCTTGTCATAAAAACCGGGAATGGTGATGTGCTCATTTTCATCCTTGAGCGAGGCGATCATTTTGCATAGTACATTGATCGGGTTGGCAACGGCGCCTCCGTAAGTACCCGAGTGAAGATCTCTGTTTGCACCGGTCACTTCCACTTCCATGTAGGTCAGTCCTCTCAAGCCTACTGTAATGGAGGGGTCTTTCATGGAGATCATGTGGGTATCCGAGATCAAAATGACATCTGACTTCAACTTTTCCTTGTTGGCTAGGACAAAACCCTCTAGGTTGTCAGAACCCACTTCTTCTTCCCCTTCGATCATAAATTTGACATTGCAGGGCAGATCTCCGGATGCCATCATGGCTTCGAAAGCCTTGACATGCATATAAAATTGTCCTTTGTCATCGGCAGATCCTCGGGCAAAAATGGCTCCTTCGGGATGTATTGCAGTTTTTTTGATGACGGGTTCGAAAGGGGGAGAATCCCAAAGTTCATACGGATCTGCCGGCTGCACATCGTAGTGGCCGTAGATCAATACGGTAGGGAGAGATGGATCAATGATTTTTTCCCCATAGACGATCGGGTAGCCCGGAGTCTCGCAGATTTCGGCTACATCGGCCCCGGCTTTTTCCAAAGATTCTTTGACAAATTGAGCTGCCGCAAAGACATCATTTTTGAATTTGGGATCGGCACTCACGGAAGGAATGCGAAGAAGATCCAAGAGCTCATTGAGGAAGCGGTCTTTGTTTTTTTCAATAAATGAAGTGGCAGACATATTTGGGTAAGTTTAAGTTCTAAAGGCCTCAAAATTATTCCTTTCGGAAGGATTTGCCTAGGAATTTTCTTTTTTTGCCACGAAGGCGCTGAGGTCGCAAAGATTTATCCTTAAGGAGAAAAAGTTTAAGTTGAATATCAGATTAATTCAAGGCTTAAGATGGAACAGATCAATCAAGCCTTTGTCCACTTCATTTAACTCTTTTTGGGATAATTCCCCCAACTTTCCCAAAATTAGGTCTTTACTTACCGTTGCCATTTTACTAAGTCTAACGAGCGATTTCACCTTTATGCCGTTTAGTAAAGACGGGAATAAAACGATGTCATGGTTTGAGGACCATTTGATTTGAGAGGTGATAAAAGAAACGGTTACATCTAATTCATTGGAAATTAATACTAGAGCAGGTCGATTTTTAGCTCCCGTCAAATCAGAAAAGGGAAATGGAATTAATATCAAATCGCCTTTCTTAACTTGTACTTTTCTTTAAGGTCTTCCTCAGAATAAATCTCCTCGTCCTCTTCCAGAAAATCGAATGATTTGGACTCAGATACCATTTTTTGAATTCCTTCGGTTAGGATCTGATTGTCAATTTTGAATAATAAAAACTCGGCAAAGTCAGAGACTTCTTTCACTTTCTGATCTGGTAATTGAGCCAAATGCTGAAGAGTCTTTTGGATTAGGCTTTCCCGAGTCATTTCTTGAATTTTTGATTATAACCGAAATTAAAAAGAAATTGGTTTACTATAAGTCATAAGTAACACATTCTTCCCTTTGCGGCTATTCAAAAACTATGAAAGCATTACTCTGTACCCAATTTGGCCTTCCTGATACATTAACGGTAAAGGAAATCCCTGATCCCATACCTGCACCAAACCAAATCCTGATCGAGGTGGAGGCTTGCGGGGTCAATTTTCCCGATGTGCTGATTATTCAAAACAAGTATCAGTTTAAGCCGGAATTGCCATTTGCACCGGGAGGAGAAGTAGCGGGAAAAATCATCGGTTTGGGCGATCAGGTACAGGGATTCCAAATCGGGCAGCCGGTTTTGGCGCTTTGTGGATGGGGTGGCTTTGCGGAAAAGGTCGCTGTGGATATCGATCGGGTGTTTCCCTTGCCTCCCGGTCTTTCTTCCGAAGTGGCAGCGACTACACTTTACACCTATGGGACTTCTTACCATGCGCTTAAGGATCGGGCAAATCTCCAGGGCGGAGAAACTTTGCTCGTACTTGGGGCGGCAGGTGGAGTAGGTTTAGCCGCAGTGGAGCTAGGGAAACTGATGTGGGCCAAAGTCATTGCAGCAGCTTCTTCAGAAGAGAAGCTTGCCCTCTGCAGGGAAAAAGGTGCAGATCTCACCATCAACTACGAAACGGAAGATCTCAAAACCCGCATCAAAGAGCTCACCGATGGCAAAGGGGTGGATGTGGTCTATGATCCGGTTGGGGGAAAATTCACCGAACCGGCACTCCGGGGCATGGCTTGGAAGGGGCGCTACCTGATTGTGGGCTTTGCCAATGGGGAAATTCCTCAAATTCCGATGAACTTGCCGCTACTCAAAGGCTGCTCAATTATGGGCGTCTTTTGGGGACAGTTTTCTAAAGTGGAGGCAAAAGCCAGTTTCCAGAATATTCGCCAACTCGTTACCTGGATTCAGGAAGGAAAGATCAAGCAGCATATCGGAAGGACCTATTCTTTGGAAGAAGCACCAGAAGCCTTGCAGGCGATCTTGGATCGCAAAATGCTGGGAAAAGGGGTTGTGGTGATTTAGATGTCCGATGACGGATGTCAGGTGACCGATGTTTTTTGCTCCAGTATAGTTGTCCTATAAATGCATTTTAAAGAAAAAGCTCGTGTCGGAGATTGATCTTGCAATAAGCATTTACCATGAAAAACGTAAATCAAATTTTCGATTTCCATGGTAAAATTGGAGGTGATTTTTCAGTAAAAATCTGAAAAACAATTATTTGTGATCTTTCTTCTCAAAAACCAAAGCGTATGAAAAAAGGCACAAAATCCTAGCGACTTTGTGCCTAAATCAGTGGAATCTAAGGGATTCGAACCCATGACCTCTGCTCTGTCAAAGCAGCGCTCTAAACCAGCTGAGCTAAGATTCCAATTGTGCTTGCGAAGATAGGAAACCTTCGAGGTTTTCAAAACCTCAAAGTTTTAAACCAAACTTTCCCTTACATACTTCGCCGTGTAATTTCCCTTTTCTTTTGCCAAATCCTCCGGAGTTCCGGCAAAAGTCAAATGTCCTCCTTTATTTCCTCCCTCAGGCCCCAAGTCAATCACCCAATCGGCAGATTTGATTACCTCAGTATTGTGCTCGATGATGATGACTGAATGACCCTGATCGATCAGCGCATTGATGCTGTGAAGCAATTTACTAATGTCGTGGAAATGTAGGCCGGTCGTGGGTTCGTCGAAGATAAAGAGGATATGATCACCGGATTTTGTTCCGCCTTTTCCGAGAAAAGAAGCCAATTTCACCCGCTGAGCTTCACCGCCGGATAGCGTATTCGAGCTTTGCCCCATGCCGATATAGCCCAATCCCACTTCTTGAAGAGGCTGAAGGCGGTTGACGATTTGGGTTTTTCCTTTGAAAAACTCCAAAGCTTCATCAATAGTCATGTTCAAGACTTCGGAAATATCCTTGTCTTTGTATTTGACCTCAAGAATCTCATTTTTGAAGCGCTTGCCCTTGCAGGATTCGCAAGTCAAGTGGATATCGGCCATAAATTGCATTTCCACCGTGGTCGTACCTTCACCCTGACAGCCTTCACAACGCCCGCCGTCCACATTGAAGGAGAAAAAGGCAGGTTTATACCCTCGTTGTTTGGAAAGTGGTTGCTCCGAAAAGAGGTTTCGGATCGCATCGTAGGCCTTTACGTAGGTCACCGGATTGGATCGGGAAGATTTGCCGATCGGATCCTGATCTACAAATTCCACTTGCGTGATTCGCTTGTAGTCTCCTTCGATTTTGTCGTATTTTCCTCCCTCATCGATGACTGTACCCAGCATTTTTCCCAAAGCAGGATAGAGCACTTTTTTGATCAAGGTCGATTTACCCGAACCCGAAACGCCAGTCACTACTGTCAGGGTATTGAGCGGGAATTTGACGGTCAGGTTTTTCAGGTTGTTTTCCCGGGCGCCTTTGACGGTGATGGCATCTTTCCACTTTCGGTTGCCGGTTTTAGTGAAAATTTTTTCCTCACCTCTCAAGTATTTGGCTGTGTAGGTACTACCACTGGTGATTAGATCTTCAATTTTTCCCTGAAATAGTAATTCTCCGCCATTCACTCCTGCATCCGGCCCGATATCAATAATCTGATCAGAGGCTTTCATCACTTTTTCCTCGTGCTCGACCACAATCACGGTATTGCCCAGATTTTTCAGCTCTTTCAGCACGCCAACCAAGCGGTCGGTATCCCTTGGGTGAAGTCCGATGCTGGGTTCGTCGAGGATATACATGGAGCCGACGAGTGCAGAACCCAAGGAAGTAGCTAATTTGATCCGCTGGTATTCCCCTCCGGAAAGCGTGGAGGTGAGTCGATTAAGCGTCAAATAGCCCAAACCCACTTGATCCATAAATTCCAATCGGCTGGTGATTTCCTTTAGCAGTCGGTTGGCAACTTTGGCTTCGTGATCAGGGAGATTCAGGTTTTTGAAAAAGGCCAAAGCATCCTCGATGGGCATCAGGACCAGATCGGTGATGGATTTTCCATCAATTTTGACATAGCTGGCATCCTTGCGCAGGCGGGTTCCTCTGCAGTCCGGACAAGTCGTTCGTCCACGAAATCTGGAGAGCATCACCCGGTATTGGATTTTATAGGTTTTGCTTTCCAGATCCTCAAAAAAAGCATTCAAACCGTCGAAGTACTTATTTCCAGTCCAGAGCAGTTCCTGCTCTTTCTCCGTGAGTTCATTGTAGGATCGGTGAATCGGAAAGTCAAATTCGATCCCTTTTTTCAAAAGAGGCTCCAGCCACTGCTTGCTGGATTCTCCTCTCCAAGGTGCGATCGCCCCCTCATAGACCGAAAGCTCCTTGTCCGGAATCACCAAATCCCGATCGATACCCAATACATTTCCAAAACCTTCGCATCGCCTGCAGGCCCCGTATGGATTGTTGAAGGAGAAAAAGTTGACCGAGGGAAGCTCGAAGCTCATCCCATCCAACTCAAAGCGATCCGAAAAAGAGCGAGTTTCTATTTCTGGCACGGTGATTTTACAGTCTCCATGTCCTTCGAAAAGAGCGGTTTGGACGGAGTCTGCGATTCGAAACTGATTGTCTTCGTCGTCTTTTCGAACAGAGGCTCGGTCAATAAGAATTTCATAAGTCCCTTTGGGGATCTTTTTTACACCTAGCAAGTCCTCTACAAAAAAGGCCTCCTCATTAATCAGAATTCTGGTGTATCCTTTTTGAAGCAAAAGCTCCAATTCCTGTTCGATTTTCCTACCCTTGGCTATCTGAAGCGGACAGGAGATCATGACTTTGCTGCCTTCCTCAAAAGAAAGGATGTAATCCACAATATCCGAGACCGTATGGTGCTTGACTTCCTTTCCTGAGATTGGTGAAAAAGTCTTTCCCACTCGTGCAAAAAGCAACTTGAGGTAATCATAAATCTCGGTAGTAGTGCCGACTGTGGATCGAGGGTTTTTGGTGCTGACTTTTTGTTGGATGGCGATGGCCGGCGCCACTCCCTTGATGTATTCTACATCGGGTTTTTCCATTCGACCGAGGAATTGGCGGGCATAGGAACTCAGGCTTTCCACATACATCCGCTGTCCTTCTGCAAAAAGGGTATCAAAAGCCAAGGAAGACTTACCGGAGCCGGATAGACCGGTAATTACCACAAATTCATTTCTGGGAATGGCCACGCTCAGGCTTTTGAGGTTATTGACCCGGGCGTTTTTGATGATGATGTATTCTTTGGGATCGAGGGTGTCGATGTCTTGGGTAGCTGGTAAAGTGCTCAAAGTCATAGCTGGCAAAGTTAGCAATCAAACCCTGCAAGTGGGAGAAAAGTTGTGGATTTGGCTTGGTTGTTTTACCGCAAAGTCGCAGAGGACGCTGAGAAAAGTTTACCACAAAGGCCACCAAGAATAAGAGAAAAAAGAGCTGAAGTTTATTCTGGACTCCCTGCATGGCTTTTTTGGGCTTCTTAAGAGCACAAAGTTGAAAAGCTGAAGCCTTATGAGCGTAATATTGGCAAGAAATTCGAAAAGACACTATGGTTGATAATTTCTAATTCCTCTTCAAAATATAGCTCAATCCAAATCTAAAATCCTTCGTGCTTCTTAGTGTTCTTTGTGGTTGAGAATTACTTGTGGTTCAAAAAACTATTCCTTACTTCGAAAATGGATTTTCAATTTCTCCTCGATGGATTTGCCGAAGGCCTGCAAAATATGACTTGGCTGGAGGCGGTGGCGGTATTTTTTGGAATTGCCTCGGTTTTTTACTCCATGCGGGAGCATATTTGGGTTTATCCCACAGGAATTGTGTCCACGCTTATTTATGTCTGGATTTGCTTCGAATACAAGCTTTATGCAGATATGGGCATCAATGCCTACTACTTCAGCATGTCCATCTACGGTTGGTACGCATGGACTCATCCCAAGGAAAATCAAATTGTCTTGCCAGTCACTTGGTTGAACGGCAAGGGTTGGTTGATTTCCGCCGGGCTTTTTGCGGTTTCCTATCTTGTTTTGGCTTTTGTCCTGAGTAATTTTACAGACAGTGATGTGCCTTATTGGGATTCATTTACCACTGCCTCTGCCTTTGTGGGCATGTGGCTGATGGCGAAAAAGAAGGTGGAAAACTGGATTTTCTGGATCATCACAGATTTGGTTTCGGTGCCTTTGTATTTCTACAAGGGCTTGGTGTTAACCTCTTTCCAATTTTTGTTTTTTACAGTCTTGGCTACCATGGGACTATTAGCTTGGATCAAATCTGCCAAAGTCTATGCAAAAGCTTAATCGAATTTTAATCCTTGGTCCGGAATCTACCGGAAAAAGTACTTTGGCAGCCGACTTGGCCAATCATTTCTCAGAACCTTGGGTACCGGAGTATGCACGGGAATATCTGGAAAAAATAGACCGTTCCTATCGTTTTGAAGATCTGACCGAAATCGGAAAAGGGCAGATTTTTCAAGAGGATAAGCTGGCGCAAAAAGCCAAAAAATTCCTTTTCTGCGATACAGATTTGAGAGTTATTCACATTTGGTCGGAGCATAAATATGGAAAAACGGATCCTTGGGTGTTGGAAGAAATCCAGCGGAGAAAATACGAATTGATTTTGCTGACGGACACGGATTTGCCTTGGGAACCTGATCCTTTGCGGGAATACCCTGAGCTTGAAATGCGCCAATATTTTTTTGAAAAATATCTAAGACTGGCAAAGGAAAGCGGATTCCCGTTTTTGATTGTGTCAGGAAATAAGGAATCCCGACTCCAATCCGCTGTAGAGGCAATTGAGAATCTGGGTTATTAATCTTTCAATTTTTCAATCCTCTCACCACTTCCTTAACGCCAAGGTCGCTGCTTCCACCAGTTTGATTTGATCCGGATGGTAGTTGTTATTCAATACGATTATGGTTTTGTTTTCTTCAATAAATCGGACGATGATGGTCTGATAGCCCGGATTGTCACCGGTATGCATCACCATTTTTCCGTAGGGACTTTTGGGTTCGATATCCCAGCCAAAACCATAATAGCTTCGAGTTCCATCATTCAAAATCATCGGGCTGAAGGCTTCATTAAGGGTTTTTTCACTGACCAATTTGCCAGAGTACAAAGCCTGGTCCCAAATCAGCAAGTCCTGCGCAGTGCTACTGACTCTACCGGGCCCTTTCCTGTTCCCTAGCCAAAGGGTGTAGTCCGAAGAGCGAAACTGATTGGCATTTACGTATTTTCCACTTTCATCCTTGAGGTGTCCCGCAGCGAAGTTATCCACATTTGCTTTTTCTTCTAAAGTGCGGATATCCGTGTTTCTCATTTCCAAGGGCTGAAAAATCCATTCTCTGCTAAGTTCGATGAAATCTTTTTGGGTCACTTTTTCTAAAATACTTGCCAGAAGGACATAGCCCGTATTGCTGTACTCGTATTTTTCTCCCGGTTCGAAACTTTTGGGCGGAGCATAGCGATTGAGGTATTCCAAAATATCCGGATTTCCCGCGGCTTTGCTTTTATCCCAATACGCATCCATGATGGCCTGATAATCGGGAAGGCCGCTGGTATGCGTGAGAAGATGACGTATACTGATGCCTTTGTATGGGACGTCCAAGTATTCTTCTGCGAGGTCGTCGAATTGGAGAAGCCCCTTTTCCTGACATAGCATCACCATCATTGCCGTGAACTGTTTGGATACTGAGGCCATTTCAAAAATATCTGTGGATTGTAGAGGGATGCTTTCTTCGAATGAGCGAAAACCTATGGCTTTTTCAGACAGGATTTTACCATCATTGGCCACTAAAACTACCCCTGAAAAACCATTTTGCTCCGCCTGAAGATAGGCTGCTTCCAGGATTTTTTGCTGGGAAAAGGAAGCGTAAGCTCCAAAGACCGAGAGAAGTAAGAGTGTGGATAACTTTTTCATTTCGTACGGGAGTGTTTATGAATGAACTCAAAAGTGGCAGTCAAAGCTTCCACCCAATTTCGGTGAAGTAGGAAAGAATGTACTTCGTCCGGAAAGACGATTTGTTCCACTTCAACCCCCTGTTTTCGAAGGACCTCAGCTAGTTCAACACTTTCGGAGAAAAGCACATTCCGATCGTCATCTCCATGGATCAGAAGCACCGGGTCTTCCCACTTATCCACATAGGCCATTGGGCTTGATTTGAAAGCCAGTTCTGCCATTTTTGGAAATTTCTCCGGCGCGTACCAAGGTGCAAAAACTGGAATATCATTGTTCCAATTATGCACTCCATGAATGTCTACCCCGACATGAAATTTTTCCGGGGCTTGACTCAAGGCATGAGCAGTCATATATCCCCCATAGCTTCCTCCCCATGGAGCTATTCTCGACTTATCCACATCCTGTCTTGAAGCGAGAAAGTCTGCCGCTGCCATCAGATCCTGGACTTCGCTGGCTCCTCCAGCTCCGTAATTTTCTGCTTCCCGGAAATCCATTCCATAGCCGATTCCGCTTCTGTAATTCAAGGTCAAGGCAATGTATCCTTGAGAAGCAAAATACTGCTGAGCCGCGTACGTATTCGAATAGTAGGCTCCATAATTGTAGCCAAGGAGCATTTGTCGACGGCTGCCTCCATGGATAAAAATTACTGCAGGATATTTCTTGGTGGGATCATAGTCTTTTGGCAGAAAAAGCTGTCCGAAACTCTTGAATCCATCTTTCGCCTTCAATTCGATTGCTTGAGGCTCGGCGTGGAAGTCAGGAAAGTTTTTGGGGAATAGGGTTTCGGCCAAGGTTTTTGTTTGACCATTTATGCGGACCATGGGCCAGCCGGGTTTATTCCAATCAGAGGAAAAGAAAGCAATTCCATTTTCGATCTTCACAGCACCCCAGTTTATGGTTTTCGGATCGCTGACTAATTCAAGGGAGAATGTGGATAAGTCCAGTTGGGAGATCTGCCTTCTGTCTATTTTTCCGATATTATGCATGACTAAAAGGGTATTTTTATCCGTTGATTGATGTACCCATTCCACTTGACCTTCTCCTGGCGTCAGGTGTTTGACCTCCTTGGTATTTGGATTTACAGCATATAGGTGCATCCAGTTGTTTTTTTCCCAAGGAAAAACCAAAGAACCATCCTTGGTCCACCAAAGCCTTTCGGCCTGAGCGGGCAAATCGTCCACCATGATCGATCCCGGACCTTTATCTGCCTTCCAGATTTCTATCCCCTCCCACTTATCCACATCGAAAATCCGGATGCTCCATGGGTTCGACTCTTTGATGGCGGTAAAGGGAAGCAGGTTATTGATATTGGGGATTCTTAGGTAGGCTAGCTTTTTTCCGTCAGGGCTCCATGCCGGATAAGCGTCAAAATCCAGGCTGGTTTCCACATATTTCAATTCCTTTTTCTCCAGATTCCAAAGTCCTACGTAGGAATGGTCACCTCGTTGAGACACAAAACTTAGGTATTTCCCATCCGGTGAAAAGCCCAGCATAGAAGCGCTTCCTCTTCCAGTGAAAAGTTGCTTGACCGATTCACTGGTATCCTTGGCGGCCTTAAGGTACACCGATCCTCCCATTAAAAAAGCCACCTGCTCTCCATCAGGGCTGAATATAGGCGAGGCACCTGGAGCAAACCATCGGCTTTCTTTGGACAACAAATCCACAGAATAAATTTTTTTGTCTGTGTTGATTTGTAGCTGAGCAGGATTGGCTGCCTGACCGGAAGAGTTTCGGCTGTTTCCTCTCACGAAAAGCAGCGTTTTTCCATCCGGTGAAAAGGTAATTGGTCCCAAGTCCAATCCTTCGTCTCCTTTGAAATCCGTGAGTTGTATCGCGTTAAAGTCTGGCGATTGAGCCAAAAATATGTTTCGCTCTCCTTGGTCATTGAACACCCACGCTATGCTTTTTCCATCCGGACTTGCTGTCAGGGAGGTTGGAAATGGAGCCGAAAGATAATCGGCCATGCTTTGGGCTTGAATGAATAATGGCAGAAGCGAAAGCAAAAGGGCACAAAGGTTTTTTCTCATAGCCAGCCTGATGGTTTTGTTCAAGATAAGCATCACTGTCAAGCTCTCCAAGCTGGTTTTCACCTTTGAATTGCCACTTGCTCCTTTGAGATAAAGTTTTGTGCCGAAGCAGGAAATTATTAGTAGCTTTTCTTTAATCAACTAATTGATCTATGAGACCGATTATTCTTTTTTTCTTGGCATGGTTTATCATCGCTTTTGAATCTTTTTCTCAGGGCAAAAAAGTAGTCTTCATCATTTTGGACGGTATTCCCGCCGAGGAATTAGAAAAAGCTCAAACACCTATTCTGGACAAAATCTCCAAAGTTGGTGGTTATGCCCGAGCTTTTACCGGAGGTGAAAAAGGTGGTCCGTCCGAGACGCCAACCATCTCTGCGGTGGGCTACAACTCGCTTCTGACCGGGACTTGGGCCAACAAACATAACGTCTGGGACAATGACATTGCCGCTCCAAATTATTC
Organism: Algoriphagus sp. oki45; assembly: GCF_036245605.1. Taxonomy (NCBI): domain Bacteria; kingdom Pseudomonadati; phylum Bacteroidota; class Cytophagia; order Cytophagales; family Cyclobacteriaceae; genus Algoriphagus; species Algoriphagus sp. oki45. The sequence continues at coordinate 366,868 of NZ_BTPC01000002.1, forward strand.
GTACTGGACGATCTTCAGAATGATGCGGGAAGCAAAACCAAAATCCAAGTTGGCTATTTTTTCTACCTGGGAGGATAATCGAACCAAACTCCTGGGAGAGGGGCTAAATGAAACCGGAAATTTGAAATTGGACTTTATTTTTGATGGTTTTGAAAAAGATACGCTTACTTATCCACATGATTTGGACAAGGAATACATCCGAAAAATCGATAATCTGGTTTCTTTTGAAGCCGCTCATATTCTGAAAACCGAAGCTCCCGATTTGTCTTGGGTCTATTTGGAATTTACCGATGATATGGGCCATCGATTTGGCAAAAGCCCGCAACTGACTTCGGCAATAGAATTAGCTGATGAGCAGGTCGGCAGAATTTGGGAAGAGGTTCAGGCTCGAGAAAAGAACTATGGAGAAGAATGGTTGATTTGGATTACGACCGATCATGGGAGAAAAGCTCCCGATTTCAAAGACCATGGAGGACAAAGCGACTCCGAGCGGGAAATCTGGATCGTGACCAATGCAAACAATCTCAATGATCGCTTTCGGTCAGGAAAAGCAGCCATGGTGGATATTTTGCCCAGTTTGATTGATTTTTTGGAAATTTCTGTGCCTGATGTTCAAAGGAAAAATTGGGATGGCAGCTCGCTTTTAGAAAAGAAATAGGTGAGATGGGGAACTAATTTAGGACTCTCAAAAAGTCAAATTGAGCCTTAGATTTGATGATAAACAGATTAATCGTAGGTTACTTAAAATGGATTTTGAAGTAGGATTGAAGTCACCCTGAGCGGAGTCGAAGGGTCCTCGACTCCGCTCGGACTGACATAATTTTCGTATCTAGATTTAGTCTATTATTTCTAGAAAAGTTGAAAGGTCATCCACTCAGCCATTTTCGATAAATTTCACTTTTGAAATTGTCTCACAATCTTTAGCAGATAGACAAATTCGCATTAGCCTTTTTTATCTCGAAATGCGCTGAAATAGAATTCCTCCCTGTCTGGTCGGAGATCTTGGAGTAGGCCAGTCTGTCGGTTCGCCGGTACGGAAATCAATTGGAATTCTTCGTTCTCTTGACACCATATTTTCCTCTTCGCAGGCCATGTAAACCAAGATCGCAGTCAGGATCGCGTTATTTTTGATGTCGTCGAAGACCAATTTGTCATAGGTATCCAAGTTGGTATGCCAAGTGATCGTACCATAATCCCATGCCAAAGAGCTTAGATTGAAAGCAGGGACTCCAGCCGCCACGAAGGAAACGTGGTCCGTTCCGCCCGAACCCGGATTGCCAGGGAAGGAAGTCTCGATGTCTCTGGTGATGTTTCTTGGCACTTTGTTGAGCCATCTACCGAGGTATTCGTAACTATCCACGAAGCCTTGTCCTGAAATATTGGCTATTCGTCCGGTTCCATTGTCTTGGTTGAAAAGCACCTGGATTTTTTCCAGCATTTTGGGATGGTCTTCTACGTAAGCACGGGAACCATTAAGCCCTTGTTCTTCAGAACCCCAATGGCCCACTAGGATAGTTCGCTTAGGATTTGGGTAGACTTTCTTTAAGATCCGCATTACTTCCATCATGAGAATGGTCCCTGTACCGTTATCGGTTGCCCCGGTGCCGCCTTGCCAAGAATCCAGGTGAGCAGAAAGCATCACATATTCTTCAGGCTTTTCGGTTCCTTTGATTTGTGCGATGCTGTTGTAGGTAGGCTGTAGTCCGGTTTCTTTGGACTGGGCATTGACATGGATCTTCGGTTTTTTGCCGCTTTCCACTAGTCTAAATAACATTCCATAGTCCTCTATCGAAAGATCGATGGTTGGCACTTGTCTGGTTGAAGCAGAGAAGATTTTATTTGCCCCCAAAGCCCTGGACCAATAGGAAGTGACTACCCCAACCGCACCGGCATTTTCCAATGCTATCGGTAGGGAAGTTCGGTTTTTACCGGTTTTTTGGGTGCGCTCCAACCAAGCTTTTTCCAAGGCGGCTCTTTTTTCTTTGATTGCTTCGAAAGATTCTTCGGTTCCCCATTTTTCCCAGTTGTCATCAGGTCTACCGGTAAGTTGCGGGGCAGAAATCATGACGTATTTGCCTTTCACGGATGGAAGCCAATTTTGGAATGCTACCGAGTCTTGCAAATTCGGCAAAACGATTACTTCGGCCGTCAAGCCACCCTCAGGCGAAGATGGGCTCCAGGAAAGTTGGGTTCCTGCCAAAGTTCTTACCCAAGGTTCGACCATATCGATGTGGGTGGTACCACGATCCCAACCTCTCCATTCCCCCCATTTTTCATTTTTGGCTTCGATACCCCAGGATTGGTATTGATTTACAGTCCAATCATGGGCCTGCTGCATTTGTGGAGTACCCACGAGTCTCGGTCCGATTCCGTCCAACAGTTCGTGGGCAAGCGTTTCAAGTTGAGAGTTTTCACTGGCTTCTTTGATGATCGCATCAATGACTTGTTGATTTTGGGCCTGTACTTTGACAGACACCAAAAGCAAAAGTCCAAGGCCGTAGCGATAGATTTTTTTCATAGGATTCTAGTTTAGGTGCTAAAAATAAATGTGTGGGGTAGATTTCGGCTAACCGCTGGTGGATATCAATCGAATTCTAAAATAATTTTTGTGTTTGCAACTATATACAGTTACATTGGGTTGTGTCAAAAAAAGAAAAACTCCTGGCTCGATTTATTGAGATGCCTAAAGACTTTCATTTCGATGAGTTGGTAAGTCTATTGGGATATTTCGGCTATCAAGAAGTACGAAAAGGAAAGACAGGAGGATCTAGGGTCCGTTTTGAAAGTGAAGCGGGTGCACCGATTATGCTACATAAGCCGCATCCTAGTGGCATTTTGAAACATTATCAACTAAAACAAATCAAAGATTTATTGAATTTATGAAGTATTTAGAATACAAAGGATATACGGGAAGCATCGAATACAGCCCCGAGGATAAGCTGATGTTTGGGAAAGTCGTCGGTATCCGTGGCTTGATTTCTTATGAGGGAGAAACAGGGAATCAGTTAGAAGAGGATTTCAAATCTGCTATTGATGAGTATTTGGCGATTTGCAAAGAGGAAGGGAAAACTCCGGAAAAGCCATTTAAAGGAAGTTTTAATGTTCGAATTTCAGCTTCTTTACATCAAAAAGCAGCTTTGAAAGCGATGGAAGAAAAAACATCTTTAAATAATTTGGTTGCTGAGGCTATTCGGTCACATTTGAGCCGAGAAGAAGAAATTGCCTAATTTTACTTACAACTTCCTCACCACTTTGCAAGGATTCCCAAAAGCCAGCACATCATCCGGCAGGTCTTTGGTCACCACTGAACCCGCCCCGATCGTCACATTATTGCCGATGGTCACGCCGGGAAAAATGACCGAATTCCCACCAATCCATACATTGTCACCGATGATTACGGGTTTGGTGGAGGTGTGATAACGAGTGCTGTTGCCATCTTGGTAGATTCGATCGGAAGCCTTTAGCGGGTGAGTTGCTGTGTAGATCTGCACATAGGTAGCGATCAGCCCGTTTTTGCCGATGCTGATTTTGTTGTCGTCCAAAAACATGCAATTCGTATTGACAAAGGTGTTTTCCCCAATTTCGATATTGATTCCATAGTCGCAGAAAAAAGGAGTTTCGATCCAAACGCCTTTTCCCACCTTTCCCAAAAGTTGACTGATCAGCTCATTTCTCCTTTCCAAATCCCGGCTATCACAAGTATTGTAAGCTAAAATTAAGACCCGAGCCCGATGATAAAGTTCCAGAAGTTCCGGATCGCGGGAGTCGTAAGCCTCTCCGTCTAGCATTTTTTGGAGGTTGGTTTTCATCCGAAATTAGTTTCAATACTTATGGCTTTATGGATTATCAACCTCTTGGATTTTTTTCTAAAAGGTTATTTCAGGAGATCAATTTGAAGTTCAAAAAGCTTTGCATCAATTTGAAATGCTTATCAAAAGAATATAAAGTCAGGTTTTCTTCAATCACTTGTTGTAGAATGATCAAGTCAGGAATACCAACCTTGTTTATTCCATTTTTGAGATTAAGAATTTGATATTGCCTTATCAAGTCCCAATCAATAGCAAATGGGATCTTTTCAATTGAAAACAAGCTTTCAATAGCTTCTGTCTTTCGTTGAAGCTTTAATTTTGGAATTAATTCGCATAAGATAATGTCGTTAGTGGAAACTATATCTTCTTCAAGAAACTGATCTAAATGAGTAGGCTTAGAGTTTTTGAAGAATTCGATCCAAACGGAACTATCTACTAAAACCGGAGATCTGTTCATTCTACTTTCTATCTCTTAAAACATCTAAATCAATATCCAGATCTATTGATCCTTTCATGTTGATTAGTCTTTTCCTCTTGTTTCTGGCGATTTTTTCCTCCAGAGCCAACTTTATAGCTTGGCTTTTGGTAGTTGAGCCGGTTATTTTCATTACCTCCGCGATCAGTTCTTCGGGAATTTCGATGGTTGTTCTCATGGATTTATATGCAGTATTGCATCATTATTTATGTAAATCTAACCTCTTATTCAAAAATAAGGTTCTCCTCAGAGTAAATTCTTCATGATTTTAATCAGGACTGGCCTTTTCACCTTCCTTTTACCACATTTCCCTTGGCTTTTCTGAGGCTTTTGGATTTACTTTAACTCCGCTTCAAATCCGAAGAAAAACATGCAAACCCAAACTGACTTATTGGCTTTTTTTGAAGGTATTTTGGCTTCAAGGGCTGATTCCAAATCGCTTGATTGGCTCAGCTTCCAAACCGAAAAAATCAAATCGGAGGCCTCGCCTACCAAGTTTTTTCTGGCATTTTCCCAAGCTTCCCGGTTTTTCAAAAAGGACGGTCTTAATTTATCAGAGACCGAGAAAAAAACTCCAGGTAGCTTGGTCTCAGGATTTGATCCCAATCATTGGGATGTATTGCAGACTGCAAGGACGTATTTACTATTAAAATTTGGCCCCGGAAAAGAGGCTTGGCTCAAAGCGGTCAATCAGCTATTTGAAACGGGGGACTTGCATGAGCAACAGGCCTTGTATTCGGCTCTGCCGCTAATGCCTTATCCGGAGGAAATGCTTTCCCGAGCGATCGAAGGCTGCCGAACCAACATGACTCTTGTATTTGATGCCATTGCCTTAACTAACCCCTATCCCAAGGAAAGATTTCCGGAGGCCAACTGGAACCAAATGGTCCTGAAATCCATATTTATGCAGCGTCCGATATATCGGATTTTGGGCTTGGACGAAAGGAGAAATCAGGCATTGGCGGAAATCGCTTCGGATTTTGCCCATGAGCGCTGGGCAGCCGGACGGCCTGTGATGCCTGAATTATGGCGTTTGGTGGTTCCTTTTCTCAATGACAAATTGCTGGAAGACCTGAAAAAAGTCGTCTTTTCCGAAGATCAATTGGAATCCGAAGCCGGAGTCTTGGCCGCCTACCAATCCGACTTTGCGCCAGCTAAAGACCTGCTTAAATCCTTCCCCGAAACAGTCTCCGCCATTGAATACGGAGAAATTTCTTGGGAGAAAATCGGAAAAGATTTTCAGGAAAAAAGAGCGTAATCAGGCTAAATTCAAATAATTTCAGAAACTTATCCACATCGATACAACCATGGAAATGTACATAGATCCCCATATTCACCTCGTCTCCCGTACCACAGATGACTACGAAGCCATGCGAAAAGCCGGTATCGTTGCGACGATTGAACCTGCATTTTGGCTGGGTCAGCCGCGTACGGAAGTAGGATCCTTCAAAGACTACTTTTCCACTTTGGTCGGCTGGGAGCGGTTCCGTGCCAGTCAGTTTGGAATCGTGCACTATTGTACCATGGGATTGAATTCCAAAGAAGCTAATAATGTGCCCTTGGCCGAGCAGGTCATGGAATTACTTCCACTATATGCCGGAAAAGAAGGTGTGGTGGCAATTGGGGAGATCGGCTATGATGATCAAACCGAAGCTGAAGATCGTTTTTACCGCCTTCAACTGGAACTGGCTAAAGATGTCAACCTTCCCGTATTGATCCACACTCCTCATCGAGATAAAAAGAAAGGAACAACCCGCTCCATGGATGTGGCCGAAGAGCATGGCATGGACCCAGGATGGGTGGTCGTCGATCACAACAATGAAGAGACGGTAAAAGAAGTGTTGGATCGAGGATTTTGGGCAGCATTTACTATTTATCCACATACCAAAATGGGTTCCGAAAGAATGGTCGAGATCGTGAAGCAATACGGTCCCGAGCGGATAATCGTCAATTCTGCTGCAGATTGGGGGATTTCGGATCCCTTGGCGGTCCCAAAGACCGCTAACCTGATGCGCAAAAAGGGAATTCCTGAAAAGCACGTACGACTTACTACCTACCAAAATGCTCTCGCTGTTTTCGGACTCAGTGGACAAATGCATGAAGACGATTGGCTCAAAGCGCCTCCGATCGATCAGACCAAAAAATTGGGGGGAAATTCCGTACTTCGCGGAGGTCAGGTGCCTCGGGTCGAAGGTCCTGCCGATCGGGTAGAAAATTAATCCATGAAAAACACCAAGCTTTTCGCTTATCTACAGCTAACCCGCCCAGCCAATGTGATCACTGCGATCGCAGACATCTGGGCGGGTTTTGCCATTGCAGGTGCCTGGGACTATATGGCCACCAACTGGATCTTTGGAGACCAGCAATTTTGGTGGAATCTCATCTGGCTTTCATTGAGTACAATTGGTTTGTATGCAGGTGGAGTCGCATTCAATGATGTCGCAGATGCTGATTTGGATGCCATCGAGCGGCCTGAGCGCCCTATTCCGAGTGGAAGAGCCTCCAAAAATGCTGCTTTTTTTATGTCTTCCTTGCTTTTGGTTTTTGGAGTGATCTGTGCCTTTCAGGTCAATCCAATTGCGGGGATTTTAGCTATTGCCGTTGCCGCCTGTGCGGTGCTCTATGATTATTGGGGAAAGCATCAACGAATTTTTGGTCCGATCAATATGGGGCTTTGCCGCTCAGGAAATCTTCTTCTTGGGGTGAGCGTGGCTCCTGAAGTGCTGGAGAAAATCTGGCCCATCGGTCTTTTGCCGTTGATCTATGTAGCCGCCATCACCATGATCAGCCGGGGAGAGGTGCATGGTAAAAACCGAAAAGCACTTTTCGCAGGAGGTGCTATGTATGCCTCCATCTTGTTGGCGATTTTTGGCTTTGCCTATCTGGAGAGTCCGGGATACCTGCAAGTGATTCCTTTTTTAGCTTTGCTGGGCTATATGATCTTTCCTCCTTTGGCAAAAGCCATCCGAACTCAAGAACCCAAATTCATCGGCAAATCGGTGAAAGCAGCTGTGATTTCACTCATCATTGTCAATGCATCTTTGGCTTCTGCCTTTTCGGGATGGCCCATTGGAATCATCGTTTTGCTGCTTCTTCCCATTTCCCTTTGGTTAGCCAAAAAATTTGCTGTAACCTAGGCCCGATTTAAACCTATTTCTTTCACAACTTGTATTGAAAGAAAATCCCGAATAACCTATTGCCCGCAGACCATGAATACGATTCTCGAACAGTCCTTTTCGGTTCCTTTCCGCTACCCGGTAGCGTTTACCGAGAATCTATTTGATCCACAAAATCAAATCCTCGCCAATGTGCTTCGTGGGCAGCGCGTGTCCAAGGTACTTTTTGTCATCGACAGCGGAGTGAAAGACGCTCATCCTAACCTGATCACTGAAGTGAAAAACTATGCTTTGGCACATGCAGATGTCTTCACTTTGGCAACCGAACCTATGATTGCGATCGGGGGAGAAGCCTGCAAAAATGGGGAAGCCGAATACCAAAAGATCGTGGAAGCAACGCATCTCTATGGCATCGACCGTCATTCCTACATTGCAGCTATCGGTGGGGGTGCCGTGCTGGATATGGTGGGTTTTGCAGCGGCAATTTCCCATCGGGGAATTCGTCTGATTCGGATTCCGACCACCGTTTTGTCCCAAAATGACTCCGCTGTAGGTGTCAAAAACAGTGTCAACGCCTTTGGGAAAAAGAATTACCTCGGGACCTTCGTTCCGCCTGTCGCGGTATTGAATGATTTCAATTTCCTCAAAACCCTCGATGACCGTGACTGGAGAGCAGGAATTTCCGAGGCCATCAAAGTGGCCTTAATCAAGGATTTGAGCTTTTTTGAGTGGTTGGAAAATGCGGGAGAAGCCCTTGCCCGAAGAGAGATGGAACCCATGAAAGTCCATATCATTCGCTCTGCGAAAATGCACATGGACCATATTGCAGGCAAGGATCCTTTTGAATTTGGAAGCTCCAGACCCCTGGATTTCGGACATTGGGCCGCACATAAATTGGAAAAATTGAGCGATTTCCGTATCCGTCACGGGGAGGCTGTAGCCATCGGGATTGCCTTGGATTCTGCTTATTCCTTTTTACTAGGCCGAATCACCGAGTCGGATTTCAACCGGATCATTCAACTGATGCATACCCTGGGTTTTGAACTTTTTGCTCCCGAACTACAAGGTGAAAATCTGATCCAAGGGCTAAAGGAATTCCAGGAACACTTAGGAGGTCAATTGACCATAATGCTCTTGGAAAATCTGGGTAAAGGAGTTGAAGTCCATGAAATGGATCACGACTTGATCTTTAAATCAGTGGAAATTCTTCGTAGGTTAGAGAAAAAGTCTGCCGTTCACGCTTCCTGATTTTTTCCCAGCCTATGCAAATTCATGACTTTCATCTGAGCTATTGCAGCAATATCCATCCCGGAGAAACTTGGGATGCGACCTTCGAAAACCTCAAGATCTATATTCCTGAGGTCAAAAATCGGCTAAAGCACAAAGGTCCTTTCGGAATTGGTCTCCGCCTTTCTCATGAGGCATCCTTGATATTGCAGCGTCCGGAGCGGATGCGGGAGTTTCAGGACTGGTTGAAAAAGGCAAATGCGTATGTGTTTACGCTGAATTGCTTTCCGTATGGAGGCTTTCACCGAACCAAAGTGAAAGAAAATGTCCACACGCCGGATTGGACTACTGCGGAAAGAAAGGAGTACACCATTCGGAGTTTCCGGATTTTGGCCCAACTCCTTCCTGAGGGAATGGAAGGTGGAATTTCTACTTCCCCGCTTTCCTACCGACACTGGTTTTCCTCAGAAAAGAAAAAAAATGAAGCCATAGCTAAATCCACCGATCACCTCATCGAGGTGGTGGAGGAATTGGTGAAAATCCATAAGGAAACCGGTAAGCTCCTGCATTTGGACATCGAGCCCGAGCCTGACGGAATTTTGGAAAATTCCGACGAACTGATCAGCTATTTCCAAAATTGGCTTTTGCCCAAAGGGAAAGTGGCCTTAGCAGAAAAGCAAGGAGTTTCAACTGATGAAGCGGAAAAGCTGATTAAAACCCACATTCAGGCCTGCTATGATGTTTGCCACTTTGCGATCGTCTATGAAAATCCGGCTGATACCTTCCAGAAGTTGGCAGCAGTGGGAATTCAAATAGGCAAAATTCAGATTTCGGCTGCGCTGAAGGTGATGATTCCCGAATCGGCCAATGAGCGTTTTAGCTTGGGTAAACGCCTAGAAGAATTTGCCGAATCGACCTACCTCCATCAAGTAGTGGCGAGAAGAAAGGACGGTCAGTTTGCCTCCTATCCGGATTTGCCTCAGGCTCTTGAACACTTGGGAAAAACCAAAGATTTGGAGTGGCGAATTCACTTCCATGTACCGGTCTTTTTGGACAATTATGGCTCATTCCAGTCTACTCAAAGCGATATTTCCCTTGTACTCAATCAAATTTTATCCTATCCAAAAATCACCAAGCACCTGGAAGTAGAGACCTATACTTGGGAAGTTTTGCCTGAGGATACACATTTAACCCTTGGCGAATCGATTGCTAGGGAACTCAGCTGGGTGATCGAAGAGATGAAGTAAAATAGCCCTTCGACTCCGCTCAGGGTGACCAAGGTGTCAGGCTGAGCAGAGTCGAAGCCATAAAGAGCATTTGAGAAAGTCTTAATGATCTGTGCATCTACGATTGTTGAAATTCGATTTACGAGGAGCGGAGTAGTTTTGGGCTTTTTCTCAGGATTTATCCTTTTTGAGAACAAGGTTTGAAGTTCCATTGGATGTCGTAAATCGTAAATCTGAATTCGTAAATAAAATTTGGTTTTGCCAAATGATTAAAAATTATGAAAAAGACCGTAGTCCTGGATATCGTTGCCTTGTCTCCCCGAGTGATCGGAGAGCATACGCCTTTTTTGAAAAATTGGATCGCGTCCAAGAAGCAAGCCGTCATCGAACCTGTCCTTCCTGCGGTGACTTGCTCGGCTCAATCGGTTTATTTGACTGGAAAGTGGCCCACCGAAAACGGCATTGTGGGCAATGGCTGGTACTTTCAGGATGAATGCGAGATCAAGTTTTGGCGGCAGTCCAATAAGCTGGTGCAGGCTGAAAAGGTATGGGAAGTCCTGCGCAAAGAAAACCCTGATTTCACCGTAGCCAATATGTTTTGGTGGTACAATATGTACTCCTCCGCCGATTATGCGGTGACTCCGCGTCCTCTCTATCCGGCGGATGGCCGCAAATTGCCCGATTGCCACAGCCAACCTATGGAGCTGCGAGACCGGCTTCAAGCCGAGTTGGGCCAGTTTCCGCTTTTCACTTTTTGGGGACCGAATACCACGATCGAATCCAGCAAGTGGATCGCCGAAGCAGCCAAAAAGGTGGAAGAATGGTATAATCCCACGCTCAATCTGATCTACATTCCGCATTTGGATTACAACTTGCAGAAGTACGGCATCGACTTCTCCAAAATCTCCAAGGATCTTCGCGAAGTAGACGACTTGGCCAAGGACCTGATTACCTTCTTTGAAAATCGGGGTGCTGAGGTCCTGCTGCTCTCTGAATATGGAATTACGAGTGTGAATAAACCAGTTCACCTCAACCGGATTTTCCGTGAGAAAGGCTGGATTCAGGTGAAAAATGAGTTGGGTCGGGAGACACTGGATGCCGGAACCTCGGCTGTTTTTGCGGTAGCAGATCACCAAGTAGCCCACATCCATGTCAACGATCACTCCAAACTTGCAGAAGTTAAAACCTTGCTGGAAAAGACTCCCGGTGTGGAAAAAGTGCTGGATGCCCAAGGCAAAAAAGACTACCATATCGATCACGAACGCTCGGGAGACTTGGTCGTGATCGCGGATGCAGATTCTTGGTTTACCTACTATTTTTGGCTGGACGATGCCAAGGCTCCAGACTATGCCCGCTGTGTGGATATCCACCGCAAGCCCGGTTACGATCCGGTGGAGTTGGTGCTGGACCCGGCGATCAAGGTTCCGATCCTGAAAATCGGTTCCAAAGTCCTGAAGAAAAAGCTGGGCTTCCGCTATCTGATGGATGTGATTCCCTTGGATGCGACTTTGGTGAAGGGTGCTCACGGACGAATTCCAGAGTCAGATTTGGACAAGCCGCTTTTGGTGGCCGATTCCGGTATCCTTGAGGCAGAACGAATCCAACCCACAACCGTCTTTGACCTGATCATCAAGGCGGTGAACCGTTAAGATTCGCAAAAAACCCAAATCGATTCTTTGATCTTAGTTTATTCTCGCTTTCTTAGTAGAAAAATTATTTTCTATGAGAAAGCTGTTTTTGTTTCTCTCCGTTCCTTTGATTTTTTCCTGCGGAGGCAATTCGTCGGAAAACGAATCTGATTCCGGAATTCTCAAAAATTTTTCCTACACCATCGATACCGTTATGATCGATGCAGGAGATGATTTTATATTTCTCCAAGGCCTGAACTTCTCTGCCCTTTCCCCAGACAAAAGCCTACTGTACAGTTACAATTACAAAGATGTACAGTTGGAGGTCACTGACCTAAACACCCTACAATTGAAAGAAAAGATCAAGCTGGATAAGGAAGGACCTCTGGGAGTAGGGAATCCCAATTCCTTGTTCATTTCCGAAAGCGGGGAGTTTTTCTTCTCGGGTTTTACCGGTCTCCATCGCTTTGATCCTTCCCTTCAGCGGATGACCAAATATGCATTGAGGAAGGAAAAATTTGACGTTTTGGAAGAGGATGAGGCCTTGGATTTTGACATTTTGATTTCCAGGGATGGTAACTGGGCCTTTGGTGCCTATGGCAAAGACAATATGGATGAAGCTAAAAAAGGGCTTGCGGTCCTTTCTTTACAGGATTTAAGCCTTCGCAAAATTCCTGCCTCCATTTGGGAAACCCAAAGACCGTATGTTAGAACCTTGATGGAGGATGGGCAAATGCGGATGCAGACCCTCGAGAAGGTTTACCTATACCATCAGGATAATCGGATCATCCTTTCCTCGGGCAACATCAATGAAATCTATGTGGTGGACTTGGCCACAGATTCGGTAAGCACAATCCAGTACAGTTCTCAACTGACCCGAAACGTCAAAAAAGTCCCCGAAAGGACAGTAGTCAATTCCAATGCAGAAATGCGTGAAATGTTCCAGCAAGCCAACCAAGAGGTTGAGTTCAGGGAATTTCATTTTGAGGAACAAAGCCAAAAGTTTTTCCGCTTATCGAGGGACGTTTCCAAGACCATCGGGGACTCGGTGGTGTACAAGACGGTAATGACCATATTTGATCGGGACCTTCGTCAGATCCATGAGGAGGAAATTCCATTGGACGTTTTTGGCCTGAAATTCTTCAAAGACGGCAAGCTTTGGTCCTATGTCAATGTGGAGGATGAACTGGGCTTTGCGGTGATGGAGTTAAAGTTTTAACAAACCATGAGAAAATTAACCCTGCTTCTAGGTCTTCCTCTAGTGTTTTCCTGCGGAGGTAACTCCTCTGAAAAGACCGAATCTGGAAATATCTTGGAGAATCTGACTTACACGGTGGATACGGTGATGATCGATTCCAAAGAAGAGCTTTTGTTTCTTCAGTGGGGATTGGCAGGATCCACTGTTTCCCAAGACCAAAGTGAATTTTTCAACTTCAATCCCAAAGATTATGAGCTAGAGCAGTTTGACCTTGATTCCCGGACTCTTTTGAAGAAAATTAGTATGGAAAGGGAAGGGCCTTTGGGAACAGGAGATGCTCAATTGATCCAAATGGATAATCAAGGTAACATCTACTTTATCGGTTTGTGGGAATTACGGATTTTCAATCCCAGTTTGGACTCGATGACCTTGATCAAGTTGACTCCTGAGACGCTCAGTGGACTGGAACCCGAAGATGCGGTTGGTTCAGAAGCTATGGTTACGGCCGATGGCAAGTCTTTCATTTCCACTTATTTCTCAAAAGGGCAGACCCAAGCTGGCATGTTGGTTGTGTCCCTTCAGGATCTGGCTGCCAAGAAATATCCCTTCGATCTGGGTAAGAAATTAGACCCTTTTGCTTTTAAGCTGGTCGAAGATGGAGCCCTCAGGATGAGTACGATGGAGCGGATCTTTCTTACGGAAGTGGACCAGAAAATTATTGTTTCTTCAGCGCATTTCAATGAGGGGTATATTTTGGATTTGGCCAAGGATACTTTGATGTTCAAATCCCATCATTCTCAGCTTACTGCCTATGAGAAGAAAAAGCCTGAAAAGTCAATCGCTGAATCCTTTCCGGAATTGGAGAACCTTATGGAAGCATCGGGAAGCCAAGTGCGATTTGGCGGATATGTTTTTGACCCGATTCAAAATCGGATTTGGAGATTCTCCCAAGAACCGGATAGTCCGAAAGGAGGTAAAAAGTCGTACAAAAATGTGGTGACCCTTTTTGATTTGGACCTGAATCAGCTTGGAGAAACGATCCTTGAGATTTCGCCTGAAATGCCCATGTTTTTCAAAGACGGCAAGCTTTGGTCTTATGTCAATGTGGAGGATGAATTGGGCTTTGCGGTGATTGATTTTAAATTTTAACAAACTATGAGAAAATTAACCCTACTTATATGTCTTCCTATTGTGTTTTCCTGCAGCGGCAACTCCTCTGAAAACACCGAATCAGGAAATATCTTGGAGAATCTGACTTACACGGTGGATACTGTAATGGTAGACTCAGGAGATGAAATCATCAATTTGGCTATGGGTCTTCGATTGGCTGACCTTTCTGAGGATAGAAATACCCTGTATCTGTTGGATATGACTGACCATGCTCTTTCGGTAATTGATCTGAATCAACGTCGTCTAATTAAGAAATTACCATTTGAATCCGAAGGTCCCGATGGAATCGGGAATTACATAAACAATATCCAACTACTTCCAAATAATAGGATTCTATTTTCCAGCTTTGAGGCGAATACTGTTTTTAATTTAAATGGAAGCAAAGAAATGGATATCGAGTTTTTGACTGATAAGATCGATAGTCTTTCTGAAGTAGAGCAATCCAATGCTTGGTATGGATTAATGATCACTCAGGATGAAAAAAAGATTCTTTCTATTCCCGGCAACTTTTTTGAAGGTGGCAGAGACTTGCTGGTTGCAGATTTTCCAAGCTTGGAAGGAAAAATTATTGATATCCCTGCGATGGATATTGCAGGCGAGCTCCGGGTAATTCTTAGTTCCAAAGATATGATGAGTGTGTCTATACAGGAGGTTCATTTGCAGGAATTGAGGGATAAAATAATTGTCGGTAATTCTGCCTCCAGTGACATTTATATCTACAATCCCCAAGAAGATTCCTTGAAATTGAAAACATATCAACATTCGCTGGTGGCAAATCGCAAAGAGGTGAGTGTGAGATCTGAGGTAGAATCTCAAGAGGAATTTCAGGCTGAGATGGAAAAAATCAATCAGCAGATCGGCTTTCAGCGCTTTTTCGAGGACCCCGATTCCAATCGATTTTATCGATTTGGTAGTATCTATCTTCCCAAACCTGACCCTGATGCCGAACAAAAGGCCGAGGTTTACCTTTTTGCTTATGATGCGGAGTTAAATCTGATCGGAGAGACCAGATTGGAGGAGTTGACCCGAGTTCCCCAATTTCTCTTCTTCAAAGACGGCAAGCTTTGGTCCTATGTCAATGTGGAGGATGAATTGGGCTTTGCGGTGATGGAGTTTACCTTTTGATTAAACCAGCCCCAATCGCTTCTTCACTGTCAGCAGATTTTCCTGCTTTTTGGGTTCGCGGTTTTGACGGCAGTATTCGGTGTGGTAGTGGTGCTTTTCCATAAACACCAACTGAAGTTCGTCCCAAGCCTGCCGGGTAAAGCTAGGATTGAAATGCTTGAGTTCGGTGTAAAGATTTTCTCCTACTTCTTCAAATAGATCCGTTCCCAGGTATTCCAAATCCGCATCAGCAAGAATATATTCCAGATGGTTTTTGGGGCTTTGGGGGATTTTGGTGGCCATGATCATGCCTTTGATTTTATCCAGGTCTTCGGTCGAATAGGCTTGGGAAAGGTACCCTTCGGCGATCACACAGCCTTTTTCTTCATGATCTTTGGGGTTGTCGATAAATCCCGTATCGTGAAAAAGTGCCGCTAGTTTTAAAAGTTCAAGATCATAGGCGCTCACTTTCTCTTCCTTGGCGAGGGAGATGGCCTGCTGAAGCACATAGTCAGTGTGCGCCAGATTGTGGTAGGTCAGGTGGGCCGGAAGTTTTTCCAGAATATCCCGATAGATCGTATGTTGGATTGTTTCAAATTCCATCAGTCATGTTTTTTTCCGACTTTTTTGATGACTCCTCCTTTGACTTCCTTGATGGTCTGCACATAGAAGAAAGCCTTGGGGTCTATGGCCTGAATCGCCAGTTTGATCCGGTGTACTTCCAGTCGGGTTACTACGGTCATTATGATATCACAGGGGTGATGAATATGAAAGGTCTCGGGTAGGTAGCCCCGTTCTCCTTTATATACCGAGATCGCCTTGCCAAATTCCTTGACGATCAGCTCCTTCACTTTATCATCTTCTTTAGAGATGATGGTCAGTGCAGTGTATTCTTCAAATCCCTCTACCACATAATCAGTGGTCTTGATAGCGGTAAAATAGGTTAGGATAGAATACATGGCAGGTTCTATGCCAAAAACAAACGCAGCAGAAAGCATTATAAGGGAATTGAGGAATACGGTGATTTCACTCGCGGAGAGGGCAGAATTTTTCTGAAAGTACTCCGTAATCACCTCAAACCCGTCAATCAATCCTCCTCCACGGATAATCAAACCTATTCCTGTCCCCATCAGAAAACCTCCGAATACCGCAATCAGTACCTTGTCTTGGGTTACCGTGGGGAATTCTACAAAGTGGAGAATCAGAGTAAGCAAGAAAACGGATATGGCAGATTGTACTGCAAAAGTTTTTCCTACCTTTTTCCAACCCAAGGCCAGAAAGGGAATATTGAGCAAGACCAATAGCAGATTCAGATCTACGCCAAAGCCCAGATTGACCAAGATAGCAATACCGGTCACTCCCCCATCCAAGAACTTGTTGGGAAGCATAAAGGCCTCCAAGGCCACTGCTGCAAAGGCAACTCCAACTATAATGTAAACCAGGGAGGTCGGATCAAAAATCGACTTCCAATCTATACTGTCTTTCGGGTTCATTAAGGGCGTTGAAAAGTTTCTTTTTCAAAATTTGGAATAAAGTAAGGAAAAATTAGATAAAAACGACTCTCGACCAATTTTTTAAGGCCAATTCTTTCCTTAATTCGGTAAAAATTGACAGTTTATATTTAATCCAACCTAGGAAGGCTCAACTTGTATCTCATGGCGATGAGGCGAATGGAGATAATGATGCTCATGGATATCAAAAGATTGTAGTTTCGTTCCAATCCTAAATAGTCAAATATTAAATAGGCAACTGCCCCGACCAAACAGGCCGAAGCATAGATTTCTTTCCGAAATAGAATAGGAATCTCATTGGTCAAGGTATCCCGGATGACTCCACCCATAACGGCGGTAAACATTCCCATAATGGCGGCGATTTCGGGCCTTACTCCGAGATTCAGTGCTTTTTCTACCCCCAAGACAGTAAAAAAGCCAATTCCCAAGGTGTCAAAAAGGAAAAAGGTCTTGCGAAGACGGCTAAGAAGATTGGGAAAAAGGAAGGCCGCCAATATTCCCAACAGGATGGCATAGAGAAAATGAATATCCCCGATCCAAACCAATGGATAGCTGTCCAGCAAAATATCACGGAGTGTTCCTCCACCGATAGCCGTTATGAATCCGGTAAATCCTGCACCGAATAAATCATGTTCTTTTTCCCGGACTGCCAAAGCGCCGGAAATAGCGAAGACGAAAGTACCGATCAATTCTAAGGCATATTGTAGCTCCATGAATTTGTAAATTGACTTGTCAAACTAGACCTTTTCCAACAAAAAAACTCCCATTTCCCGAAGGCCGAGAACATGTACTGTTTTGGGATGCTCCAAGAAGCGGAAACCCATTTTCAGTAAGTTATCCACATGGCTGGAATTGAGCAAAAAACGCTCTGAACCATCGGGAAGGGCGTATTTTCCATTTTCCAGTAAAATACTCCTCTCTGAAATCCCACAAAAATCCGTGGTCATCCGAAACCAGAAAATGCCTCCCTGCTGAAGAAGCCGATGAATTTCCCGGACCATTTGCCAGAAGTTATCCACATTTTCTGCAAAGTGGAGAACTGCCGAGCAGATTATGGCATCAAAGGCTTGGGGATGAAAAGGAATCTCCTCCAACCGACCCCTTTGAAATCGGTGGATATCAAATTCCGGATTAAGACTTTTGGCCATATACCGGCAATACTGAATTGCCGTCTCATTGGGATCTACCCCAAAAATCTGATAACCCATTTGGATAAAGTACACGGCATTTCTTCCTTCTCCGCATCCTGCATCGAGAATCTTCATTTCTTTGGTGAATCTGCCTTTTAGGATCTGGTCCAAAAGGTAGATATCCACATTTCCAAGGAGTCGATTGAGCTCAGCTATTTCCATCTTCGAACGCATTCAGGGCCTTTTCGGCTTTGATTCTGCCGATTTCTATCATTTCTGCCGAGCGGTGAAACTCCAGTGTTCCGGATTGCTTTCTCGATACCTTGATCAGGATATCCACAGCGTATTTCTCCAGAATCATCTCACAATAGCGATCCTGTAGGAGGTCAAGCGATCGGGTGACCAGGTCCAAGGCAGAATAGGAAACCTCCTTGCTCTCTTTCTCTTCATCCGGGAAAAACTGCTTCATTTTCCGTTGATATTCTTTCAGCCATTTGGGCATAGAGAGAAAGCTTTTTCCGGAAGAATCCTTTTTTGGCGGGGAGATATAATCTTCCTCCAGTCCGTTTACATCCACTACCACAAGAAGTGATTCTTCTTTCTTGTTCAAAAGCGAGATGGGTATCGGATTGACTACTCCTCCGTCAATAAAGAACTGATTGTGGACCTTGGCTGGGAGAAATACCGAAGGGATGCTTCCCGAGGCCCGAATAGCCGTGTAAAGACTGCCTTCTTTGAAAATATGTTCTTTTCCGGTCTTTACGTTTACCGCATTGCAGGAAAAGGGAAACTCCAACTCTTCGATTTTGCTATCCTGAACTACCTTTTTTAAAGCATTGAATACTTTTTCACCCTTGATAAAGCCTCTGCTTGAAAAGGTAAAATCCATCAGGGAAAAGACATCTATCCGGTCCAGATTGCAAATCCAATCCCGAAAATCATTCATCTTTCCAGCCGCATACATTCCTCCAACCAAGGCCCCTGCCGAACAGCCTGCAATTTCTGAGATCTCGTAGCCTCTTTTTTCCAATTCTTCGATGACACCCACGTGTGCCAGACCCCTCGCCCCACCGCTACTCAAAACCAATGATACTTTCTTCTTTTTTGACATATCTTTAGGGAGAAAAAGTCCTTTTTACTTAAAAATTTATTTCAAAAGTAAGCAATATGAGCGAATTTAAACCCTTTCACTTAGCCTTCCCGATTCGGGATATTGAAGAGACGCGCCAATTTTATGGAGATCTCCTGGGCTGCGAGATCGGAAGAAGTACCGATAAGTGGATCGATTTCAACTTCTTCGGCCATCAGCTGTCTGCCCACATCAAGCCGGAAGAATTGGCCAATGCGAAAACGAATGAAGTGGATGGAAAAAATGTTCCGGTACGGCATTTTGGGGCGATTTTGGGCTGGGAGGAATGGCATCAGCTGGCCGATAAGCTCAAAGCTCACGGGACAGAGTTCGTGATCGAGCCTTACATTCGGTTCAAAGGGGAAGTGGGTGAGCAGGCGACCATGTTTTTCCTGGACCCCTGTGGCAATGCCCTCGAATTCAAATCTTTTCAGGACCCATCTCAGATTTTCGCTAAATAAGCTTCTCTTTTGAAAATCTTTCAACTAAAGCACCGAATTGGACCTGCGTTTCAAGTGGGGAAAAAGGAGTATCTTTTTTTCAGTGGGACCTCCTATTTGGGTATGGACCAAGATCCCCTTTACGAAGCTGTACTGTTCGATTGCATCCGGCAGTACGGTTTCAATCATGGGCTCAGTCGGGTGAATAATCTTCGATTGAAGGTATTTGATGAGTTTGAAGCCTTTTTTGCCAAAAAAGCAAAGGCGGAAGCTGCTGCCGTAATGAGCTCTGGATACTTGGCAGGAATTACTGCCTGGAAGTGGCTTTATCCACAATCTGATCTTTGTTGGATTGCTCCTGATACCCATCCTGCGATCTTACCTACTGACTTGATTCCTAATTTTCAATTAAATTTTACACAATGGAAAAATCAGTGTTTGGAGCATTCAGAATCACTTTCTTCCCGAAAAATTCTCATTCTGGGCAATGCAGTTGATCCGCTAAAGGCCGAAATTCATTCCTATGAATGGGTCAAGGAAATCGCCCAAAAACATCAAGTCACACTTCTGATTGATGACAGTCACGCTTTCGGAGTCTTGGGAAAAGGTGTTTTTGGAACTTATTCCCACTGGATCGACCCGAAAATCAATTTGGTCGTTTCTGGGTCTTTGGGAAAAGGCCTGGCTATGCCTGCCGGAATCATTCTTGGCAAAAAGGAAGTAATCGAGGGGATGAAATCACAAACGGTATTTACCGGAGCTTCTCCTGGTTCTCCGGCTAATCTTCAGGCTTTCTTAGAGACTCAGGAAATCTATCAGGCACAAAGCAAAAAAATCAGAGACTTTTCGGCGATCTTCAGTCAGGAAACCCGGTCTTTTTCTTCTGTAACCGGATCGAGACATTTTCCAGTATTTATTCTCAAGGATGATTCTTTGGCGGATCGTCTGGAGAAAAAGGGCATTATTGTCTCCTCTTTCCCCTATCCCAAGCCGGATAGTCCTAAAATCAGCCGTGTCGTCCTTTCCGGATTCCATACATTGGGTGACTTGATGGTCTTACTTGAATATTTGTATCAATTGTCAGAAAAATGATCAAACGCTTAGCTTCTTTGCTGATTCTCTTTTGGGTTTTCGGTTGCCAAAACCAAGAGCCAGTTCCTTTTCAGGATGGATTGAATGATTATCCAACGCTCTCCAAAGTTTTGGGAGATCCGGAAAAATATCAGGTTCAAATTCTGTTTACCCGGATTGACAGAAACGAGCACGGCAAACCCATTTTCACTGATTTTCCGCTTCATGTGGATGATACCCACTATTTCTATCCGGCTTCTACTGTGAAGTTGCCTATTGCAGTTTTGGCTTTGGAATGGCTCGAAGAACAGCAAATCCAAGGTTTGACTCTGGAGACAAACATGCTGACTGATTCTGTGAGGACTTCTCAAATGCCTGCCTTGGTGGATTCTTCCTCTCAGTCAGGTCTTCCTAGCATCGGTCACTACATCAAAAAGATTCTTTTGGTATCTGACAATGACGCTTCCAATCGCCTCTACGAATTGATGGGAATGGATTACATCAATCGAAAGCTTCGGGAAAAAGGATTGGACAACACCATCATTATGCAGCGCCTGAGTTTTCCGGCTACTCCTGAGGAAAACAGGAATTTCAATCCAATCCGATTTGTGGATAAGTCCGGAAAAACACTCTTAGAACTTCCTGAAAGGCAATCTGACAGTGTCTTTGTCGTGCCTGGAAATCCTAAAATCGGGAAGGCGCATTATGTAAAAGGAACATTGGTGGAGGAACCTATGGATTTCTCCTATAAAAATAAATTTTCCTTATCCGATTTGCACGGGGTGGTGCAGCGCCTGATTTTTCCTGAGTCCTTTTTGGAGTCTGAGCGATTCGCCATCAATGAGGAGCATAGGAAATTCATTTTGAAATACATGAGCATGTTCCCTGCAGAAAGTGATTATCCAAGTTATGACCCGGTAGAGTATTACGATGGGTATTCGAAATTCTTCAAGTTTGGAACGTCAAAAGAGCCGATTCCCGATCGATTCCGCATTTTCAACAAAACGGGTTGGTCCTATGGTTACCTGATCGACGGAAGTTATTTCGTGGATTTTGAAAACGGGGTAGAGTTTTTTGTTTGCGCGGTAGGGTATTTTAATGATAACCAAACGCTCAATGACGACACCTATGAGACGGATTCCATTGGGTTGCCTTTTTTCACCGAATTGGGTGAATACCTCTATCAGATGGAGCTAAGGCGGAAAAAACAGATTCCAGCGGATTTGACACCCTTTCAAATGGACTGGAAAAAATGAAGGATTTTTTAGAATACTTAAAATCCAAGACCACCCTGTTTTTGATGGGTTTCTTTATGGTCTTTTATTTCGTCTTTGTGCAGGCCTATGTTTATCCTACCTTGACTTTTGATTTTTCGGTAGCGAAAGAAACTAAAACTTGGTCTGAGTTGGGTTTTATGACTTTGTTTATTTTAGTTTCCCAATATTTCTGGTTTTGGAAACCAAACAGAAAATTTTTGGTCAGAAAAAATCCTAAGGTTGATTAAGCTCTTTCCAGACTGGAAACTTTGACTAAGGGCTGTGGATAAGTATGGCCCAATTGAATTTTTAATTCGCGTAATTGACTCGAATACAGTTCCCAAGGATGGTGGATGGAGAATCCTGATATCGTCGCAAGTTCTGGAACCCAAATCCGCACATAATCTCCATTGGGATCGTAGTTTTTTGCCTGACGGAGAATATTGAAATAGCGGTTTTCTCTCGGGTCATTGCCTACGCCACCCACATACATCCAGTTGCCCCAATTAGAGCAGACATCATAATCGATCAATTGGCTTTCAAAATAACCTGCTCCCCAGGTCCAATCAATTCCCAGATCGTTGACCAAAAAACTGGCTACCAACTGACGTCCCCGATTGGACATAAATCCCGTAGCTTTGAGCTCCCGCATGTTTGCGTCAATAAAGGGGACTCCTGTCTTCCCTTCCACCCAAGCCTCAAATTGAGACTTATCTCTGCGCCAGGAGTCCACTTGATTTTTTATTCCCCCCACATGGAAAATTTTATCTCCGTGCTTTTGGGCGATAAATCGGAAATAATCCCGCCAAATCAATTCAAATATCAGCCAATAGGTACTGTTGTTCTTTTTGCGTTGACGTTCGTATTTTTTCACTTCCTCGAATATGGACCTCGGAGAAATGCACCCCAAAGCAAGCCATGGAGAAAATTTGGAGCTATAATCCATGCCAATCAACCCATTTCGGGTTTCCTTGTAGGATTTGAGTAAATCTTTTTCCCAAAAATAGGACTGAAGTCGCCCGAACGCTGATCGCTCTCCACCTTTCACCTTCATCCACGACTTCGATTCAGGCTCGGGTTTCTCCAGTCCAAGTTCTTTGAGGGATGGAATACCTGTCGAGGAGATATCCACATCTTTAGGATAGTTTATTTTAGAAGGTTTTGGGAAAGTCGGTCTTACCTTACTCAACTTTTCCACTTCCTTTCGGAAATGAGTAAATACTTCTGGGGTTTGGTTTACCGGGAAAGGCAAGTCATCCTTATGATAGAGTGTACTCTGCCAAAAACTTTCTGTTGGGATCCCCAAAGAAAAAGCCCCTTTTTCCAAGGCTGCTTCTACTTTTCTTTCTTCAGAAGTCACTTCCTTGGAAAAGAAGATGGCATCAACCTTAGCTTTTTCCACTAGTTTGAGCAGTTCTTGTTCTGGATTCCCCCTTAGAATTATTAAATCCCCACCAAGTTCCCTGAAGGTTTTTTGCAAATCTTCCAAGGATTCCAAAAGGAATTGGGCCCGGAAAGAACCGGTTTTGGGCAAACCAATTTCGATTGTATCAAATTGTCTTGAATCCAAGACATAAACCGGGAGAACTTCTCTTCCCTGTTGGATAGCCTTGGACAGTGTTTCATTATCTGAAACTCTGAGATCATTTCGAAACCAAACCAGAACCCTGTTGTACTTCATGACTTGCGAACAGGGTGTTTAAGAAAAGTGTTTGAAAAGTTCCACAAAAAAAATTTCCTTATTTCTGTTTTTCGGGAGAAATCGATTTCCTGTATTCTGGTCATGTTATTTTTTGGGAAGTAGCCTGTTATTGTTCCTTTCGTGGCCTATTTTGGTCTAAAATCAAAAACCCATGCGAAACCAAACTTTCTCTCTTCTTGCTTCTGTTTTGCTTTTTTCCTGTCAAGGAACCACAACTCCTGAATTGAGGATTTTCGAAGACTTAGCTACTCAGGAAGGGCTTTCCGGTATGGCAGACTATTTGGCTTCCCCTTTTACTGCAGCTGGAGATCGTGTTTATTTGATAGGTCATCAAAATGGGCGGTTTCCGGACATGGGATGGCATGTGGAAGGAGAAATGGGTGGCATTTGGCTGCATCCCATCAAACTGATGGATGGATTTACTGCTTCGCTGAGTTGGGATCAGCAGACATTTTGTCTCGATCAGGCAAAGACTTTTACCAATTATCCCTTCAGCAATCTCCATCATTTCCCTTTGGAAGGTTCCGGTGTCGAAGTGGAGCGGGTTCAGTTTGTTCCGGACGGAAAGGAAGGAATGGCGGTACTTTTTCGGATCAAAAATGTGGATAAGTCAGAAAAAAAGGTTCGATTTCAGTTTAATGCCTTTGTGGATTTGATGCCGGTCTGGCTGGGTGAGCGTACAGGAATGATCGATCAGGCTGATGTGATTTCCTTTGATGAAATGACCAATACTTTTTCGGCAAAAGACCAAGGCAATCCTTGGTTTACTGTTTGGGGTACGAATGAGGGGATTTCACTTTCCCCTCAGGATGTACTTTCCTGTACTTATTCTCCAAAAGGGAACGGCGCTGCAGCAGGCTTTTCGCTGGAGATGAATATGCCTGCTGGCGCTGAGCAGGTTATTCCTGTTTTTATTGCGGGTTCTACCGAAAGTGAATTGAAGGCTATGGAAACCTTGGTGGATCTAAGGAAAAATTTAGATGCTGATTGGTTTGCCAAGAAAAGAAGATACGAGACTTTGGCCACACTTTCGGAGATAAAGATTCCCGACGCAGATTTGCAAAAAGCTTTTGAGTGGATCAAGTACAATACGGATTGGCTGGTGCGGGACGTGCCCGGAATCGGAAGGGGTTTTGGAGCAGGCTTACAGGATTATCCATGGTGGTTTGGAGTGGATAGTGAATACACGATTCAGGGCTTGGTTGCGACTGGTCGGAAGGATTTGGTTTACTCTACTTTGGGACTTATCCACAGTCTCTCGGAAAAAGAAAACGGGAATGGCAGGATTGTACATGAAGTCAGTACCAACGGAACGGTATTCAATCCCGGAAATATCAATGAGACTCCTCAATGGGCTTCTACCATTTGGGAAGTATATCGGTGGACAGGTGATCGTGAATTGCTGGAAAAATATTTCCCTTCAATTGAAAAGGGTTTGGATTGGTTGCTTCGGGAAAATGACAAAGACGGGAATCTCCTGGCCGATGGCTATGGAATGATGGAAATCCACGGTCTCAAATCCGAGATGATTGATGTAGCCGCCTATTCCCAAAAAGCTTTTGCCGATGCGTCAAAAATGGCTGAAATCTTGGGAAAAACTGAACTTTCCAAAAGTTATCAACAAACGGCTGAGGCTTTGGCTGCAAAGATCAACTCTGATTTTTGGGTAGAAGAATTCGGAAGCTATGCAGATTTTATTGGTACTGCCGAAGAGGCACTTCATTTGATTGATGAAGCAATCATCCGGGCAGATACCTTGAATAAACCTTGGGCTGTGGAAGAATTGAAAGCAACAAAAGCCAAGTTATCCACATTGCCAAAAGACAAAAAGCAGGGTTTTGTACTCTATCACAATTGGGTGGTCAATACGCCTATGGAAACTGGGGTGGCCGATCCTGAGAAGGCCAAAATTGCTTTGGCTACAGCCAAGAAATACACCAATCCCTTTGGTACTTTCGTAACGGGAATCGATCGGGATGAGAAGGCTGAAAATGAAGATGGTTCTTTTGCCGGAAGTAAGAGTTTTTCCTACACTGGAGCGGTGATGACTTTACCCACAGGGGTATCTGCCATTGGAGAAAACAACTACGGCAATCCGGATCAGGCTTTGGATTACCTTAAGCGAATGACCAGAAGTTTTGGCTTTGCCTTACCGGGCTCGATGTATGAGGTTTCTCCAGACTACGGCATGTTTACCCAAGCTTGGAACATGTATAGTTTTGGGGTGCCGATCGTCATGCAATTTTATGGAATTCAGCCGGATGCCGGCAATAAGGTGATTTACATCCGTCCACAAATGCCTTCTTCTTGGGAAGAGGCTTCTATTCAAAAAGTCATTGTCGGAGACAATGAAATAAACCTTAGCTATGTGGATAAGTCAGGAGTTCGGTCAATTGAAGTGGAGCAAACCCAGTCTAAATGGGGGATTTCCATTGAAATTCCTGAGGAATTCTCGAAGGTAAAAATCTTGGGCAAGGAGGTGAGTTCGGATACTCAAAATGGATTTAGGAGGATTTTAATGACGGGAAAAAAAGTGCGAGTGGAAGCTGAAAAGTAAGATTTAACCCAACCTAAATTTCTAAATGGGAGTATATAGTTTGAAAAACAGCTTATGAAACCAATTCTTTTTTTGCTCCTTGTTCTTTTTTCCTTCGACTCATTTAGCCAAACAACTGTAATAAGTGAATTGGAGGCTGACTTCACAGGTAATCGGTTTCTGAGAATAATCCACGGTGATCGTTTCTTTGATGTTTTGGGAGAGAATTATACATTTTCACACAATGAAGGTTCTAAGGGGCCCAAAAAACTTAGCCTTGAGTTCATAAAAAATTCTGGGAAGGTCCAGGAAAGGAAAGATTTCTGGATAGAAGATGGTGAATACCGATTAACTGGAAAAGTAAATGATGAATCCACTTGGGAAGTATATCCAAATCATCCATACAATCAAATCGATCAAGAAATTGAATCGGCAGACCTGGAAACTCGGAAAAAACTGATTTTTCAACAACTTGAAAATGAACTGGGTCAGGAAAAATTGATCAAGTTCATAGCAGATTTTACGGACGAGGAATTAAGGAATGCCTTGAATTTAATCCCTTCAGACTCGTGGTACCATGGAGAAATTGGGACTTATCTAACCTTAAATGAATCTACCCGCGCCAAAATTGGAGAACCTGCACCAGATTTTTCTCTTGAAAGTAAGTCGGGTGAAATGTTCCAATTAAGTGAACAAAAAGGCAAATATACCTTACTCGAATTCTCCTACACCGGATGCCCTTATTGCTTTTTAGCCATTCCTGAGTTAAGAAAACTTCATGATGAGATGGGGGATAAAATCCAAATTGTCAGCCTTTGGAAAGATCCAAAGAAAACGACCTGGCTAAACAATCAAGCAGATAAAAAAAGCCAGATTGTTTGGACTGACGTATGGGATCCCAATGGGTTAGCCTCAGCTTTATTCGAAATAGATCTTTGGCCGTCTTATGTGCTGATCGATCCAAATGGAACTGTAAAATCCATTTGGAGTGGATATAAAAAAGGAGATAACCTCAGCAGAAAGATTCGCCGAGCCATGGAATAAGGATGTCCTTAGAGATTCAACCAATAATTCAACTTCAGCACCAAGGACCGCTGCTTGGGCATAAAGTCTCCAGGGAAGTAATTGTCTGTGTAGACCAGGAAGAAATCCGAGACCGGAGCATATCTCCACTGTAGTCGGGTGTTGATATTCAGGTTGTCGATCTGATTATTGTATTGGATGAAGGTCGTCCAGAATAGATTTTTGGTAAAAGTCAAATCGATCCGAGGTCCCACCAAAATTAAATCCGCATCGTTTTGTGGTTCAGGTAGGCGAATTCGGGCATAATTGAAATTCATGGAAATATTGGCCACGTACCCTAGTCGTACCCCCATCTGACTGGTAACTCGTTGTATGTGTCCGGTAAAATACTGACCAAATTCTCCCGTGGCTTGGATATTGAACATTTTCCGGGGATTGCTTCTGTAATCCACGAGGAGATTTCGGAAACTGTAGTCCGAGCCTGCCGGTAAAGCCACTCCTCCCGTCCGTGTTGGATCGAAGTCATTAAACAGGTAGATGTACCGATTTCTCAGACTCAATTCCAGTCTCGAAAGAGAATTGAATCGGACCTCATAGCCCAAGTTGATATCCCTATCGGTGGTGCCCAGTGTTTCATTCCAAAATCCCTCAAATTCCAACGTAGGGCCGTGACGGTTGATCAGCTTGGAGTTGGGATAAAAAAGATAGCTCACATCCGGATTGAGGCGCTTGTAGTCTTTTCTAGGAACAAAACCCACCTCCGGATTGAATTCCTTTCCTACATCCTGATAGCTGAAGCTCCAGTTCCAATGCAAATCGGAATACAGAACATAAGCATTGAAGGAGTAGGGGCTCTCAGTTTCTCCTGCTTCAAAAGTTCGGTGATAGAATACTTTTCCAGTCCATCTGTTATCTGCTGAAGCAAGGTTGAAGTCCATGCCCAACAGCCTATTGTAGGCATTGGGATCAAATAGCTGCTGGAACTCATCCACAGCTAAGGATTCCCGATCTACGAAAATCAAGCCGATATTGCTTCGTGTCCAGACTTTTCGTTGCACTGCCAGCACGCTGAAGTTTTTTCCTGCAATTCCTGCATCTTCATCGGTAGCAGTTTGCATATTCATCAGACCTACCCTCCAGTCATCGGTGACTTTCCCGCTCAGACGGGCACCATAGATGATTTTGCTCTGCACGTTTTGACCAGTCGCTGAATCAATGTCCACACCTATCCTTCTGGAGAAAAAGGGTCTCGATCGCGGCTGCCCAAAACTTTCAAATAGATCGGCATTTTCGAGGAAAAACTGTCTTCGCTCTGGAAAAAAGATCTCAAAACGGTCCAAGTTGGTCACTTGCTCATCTACTTCTACCTGAGAAAAGTCGGGATTGAAAGTCAAGTCCAGATTCAATGCAGGCCCGATGCCTATTTTGGCATCTCCTCCTGCTGTGGGGGTTAGTTCTTCCTGAGTTCCTTCCAGAAAGTTTTTGGAAGTTCTCCCCGCTACATAGGGAATAATGGAAATATTTGCCGAAGATTTCTCCAGAGCTTTTTCAAAAATCAGCTTCCTGCTGAATGCCGTGGAGATGATGGGGAAATTCCTTGGAATGGGTGACCAAGAGCTTCTTTCCCCTTTGTGACTGTCGATCCGGTAAAAATTGACGTTCCAGTTTTGCGCGCCATCATTGAATCGAAGGGTCGAAAAGGGAATGATCACTTCTACCTGCCAGTGATTTTCCATGATTTTGGCTTCGGCATACCATTTATTGTCCCAAGCCAGGTTGAGATCCTCTGAGCGGGCACCTCCATTGGCCAAAAGGGCTTCTCGCTGTACACCGTATGGATTGACTCCAAACTGGAAGGCATTGGTTTTATCGTTGAACGTGTCAAAAACGAAGCTAATCCCGTCATTTTGCTCACCCCTATAATCTCTTCGAAGGGAGGTAGATACATATTTTCGGGGGCCTGTATTCTCCATGATGGCTGCGATGTAGATGTTATTGGCATCAAAAGCCACCTTGATTTTGGTCTGAGCATCTGCCAGAGAAGTATCTGAAGGAAAATATTGCATGAAACCGGTATTCCAGCCCTCTTCACTGGTCCAAATTTCCTCGTCCAAAAGACCATCAAGTTTAATTGGTTCCTGCAAAAAGAAAGCAAATGCATTCTGATCTGGATTCAGGGACGACTGGCCCATGGCAGGAATGAAAGCAAGTATTGCTAGGATAAATAGGCAAAAAGAGAATTTCATATAAGGATGATGGTCCTCAAAAATACTTGCACACAGGAGTTTTGATTCAATATTTTGACCAATGGCAGTATAGATAGGCGGAAGATTATTTTTCCATTCCGAAAGCTGTCAAAACTAAATTTCTTGAACCTCCATTTCTTCTGAATTCGCATAGGTAAATTCCCTGCCAAATTCCCAGGGCAAGTTTTCCACCGGAAACAGGGATTTGCAGGCTTGTACCGAAAAAAGCGCTTTTGATGTGCGCAGGCATATCATCTGCACCCTCGTAATTGTGGATAAACCGTGGATAAGTTTCCGGAATGAGCTCGTTTACAAAGGTTTGGAAGTCTTTCCGGACCGTTGGGTCTGCGTTTTCATTGATGCAGAGTCCGGCAGAAGTATGCTGGAGAAAAACGTGAAGAAATCCAATCTTGATTTGTCGGATTTCTGATAGGGCTTGCTCCACTTGCTCCGTGATCAAATGATAGCCTTGGGGATAAGCGGGAAGTTGAAGTTGTTTTTGAAAGTAAAGCGACATAATTGATGTTGAATAGACGCTCTTAATTTTCAATACCTTTCAGCATCTCTTCTAAGGTCTTGGATGCATGCTCGATTTGGAAATAAACTGGCGCTGTTTTCTGCTGCCCATTTTCATCCGTAAAAACCATTTCGAGGATGTCTAAAAAGTTGCCAAACTGATCACTTCCCGAGCCCATGGTACCAATCGATTGGCCAAGGAAAATTTGGATAAAATTTTGTCCATCTGCCGGTCCGAGAGCAAAAAAGGCTGTTTCGGGGCTTGTTCCATCTCCTGACCAGGCCATCGCTTCCATGATCTTTTGAGATTTCCAGATTTCCAATCCGGATTCTTCCGGTCTCTCCAAGTAATAAAGCGCTGCTGCTTTGCTCAAAATAGTTTGTTGGCTAACAGGCACTTTTGCCAAAAGAGAATCAGCACTTTCCAATGCTTTTAAGTATTGGGCTTCTTCCACCAAACTGAAAATCTCCCGTTCTTTTCGAAAATATTCGTAGGGCTTGAATTCCTCCTCTGAAGTAAACCCGATTAAAAGGTGGAGAATTTCCCGACTGTTTAAGGCGGTGTCTCCCTGATTAAATCTTTCCAACAGGGTAGAGTAGAAAAATTCACTTTTTGGGTCTTGAGATCGGTTAAAAAAGCCTTCAAAATCCTGTTGATAGTTGAAATTTTGAGCTCTTATGGAGAAGGATATTCCGATCCATAAGCAGGGGATGAAAAACAGTGCTCGAGTAATTTTCATATTTTTCCTACCGGGTTCTCTAATGTACCAATCCCATCAATCGAAATTCTGACCACATCGCCTGCCTGGAGCGTGAAATTATCCGGCACAATGCCCGTTCCGGTCATCATCAGGCAACCGATCGGAAAGGTGTTAGCCCGAAACAGCCAATCGGCCAGCTCTTGAGGTTTTCTTTTCATCTGTGCCAGTGTCGTTTCTCCCGAGGCCTCAGTTTTTCCATTTTTTTCTATTTCCAGGCTGATTTTAGTGCTGTCGGGGAGCATATCTTCTTGAAGCAGAATGCAGGGACCAACTGATGCACAACCTTGATATACTTTCGCCTGAGGGAGATAGAGTGGGTTTTCCCCTTCGATGCTTCGGCTGCTCATATCATTTCCCACGGTGAAGCCCTGCACTTTACCGGAGGGAGAAATCAGCAGGGTCAATTCCGGCTCGGGAACATCCCAGCTGGAATCCTTGCGAATATTGACTTTTTCACCCGGATTGGATACTCGGCTTGCAGTGGCTTTAAAAAAGAGCTCTGGCCGTTCGGCAACATACACTTTGTCATAAAAATCAGCACCTCCCGCATCTTGGGATTCTTCCATTCGTGCAGTTCGGCTTCGGTAATAGGTGACCCCGGCGGCCCAGATTTCCTGATTGCCCATCGGAGCTAAGAGGCCCTCTGCTTTGAGCTGTTCGGCATCTTCTGCAGAGATTTTTTCCCAATGGGCGGCTTCGGACTTCAATAGTTTGGGTAGATGCTCTCTTCCGAGAAGCTGATCCCAGTCGAGCTCTGGGCCGAGTAAGTACTCAGAATCAGTCTCCAGAAGTGTACCTGAGTTTAATTTAAAGAGGCGCATAAGGTTTTGGGTTTGAGGTTTGGATTTGAATTTAGGAAAAAGGGATTGAAGCAAAGGCCTTGGAAAAAAACTTTTCACGCTTACCTTTGTTCCCAGATCATAAGGGGTGCCTTAATACAACGGGCTGAGATCATACCCATACGACCTGATCCGGGTAATGCCGGCGAAGGGAAATGAGAAAGCAGAGTAAACATTTCAAAAAATTTGACCAAAGCGGTACCCTTTGGGCATGTTATGACTTGAATGCTGTGCTGGCGGGTAAAACAATCAACGGAAACCTCCCCTAGGCTTTCCCATGTTTCACTCAACCTCCCGAAAGGGAATAAGTATCATGAAAAAATTCATCTTTGGCCTCGCGCTTTGCCTGGCCAGTACAGTCCTTTGGGCACAAAACAGCCTCAAAGGAAAAGTAGTGGATGCCCAATCCAACCTGCCTTTGGTTGGCGCTTCAGTTTGGGCTGAAAATGCAGGAAGAGGAGCAGTCACCGATCAGGATGGGCTGTTTGTCCTGAGTAAATTGTCCTCCGGGAGTGTGGAAATCCGGGTTTCCTATTTGGGCTATGAGACCCGAAGGGAAAGTGCCACCCTGCCTACAGCAGATGTTCTGGAAATCCGTCTCGAGCCGAAGGATTTCCTTACAGAAGAGTTTATCGTGTCTGCTACCCGGGCATCGGAAAATACCCCGACCACTTTCACTACAGTGGATAAAGCGGAGATAGCCAAAAGAAATCTGGGTCAGGATATTCCCATCCTGCTCAATTTCACCCCATCGGTAGTGTCCCATTCGGATGCCGGAGCCGGTGTAGGTTATACCGGCCTTAGAATCAGAGGGACCGATCAAACCCGAATCAACGCCACCATCAACGGTATTCCGCTCAACGATGCCGAATCACATGGGGTATTTTGGGTGAATATGCCTGATTTTGCCTCCTCTGTGGAATCCCTCCAAATCCAACGGGGAGTCGGCACTTCTACCAATGGAGCGGCCACCTTTGGAGCGAGTCTGAACTTCCAGACTGACACGCGAAGGGATGAGGCTTACGCTGAGTTGGACAATGGCTTTGGCTCTTTCAATACCTGGAGAAATACAGTAAAAGCAGGGACAGGATTGCTTAATAACCGATTTGCAGTGGATGCCCGGCTTTCCAAAATCACCTCGGACGGATATGTGGACCGGGCTTTTTCTGACCTTAGCAGCTGGTTTGTATCCGGAGGATATTACGGGGAAAAAAGTGTGATCAAGCTGATTGCCTTCTCCGGAAGGGAGCAAACCTACCAAAGCTGGTACGGACTGCCGGAATCCAAGCTGGAAAATGACCGAACCTACAACTTCTACACCTACGACAACGAAACGGACAATTACCAGCAGGATCACTATCAGTTGATCTATACCGGCATCCTAGGGTCCAACTGGAAAACCAATTTGGCCCTGCATTACACCTACGGTAGAGGATATTTTGAGCAGTACCGAGAGGATGATGCGTTTGAAAATTATGGATTGTCGCCGGTTCAGATTGGGAATGAGCTTATCGAAAGCACAGATATCATCCGTCGTCGCTGGTTGGACAATGATTTCTACGGATTTGTGGGTTCTGCAAATTATATCTCGGACGATGGACGCCTTGACCTGATTATCGGTGGTGGAGCCAATCGCTACGACGGGGATCATTTTGGAGAAATCATCTGGGCTCGGGTGGCAGGAAATACGGATATCCGTGATCGCTACTACGACAACAATGCGGTAAAAGACGATCGGAACATCTATTCCAAGGCGACCTTTGAGGTAAAACCCGGATTGAATCTATTCGGAGATTTGCAGGTGAGAGGGATAGATTATTCCTTCTTTGGGGTTAATGACGATCAGCGAATCGTGGACGGTCAGGAGTCTTACACCTTTTTTAATCCCAAGTTTGGAATCTCCTACGAAAAAGGTCCGCAAACTTGGTATGCCAGCTTTGCCGTGGCCAACCGAGAACCTACCCGCTCGGATTTCATCGACAATCCGATCACGGAAATCCCAAGACCCGAGCGGCTAAACAATATCGAGGCAGGGGTTCGTGCAAAAACAGGCAACTTCACCTACAATGCCAATTTCTATTACATGGGCTACCAAGACCAACTGATCCTCACTGGGCAAATTAACGATGTCGGAGCCTACATTCGGGAAAATGTGGCTTCTTCCTATCGGGCAGGCATTGAGCTGGATGGAGCCTATGCCCTATCTCCGGCTTGGACTTTGGGTGGGAATATTGCTTTCAGCCAAAACAAAATCCGGGAGTTTACCGAATACATCGACGATTACAGCGTAGAGGAATTTCAGCAAGAGGCGTTTACCTATACCAACACGGATATCGCCTTTTCTCCAAATGTGGTAGGTTCTGCGATTATTGAGTTTAAGCCGATCAAAAACCTCTCCCTTAACTGGCTGAGTAAGTACGTGGGTCGTCAGTTTTTGGACAATACGGCCAATGAAACCAGATCGCTGGATGCGTTCTTTACCAATGACTTGCGAATTAGCTATTCTGCTACTCCGAGGTTTTTCAAAGGCTTGGAAGTCAACTTGCTGATCAACAATATCTTCAATGAGCTATATGAGCCAAACGGCTATACGTTCAGCTACTTTGTGCCGGGAGATACAGGAAGGGAATTGATCACCGAAAACTTCTACTATCCTCAGGCAGGGACCAATTTCCTGCTCGGATTACGAATGAAGTTTTAAAAATTGCTCACAGATGGCACAGATGAGCGCAGATATAAATCTGTGAAAATCTGTTTCATCTGTGAGATCAATACAATTGAAGCCCTTTCTGGATTTGTGCCAAGGCACGAATCGCATCTTTCTCCCTGGCATAATCAAACACCAGCAGCTCATTTCCTTCCAGCTTTAGCACGCACTTGTAGGTGGTTATTTCAGAAGAAATTGTAGGGCTGATTCCATTGGGGAGGTTTCTGTGCTGATAGGTATGGTGGATCAATTCAGCATGATTTATCCCGGGAAGAGGTTCCCATTTGCCGGTTTTTACCCACAACATGCTTTGATATCTTTTGATCTTTTTCTTCTCAAAATCAATCAAGGTGCCGGAGAATGTAGAAATCAATCCCAATCCCAACAGCAAAGGGATTCCTCCTACCAATAGAATTTTTAAAAAGGGGGTCTCTACCTCCAAAAAGAAAGGAGTAATCCAAACAGCTAGCCCCATTAAGATTGATACTGTTCCTGCAAGCAGATAGCCTGAATTTTTGTGGCGAGTATTGTGATGAAAGAGTCGCAAATGATTAATTCAAAATGGAAAATAAGATTTATTCGCTGCCAAGAGTAAGAATATTCTCACAGATTACACAGAATTGCACAGATACAAAAATCTGTGGGAATCCGTGTCATCTGTGAGCTATTCATTTTACCAGCTACTCAGAAAGGCAAACAACCTCTCGGTCATGCAGGAAACTCCGAGATCTCAGACTTGGATAAATGGACCGGTTTTCAAGCCAAACTTTGTAAAGAAAAGAAACATTTGCTTTACCTGTGGAGTGCGATAGGTAAAGAAAACAAGCTTTTCTTTACATAAGCCGAAGTCTTTGCAAAGGTTTTCCAATTTTCTTTACAGAGTGAGGCAGTATGAAAAGCAACTTATCATTTAAGAAAAAGGCCAAGGATTATCTTGTATCCTTGGCCTTTGCAGTTTTTTTAAAAGATCTATCAATCCGGAAACTGTGACTTATCCATCCCCGGCACGATTCGCAGCGCATTTTTGTAATAAACCTTCTTCAACACCTCATCCGGAAGCCCCAATCCATACATTGCCCAAAAGGCATGGTACTTTTTGTAGTAGGGGAAATATTCGTCCTCAGTTTCCAAAACTCGGAAGTAGGTGTGGAATTCCTCGGGATTGTAGGCGTCTTTGCCGAATAGCAATCGGTCCTGATATCGGATGAAAAACTCTTTGGCTCTTCTCGGCTGTCTTCCAAACTCCGCAATCACCGCTCCGATGCCAAAGTTGACGTTGGGATATTTTTCCAAATGCGCACTCGCGGCGTCGAGGTCATTGGCCATCCAGCCCATGTGGGCATTGATGAAGGTTGTTTTGGGATGCTTTGCAAATACGTTATGCTGCTCTGCGATGATTTGCTCAAAGGGCACCGGGTCGGTATCGGATCGCTTTCGGTTGGGATTCAGTTTCAGTTCCAGCCAGCGTTCGTTGTTGGCATCCATGGGCTGCCAGAAAGGCGCCGGATCTGCTGAGTGAATCAGCACAGGGATTCCCAATTCCCCGGCTTTTGCCCATACCGGATCCAAATCCGGATGATCCACGGGGATTCGGTTGCCATTGATGTCTTTGGAGTTGAGCCCGAGACTTTTGTAGATCTTCAGACCCACAGCCCCAGCAGCTACGTCTTCTTCCAGCTCCTTGACGGCGATTCGGCTCCAATTTTCATCCCCAAATCCAGCAAAATTCAGATTGGTAAATACCATGAATCTTCCCGGTGCATGGGTATTGAAATCCCTGATCATAGCTCGAATGTATTCCTGTTGGGTATTGCTGTCCCCTCTTCCAAAACCTCTTCCGCTCAGGTTGACCAGCACTCCCATGTTGAGTTCTTTCATTTCTCTGACCAGCTGATCGATTTTTTCCTCATTGATGCCTCCCTGATGGCTATGGATATCCACAAAGGGGAATTTGGCCCGAGTGACCGGATTTTGGGGGACTTTCAGCGTGGAGGGGGGATTGTATTCTTCGAAGCTCATTTCCTGGGCAAATGCTGAAGTCATTCCCAACAGGAAAAGAATCAGAAGATTTAGACTTTTTTTCATGGAAGTAAGGTGTTAAGATTTTTGGCAAACAAGAACAAACAAAAAGAAATCCTGACTTTTAAGCCAGGATTTCTATGAATCAGCGCGCGGTGCCCCCATCGATGACCTGTCCGAAATAAATGGCATTCATAAACAGCTTGTTAGTACCAAACCAGAATGCCCGGAAGTTCATGTTATCAGCAAATCCGATGACTCTTCCTCTGCCTACTGCAGATACCCGAATCACTGCACTTTGCTGTAATCCCGGTAAGTTGCTTGGGTGGAGATAGCCTGAGGCTAAGGGGTCTTGGGTGTAAACCAAAGGATTGGCGTACGGGTTGGAAGAGGGCTCGAGGAAGAAGTTATCATTTCTGAAGGTGTGTATTTCTTTTTCCTGATAGCCATATCCTATCGGATGTGTGATATCAAGGTTGGCTTTGAAGATGGCTCCAAAGGTTCCTTTGGCTCCGGTGGCATTGTCATAATTCGCATAGCTTTTTTGCAAACCTTTTTCGGAATTATCCACCATTCGCTGGGCAAAGTTTCCGATTTCATTTTGGATCAACCAACGAACTGCTCCTCCTTTTGCAATCAGGGTATTCCCGGCACTGACCCAGGACTTGATCGCATTGGCGCCTGAACCTCCCAGCCTTCCGTAGTTGCCGTCTGCCATGATAATCACATTATATCGGGACAGATTGGCTCCTGACACGGCATCCAGAGGAAGTAGGGTGATCGGCATATTCATTCGCTGATCGAGCAGGTGCCAAATCTCTCCTGCTTCGTAACTATCCACACCACCATCCACCAAAAGCGCAATTTTTGGCGCATCAAGAGGACTCATGAAGGTGGATCCTAAATTGGCTCCGGAAGTGTATCCGGTCGTCAGCGCGTGGATATCCACGGTGGACATTTTGGCGATTTCCTGAAGCTTGCTATGGAATGCCAAATCGTCCATTCCTGATTCTCCTTTTCCTATCAAAAGCGTGCCTCTACCAAATGTCTTCCCTTCTGCTGTGGAAAACTCGGTATTGGATACCCGAACGAGAAACTTTGCTTTCATTAACTGATAAGCTGCCTTTGGTGCGTAGTAATCGGTCCACTCCATGGCATACTGATACGCTCCCGGCTGACCGATAACCTGTCCTTCCGGAAGAGTAAATGAGTTTTTGTCTACTGGACTGACACTGGCCAGATTCAGAATCTTGCTGTTTAGCGCCATGTAGTCCAGACCGAAAGCCATGGGATAAGTCCAAGCCGAAATGTCATAGAAAAGGCTGTCCTCGAAGGTAGTGCGGGTCTCAAACATGGCCTTGATCAATCGGTATTGGGGTTGATCGGCAGGGACGATGTAGGAGTTTTCTTTCTTAAACTCCTGCCCATTGATGGTCACGTCTTCATTCAGGGAGAAGACTTCAATATCATGCTGAAGGATCAAATCTGCGAGATGGAAACTTCGCGCATCATCTGACTCGGTTCCGAAAATATAGGCCTTGTTGACATCGGCGGTGGTTTCGTTTTTGATCTCGGTGTAGAAATCCTTCATCCACTGATTGAGCTCCACGCGCATTTCTTTGGCGGCCTGGTAAGAAGAAAGATTGGCAGTAAACTGATTTCTGATGGTGAATGGAAAGCTCAGCAGCCCATTGGCACTTTCCTGTAAATGACCTCTTGAGCTAGCCTGCTCAAACAGGATTCCGATGGAGCCCTGTACATCCGGATAGGTAGAGCCTTTTCCGTAGTAGAAATCATCATAGTTCTCCTGATTGTAGTACAACGACCCGATTTGATCCAAGGCTTTGGCGTGGTAGGTTCCGATTTTCTCAGTCAGTTCAAAATTCTTTTTCGGAGTCAATGGATGGACCCGAGATGGAACACCTGGCTGAAAAAAGAAGGTGCTGTTGGTTCCCATTTCGTGGAAATCCAAGTGAATATTGGGAAGCCAGCTTTGGAATACGCGTACCCGATTTCTGGATTCGGGATGTTGCACAGGTAGCCAGTCCCGGTTGAGGTCAAACCAATAGTGATTGGTCCTGCCTCTTGGCCAAGCCTCGTTGTATTCCCGGCCTGCAGGGTCTCCGTTGAGATGATAGGCCTTATGAGAATTGACCCAAGAGGCAAATCGGTTTAATCCGTCGGGGTTGATGGCCGGATCGAGAAGGAGGACGATGTTTTCCAGTTCGGAGGCGATTTC
Source organism: Algoriphagus sp. oki45 (assembly GCF_036245605.1). Classification (NCBI taxonomy): domain Bacteria; kingdom Pseudomonadati; phylum Bacteroidota; class Cytophagia; order Cytophagales; family Cyclobacteriaceae; genus Algoriphagus; species Algoriphagus sp. oki45. Next base: position 404,946 of record NZ_BTPC01000002.1, read on the forward strand.
ATTCGCTGCTGCAAAATGATATGCCGCCAATAGTGAGGCATTGGCCCCTGAGGGCTCATTTCCATGGACAGAATATCCCATAAACATGACCACAGGCATATTCTGTATGTCTATCGAGCTTCCGGGTTCTCGAAGCTTTGCCCTTTCGGCTTTGATTTGGTCCAGTTTGGTCAGATTAGAAGGTGAAGAAATAGTCAGGAGTGTCTGCGGTCGTTTTTCGTAAGAGCGACCGGTTTCCTCAAAGATCACCCGATCTGAGGCTTCAGCCACAGCTTTCATGTAGATGACCAGCTGATCATGGGTGACGTGCCATTCCCCTACTTCGTAGCCTAAAACCTGCTTGGGCGTCGGGATGGCGGGATTGTAAGTGTATCCTTTGGGAAGGTAATAACTCAGATCCTGAGCGAATGTGAGCGATGCAATCAGAGCTAAAAGCACCGATAGGGTGAACTTTTTCATGGAGTGAAATTTTATCAATTGACTAAATTCTTAACTAGTTTGATCAAAAAAAGCTATTTTAGACGGGTGGTAAAAATAATAGAACAAACGACATGGATTTGATTGTGCCTTCTCATGGATTGATATTTTGGCAACTTTCTGCTCTAGTTTATCTTGGGTTTTGGGTGTATGCCCTGGTCGACTGTTTGAGAAATGACTTTCGGGGACCCAATCAAAAGTTGATTTGGATTTTGCTGATCCTTTTTGCTCAGATCATCGGGGCATTCCTCTACCTAAGTATGAGTAGAAGTACCAAAGTGAAACGAACATTTAAACCTGATTTTTCAAAAATTTCCAATTCATCAAAAGATTAACCATGGAATTAGCCTTTATACAAAATATGGGAGGATTTTTTTTGATCGGAATTCTCCTGATTTCCCTGATCTACTTTATTCTTTGGGTGTATTGCCTGATTGATGTCATTCGGTCTGATTTTAAAGACCAAAACATGAAATTGATTTGGGTGGTGATCCTTCTTTTTGCCCAAGGCTTTGGCCCGATTGCCTATTTGGTATTGGGTCCGGGAACCAAAAAATTTGCCTAAGCTATGCTAAAAATACTCGGATTTATTGTCTACGCCTTCACCATTTACGATGTGGTGACCAGTCGATTTGCCAATTCAAATGATAAGCTGATTTGGATTTTGATCGTGCTCCTGCTTCCCTTGTTGGGGACCATTGTTTGGTTTGCGATAGGGAGGAATAAGCGGATTTGAGTCAATGCATGGAAAGACCTGTTCTTAAGCTTGAAAAGGGACTCTTGGATTGGATTTTAGAAATCCTCAATCTGTGTGTTTTGGGGTTTCTGTTGATTTACCCCCTGACTTATTTTGCGGAAATTCCGGATACGATTCCCATTCATTTCAATCAAGAGGGGAAACCTGACGGATTTGGCCCAAAAAATAGCATTTGGATCCAGCCCGTAATGGGAATTTTCCTCTATTTGCTTTTGGGTCTTTTCAGAAGTATCCCTCATGTGCTGAATATCCCCGTAGAAATCACTCCTGAAAATGCGGAAGTCCAGTATCGACTAGTCACAAGAATGTTAAGTTGGCTAAGTTTGTTGATCCTATTAATCTTTTCGACCCTGGTATACAAAGTGGTTCAATCTAGTTTTGACAACACAATGACACTAGGCTATTTCTTTTCACCCCTATTTATTGGAGGTATTTTAAGCATTCTGGGAGGCTATATTTTTCTTGCTTATAAGAATAAAAAAGGCAAAGCTCAAATTCCTAAATAAGACGCTGGCCTGAGCCTTAATGCCATGACCTTTTTGAAAATGGGATTTTTACCGGTGAAAAATATCCCTCAAAGCCGCTGAAAGCTCGAAGAACTCAAACTGGAATCCAGCTTTTTGGATTTTCTGAGAAGAAACCCTATTTCCTCCCAAGACCATCGCGGCCATTTCTCCCAAAACCAATTTGAGTGCAAAACCCGGCACCCCGATTCCCAAATAGGGCTTCCCTTTGGCAGAAGCCGCCTCTTGCGTCAGTTGCTGATTGGTTGCCGGATTGGGTCCGACAGCATTGTATACTCCTTGTAGGGTGGTTTTTTCCAAGGCAAAAACAAACATCCTCGCCAAATCCTCAATATGAATCCAACTCATCCACTGATCTCCTGAGCCCAAGGGGGCAGCTACCGGAGGCTTGAGCATTTCACCCAATGCGCCGCCGTCTGCATCAAGTACAATCCCGATTCTAAGAAGCACGGTCCGCAGGTGTAAGGCTTCCATTTTTTTGGCTTCATTTTCCCAGGCAATCACCACTTGGGCCAGGAAGTCATCTCCCGCGGGACTGTTTTCATCTACTAATTTTGTTCCGGTATTGAATCCATAATAGCCCACTGCCGAGGCAGAAATAAAGGTGCTTGGTTTGTTGACAGCCTTTTCAATTGCAGAATAAAGCAGTTTTGTGCTTTGGGTTCTGGATTCTAGAATCAGCTTTTTGCGCTCCGGAGTCCAGCGCTTTTCAGCGACACCTGCACCAGCTAAATGAATCACGGCATCTGCCCATTCCAGGGCTTCCGGATCAATTTTTCCTTTTTCCACATCCCACAAAAAATTCTTTTGCCCTTGGGCAGACCGACTCAGCCAAGCCACTTGATAGCCCTTCTTTTCCAGAAGCCGGGTGATTTGCTGACCGACTAGGCCTGAACCTCCAGTGATGAGAATGTGATCCATACTTGATTTTTTTATTTAACCCAAAATCCAAGGATTGGTTGAAATGTACGGATTTGCAACACTTTCCCGATCAGTTTTGAGCGATTAATAATTGTTATTTAATTCCAAATCTCTGAGTCGATTCTTTTCTTTGTTCTTCTCTAGTTACAATCTGCTTCTTGATTTTGGTTCGATATCTACTCCAATGGTTGGGATTTGGTTTGCTTGTGGGCATTTTGTCCGGTTCAGCTTCGGCCATTTTTTTGGTTTTGCTGGATTGGGCCACTGAAACCCGTGAAGCAAACCTATGGCTTTTGGCTCTTTTGCCTCTGGCTGGATTCGGTATCGGGTATGTTTATTACCATTATGGGGCCAATTCTGTGCAGGGAAATAATCTTCTTTTGGAGGAGCTCTATCAAACCAAAAATCCGATTCCACTCCGAATGACTCCTTTGGTTCTTTTTGGGACTGTTTTTACTCATTTGTTTGGTGGCTCGGCCGGACGGGAAGGGACTTCAGTGCAAATGGGTGGATCCTTGGCCGATCAAATCCAAAAGTGGATTCCATTGGATGCCGAGGATAGGAGAATACTTTTGATTTGTGGAGTGGCAGGAGGTTTTGCGTCCGTATTTGGTACTCCATGGGCTGGTGCTATTTTCTCTTTGGAGTGGATGCTTTCCGGCAGATTCAGGCCGCGATCCATTTTTCCTGCAGTGTGGTCGGCTTGGGTGGCCCACTTCATTTGTGAGTGGGCTTGGGGAGTAGGCCATATTTCGTATTCCATTCCCGAGATAGCTCCGCATACGCTAATCAATCTTTCGTGGATTCTTGTTGCCGGGATCGCCTTTGGGCTTACCGGAAGACTTTTCGCAGAAACGGGGCATTGGATTGGAGCGGCGTTCAATAAGGCCATTTCCTATCCTCCTCTCCGTCCTTTGGTGGGTGGAGTATTGGTGGCAGGCTTGGTATATTTGACTGATGCCTATACCTATATCGGTTTGGGGGTTCCGAGAATTTTAGAAGCATTTGAGACGCCTTTGCCCTGGTATGATTTTTTGGCAAAAATCGGTTTGACCGGCCTGACCTTGGGCTCGGGATTTAAAGGAGGGGAAGTTACTCCCTTGTTTTTCACAGGAGCTACTTTAGGGAATGCCCTTTCTGTCTGGATTCCGCTTCCTTTGGCCTTATTGGCGGGATGTGGCTTTGTGGGAGTCTTTTCCGGAGCTACTAATACCCCAATGGCCTGTACGGTGATGGGCATGGAGCTATTTGGATATGAAGCGGGTATTTTTCTGGGATTGGCTTGTCTGATGGCCTATTTGTGCAGTGGAAAAGGGGGTATTTATTCCGCTCAGGATTTCAGCAAAAAATACTCCCGGAGGATTTAGATTTTCTTTTCCCCGCAGATTCGGCAATAATTATCCTCTGGCTCCAAGGCGTCAAACCCACAGTGTGTACAGGTTTTAAGCTTTTCGTAGTGGCTTTTTCTTTTTCTGCTGGCCATCTCTGAGGTGACAATTCCTGTGGGCACGGCAATAATGGCATAGCCCAGCAACATAATCAAGGAGGCGGCAAACTGGCCCAGAGGAGTAGAAGGCGTAATATCCCCAAACCCAACTGTGGTCAAAGTCACGATGGCCCAATACATGGAAACAGGTATGCTGGTAAATCCATGCTCGGGTCCTTCGATGACAAACATCAAAGTCCCCATAATCAGGACAATGGTCAGCACCGAAAAAAGAAACATCTGGATTTTTGCAGCACTTGCCCGTAGAGCATCCCCGATAAAATCGGCCTCCGCCAGATATCTTCCCAATTTCAAAACCCGGACTATCCTCAATAAGCGAAGCGCCCGTACTACCGACAACAGTTGAGTATTGGCCACAAAAAAGCTGAGGTAAACGGGCAAAATGGCCATCAAATCCACTAAGCCATAAAAGCTCGTGACATATTTGAAAGTCTTGCTCGTCAGCCATACCCGAAGTGCATACTCAATGGTGAAAAGGAATGTAAAGGCCAATTCCAGGACATAAAATAACTCCCCGTATTTGTCGTGTAGTGAACCAACGGAATCCAAAATAGCGACTGTAACCGATCCGAAAATCAGTAATAAAAGCACAATGTCGAAGAGTTTGGATGCCCGGTCATCTGAATCAAAGACGATGTGGGCGAGGCGTTTTTTGTTCAGATACATGAGGGAATTTAGGAAAAAAGATGCTAATCCAAATAGTAAACCCGCTTTACCCTTGAGCTGATATTGGTCAGTAATTCATAAGGAATTGTTCCGATCCGATCAGCCAAATCCCGCAAAGGGATTCCTTCTCCATAGATGATGGCCTGCTCCCCTTCTCTTACTTCAGGGATTTGGGAAATATCCACCATGGTCATATCCATGCACACATTTCCGATCACAGGAGCCTTTTCGCCTTTGATTAATACATAGCCTTTGCCCATGGAGAATCTCCTGTCAAATCCATCTGCATAGCCGATGGCAAGGGTAGCGATGGTGCCTCCATTTGGAAGTTGACCCCTTCTTGAATAACCCACGGTAGAACCCGGAGCAAGCGTTTTAATCTGGGAGATGGTTGTTTTTAGTGTACTGACTGCCTTCAGCTCATGATGGTGCTTTCCGGTGACTTCTACCCCATACAGCCCGATTCCCAGTCTGACCATGTCCATTTGATACTCCGGAAAGCGAATAATCCCGGCAGAATTGAGTGCATGAATCAGTGGTCGATAGGTCAAAATGGATTCAATCTCTTTTTTCATCTTCATAAACTGCTCGAGCTGATCTATGGAAAAGACATGGTGTGCTTCCTCATCCGCTCCGACCAAATGGGTATATAAGCTTGCTATCCGCAGTTCGGGATAGGTACCGATCAGTGTCTTTAGTTCCTGGAGATGCTGGATTTCAAATCCCAATCGATGCATCCCTGTATCCAGGTCCAAATGAATAGGAATCTGGATATTGTGGTTGGAGGCATAAATTCCCAATTTTTTGAAAAAACTGGGGCTGAATACCACGGGCTCCAGCTGATACTCCCGTAGCAGGTCAAAGGACTCTTCCACCGGATTCAAAACCATGATGGGTAGGCGGATACCCTGATTTCTCAGGGTCACGCCCTCATCGGTAAATGCTACCGCAAGGTAATCTGCACCCAGAGTCTGCAGATGATTGGCGATTTCTGTAGCCCCCCCACCATAAGCAAAGGCCTTGACCATGACCATAACTCGGGTTCCTGGCTTTAGCTGTCTTTTGTAGAAATTGAAATTGTGAGTCAGGGCGTTGAGGTTGATTTCCAAAGTTGTCCCATGAATCCGCTGCTGCAGGCGATTGACTATTCTCTCCAAAGCAAAATCCCGTGCGCCGGTTACCAATATCAGGTCATTTTGAAAAGAGGTAAGTGGTAGGGATTCGATCAGTTCTTCAGTACTTTGAAATAATTCGGATTGCTGAGGAAAGAGGTCAGTGAGTCTTTTTATTTCCTGCCCCACCGCCAAAATCCTGTCTATTCGATAAGAGCGGACGAGATCAGTGACTTCTGCATAGATTTTTTCGGGTGAGCCTTGCTGGAGAAGATCGGAAAGAATCAGCACTTTTTGCCTCTTAGGTCGCTGCTGACTCATAAACTCCAAGGCTACTTTGAGCCCTGCCAGATCATTGTTGTACGTATCATCGATCAGAAGGCAATCGTTGATTCCGGGCTTCAGGGTGAGCCTCATATCCACTTGGCGCAGTTGATCCAACCCCTGCTGAATCGATTTGGGGTCTTCTCCTAATGTCAGAGCCGCCACCAAGGCATGAGTGGCATTTTCCAAGGAAGCCTGATCCGAAAAAGGGACCTGGAAGGTATAGGTACTCAGATCTTTTTTTACGAAGACTACACGGGTTCGATGGTCTCCTTTTTTGTATGAAATTCTAAAATCAGCGTCTTTTTCCTGAGACCAGGAGATCAATTTGGAAGGGTCCACGTCTTTTTCGATCTGCATACTCAGAAGCTCTTGGTCCCGGCAGTAGATCAAAAACTTGGAACTCTGAAAGAGGATAAGCTTTTCCCGGATTTTTTCCTTAAGGTTGGAAAATCCCTCTTCATGAGCACTCCCTATATTGGTGAAAATGCCCAAATCCGGACGAATGATTTTCTCCAAAGTGGCCATCTCTCCGACTTTGGATATTCCGGCTTCCAATAGGGCTACTTGGTGGTAAGGATGAATACCGAAAACAGACAAAGGAACCCCCACTTGGGAATTGTAGCTTTTTGGGCTTTTGGCCACGCTGAATTGTTGGCTAAGGAGTTGGCCAAGCCATTCTTTGGTGATGGTTTTTCCATTACTTCCCGTTATGCTCAGCACCGGAGCCGTAAAAAGGGAGCGCTGAAAGGCTGCTAATTGCTGAAGTGCGACTTTGGTATCTTTTACCTGAAGGAAGACTGCATGGGAAAGCATCTCTTCCGAGGGCTCAAAGTCCTCATGAACAAGGAAGTATCTCACTCCCTGCTGGATAAGCGAGGGAATATAATCTGCTCCGTCTGCTTTGGCTCCTCTGAGGGCAATGAAAATTGTATTAGAAGGCTGGAGGATTTGTCTGGAGTCAATGCTGATTTGGCTAAGCGCTGACCCATCTGAGACTCCCAGTAGCTTCCCTCCGGTGATTTTTAGAACTACTTCTGCTTTCAGAGCTTGGATCATCTATTCCTCCTCCTCTTCTTCTTGTTCTTGGACTTTGTTTTTCTTTTTGAAAAAGACTTGTCGTACCCACCTTGGAAGGAAAATGGCTCCCAAAATCAAATATGGGTAATAGGACAAAAGCCTCCATAAGATGCTGGTTACAAAAGTGTAACCCCCCAAAAACTGACTGAAAAACTGACCGAAGAAAAACTCTGCCGTACCGCTGCTGCCCGGTGTCGGAGAAATCATCATGACGATCCACATAATCACCTGCCTCGCAAATACGATCACATGATCCATCAGGTCCAATTCGACAAAAGCTCCAATCAGGGCATTGAGCATCAGATATCGTGAGGACCAGATAAAGATTGTAATCCCTATGATTGGCAGCCAGTATTTATAGGTTTTGCCGGCAAGTTGGCGGGAAGCTTCAATGATCTGATTTCCATACTCCTGAGCATCGTGTTTCCATTTACGGAGAAATTTGATCGAGAAAATCTTGATCAAAACCCACTTAAATACCCGAGGCTTATAAAAAAGGGCAGCGGCCATAATCAGACTGTATCCCGCATAAAGCCCATAGCTCAGCCAGAAAATCGCCTGCAGGCTATCCCCGAGCTGGGTCTCCAGAAGTTTGCTTTCGGGAAAGATATTTCCCTGTGCCAAATACAGGATAATGGGGGCACCGATCACGAAAAACAGGTTGTCCAATATTGCCGTCACCATGACGTAGGCGATAGCTTTTCCCATTTTGATCCCTTCTTTGTTCAGGATAAAAATGGCTACGGCTGTACCACCTACTACCGAAGGAGTGACGGCCGAGGCGAATTCCCAGAGGATGATTACATAGATTGCCCGAGTCCAGGTAAGATGACGGTCAGTGATCTCGCGGATTCGGTACACATAGCCTAAATCCCGAAAAAAGATGACCAGGATGGCCAAGAGGATGTATGGTAAGGAAGCATCAAAAACCGACTTTAGATTGGAAGCGTTGACGCTGGGGTCCATGTAAAACATGGCAAAAACAATCCCAAGTCCGATCAGAACTGGCACCCAAACCTTGTTGGGATTGAGAGTTTGAAAGATTTTTTTGTTGTCCAGCTTCATAATCAGGCTGCAGCGACAGGCTCAGTCTTTTCCACCCAAAAATTATTGTACCCTTCCCCGATGATAATCGTGACCTGGGAAAGCTGAAGAAGCTCAAGAATGGCCAGAAAGGTGTAAATCACAAAAATCTTTTCAGGTTTATACTCAATAAAATCCGTAAAAGGGACTTGTTTTTTAAAGCTGGTTTTTTCCAAAACGAAATTTTTTTGCTGTTCGATGGTGTAGGGATACTGAATGACCGTATGCTTGGTTTCCTCAGTTCTCGTAGCCATCTTGGCCATGCATTTTTGAAATACTTTGAGCAATTTGTAGAGATCCACATGCTGCATTTCCGCATCGACATCCTCTACTTTGCTGAGCGATTGAAGTTCTTTTAAGAGATTCCCTCTTTTTTCTTTGGCCATCCACTCCGATTCCATGTCAGAAAGATCGGCTACTACAGACTTGTACTTTTTATATTCCAAAAGGTTCCTGACCAGTTCCTCTCGGGGGTCGATTTCCTCTCCATGTTCGTTGAGGTCTGGCCGAGGCAGGAGCATCCTGGATTTGATTTTCATCAAGGTAGCTGCAAAGAGGATAAACTCACTGGCCACTTCGATTTCCATTTTTTCAAGATGATGAATGTATTCCAGAAAGTCATTGGTAATCTTCGAGATAGGAATATCATAAATATCCAATTCGTCCCGCTCAATGAAAAAAAGCATGAGGTCGAAGGGGCCTTCGAATAAGGGTAATTTGATCTCGAAACTCACCGGTTATTTAAATATTTGGGTTAATTTTGCCTCCTTGTAGCCAAAGATATTCAATTCAAATAAAATAATTGGAGCTCAGCGGAATAATGCTGTCTGGATAAAATCGAGCCCCTGGCATTACCTTTGAAACAAACTCTTTGTCTTGCAAGTTGTTTCACTCTAAAAGAAACTCACCCGACCATGTCAATATCACCTGGACCCATTCTTTCACAAATCAACTCCCCAGCGGACTTAAAGAAATTTTCGAAAGACAATCTGGTTCAAATTTGCGATGAACTTCGTCAGTTTATTATCGACAATGTATCTGTATATGGAGGTCATTTCGGGGCCAGTTTAGGTGTGGTGGAACTGACTGTGGCATTGCACTATGTGTTGAATACGCCAGAAGATCAGCTGGTGTGGGACGTAGGTCATCAGGCCTATGGTCATAAAATCCTCACCGGAAGAAGGGATCAATTTCATACCAATAGAGTTTATGGAGGCTTATCCGGCTTTCCAAAAAGAAAGGAAAGCGAATTTGACACGTTTGGAGTGGGGCACTCAAGTACCTCCATTTCGGCAGCTTTGGGAATGGCAGTAGCTTCCAAATACAAGCAATCCAACATCCAACATGTAGCAGTCATCGGTGATGGCTCTATGACAGGAGGAATGGCCTTTGAGGCGATGAACCATGCCGGTGTGAGTGACACCAACCTTTTGATTATTCTCAATGACAACTGCATGTCCATCGACCCCAATGTCGGTGCGCTCAAAGATTATTTGACAGATATCACTACTTCTCATACCTATAATAAGGTGAAGGATGAAGTATGGAAAATGCTGGGTAAGCTGAGTAAGTTTGGCAGCAGTGCCCAAGAAGTGATTTCTAAAGTCGAAGGAGCAGTCAAATCTGCCGTACTTAAGCAGAGCAATCTTTTTGAATCCCTCAACCTCCGTTACTTTGGTCCTGTAGATGGACACGATGTGGATCACTTGGTGGAAATTTTAAGAGACCTTAAAGATATTCCAGGCCCAAAGATTCTTCACTGTGTGACGGTGAAAGGCAAAGGCTATGAACCGGCCGAAAAGGGAAATAAAACGACTTGGCATGCTCCAGGGACCTTTGACAAGGTGACCGGAGAGATCTTCAAAAAGGTGCCTAGTTCACCTCAAGCTCCAAAATACCAAGATGTTTTTGGTCATACGATCGTGGAATTAGCCGAAAAGGACTCCCGGATTATGGGTGTAACTCCTGCCATGCCTTCGGGCTCTTCCCTCAACATTATGATGAAGGCAATGCCTGACCGTGCATTTGATGTGGGGATTGCAGAGCAGCATGCAGTAACCTTTTCTGCAGGATTGGCTACGCAGGGTTTAGTGCCATTCTGTAATATCTATTCGTCTTTTATGCAGCGGGCCTATGATCAGGTCATCCATGATGTCTGCTTGCAAAACCTTCCGGTAGTATTCTGTCTTGACAGAGCGGGATTTGCCGGAGCAGATGGACCTACTCACCATGGGGCCTATGATATCGCCTATTTCCGTTGTGTTCCCAATTTGGTGGTTTCGGCCCCAATGAATGAGGAAGAATTGAGAAACTTGATGTACACAGCGACTCAGTTTGGGGGTCCTTTCTCTATACGTTATCCTCGAGGCAACGGAGTCATGCCTGAGTGGAAAACTCCAATGCGCGAAATCCCTGTGGGTCAAGGCCGAATTGTGAAGGAAGGAGAAGACGTGGCAATCCTGTCCATTGGGCACATTGGCAATTATGCTGTGGACGCCTGTCAGACTTTGACTAAAGAAGGGTTGAGCCCTGCGCATTATGATATGCGCTTTGTTAAGCCACTGGATGAAGAGATGCTTCATGAAGTTTTTGGTAGATTCAAGAAGGTAATTACCGTTGAAGACGGAGCCCTGATGGGAGGTTTTGGATCTGCCGTGCTGGAATGGATGATGGACCATGGATACTATGCGCAAGTGAAGCGTCTGGGTATTCCTGATGCTGTCATTGAGCACGGAGAGCAGATTGAGCTTCACCGGGAGTGTGGTTTTGATCCTGAAGGAATTGCTGATGCCGTCCGCAGTTTGGCAGCAGTACAGATTGCCTAATCTAAAATCCTAATGATTAATTTTTTTGAAAAAGGACAGGGTAAACCGGTCGTCCTGATACATGGTTTTTGCGAAACCGGAAAAATGTGGCTTCCATTTGCGGAAGTCCTCTCATCCGATTTTCGGGTGTTTTGCCCTGATTTGCCAGGCTTTGGAGAGTCTCCGATAGCTAGTGACCGAATTACGTTGGAAGAGGTAGCAGTGCAGTTGGAGGAATGGATGGAGGATAATCAAATCCATAACCCTATTGTTATTGGACACTCCTTGGGAGGTTATGTCGCCTTAGCTTTGCTCGAACTGATGGGAAATAAAATCAAAGCTCTGGGATTATTTCACTCCACGGCTTTTGCCGACGATGAGGAGAAAAAGGAGATGAGAAACCGCACGGTCACATTTCTCAAAAAGAACGGAGTGGAAAAATTTGTCACTTCCTTTGTCCCACCCCTTTTTCCGGAAAACAGAAGAGAAGAACTCGCCTCTGAAATCCAAGCTGCAATCGAAGATGCCAAGCGATCCAGTCTGAATGGGTTATTGGCTTACACCCGTGCGATGCGGGATCGAAAGGACCGATTGGACGTCGTAAAAAACTTTTCAGGCCCCAAATTATTGATCGCAGGGACAGAAGACGGAGCGGTAAAAATTGAAGCAAGCAGAAAACTAAAAGAGGCTTTTACCCAGTATGTCGAACTGGAAGGAGTAGGCCATATGGGGATGATTGAAGCAAAGGAAAAGACTCTGAAAGTGGTCAGATCCTTTATAATTTCATAGAATCACTCCTGAATAGAGGTCTTCGATTGGAAAAATCATTTCATAATCATTCCAGATCAAATTTCCATCCTTAATCTTAAATAATTTGAAATAGTCTTGCTTGAGACATTTTCTGATTTCGGGATGAGATGAATTACTAAGAAACTTTTTAAAATCAACCTTATTGGTTTTCCCATCACTAAATTTTATTTCCAATACATAATCAGCAATCCATGTGGCCAGAATTACCTCGATAATGGGATTGTCTTCCTGATATTTATCAACCTGAATTATCACTTTAGTTTTGAATTTATTTTTTCAAACTCGACCCTCTTATGGTATATAAAATAGTCTACCCACTTTTCAACGATTTTTAACCCAAACTTATTCAAAAATTCCTGGAAATGTTTTAAATCATTGTTTTTCAAGGGCCTTTTTCCGAAAACCGAACTAATAGTTATTTTTCAATTTGCCCTTCTATAATCTCGAACTCAGCTTTGGATTCAAATTCTCCTTTTTTAGCATGGACATGAATGGGTTCATGTTCATTAGAGTAAAAGAAAAGTATAATTCCGAAGTATTCGAAAATCTTTGGCATATATGTAATTATATACCAATAAGTTAAGAATTTGTCTCCTGCTTACAAGCTCTTTCCCAAAATCACCATCAATTCTTCCATGTACTTTTGGTCGATCTCGTCAAAGTCTGCCAGTTGATCGCTGTCCACATCCAATACCATTGCTACTTCTTGTTCTTTGAATACGGGAACCACTATTTCTGATTTGGATGCAGAACTGCAGGCAATATGCCCAGGGAAGGCATCCACATCCGGGACCAGTTGGGTTTTCTTTTCTTTCCAGGCTGTTCCGCAAACCCCTTTTCCAAAATTAATTCGGGTACAGGCAATCGGCCCCTGGAAGGGTCCGAGTACGAGCTGCTCATTTTTCACCAAATAAAAACCTACCCAAAAGAAACCAAATGCCTCTCTGAGTGCTGCTGCGATATTGGCCAGATTGGCATAAAGATCAGGCTCACCGGTGATCAATGCTTCAATCTGCGGAATTAGGGATTCGTATTTCTCAGCTTTGGTAGCTGCTTTAGGAAGAAATAGGGATTCAGCCATGGTAATAGATATCAAGTCGGTCTGTGCCGATGAAAAGGGTTTCTGATGAATTTTGGTTCAATTGGGGAGCAGGAATTCCCTCTTCAAATTGGGTAGAAGAGGTAAATACTCTGCATTCATCCCAGAGCTCGGATTGAATGAACTGATTCAGGACTTGACTTCCTCCTTCGACAATCAAGCTTTGAATTTTTCGATGATTTAAAGATTCCAAAATGCTCTTTGGAGTGATTTTTTCCATTTGGATCCACTCCAGATTTTCCTCTTTTTTTTCCAAAACCGTGTTGAAAATCAAGGTTGGGATAGTCCGGTCTAATAGGTTAAGGTCAGAAGATAGCTCCAATTGAGAGTCAATAACGATTCGGACGGGATTTTTGCCCACCCAATCCCGTACATTCAGGGAGGGATTATCATAGCGGGCCGTATTTTTCCCTACCAGAATCGCATCTTCTTCGGCTCTCCATTGATGGACGAGTTGTCTACTTTGAGAATTGCTGATCCACTTGGAATCGAAGTTGGGTCGGGCTACAAAACCGTCATGAGTCTGTGCCCATTTAAGCATCACATAGGGACGGTTTTTCTCGATTTGGGTGAAAAATCGCCGGTTTTGCCATCGGGCCTCTTTTTCCAAAACTCCTGTTTCGACTTCGACTCCTGCATTTTTTAGGATTTCAATTCCTTTGCCACCCACTAAAGGATTGCTGTCTTTGGCAGCGATGATTACTTTTTTCACCCTTTTTTCCACCAAAAGATTGGCACAGGGTGGGGTTTTTCCCCAATGGGCACAAGGTTCCAAAGTGACATAGACCGTACTTTCGGGAAGCAAATCCGGATTTTCTACAGCCTGAATGGCGTTTACTTCGGCATGAGGTCCTCCATACTGCTGATGCCAGCCCTCTCCGATGATTCGACCTTCATGGACAATCACGCAACCTACCTTTGGATTGGGGCTAACTCTCCCCATTCCGTTTTCAGCCAATTCCAAAGCCCGCCGCATGTAGTCTTCTTTTTGCATGCCTATCTCTTGCTGAGTGTGACCCGATCTGCTGTGGTTCGCTGCCCCTCTGTCACTTGTACATTCAATAGAGTGTCGGCCACATAGGCTTCATCCTTAGGATCGATAAATAGTGTATAGGTGCCAGGTTCCAAACGGAATACATATGTTCCACTTGCATTCATATGCGTGCTCAGGGAGTCGCTATCCCGTATGGCATAGATCGCAGGCTGGAGGGTAGTTGGGGAAATGCTGCCTTGGACAGTTCCCAAGCCTATTCCTGAGTAAATATCCAAAGTGGGTTGAAAAGAAAATGCCAAGGGGTCTGTTTGGGTCGTTTTGATGGATTTTTCCAAGTCAAAATCAATAATCACATCGTAGGATATGCCAGGTTCCAGTCGGATCGATAGGTCTCCTGAGAAATCGGTTTGACCATTGGGAAGTCTAAGCGGATATCCCCTTTCTCCCTGATAAAGGAAGTTATTTTCCCCAAGCCTCAAGGTGGCTTTAGTGATATTTCCTATTTGAAACTCCCTTCGGGAAATAGGAAGAATATCACCACCCACCAACAGAGAAACATTGACCTGCTTATTGCCGGGTTCGTATGGAAGAAACATGGATTCTACCTGCCCTTCTCTGCCCGATGGGACAAATTCAATCTCCACTCCCCGCAGTTCTACCACGACCGAATCCCATTGGGCAGGTGCATCCACCAAAAAGATATTGACCAATGCTTTTGGACTTTCGTCTGGGCTTGTGCAACTAAAACCCAGAAGGAGACTGAAAAAAAAGCTGAGAATATTATTGAAGTACTTCACGGAGTAAAGTTAGTCTAATTGATTCATTCCCGAATAGTTTTTGGAGTATGGTCCTTCAAAAGCTCAGTCAATTATCCTTGAAATTGGCTTTTTTTGGATTGGTGTTTCTATTTTTGAGCATGATGAAATGGGAAAGACTTTTGGCAAAAGGGCGATTTGGAGACAGTCCTTTGAAAATCAATACCAATGCCGGCCGGAGTGAATTTGAAATCGACTATGACCGGATTATTTTTTCCGCCCCATTCCGCAATCTTCAGGATAAAACCCAGGTTTTTCCTCTTCCTGATCAGGCTTTTGTCCATACGCGATTGACCCATAGTCTGGAGGTGTCCAGTGTGGGGAGGTCCCTTGGGAAAGGTTCCGGAGAGATCCTGATCAATAAATTTCCAAATCTTCAATCCCTGGGTATTGACTCTTCTGATATAGGAGCCATAGTAGCAGCTGCGGCATTGACTCACGATATAGGAAATCCGCCCTTTGGTCATGCAGGAGAAGAGGCCATTTCGGATTTCTTTCGCCTCCATCCCGAAGGAAAATGCTGGGAGAGGCATGTCCGAATAGATCAATGGGCAGACTTGATCAATTTTGAAGGAAATGCCCAAGGTTTCCGAATGCTGGTATCAAAGGAGTCAGGGTTGAAACTGACCTATGCCACCCTGGCGGCCTTTACCAAATACCCAAGGCCAAGCTTGATAGCCCAACGGGATATCGCCCGAAAAAGTCAAAAGAAGTATGGCTTTTTCATCAATCAGCTGGTTGATTTTGAGCAGATGACCGATGTGTTGGGAATAGAAAAGCTGAGCAGCGATTCTTGGGTGCGGCATCCCTTGGCCTTTTTGGTGGAGGCAGCAGATGATATCTGCTACAGCATTATCGACCTGGAGGATGGGTGCACGATGGGCTTGGTGGATTTTGAAGAAACTGTAGACCTGCTAAAGCCTATCCTAGGAGATCTTTTTGATCCGGAAAAGCTCAAGGATCGCTCAATAAGCCAGAATTTGGGGGCTTTACGGGCATTAGCTATCGGGAAATTGATTCAGGAAACGGTGGAGGTGTTTGCTCAATATGAGGAAAACATGCGCAAAGGCACCTTTGACAAGGCCCTTACAGATATGATTCCCTCGGCCAAGGCTTTGGGTGAAATATCACGAGTATCTGTTCAGAAAATCTACCGATCCAAAGTAGTTCTGGAAAAAGAAGCGGCAGGATTTCAGGTTTTGGAGGGATTGCTTTCGGTATTTTCCAGAGCACTGTATCACCACTTCTACCAGCCGGAAGCCTTCTCCGGTCAAGACAAAAGCATCCTGAGACTCCTTCCGGAGGATTTTCCGATGAAAGGCTGGGGCGCAGAGGTGAATCCTTATCCGCTGCTGAGATCTTTAGTGGATTTCGTGGCAGGAATGACAGATAAGTACGCCCTAAATCTCTTTCGAAGAGTGAATGGCATTTCTATTCCCGGATTTTAAGGAATTCTATTCTTCAGATTTCCCTTTCCAATCTACTACCTCATCTTCCAGATAGTGAGGGTAGATTTTCCTGTGTTGTTTTTTCACCTCTGCGATCAAAGCATCCCTGAATCCATCCACGTTTTCTCCTGTGCCAGCTGCCATAAAAACAGGCTTGATTCCGTTTTTCTTTTCATAAGCATCTGAAAGGGCTTTGAAATCCAGATAACGGGTTTCCTGAAGCTCATGCTCGCTGATATGCATGGATTCCTCTTCGGTGGGCATCTGCTGGACTTGGTCAATTTTATTGAATACCAGCAGGACAGGTTTATCTCCGGCTTTGATTTCTCTCAAAGTCTGAGAAACGACGGCAATATGATCTTCAAAAGCATGATGGGATATGTCCACCACATGAACCAGTAGATCTGCTTCCCTGATTTCATCCAGAGTAGATTTAAATGATTCTATCAGATGAGTGGGGAGCTTGCGGATAAATCCGACGGTGTCTGAGAGGAGAAACGGGACATTATCCAGGACGACTTTCCTTACCGTGGAATCCACCGTGGCAAAAAGCTTGTTTTCTGCGAGGATGTCTGTTTTGGTGATTAGATTCATCAGGGTAGATTTCCCCACGTTGGTATATCCTACCAGGGCTACCCTGACAACACCTTTCCTTCCCTTTCTTTGGGTCACTCCCTGCTTTTCGATTTCACGAAGCTTTTCTTTGAGCAGGGTAATTTTGTTTCGGATGTCCCGCTTATCCGTTTCGATTTCTTTTTCACCGGCACCGCCCCGGGTACCTGTTCCCCCCCTTTGCCGCTCCAAGTGAGTCCACATTCGGGTCAATCTGGGGAGTAAATACTGGAATCGAGCCAGTTCTACCTGAGTTTTGGCCTGAGCGGTCTGGGCTCTTTTCAAGAAAATATCCAAAATAAGCAGAGAACGGTCATAGATTTTAACCTTGAGCTCATTCTCCAAATTTCTCATTTGAGAAGGTGAAAGGTCATCATCAAAAATGACCATGTCTACCCCAAAATGCTCCACATAGGCTTGGATTTCCTCCAGCTTTCCTTTCCCTACGAAAGTCCGGATGTCCGGTTTTTCCATTCTTTGAGTAAATCGATAGAGCGTCTTCACACCCAGAGTTTCAGCCAAAAAGGCCAATTCCTCGAGATGCTCTTCGATTTCCTGGTCACTTTGCTGCTGTCGGATCAGGGTCACCAAAACAGCAGTTTCTACCTTGGGTGCGGTATCGTAGAGGTTTTTTATTTTTCTGGAAAGTTTACTCATGGTATGATATTCGGGGGAAAGCGCTTGCCTTATCCGGCAATTGGCCTGCCTTAGAGGATTTTAAAACTCAACCTTTTTGGTGGAATCTTAGTGCAAATTTGGGGATATTTCCCCACAATAGTTAGGATACTCTCTGGTAGAGTGGTTATTTTGCCCTCCAATAAACCGAAGAAAATATATCCTCATGGCGGAGTTGCGAAAGATACCCAATCTGGATGGCCTGGTGGAAATTTTTCCGCGAGTCTTTCATGATGACCGAGGATATTTCTTGGAGTCATTTCGGGAAGATTGGCTTACCAATTTGGGAATAGAAGAGAGGTGGGTGCAGGACAATCAGTCATTTTCTCAGAAAGGAACGGTCAGAGGACTGCATTTTCAGCATGAGCCTCATGCTCAAGCCAAGCTCGTTCGGGTAGTAAGCGGCAAGGTGCTGGATGTAGTGGTAGATTTGAGGAAAGACTCACCGACTTTCGGGAAGTATTTTTCCACTGTTTTGGATTCAGAGCGATTCAATCTTTTTTATGTTCCCAAGGGATTTGCTCATGGGTTTGCTGTTTTGGAGGATGCTGTATTTGTCTACAAATGTTCTAATTACTACAATCGCGAATCCGAAGGGGGGATTTTGTGGAATGATCCTGCCTTGGCTATAGATTGGGGAGTAAGTGATCCGATTATCTCAGAAAAAGATAAACTTTGGCCTAGCATTCAGGAATTTAAAGAACAAACAGGAGGACTCTCATGAGCTGGTTGGATTTTCTAAAAAGAAAGCAGGAAGTAATTGAGGATTTGGATTTGAGCTGGCTGGGTTCAGACATGCATTCCCATTTGATCCCTGGCATAGATGATGGCTCCAAGTCCATGGAGGAATCTCTGGACTTGCTGAGGTCTCTGGAAGGATATGGACTGAAGAAGGTGATAACCACACCCCATATCATGTCCGAATACTACCGGAATACTCCCGAAATAATCCGGCTGGGACTGGAAGATTTGAAAAAAGCCGCAAAGCAGGCAGGGATCGCACTTGAGATTGATGCAGCCGCGGAGTATTATATGGACGAGATTTTTTTGGATAAAGTCAAAGCAGGAGAAGAGTTGCTCACCTTTGGGGATAAGTATATTTTGGTGGAAACAGGCTTTATCAATAAGCCTCAAATGCTTCTGGATATCATTTTTAATCTCGAAATGGCAGGATATCAGCCAGTACTTGCTCATCCAGAGAGATATCAGTATCTGATTGCTGACAAGAAACTTCAGGAAGAACTAATTGACAGAAAATTGATTTTTCAGGTTAACCTTCTTTCACTTACCGGGTTTTATTCCAAGCAGGTAAAGGACTTTGGAGAAATGCTGATTGAGCGTGGGGTAGTTTCTTTTTTAGGGACGGATTGCCACAACTCCCGCTATGTCGAGATGCTTGGAACTTTGCCGAAGAACCAAAAAGTGTATCAGAAAATCAAAAAAATGGAATGGCTGAATTCCAGGCTTTGATCTTTTTATGAATATCCTAATCACTGGTATTACAGGCCTTTACGGCAGTCTTTTAGCCCAAGAATTTTCCAAATTGGGCAATATTCACGGGCTCAAAAGGAAAGATTCTAAGCTGGATTTGTTGAAGCCCTTGGATTTTGAAGTCCATTGGCATGAGGGGGATATCCGGGATATGGAGTCGATGCTCTCAGCAGTCAAAGGGATGGACTTGGTGGTTCACGCGGCAGGAATGGTGTCCTTTCACCCCGGAGAAAAAGAAGCACTATATGCGATCAACACCCAAGGCACTGCAAATGTGGTCAATGCAATGCTCACAGAAGGTATCGAAAAGCTCCTCTATGTGAGCTCTGTGGCCGCAATAGGTCGATCACAAGAATTGAATCTGGTTGACGAAAATTTCAAATGGATAGAGTCACCACTCAACACAGATTATGCGATCTCAAAATATTGGGGTGAGTTGGAAGTGTGGAGAGGACAGCAGGAAGGACTCCAGGTTTTGGTAATCAATCCGAGCATTTTGATAGGGAAAGTAGCCCATCACCGGAGCAGCACCGCCATCTTGGACTATGTCATCGATGGGAATAAATTTTATCCAAAAGGAGACCTGAACTATATTGATGTAAGGGATGCCGCCCTTTTGGCAAGGCAACTTGTAGAAAAGGAGGCTTGGGGAGAGCGATTTATTCTAAACAAAGAAAGTATTCCCTATCAGGATTTTTTCGGCAAAGTAGCAGATGTATTATCTCTTAAGGCGCCGTTTATTCCCATTTCTAAAAAATGGGTAGGATTAGCCTCATTTATCAATCGGATTTTGAAGGCCCTTGGCTTAAGCAAAAGTCCTCTCAATAGTCAAACGGTACGGATTGCCCAACAAAAGACCTTTTATAGCAATCGAAAAGTTCAAGCCCTACTCGGCTACCGATACCATTCTCTAGAGGATAGTATCCGATGGGCCACAGGAGAGGAGAAATAAACTTATTTGGCCAAAGTGCTGTTCACCTGAACCGTAGCGAAATGCCTGATTGGATTTGGATTAAAAAATTTATTCTTACCAACAAATTTTAACCCCGGGACATTTTTCGTTACTCGATTAATTGGTATCTTATGAAAACCTTAACCTATTCGAATGACTGGAGATCATGATCACGACTGGGAAGAAGATAAAAAGCTCGTCGAGCGCTTTGAAAACTCCCTGAAATCCAACCTGGACCTCTATTTCGAAGAAGAAGAACTGGAAGACATCATCCGCTTTTACTTTGATCAGCAGAAATTCCTGAAAGCCCTCAGAGCCTCGGAATATGCCTTGGAAAAATTCCCCTTTTCGGTAGAAATTCGTCTACTTCAGGCCCAGTGTCTGATCTTCAATGACGAGCTGGATGAGGGACTTTCCATCTTGGAAAACCTCAATAACCTCTCTCCCAACAACGAAGAAATCCTTCTTGCCTTGGCCAATGCCAATATTTTGGCAGGAAACCCGCAAGAAGGCATTGATTTGCTGGAAAACTTCCTGCCTTTGGCTGAAGACAAAGCGGAGGTGTATTATTCTCTGGGGAATTTATATCGTGCCAAAGGAGACAATACCAAAGCCAGCGAGTATTTCAAAGAGGCCGTCAAAAATCGTATCAATCACGAAGATGCGCTTTTCCAATTGGCCATGATTACTGAGGAAGAAGGCTCTTTTGACGAGATTCTGGAGTTTTATCAGGAGTTTATCGATCAGGATCCCTACTCAGCAGGAGCTTGGTATAATCTTGGCGTGGTCTATAACCGTCTGGGAAGATTCGAAGAGGCGATCAGCGCCTACGAATATGCTCTCTTGATTGATGATTCCTTTGCCTCCGCCTATTTCAACATGGGTAATTCGCTGATGAATACCCAACAGTATGAAGCGGCTTTGGAAGCGTATCAGAATACAATCAATTGCGAAGGAGCCAATGCTGAAAATTGCTGCTACATGGGAGCGGCCTACGAGAAACTGGGAAAAATAGACGAGGCGTTCAAGTATTTCAAAAAGTCTGCAAAACTGGACGAAGAATACGACGACGCGTGGTTTGGTTTGGGGATGTGCATGCTCAAAAAGGAAAAGTATTTTGAAGCCATTCATTATTTCAAAAAAGCCCTCAATCTCAATAAAGACAATCCCAATTACTGGGTAGGACTGGCTGATGCTGAGTTCAATTTGGGCAATCTTCAGGCAAGTTCAGAAGCTTATGAAGAGGCTATCAATCTGGAGCCTGGAATCATGGAGACCTATGTCAACCTCTCGGTGATTTATTTTGAGCAAAATCGATTTGAGGAAGCAATTGATGTGGTCAAAGAGGGAATTGACGAAACCCCGGAAGAAGCAGAACTCCACTATCGCATGGTGGTTTACCTGATAAAAATGGGCAAATACAAAGAAGCGTTTTCATATTTGGAAAATGCCTTAACTTTGGACTTTGATAGGCACACCATCTTGTATGACCTTATGCCCGAACTTAAGCAACAAAAGGCTATCTACAAGATCATTGCCCAGTATAGGGACGATCATCCCTCTCTCTAAATATTAAAACCTGGCGAATGAATTACGAATTGAAGAACATCCCTGTACGGACGGATAAGCCACGTACTACGGGATTTACTATGGCTATGGACAAGGGATTGAGCCTCAGAGAGACAGAGGACTTTGTCGATAGCTGTTCCGATTATGTGGACATTGTCAAACTTGGATGGGCGACCTCCTATGTGACCAAAAATCTGGCTGAAAAAATTGCTGTTTACAAGTCCGCAGGTATTCCTGTTTACTTCGGGGGGACACTTTTTGAAGCGTTTATTGTCCGAGGTCAATTTGACGATTACAGAAAAGTTTTGGACAAATACGGATTGGAATTTGCCGAAGTCTCTGACGGGTCGGTATCTCTCAATCACGATAAAAAGTGTGAATTTATCTCTACCCTAGCTCAGCAGGTTACTGTCCTTTCTGAAGTGGGGTCCAAGGATGCCGCCAAAATCATCCCTCCCTACAAGTGGATCGAACAAATGCAAACCGAACTGAATGCAGGTGCTTGGAAAGTAATCGGAGAAGCACGTGAAGGAGGAAATGTTGGTCTTTTCCGTGATTCAGGAGAAGTACGTCAAGGTCTGGTGGAAGAAATTCTTACCCAGGTGCCGGAAGAAAAGATCATCTGGGAAGCACCTCAAAAATCTCAGCAAGTTTGGTTTATCAAGCTTTTGGGTGCTAACGTCAACTTGGGAAATATCAGCCCTTCTGAAGTGATTCCGCTCGAAACGATCCGATTGGGTCTTCGTGGAGATACTTTTGATCACTTTCTGGGAGAAATCAAGCTCTAAATCATTTAACTTCAAATAGGCTGATCGGATTGTCGGTCAGCCTTTCTTTTTTATGAACAGCATCAAAAAATACGGGCTAAACTATCTCAAAGGGATGGCCATGGGAGCAGCAGACATTGTTCCCGGGGTCTCCGGAGGCTCTATTGCCCTGATTGCAGGAATATATCCCCGCCTTTTGGATAGTATTAATTCCTTCAATCTGGCCAATCTCCGTCTGCTCAAGGATTTGGAAGTCAAAAAATTCTACAAGGCTGTAAATGGGACTTTTCTCCTCAGTTTGCTATTGGGAATATTGACAAGCGTGTTTTTGCTTTCCCGCCTCATTACTTACCTGATGGAAGAGCACCCCATTCCCCTGTGGTCTTTTTTCTGCGGATTGATTTTGGTCAGTGCCTTTTTGATTCTGAAAAATATCCAAAGATGGCATCTAGGTGTGATTCTCGCTTTGATTCTAGGAACCGCACTGGCTTGGTGGGTGACTAATCTTCCTCCCACTACCACCCCTGATGCCTATTGGTTTACATTTCTGGCCGGGGCCATTGCCATCTGTGCCATGATTCTACCCGGGATCAGCGGGAGTTTTATCCTTTTGATTTTGGGAAAATACGAGACGATTCTAAAAGCCGTCTCCGAAAGGGACCTGCTCACTTTGGCAATTTTTGCTTCAGGATGTGTGGTTGGGATTTTATCCTTCAGTCGGGTGATTTCTTACCTGCTGAAAAAATATTATTCTGTGACCATTGGCTTACTTTCCGGATTTATGCTGGGGTCAGTTAATGAGCTTTGGCCCTGGAAAATTGTCACTTCCTGGAGAACCTCCTCGAGCGGAGAGCAAAAGCCTTTTTTGACAGAAAATATTCTTCCCACAGAATATCTGGAGAAAGTAGGCGAGCAGCCACTCATTCTTTCCGCTGTTCTAGCTTTCCTCGGAGGAATAGGAATAGTATTGCTGATCGAATGGCTGGCTTCCAAATTGCAAAAAGCATGAGAAAATTCGGGCTGATAGGCTATCCCTTGGGGCACTCTTTTTCCAAGAAATACTTCACCGCGAAGTTTGAACGGGAGAAAATTGCCGATTGTCAATTTGACCTTTACGAAATCCCTCAAATCGGAGATTTTCCGAAGGTAGTACAGCAAAATCCTGAACTGGAAGGGATGGCAGTGACCATTCCTCACAAAGAGCAGGTCATGGCTTACCTTGATGAATTGGACCCGGCATGTCAGGCCATCGGTGCGGTTAATTGCATTCAAATCAGGAAAGGGAAGAAGAAGGGATTTAATACGGATTATATCGGATTTAAGCATTCCCTTCAAGCCTGGTTGGGAGATCAGATTCCTTCAGCGTTGGTTTTGGGTACAGGCGGTGCCTCCAAAGCCGTGAAAAAGGCCTTGGAAGACTTGGGGGTTAATTTTCTCTCTGTTTCCCGAAGTGAAAGCCAAGGTGTAGTTACCTATGAACAGCTTCAATTACAGCCTCAACTGCTTTCTGACTTTCCCCTTCTGATCAATACTACCCCTTTGGGTACTTTTCCCAAGGTAGAAGGAATTCCCGATTTGCAATTGGATCAGTTGACCGCTTCCAATCTGGTTTATGATTTGGTTTACAATCCTCCGGTCACCCGATTGATGAAGGAATGCTTGGACAGTGGAGGGAAAGCCAAAAACGGGCAGGATATGCTGGAACTCCAAGCTGAGGCAGCCTGGAAAATATGGAATTCTTAAGCAGAACAAACTTTCGACAGCTATGAAAAAGGCCATACTTATCATTCAGTGCCCGGACCAAAAGGGAATTGTGGCTGAAGTTTCCCGTTTTCTTTTTACCTATCAGGGCAATATTCTGGAAGTAGACCAGCATGTGGATGAGGAGATGGGGAGATTTTTCATGAGAGCTTCTTGGGAATTGGATTCATTTGCGCTCAGAGAGGATGAGATCAGTCCCCGGTTTGCAGAGGAGGTGGCAAGAAGGTTTGGAATGGAGTTTTCCCTGCATTTCAATTTTCCCAAACCCAGGATGGCCATTTTTGTGAGTAAACTATCCCATTGCCTTTTTGATATCCTGGGAAGGCATCATTCGGGACAGTTGGAGGTGGATATCCCTTTGGTGATTTCTAATCATGCCGATTTGGGAGATGTAGTCAGGGCTTTCGGGATTCCTTTTCACCACATTCCAGTCACAGCCCAAAACAAATCAGATGCTGAAAACCGTCAGCTTGAGCTATTGGAAAAGCATCAAGTGGACTTTGTAGTCTTAGCCAGATACATGCAGATTCTATCCGGAGACTTTATCCGAAGCTTTCCCAATCGGATTATCAATATTCACCATTCTTTCCTACCCGCCTTTGTGGGTGCAAGACCCTATCATGCAGCCTATGAGCGCGGAGTGAAAATCATCGGGGCCACTGCCCACTATGTCACAGAGGAGCTGGACGCAGGACCGATTATCGAGCAGGAAGTAGCCCGGGTACGGCATCACAATACAGTTTCTGAATTGGTGCAAATCGGTCAGGATGTTGAAAAAGTGACGCTTTCCAAGGCGATCAATTACCACCTTGACAGAAAGGTTTTGC
Source organism: Algoriphagus sp. oki45 (assembly GCF_036245605.1). NCBI lineage: Bacteria > Pseudomonadati > Bacteroidota > Cytophagia > Cytophagales > Cyclobacteriaceae > Algoriphagus > Algoriphagus sp. oki45. The sequence goes on from NZ_BTPC01000002.1 coordinate 430,021, forward strand.
CTTTCCGAAACAAGACCATCATTTTTTACTAATCCACAACTTTTCGTGGGATTTCTGAAGGGAGCCGACTGAGCATTTCATAATTGACCAAGTGGGAGGTCTCTGCAAACGAGGCGACTGTGATTTCATTTTCCCCTTGATTTCCGATCAAAATCACTTCCTCCCCTGGAGTATATTCATTTAAGTGGGAGATGTCCACAGCGATCGCATTCATGTTGACCGTCCCGATCACCGGACAAAATTGCCCCTGAATCAGCACCTGTCCCTGATTGCTAAGATTTCTGCCGTATCCATGGGAATAGCCTATGGGGACTATGGCCAAGTTCAAATCTCGGGGAGCGCAAAAGCTCAGGCCATAGCCTACAAACTCACCTTTTGCCACTTTCTTGAAACTCATGATTTCTGACTTCCAAGTCAAAAGGCGCCTCAGGGGGTTTTGATTTTCTTTTTCCAAGGTATGCTTCAGTAAGGAAAAAGTCTCCTGAGTCGGCCAGAATCCATAACTGGCAATGCCGATGCGGACCATATCCGCGTGAGTTTCCGGGAAAAGCAAGGTGGCTGCCGAACAGGCCGTGTGGGTTCTCTCGAAGTAAATTTCTTCTCTCTCCAGGCTATTTTTGAATTCCCTGAATCTTATAATCTGCCCTCGCACCCGCTCGTGATTGACGGAGCTTTCTGCTCCTGCATAGTGGGTACAGATGCCCTTTAGCGCTAGATGGACTTCGTTTTCTTTCAGAATTCGAATCAGTTGGGGTAAATCAGAATTCTCGAAGCCGGTTCGGTGAAAGCCCGTTTCCACTTCCACGTGGATTTTGGCAGGCCTCCCCACCATTTTTGCTGCCTGAATTGCCAGCTCTAGACGACAGAAATCAAAAACATAGAACTGGATATCCTGTACAATCAATTCCGGTAACTCCTCAGGGTATAGCATACCCATGATCATGATTTCGGATTCCTGTTTTTTTGCAGAATTTACTTTTCTAGCCTCATCTGAGCTGAACGTGCTAAAATGCCGGATTCCTGCATTTTCGGCTATTTCTACCATTTGGGTAATTCCGTGACCGTAGGCATTCCCCTTGACCACGGCTGAGATTTGGGTAGTAGGAGGAATCCGAGTCCTTAGGAATTCTATATTTTGAGCGTAAGCCCCGGCACTTACTTCAAGTCGGGAGGTATGATGCATTTTTCCTTTGTATAGGTAAAGCGCAAAAAATAAGGTGCTAAAAAAGGAATTCCCAATTCTTGCCTACTTTTATCCAAATCCTTTTCTATGCCTTCTTCTGAAATCATTCGTTGCCCATGGTGTCTGGGTTTTCCGGAATACATCCACTACCACGATACGGAATGGGGAGTGCCTGTGTATGACGACCGGGTTCAATTCGAGTTTTTGGTTTTGGAATCGGCCCAAGCTGGATTGAGCTGGGCTACCATATTGAAGAAAAGAGAAGGCTATCGAAGGGCATTCGCCGATTTTGATTATCGGATTGTTGCTGATTTTCCGGATAGCTATGTGGAGGAACTGCTTCAAGACAGTGGAATCATCCGTAATCGGCTGAAAATTTTGGCTACGATCAACAATGCACGGAGATTTCTAGAAGTCCAATCCGAATTCGGGACTTTTTCCAAGTACATTTGGAGTTTTGTAGGGGGCAAGCCCATTCAAAATTCACTCAAGCGAGGAGTCCCCTATCCAGTGACTTCTCCCGAATCAGATGCTTTGGCCAAAGACCTGAAAAAAAGAGGGTTTAAATTTCTGGGGTCCACGACCATTTATGCCCACATGCAAGCGACAGGCCTAATCAATGATCACCTGACAGATTGTTTTCGACATCAGGAGCTTAGCTTGTAAATGACTGAAATCAGACCGGATTTACTTTACGGTCAGATTGATTTCATCAAAATATATTTTGCCCAAGGTGAGAGTGGGTACATTTAGACTTACCTCGATCCGTTCTGCATCCTTCGGAAAGTTATCCAAAGTTGCCTTTACCAAAACCCAATCAAAATCGCCTTGCATATCCAATGCGGTAGATTCTCCACTGATTTGATTAATCTGAGGAAATGTCCTTACCATAATATATACCCTTCCCCCTGCGGTGAGGTCTTGGACATTTTCTCCTTTGATAAAGGCTACCAGTTCTACAGTACTTCCCGGTTCAGGCATTGGCCCAGTATAGTTTTGTGACCAAGCGGCGGCAGAAGCCTTTTCCCGGACTGGGTTTTCAACGAACAGGGAACGGTTTCCACTTACAAATACCTCCCGGCTTACTCCCATTTGGATTCCGTCAGGATTGGAAGGTTTCCATGGATCTACCGAGTCGGGGAACTGTGATAAATTGGGATTAAGCATCAATTGAGTTCCACGGGGAAGAAAATCCTCTTCTTGACAGGAAAATAAGATAGCGAGCAGAAACAATATGGAGAGTGTCGGTTTTTTCATTTTGGCAGAAAAATGGGGAAGTCAACTTGTTTGAAGTTACTAATTTGTTAAGACAACCTTGCAGAAAATTTCAAAATCTTTGAAAAAAATATTTTCCATTTTAGAAAATGAGTTTGAGCTTAAATAAAAAAGCCTTCTCAAGAGATTTTAATTCTTGAGAAGGCTCATTGGAGTAAATGGAATAATTAAGCAAATGCAATAAACACCAGCCAAACCAAGAATAGAATCGGCAGCAAAATAGGAATGGAGAATCGGATAATGTAGCCGAAGAAGGATGGCATTTTGATTCCGTTTTGTTCAGCAATGGATTTGACCATGAAGTTGGGCCCGTTTCCGATATAAGTCATAGCCCCAAAGAAGACTGAGGCGATCGAAATTGCCAGCAACTGGAATGTGGTGTCGGAATCATTCATCGTGTTGGCTGCAAATTCCCTTACCTGAGCAATGTTACTAATCTCGGAACCCTCGGAAGCCATAGCCGCTGCCAGGAAGTTGAGGTAGGTGGGCGCATTGTCCAAAACTGCGGAAAGCGTACCTGTACCCCAATACAGGGTATTCGGCGTAATCAAAACAGCTCCTTCGGGAGACTTGGCAAAATTGCCCACCAGTTCCAAGGCAGGCATCATCGTCCCAAATATTCCGATGAAGATAAAAGCTACCTCACGAATAGGTTCAAAGTTGAACTCATTGCCTTTGAGTGCCCGCTGATCAGCAAACTTATAGGAGAAGAAAGCCACAGAGAGCATGATGATTTCTCTTAAGAATGAGAATTTTTGACCGTCATAGACAATTGCAGGCACGCCTTCGATCACATTGGGATCTAGAAATACTGCACAAATGACCACGAGCAACCAACCGAAATTTTTGGTGCCTACCATGGAGAATTTGTTGGAATAGGCCACTTCCTCGGCATATTCTTCGTCCGCAGCTTGGCCAAATTTCTTGTCAACAAAATAGAAAATCAAAGCCAAAAGGGCCAGAGCCATGGCCCAGGCAGGCCAGTTGTGTTCAATGGTCCAGAAGAATGGAACGCCTTTCAAGAAACCCAGGAAAAGAGGCGGATCTCCGATTGGAGTCAGTGAACCACCCACGTTGCTGACCATCAAAATGAAGAATACAATATGATAGGCTTGGATATTTGCTTTGTTGAGTCGGATAAACGGTCGGATCAAAAGCATGGATGCTCCGGTGGTACCTATCAGATTGGAAATCACCGCGCCGATTAGTAGTAGGGCTACATTGGCTGTTGGGGTGGATTTTTTGTCAATCTCAATCAAAATTCCTCCTGATGCTACATAAAGCGAAGCCAAAAGGGCGATAAACTGTACATACTCTGCGAGTGCATGTACGGGACCGTGGACATTGTCAAGTACAAAGAGATAGTATAGGACTACCAAAATGGCGAAACCAACTGCGATTTTGGGATAATTATGATGCCAAAAGTGCTCATAAAACAAAGGCCCTGTCGCAATCATTAGCAGCAAAGTCACAAAAGGAATCACCAACCAAGCAGGAGCAGAATGATGAGCTTCTCCGTGGCCCTCCTCTGCGTGGATTTGCGCAGCATCCCCGGAATGAGTGTCTGTATCTGCATTAGCTTGAATCAATTCAACAGAATCAACCATTCCATTGGCTAAAGTCTCACTGGCTTCTACCAAACCAAAAAATAATATTCCGAAAAGAAGAGCAAAACTTATTAAATATTTCTTCATTGGGTCGATTGACTAGGCTGGGGTTCTCTATTTCGATAAATTATCTAATTTTTTAAAACTTTTTTATCAAAAAGAGCAACTGCTAAACTACAATTTTTGAGGGTAATTGTCCAAACTTCAAGATATACCCCCGAATGATTTCACCAAAAGATAATGCATCCGGGGGATAGGGGTAATCAGTTTTTACACGAGTTGTGCCAAGGCTATTTCAAAGGATTTTTGAGCGATTTTTGTTTTGGCCTGACTTTTTTCGAAAGTTTTGGTTAGTGCTTTTCTGATGGTTTCGGATACATCGGAGAAAATGGCCTGATCGGTGACTTCTGCTTTGTCACTCATGAGGTAGGCAAATACCCTTGCCATTCCACAATTGGCGATAAAGTCAGGAATTACAGCTACTCGATCATCGGTCCATAGGCCAGTCGGTCCGAAGAAGATCTCAGGATCTGCAAATGGCACATTTGCACCACAGGAAATTACTTCCAGTCCTGCGTCGACCATGCGTGCTGCTTGTTCCTGGGTGATCAGTCTCGAGGCAGCTGCAGGGATAAAGATCTCACTTTTCAGATCCCAGATTTTGGCATTAATTTCCTCAAAAGGAATCAGGGAATCATGGGTAAGTTTGTTACCAATTCGGGCAAGAAAGAGCTCGCGTATTTCATCAAGAGAAAATCCTTCCTCCCGAATCAATCCTCCATCCCGATCGATTATGCCTACAATTTTTACTCCTTCTACTGCCAAGAAGCAAGCTGCTGCAGCACCGACGTTTCCCCAGCCCTGAATGACTGCTCGCTTTCCCTCTATTTCTCCCCCCCATATTTTATAATAGTGTCTTACTGCTTCTGAGACTCCATATCCGGTAATCATGTCGGCAACGGTATATTTTTTGGGGCCATTGGGAGTAAACTTGGGATCTTCCAGCACCTTGGAGACTCCTTGTCGGAGTTGACCGATTTTGCGGATTTTCTGAGGTTCATTGGCATGAAAATGCCCATTTACGATCCCTTCCTGTGGATGCCAAAGGCCATAGGACTCCGTGATGGGAATGACTTCGTGGATTTCGTCTACATTGAGATCGCCTCCGGTACCGTAGTAATTTTTGAGCAAAGGCATGACTGCCTTGTACCATCGCTCGAGAACACCTGATTTTCTTGGGTCGGCTGGATCAAAGTTGATTCCTGACTTGGCTCCTCCTATGGCAGGTCCTGAAACTGTAAACTTCACCTCCATGGTTTTGGCAAGAGATTCGACTTCTCGCTTGTCCAGACCTTTTCGCATGCGTGTACCTCCGCCTGCCGCCCCTCCTCTGAGGGAGTTGATGACTACCCAGCCTTCTGCTTCGGTTTCGCTATCGCTCCATTCGAAGACAATTTCCGGCTGTTTATTCTCAAATTTTTTGAGCAGATCCTGCATCTTTCTATTGGGTTTATATTCGGGCCCAAAAATAGAAAAATAAAAACGTCTGCTTCAATGCTTTGGGATGACTGGTCAGGAGTAAATCACCCCTCCGGTAGAGTCTTTTTCTGCTCCGGTGACCGAAGAGAGGGTATTGGTCTCTCCCAGAATTCTCAACAATCCCAAAAATCCGAAAATCAATGCTTCCTTAAATTCAATCAATTCTTTACCGGAAATATATTTTTCCCAAGAGCCTTTCAGGTAATGATTCAGTCTCTCCTCAAAAAAGGAATGGTATGCACCTCCTCCTGTAATCAGGATCAGGGGTCTCTCTTTGGATTTGTTTTCCATAATCACCCTGGCAATCTGAAAAGCGTAATGCTCGGTAAGTGTACGAAGGGTGTCCTTTGGTGAGAGGCCGGATTTTTCAAGAAGAGTTAAAAAAACATGTTCCATATCTTCTCTGCCAAGGGACTTCGCTCCTTTAAGTTGATAATAGTCCAGCGCATTGAGTTCATTAAATAAAGGAAGGTTCAATTCCCCTTTTCTGGCCCATTCTCCTCCCCTGTCAAAAGGTTTTCCCAGCTTTTGGGCTTCGGCATTCAGCAGAAGATTGAAGGGACTGATGTCAAAAGCGACTCTTTTTCCTTCTTTTTCAAAAGAGATATTGGATATCCCTCCCAGATTGAGGCAAAAATCTACCTGAGGGAATAGCAGCTGATCTCCAATAGGCACCAAGGGTGCCCCCTGACCACCCAGCTGAATATCCCGCATTCGGAAATCATTGACTACCTGCTCTCCGGAGGCTTCGCGCAAGGCCCATCCGTTACCAATCTGCAGGCTGAGCCCATGCTGGGGCTGATGAAAGACGGTATGCCCATGGGAGGCGACTGCCAGTGGTTTGAGCTGAAATTCATCGCAAAAATCCCGGACCTGTTCACCCATCCATCTGCCAAATTCCACATCCAAAAGTGCCAAATCCAAAGCTGAAAGAAGGTGAGCTCGGGAAAGCTGTTCTCCCAAGGCTTTTGGAAAGGGAAAAGTTTTGGCCTCTTCGATATCAAACTGCCAAGACTGCTCTTTCTTGAAATGAACAAATGCCACATCCAATCCGTCACCGGAGGTTCCTGACATTAGGCCGATCATGGAATGGTTGCTTTGGGACATGGGGCATCGGGTTAAAGATTGTTAAGTAATCGGGTGTATCAAAGATAATTGGAGGAATGGAAAAGGCCCGTTCTTATTTCTGTCTATTTTCGCCGCTGATGAGCAATCTCGTAGTAGATATCGGCAATACCCGTATCAAATCGGCGGTATTTGAAGGGAAAGAACTCTTCGAGGAACATACTTTCTCCTCGCTGGATTTGGCTGTGGAAAAATGGGCTGAAATCTCTTTCTCTAAAGCATTGGTCAGTTCTGTCAAGTTCGCCGAAGAAGAGCTAAAAGAAAAGCTTCATTTTTCCTTCCATTTTCTGAGTTCTCAAACTCCCTTACCCATTTCCAATGGGTATGCTACTCCACAGACTTTAGGCTTGGATCGTATTGCAGCTGCTGTGGGAGCTTGGTCCCTTGCTGGAAAAGGGCCCGTGGTCGCTGTAGACCTAGGTACCTGTGTGACCTATGATGTGGTGGATGAAAATGGAAGATTCCTAGGCGGGGTGATAAGTCCCGGCTTGGAGATGCGGGCCAAAGCCATGAATTCCTTTACTGCCCGGCTTCCCTTGGTGGAGCTGAAAACCAAGCCGGAATCATTTGTAGGCGATACCACTACAGCCTGTATGCAGTCGGGAGTTTGGTATGGTCTGGAGTACGAGCTATTGGGTCATCTCGAAGCCTTTCGTCTTAAATTTCCTGAAATTCGGGCATTTATCTGCGGGGGAGACGCTCATTCTTTTGTTTCATTGGCAAAAGACCACATATTTGTAGTCCCAAATTTGGTCCTCCACGGATTGAATTGCATTCTAAACCACAATGTTGAGTAAAATAGGGTTGAAATCTCTAGGGCTGTTGTGCGCCCTTTTTGTCATCTTTTCGGGCCATGCCCAAAACAGTTCCTCTGTGTACACTGCAGTGGGTATCGGTGAATTTAACTACTCCGGTCTCACTCATAATCAGGCCATGGGCGGTCTGGGGATCAGTTATGGTACGGGATGGCATGCCAATGTGGTCAATCCGGCGCTTTCCACCAGCAATACCATTTTTAACTTTCAGGTGGCATTCAATTACGACCGTTCCAATGTGGCCAATGGAGAGGAATCTACTCTCGTGGATGGAGGAGGATTATCTTATATCGCAGTGTCTTTGCCCTTTAAGCCCGGAAAATTTACCTCCGGGATTGGTCTCAGCCAGGTGACCAGTGTGAATTATAATCTTCAGGTATCGAGCCAGGTGGACAATTCTGATTTGACTGCCAATAATTTCTTGACGGGAGATGGAGGTATTTCTGAGGCTTATTTAAGTTTTGGCTATTTATTGGCAAAAAATCTTAGCATCGGTTTTCACGGATCCTACCTTTTCGGATCCACCATCAGAAACAATCAACTGTTAGTTTTTAATGAAAATAATTCGGAGGTAGGCAACCCATCAGAATATTATGAAAGATTAACAGTTTCCGATGTGGGCTTCAAAGTGGGTGCCCATTACCAGTTAAAGGTGGCAGATCAAAGAAATCTACACTTTGGTGCCATTTATCAGAGATTAGGTAACGTTAGTGGAACCGGTTTTGCAAAATTGGCAGGAATTGGCCAAGCTAGCGACCCGGATTCAGATGGAGACCTCATCGCCAATGATGTAAAGGGAAGTATTTATATCCCAGAACTTTATGGATTTGGCGTTTCCTACGAAAAAATGAACAAATTCGCCATCGGCTTGGAAGGTCAATATCAGGACTTTTCAGAATTTAGAAACTTTTTCGGAGATCCTCTGAATCTTCAAGCAACCCAAAAAGTGGGGCTTGGTTTTCAGTTTATTCCCGATTACCTGAACTTTGACAATATCTTCAACCGGGCCACTTACCGCTTCGGATTGGAGTATCAGCGTACCCCTTACGTGCTTAATCAGACTGAGGTCACAGATATTGGCATCAACTTTGGAACTTCGATTCCTGTGAATCAACTATCCCTGATCAACTTTGCTTTCAAGGCGGGAAGAAGGGGGACTTTGGAAAACGGACTAATTAGAGAGACGTATGTCAACTTTACATTAGGCCTCTCTCTAAACGATAATAGCTGGTTCTACAAGCGGGTATTTGAATAAAAAAAAGTGAATTTAAACCAAAACAGGAAAAACCAGATTATTAAATAGCAACCGATTAAAACCTTACAGATATGAAACTTAAATCAACCTTTCTTGCCCTAGGAGCAGTGCTGTTGGCTGGCTATGTACAGGCTCAGGACGGCTGGAACTGGCCTGCTGATCCTGCTCAGGAGGCCAAGGCGCGTGAACTGAACGCTGCCTACACCGACTACATGAAATCTGATCAATTCATTGAGGCGACCAAGCCATTGAATTGGCTTTTGGTTAATGTGCCTAACCTTAATGAATCACTATACATCAACGGTGTCAATATCTATAAAGGAGCAGCCGACAAGACTGAAGATGCAGCACAAAAGCTGGTCTATCAGGACAGTGTAATGGCTATTTATGACAAAAGAGAAGAGCTTTTCGACAATGCCCCCAAGTGGATCGAAAACAAGGCGTATTTCGGCTATCAGTTCTTCAAAAATGATAAAGAAAGAGTAGGTGGTGTTATTGAGGATTTCGAAAGAGCAATAGAACTTAATGGTAATATCAATCACCAACTAGTTGCAGCATATTTCAACTTAATCTATTTAAATAATGCTTACAACAAAGCCTACACCGGAGAGCAGGTATTGGCTAAGTATGATATGGCGAGCGAATTGCTCAATAAGTCGGAGGCAGAAGGTAAGGATGTGACCAGCTCAAGAAGCTTGCTCGAGCAGGTATTGATCAACATGGAGCTGATCAACTGCGATTTTATTGAGAATACCATGGGTCCTAAGTTGGCTGCTGATCCTACCAACCTGGAAATTGCTGACCAGATTTTCAAATATTCTGTGCAGTACAAGTGTTTCTCTTCCAGCTCTTTCCTGGCTGCTTTGGAATTGAAAGACTCTACCAATCCAACATTCGCGACTTCTCAAGTAAGAGCGATGCGTTATATGGCAGCGGGTGACTTTGAAAAAGCTCAGCCTGTTTTGGAAAAGGCATTGACCCTAGCCGAGACAGACAAGCAAAAAGGAGAAATTCAGATGGAATTGGCTAAAGTGCACACTCAAGCTGGTAGAAAGTCTGCTGCAAGAACCGCTGCAAGAGACGCTGCGGCTTTGGATCCGGAGTTGAATGCTTCTGCTTACTCTTTGATCGGTGACTTGTACATGTCTTCATTCAATGACTGTCGTGGAGGTGAAAGCCGTGCGAAGGATTACTCTATCTTTATCGCTGCCCATGCGGCCTATCAGCGAGCAGGTAACTCTTCCGGAATGTCTCAAGCTAGATCCCGATTCCCATCCAAGGAGGAATTATTTACCGAAGGCCTACAGCCAGGAGGTTCCATCAGCACCGGATGCTGGGTAGGGGAGACAGTGACTTTGGCTACAAGAGATTAATCTTTATAAAAATCTGAAGGTAGGGCAGTCGAAAGGCTGCCCTTTTTCTTTTAATAAGGAATTCTAAGAAAACCTATCTTTGCCCTATGAATTCGAGTTTTCGCCTGTTTGGGATTGGAGTTTGTATCGTTTTTGGCTTGTTTTCCTGCGGTCAGGAAGTCAATCTAGATGCACTTCAAGTCTATGATGGCCCGATCAATGAAGCCAAGGATGTGCTTTTGATTCACAGTGATTCGGCCGTATTACGATCTGAAATTGAAGCTCCTCTGCAGCTGGAGTTTAAAAACGGAAATCTGGAATTTCCCCAAGGAATTGACATCAAGTTCTACACCGTGGAAGGTGTGCTGGAAACGACCATGCGTGCTGACAGGGGGTATTTTGACAAGCAATCCAATCTCTATCGAGGCGAAGGCAATGTGCAGATCCAGAATCTGATCAAGGACCAAAAGCTGCAGACTGAGGAGATCTTTTGGAATCAGGCGGAGAAAAAAATCTACACGGACAAATTTGTAACCATACAGGAGCGGCAGACCCTTTTCAACGGGACAGGCATGGAGGCTGACGACAGCTTTTCCAACTATCAGTTGAAACAAGTAAGGGACAGCCGTACCCTATTACCGGGAGAAGGAATATGAAACTTGGAGATGTATTGATTTTGTCTTTGGCACTGGCTCTGATTATCATCGGGATTCACCAGGCACTGACCGTGGGAATTACGGGGTCTTATGCTATTTTTATGATGGCTGTGGGGCTTTTGTTTTGGTTTCAGCTTAGAAAAAACAGCAATCCCGTAGATTCCAAGCCTGATTCCCGACTGGAAAAAAAGAAAAAGAAACGCTGAGTATGGAAATTTCCTATTTGATCTATGTATTGATTACCCTTCTTTTTTCGGCGTTTTTTTCCGGAATGGAGATGGCTTTCATCTCGTCCAATAAGCTGCAGATCGAGCTTCAGAGCAAGCAGGGAATATTTTCAGGACAAATCCTGGGCCGCTTTGTCAACAATCCCGGCCAATTTATCGGAACCACCTTGATAGGAAATACCATCATGCTAGTCCTGTATGGTATTTTTATGGCTTTTCTTCTCGAGCCTCCCATTCGCGCTTTACTTCCGCCTTTTTTTAACAACGAGGGTTCTGTGTTGATCATTCAGACTTTGCTTTCCACGTTGGTGGTTCTATTTACGGGGGAATTTCTTCCCAAAAGCCTTTTCATGCTGAATCCCAACAGCATGCTGCGCCTTTTTGCCATTCCATTTTGGGGGATTTACTTAGCCATGTATCCCTTGGTTTGGGCGATTGTACAGATGTCCCGATTTTTCATTACTAAAATCCTGAGGCTGGAATACAACGAGGAAAAGCCCGTTTTTACCGTTACCGACTTAAATTCCTTTATCAAGGAGCATTTTCGTCAGTCCCAAAGTGCTCCGGGAAAAGTGGAGATCGACACGAAGATTTTTGATAATGCGATCGATTTCAAAACTATTCGTATCCGTGAGTGCATGATTCCCCGGACAGATATCGTAGCTGTGGAGGTGGAAGACAGCATTCAGGACTTGAAAAAGGTGTTTGAAGAAAGCGGTCATTCCAAAGTGATCGTTTACCGGGAGACAATCGACGAGGTGATCGGCTATTGCCATCAGCTAGAGCTATTCAAAAAGCCCAAGACCATTGAGGAAATCCTGACTCCGATCATCATCACTCCGGAATCAGGCTTGGCCAACGAGTTGCTGATTCAGTTTATTCAGGAAAGAAAAAGCTTGGCCCTGGTTGTGGATGAATTTGGGGGCACAAGCGGGATCGTTTCCATGGAAGATATTATTGAGGAGATCTTCGGGGAAATCGATGATGAATACGATCAGGATGACTTGGTGGAGCAAAAGATCAACGAGCATGAGTTTTTGCTCAGTGCCCGGCATGAGATAGACTATCTGAATGAAAAATACGGATGGAAACTGCCTTATGGGGACTTTGAGACCCTTTCGGGATTGATTCTTTCTCTTACCGAAAACCTGCCCAACAAAGGAGAAAGTGTGACGATAGGCCGATATACCTTCACCGTCATGTCCAAACAAGCTCACCGAATAGATACGGTCAGGCTGAAAATCAGTGATTCTGACATTTTTTGAGTCTGGACTTTGTTGGGATGGGATTTTGAATTTCGAGGGTAATGCTATTATTTTGCGACACTTCTAAAAAGCGTAGTACAAAATAATGGCGTTAATTAAGCAAATAAGACAGCGGACAGGTCTCGCAATCGGTGTGATCGCCGGCGGGTTGATTTTATTTCTCCTGGGTGGAGATTTATTAAGTCCCAATTCTACCCTGCTCAGCAGCAATCAGAATATTGTCGGAGAAATAGCGGGTGAAGATATCACGCTTGAGGAATACTCTCAGAAAATCGAGGAGTTCAAATTCTCCTTTCAGCAAAGAACAGGGCGTGCCCCGGTAGAGGCTGAAATGGTTTCCGTGAGAGAGCAGGCTTGGCAGGCAATGATCGTGGAGCGGGTTTTCGACGAAGAATATGAAAAGCTAGGCTTGACTGTATCTGATGCAGAACTTGTGGATATGGTGCAGGGCAAAAACATCGTGCCTGAACTCCGTGCCCAGTTGGTGAACCCTCAGACCGGTCAATTCGACAAAAATCAGTTGATTTCCTTCCTTCAGTCTTTGGAGACTGCGGATCCTGCACAGCAAGCCTTTTGGGCACAACAAGAGCAGCTCTTCGCACAGTCAAGGAAGCGGGTGAAATACGACAATCTCCTTGCTACCTCTGAGTATGCAACTACAGCTGAAGCAAAAATGGAATACAAAGCAGCCAATTCCATTGCCGATGCCTCTATTCTTTACATTCCTTACTATGTGATTCCCGATGGCGAAGTGACCATCTCAGACAGCGAGCTTACTGCTTATCTGAACAAGAACAAGGAGAAGTTCCAGGTAGGGAACTCAGCGAATATTGAATATGTATCTTTCAGCATTCTGCCTAGCGGCCAGGATTCTGCTGAGGTGATTTCCAACATTACTCAGTTGACTGAAGAATTGAAAGCTTCTACAGAAGACTCTGCTTTCGTGAGCAGATTCTCTGAAGTGCAGTTCCCTTTCCAAACCTACAGACCCGGTGATCAGCTACCGGCTAGCCTGACCAGCAATGTAGGTGAAATTCAAAAAGGTGAAACTTACGGACCATTCATCACTGCCAATTCTACCTACGTGACCTACAAGGTGACTGACCAGTATTCCGGTACACCTAGAATGAGAGCTTCTCATATCCTATTCAGCACTGAGGGAATGGACGATGCCGGCAAAGCTTCCGTAAAAGATCAAGCTCAAAGTGTGTTGGAAGAGATCAAAGGCGGACTTGCCTTTGCTGTAGCCGCAAGACAATATGGTCAGGACGGAACAGCCCAAAACGGTGGTGATCTCGGTTGGTTTGCCAAAGAAGACTTCGTGGAGCCTTTTGCCAATGCAACCTATGCAGCTCGTGCTACTGGTCTTTTGCCAAGCCTGGTGGAGACTGAATATGGCTACCACATCATTGAAGTCACTGAAATGCCTCAGTCTGATTATACCAAACTTGCTGTTCTGGAACTTGAATTGGTCGCTTCTGATGCCACCAGAGATGAGGCTTACAGAAATGCGGATACGTTTGCTGCGCAAAGCGGAAACAGAAATCAGTTTACCGAAAATGCAACAGACAACAATTACAGAATCATCCAAGCTAACAACGTGGATGCCAACGCAAGAAACCTGAACAACCTGACCAATGCACGTTCAGTAATCATGTGGGCTTTTGGAGATGCATCTATTGGAGAGGTTTCCCCGGTATTTGAGTTGGACAATAGCTATGTGGTTGCATCATTGGTAGCAAAGAAAGAAGAAGGAGATGCCAAATTGGAGGATGTACGCGAGCAAGTGAAGCAGCAGGTGATGAATGAGAAAAAAGCAGCGATGATCAAGGAGAAGATTTCTGGCAAGGCCACTTTGGAAGAAATGAAAGCGGTCTTTGAAGATGCATCTTTGAATAACCTTCCTGATTTGAGATTGAGCACTTCTGTAATTCCTGGCGTAGGTTTTGCCCCTAAGGCAATCGGTGCTTTGTTCTCTCTGAAAGAATCAGGACAGATCACTCAGTCTGTACAGGAAGATATCGGAGTAGTAGTAGCCCGGATGAATACCTTGACTCTTGCCGGAGAAATCGGAGACTACACGGGTTATCAAACTCAGCTCACCCAAAACGCTTCCCAGCGAATGTCCTACCAAATCATGATGGCCCTGCAGGATTTGGCAGATGTAAAAGATTACCGCTACAAATTCTTTTAATTAGCTACAAAGGAACCCATGTTGAAAAACATGGGTTTTTTGTTTGATTTGTGAATCGTGTAGAAGTATTGATCTGATGAAAGAAAGAAAGTTTGACAAAGCCTCTTTTAAGGAAAAATTGGAGGCAGTGGGCCAATTTCCCATGTTGTATATGTTTAAGTTTATTGTGCCCTCAGGTAAAGAAGGGGAAGTAGGCGCTCTTTTCCCGACCCATGAAGTAAGCTTGAAGCCCAGCTCTGGGGGGAAGTACATCAGTACTACCGTACAGATGATGGTCGAAAGTGCCGACCGGGTCATCGAGATTTACGAGCAAGCTTCAGCTATTGAAGGCGTCATTTCACTATAAAAAAGAAGAATTATGTGGAGCGAAGAAAATAACCGATTGAAAAAGACATTCACCTTTGCTGATTTTCAGGAAGCTTTTGCCTTTATGACCCGTGTGGCATTTCTGGCAGAATCTCATCAGCACCATCCCAATTGGAGCAATGTCTACAACAAGGTGATCATAGAACTGACCACACACGATGCGGGCAATGTAGTCACAGAAAAAGACCATAAATTGGCTCAAGCCATCGATCAGCTCTCTTCATGAGTGATACTCCCTCAGTCAGCCTTTACCTAGTCCCTACCCCTATCGGGAATCTAAAGGACATTACCCTCAGGGCTTTGGAGGTTTTACGATCGGTGGATACCATCTTGGCAGAGGATACCCGCACTTCCGGCATTTTGCTCAAGCATCTAGAGATTTCTCGTCCTTTGCAGAGCTATCACATTTTCAATGAGCATAAGGCTGTTGAAAAATTGGTAGAGCGCATGCGAAAGGGAGAAGTATTTGCCTTGGTCAGCGATGCAGGAACTCCCGCCATTTCTGATCCGGGGTTTTTATTGGTCAGAGAAGTACTGGCCAATGAGCTTGAGGTACAGTGTCTGCCTGGGCCCACAGCCTTTGTTCCTGCTTTGGTAAACAGTGGACTGCCAAACGATCGTTTTGTCTTTGAGGGATTTCTTCCACATAAAAAAGGCCGAAAAACCCGCATTGACTCCTTGCTTCAGGAGACCCGCACCATGATATTCTATGAGTCTCCCCATCGCTTGATGAAGACTCTCGAGCAACTTGCGGAGGCTTTTGGTGAGGATCGTCAGGCCGCAGTATCTAGAGAGTTGACCAAGCTGCATGAGGAAAATGTAAGGGGAACCCTCTCTGAGCTCATTTCCTACTACGAAAGCCACCCTCTGAAAGGAGAATTGGTTCTTCTCGTCGCCGGAAAGCCGGAGAAGAAAGAAACCCGGGAGGAAAAGCAAGAGCGAAAGCAAGCTCGTTGGAAATCAGAAGATTGAAAAACTTGAGCGAAAATTAACGTTCAATCTTCAAACCTTTTCCTATTTTCGGGATTAGTCAAGTCAAAAACCAAATACACCCCCCCATCATGCTTACTAAAGAAACCCTTGCCCAACTTTTGGAGGAAACCCAACAGATTGCAAAAGAAGTGGGTTCCTTTATCCGAAAGGAAAGGCAGCATTTTGACGTCGATAAAGTAGAACATAAAGGCTTTAATGATCTCGTTTCCTACGTAGACAAGGAAGCCGAGCGAATGATCGTGGAGCGCTTGTCAGCGATACTTCCCGAAGCAGGCTTTATTACTGAAGAGGGAACGAATGTCACCCGAGGAGAAAAGTACAATTGGGTGATCGACCCCTTGGATGGGACAACCAATTTTATCCATGGTATCCCTGTCTTTTCAGTAAGTATTGCTCTCATGGAGGATAAGGAGGTAATCATGGGCGTGGTCTATGAGGTCAACCGACACGAATGCTTTTATGCGCTCAAAGGCTCCGGGGCATTTTGCAATGACACCCGAATTCATGTCAGCAAAGCCTCCAACTTGGCCGATTCTTTGATTTCCACTGGTTTTCCCTATTATAATTTTGAGCTGATTGACCGATATCTGAACTCCATGAAGTCTCTGATGCAGAAGACGCATGGGTTGAGAAGGCTAGGCTCGGCTGCCGTGGACCTTTGTTATGTAGCTACAGGTCGCACCGAGGGATTTTTTGAGTACAATCTCAACTCCTATGATGTGGCCGCAGGGGTAATCATCGTGCAGGAAGCAGGAGGAAAAGTGACTGATTTTGCAGGAGGCGAAGATTACATTTTTGGGAGAAATATTGTGGCCAGCAACGGGGCTATTCACGCTGAGTTTCTTGGTGTTTTGGATGAATTTTGGGGAAAAGGCTAACCCAAAACCAAATACCAAACAGCCAAAGTGATCGCTGAAATTGGCATTCCCAATCCGGAAAGAAGCGTGGCCAGCTTGGGTTGAAGTCCAAATTGGATGGCGATAATCGATCCTGTAATCATAGGAGCCATGCCGCTTTCCAACACAGTGACTTTGTACTCCAACGATTGGCTGTCCATCCAGTTGGCGTAGATCAAAGCGATCAGCGCCGGAGCCAAAATCAGCCGATAGCCCATGCCATACCAGAAAAACCGGGAAGTGATGGCCTGCATGTCGAGGGAAAACCTCAAGCCTATGACCAAAAGAGCCATAGGAGGCATCGTTTTTCCTATAAAATCTAAAAATAGGAGTAGAAACTCAGGAGTTGGGATTTCCAAAACGCTCATGGCTAAAGTTCCCACCAAAAATCCAAAAGGAGGGAATTTGATAATCCGAAGCGGTACTTTGGCTAGACTTTCATGATGATTGCCATACAGTGAGCCTACCAAAATGGAAATGGAAGAAACCAGCAAAAAGGAACCTCCCTGATCAATCAGCAAGGCGATGGGAAGGCCTTCTTTTCCATATAGCCCTTCAATCACCGGAAATCCTAAAAAAGAAGTATTGGCCAACCCTGCCACGATGATCAGACATCCGGTTACATTTCTACCCCAATTCAGCTTTTTGCCCAGAAAGCCAAAAATCCCCCAAGAAAGTAGGAAAGTAAACCAAGCTGCAGAAATCGGCAGGAGGAGATTCCAGGAAGGGTTGATTTTGGGAATGTACAATAAAGCCAAAGCGGGGAGTACGATGTAGATGAGGTAGGTCTGTACCCAATTCGCAGCTTTTTCGGCTGAAAAGCGTGGGACCTTTTGAAGAATCAGGCCCAAAAACAAACAGGCAAATGCTACTACTGCTCCAGTCATTGCCAAAGATTCTAAAAATTATTTTCGGTTAACATTAATTTAATTTGGTTTTGTTGTATCCCTTTGAAAATCAGCTTAGTTTTGTTTCGAAATAAGCTGTTTTTCTATGACTAAACTTATACCGATTTTTATCAATGGGCAAAAATGGATTCAACTTTCTCAGCTATCGAGGGATGAAATCCGAGCCTTGCGTGCTTGGTTGCCTATGGATTCTTTGAAGAAAATCATTTTTCAGGGAATCGAGCTGAGTGATTGTTTGGATTTTGATACCTACGAATATTGGTTTAGAACCAAAGAAGTATCTGAGCAAAAGCAGGCACTTTTGGACTTTTAATCCAATCCGAAGTTTTTTCTTTTTTCGGCGAAATACCGTTTCATTTCGGGATAGAAGATACTTTCTGCCTCCGGTATTCCATCCAAAACCAGCTGCATGCCGGATTCCTCTTGTTCGGGGTGTAGCTGCATTCCTTCCACTAAATAGACAGCATCATCAAAAGTCAAAGGCTCGAAGCTCGATGAAGGAATAAGCAGGTATTCACTTCCATAAAAATCCACTGCTTCGTAGGTGATTTTTCCTTGACCTTGATGAGCATAAATGCTGATTTGTTCTCCCCAAGTACTTTCAGGAAAGCTGATTCGGATCAAAAGTACGGAAGTGGTTTCCTCAGAAAAGTAAGTTTCAGGCTGGAACTTAAAGTCAAACATCCCCAAAAATACGAATTTGAGGAAGATACCCTGGCTATTTTGGCCAGATCTACGAATTTCGACACGTTCTTTTCTCAGGAAGAAAGGAAAAGATTTTGACTTGGATTTCCTTTTGAAATTCCCCTGATTTTTACCGGATTGAAGTCCCTGTCCACATTGGATAATAGGGACTTTCGGGCTATTTTTGGGACTTGTTAAAGAAAAGGCAGCAATAGAAAAATAATAGCGGCCAAATAATTTGCTTTCAACCCCCCCGATTATGAAAAGAGATTCGTTGGTTTTCAATCTGATTGAACAGGAAGAAAACAGACAAAAGAGAGGAATTGAGCTGATCGCCTCCGAAAATTTCACCTCCAAGCAGGTCATGGAAGCCGCAGGCAGTGTGTTGACCAATAAGTATGCAGAAGGACTTCCTGGCAAGCGATACTATGGCGGATGCGAAGTGGTGGACGAAATCGAACAGATTGCCATCGATCGGGCTAAGCAATTATTTGGTGCCACTTGGGCCAATGTACAGCCCCACTCCGGGGCTCAGGCTAATGCTGCCGTGTTTTTAGCTTGTCTGAAGGCAGGGGATCCGATTCTCGGTTTTGACTTGGCACATGGTGGACACCTCACTCATGGTTCTCCGGTCAATTTTTCCGGCAAATTGTATGAGCCGCATTTCTACGGAGTGGAGGAGAAGACAGGAATGATCGATTACGACAAGGTAGAAGAAAAGGCCCTTGCGGTAAAACCCAAAATGATCATCTGCGGGGCTTCGGCTTATTCCAGAGATTGGGATTATGAGCGTCTGAGAGAGATTGCAGATGAAGTGGGTGCCCTTCTTTTGGCAGATATTTCCCATCCATCCGGGCTGATTGCAAGAGGTTTGCTTAATGATCCGCTTGATCACTGTCATATCGTCACCACCACTACCCACAAGACGCTGAGAGGTCCACGGGGAGGTTTGATTCTGAT
Source organism: Algoriphagus sp. oki45 (assembly GCF_036245605.1). Lineage (NCBI taxonomy): Bacteria > Pseudomonadati > Bacteroidota > Cytophagia > Cytophagales > Cyclobacteriaceae > Algoriphagus > Algoriphagus sp. oki45. The sequence continues at coordinate 449,321 of NZ_BTPC01000002.1, forward strand.
GAGAGAGGACTTTGACAACCCTTGGGGATTGACCACTCCAAAAGGTGAAATCAGAAAGATGTCTTCTCTACTGGACATGGGCGTCTTCCCGGGGACTCAAGGTGGGCCTTTGGAGCACATCATTGCAGCAAAAGCGGTGGCTTTCGAAGAGGCGCTTTCCGATGAGTACATGCACTATGTCCTTCAAGTAAAGAAAAATGCATCCGTCATGGCCGATGAGTTCGTATCTAGAGGCTATCAAATCATCTCCGGAGGAACGGACAATCACCTAATGCTGATCGACCTGAGAAACAAGAACCTGACCGGCAAACTCGCCGAGGAGACCTTGGGCAAAGTGGACATTACTATCAATAAAAATATGGTGCCCTTTGATACCAAATCACCATTTGTGACTTCAGGGATGCGAGTGGGAACTGCTGCAGTGACTACCCGAGGTCTGAAGGAACAAGACATGATCAAGATCGTGGATTTGATCGACAGAGCTTTGCAGCATCATGCGGATGAAGCAGCCTTAGCCAAAATCAAATCCGAAGTCAACGACTGGATGGTTCAGTTTCCCCTGTATTAATTATTCTCCCCCAAAGTGGCATTAGATCAATATCAAGAGGAAGAAGAAGGAATGTCGTTTTTGGACCATTTGGAGGCCTTGCGTTGGCATCTCCTTCGGTCTGTGGCGGCTATTCTGATCTTTACTGTTTTGGCTTTTTTGGCCAAAAGCATCGTTTTTGGGCAGATTATTTTGGGTCCGTCCAAAATCGATTTCTTCACTTACCGCTTTCTCTGTCAGATTGGAAATTCCTTGGGAATTACCGCGCTTTGTATCGATGAACTTCCTTTTACGATTCAAAGCCGTCAGATGACTGGGCAGTTTTCCATGCACATGACGTCCAGTTTTGTGGTGGGATTTATTGCCGCATTTCCCTACGTTTTCTGGGAAGTATGGAGATTTATCAGTCCAGGACTGTATGATCAGGAAAAGAATGCAGCTAGGGGAGCAGTATTCTTCGTCAGCCTTCTCTTTTTGCTTGGCGCGGCCTTTGGCTATTATGTCCTTTCTCCGCTTTCGATCAACTTCCTCTCCAACTATCAGCTGGATCCGAGCATCACCAATGAGTTTGACATTACATCCTATGTCACTACTTTGACTATGCTGGTATTGGCTTCTGCCATAATGTTCCAGTTGCCCGTAGTGGTTTATTTCCTTTCCATGTCGGGATTGGTTACTTCCAAGATGCTCAAAGCCTATCGGAGGCATTCCATTGTCGTGATTTTGGTGGTGTCGGCCATCATTACTCCTCCGGATGTAATCAGTCAGCTGCTGATTGCCATGCCGATTTTGGTGCTGTATGAAATCGGAATCAGCATAGCCAAGAGACTGGAGAAGAAAAGAGCCCTGAAAGAGGCAGAATATCAAAGAAACCGAGGATCTGAAGACGAATAAAAAGATGAAAAAGATAGCTATTGGCGGAGATCACGCCGGATATGAATACAAGGGTAAGTTGGTAGAGAAGCTGGAGGCCTTAGGTTACGAAGTCAAGGATTTTGGTCCTTTTTCTTCTGCATCTGTTGACTACCCGGATTATGTCCATCCGCTTTGCACGGCTATCGAAAACGGAGAGTTTGACCAAGGAATAGTCATCTGTGGAAGTGGAAATGGAGTGGCGATTACCGCCAATAAGCATCAAGGCATCCGTGCAGCCCTTTGCTGGAATGAAGACCTAGCCGCTTTGGCCCGACAGCACAATAATGCCAATGTATTGGCTATTCCGGCAAGATTCATTTCTTATGAATTGGCTGAAAAACTGGCGGAGATATTCTTATCCACTGATTTTGAAGGAGGAAGACACCAAAATCGGGTCAATAAAATTGCCTGTACCTGATCCTAAAAGTTACCTTTAAAAAAGCCCCCGTTTTTCAAAACTGAACAACAAGGGCTTTTTGCTTTTTATCTCAACTCATTTGCTAAGCTCAGCTGCTCTAATCAGTGCATTATAGAGATTGGCAATTTTTCCGGTTTTGGAGATTTCAGCCAGCTTTTTCTCGTCTCCATCTGCCCCACCAACTGTCACAGGGATGTCGAGATTCAAGCCCGATTCTAAAATAACCTGCTTGACCTGTGCCGCGGTAAGGTTCGGGAAATAGGATCGAATAAGTGCGGCTATACCTGCTACAGCAGGAGCGGCCATGGAAGTACCGCCTTGATATTCATATTCGTCATTGGGCATGGTGGAGTAAATGGCTGCTCCTGGAGCAAAAATATCCACATTGACTTTTCCGTAGTTGGAGAAAGAAGCAACCATATCCGAATCAAAAGAAGAGGTCAAGGCACCCACAGAAAGGTAGTTTTCAACGATCTCCGGACTGTTTTTCATTTGATGGTCATTTGGATAGTTGGGATTGGAAGGGTTATCCAAATCATTTCCATCATTTCCGGCTGCATGGACGAAGAGCACATCTTTCTCTGCTGCATATTTCAATGCATCATATACCCATTCCGAATTGGGTGAAAAGGATTTTCCAAAGCTGGCATTGATCACTTTTGCCCCATTGTCTGCAGCATATCGTATGGCTCGCGCAATGTCCTTATCGTATTCATCTCCATCGGGTACAGCACGGATAGCCATGATTTGGACATTTTTGGCTACTCCGTCTACGCCAAGCTTGTTGCCGCGCTGGGCAGCGATGATTCCGGCCACATGCGTTCCGTGGCTTTCCTTGTCGTCACGGATGTTTGGATTTCCATTGCCATAGTCGATGTCATTTACATCATAGGGATTGTCACCGACCGTCGTTCTACCGTCAAAATCCACATTTAGATTGTAGTCCAATTGGGCAGAATAGTATTCGATACCTTCATTCAGATTGCTCAGGACAGCAGGTATATCCTCTCCCATACCAAAAACTTGCTTCAGAACGCCCACTTGCTGCTCTTCTTGAGGACTTTTCGGTTCGAAGGATTCTAAGTCTGCCAGGGAATAGTTTTCTTTTCCCAAGCCTTTCACCATATTTTGATGGGCCATGCTGACAAACTGCTCAATTTGCTTCAATTGAGGCAGGGTACCTTTGGCTTCAGGAAGTCTTTTTTCCAATTCAGCTTTCGCTTCCTTTTGGAGGGCTTCATCTCCGATTTTTAGCCGAAGGATTCTTGCAAATTCCAGTTGCTCGTGATAGGACTCACCCAAAAAATTAAATCCATGGATGTCGTCAATGTAGCCGTTTCCGTCGTTGTCGATCCCATCTCCGGCTTTTTCTCCCGGATTGGTCCAGAGGACATTTTTGATATCCTCGTGATCCAGATCTATTCCTGAGTCAATGACAGCCACTACCACAGTTTGGCCTTTTTTCTTTTTGAGAAGCTCTGAATAGGCGCGGTCCACACTCATTCCGGGAACGGTATCCCTAACCAAATCCAAGTGTCCCCAACGTTGGGATTCCACTTCGGATAGTTCGGTGATTCTTGGAGAAGTATTTTGGGTGGAAATCGGAGGAGCAGAAAGAAAAGAGGAGCTGCTGCAACCCATGACCAACAAGCCTGCACTTAGGCCTGTCAGCAGTTTTATGGAAGATTTAATCATGGACTAAAGGTAACGATATTGCAGAAAAAGGAAGGGATAAATCGGTGTTAAAAGATTTGAAAAATTAAGTTTCGTAAGCATCCCGATCGATATCGTTGAGTATAGTTGTTCCCTTTGGAATCAAAGGAGAAGTTTCTTCTTTTCCAGTTTTGGAATAAACAGCTGGAGTAATGATCTCAGCTTCACAAACCAGTTTGGTAGGAACCTGTGCTTCTGCAACTTTTATTTTATCCTCCGTCGAGGAAGAAGAGGTTATTTTAATCTTGGGTTTCTTTCGTTTATAAATTACCTCCACGAAATAATTGACCAAAGCTCCTGCAGCAGTTGCCTTTTTCACTCTTTTTTCCGCGATGCGCTCATGGTCTCCATTCGCCCTTCGGTTTAGTGGAGTCAGATTTTCCCATTCCTTTCCAGTCCCTCCCAATTTCTCGTTGAGAAGATGACCTTTTACATAATAGGAACCACTGCCCCTTTTTCTTTGATTGATGGTTTGGTAATTGGTCCCTTCACTGACAGAAGGCGAGGAACCCAGCCCTGCATTGGGAGTACCCAATTTTTCCACTTTCATCCAAGTGCCGTATTCTCCTTTCAGGGTTCCGAATTTTGGGGTTACGACGGTGGCTGAAGAAGCATCAAAGATGGTTTTCAAGGTCAAAGTCAACTCATCCATCAGCTTTCCTATGGCTTTTGCTTTTGCCCTTTCTTCGTCTTTGATCGCATTTTCGTCTGTCGCCGTAATCGGTTTATTGTACTCTGCCTCAATTTTGGCCACGACCCCTTCTGCCTTAGCTTTTGTGGCTGCATCGATCTGAAGATTATCAAGCCAGTCCCGAAGTGGGCTTGCCGGGTCTGGATTAAGCATAAGTTGGGGCTTCCCGTCTTTTTCTTTAAAGAAAAGCCGATGCTTGGATTTGTCCTTGGCTTCAAAACGTTTTTCCAGACCCAAGACCTGTTTGACCCAACCTAATGCGGAACTAGCAGCTTTTTTACCCAGATTTAAAAGAGCTCCGCCAGCCGCCAAAGCCTTATCAATCAACCAGTCGATGGCTCCGTTGATTTTTTCCCGCAGGGCTCCTATCATCTCAGCGATTTTGGTTCCCAAACCTCTTAATCCCACCTGATTGGCCAGGAAGCCAATTGCCACCGGAATAGCTCTTGCCAAGGCTGATTCCAAGAAATTGGCAGCTACTGCAATGGACCCCTTGGCGATATTGGCCACCCCAGCCACGAAAGAATTGACGATTTCCAGCATCTCCCGGAGCTTTTCGATGAAGCTCTGAACAGCTCGGTAAAAAGCGATAAAGCTGTTGATCACGGCCATGATGCCCGTGGGATCCAGCATGGCCAGAAGCTTTCCGACCACCTGCTCCACAATCCGGGTCATGATCCAGCCCTGAATTTGTTCCAAGACCAAATTCCAAAGATTGCTCAGCTGCTCCTGCACATACTCCCAAATAGCGATCGGTCCCCGCTCCCAGACATCCTTGATAAAGGTCCAGATGCCGGAAAGCTGATCTATGGCTCCGCGGATTTGTGCTACCCGCTCTTCCCCGATTTTTAGTGCCAGCCTTTCCCATACATTATCGATGGTCAAGCCGAGTGTATCCAAAACAAAGCCCAAAATGGACTGGAAGCTCAGGTCTGCGGGAGGAGTAATTCCTGCAGAGGCCAATTCCCCAAAAAGCCAATCTCTCAATCCTCCCAAAAGATGGGTGACGATATTGTTGAAAAACTGCACAAAGCCCTGTTTGACAGCTGCAAGTAGATTTTTGAGAAAGCCAATCGGATCCCTTTTGATGTCTTCAAAAGCACTTTGGGCATTGGCGATGATCTGCTGAACCGTTTCTATCGGGAAGTTCATCACCACCAAAAGGACCTCTACTACGATCTGTACAATGGTGACTACAAAGGAAATCAGGCGTTGGATTGGAGCTGCCAAAGTTTGAACAATGCGCACAAACGCATCCAAAGGATGGAAGACATCCTGAATAGTAAAGCTATTCCAGAGCGTAAGGAAAAGCCCGGTGATGTATTCCCAGCTGAAGTTCAGGCTGGCTACAGCAGCATCCACCTTGGCCGTCATTCGGGCAATGGCTCCGGTTTGTTGCATCTGCTGAAACTGTTCCTCTCCACCGGGCAACAGGCCCATAAAGCCCCGGATTAGATTCTCGGTAGATCTTGGGACCTCCTCTCCGGTAAAGGGATCTTTGCCCAATATCACTGTGACCAAATGATATCCCTGTTGCTCTCGGGCATAGGCTGACAATTGGGCCAGAAGGGCGTTTTTGATAAACTCAAGAACCTTCAGGGCCACATTGGCAGCAAAGGTGAATACTCTAGTGGTGAAAGGCTCAAAAATAGCGATGGTCCTTCGGAAGGCGGCCAGAGGGTCTCTTAGATCCTCCAAAGAAAAAGCATTCCAAGCCTGGTCAAACAGGTTTTTGATTTCCTCAAAGCTGAAATTTAAAGCGGCCAGTTCAGCGTCAATCCAATCTGCGGTTTCCTGAAGGGTTCCTTCCGCTTTCATCCGCTCCAGTTCCTGCTCTTTTCCGATCAGAAGGAGAAATGCTTCAATTTTCTCCGCCGTCGTGGAGGAAACTTCCTGTCCAGTGAGGGGGTCTTTGCCCAAAAGCTTGACCAATAAAGGATAACCGGGGAAGGCATCCGCGAGTGCTTTGAGACCGGCCATTAGGGCTTCTTTGACAAGCTCAAAAATCTTGTCCTTCACCCTGCCGGCAAAGGTGACCACGTCCCTATAGAGCTGACCAAAGGTCCTGTCCAAGACGGCCATGTTTTCATCCCAACCTGAGAAAAGACTGGCCTCATCCCAAGCCTGCTCCAGAGTCCGTTCCAGTCGTGCAGTAGTGAGATTGAGGGCTTGCATTTCCGCTTCTACCCAAGCCATGGCGGATTGAGTGATTCCCAACTCCACCAGCTTATTGAAAAGTAAGGTGCCAAAGACAGGAATCAGGCCTAGAAGACCCCCAAGCAGGTTGGTTGCATTTCTTTCTACATTTCTTCCTGCTAAAGGATCGTAGCCGATAATCACGCAAAGCAGGGTATACCCCGGGATATAGCTGGCAAATCGGGAAAGCCCTTCCCTCACTGCATAGGGTAGTCGCTGCACTTGGGGTTTGGTGGAGCTGACTTCAGGTTTCGGGCTTCTTTGTACTGCCGCTCCCTGTTGCACGGTGTGGGTAAGCTCATGCGCCAAAAGGTGCTTGCCTTTTGGTGTATCCGGCTGGTATTTTCCTTCATTGAAAAAGATATCTCCTCCATGTGTAAAGGCCTGTGCCCCCAAGGCTTCACTCATTTGAGCCGCTTTAGGACCTGTGTGGATTTTCACTCCGGAAAAATCTGCTCCGATTTTTGCCCCCATTTCCTTCCGGACCCCGGAAGGGAGAGGACTTCCGCCTGTCGTAGTTTGGATTTGAGCGCCCAATGAAGGAGATACTTCCCGTGGGCCAGCATCTATCTCCTTTAATTGTACCTCCTCTTCCTCTTCGGCCTGCATTTGCACCTCCTCCTCTTCTTCGGATTGAAGAGCAATTCTCGATATTCCTTCAACAATGGGAGACATTTGGATTTCCTCTTCTTCCTCAGTCTGCATTTGGACTTCCTCCTCCTCTTCGGGTTGGAGAGAGATCCTCGAAATTCCTTGGAAAAGGGGGCGCATCTGGATATCTTCCTCTTCCTCTTGCTGGCGCTGGATTTCTGAAGAATACGAAGCCATCAAAGGAGGTGAATCGGCTGTGGGCATCATCATCACCCGGTCAGCGACTGATTCCGCTTCCTTTTCAAACTTGTCGTTAGGTTTACCGACTTTCAGGGCAGGCTGAATCCGGGCTCCTACGTGTAGAGCCGGAGAAGGAGGAAAGAGTTTTTCAGCTACTGCGCCCATATTTCTTGTTTAAAGCGGATTCATCAGCTTTCCGGGCTCGGAAGTCTTCATCTCCGATTTTTCTTTATCCACTGGAGTCATCACTTCTTTTTCCTTTTTGGATAGAATTTCTTCTTTTTCCTCTATCACCTGAGGAATCATTTCCTCCTCAGGCTCAGGCTTTTTTCGGACCTTTTTTCTCATACACAATGGATTTAGATGGTTCTACCCGCTTTTTGATATTCCCTTCGGATCCCTTCCCGGAGATCCTCCAGCCGAACGATCCTTTCTTTGGTTTCCAGTGCCATCAAAAGACTGTGCCTGACTGCATTCAGGATGCTTCCTCCCGTGAGGTCATACTTTTTGGCGATTTCATATAGGTCAATTTCTGGGTCCAAGGTCGCTTTTCTAGGGAAGGCCTTTTTCCACAGCTCTTGACGCTGCTCAAATCCCGGAACGGGGAAGTAGATCACGGACTGGAATCTGCGCATAAAAGCTTCGTCCAGATTGGTCTTGAGATTGGTAGCCAAAATGACCAAGCCGGCAAAGTCCTCAATCCGCTGAAGCAAATAGGAGACTTCCTGATTGGCATAGCGATCATGGGAGTCATTTACGGCGGTTCGTTTGCCGAACAGGGCATCTGCTTCGTCGAAAAATAGAATCCAGTCTTTGCGCTCTGCTCTCTCAAATACCCGGGCCAGATTTTTCTCTGTCTCTCCGATGTACTTGGAGATCATCAGAGAAAGGTCGATTCGATAGACATCCAAACCCATCTTTTTGCCCAAAAGAGCTGCGGTCAATGTCTTTCCCGTGCCGGGAGGGCCATGAAATAGCGCCTTGAATCCCGGTTTGAGGATTCGGTTCATTTCCCATTCCTCCAAGAGATAATCCCTGTGTTTTAGCCAGCTTTCGAGTTCCTTGAGCTGTAGGAGGATGTCCTCTTCCAATACCAAATCCTCCCAATCCATGGAGGTTTTCAGTTGCTGGGCTGGAAAATCGGGACCAAAAGTCGGCTTTTGTGGCTTTCCAGTGGTGATCAGCTCGAGAATCTCGGGGGAAAGGGTAAGGACTCCATTGAGGAAGGACTCTTCAGGGTCTGTACCGGAGATTCGGATAATCCCTTCTCTAAACAGCACACCCTGAGGATCAAAAAGGCTTTGGTAAAAGAAGCGCTTTTCCAGATTTTTCCCTGAAAGTATAAACAGGACCATTTCTCCGGTGGGCAAAATGCCGTGTCCCGTTTTTCCTTTCCTGACTCCAAATTCCGTGTAGATCTGCTGGGTGTGTTGATTTCTGGCGGTAAACATATCCAAGAGCTGTGGCCGGATGTGCGGCACTGCTGCCAAAATGATCAAAAACCGCTCGGCTCGACCCAATTCGTAATTCTGGATCAGAGTGGAATAATCGGACTCAATTCTGCTCAGGTCAGGGGCAGGCAAGTCCAAAAGATCTTCTGGCCCCGATTCCGGGCGGGAATTGATAGCGGAGCGGGTCTTCAGGATCTCATGAAGCCAGTCCAGCTCTAGCTGTATAGCTTTTGCGTTTTGTTTCATAAGCTTACCATTGAGTGAAAAGGGTTTGGCTCATCCAAGGAAGCTTGATGATGCTGATTGTCCATGGCAGGCGGTCTACAAGCAGGTCAATGGAATTGCGCTCTACCTGCAGTTGAAATCCTTGATCCACTTCCCGGACCATTCCTGTGCGAAAGAAAAATCCCTGAGCCATGCTTTTTCCTGAGGTGCTTTTCAGCACGGTCCAGTTTTTGGCCATGGAGTCCAGCAGGTTGAGGATTTCTTCCTGTTCCATTTTAGTAAGGTTCAACTCCAGAGGGATGGGCTGATCCAAAGGGACACCGCAAAGAATTTTATTCAAAACCAGATCTCCTTCTTCCAACCCTGTAGTGCTTCCGAGTAGGGCTTGGGTGAGCAATACCGCCCGATGCTGATGGTCCTCTTGGGTAAATTTCCGGTTTTTGGTCAGCCCCAACCCTTCGAATAAGAAAGGGAAATAAGGCGCGGCCAAAACCAATCCGGCATTGCGGATCTGATAATTTTCCTCCAATGTCGGGCTTGAGTGCGCAAGACGTATTTTTTCCTCAGGGCTTGATATTCTGTCTTTTCCCGTGAGTAGGCTTTGTTTGCTTGATTTCGGGTTTTCCTGTTTTTCAATCGCTTTGAAAAACTTGGCTTTGGCTTGTATTATGTCCTGATTTTCCGGAGCATCTGTCCTCTCTTTTTTCCCAACAAAGACTTCCCTGGCCAAAGCCCAAATCCTTTCTCCTGACTTGGTCCAAGACCTTCTCACCTCAGGAATCTTGACAAAAAGCAAAAGGAAATCGGCCAAGGCCGTAGGGGAATTTGGAACTTCTGGCTTGGGAGAAAATACTTGCTCATCCAGCCACTTTCCCCAGAGACCTGATTCAGTCCGAGGCACAAAGGCCTGCTCAATGGCTTTTTGGAAAAAAGTATGAACTAGCAGATTTTTTCTAAGCAAGGAGATCTTTTCAGATTCTCGAAGAAACCTGAGGATCCGAATCAATCGCTTTTCTGATTCAGGGAAAAGGAAAGAAAGCAGGTCTTGGGAGGCTTTTGGTCCCAGATGGTAATGCAATCGCAAGCTTTGCTTGAGGTCCAAAGGCTTGGATAAGAGCCATTTTTGGAGTGGAATTGGGCTATCTTTTTGGATTTGAAAAATAAGGGTGCCTATGCTTTTCCGCTCGGAAAGGCTCACCCACCAAGGATATTGACCTGTTTGGATTAGGTGGATCAGTTGATCAAAGTCTCCGACTGGGAGAAGCTTTTTTCCACCCAATCCGGTAGAGGATGGGCTATCTTTTGGGCTAAGGCCTATTTTTTCGATTAGCTGATTCCTTATCAGTTGTTTCAGTCGGTCTTGTGGCGGATTTCTACTGATAATCCCTAAATCCAATTCCAGCCTTTCCAATCGGATGGATCTATGCCCGGGGATCAGTTCATCAAAAACCTCCTCCAAGACAGGTAAAATGAATGATTGAAATCGCTCACCCCATTGAGGCAAATCTTTCCTGGCCTGCTCTTCATCGGAGTAGGTCAGTTCGAGAGTTTGCCGGTGGATGAGGTGCCTATTGCTCATCTGCGGATAATTTTGTTGATCATCGAGGTTTTGTTATCCGAAGAAGCGATGCTGATATCCTTGAGCTCAGCAATGGATTTGAGGGAGTCATTTTTCAGTGTAGGCAGCTCTTCTTCTTTGATCAAGAAAGTCGGATTATCGGCCAGGATAACTTCGATCATTTTGTCTTTGGACATTTCATCAATGACTGTTAGGTTTCGGCTTACTGCCAAATCACGGATTACCGAAGGGGGCAAGGTATTAAAGTCGACTGCCACTCCACTGGCCTCTACCCGCTCAAATCGGGTGAGGGGAATATTCACATTTTCTTGGGAGCAGATGAATTCCTCCATGGTCAAGTATCCCTCAGCTTGGACAAGAATCGTCTGTCCAGGAGAAGGAAGGGAAAGTTCGAAGGTTCCCTTATCGGAGGTATTTATACCGATCTGGGTGTTTTTGACTGAGACGAATGCACCCCGAATGGCTTCGCCGGTTCTCAGATCGGTGACAGTTCCTTTGATCTGGGTGGTTTTGCATTCATTTTCCTGTGGGCCACAGTTTTTGGCTTGATAGTCTAAGAGTCTTTGATTCAGGATTTGAGAATCATCTTCCATCGCAGGGAGTCCCAGACAGCTTAGAAGCTTTTGTTTAGACTCGACTCCTTCGAGTACCCCTTGGGTCATTTCTATAAGGGTAAACCCTTTGGTCTCCCGAAGGCTGGCAAGCAGAGCTTGAATGGCCTGCTCTTCGTTCAGATTATCTAGGAATATTTGTCTTCCTCTAAGCGCTTCAGCAATATATTTTTCATCTCTACCCCAGCAGGCCAATATTTCCGCACTATAGCACCCGCTGGCTTCTCCACGAATCTGGACAGTGACTCTTCCCCGGTCGGATTTTTTACTTTCCTTGTCCAGAAGCATGTATTCAAAATGATCAAAACCCGTGAAGTTTTCGGGTGGGGTGTAGACAAAAGCAATATCAGATTTGGCCTGCTCTACTTGCCCACCATTTTTGGTGACAGGATCAAGCAAGGTAGCCGTAAAGGCTCGATCTTGGGGCAAATCATTGAGAGTGACCTCTATCAGGATTTTTCGGTTGACTAGAGTTATGGCATAATCCGGTCTGGCAAATGGAGGCAATAGTCCCCAGTCAAAATCCGCACAGGCGTCCATGCAGGCGCAGTCGCAGGATTTACCTTTCAGGCTAAAGTCTCCGATCACCCGGTCAGATTTGCTGTGGTAGAGCAAGAAAAATGTACCTCCCCGATAGGCGCCTGCCTCATGAGTCAGACCGGGGTTAGCTTTGAGGAAATGAGCAAATTGATTCGAATTGGCCATGAATTTCACCCGATGCAGGTAGCTCAGGTACAGTCTTTTGAGTTTGGTGAAAAACACCAAATCCAACAGCCGATAGAATACCGGAGATGCCCGTTGGAGGATACCATTGTAAAGCGTCAGCAGGGCATCGGGACTGTTGGGGGGGAGTTTAAGTCTGTCTATTAGTTTATTTTGGACCAGAAGGAAATCCAGCAAACCCTGAAGCATGCGCTTGTAAGCAGCCTGAAATGCGGGCCAATCCAAATCGGCAAGGCAGGTGGGCAGCAGTTCCAGCCATTCATCGAGCCACTCTATGGGCTTCATCTCATCTACATTCACTTTGGCCCGGCTCAGATTCTCCTGAAAAGCTTCTTTTCTCACCCGCTGTACAAAATCCGCAATTTCCTTTAAGTCAAGCAGGGTGCCTTGCAGAATCAGCCGATGATGAATATATTCTTCCTGCAAATCATGCCAATGGCAACGATTATCTGTGGCTAGTTCAGCCTTGTCAATATGCAGGGCTTCTACTCCGATATCCAAATTAAACTCACGGATAAGTTTGGCGATGGCCTTCTTTGCGTCCTCAATGGGCTTATCCAAATGTCCCTCAATTCGCAAAAAGGGGTAGGTTTCCAAATCATAGGCTAAAGGGCTTTCGATAAAGCTTCCATCCTTTTTCGGAGTGTCCGGTTGATTGTCATATCCTAAGATTTCAGCCCTTTTTGAAGAGCTCAGGTTTCTTTCTTGAGGATCTGGCCAAGACTGCTCCAGGCTAAACCAGCTTCCGGATTTTCCTTTGGATTTGATCGCATAATAGTAGGGAAGACTTCGCTCGCCCAGTTTTCCGTATTTTTCTCGGCTTGGTGTGATTTTGACCGGAAACTTCTCCGGTTGACTTTTGAGAAGGAGTTGCAACTCGAAAGTTTCGATCATCAGGACCAGTCGGCGATAGCGCTGAACAGTGGTTTCCTTCAGAATTCGCTGATCATTGAAAATGGGAGGCTGAATCCAACCATGCCGAAATCGATAAAACTCCTCGGCAGTTTCATTTACCTGGATAGCCTTTCCTAGCATCAGATGGAGTGGGAAAAAAGAGGGGTCTGTGGGACAGGAGTACCAAAGAGATTCCCCAGCCTGAATGAATTCCTCCCAAGCCAGGCACAGCTCTTTGAAGAAATCATAGAGGTATTGAATGCCTGAGATTTCCTTGGGGTCAGCCTGAAGGGCTTTCATCAAAGCTTGGATTTTATCCTGGATTTCTCCTCCGGAAAAGGGGTTTTTGAAGCCGAAGCTTTTCTCAAGGATAGGCTCGTAGACTTTGTATCCCTTGGCAATGGCTTCCCAAAAATCCTTGTTGATTACCTTCTTGATGGTCTCTTGGTAGTGCTTGATGAAAGCTCCTGGCTCAAGGGATTCGTCCCCATCTGGACGGAATCGGGGCTTGGGAAAGGGAAAAAGAGATAGTCCCGGATCAAGGGATAGGTCATGCTCCACGTTTTGGGAGTATTTCAGGATTTTAATCAAATCTGTCTGAGATACCACCAGCCTGCGAAGGGTAAAGATTCGGTCTATTCCTTTATCATCACAGGCATTTCCCAGGCAGGATTTGAGGTTCCTATCAAATATTTCCAAGAATAACAGGACAAACTTGTTGTTTAGGAAGTTTGCCGGAGAATTCAGTTTTTTTACCGAAGGATCATCGGCAGGCTGTTCGCTGAGCAACTCGAAGAGCTCAACCTTTTCTTCGGTGAGGGGCTTGTAACTGACTCCTTCGGGTAGGGAATAAGGACGATAGTGGGTAGCGTCAAATTGTTTACCAATCTGGATCAAAAATCCCTCAGAAGTTACCCCAAGCCCTTTGGATATACTCAGTCCATTGGAAAGGGGACGGACTTTCAATCCACAGGCTATGCCCATACCGATGAATTTGGATCGGGTGAGCCTGTTTTGTTGGTCTAGGTAGGCTCCCAGCTGATTCAACTGGTCGCTGGTGAGGACTTGGCTTCCTTCAAAAATGGGATAGTTGTTGATGAGCTGACTCATGATCGTGCAGGTTTAAAATTCGCCCAGGGATGAGAAATTGAGAATGATCGACTGGTCCAGGTTGTCATCGACTTCGCAGTCATGAAGTGTACCGGAGGGATAGACATTGCGGACCTTTTCGAGGATTTCGATCAGATTCCCAAGGGCCTGAGAGAGTTGCTTGGGATGTGATGCTTGTTTCAGGTTTTCAAGAAGCCATGTCTTCCAGGCTTTCTCGAGTTGTTCCATGTGCTTGGGATGGATCCAGCAGATCGTCAAAAACACATGGGCCGGTGCTTCCAATTTGAATTTGTTTTCCAGAAATTTTCTTAAATCCCGGTTGGTAAATCTGCCCGCCCAAAACGGCAATATCACATGGGCCATGCAGGTGTAAGGGTCATCCAGGGTGCATTGGCATTCTTCCTGGAAATGGGGGTCCAAAAGTCGGTCTTCCAAGGTCTCGGTGACGGGACTGCCTCCTTCGGAAAAGGTAAATTTTCCATTGTGTTTGGGACGGAGAAGAATGTGTTCGAAAAGGTGTGTGCCTTCATGGCTGAAAAACTGTCCCAAAAAGAATTCTCGGAGTTTTTCTACAGCTTTGAGTTCTTGACCTCCTTGGACTAGGGCCTTTGCCCCGTCCATTTCCAAAACTTCAAACTGCCGGGACAGGCTGATATAACCACCTTGCCAGTTGGTTTTAGGCTCCATAGGGGTCACCACCCGGGTATTTGTTCCGTCAAAGCTTACAGAAAATACAGGAAGGTCCTTGAGGTAGGTTTTTCCGCCTTCTGAATAAATCAGCTTGAGTTCTGAAAAATACCCGATTACCTCACTTAAATCGCCGGATAGGATGATTTCGTGGGATTCTAGGGATACACTTTGGACTAAAACCTCCTGCTCAAAAAGGATGGAATCTCCTTTTTTTGGCAAGGGAGAGCCTTGCAGAATTATTTTTGAGCCCAATGCTTCTGCTTGATTGAGCTCAAATGCTTCAGGGGGATTTCCTTGAGCTAGGAGCCATGCCTCTCCCCAGTTCCCATCCTTCAGGGCCTGAGCAAGGAGCTGATTGAAGTCTGTGGCTGTACTTTCTGCCAAAAGGCCACCTCTCAGCGGGTCTACCACCTGAATGCGGTAAGGGGTTTTCGCATCGGAAGGAAGTTGATAGCCCGACGGTCTCGATGCTGCCGCGACCAGCTGCCATAGGTGATTTTCAAAACTTTCTTCAGCTAAAATTTCAAGGCGTGCTGCATCGGTTTCACCCGGAACTTCCTCATTGATTTTTCCAAACAGGATTTCCTCCCCTTTTCCAAAAGGAGAATCAAACAATTGAAACTCCACTTCATAACTTGGAACTCCAGACCCTAAGGAAGTGCTGATCGTATAGCTGACCCAGTTTTTCAATCCTAAGCTCAGATTTTTCCTGTTGGCCCGAGGATTTTCCAAAAACTCTCCGAGAAGGATTTCATGGACTTGGCCCAGCAATGTATCCGCGTCTCCTCCCTCAGCATCACTCATTAAGTCTTGCCTGAGGCTTGCTCCTAGTGTGACTCCCTGATGCTGGAGCAAAACCTGAATGGATCCCGGATCTCCGGACAAGGTGTAGTTCTCTCTAAGTGCCCCGATGAGAAGAACTTTTTCCAAAGCTTCTGAGGCTTCATTTTTGGAAGAAAAGTCTGCCAAAAGTTTGAATATCGGCTGATCGCTATCGTCCAGGACCTGAACAGACCAGATTCCCTCATTTTCTTCCAACAAAAAATGAGAGCTGAAAAACAGCCAATCTGGGTTTTTCTTTCGGATTCCGTACAGGGCAGCTACCCGGTCTTCCAGACCTGCCAAGTTTTTCTGATGGTAGAATTCATCCGAAATCGAATAGTCGAATCCCAGCCCACGTCCTGAACTGATTTCGGGATAGGTTTGGATTAGTTGTGATTTGTCATCGATCAGCCTCTCCTGAGCCTTGAGAGGGTGGATTCGTTCTGCCAGGAGGGCATAGTCGGTAAGAGACTCGGCAAATCTTCCCAGCAAATGATTAAGAAACTTGTTTCTCCTCTTCAGGAAAGTTTCCCTGCTTTCAGTAATCTCCCCGAGGAGCTCCTTCAAGTCACTCAGGTTTTTCCATAGATCAGCAGAGTCGGGAACCTTGGTGCCTAGTCTACCATCGGATTGGACAATCACATCGGATAAGCTCTGGAAAAAGTAGGTCCGGTCCACCAGTCGATTGCCAAATTGATCCTTTTCATTTTCGTGGGAAAAGAGGTGCTTCAAATTGGCAAGTTGGGAAAGATAGTTGGCGAGGTATTGCTCAAAAACCATCAAATACGCTTTGAGCTGTTTTACCTGATGGGGCTGTGGACGCCCCTCTCCCTGAGGGAGCATGCCTTCTTCTCCAAGCCCGTAGACAAGGGGGAAGTCATTCTGAATGGAGAAATAATTTTCCAAATCCCGATGTTCTCCACTCAGCGGAAGGAAGTTTTTTACAAGTCCGGACTTCTTCTGAGGCCGTTTGCCGGTTTGGATATCTTCGAGGAGGTCCTCCACCTTTTCTCTATTGGCAATGAAGGGTAGGTTTTCTTTGAAAAAAGTCAGTTTGCTCAGGGGTACATTCAGTCGGGGAATGTAGTTTTTCTCCATAGCCAGCCTGAGGCACCATCTTACACTCATTGAGGGGATTGTTTCTTTGGGATCATCTTGAGGTAGATTGGCAATTTGAATGCTCTTTACGGCTTCGACTCCCGGAATGTCCATAATCAAATGGATCAAATCAGACACATGCAGCTGAGACCTTCTTTCGGCCAAGGCAAGCTCTTCATCATCAATAAAGCCATGTTTTAACAAGGGGCCTTCGAAGATTTTTTCAGTAGGAGTCCCTGCTGCATTTTCCCAATCACCCAAAAAAACCTGATCATCCTCCCGAATCAGGGAACTCGAAAAGTTAGGGGAAAGACTAATCTCACAAGCCCCGTCCTGAGCCAATCGAGCGCCTAATACTTCGTAGGTACCTGCATTGTTTCCACTTCCGATGATACTCAGTTGGTCACCGGGTTTTGGGAAATCTTCCTCGGGAAGATCGATAAAGACCTTGGCCGGATTCTGTTGGATTCGGAGGATAGGAAGTCTCTCTTCTTTTCCCCGGTCGATCATTTCCTCCAGACTGTAAAAATTCACCTGAGGTGAAAGAAAGCCCCCGATTGCTGAGAAAATAAGCGCCTCTGTAAGCTCTACATTGGCTTCAGGGCTGAGTTCTATGTCTGCACAGACCAATATTTCCTCCACTTTCAAGGCCTGAAACTCCACAAAGTCTTCGCAGAGGTTGCGATTGGCATGCAGTGTTTGCTTGACCTCGGCAAGAATTTCTCTGATTTTATCGGTCTTTAGCCGGTATTGAACCAAGGCTCCATCCTCATCTTGGTAGACCAGTTGATTGATTTGATTGCTGAGGGGAGTAAGTCCATCCAAAGGCTGAGGTCCGATATTGGTAAGGATCGAGCCCTCTAGTTTTATATTTTTTGAGGGTTGAATTTTAGCGATCAGATCGATTCCGGAAGGCAGGTTTTGAAATTGGATATCAATAGACTGAATGGCTTTTTTGATGGCTTGAGAATCGGTCCAGTCGATGTTTTGATCCCAGCGCGGAAATTCGATCTGTATGTCCATAACCGTCCCTTTCAAATCAGGATGCTCTGTAATCTCGATTTCCATACTGAGCTGGTTTTCATTGAGATCACCCAAAACCGGCACCGTATCAAACTCCAAAAGGACATCGTAAAGAATCCCCATTTTCAAGGCTTTTTCGGAAGATGGGAATGGCTTGTAGGCTAATTTTTTGGCCTTTCGATCCGGATAGACCGGGATTTCATTGCTTTCTCTAAGGGTAATCCATGCATTTTTTACTCCGGCTTTGGGACAGATTGAATCAGGGTCCTCATCTACCACTTCCACATCCATAAGGAGCTTTCTGTAATCAGTCAGGGTAAGCGCTTTGGAAGGAAGTATTTGTGAAGGCTGAAAAAACTGTCCGGACAGCGATCCACTGGGGTCTGCCAACAAATTCTGAATCGGAAACTGAGTCCTGAAGCTGAGATCAGTGATGGCATAACAAAGGATCTCCAAGATGGTCACCCCCGGGTCATGTGCATTGTAGTCGGTCCATATATTTCCCGAAAGCCGCTGAATATAAGCTATGGCTTCCTTGCGCAGCAGCTCGTAGTTCGATGCCGGGCTGGGAAAGTTGTTTTTGGATATGGTGACAGGTTCTTGCATAGACTTGATGATCAATATTTTTCCTCCATATCACTGCTCTCTGAGGAAAGGATGTCTGCTTTTTCAGGCACGACATTGTCCTCACATTTACAGTCGTCTGTTTCCAGAATTTCAATTAGATGATCTCCGTAGTTTCCAAGTGTACCCACAGACCCAAGTAGGGATACGCCTCTGCTTCCTCGGCCTTCTTCTACCCGTGTGCGTGAGATGAGCTGCCCATTGATTGGATTTTTGATCAGATGGTAGAGTTCAAAGCAGGAAAGGAAATCCACGTAGGGAAGCTTTTCTATGAAATGCAGAATGACCGAACTGTGGATCTCTCCCTCAAACTGGAACTGCTCGGTAGGTCCAAAAGCCCAAGGAGAAAGAAAGGCCTTCAGATCATCCTCCAGCTTTTTGGTGTGAATGGACTGATCTACTGCTGGCAGGAAACGGACCTTGGTTTTGATTTGAAGCTCTTCATAGACGGGGTTTATCACATGAAGAAGTACTCCTGGAGAGCATTTTTTTAGCAGCATTTCTTTGATTTTGCTGAGCAGGGAGACGCTGGCTTTGGGTCTGAGTGGGTCCAGGGCGTTTTGGTTTTGGACATTGGCGATGATCACCAAAGTCACGTGGCGAGGGGCCAAGGCGCGGTATTCTTGTAGATTTCCCTCGTAGTAGGTATGATTGAGGGCTTTGACTTGATAGACTTCAGGAAATTCTTCCAGAACCAGATGCTCGTAGTCCCATTTGGTGATGGATCGCTGCTTATGTCTGAGCCGTTCGGATACCCGGGTGTAGAAATTCTCTTCCGCCTCAGCCATTTTTCCTCCAAAGGAGCCGAAGGGCTGATTGATCTTGCTGATTTGATTTTGGCTGAGAACCAATTTGCTGATTGTTCCGGCAGGTAAGGCTTCAGCCAGACGGTTCGGGTCATTTTGTTTGCTGTCAAAAGTGACCTCAATAGCTTGAGCTAAAATTCCGGTCAACTTGGGAAGGGCTTCGGCGTTTTCGGCTACAGAAGCTTTGAGCCAAGTGTGGCCATCAGGCATAATAGTATGAGAAGAATCCGCGGCCTTGGGTAAAGTGAATTGAACCAGCCCAGTCTGAATCATTCCCCGTGTTTGGTCAAGGGCCAAATCCAACTTATCCACAGATTTCCAGATATTTCCGCTCAAGTAGCTCCAAGACACAATTGGTACTGGCTTTTCGGGATTACCGCTACCATCAAGGATATGGAAAAGCAATTGGATGCTTTGTCCTGGGAGATGGTTTTTCAGGCCAATCATCAGTTCTCCCTGAGCGGTAAATTGAGGAATTAGGGGAGGATTTTTCTCCTGAAAAAGCGCTTCTCCAAAAGGTCCGATATGAAAAAAATGGCTCCATTTGCCTGATTCCGTAGTAAAAGTGTCTTCAGCCGTATAAGTCAGACTAACTGATTTCAGCTCGGGGGTATAGGGCTCTTTGGGTAAAGGAAGATCAGGATTATCCAGTTTTTTGAGCACTTCTCCGGCAAAAAGAATAGGATAGTCCTTGTGCCCAAAGTCCGGAGTGATAAGCGACAGGCGTAGGAAGCCTCTTTTTTTATCAGGACTCCAGGTTTCTATCTCCTCCAATTCCGGATCCGAACCCAAAAGCTGAAGC
The DNA here is from genome assembly GCF_036245605.1 of Algoriphagus sp. oki45. Classification (NCBI taxonomy): domain Bacteria; kingdom Pseudomonadati; phylum Bacteroidota; class Cytophagia; order Cytophagales; family Cyclobacteriaceae; genus Algoriphagus; species Algoriphagus sp. oki45. The sequence continues at coordinate 469,090 of NZ_BTPC01000002.1, forward strand.
ATCTCCCCATCTAGGGTCAGGGTGGTTTCCGATATAGGCGGTGCAGTATCAGAAGGACCAAAAAGGGATAGAAAATAGGAGGCATTTTTGGGGTGCTTGATCCAAGCCCTATCCTTCAGAAGGGTGGGTTCTACCCTGAATTTCAGGTTGGTTCTACTGTCTTTTTCAAGATAACCTTTGTAATGGTCTTGGAAACCATTCCCCGTGCTAGGCAGTCCTGCCCATTCGGCAGTTATGGAAAGGGAATTTAGATCTTTGGAAAATACCTCCCGGCTCCCCACATAAAAATGGGAACCTTGCGTGGGGCGAAATCCAAAAGGATGAATATTTTTTCCAACAGGCAAAACTGTCTGGTCATTTTGGAGGATGAGGTTTTGAACCCCAGACACGTCAACTCCGAGCTTCAAGGATCTCAGCTTGGCATCCTGTAGCATAGGATAGGCGTAACTCTGCGCTGTAGGGGCCAACTCTACTTTCACTACCGGCTGTGTGGTGGAGAACTTCTGAAGAAGAACCTCTCGATCGTACCCGACTATGGCTTCCTGCTCGGGGTTCAAGGAGAAATTGAGAATCAGTTCAATTCCATCTGATCCCCGATTAATGATTTGATGGGTCTGCTTTTGGAAAGAGTAAATCAAGTCATGGTACTTGTCCTCGCCCATGCCCCTTACGTCTTTGACATCCTCCAGATCTCGAAAAACTTTGCCCAAAAGGCTATCTCTGTAAGCCAGGATATTTTTGGCTGTGATTTCCCCTATGTCATATCCCGAAAAAGGGCGGTGGGTACCTATCTCCGGGTCATCGTGGATCGGTCCGGCCTGAGGCTCAATTCCCGCGATATCCTGCCATTTTTTTGCAGAATTGATAAATTTCAGGGCATCGGTTTTGGCCTGTTCCTGAGATTTTTCACCTCCTGTATTTGCCTCTATCCAGTCTTTTTCCCCGCTTAGCCAAAACCGAAAACTGGAATTCAAATTCAGTTTATTCAGGTTTTCAAGTAGCTGTTCGTCTGGAAAAAAAAGAAGGCTCAGGCTGATTTTTCTTTCTCCCTCTGCCAAAAACAGAACCGGTGAGGAAACAGCAAAACCTAAGATGGCGGATAACCTGTCCGACTCAGGATAAAGCGTTTTAGGAATACCAAATGTACTCCAGCCTCCCTCTGATTGAATGATCTCGGCACCATTTCCATCTTCGGAATTGGCAATAGGTGAGGCATAGAATCTTGAAAACTCATCCTTGAACAGGGCTTTCAGGTCCGCCACCTCAGCTTTGTTGACCGCCTGATCGGAAAGCGTGCGAAAAGAAACAGGCAATCCAAGACCATCTTTCCCAGCTTTGAATGAGGTGAGTGAAGGGATCAAGTACTCTCCCACATGCTTGGCAAGCTGGATAATAAGATAGGCTTGATCGGGTTCTGCAGGTTTTTCCCGGATTCTCAACACATCCCTGTAGAAAAAGTCCAAATGTCTTTTTGTAAGTGTATTGAGGTCCTTTTGGAGCAGGGTGTAGTTCTGTAGGAAGGCAAGGAAAAGGGCAAAATGAGGAGCGGTCAGTTGCTCAGGTTGGATATCCTGTGTGAAAAAGTTCTTCCAGTCCTTGCCCGTATCTCCTGCCGATTCGATGAGTTTTAGCTGAAAAGCAAGTTTGCTGGCAAATTGCTTTAATTCATCCAAGCTTCGCTCATCCACTGCCACATAATCGGGCAGCAGGCTCTCCAGCAGGCGATTGGCCTGATGAGTTCCCGGATGGGGGACATGGACGCTATGACAGGAATCGCTGCTCATTGGGTGATATCCGTGGCTTCGATGAATAGGTAAGGATAGACTAGATTTCTTCGGTTGTTTGTAGCGAGAATTAAGTACTCGATAAGCACCTCAATTCTTCCCTCTTGGTAGTCTGGACGCATGTCCACCTGAATCACGCGAATTCGGGGTTCGTGAAAGAGAATCGCGCGTTTGATCCGATTGGTGATCAGGGTAGCGGTGGTGACGTTAAGGGATTCAAAAAGCAAGTCCTCCATATTGGCGCCATACTCAGGGCGCAATACCCGCTCTCCAATGGAGGTATTGAGGAGAATGATGAGACTTTGGCGAATGTCCTCTTCATTTTCCGCCAAATTGACTTGGGCCACTTCCTGCTGAAAGCTAACGGGCCAGGCCCAGCCTCTTCCCAAATAGGTGTTTTTCTCTTTCATTTTTTTCTTGTTCAGAGGATACCAGATATAGCTTCGGTCATTCCCCAGCTTCCATTTTTAAATAATTCCTGCTATCCGATCATGACAGTTGGCGCTCCTACAGCAACCGAAGCTCCGCAAACGCAGGAATCCCCTGCTCTCAGGGCAGGCTTCCCACCGATCATCACGGTGCTACTTCCCAATAGGAAGGCACTGACCGTGGGCTGATGACTGTTGGGAGGCAGGCTGCAGACGTGGTTGTCCCCCATCACGGCTGCAGGCATACCTCCGATAAGCACGGTCGGTACTCCGGGACCAATGACAGTGCCGCCATGATTACTTGTGTCTCCGACTCTTGCTGCGTTTGGCATATTTCAATTGATCTGTACTAATGAACCTTTCACTGTAGTCTGTCCCGAGGAAGAAAACTCGGCCCCCGCCCCTCCCTTGGCGGTGAGCTGGGCAGATGATTCGATGTCTATATTGATTCCTTCGATTTTTACGTCCCCGGTAGCTTTAATTTTGACATCAGCAGAGGATTCCATGGTAATACCCTCGCTGTCAAGAATGACTTTGTTTCCGCTCTCGTCTTCCAAGGAAATGCGCCCATCTTCATCGTTCATTTCCACGATTCTTCCGCCCGGAGTTTCTATTCGGATGGATTTGGTCTCATCATCAAAGTGTAGTTTGAGTTCGGTTTTGCTGGTATATCCTTTTTTGAAATTGTCATCCGTGACTTCAATGGGACTGGCATTGGCCGAGCTAAAAAGCGAACCTAAAATGATGGGTTGGCGTGGGTCTTCATTGATAAAGCCAACGATCACCTCATCTCCGATCTCAGGATAAAAAACAGCCCCTCGGACTCCTTCGCCACCGGCATCCAGAGAAGCCAATCTGGCCCAAGTTCCTTCAGAAGAGGAGTCGATCATAGGGAGGAGAACTTTTACCCGGTTTTCTCCATCTGGATCTTCCAATCCTGTCACTTTTCCTATATGCAAGCCCTTCATGGCAGGAACTAGTCCGGATGCGGGCACATCCACGATATCATCAAAAACTGAGGAGATGAACCGATGGTCGAGACCCAATCCGAGGGTGGTAAACCACTTTTGGCTCGGCGAAACTTCGTGGTAAACCGAGCTCACGAAAGCTTTTCCGTTGAATCGGGATCCAAAACCACTAAGCTCCACCATGTCTCCTGGCTTGATCGTATTGTCCCCAAGTATTTTTAGCTGGCCTTTGATTTTTGAAAGACGGCTTTTCAGCATGTTGGCATCGGCCCAGTTTTGGAGTTCTTCTCCGGAGAATGCACCTCCATGAAGCAAAGTGAAATCCTCTAATCCAATCACCTCGGCGAGGTCCTGCCCGGAAAGATCACCTTGAAAATCAATGCCTGGATCAGGGGATTCCAGCTCCAAAAGTTCTTGATTTGCCATATCCCAGCCCATACTTTTACTTGAGGCATACTGGGTTCGTGCATCCATTTCTGCTTCTATTTCCACCACATTGGTACCAAATTCCAGTTCGAGCTTGGCATCGGCCGTTACTTCGGCGCTTTTCATTTTCACGGTGCCGTTTTCCACGAGGATTAGCTTGCTGTTAAGCTCTGCACGGGTCAGCATGAAGTCCCAATCCGAGCAGTAGAATTGGACCATTTCTTTGTGGGTAGTTGATGTGGCATCCACATCACTGCCAAGACCGTATCCTGATATTAAATCTTCAATGATTTCGGAATCTTTGGAATCAAAGAAGTACTTGTTTTTTCGGCCTATGGTCATTTTCACTGCCGGATCTCTCAGTTCCAAAATCAGCTTGGATGCACCTCCTCTTGCCTCAATTCCATGCCGGATAATTATTCCCTCGAAAATGACTTCTTCGTCATTGTTGTACCCGGCTTTGATGGTGATTTTTTTCCCCGGAATAAAAAAATCTCCACTGCTGACCTCAAAGTCTCTGGATGCTACATCTCCGTCAAAAAGCACGACTCTGGCTGCAGGCAGTTTATTTACCGCTTGTGTCACGGCAATCATGGCCACACCGATTTCAGGGGGTATTTCTGTTCCCTCAGATAGAATCTTAAAGGTGGCAAGATTCGGATTGGTACGTGCTGATACGGGTACTATGGGCATTGTAGGTTATTTGGCTAGTGGGGGAAAGATGAGTTCCTGTCCTTCATGGAGCAGGCGGAAATTGTTGATTTTATTGATTCTGGCGATTTCCAGATAAAAGGAGGAATCACCATAAATCCTGTGGCACATCAGAGGAAGGGTATCGCCCGATTTGACTGTACGGAGATGAGTGAGGTCTGGAGACGTTCGGCCTGTTTCCGCTGCTTGTTCACTTCGGGAGATGGATTGTTTGAATTTGGCAGTGACGGTAGCCCGGATAGGAAGCCCGGCATTGTTGAAGAGTTTGTAGTTGATTGTGGCACTTTCGAGTACCCCTCTGAATTGGAAGGCCCCCCAGTTGATTTGCAAATAGTTGGGCTGATGGGTAGTGGGTTGGATTTTTTGGGTAATGTCCAAAAATCGGGTAATCGCCCGATCCACATGCTTGTCTTCTTTGATGATCTCTATTGCAGAGACTTTTTCTCCACCGATTTTGTCCCGGTCCGGGGCAAGGTCACCCAAATAGGAAAGGTCCAAATTGGCGGGGGAGTCCTTGGAAGGTGGGGAAGCGCTGCTGGCATCAAAAAGAAATTCGAATTGGACGTCTTCGGATTGGTTGGATTTAAACTGGTTTTGTCGGCCATCTGCGAGACCTTCTTCCGCTACCCACTTGTTTTTCACTTCCTGACTGTAGGTCGTGGGATTATACATGACCACGTAATGGGCCGTGGAGGTTTCGTAGTTGTCATCCGAAAAAGCAGTGATTTTCAGCTTTTCGAGACCTCCCATCGGAGTAAAGATGTCCTTTAGTGCCATAGTCGCTGATTATCTTTCGTTTTTCTCTTTGATCAATTTGGCGAGTTCTTCCAGTCCCTGCATTAGCGCATTGGTGCTTGGACTTGGCTTTTGATTGCCTGTGGGTCTTTCGTTTTGCGTATCCACAGTGGTTCGGATGATAAGCTCTTTGATTTCGATAGGCATGGTTAGATGGGGCTTAGGTCGGAAGGTTCTATTCTTCGGAAATACTGATAGGCAAACTCCATCGATTCAATCATGAGACCGCTGTCCATGGCATTGAGCCCTTCGATGTCCCACTTCACTGGCCAGGCATTGAAAAAGTTCCAAGCCTGTAGAGGAAGATGATCCTCGTTGAGCAAAATCACCGTGATGTCCTGTGGCTCAAAGCTGAAATTCTCCACTGCATTTTTAAACCACTTGGCGGCGGGAGAACCACTCATCATCCCCCTTTTCATTGCCAGATTAGGGTAACTCACCGGATTGGGCATACGGTGCTTGAAGCGGTTTTCTCCCCCTTCCGCATACTCTTCCACCCCGATTTCAGCGCTTATTCCGCTTACCTCCTGAAATCCCACATCGGGAATTCCGGGGTATTTGAGAGCTAGCCCTTCAAATCGTACAAGGAAGTGAAAGCCTGTGGGAGGATAGAAAAAAGCCATGGCTTAAGTAGTCTCTATGCTTAGTCCCTCGTGACAAAGCTCGATCGTCTCGATGGCCACTTCGTTTCCGGTTGAGTTGAGCGTAGGACCTTCTACCTTGCAAGGCCAAGCCTCTTTCACCTTCCATACCATGATGGGTTCGTGCTCTTCATTGAGCAAGCTGATCGTGAGGTCCCTTCGGTCGATTTTGTTTTTCTTGACGGTGTTTAGCCATTGGAAAAATTCATTGTCCGCTGCAAAAACTCCCCTCTTGAGGGAAATATTGCTGTATTGGGGAATTCCTGGCATTTTGGTTACATGATATTCAAGGGAATTGCCCTCCCGGTAATCGATGGTTTGCAATTCTATGGAAAGGCCGGAGACCTCGGTAAATCCAATACGGGTACCGCCCCATTCTACCTGAAAATGAAAGACGGAAACAGGATATGCTACTGCCATAATAATTTAGGTTAAAGTGTTTGCTGTTTTGATTAGGCTTCTTGAAGCTTATGAGAGAATTTGAGGATGATAAATTCGGCAGGTCTTACTGCTGCCAGGCCAATTTCTACGTTCATCCGGCCTTCCAGAATGTCCTGTGCGGTCATGGTCACACCCAAACCGACTTTGACAAAAAAGGCATCTTCCGGTTTTGCCCCAGCCAAAGCTCCATCTCTCCAGAGTTTGGCAAGAAAGTTTTCGATCATGGTTTTCACCCGGAGCCAAGTATTGGCGTCATTTGGCTCAAAGACCACGAATTCGGTGGCTTTTTTGACCGATTCTTCAATGAAGATGAAGAGACGCCTTACAGGTACGTACCTCCATTCGTTGTCATTTCCGGCTAGTGTTCTAGCTCCCCAAATCAATGTGCCTTTACCCGTAAAAGTCCGGATGGCGTTTATCGATTTTCCTGAGGAAGCGTCCACGTTTAGAGAGGCCTGCTGCTCGTTGGTGATTTTCACTGCAGGGCCTACCACTCCTCGGATGTCCTCATTGGCTGGAGCTTTCCAAACTCCTCTTTGGCTATCTACTCTGGCATAGACACCTGCTACTGCCGGAGAGGGAGGAAGATCTACTTTGAGCTTGTTGATTTCCGCGAAAATGGCCCGATGAAGGCTAGGGTCTGTTGCTTCAAGAGAAGCAAGAGTTACTCCATTCAGGGTGTTTGAAATTACCGGGTTGGAAGTACCCAAACCCTTGTACTCATGGGTTTGGACAAGATTGATCGCAGAAGGATTGAATCCATAAGAATAGGAAGTCTTAAGATTGGGATAGTAGGCTGCTCCGTATTTTAGATTTCCGGAGCCTATTCCATTATTTCGGAAATTCACCCCGTCCTGGAAAGGATTTGTGGTGTTTTCCTTGACATCCATAATCACAAAGCGATCTTGAAGTTTGTCACATTGAGCCAAGGCATCGGTATAAACAGGCTGAAACGAGGCCATAGTCATGTAATCCGGGAAAACGATCAGGGTAGGTTCATCCACTTTTTCAAGCATAGCCAATCCATGTCTCAGGCTTCCCGCCACAGCGGGGCCATCGCTGCTTGGAAGGCTAGAATATGTATTGACTGAAACGATGTAGCAAGGCCCACCCCCATTGTCAAAATAATGGCGAAGGCTGTGGTACATCTTGAATGGGGAAGGCGCCCCTGAAAGAGAAGCCGTGATTTTTCGGGTTTGAAGGGTGGCCGGCTGTCCATCTAGTCCGGTGTAGGTATCCTGAATACTGACGGACACTCCTTCCAGATTAGGACCTCCGAAGATGGCCTCATACTCCAGCATGGAAGTGATCCGGGTAGGTACACGAAGCGCTCCACCATCGGCTTTTTGTGTGTGGCCAATAAATGCCGGGATCGCCGTCTCCACTGCCGCAATGGAGGCTGGCAGGGTAGAGATTTCCTGAATATAAACACCCGGTGTTGTGAAATTTGACATGGGTTCTGTGGGTTATAGTGAAGTTGAGATTAGGATTCCTGAAGCTTGTGAGAAAACTTCAGGATGATGAACTCTGCAGGCCTTACAGCGGCAAGACCTATTTCTACATTCATTCTGCCTTCGAGAATGTCCAGGGCTGTCATGGTTTTACCGAGGCCAACGTTTACAAAAAATGCCTGTTCGGGTTTTGCTCCGGCTAAGGCTCCCTCCCTCCATATGCTGGAAAGGAAGTTTTCGCACATGGTCTTCACCCTAAGCCAAGTATTGGCATCGTTGGGCTCAAAGACCACGAATTCTGTGGCTTTTTTGATGGATTCCTCCACAAACAGGTAAAGCCTTCTTACCGGGATGTATCTCCACTCGTTGTCATTACCTGCGAGAGTTCGAGCTCCCCAGACCAGATTGCCCCTGCCTTGAAAAAAGCGAATGACATTGATGGATTTTCCTGAGGTGGCATCTACATTCAAAAGACCCTGCTCTTCACTACTTACTGCCAAGGCAGGTCTGCTAATGGATCGGATTTCTTCATTGGCAGGGGCCTTCCATACCCCACGCTGACTGTCTACCCGAGCAAAGACTCCAGCCATAGATGCTGAAGGATAAAGGTCGACCAATCGGGATTTGAGATCGGCCATGATGGCGTTGTATAGAGCTTTATCCGGCGCCACCCAAGTGAGGGTGCCTGAGCCTGATACTGTAGCACCACCTCCTGCATTGTCTGTATAGACTAGGGTTAAATCACCTCCTGCCTCGCCTTCGATTTTGGCGGTGACGGTGATCAGATTGGAGCCTCCTTCTCTAGTGGCTCCGTAGCGTGCTTTGGGAGGAGTATTGATGGCGGTAGTCAGGCTGCCAGCTGTGGTGATGTTGCTCGTATCCTTGTTGAATTCACTTCCTTCCAGATAAGTATCGCCACCTATCTCAAAGCTGTCTCCGTCTATCACATCGAAATCTGTAATTCGAATGGTCCCGGTAGCAAATTTTTGACCTGCTCCGATCTCGGCGAGAGTCAATCCGTGAAAAGGACCCAGACCCGGGCCGGTCCTGTTGTCAATGATCGTCAGCTCATTTTCTTTGAAATTCCTGTAAAGGATAGTTCTCAGTGAAGGAAAATAGGCAGCACCATAGCTTAGATTTGAGCTTCCCACTTCGGCCCGGAACTGATTGCCGTTTTCGGCAACGGAAATTCCCGTATCCAGCAGGGCATCAAAAATTGCAAATCGGTCTTGAAGCTTGGCACAGTGAGCCAGCATCTGATCATGCAGGGATTTTCTGTCAGTAGCTCCCAAAATCACCGATTCAGGGACCAAAAGGAGCGTGGGTTCATCCTCTTCCTCGAGAGCCCGGATTCCTGAGATAAGCTCGTTGACATCAATTGAATTGGAGTCGGGATCAGTGTCATAAGTTCCCGTCGAAACTATCCAGCATGGTCCTCCTCCGTTGTTGAAGTACATGTAGACCTGATAGGTCATCAAGTAGGGAGAGGGATTGCTAAGCGCAGGGATGGAAAAAGTACCATCGGCATTGATCGTGATTTCATATTTTTCGGAAAATGCATCTCCAAAGATTTCCTGAAATTCAAGGTAAGATGAAATCCGGTTTGGCTTGTTGGTAGGAATGGGAATTCCGTTTTTTTCAGCCTTGGCTGTGTAGCCAACAAAGGCTGGAATAGCTGTAGCCACCGGAACCACTGAGGCAGGAAGGGTGGAGATTTCTTTGATATACACTCCGGGAGTTTTGAATTCTGCCATGGGGAAAGAAAGGTTTAGATAAAGACGAAAATTTCACTGAAAGCCTCTCCTCCGTTGATTTTGGCAATTCCATTTCGGAGAGGATTGGGGAGATTGGCATACAATACCCGATTTCCCGGAGTCCTTCGGAGCTCCAGATTCAGTTTTGGGCTTTCGAAGAAGGGAATCGGTACCTGAGACTTGAATATGACTGTCTCTGCATTATTAATTTTGATATCAGGATGGGGTGCTCCTCCTTCCTGCTGAAAGGTGTATATCCCATAGGGCGTGCCCTGAGGGTTTCCTCGGTCTCTGATAGACAGTTGATTGGTTCCTAGGTTGAGTTTTTTGTTTTGGTTGACGATGATGTAAGTCCATCGGGTGGATTTTCTTTTCAGTCGTATGGCGTAATAGTCAATAGTTCCATAGAGTCTTGCCGGACTGCTCACATAGCTGATTTCTATAATTCCAAGTGCGGTATTTCCGATGGCGTCGCCGGAGAAAAAATAAGTCTTGGAAAATAGTGTCTCCGTATCCGCCTGATTTCTCAGTTCCAGGGAGTAAATCCCGTCTTCCTTCCCTTTGAAGTCTACTCTTAGAGAAAAAATCTCCAAATCATCCGGAGACAAGGATAAGTCCAGAGGTAGAGGATTGCCTGCACTGTCTTTTCCTGATGAGACCTGATTTCCAGATTCATCCCGCACCCGGAATATGACAGAAGTGGGAGATGAGGATAATTTTACCTGTTCGAGCAGGGTTTTTGGGCGGAGCCCGTCGAGGATCTGATATTCTAGGTTTTCCAGTGAAGCCGGATTGGCTGAGGAATTGGCAGGATTATTTTTGAAATGGAAAAAAGAGCCTGTTTTGAAGTCCTTTTGAGGGGTATTCCAGTCTGTAATCGTGTGGAGAAATCCCGAATTGGAACTGTTGATGAAAAAGCGGAATTTGCAGGGTACCTGAAGGCGGATTTCCGGATCAGAAAGATTTTCCTCTGCCCGATACAATACAATTAGTCCTTTTGGAATCGATCGTGTGAGCATCCGACCGCTTTTCAGGAGATTTTGGGTCGAAGTATCGGGGCTAAGACCGAGGGTTTGTGCGACTCCATCCGCGAAAAAATCATGGAGAAGCTGTACTTCAAAAAGCCGTGAGTAGAGGATATTCATAGCTTGTGTCTGGATTCGAGGTAGATTTTTTCGATCGGATCTCCGCTTTGCTGGATTGCATTTTCTTGGACACGGATAGTTCTCACTTTGTACAGTACGCTGGGGAGATATTTAGCCCCTACTACCGACCAAAAGTTGTACAGTTGCTCAAAGGAGTAGCTGTAAAGCTCTACGAATATTTTCTTCAATTCCCCGTCAAAACCGGCCAAACTTGGGCTGTTTTCTTGAGTAAACACACTTTTGCTCTGGAAGAAAGCCACTGCATAGCTCAGCTGCTTGAGCCCTTCCACATAGTCATCGGAGGAGTTGTTGGGAAGACGGTTTTGAAAATTGGCCGTAATCAAAACGTATAGATTCAATTGGATATCCGGATTGCGCTTTTCCACTTTGCCCACTGCATTGATGAATCGGTTTTGCTGGTCTTTGCTTGTCCGCTCTTCTTCAATATTGATCAAAGACAAGCCCAAGGATTGGTCAGGTATGGCAATCCCCTGTTCATTGGTCACACTGGATAGGACCACCCGATTGGTGATCGGATCGCCGACTTTGAGCTTGATGAAGGTATTAAGCTCCTGGGTCAAAAATTCCAAGGCTGAATGAATCATTGGTAAAAATTTGGTGCTGGAAAAACTCAAAAAAGCTAGCGAGATCAATAGCCAATTAACAGGAAAAAAAATCTTGTTTTTTACTGTGTTCTTAAAAAATAAAAAATTGTAAAATGCTTTAAATCAATTAATTGACCTTCCGATGTAAATGTTCTTTTGACATTTATTGATTTAAGAAAAAGACAAAAAAATCTTGTCAAACTTCAATAAATGATCTTTTTCCCCTTTTACTTAATTTTTCTTGTTAATTAAGTTAATTGATAGTCTTCCGAAATTAAGGGGATTAACGTCAGCTTTTTTCGAAGTAGGATTTAATCTGTTTTTTTCAGGTCCTACTTCCCTTTTGTAAGCAATTTTCCTGCGGGTTATGAATTAATAGGGTCCGAATCGTCTCTCTTTCCCCATAGAATTCATCTTGGATGGAGTTCCAAAGCTGAAGTTTAAGAAGTCTGAATTCTTTTGGAACTCAGACGAGTCGCTTCTCAATCCAAGCGTCAAATCGGACCAGTTCAAAATCGGTTGGATCCCAAAAATAGCTGCCTCTTGCCTGGACTAGATTGGTCATTTCTTCATTGCCGATTATCTGAATTGCTGAGTCTTCCACGTTTTTTCTCTGGATTTTGGAAAAAAGCTTGAATCCCCCCTCAATTCTGGGATTGATTTTTCCAGTCCATCTGGATATCAGCTTCCGCAGGTTTTCTATCTTATAATCCAGCCAGTCCAGGTCATTTTGATCAAAAAGAATCATCAATTCCAGCATTTTGGATCCCAAGTAAAAATTTGGGGAATACTTGAGTTGAGGCTGGCAATCGTGAATGAGCTTCAGGGCTGATTTGAAAGAATTCATTCGGAAATGCAGACAGGCCTCCCAATATTTCCACTTGGAGTTTAGCTCTGGATTAAACTTACTTAGGGATTTCTTCAAAAGAGCCTGGGCCTCTTCCAGTCTACCTAGATAATAGAGCGCCAACCATTGGTACTGAATGTGTTCCAGTCTGTTTTCGGAGCTTAAAAACCGGGAGGAATCCATCGACTTGTAATGCTGGATGACTTCTTTGAATTTGCCGGTGTGGATAAGGATTTGCTGCTGGATGAGCGTGAGTTCTTGATTGATTTCCTCGGAGGTCTTATTCTTTTCAAAGAGTTCAGCGGATTCTTTTTGCAAGTCCTCAGCTTTATCTAGGTCTTTGTTTGAAAGTGCCTTGCGGATCATGGATAGGTATTCCCATTGTTTTTGCTCAGTAGTCAGGTGTCTGAGGACCAGTCCCAATTCCACATTTTGGCAGGATATGGGCGTGGATTGTTCCAAATGCCGGTTTACCAATATCTGAAGATGACTTTTTACAATCAGTTCCAGTTGGGGCAAGTCTTTGGAATGGATTACTCCCTCCACTCCAAATCTCCTTGCAGTATCAAAAACACATAGAATTAGGTCAGGAAGATCAGCTTCGACAGCGGTTTTTAGGCTTTTTTCGAGGGTTTTCGAACCGGCTTTTTCCAAGCCCCGAGATAGTAAATGCTGGCTTTGAAGAAGGAGACTGGTGCATGTGATTCTATCTTGGACCTCTCCGTTAATTTTCAAACTTGACCCCAAGCAGGGGATCATTTCATAAATATCTTCTTTTACTCGTTTTTTTAGCTGAACAAAAGCAGATTTGGATTCTGTAGAATATAACCTACGACAATAGACTTTGTCCTCCTGGTTTGGGAAATGAATATATTCCTTGAGCAATTGGTATTTTTTCGACTGGGTAGAGTTTTTGACCGCACTGAGCTTGAGCAGTTTGGTCTTTTCTGATGGATCCAATGCATCAATCAAATCAAAAATAGAATTCATAAAAAACAGGTTAAGTTAAAATCCAAGAAGGAGGAAAAGAATCTCCTTGGAATTTACAACTGAAAACCCTGAAAGTCAAAAATTTAAAGCTTGGCTTTTTCGAACACCCCAGGTGATGTCTCCGAATAAAGGGCCATCAATGCCGGAAATTCGGACAAAAGTCTCTTGAATTCTCCCTCTGAATCAAAAATCAATTCTGGCTTTTGAAGGAAGACTTTGCTGTAGAGCCTGGATTTTCCCTCCAAATCTTTCTCTTTTCCTATGTAGGTCTGTGAGAGATGATAGTTTAAAAATGGACCTCCGAGCTGATTATCCAGGTAAAGATCCATTTCTGGACCCAAAACCATGATTTTTTTATTTTGAGTTGAATGATCTGGATTACTGGAAACAAAATAGGCTTCATTGCTTTGAGCCTGGCTTTTCCAAAAGAAAAGTCCGCCCAAGGGTAAACCAAAGACCAATGCCATAAAAGCGATTCCTCCGATCCAGCTCCTTTTGACATAAAGAAAAAACTGGGTAATGAGATATGTGAATCCAGGCAGAAAGATCAAAAGCTCAAATCCCGCCTGCTTTTTGACAAAAAAGAAAACCAATGCTCCAAAAAGCATCCAGGTAATTATAATCTGTCTTTGCTTTTGCTGATTGATTGTGGAACCCCGCTGGAAGGTCCCCATGAAATACCCAAAAAGGGCAAGCAAGATGGGAAAGGCTCCCAAAATCAACCAACTGTAAATGGACTGGTAAGAAAATCCATCATAAGTAAAAACCAAAGGAAGAATCTCCAAGGTATCCTGAAGGCTGTCATTCCAGAAGTAAAACACTAAAATGAGCAGAATAGGTAGAAAAAACCCAACTATAGCCAAGATCAACTGCCGAAACGAAAAACCGGAAATCAATAATCCGGTAAAGATCATGTAGGGCAAAATCAACCCGAAATTCAAATGAAAACCTGTAGCGATACCCCCATAGATCCCAATCAATAGGGTGGACTCGGAAGTTTCTTTTTGTAATACAGTCTGTGAAAAGAGCTGGCTGAGAGCCAAAATCAAAAAAGTACTCCCAAGCAAAGCCGGAGAAAGGGTGAGCATATCAAAGGAAAAGTGAAACAAAGCCGCCATAATTATTGCCGGCAAATAAGTGTTTTCATCAAACACCCGGTAGCGGATCAAGGTAAAATTCCAGTAGGTCAGCTGAATGAGAATCAATACTCTTCCCAGAATCGCATAGGCCAGGGGACTTCTTCCAAAAAGAAAGTCCATTGCCAAAAAAAAGGCAGCGGAGAGAGGTCCAGTATCATCTACCACGTCTTTATAGAGGAAAAAGCCCTCTCCCAGACGCTCACCCAAAACCATCCATTGGAGGAGGGGTTCTGTAATCGGGAAAGGAAACAAAATCAGATAGACGACAGAAAACACCAATAGATACAGGGCTACCCCAATGAGGCGAAATGGATCGTTGACTTTAAAAAATCTAAGCAAGGTATTGGGTTGAGTTGGATTGGGTTTTGCCCCGAAATTAAAGCATGCCCAAGTATTTCGCTAAATTTGTACCATAAATACTTCTGATGGAAAGCCAAAGACAAAAAAAATACGCCAAATTGATCCAAAAGGAATTGGGAGAGATTTTTCAAAAAGAAGCAAGGCACCTAATCGGGCGCACTATGGTGACTGTGACGAGAGTCGAGGTGAGTCCTGACTTGGGCTTTGCCAAGGTCAACCTGAGTTTTTTGCTAGCTGATAAAAATCAAGCCTTCGATTTGATCAATGATCACAAAAAAGAAATCAGGCATCATTTGGGTAAGAGAATCGGAAAATCCGTAAGAATCATCCCAGAACTGGCCTTTTTCCCAGACGATTCTGCCAGCTATGCCCAGCATATGGACAAAATCATCTCAGGACTCAATATTCCTCCTGCACCTGAGGAGGATGAAGAAGAAGATTAATCCCAAGCACCTTGAACACCAGCAGCTTTATTGCTCTCCGGTACTTTCGCAGCAAAAAGAAGCGGAACTTTATCACTGTCCTATCCATCATTTCCATGATCGGGGTGGCTGTGGGAACGATTGCTTTGGTGGTAGTCATGTCGGTGTTCAATGGATTGGAGGATTTGATTCGGAGTCTTTTTGCCAGTTTTGATGCAGAGCTGAAAATCGAGCCTGCCCGGGGCAAAAGCTTTTTGGCAGAGGAAGATTGGTTGGAAAGCATTCAAAATCTGGAAGGAGTAGCAGTGCTAACCGAAGTGATCGAAGACAATGCCCTTGTCGAATACAATCAAAATCAGCTGGTAGCCAGACTGAAGGGAGTTTCCCCGAATTTCCTCGAGCAGGGAAGGTTTTCCAATGGCTACTTTTGGGGTGATACCACTTTGGGTACGGATCTTAGACCAGCCGCCATTTTGGGAAGAGGAGTCGGATTTTTTCTTTCTGTCAATCTGGAGGCTCCTAATTCGATTCTGAAAGTCTACTATCCCAAGGCGCCCCGCTCAGCCGCGAGTATTGACCCTTCCCAATTGTACAACTCTGCCGTATTGGATCCCAAGGCCTTTTTCAGTATTGAGCAGCGTTTTGATGACGAATATGTCATTGCGCCTTTGAATTTTGTCCGGGATTTGCTCAACTATGGGCAAAAGAGAACCTCCTTGGAGATCAAGGTGGCTGAGGGCTATTCCGTCGCCGCTGTTCAAAAAGCGCTTAAGCTCCATCTCGGACCTGATTTTTTGGTCAAGAATACCGATGAGCAGCATGCCACGCTGATCCGTACGGTTAAGCTCGAGAAGCTTTTTGTCTTTCTCACCCTTTCCTTTGTTTTAGCCATTGCTTCCTTTAATATTTTCTTTTCTCTGAGCATGCTTGCCATAGAGAAGAAAAAAGATATAGCGGTGCTTCAGGCTATGGGTGCCTCCGAGAAGCTGATTAAGCGAATTTTCCTCAAACAAGGAGCCTTGATAGCATTAAGCGGGGCTTTATTGGGGTTGGTTTTGGGAATAGGTCTGGTTTGGGCTCAGCAGGAGTTTGGCCTGGTTAGTTTGGGAATTTCATCTGCGGTGGTAGATGCCTATCCGGTGCGGATAGTGGGTACAGATTTGGTGTGGATAGGGCTTACGGTGATTGGCATTACCCTTTTGGCCTCCTGGAGACCGGCTATCTTGGCTTCGAGAGTAAGACCTGCCCAACAGCTCTAGCTTACTGACAGACTTTTTTGATGGCATCCAAAGCAGGCGCTAAGTCCCCATTTGCTGCAATCTTCCATTCCTGACAAGCTTCTTTCGTTTTTCCCAATCTGTGGAGGGCTATTCCTTTGTGGTAGTGGAGATTTGGGTCCTCAGGGTCTAGGCTGCTCGCAAGTGTAAAGTCTGCCAAGGCTTCCTCGGCCTTTCCATTTTGGTATCGTGCCTGACCTCGGGCAAGAAAGTAGCTTGGATTTTGAGGTTCTAGGGCGATGGCTGCCGAGTAGTCTTCCTCAGCCTGGTCGAATTTCTTCAGGTTTTTGTAGGTCCAGGCTCGATAGAAATAGGATTCAGGGTCTTCTGCATTCATTTTTATGGATTCTGAAAAATCCGATAATGCCCCTTCCATATCCTGATGGTTCATCCGGTAGAATCCCCGCTGCTTGTAGGTTTGGTAGTTTGCCGACCCGTTGGTGATCAGTTCGTTAAGCTCTTCGATGAGGACTGAATCCCCTCCGTTTTGGGTTGCGGCGAGACCTTGTCTGGCTATTTTGTGGTTGGGATCAAGGTCCAAGGCCTTTTGATAGGAATCGATGGCTGCCATATTTTCTCCAAGACGGGATAGAGCCCTTCCCTGCTCAGCATAGTAATCCGCCTTCCTGGGGTTTTCTTCTATTGCCAAATCGAGGTAGCTCAATGCCAATTCGTAGTTTTTGAGCTCGATGGCACAAAGCCCCATATGAAAATAAGCCAAATCAGGAGTAAAAGATTGGGCAGTAGTGACCTCAGACACTCCTTGATCTCCCGGGGCGATTTTGAACAAAATCCGGTTGGTCTCCCCGGTGGGATTTAGCAAAAAGTCCTCAAAATCATCAAGAGCTTCGTTATATTGCTTGAGCTGGTAGCGTACGCGTCCTCTGGCGAAATAGGCCTCTGCGTTTTCGGGCTCCAGAATCAAAAGACTGCTGTAGTCAGTCAGCGCCGCTTCCCAATTCCCACCATATTCTTCGGCCTGAGCCTTGAACCAAAAGGCTTGGGAATCATTGGGATTGGTCCTTAGCCATTCGGCAAAGGCTTTGGAGGCCTTTTCCCATTCTTCGTTTTCGAAGGCAAAAATGCCCACATCCAAAGGAGAGGGCTGCTGGGCGATAGCCTGAAATGAAAAAAAGGAACCAAGCAGAATCAGGATAGGAATTGCGGACTTCATTGAAGGAACTTTGCGACTAAACTAATTTTCCGGAGGTCATGGCCCTAGCGATTCATCAAATAATTCAGCTTAAGTTTTGGGTTTCCCCTTCAAAAGCCCTGAGATCCCTTGGTTGAACATGGAGTACAAAGTGCCCAAAATGCCCAATCCTCCGGTGAGATAGGCGTAAGCTTCATTGAAAAATGCACGGTCAAAGATTCCTACCATAGCAATACAGATCAAAACAAAACTGATGGCCGCGGTGCGGACCACCAATACATTTCCGTTTTTCTTTTCGTAGTCTTCGAAAAGCTGAATCTCCTCCTTGCTGGTGTTGGAAAGAATGAACTGCCTGAAAACTGGACTGAATAAGCGCCATTCCCTCCATCCTCCTTCCTGCTTGGATTCAGGGTTATCTTTGATGATGCCCTTTTGAGCTAAGTCCATCAGCGTGTTTTCCGCTGCAGGATTAAAGAAGCCTGCCTCGGCATAATAGAAGCAGACCAACTTCTCCTCTAGGCTCAATTCTGACCAAATATTTGCATAAAAAGCTTTTTTCAGCTTTACCTGGGTTAGACTCTCCTCCTCAGAATAAATGCCAAAGGAATAGGGGTCATGAATTTCCTCCACACCAAAATTGAAATCCGAGAAGGCTTCTGAGAAAATCGTCTTTTCACGGTCTGACTGCAAAGAAGCATAGAGCTGCTTCCACAAGGTGCCAGAGTAAATGGTGACTGAGCCTTCCATTTTCTTGATTTTCCCCAGGATTTTTGCCAATCCCATCAAGTCATCCAGGCAGTGGACATGAAGAAAAAGAAAAGATTCTTTGTTTCCGATTTCTTCCATTTTGGGTAAAGTCTCAAACTGGAGGTCAAACTTCTTTGTATGCGAATTGTAGACCGTATCTGAAATCTGATCTGTATTGATACAGCAGATGTAGTTGAAAGGGCCAGTATGTAGGGGTTTTTGGGAAAAATGTGGATTGAAATCGAAAAAAATGGAGTCTTGAATCCAGCGGATAGTGGTAAAAGTAAGAATCAGAAGTATTCCAAAGAAGAAAAAAGGGATCCAATTGCTGGTAAGGCGGAAAGGCTGACCTTCCCATGCTGCTTTCACCAGCCCTTGGTCGGGAGCGATGAAGTTTTGGATTTTGGGGTCAAAAGGATCAGTCAGGGCCACCATCATGCTTCGGCGTGCTTTTTCATAGATTTCAAATCCTCCTCCATGGTTGACGGGATTGGATCGAGATTGATTGTTCCAGATAATTTGCTCAAATTTTTGGGTTTTGGATTGAATGAGATATCCGGGAAAGAACCCGATCATGAAAAACCAGACCAACAGATACAAGGAGAGTTGATTTTGAGAACCGATTTTTTCGAATTTCAAAAAATCATATTTGATCGTTTTGAATCCAAGGATCGAGAAGACCAAGCCATAAATAGCAAGGATTCCCATGGCTCGGCCGCTTTCCGGGTTGATCCAATAGGAAAAAATCAAGAGGGTAATTCCCAGCAGGAAAATGGCAGTCATTTCTCTGGGAATGGCCTTTTTCCGGACATTTTCCAGCTTTGCCATGAGCAGGTTGGCAAAGGATATCTGTAGGGTAGAGAAGATAAGAAGGAAAAGTGTCTGGAGATGATTGAGATCATTGACTACAAGGATTCCCTGAATGACCAGAAATTGCCCAAAATAAAAAATCATCAGGAAAAACAGTTTTCCTTGCCGGTTTTTAGTGGGAACTAGCCAGTCAAAAAGGAAGGACTTAAACCCTTGCCGATTTTCATTTTTTCGGACTGCCTGCTGAAGTAGCAGTGTACCGAGCAGAAACAGAAAATAACCCAAAATGAAGAGGATGCCTTCCAGAGATGTAAGCGCGGAAAAGACATGGTAAAGGTTGGTGTTGACCATGAAAATGCTCCAAAGGGAGTGATCAAAGTTTTCATTTTCCACTCTGCTAAGCAAGGCAGTGTAATGGTGGCCATTCAGGTAAATGGGGCTTTCCAATTGTATAGTTTGGGAGATTTCCTGGTTGTTGAGCATCAGGCTCTGGATTTCCCTCCATTTATCCTGACTGACTGACTCCTCCAAATTGGAAATTGAGGATTCTACTTTTTCGGTTTTATACAAAAGGGAACCGTCATCTTTGACCAGTAAAATCCGAAAATCTTCTCGCAGTACTTCACTAAGCCCTGGGGTATAGGTGATCGCCTTGACCAAGCCATTATCAATTTGATGAGAAATCACTGACTCCAGGTCTCCGCTTCCCCGGCTGTAATGAGAGCTGATGAATCGGGAGGAATCTCCCCCAGTGTTGAAGTAATTCACATATGCCCGATCTTTGAGGTCGATAAAAGATAATCCTTCATCAAATTTTACCTGAAGTGCCGGAGTTTCGCTATTGCCTACGAAAAGTATATTCCGGACGAAGCCATTTTTGGAATCAATAAGGATATATTCATTCACTTGGTTGGGAGTCAGAGGGTTTTCTCCATTCCATTTTTCTAGAAGCGAGTCAAAGTGAGTGATTTTTTTGCCAAATTCCTGTACTGCTTGCTGTATTTCCCGATGAAGGGTATCAACCGGGACGATGCGGTTTTTAGTAAATGAAAGAGAAAAGCCGATCACCACTGCCAAAGCCATCAGGGATATACCCACTTGGATAATTCGGGATTGAGAGAGCTTGTCGCCTTTGCCCAGATTGACCAGGGTGAGGATAGGCAAGGAAGCAATGAGGACTACCAGAGTAAAAAGCAGGATACTGAGCAGATTATAATTAATTCTCAGTCCTACTTTTTGAAAATAGGCATCGTCATAAATCCCCACAAAATATAGCTGGAGAGGGTCGAGATTGATGCTTTGGCTATATGCCCGATAGACGCTCTGATTGTAATTGATATTTTGGATAGAAATTCCGGATTTGTAGCTGACCAAGGAGTCAGACTTGGAACCGGACTTAGGATCAAAAATCTGGGAGCCTTCTTCTTCTTTGGGATAGAGTATAGTTCCTTTGGCATCGGTAAGAAAAAATTGCTGAAAGGTGTAATCATTTTTCTCCAGCTTTCGGAAAAGCTCCCGGATAGGTACATCCAAATCGATAAGTAAGACATTCTGTCCATTTTCAGGATTTCCAGAGATAAAGCTTTTGGAGGTGACGGCCTTATTAAAGGTGGCTAAAAGCTCTTTCCGGATTTGAATGGGCCGATTCCGTATCCTTACGTTTGTTTTTTGAATTTCCAAAGTTTCTGCTGGCAAATTCGACTTTTCGACAAACCGAAGAGAAAGGATTTCAGGCTCAAAGCCCGACAAATAGGCCTGCACATCCCGGGCATTTTGACCCAAATCTCCTTCAAGCTCACCAAAGGCTTTTCTCAGAATGTAGGTGTCCACACGAACCAGATAGTCTGCCAAAGCTGCGGGAATATCCATACTCAGTGAGGCAATACTCCGGATATGTTGCTGCTCCAGTTCCTCCCTGTTGTTGGTGGATTGAACAAAAAGCAAAACTCCCAACACTGCGACCAAAGGCAGCAAAAAGAGCCAGATTTTAAAAGTTTTTAGTTTCATCTGATGATCGGGTTTTATATTAAATCCAGCTTAGAAAAAGCTTCAATAAGCTGTCCAATCTCCGGCAAACAGTACCTGCCCAAGCCCATCCTAAACTTCTGCTTCTATCCCTTCAATGGGCAATTGCTTGTGGAAAAGTCTAAGAAATTTACTATAAATCATTGGAAATCAATATTATTCTTGAAATGTTGTTTTTGCCATAAGAGAGAAAGCCAAGTTTTTGGGTGATTTTATTTCCCAAATGGGTTAAACTTGAAAAAAAATGCTTTTGGGTTCAAAAAGGCACGTTTATTGAAAACCGAATTGAAAACCACCTGAAAAAGTATCTGAATGAAGAAATTTGCACTGATTCTACCCCTTCTTTTTGGCGTTTTCTTTTGCACCCTTGCTCAAGAAGGAAGCGCCCCTGAAAATTCCCTCAACTCCGGCACCATCGAAAGTCAGTTTGAATACATCTATAGGGTTTCCAATAATTTCCAGGAATATGAAGTGGTAAAAAAGGCAAATCTGGAAAAGCTCAAATCCAATATCCTGGATTCGCTTAAAACCATGAGAGTGCAAGTTGGGGATTTGAAGAACGCCCAAATCGCCAAAGCTGACAGTATTCGGACTATCACCCAATCGCTCAATCAAGCTTTGGAAGAAAAGGAGGCTGCCATCGAAGCCAAGGAGAGCTTCTCTTTTTTAGGAATGAATATTCAAAAGACGGTTTATTCTTCCATGATGTGGACTTTAGTGACTGTGCTGGCCGGTTTTCTTGCCTTTTTCTCTTTGCAATATTTCCGCAGCTTCAGCAAGATCAAAAAAGCCAAAAAAGATCTGGAGGAGGTGCAGGAGGAGTTTGACCAGCATCGCAAAAATACCCTGGAGCGCGAACGAAAGCTCAAGAGAGAGCTTATCGATGCCCAGATGGGAAAAAGTTGACATACCGCCGGATTTGATTCCGGCTTTTTTTTGATTGTCTGGAGTGCCTACCTTGTAGAAAATTGATTCCCGGCATGGAAAAACAGGAAATCTATGATGTAGCAGTGATAGGACTTGGTGCAGTCGGAAGCTCGGCAATCTATCATCTCAGTCTCTCCAATAAGCGGGTTCTCGGATTGGATCGGTTTACTCCCCCTCATACCCTGGGCTCAAGTCATGGAGAGACTAGAATCACCCGATTGGCCGTGGGAGAAGGAGAGGATTATGTAGCTTTGGCCAAGCGCTCCCATGAGCTGTGGAGAGAATTGGAAGCTAAGAGCGGGGTCCGGATTTTTTCCCAGACTGGAGGAATTCTTATTGATTCGGGTGAAAAACCCTGGGCCAAGCATGGCTCGGAGGGCTTCTGGGATCGGACCGTTCGATTTGCCAGAAATAATCAGATCTCCCATTCTATCCCTGATCTTGGGGAGGTGAGAGATCGGTTTCCTGCCTTTCAGATTCCTGACTCAGGACGAGTGTATTGGGAAAAAGAAGCTGGCTACCTCAGACCAGAATTGGCAATTGAGACCCAACTTCGATTAGCCAAAGGACAAGGAGCTCACTTGGCTTTTAACTCTCCGGTTTTGGCGATAGAAAAAGAGGGCAATCATTTTAGCCTAAGAACTCCTGATCGAATCTTTTTTGCTGAAAAACTCCTTATTTCCTCTGGAGGCTGGATAAAGGACTTATTACCTGAAAAGTCAAAAATCCGGTTTAAAATCTGCCGTCAAGTCCTGCATTGGATTGAAATTGATCCAAGCTTCTCTTGGAAAGATTCTCCTGTATGGATGTGGGGTTTTGGTCCTGATTCGGAGGATTTTATCTATGGATTTCCTTCTTTGGATGGACATTCGGTCAAGATGGCCACCGAATCTTTTTTGGAAGTTGATCACCCGGATCTTATCCAAAGATCGGCCAGTCCTGAGGAGCAGAAAGAGTTTTGGGAGCAAAAGGTGGAAGGAAGAATTTCCGGTCTCAGGCCAAATTTTATCCAGTCTGAAGTGTGTTTTTATACAGTCACTGAGGATGCGCGGTTTGTGATTGAGCCTTGGAAGGGGGACTTGTCGGCACTTTTGGTTTCGGCCTGTTCGGGTCATGGTTTTAAGCATTCTGCGGCCATGGGGGAGTCACTGGCTCATCGTCTGCTTAAGGATTTGTCCAAAAGGAATGAGCTGGATCAGTGATTTTTTTGTCATTTCTGTTTGCAAAGCCCTACTTTTGCCCATTGATCACCAAATAAAAAATGGCAAAACAAAGAGGAACTGCTCTGGAGCCTGAGGAGAAGCGGAAGTTGAACAAGCAGAATCTAAGCAAGCTGGGAGGGATATTCAGGTTTTTGATGCCTTATCGATGGGCATTTTTTGGAGGATTGATTTTTTTGCTTTTTTCATCGCTTACACTTCTTACTTTTCCCTATGTAGCCGGCAAGCTGATTGATACAGCACAAGGCAGTGAGTGGATTGTCACGGATGTGAATTCCATCGCCTTTATATTGATAGCCATCCTGGCGGTGCAGAGTGTGTTTTCTTTTTTCCGGGTATGGCTTTTTGCCTTGGTGTCTGAGCGCTCAATGAGGGATATCCGACAGGCACTCTATTCCAGATTGGTGAGGCTTCCGATGACTTTCTTTGATCGCAGACGGACAGGAGAGCTGATCAGTAGGATTACGGCTGATGTAAGTCAGCTTCAGGATACCTTTTCCACGACTTTGGCAGAGCTGTTTCGTCAGGTAATTACCCTTGTGGCTGGTGTGGGCTTTCTCTTGGTCAATACCCCCAAACTGACACTCTTTATGTTGGGGACTTTTCCTGTATTGGTAGTGATAGCCATGGTTTTTGGGAGGTTTATCCGCAGGCTTTCCAAAAAGACACAGGATGAACTGGCCGGCGCCAATGTGATCGTGGAGGAGACCCTTCAGTCAATCAGTACGGTCAAGTCCTTTGTGGGTGAAGCCTATGAGTCTGAGCGATATGGCAAAGGACTCAATCGAGTGGTGAAAGTAGCTTTGACTACCGCCAAATACCGGGGAGCATTTATTTCCTTTATCATTTTTGCGCTTTTTGGAGGCATTGTTGGGGTGATGTGGTATGGAGCTAGCCTGGTTGCATCGGGAGAGATGAGTGTGGGAGAGCTGGTTTCCTTTGTGCTTTACACCACATTCATTGGTGGGTCAATCGCGGGACTGGGAGATATCTATTCCCAACTGCAGAAAGCTATCGGTAGCTCCGAGCGGGTATTGGAGATTCTAGGGGAAGAGGCCGAGGCAGAAGGAGGAAGCAAGGCCGTCCAATTCGAAGGTAAAATTGAATTTGATCAGGTGGGATTCAGATATCCTACACGCCCTGAGATTCAGGTATTGAAGTCCATCTCCTTTTTGGTAAATCCGGGTGAGAAAGTCGCACTTGCTGGACACTCTGGGGCGGGCAAGTCCACCATCATCCAGTTGCTACTTCGTTTTTATTCCTGCGAGGGTGGCGAGATTCGGGTCGATGATCGAAATGTGGAGGATTGGGATTTGAAAGCCTTGCGAAGCAAAGTCGGCATTGTCCTTCAGGAAGTTTTGCTCTTTGGAGGCTCAATTCGGGAAAATATCGCCTATGCCAAGCCGGATGCTTCAGAGGAGGAACTGATTGCTGCCGCCAAAAAAGCCAATGCCTGGCAGTTCATTTCCCAGTTTCCGGAAGGCTTGGATACCCTAGTCGGAGAGCGGGGAGTGAAGCTTTCGGGAGGGCAAAGACAGCGAGTGGCCATTGCCCGGGCGATTTTGAAAGATCCTGCCATTTTGATTTTGGATGAAGCTACTTCCTCTTTGGATGCAGAGTCTGAAGCTTTGGTCCAAGAGGCCTTAGATAAGCTGATGAAAGGTCGAACGACCATTATCATAGCGCATCGCTTGGCTACGATTAGACAAGTCGATCGAATCTACGTACTCAGTGAAGGCCGAATCGTGGAGCAAGGAAGCCATCAGGAATTGATTCAGGAAAAAGAAGGCTTTTATGCCAACTTAGTCCGGCTTCAGTTTGCCGATTAGCGGAGATTGTGAGCAGTCAATGATTTGGTCAATCCTCCTACTTTTTCTTTGAGGATTTTTCCACCCGGGAACAGTTCTCTCATTTCCTTCTCGTTTAGCAGCCTGATTTCCTTAATGTATTGCTCGGCTTGGCTTGGTTCCCATCTTTTCAGTCTGCTGATGGGGGTCTTCGTCAGCAAGAAGAAAAGCAGTCTGTTTGGTAGGTATTGGGCAAAAGGCACGGCATAGTGCGCCTCAATCGGAAAATATTTATTGGGAGTCTGTATGAAAAATTTTTTTCCTACCCGCTGAATTTCCTTGGCCATTTTTTCTTGGTTTTCGAAGGTGTACAAGTGTTCGATGACCGAGTTGGAAAAGACCAAGTCAAAGCTTCCATCCTCAAATTCCGGCATGTGTGTGGCGTCTCCAATGACAGATGAAATGTGAGGATGCTTGGGATTTTCTTGATGGAGGTTTAAAAGAGTAATAGAAAGGTTGGGAATTTGGGGAATCTGGCTGTGTTTCCAGAAATAGTCTGTCCCTCCCACATCGAGAATCCGAATTGGCTTTTCCAAGCGGAAGTTTCTGAAAAAAAGCTTTTCAAATTTTGCCAGTCTTTGCTTTCTGAATTTAGCGCCAAGTGATTTGGGATGGTCTGAGGAGGCAAAAAGATGTCGGATAAATTGCATGGCTAGCCGAAAGGCGTGAAGAATTGACAAATAATCCCAAAAGTAAGCATGCTTGATAATTTCTTTCTTAATTTTAGGTCGCAAAACCAAAAATGGCATAGAATTTTACTGGTTTTGCAAATAAGCCCAATTAGGAATCACCAATTTTTATGAAGAGAAGATTCGATATTTATTTTCCCTGGTTATTTACGCTGGCCGATTTTTTAGTAGTTCTTTTCACCCTATGGATTGCAGATTTTCTCCTGGAAAAGCTTGGCATCCTGAGTCAAATTGACTTTTTGGCATACCTGCCTTTGGCAGGAGCTTGGATGTTGATTTCGGTTTTGAGAAAAGACTACAAAATCGGCAGAACAGAAGAATACGACCATACACTAAAAAATCTGGGGGTTACCCTTTTCTGGTTTTTGGCAGTGATGGCGATTCTCTGGACTCCAATAGAATCAGAAGACGACAGATGGCTTCAGATTCTGGGTTTTGGAAGTTTGCTACTCCTTTTCATGGGTTCCTTCAGGGTAGGCATCCACATGGTTCTGAGAGTCTATCGGATTCAGGGTAAAAATTACCGAAATGCAATCATAGTAGGCAAGGGAGGTACCAGTCCAAGACTGGCAGATGTGTTTAAAATCAGAAAAGATTTTGGAATCAATTTTCTGGGGTATTTTGATGATTTGGCAGATTGTAATCAAACTAGGGGAGGGATTTCGACCTTCTTTGAGCAGGCTCCCCGGCTGGATTTGGATTTGATTTATATCCATGAACACTTAGAGCCTAGTTTGGTAAAGAAGGTAATCGACTTTGCTGATGAAAATTACATCAAGGTGAAGATGATCCCGGGTGGAAGCTTGCAGCTAGAGAAGAATCTCTCTTTCTCCAGATATGGAGACTTTTTTGTCATCAATGTCAATGATATCCCGCTCGACCATCCGATCAACAGTTTGGCTAAGCGTGCATTTGACCTGATGTTTGCCAGCTTGGTGACCCTATTTATACTCTCTTGGCTGATTCCGCTGGTTGGAATTCTGATCAAACTGGAATCCAGAGGGCCAATTTTTTTCATCCAGAAAAGAAATGGCGTGAACAATAGGGTATTCAACTGTCTGAAGTTTAGGTCCATGACGCCCAATGACTACGCAGACACTCAGCAAGCTACCAAAAATGACCCCAGAGTCACTCGAATCGGGGCTTTCCTCAGAAATACTTCTCTGGACGAAATGCCACAATTCCTCAATGTGCTCAGTGGAGATATGTCGATCGTAGGGCCAAGACCACATACGATTCCAATGAATGAGACCTTCAAAACCCAAATAGAACGTTACAATTCACGTCATAAAATCCGTCCGGGAATTACCGGTCTTGCTCAAGTAAGAGGATACCGGGGTGAGATCGAAAATTCCCATCAAATCCGCTCCCGAGTACGTCTGGATTACTTTTATATCAACAATTGGTCTTTCCTTTTGGACATGGAAATTATGGTCAAGACCGTTTATGAACTGATTTTCAACCGTGAAAACGCCTACTGATCAGAGCACAGCGGGTTGTAAATTTTGCGGTAGCCAGCATCAAAAAGAATTCATCGCCCAGGAGCGAATGTTTCGACTTCCTAGGTCTTTTGTTTATCAGGAATGCCTTTCCTGTGGCTCTCTGCAGATAAAAGAGCCACCGGCAGATTTGGATCAGTTTTACCCTGAGAAATATTATTCTTTTTCCAGTCTTCAAACTTCCCCTGTCTGGAAGAAAATCCTAAAAAAAATCAGGATCAACCTCTTTTTGAAAGCTGGATTTTTCGCTCCTTCCTATGGCTATTGGTTGGGTAAGGTCCATCGAAGCTTTGACCAGAAGATTGCTGATATTGGCTGTGGAAATGGTCAATTGCTTTATGAACTTCATGCTTCCGGCTATACCAATCTTTTGGGATTTGATCCTTTTATTCAAGAGGATAGAAATCCAGCAAAAGGAATTCTACTGTTTAAGAAAAGTTTTGAGCAGGCTGAGGGGAAATTTGACCTGATTATGATGCATCATTCCTTTGAGCATTTGGAGAATCCTGAGGAAATCCTGAAAGTCTGCCATGAGAAATTGAATGAGGGTGGTCAGCTGCTTATTCGATGTCCGGTGGCCGATGCTCAGGTTTGGAAGGAAAAGCGGGAATTTTGGGTTCAATTGGATGCGCCAAGGCATTTGATTATCCCTTCTGTTTCGGGTTTGGGCATTCTGGCCAAAGAAATCGGCTTTATTCTGGAGGAAGTGGAGTTTGACTCTGAAGCTTTTCAATTTTGGGGTACTGAGGCCTATGAACAGAACATGCCGTTGAATGCTGAGCAAATCCTTGCAGGGTATTCTTCCAAAGCAAAAAAAGAAATGAAACAAATAGCCCTCCGGTACAATCGGGAGGGCAAAGGGGATCAGGCTTGTTTTTATTTTTCTAAGCCTGCTAAATCTTAAATAGGGCATCAAAAAAGCCCATCGTTTCTCCCTTTTTCTTGAAGATCAACATAGGGAGATATTTGTTGTTGTGAATGACTTTTTCAGCTGTGCTACCCAGCAAAATTGCCGCAGAGGATGTACGTCCCCTTGAACCCAAAAGAATCAAGTCCGCATCTATTGACTTGGCAAATTCGGAGATCTGTGCCCCGATGTTTTTTCCATCATTCAAAATGATCTGGCATTCAGAATTCGGGTTCTGGTGTTTGGAAATGAATTTTCGGTAGTCATTTTTGGCATTCTCTTTCATGATTTCTGCAAATTCTTCAAAAGTTTTCCCGGTTTTGGAATATCCCACCGGTACATCAAATATGTGAAGAGGGATCAGTTCTGCTTCCAGGTCTTTGGCTATTCTTTCCCCAAACTCATAAATCATGTGATTGTGCGAAGAAAAGTCCGTCAGCAGGATGATTTTCTTTGGAAACTTTACCGGACGTTTTTCCTGTAGCAGCAAAATGGAACAAGGGGCCTTTTTTGCCACACCATCCGCCAAGACACCATTTCCGGCCAGCTCTTCCTTACGCCCCATGATGATAAGATCCACGTCCTTGAGTTTTGCCCAGCGAAGAAAGGTATCCAATGGGTGGCTTCCTTCTTCAACAAAAATTTCCGTTTCGACAGAAGTCGGGAAATTTAGCTCTTTTAGTTTCAGCGCTATCATGGCTTCTATCGACTCATCAGTAGGAGCAATCAGATCGGGATATTGATTGAGGATTTCCTGGGGGATTTCCAGATTTTTTGAGACGTGGATAAAGTAGCATTTTTCAATACCCAAGAATTCTACCAGGGCTCCAATTTTCTTAATCAGGATGTCATCCATTTCGGAAAGGTCGAGTCCGACCATGACCTTAGAAAAGTACTTCATAGTAATTTGGGTTAATTGCCTTAAGTTAAAAGATTGATTGGGGAAATTGAACAGTTTTTTTGAATTAGGCTTGTTTCTGGTATTTCAGGTAACTTAGCAGGGATGAAAATCATGCAAAAGTATTTTCTTGCCCTTGTGCCTCCCGCTGAAATCCTAGAAAAAGCTGAATCCATCAAGCAGGAGATCAGGGGGAAGTTCAATGTAAAATATGCGCTAAAGTCCCCTGCTCACATCACGCTAAAGATGCCTTTCTCTTACAATGAAGCCAAGGAAGCAGTCCTTTGTGAACAGCTTAGCGTGTTTGCTTCAAGATTTAAGCCTTTCAAAGTAGAACTGGGAAAGATAAATACTTTTGGAAAAAGAGTGATTTTTTTGGGAGTGGAGCCTTCAGCCCCGCTACTTCTGCTTCAGTCAGCTTTGAAGTCATTTTGTAAGAAAGAACTCAACCTTGTAGACGAATTGAGTGATCGGAATTACCATCCGCACATGACCTTGGCTTTCAAAGATCTCAAAGCGACAAAATTTGATGACGTATTGGGGTTAGCAAAATCAAAAGAATTTGATGCTGAATTTATCGCCAAGGGTTTCTATTTGCTAAAAAGAGCCGATGGAAAATGGAAAATACATCGGGAAATTCCCTTTTCTTCGGGTGGCCTGATGGATACTCTGCCGGGAAATCGTGAAATTTAGACAGACAGTTACTACATTAATTTTGAATAAGGACCTCATTCTTCGGGAAAATTTGGCTATCCAAAGGACGGTTTTGGCTAATCAGACTACTTTTTTGGCTTTTTTGAGGACATCTATGTATTTTTTGGTGGCAGGTTTAAGTATTCGAAATCTGCTTGAAATGGAAAATGGTCTGGCCTATCAAATCCTTTTTTACAGTATTTCCGGGGTTATTTTTATCTACGGGCTGA
The DNA here is from genome assembly GCF_036245605.1 of Algoriphagus sp. oki45. Lineage (NCBI taxonomy): Bacteria > Pseudomonadati > Bacteroidota > Cytophagia > Cytophagales > Cyclobacteriaceae > Algoriphagus > Algoriphagus sp. oki45. Next base: position 498,919 of record NZ_BTPC01000002.1, read on the forward strand.
TCAACTACCTAAGGCAAAGAAAAAAAATCGAAGCCAGCAAGAAGCACGTGGGTGATTACCAATTGGATTACCTAAACAAGGACTGATTTCAATATCCTCGGGTGTTAATTATTGGCAAAAAGTTGATCGAAAGGGCCGTTTTTTTAAACATTATTTCAAAATTGGATTTTTAAATTACTACGAAGACTTTATTACGCACTAAATACATCCAACCCCTTACATGCCTTCTAAAGCACTTATTGTTGGCTCGGGAATAGCCGGTATAGCCTCTTCCATCCGATTGGCTTCCAAGGGCTATCAGGTCGAGGTCTTCGAAGCCAATTCCTATCCGGGAGGGAAACTCTCCGAGATCCAACTCCAAGGCTATCGCTTCGATGCAGGCCCCTCTCTTTTCACTCTTCCTGAGCAAGTGGAGGAGCTGTTCCAATTGGCGGGAAAAGACCCCAAGCAGTACTTTGAATACCTAAAGCTGGATGTAGCCTGTCATTATTTTTGGGAGGATGGAAAGCAAATCAAAGCTTGGTCTGACCTGAACCGATTTGCTGAGGAGGTAGAGACTCGTCTGGGAGAGCCCGGTGCTCATGTCCGGCAGGCTTTACAGCGTTCGGCTTACATCTATGATCATTTGGCTCCGTTGTTTATGCATCGTTCCTTGCACAAACTCGGAACCTGGACGGGACCTCAGGCGCTCAAATCATACCTGAGAATGGGAAAGTTGGGTATATTCTCGACGATGAATAAGGCCAACGAGGAGCTTTTTTCCAGTCCCAAAATGGTGCAGCTCTTCAATCGCTACGCTACCTACAATGGTTCGGACCCTTATCAGACCCCGGCAACGCTGAATATTATTCCTCACTTGGAGTTCAATATCGGAGCTTTTTTTCCTAAAAAAGGAATGCATGACATCACCCTTAGTCTGTTTAAGTTGGCTCAGAGCATGGGAGTCGAGTTTCATTTCAACTCTCCGGTGGAAGAAATCCTGGTCGAAAATGGGAAATCCACGGGCATTCAAGTGAATCAGCAAAAGATCCCGGCGGATCTGGTGGTCAACAATATGGACATGGTCAATGCCTACAAGACCATTCTGAAAAAGCAAAAGCAGCCTAAAAAGCTCCTGGAACAGCCCAAATCCAGCTCGGCTTTGATTTTCTACTGGGGGATCAAAAAAGTCTTTCCTCAGCTCGATCTGCACAACATCCTCTTTTCGGAAGATTACAAGCGGGAGTTTGAGCATATTTTCAAATTGGGAAGTATCTACGAAGATCCGACGGTCTATATCAATATCACCTCAGTCTATAAACCGGACGATGCACCTCCGGGATGCATGAACTGGTTTACCATGATCAATGTACCCAATAATCAAGGTCAGGATTGGGATCAACTCATTGCTGAAGCCCGAAAGTCCATCATTCAAAAAATCAATCGAATCCTGAAAACGGACTTGGAGTCCCTGATAGAAGTAGAGGAAATCCTTGAGCCCCGTACCATCGAGCTCAAAACTTCCTCCGCCAACGGGGCCTTGTATGGAAACAGCTCCAATAATCGCTTAGCGGCTTTTCTCCGCCACGCGAATTATTCATCGGATATCAAGAACCTGTATTTCTGCGGAGGGAGTGTGCACCCCGGAGGAGGGATTCCTCTTTCCTTGCTTTCGGCAAAAATTATGAGCGAGATGATCCCGACAGCTGACAGTAAGCAATAGTCGGAATTTCCGCCTACTGCAAACTGCCCACTGCTTCCTGAACCAAATCCTGCTCAAAACCCCGGCTCATCAGGTATTGGATGACTTTGAAGCGCTTTTTGAAGGGATCTTTTTCCTGAGTTGATTCCCATTTCTTCTCCGCTTGGGTCAAAAGGGCATCGTGGTATTCCTCAGGATCGATTTCTTCCAATCCGGCACGGATGGAAGCCTGGCTGATTTTTCGCATTCTCAATTCCTGCTGAATCCGGTTCTTCCCCCACTTTTTCAGGCGGAATTTTCCCCGGGCAAAAGAACTGGCAAATCGCTCTTCGTCCAAATATTTTTCTTGAGTCAAAAAATCGAGCAAGTCCTCAATGTCTTTTTCCGGTATTCCTTTTTCGAAAAGTTTTCTCTTTACATCCCAGGCACAGCGCTCCTGATAAGCACAGAAATTTTGGATTTTTTCTTTGGCTTCTTGGACTGACCAATAATTTTTTGGGGTCTGATAGTCGTTATTTTTTCCCCAGCTGGACATTTTTGGTAATTTTGGTTGAAAATACTCCTGCTTACTCTTTTTTCAAACCAAATAAATTTTAGCCTACCATGAGAAAGAAAATCGTTGCCGGCAATTGGAAAATGAACTTGACCTACGATGAGGGTCAAAAACTCACCTCCGAGATTGTCAATATGTATAAAGATGAATCCATCAAGGATGTCATCGCTGTACTCAATCCCCCATTTCCCCACCTTTTACCTGTAAAAAAATTGATCGGGGATACTTCAGGAATCCTTTTGGGAGCCCAAAACTGTTCAGACAAGGAATCAGGAGCCTTCACCGGGGAGGTTTCGGCAAAAATACTGGCCTCTTTCGGAGCAAGCTATGTCATTTTGGGCCACTCAGAGCGGAGAGAATACTTCAAGGAATCCAATGACTTGCTCACTGCCAAAGTGAAGCAGGCTTTGGCCAATGGACTGACGCCGATTTTCTGCTGTGGAGAATCCTTGGAAATCCGAATGGCAGGTACCCACGAAGCTAATGTTAAATTTCAGTTGACCGAAAGTCTTTTTGACCTTTCTCCGGAGGATTTTTCAAAAGTAGTCATCGCCTATGAGCCCATTTGGGCTATTGGTACCGGAAAAACAGCCACTGCAGATCAGGCTCAGGAAATGCATTTGGCCCTGAGAAGACATATTGCCAGCAAATACGGGAAAGACATCGCCAATGCTACCTCGATCCTTTATGGAGGTAGTGCCAATCCGGGAAATGCCAAGGAGCTCTTTTCCAAGCCGGATGTGGACGGTGGACTGATCGGTGGAGCTTCCCTCAAGTCCAGAGACTTTATCGAAATCATCAAGTCATTCTAATCCATTCCCTCGGGAAAAATTAAAATTAGGTCTGTGTTCCCGCAGACTTTTTCTTTGTGTCCGCATTCAATCACATCACTATGGAATACTTGGAGTTTAAAATCAAATGCCTGGAAGAATTCAGGGAAATTCTGATCGCAGAGCTATCTGAGATCGGTTTTGACTCCTTTTTGGAAACAGAAGATGGGATTGATGCCTATATTCCTGAGGATGGCTTCGACAGGCAATCCTTCAATGCCCTGATAGATAGGTATCGGGACGCTGCCCAAATTCAGCTCACCGAGGGCAAAATGCCTAAAGTCAACTGGAATGAGGAGTGGGAGAAAAACTACGATCCCATTGCGGTGGGAGACTTAGTGTATGTGCGGGCATCTTTTCACCCCTCCCAGACTGGCTATCAGCATGAGATTGTGATCAATCCCAAAATGTCTTTTGGTACGGGTCATCATGCGACCACATTTCAGATGCTCAGGCATCAGGGGGAGCTGGACCATAAGGGCAAGCGAGTCTTGGATGTAGGCTCCGGAACGGGCATTTTGGCCATCATGGCCCATCTTCTTGGAGCGAGTGAAGTTCAGGCCTTTGATATCGATGACTGGTGCGTGGACAATGGAAATGAAAACTTTGACCTTAATGGAATGCAGACCCGAATGGGGCTAGGCACGATCCGACAAGTAAATCCCCTGGGTCCCTTTGATATCGTCTTGGCCAATATCAACAAAAACGTGCTTTTGGATGAAATGGAAATCTACGCGGCACTCCTCAAGCCGGCAGGTTATCTCCTGCTAAGTGGATTTTACGCTGAGGATGTGGAGGATTTGGTGGATTTGGGGAAAAAGCTCGGGCTTAATTGGGTCAAAACTTCTACCCGGGAAAACTGGGCTGCACTTATTCTCAGGAAAAGTAGCTAAGCTTTCTTTGCAAAGGCCGGTGGATTTCCGGGTTTTCAGACAATCGAATTGCTATGAACGAACTTCTGATTTATTCCATATTGTTTCTTATCGTGATCGCTCATGCGGTAGCGGCTTTCCGGATGTATCGGGAGGTAAATGCAGATACGGGTTTGAGTTTTCATGAAAAAAACAACTGGAAGCTCAAGGCATTGATTTCTCCCTTGCTTTTTCTGTCATACTATCGTCAGGATAAAAGGCGACGAAATCGGGGAGAATAGAAACTTTTTGGTTCGAATGTTCGCTTATACCCTATCTTCCCTCTGTAGTTTTTGAGGGGCTCATCTCAATTACTTTTGTAATTTTATCTCATGGAGTACGTCTGGAAACAAAAACCCAAAGCCTCTCAGTCAGCCATCGAAAAGCTCGGAAAAGAGATCAATGTGAATCCTATTCTAGCCAACATGCTGATAAACAGAGGTGTGGAGACATTTGATCAGGCTAAGGATTACTTTCGTCCCAATCTCAGTCAGCTCCACTCTCCCTTTCTCATGCAGGATATGGACAAGGCCGTGGACCGAATTCATCAGGCGATCCAAAGTGAAGAGAAAATTTTGGTTTACGGGGATTATGACGTAGACGGCACTACAGCTGTGGCTTTGATGTATAGTTTTTTGAAAGGGATCTATACCGAAGTAGACTTTTACATCCCGGATCGATATAAAGAAGGCTATGGGATTTCGGAAAAGGGCGTCCGGTTCGCAGCAGAAAATGGGTTTACTCTCGTGATTGCCTTGGATTGCGGAATCAAAGCCATCGACAAGGTGGCCCTAGCTTCCGAATTGGGGGTGGATTTTATCATATGCGATCACCATACACCCGGCGAAACACTTCCTGCAGCCATTGCTGTTTTAGATTCCAAAAGAGAAGACTGTGCCTACCCGTACAAGGAGCTAAGTGGCTGTGGAGTAGGTTTCAAATTGATTCAGGCTTATGCCAAATCCCATGGGATAGAAGAGTCTAGACTATACCCCTATTTGGATTTGGTAGCGGTGAGTATCGCAGCGGATATCGTTCCGATTACCGGAGAAAACCGGATTTTGGCCTTTTTTGGATTGGATCGAATCAATAACAATCCAAGACCTGGATTGAAGGCGCTGATCATTCAGGCCAAGGTGGAAAAGGAAATCCAAATTTCGGATATCGTTTTCAAAATCGGGCCTAGAATCAACGCTTCGGGAAGATTGGAGCATGCGCAGGCTTCGGTGGAGCTTTTGATTTCTTCCAATCTGGACGAAGCCATCGAGCGGGCCAAGTTGGTCGATGAGGTGAATGCTACCCGGAGAAATTTTGATGAAAATATCACCAAAGAAGCCTTTGAAATGCTTGCTGAGCGGGAGCTTCAGGCGGAGTGGAATTCTACCGTGCTGTTCAAAGAAGACTGGCACAAAGGGGTCATCGGGATCGTAGCCAGCCGATGTATTGAAAAGTACTATCGTCCCACCATCATTCTGACCGAGTCGAATAATAAAGCTACCGGAAGTGCACGTTCGGTAGTGGATTTTGATATTTACGAAGCCATCGCAGAATGCGCCGACCTTTTGGATCAGTTTGGAGGGCATAAATATGCCGCCGGATTGACGCTGAGTGTGGATAAAGTTCCGGCTTTCCAGGCCAAGTTTGAGCAAGTAGTAAAAAGCCGAATTGAAGAAATTCATCTCAAGCCTGTCATCGAAGTGGATGATGAGCTGATTTTGGATCAGATCAATTACCGGTTTTACAATATATTAAAGCAGATGGCGCCTTTTGGCCCCGGCAATACCGAGCCGGTCTTCCGAATCAGCAATGTGTACGCAGAAGATGTCACCGTGCTGAAAGACAAGCACTTGAGATTTAAAATCGTGCAGGACGGGCAGTTGACCACTCCGGTCTGCTTGGGGTTTGGGATGGCCGACCGGGCCAAAGATCCGGATCTGACTACGGTGAATATGCTTCGGGGAAGGATGCGTTTTGATATTTTGGCAGAAATCCGGGAAAACTTCTTCAGGGACAAAAGCAGTTTGCAACTTTACATTAAGGACATCAAATTCGATTGATATGAAGCTTCGTGCTGAACACCTCGTGAAAATATACAAAGGCCGTCGTGTGGTCAACGACATCTCAGTCGAAGTTGAACAAGGAGAGATCGTGGGACTTCTAGGTCCAAATGGAGCCGGGAAAACCACCTCCTTTTATATGATCGTAGGTCTGATCCAGCCCAACGAAGGGAAGATTTTTTTGGAAAAGGAAGAGATAACTTCCTTGCCCATGTATAAGCGAGCCAAGCTTGGGATCGGATATCTGGCTCAGGAGGCTTCTGTATTCAGAAAGCTCTCCGTAGAAGAAAATATTCTAGCCGTACTGGAAATGACCAAAATGCCCAAAGCTGAGCAAAAGGAAAAAGTGGAGATGCTTTTGGAGGAGTTTAGCCTTACCCATGTCCGGAAAAATCTGGGTATGGTCCTCTCCGGAGGAGAAAGGAGAAGAACCGAAATCGCTAGGGCTTTGGCCGTAGATCCCAAGTTCGTGCTCTTGGATGAGCCTTTTGCTGGGGTGGATCCGATCGCGGTAGAAGAAATCCAGACCATAGTAGCCAAGCTTAAGACCAAGAATATTGGCATTTTGATCACCGATCACAATGTCAACGAGACACTCTCCATCACCGACCGGGCCTACCTGATGTTTGAAGGCAGGCTGCTAAAAGCCGGGACAGCCGAAGAGCTCGCTGCTGATGAGCAGGTGCGAAAAGTCTACCTTGGAAGCCAGTTTGAGCTCAAGCGTAAAATTTTTAACTGATGGAGGTCCTCAATACATTCATGACTTGGCTTTTCAAAAGCCGATTGGGACAAATAGACTATTTCAAAAATAATCCTCATGAGGTCCAAAAGGCTACTTTTTGGGAATTGATCGAGGCCGGAGCCAGGACAGAATTCGGAAGAAAATATGGGTTTGATAAAATTAAATCCTACGTAGACTTTTCCAGCCAAATCCCGCTTTTTGACTACGAAAGCTTCAAGCCATTCATCGAAAAGACGATGAAAGGCCAGCAAAATGTAATCTGGAATACCGACATCGAATGGTTTGCCAAGTCCTCAGGCACGACCTCTTCCCGAAGCAAATACATTCCCATTTCCGAAGAGAGTCTGGAGGAGTGCCACTACAAAGGGGGCAAGGACATGGTCTCCCTCTACATCAGTAATTACCCGGACACCAAACTTTTTACCGGAAAAAGTCTCTCGATTGGGGGTACTTTGGAAAAAAACCCGCTGAATCCGGAAGGTACCGCACGTGCCGGTGACGTGTCCGCTGTCATCATGCAAAACCTTCCCATTTGGGCGCAATTTGCCCGCACTCCTTCTTTGGAGGTAGCTCTGATGAGTGAATGGGAGGCCAAAATTGAAAAAATGGCGAGGGAGACAATGAATGAAAATGTTACCTCCATCGCCGGTGTGCCGACTTGGACCATCGTCTTGCTTCAGCGTATTCTTGAATTGAAAAAGGCAAAGCATATTTTGGAAGTGTGGCCAAATTTGGAGGTCTTTTTCCATGGCGCAGTGGCTTTTGGGCCCTATCGTGCGCTTTTTAAAGAGCTCATTCCCTCCAGCAAAATGCGCTACATGGAGACGTACAATGCCTCTGAGGGTTTTTTTGGAGTCCAGGATCAGCCAGATTCCGATGAGTTGCTTCTGCTTTTGGACTATGGGATTTTCTACGAATTTATCCCCATGGAGGAGTGGGATAATGAGAATCCAAAGACTAGTCAACTCAGTGAGGTTGAAGTAGGGAAAAACTATGCGATGGTCATTTCCACCAACGGTGGTCTATGGCGGTACAAAATCGGGGATACAGTCAAATTCACCTCCACTAGCCCCTATCGCTTCCGCATTTCGGGCCGCACCAAGCACTTTATCAATGCTTTTGGAGAAGAAGTCATTGTGGAAAATGCCGAAAACGCCATTCAATTCGCTTGCGAAAAAACGGGCTCCACTATTACCAATTTTACCGCAGCCCCGGTCTATTTTGAAGGAAATGGTTCCAAAGGAGCCCATGAATGGGTAGTTGAATTTCAAAAAGCTCCGGAGAATCTCGAAGAGTTTTCCGAGATCTTAGACCGGCGTCTACGCGAGATCAATTCCGATTATGACGCCAAGCGGCATAAGAATTTGGCTTTGAATCAGCTTATCCTTCATCAAGCCTCACCCGGACTTTTTGAAGCATGGTTGGGCAAAAAAGGAAAGTTGGGAGGACAGTATAAAGTGCCAAGGCTTTCCAACTCCAGAGAGTATTTGGATGAGATTTTGGAAATGATGAAAGGATAAAGGCCTGACGATAGAATAAGGATTGATTTATGTCTTTTTAATGAAGGTAATTTTAAAGCAGTATAAAGACAGCCTAATCAAGCCACTTGCATAAAGTTTTTGGGTATATTTTCGGAAGAGAATTACCTTGGTCATCTGACCCTTCCCAATATCTTCATGTCCCGTTTTCATCTTATTTCTTTATACACTTTTTGTGTTGTAGCTGTTTTTCTGGCTGCAATGGCCTATTGGTCCAAAACACCCGAAGTTCCTTCTTTAGAATCCTCTTTTCAGGAGCAACCACTTGTGCTTTATCCCTCTTCGGGTAGTCGGGATTCCATTCGTTTATTCGATTTGCCCAAAGAACTCAGCTTTGCCGGGGAGAAAGTTCCCCTTGAGGAGCCGGATGTACTGGAAAGACTGGAGCGGGAGATTTATGTGAATGCTTATTGGGAATCGAATATGATCCTACTGATGAAGCGATCCGGGAAGTATTTTCCCCAAATCGAAGCCATTTTGGAAAAGGCAGGCATTCCCGATGACTTCAAGTACTTGGCCTTGGCAGAAAGTGGGCTCATGAATGTGGTCTCTCCCGCCGGGGCAAGAGGATTTTGGCAGTTTATGGAAAGTACAGCCAAAGAGTATGGGCTGGAAGTGACGGGTGATGTGGACGAGCGCTACCATTTCGAAAAATCCACCCAAGCCGCTACCCAATACCTGAAAAAAGCCCATGCGAAATTTGGAGACTGGACGGCAGTGGCGGCAAGCTACAACATGGGCCAAAGTGGATTTTCCCGGAGACAAGAGGAGCAGCTTCATTCCAGCTACTATGACCTCTACCTCAATGAGGAGACAAGTCGGTACCTTTTCCGGATTTTGGCATTTAAAGTGATTTTTGAGAATCCTGGCGAATTTGGTTTTCACCTGAAGGAAAAGGATTATTACCGAAACCCTGACTTGAAAACAGTCCGTGTGGATGAAGATATCAAAGACTTGGCTTCTTGGGCCAAAAGTCAGGGAAGCTCTTACAAACAACTCAAACTATATAACCCTTGGTTAAGAGATCGCAACCTGAATGTCCGAAAGGGCCGAGCCTATGACATTCAGCTCCCGAAATGATCTAGCCACTCTTTATTCCACCAATCCAATCATGAAAAGAAGAAACTTTATGCAAATCACCGCTTTGGGAGCTGGTACCTCCCTATTCACTGGCACTTCAGCTTGGGCTGGGAGTACTCTTTCGACTGAGTCCCAATTGGAAAAATTGACCTCCCGGGTAGAAGATATTCAGCCTATTTCCCTGGAAGAAAGGAAAAGTCGAATCGCCAAAGCCCAAAACTTGATGGAGCAAAACGGAATGGCGGCCATTGTTTTGGACTCGGGTACTTCCATGAATTACTTCACCGGGATGACTTGGGGCCAAAGTGAACGACCCATGGTCGTAGTGATTCCTGCCAGGGGAGAGGTGAGCTACATCTGTCCTAAGTTTGAGCAGGACCGACTCGAGGAGCGGATCAAAATCGGTTCGTCGGTGTATCCTTGGGAAGAAGACGAAAGTCCTTATGAGCAGATCAAGAAAGCCATTTTAGACTCTGGAGCGCGCTCGGGCAAGATAGGCATCGAAGAGCGGGTCAGATTTTTTATTGCGGATGGGCTCAGGCAGGTAGCAGGAGGATTTGATTTGGTCAGTGCAGATCCGGTCACTATTCCTTGCCGGATTATCAAGTCTCCGGCGGAGATTGCCCTTATGCAGCGGGCCACAGAAATCACCATTGAAGCCATGAAATTGGGCTTTTCCGCGCTGAAAGAGGGAGTAAGTCCTTCTGCATTTTCATCTGCTGTGGCTCAAGCTCATCAGAAAATGGGAGGAAGGCATGCCTTTGCCCTGGCCAATTTTGCTGAGGCCTCGGCTTTTCCTCATGGCACGACCAAGCCTCAGGTCTTGAAGGCAGGGGATGTGGTCTTGGTGGATTGTGGCTGCACGGTAGAGGGATACAATTCGGACATCAGCCGAACGCTTGTCTTTGGGGCAGAGCCCACTTCCAGACAGCTGGAAATCTGGAATCTGGAAAAAGAAGCCCAAATGGCAGGGTATAAAGCTGCACAAATCGGGGCACCACTCGAAGCGGTGGATGCTGCTGCAAGAAAGGTGATTACCGATGCGGGCTTTGGTCCGGATTATAAACTTCCCGGATTGCCTCATCGGACTGGACATGGGATTGGCATGGATGGGCACGAATGGGGAAATGCTGTCCGAGGCAATAAAACTATCCTGGAGCCCGGCATGTGTTTCAGCATCGAGCCAAACATTTCCATTGTAGGGGAGTTTGGAGTAAGACACGAGGATTGTGTGTATATGACCGAAAATGGCCCGGTATGGTTCTCACAGCCCAGCCCTTCCATAGATCAGCCATTTGCCTGAAATGTGCCTCCATGGCAGTATTCCATCTGGGAATAGTTGAATTTGGACCGGTCTTCCGCTCAAAAAATCATAACTTCGCCGTTTGAAATTTTCCTTATTCCAATGAGTAAATCCCCTGCTGGTACCGAGGAGTTTATTGAAATTTTCGGAGCCAGAGAACATAATCTCAAAAATCTGGACATTCGCATACCCCGCAACAAGCTGGTTGTGGTGACTGGGCTATCCGGTAGCGGCAAAAGCTCCCTAGCTTTTGACACCATCTATGCCGAAGGGCAAAGAAGGTACATGGAAAGCTTTTCTGCCTATGCGCGCTCATTTTTGGGGGGATTGGAGCGCCCGGATGTGGATAAGATCAATGGTTTGTCTCCGGTGATTGCCATCGAGCAAAAGACCACTTCCAAAAATCCCCGATCCACAGTGGGGACAGTTACTGAGATTTACGATTTCATGCGCTTGCTTTTTGCGAGAGCGGGAGAGGCGTATTCTTATCTCACGGGGAAAAAGATGATCCGACAGACCGAAGATCAGATCATTGAGCAGCTTTTCTCCAAGTTTCAGGGGAAAAAACTGTATATCCTCGCCCCAGTGGTCAAAGGCCGAAAAGGACACTATCGGGAGCTTTTCGAGCAGATCCGAAAAATGGGCTTTTCCAAAGTCAGAGTGGACGGAGTCGTCATGGATTTGATCCCAAAGATGCAGCTCGATCGATACAAAATACACGATATCGAGATCGTCATCGACCGGATTGTGGCTGATGAGTCGGACCGGTTTCGAATCACCCAATCGCTCAAGTCCGCTCTACAGCATGGCAAAGGAGTGATCATGATCCGTGAAGAAAACGGAGAAATCCATCATTTCTCCAAATATCTGATGGATCCCGAGACGGGATTGTCCTATGACGAACCGGCTCCAAATACCTTTTCATTCAACTCCCCTTACGGAGCCTGCCCTACCTGCAATGGGCTTGGAATTACAGAAGAAATCACCCGGGAGAGTATCATCCCCGATCCCAATCTGAGCATCACCCGAGGAGGTATTGCTCCTTTGGGAGAGTATAGGGATATCTGGATATTTAAAAAGATCGAGGCCATCCTGAAGCATTACAAATGCTCCATGAGCACCCCCATTAAAAACCTTCCGGAAAAGGTCGTGGAGATTTTGCTTTACGGGGACAAAGTCGAAGTAGCGGTAGACTCGGTAAAATATCCCGGGACCAAGTGGCATACCACATTCGAGGGGATTGTCAATTTCCTCCAGAAATACCAAGAAGGAAGTTCGGATAAAATCCAGGATTGGGTATCCGAATTTACTATTACCCAAACTTGTCCTGACTGTGAAGGATACCGACTGAAAAAAGAAGCACTGCACTTCAAAATCGATGAAAAGCATATCGGACAGCTGGCGATGATGGATATCGGTGGCTTATCCGAATGGTTTATAAACTTGGAGAGCCGAATGACCGAAAAGCAGCAAATCATCGGAGCTGAGGTCTTGAAAGAAATTCGAAAAAGAATCGGATTCCTGATGGATATTGGGCTGGATTACCTTTCGCTCAATCGCCCGCTGAAGACCCTGTCCGGGGGAGAGGCCCAGCGTATTCGATTGGCTACTCAGATCGGGACTCAGTTGGTCGGAGTGCTTTACATTTTGGATGAACCCAGTATTGGCCTCCATCAGCGGGACAATGTCAAGCTGATCAAAGCCCTTCAAAGCCTGAGAGACTTGGGAAATTCTGTCCTGGTGGTAGAGCATGACAAGGACATGATGCTGGAATCAGACTTTGTCCTGGATATGGGCCCGGGGGCGGGAAGGCACGGAGGCCATGTGGTGGCTGCAGGACATCCAGGTGATATTTTTAATAACGGCTCAGTGACTTCCCGATATCTCAGCGGAAAGCTGGGAATGGAAGTTCCCAAGAAAAGGAGGCCGGGGAAAGGACAGCATCTGATTCTGAAAGGTGCCAGCGGAAACAATCTGAAAAAAGTGGATTTGGAGCTTCCTTTGGGAACGCTGATTCTCATCACAGGGGTATCCGGAAGTGGGAAAAGTACCCTGATTCATGAGACCTTATATCCTATTCTGAACCGGCAGTTTTACAACTCCAAAAAGGAGCCCATGCCTTATCAGAGCATAGAAGGATTGGAGCATTTGGATAAAGTAATCGAGGTGGATCAAAGCCCAATCGGGCGGACTCCCCGATCCAATCCTGCCACGTACACCGGGGTATTTTCGGATATCCGAACGCTCTTCACTGAGCTTCCCGAAGCAAAAATCCGAGGCTACAAACCGGGAAGATTCTCTTTCAATGTGAAAGGAGGGCGATGCGAGGACTGCGAGGGTGCGGGAATGAAGCTGATCGAAATGGACTTTCTCCCGGATGTGCATATCCCTTGCGAAACCTGCAAAGGAAAGCGATACAACCGAGAGACTTTAGAGGTGAGGTTTAAAGGAAAATCCATCTCGGATGTACTGGATATGACTGTGGAGCAAGCAGTAGAGTTCTTTGCGAATCAGCCCAAGATCCTCCGAAAGATCAGGACGCTCAATGATGTCGGGCTAGGCTATATCACCTTGGGTCAGCATGCCACTACACTATCGGGGGGAGAAGCTCAGCGGGTCAAGTTAGCTACAGAGCTTTCCAAGAAGGATACCGGGAAGACATTTTACATTCTCGATGAACCTACAACAGGCCTGCACTTTCAGGACATAGATTTACTGATGGGCGTATTGCAAAAGCTAGTGGAAAAGGGAAATACAGTCCTCGTGATCGAACACAATCTGGATGTGATCAAAATGGCCGACTATGTGGTCGATTTGGGTCCTGAAGGAGGCAATGCCGGAGGATCTATCGTGGTCAGCGGGACACCTGAGAAGGTAGCTGCTCATCCACAGAGTCATACCGGGAAATTTCTTGCCATGGAGCTCAATCGCTCAAATTGACGCCCAAATCAACCCACTCGCCCTTTTATCAAATTAAGATATGGGGAATTTTTGGGTGACCTATATTTGACCTTACTATGAACAGAGTCAGGCTGTACTGGATTTTGCAGATCATCGGTTGGGGAAGCTTCGCCTTTGTCAACATATTTTTTGCATCGCTTTCTCAGGGGATTTCCTCAGTTCAGCTTTGGGCATTTGTTTCCCTTGCCTGTTTTTACCTACTGTCTACTCATGCCCTAAGGCATGTGGTGAAAACATACGAGTGGTTCAAGCTGGGAATTTTCCGGCTTTTGGTCCAGACTTTATTGGCCTTACTTTCATTGGCGGTAGTCAATGTGCTGGCGCAAATTCTGATCAACATTGCCTTTGGAACCCTGAATCCCGGTGAGGATTTTCGGGCTTTGGTGATTGTGGTCAACCTTTTTGTCAGCTTTCTCTATTACTCCTTTTGGTTTCTGCTTTACTTCCTATTTCACTTTTTGGACAATTACAACAACAGCCTGAAGTACGAGGCCAAAATCAATGAAATCCGGCTCAATCACCTGAAAAGCCAGCTCAACCCCCATTTTATATTCAATGCGTTGAACTCGGTGAGGGCTTTGGTGGACGAAGACCCTGAAAAAGCAAAGACAGCCATAACTCGTATTTCCAACATGCTCCGGTTTTCTCTAATGATGGACAAAAAGCAGGTGATTGACTTTGGGGATGAGTTGGAGACAGTCAAAGATTACCTGGCTTTGGAGTCTATCCGATTTGAGGAGAGGCTGGAAGTGGTCTACCTGATCGAAGATGAGGCCTATTCTTACAAGATTCCCCCCATGATGCTGCAGACTATTGTGGAGAACGCTATCAAGCATGGGATTTCTAATTTGGTCAAAGGGGGCTTGATCGAGATCAAATGCAGGGAAGGTCTCCAGGACGAATTGTATATTCAAGTGAAAAACAGCGGGTATCTGACCAACCAAAAGTCAAAAGAAAAGAAAAAAGAAGGGGGACATGGATTGGAAAATACCAAGCAGCGGCTGAAACTCCTCTACGGGGATAGGGCCAGTTTCCGGATCTTCAACTCGGGAAACCAATTTGTCATAACCGAAATCAAAATTCCGAAACAAAGAGTTACTTTAGAATAACGAAAGCCTATAATAATGAGAGCAATTGTAATTGATGACGAAAGATTGGCCAGAAAAGAGCTGATCACTTTGCTGAACCAACTTGAAACCGTGGAGGTAGTGGGCGAAGCAGTGAATGTGGATGATGCCAAAGAGAAAATCGAACAGCTTCAGCCTGATGTCATTTTTCTGGATATCCAAATGCCTGAAAAAACCGGGTTTGACCTTTTGGAGGAGCTCGATCACGTACCCCATGTCATATTCACCACTGCTTACGATGAATATGCCTTGAAGGCCTTTCAGGTTAATGCCTTGGACTATCTACTGAAGCCGATCGAGCCCAAGCGATTGGAGGAAGCGATCAATCGACTGATCGGTAAAATCGAAGGGGCAGCCAAAAATCAGGAAAACGGAGGTTTTCAAAACAATAAAAAACTTACCCTTGATGATCAGGTTTTTGTCAAAGACGGAGACCGATGCTGGTTCGTGAGACTATCGAATGTGCGACTTTTTGAATCAGACGGAAACTACATCAAAGTCTATTTCGACAATTTCAAGCCGATGATTCACAAATCCCTCAATGCTCTGGATGACAGACTGGACGAGAAGTCATTCTTTAGAGCAAGCCGTAAGCACATTATCAATCTGGGATGGGTAGAGGCAATCGAACCTTGGTTTAATGGGGGCTTGGTAGTGACTCTTCGAGGAGGAGACCGGATCGAAGTCAGCCGAAGACAGGCTGCTAGATTCAAAGAAATGATGAGTCTTTGATTTCATAGGCAGAAAAAAGCATTTGATTTTCAAAAGAAAATTTGGACCTTAGTTTCACTAAAGGTTAGAACCTTTATTTCACACATCAAAGCACTATCGCTATTGCCCTATGAAAGACGAAAGAATACTGATCGTAGAAGATGAAATCAGCATTGCAGAAAACATTCAGGAAATATTAGAACTCCTAGGCTATGTCAATATTGATATCGCCAATTCTGCCAATCAGTGTATCAAGATCATCAAGAAATATCGTCCTGATCTCATTTTCATGGACATCAAGCTCAAGGGCGACAAGGACGGGATCGAATTGGGAGAAATTGTCAAGCAGATGGTCGATGCTCCTTTGGTCTTTGTGACTTCTTACAGTGACCCAACGATTATCGAAAGGGCCAAGCGAATTGCTCCGGCTGGATTTATTGTAAAGCCCTTCAACACCAATGACATTCACGCGATTGTAGAAATCGTCCTGTACAATAAGCGGACAAAGCCTGCACCGGAAGCAGCCGTGGTCAAGGTCGGCAATGAAAGTCCGTTTTTGGTGGATGATGCGGTTTTTATCAAAGCCGACAATGCCTTCGAGCGGGTGCAATACGAAGACTTGTATTACGTGGAGGCCAATGGAAACATGGTTACCATCTTTACTAAAAACAGGGACTACAGCATCCGAAAGTCCATGAAGGAAATCGAGGAGATTCTTCCTTCTCACCTTTTCCTAAGGGTACAAAAGTCTTTCATAGTACAATTGGGACAGATCGAAAGCTTCAATACCAAGGACATCAATCTCAAAAACGGAGCGGTGGTCCAAGTAGGAAGGCAATATTACAACAGCTTCCTTGCCAAATTGAATACCATTACTGAAAGTTAAATATCAATAATAGATGCGGAGCAAGAGGCTAGGGTTTTATTCCTGCTTTGCTTCAAACAAAAAAAAGAGACAGGTAAAACCCGACTCTTTTTTGTAACCAAACAATCAACCAAATTAACCCTTACGAGTCACTCTTTATCCCACCTCGGGCGCCGTATGCGCGGGGGCAGGATGAGTTTTATAAATGTCTACCTGAAGAAGTTCAGGACCTGGAGTAGCTATGGTTCCGATTTGTGGAGTAGTTGGTTTAGTGATTTCAAATCGGGCAGTTTGCTGTGCTAGTTGAGCTTCAGCTTTTGCTTTGAGAACAATGGTAATTGCCATGGCAAAACCCAGAGCCGCACAAACGTTTTTTTGGGAAAAGATTGAAGTATTCATGGCAGTAAATAAGTTGGTTTGTTTTCGTATGTGGGTTAATGCCAAAAGCAGACCCAAAATAAAAAGGGGCCAAAACAGCTGATTTAGACGGTTTTGCAAAAAATATCTGTACGCTTCCGTACACTCAAACCCCGATGACGGACAGAAAAAATGGATAAGCGGACAGATGCAATCCAGACAATACCCGCCAAAATAAGAACCTTTTTACCCGCTATTGGGAATTCCCTTTGTAAAATGAAAATTCAATCTTATTTTTAAGAAGTTCTTAGTGAATTGTCAACCAAAAATCACCCTTACCTTTTTCCAATGATTCGGATTGCATTAGCCGATGATCATAAACTATTTGCCAAAGCCCTCGAGGGCTTGATCGAAGAGCATGAAGGCTTTTTGGTAGAAGAACTATTTCCTAATGGGAAGGAGCTTCTCGAATATCTGGTAGACAACCCTGTGGACATCGTACTCACTGACCTCAACATGCCCGTGGTAAATGGTTTTGAGGTGTTGAAGTATTGCAAAAAGCATTTTCCTGAGATTAAAGTAATCGTGCTTTCTATGTACGATGATGAAAAAATCTTCAAAGAGGCGGTTGCCTTAGGTGCAGACGCATTTATTCTCAAAGATGCTGACCCAGATGAGTTGATTTTTTCCATCACAGAAGTGCACGAAGGAAGGTATATCAAGAATTTTGACCGGGTAATTCAGCAGTCCAAGCAAGGGCCGTTTTTTGACGGGTTTAGGGAAAAATACCGCCTGTCCCGACGGGAAACACAAATCCTGAAAATGATCACCGATGGAATGATTAATAAAGACATGGCCGAGTCCCTTAATCTCAGCATTCAAACCATCGAGACTCATCGCAAAAACATCAATCAAAAACTTCAGGTCAATTCTCTGGTCGATTTGCTCAATAAGGCCAAGGAAATGAACCTGTGACTTTTCCCATGAATCCTCCTATTCGAACCGCTTTAGTCGGCTACGGCTCCGTAGCTGAAAAAATGCATGCTCCGCTTATCGATGTCTGTCCTGATTTGGACTTGGTGGCCGTCGTAGAGCGCAGCACAAACAAATGCGAGAAAAAATATCCGAAGGTCAAGACTTTCCGAAGTCTTGATGAGCTTCTGCTTGCAGATGCTGCTGATTTGATTTGCATCACCACGCCCAATGAATTCCACTTTCCGATGGCTAAGCAATGCCTCCTCGCAGGAAAGCATGTGGTGGTCGATAAGCCGGTGACCGTTCACTCATGGGAAGCTGAAGAGTTGCAGAAAATAGCTTCAGAAAAAGGGCTTACCTGCAGTGTTTTCCACAATCGCCGATACGACGGAGACTTCCGAACTCTTCAAAAACTGGTAGCTGAGGGGACTTTGGGAAGACTGGTCTATGTGGAGTCTCATTTTGACCGATTCCGGCCTCAGGTTTCCGAAAACTGGCGGGAAAAAGACGTCCCCGGCAATGGCATCACCTATGATCTGGGGGTTCACCTTATCGATCAGCTAGTTCTCCTTTTCGGAGTGCCGGAGAGTATTTTTGCAGATATCCAAAAACAGCGTACTAACGCCGTTTCGGATGATTACTTCGACATTTCCCTCTTTTACCCGGGCTTCAAGGCAAGAGTGACTGCGGGAGTCTTGGTCAATGTAGCCACGCCGAAATTTTTGCTTTTGGGAGAAAAAGGAAGCTATCAGAAGTTTTTCCTGGATGTACAGGAGCAGGCTTTCAAGGATGGAAAAAGACCCGAAGGGGATAATTGGGGAGTGGAACCGGAAGAGTGTTGGGGCAAGCTCTATCTTGAAAATGAAGCGCGCCCGCTTCCAACTGAAAAAGGGGACTACCGCATTTTTTATCAAAATGTAGCCGATGCAATTCTGAAAGGTGAAAAGCTTCTAGTGACTGTGAACCAGACGATTGTAGTCCTGAAACTGATAGAAGCAGCCTTTATTTCCTCCAAGGAAGGCAGAAAAATCCATCGGGAAGAAGGAGCTTGGTAAGCAAAATTGGCTTGGACTTTGCCAAGAGGAGATTCCAAACCAATCTGTTATTTACCATGAAAAAGCTGCTCATGCTATCCCTATTTCTTTTGGGACTGGTTAAGCTTTCCTCGGCACAAGTCAGTGTGGGGATCAATCTTCAAAATACCCGCAACTTCATCACTGTAGGCACCAATCCGGACAAAACCCTCTTTTTTGACGGTAGGTTGGGTCTGGGAAGAGAGTTGGGACTGGAATTGGTCGGGGCCTATAATTTTGTCCAAAAAAGTGAGGTAAACGCTTATTTTGGACTTGGCCTCGGACTCTTTGATCATTACCATCCTCGAAAGGATCGCTACTACGATGAGACTTATTTTGCGATTCCGGTAGGCGCGCTGATCAAGCCCTTCAGCAATAAAAACTTTGGGTTTCTGATAGAGGTTGCCCCCATTTTTTATAACGAATATGGAAATTACCTAAGAGGTGGGATAGGGTTTAAGTATACGATTAGATAATCAAAGAAGTCATTTCCTCTTGATTTAGAAGAAGAAGGTAGCTCCAATCTGAAATGATGAGAAAAGCCCATTGTCCAATCTTTTAGTAGTTGTGGATTGTCCAATTGCAGCAGCACTTTGTTTATTTAGGCGATAGTCTACTATGGAGCTTTGAAGATGAATGCCAAACCGATTGCTCAAAAGATATTGTAATCCCAAGCTGGCCCCTACCTCCAATCCCTTGTTCTTAGAAAGAATAGTACGATTGGATGAGCCATCTTCAATATCTCCAATATCTCCCCAAAAACCTCCAACTCTTAAATCAGCAAAGAAGGATAGCTTGTCCCCGGCTGGAATATATTTTCTTGAAAATAGTCCGATTCCATATTCAAAAGAATTGAATTTGACTGGAGAATTCCCCGTAAATTCTCCTTTTCCCCAGTCCATTCCGAAGCTTGGGGTCAAGCCTATGGCCAAATTGTCTTGGATGAAATACCCCAGTCCTGGCTTCAGGGAAAACCCCTTTTTCTGATAGGAGCTATTAAAAGTCCCAATTGCGAGATCACTGGTTTTGTCTTCCTGCCGATCCATGGAAATTCCCACTTGTCCATCTACCATCCAAGAGCCTCTCTGCATCTGTCCTTTGGCGCTGAGTGCTATTACCAAAACAAAGAAAATTGCCAATACCGATTTTTTCATTTCTTTGGAAGAAAAAAGTTAACTCCCAGACCAATCACCGAGGAATCAAAGCCCAGACTAAAACTACTGGATTCTTGGTCCACTGAGTTCTGTTGAAACTCTTGTTTAGAGGAACTAGATGAAAAGTTTAATGGAGATATGGAAAGGTTGATTCCAAGCCATTTCTTGGGAAAATAGGACAGACCAGCCGTTGCATCAAATATTACTTCTCTGGATTCGGTGCTTGTGGATGTAGTTCGGTTAGCAATTGAGTCAATTAATTCGGTTCGAGAATGATTATACCCAAGTCTTGCTTGCAAGAAGAAGCTAAGAAAATCATTAACTGAGATATACTTTCGAACAAAAGGAGCAATACCAAAATTGGTGGTTTTGGAACTGCTTTCATGGGTTTCTATGCCGGCAAAGCCGGGCAGGTTGCTCATTCGTTTAAATCTGCTAATAGGTAGACTTAAGCCCAACACCCAATTTGATTTAAAGAAATATCCAAAATCAGGACTAATACTAAAGGCTAAGTTGGTTAATTCAAGAATATTGGAGACATCATCTTCCGTTTGTGATGAAGATGAGCTGTATCCTAGTCCGCCTCCAAGTAAGAATGTTCCTTTTTCCAGCTGTCCGAAAGAAGTAATAGATATCAGAAAAAATGGCATCAGAGTCAAAATGATCTTTTTCATATATTTTGGAATTGTAGGGATTTAAGGAGGAAACGGTAATTAAAAACCTTAGTTGCAATATTCTGGTGAAATAATTTACCCTATTTTCTATTTATTTGATTTAAAACTTCTTGAAGTTGAAATTCTTGAATTCAAATTGTAAAATCCCAGATTCAAGACTTCTCTTTTCATTATCCAAATCAATTTGTTTCCTTATTTTTGCGCCCTATGGCAAAGACAGAAACTCCCGGCGAAAACGCCCAATTGAAAGATATAATTTCCCATGCCAAAGAGTATGGATTTGTATACCCTAGTTCTGAGATCTATGACGGCTTGCAAGCTGTGTACGATTACGGGGCTTACGGAGTAGAATTAAAAAACAATCTCAAGCGCCTGTGGTGGGAAACCATGACCCGCGTATCCGACAATATCGTTGGGATTGATGCGGCGATTTTCATGCATCCGACCACTTGGAAAGCTTCCGGTCACGTCGATTCTTTCAACGATCCGATGATCGACAACAAGGACAGCAAAAAGCGCTACCGTGCTGATGTCCTTGTCGAAGAGCATGCTGCCAAGTTGGAAAATGAAGGTCAGGTGGAAAAAGCCAAGTCCCTGACTGCTGCATTGGCTAGACTTCTCGAAGCCGAAGATCTGGCCGGAGTACGCGACCTGATCACCGACGAAGGCATCAAATGCCCAATCTCCGGTACCTCCAACTGGACCGATGTCCGTCAGTTCAACTTGATGTTTTCTACGCAAGTGGGTTCAGTAGCCGAAGATGCTTCGACCATTTACCTCCGTCCGGAGACAGCTCAGGGGATTTTTGTCAACTTCCTCAATGTGCAGAAGACGGCACGTATGAAAGTTCCTTTTGGAATTGCTCAAATCGGAAAAGCCTTCCGGAATGAGATCGTAGCCCGTCAGTTCATTTTCCGTATGCGTGAATTTGAGCAAATGGAAATGCAATTTTTTGTACGTCCTGGCACAGAGCTCGACTGGTATCAGAAGTGGGCTGACACCCGAATGAGATGGCATTTGGCTTTGGGTACGCCTGCGGCAAAGCTCCGCAAGCACGACCACGAAAAGTTGGCACACTACGCCAATGCAGCGATGGACATCGAGTTTGAGTTTCCGTTTGGATTCAAAGAAGTGGAAGGAATCCACTCCCGTACAGATTTTGACTTGAAATCCCATCAGGAATACTCCAAGAAAAAGCAACAGTACTTCGATCCGGAGATCAACCAAAACTATATCCCCTACGTGATCGAGACCTCGATTGGAGCAGACCGATTGTTCCTCTTGACTCTTTGCAACGCTTATACAGAGGAGAAAACAGAAGAGAAAAGCAGAACCTACCTGAAGTTCCATCCAGCGGTGGCACCGGTAAAGGCAGCCATTCTTCCTATCGTGAAAAAGGATGGCCTTCCGGAGAAAGCGCAGGAAATCGTGGATGTCTTGAAATACGATTTCAATATCATCTATGAAGATTCTGGATCAATCGGAAAGCGCTATACCCGTCAGGACCTGATCGGAACACCATTCTGTATTGCTGTGGATCATCAGACCTTGGAAGACAATACCGTCACCATCCGTCACCGGGATACCACCGAACAGGAGAGAGTTGCAATTTCTGAACTACATGGAAGAATCTCCGAGGCAACTAGCTTCAGAAGGATATTTGAGAAGATTTAAGTCCGATGTCGGGTGTTCGATGTCAAATGTAAAAAGCCGTTAGAATGAATTTTCTGACGGCTTTTTGTCTAAAATCTTATGTCTTACGTCTAAAATCTACCCATTAAAACTCCACCTTCCCCTTTTCCTCTCCTTTGCCCAAAAGCATACTTCGGGGCGATTTTGACTGGAAATAGACATGGACAATATTCTGCTGCCCATCAAAATCCTCCAATAGCACCGTATTTTTCATTTCCACCGTTTTGGGAGTTTCCGCTTGGGATGACTCTAGGTAAAACCAAGCGGCATCCTCCTCCACCTCATGGCCCAAATAGTTTAGCGTGAGCAATTTGCCATTAACCCAGACTTGGTTATGCTTAAGGAGGTAGGTTTTAATTTGGTTTTCCAGTTTGGATTTATCCTTTGGATTGAGAAAATCCACTTTTTCCTTCAGTTCATTTCCCAAGGCCACCTCCAGGTCATCCCAAAAGATCTTCTGGGCGATTTCCATTTTTTGGGAAGCTGGATTGTATCGCATTTCGGTGAGGCTGATATAGAAAGGATGAAGCAGGCTCATCCATGCGGAAAGAACGAAAATGTAAGCGTGTTGCATTTGGTGTAGGAAATAAGCCGGATTTGGGATTTTCGGTGTATTATTGCCCGCAATTTAACTCTTTCAGAAGCTTTACACCCAACTATGTCTTCATTTGAGCTTTACTTCAAACTCGGACTTCAGCATATCCTCGATATCAACGGATTTGACCATATTTTATTTGTCCTCGCCCTTTGCGCCGTCTATGTGGCTCGGGACTGGAAAAAAATCCTGATCCTGGTCACTGCCTTTACCATCGGGCATTCCCTGACCTTGGCTTTGGCTACGTTCAATGTGGTCAAAGTGCGCTCGGATGTCATCGAGTTTTTGATTCCTGTCACCATTGCCATTACTGCCTTGGTCACCTTGTTTAAGCCCAAACCCTCAACCGGCAAAGGCATTTCGCTGAATTACCTCTTCGCTGGCTTTTTTGGCTTGATTCACGGTTTGGGCTTTTCCAATTACCTGAAAGAGCTCCTAGGCAAGGAAGCCAGTATCTGGCAGCCCTTATTGGCTTTCAATATCGGCTTGGAAGTGGGCCAAATCGTAATTGTCGCCTCATTTCTTCTGCTGACTTCTCTTCTGCACCTAGCCGGGGTCAATAGAAAGGACTGGACACTGATCGTATCCGCATTTGTGTTGGGTATTGCCTGTATGCTGATGTTGGAAACCAAATTTTGGTAAAAAATCACCACCCAAAACAGAATTCTTTTCTGTTTAGACATCAAGTTGTTAATTAGAAAATTGAAAAAGATCGAATATGAATTTGACTAAAAAACTACTCACGATTGCTGCTTTGGGACTGGCAGGAATCTCCCCACTCTTGGCTCAGCATACCGAGCAAAACCATGCCGTACGATTTGAGCAACTCGGCACTATGCTCCGCACACCCAACGTGTATCGGACTGCTTCTGGCGCTCCAGGCCACATGTACTGGCAGCAACAAGCCAACTATTTGATCGAGGTCGAGCTCAATGATGACAATCAGTCGATCAAAGGCTCCGAAACGGTCACCTATATCAACAACTCCCCGGATCAGCTCACATACCTTTGGCTGCAGCTCGATCAAAACAACCGAGGCAAAGACTCCGACACCCCAAAAGTGACTGAGTCGAGCATCGGCCCAAGAATGTCCATGAGAGCGCTGGAGAGTATTCTTTGGCACTCTGACGATCATGACATCAAGATTCTGTCCATCAAAGGAGCCGATGGCAATCCTCTGAATATCGCCATCAACAAAACCATGATGCGGGTGGATCTTCCTCAGCCACTGAAGGCTGGAGAGTCCTTTACGTTCTCCATCGACTGGAGCTTTAACATCACCGACCGAATGGGCTTCATCGGAGGTCGTCCGGGTTATGAGTTTTTCCCCAAAGACGGCAACTACCTCTATACCATGTCGGAGTGGTTTCCAAGAATGGCCGTGTACTCTGACTTCGAAGGCTGGCAAAACAAGCAGTTCCTGGGTTCAGGAGAATTTGCTTTGACTTTTGGAGACTACGAAGTGAGGATCACAGTACCTGCCGATCACATGGTCGGTGCGACTGGGGTACTTCAGAATCCTGAGGAAGTCCTTTCCGCTACCGAGCTGGAGCGATGGAACAAGGCCAAGCAGACCTACGATGAGCCAGTGATCATCCGAACTCAGGCAGAAGCTGAGGCTTTGGAGAAAAAGAAAGCATCCGGCAAAAAGACATGGGTTTTCAAGGCTGAAAATGTCCGTGATTTTGCCTGGACTTCTTCCCGTAAATTCATCTGGGATGCCATGGCGGTGAAATTGGCCGGAAAAGATGTGATGGCGATGTCTTACTATGGCAAAGAAGGAAATCCGCTTTGGGAGCAGTACTCTACCAAGGTAGTAGCCCACACACTCAAGTCTTACTCCGCTCACTCATTTGATTACCCTTATCCAGTTGCCATCTCTGTCGAGGCGAGCAACGGGATGGAATATCCTATGATCTGCTTCAACTATGGACGTCCGGACGCAGATGGCACTTACTCCGATGCGATCAAGTACGGGATGATCTCCGTGATTATCCACGAAGTAGGGCACAACTTTTTCCCGATGATTGTCAACTCCGACGAGCGTCAGTGGACTTGGATGGACGAAGGCTTGAACACCTTCATGCAGTTTATGGCGGAGCAGGAGTGGGATAGAAATTATCCTTCCCGACGGGGACCTGCTCACAAAATCGTGCCTTACATGAGAAGTGAGAAGCACTTGCTCGAGCCGATTATGACCAATTCTGAAAACATCATCCAATTTGGACCAAATGCTTATGCCAAACCTGCTACTGCCTTGAATATCCTTCGCGAGACGGTGATGGGCCGTGAGCTGTTTGACTTCGCTTTCAAAGAGTATTCGAGAAGATGGATGTTTAAGCACCCAACTCCAGATGATTTCTTCAGAACGCTGGAAGATGCTTCCGCTGTAGATTTGGATTGGTTCTGGAGAGGTTGGTTCTATGGAACGGAGCCTGTGGATATTTCCATCGAAAATGTAAGCTGGTACAAGCTGGACAACCGAAATCCTGCTCAGAAAAAGGCGGATGCAAAAGCGGAATTTGACCGGGAAGAAACCTACGTTTCCAAAGAGTATAATAAAACCGACGTCGAGCAGACTGTGGTCGAAGCCGATCCGGCCACCCGTGATTTCTACAACAGTTACAATCCCTTCACTGTGACACCAGAGGACGAGGATGCCTACAAGAAATTCATGGCTAGCTTGACTGAAAAGGAAAAAGCTTTGCTCAACAGCAACATGAACTTCTACGAAATGACTTTCAAAAACGTCGGAGGTTTGGTGATGCCCTTGATTATCGAATTCCACTATGCCGATGGCACTTCTGAGATCGAAAGAATTCCAGCAGAAATCTGGAGAAAAAATGAATCACAGGTGACCAAGGTATTTGCAAGGCAAAAAGAAGTGGTTCGCTTCGTACTTGATCCCAAGCGGGAGACTGCTGACATCGACGAAAGCAGCAATTATTGGCCAAGACAGTATCAGCCCACACGCTTTGAACTATTCAAAGGTGCCGGCGGTGTGAGAGGAGCTTCCATGGGAGACAATCCAATGAAAAAAGCCCAGAGCAAAAAATAAAATCAAATCCCGAGGAGAAATCTTCGGGATTTTTTTTGTGAACTTTTTAAAAAACTACTTTGTAAATGGAATCAGAAATGGGATTTGACTAAGAAAATTTGCTTTTTCGGGTAAATTACCAGAGAATTTAAAAAATTCCATTTCCATGAAATCAAGATTCGCCGCCATTGGTTTGACTTTATTACTTTTTTCCTGCGGAAAAGACCAAACAGTCCAAGCCCCCCCACCGCCCCAAATTCATGTGATTGAAGTGATCAGTCAAAAGGTCAATTTGGAAAAAGACTTTGTGGCACAGATCTATGGGAAGATGGACATTCCCATCCGTGCGAGGACTGAAGGGTTTTTGGAGGGAATCCATTTTCAGGAAGGAAGAATGGTGAAAAAAGGGGATTTGCTCTACACCGTCGATCCTGACCCTTTGAGAGAAAATGTAAACACAGCCATGAGCCAATTGGCCGAGGCCAAGGTTTCTCTGACCCAGGCAGAAAATGATTTGGCGAGGTACCAGCCTCTGGCGGAGATCAATGCTATTTCCCAAAAAGACCTGGACGCTGCCATCAGTAAGAAAAAATCAGCAGAGGCCATGGTAGAGGCAGCCCAATCCCGGGTGAATTTTCAAAATATCCAATTGGGCTATACCAGCATCAAGTCACCCATCAGCGGATTGATCGGCAAGACCAATGCTAAAGTCGGAGAATTTGTGGGACGCGACCCCAACCCGGTTATCTTAAATACAGTCTCGATCATTGATTCGGTCAGGGTGGAATTTTTCCTTTCAGAAAATGACTATCTACAGCTTTTCAGAGAGTATCAGGAAAATCACAATCAAGCCCAAAGATCCCAGCCCCTCAAACTTATTCTGGCAGATGGAAGTGTATTCAATCACGAGGGCTATGTGGACTTTATCAATCGTCAGATCGATGCCAATACGGGGACCATTTTGGTTCAGGCCACTTTTCCCAATCCGGAAAGCCTGATTCGTCCCGGTCAATTCGCCAGAGTGAGGGCTTCTATCCGATCTGTAGAAAACGGGGTAATCATTCCCCAGCGGGCCGTGAATGAGTTTCAGGGTCGGTTTTTTGTTTTTGTGGTGGGCGAAGGGAATCAAGTCAGGCAACAGGAGGTGCAGATTCTAGGCCCATACAGGGATTACTACTTAATTGATTCCGGACTAAAGGAGGGAGATCAGGTAGTTTTAGAGGCCTTGCAAAAAGTGGCCGAGGGACTGGTGATCGAGCCGGTTCCTTTCCAATTTGAATCTCAATACAAAGACTGAGGCCATGAGCAAATTGGAAGAAAACCAACACCTCTTCTTTGTCAGAAGGCCCATTGTTGCGATAGTCATTGCACTTTTCATGGTGATTGTGGGAGGGATATCCATTTTGGGACTGGCTATTGAGCAATATCCTGCGATCACCCCTCCTGTGGTCAGGGTCAGTACTGCCTTTACCGGAGCCAATGCAATCTCCGTAGAGCAGTCGGTGGCCTCTCCGCTGGAGCAGGAAATCAACGGAGTGGAAAACATGCTCTACATGAAGTCCACCAATGCAAATGACGGTACTTTGGCTTTGGATGTGACTTTCGATCTGGGCACCGATCCGGATATGAATACAGTCTTTACCCAGACCCGGGCTGCAGCAGCTACTCCCAAGCTCCCTGAAGAGGTGAAAAGATTGGGTGTAAAGACCGAAAAGTCCATGCCCAATATTCTTATGCTGATTACGCTAACCTCTCCCGGGGAGATCTACAATCAGCAGTTTTTGGGCAATTTCGCCAGCATCAATATCAAGGATCAACTGGCCCGACTCAAAGGAATCGGACGGGTGGTGGTCTTGGGAGCGAGTGACTATTCCATGCGTATTTGGGTCAAACCTGACCGATTGGCGAAGTTGGGGATTACCATTCCGGAAATCACCGATGCGATCCGTCAGCAAAACGTAATCGCTCCTGGAGGGAAATTTGGCTCAGAACCAGCTCCAGCCGGGACAGAATTCACCTACACCGTGAAGCTTCCGGATCGTTTGGTGACCGAAGAAGAATTTGGAAACGTGGTCGTGAGGTCTGGCTCTGACGGAAGTCAGGTTTTGATTAAAGATATTGCCCGAGTGGAGCTAGGCGTAGAATCCTACAATGCCTTCACCCGCCTCAATGGAAAAGAATGTGCGATCATTGCCCTTTACCAATCCCCTGGGTCCAATGCAGTTGCTTTGGCAGAGGAGGTGATCGGGACCATGGAGGAGCTGAAGGCGGGTTTTCCGGAAGGTATCGCCTATGATGTCTCTCTGGACTCTACCGAGCCCATCATTGCCGGAATCAATGAGATCATCGAAACGCTGATCATTGCTTTGGTATTGGTGATTTTTGTGGTTTTCCTTTTCATTCAGGATTGGAGAGCGACCTTGATCCCTACTTTGGCGATTCCAGTTTCCCTTGTCGCGGCCTTTATGGTATTCCCACTTTTGGGTTTTTCTATCAATACCCTTTCTCTCCTAGGTTTAGTTTTGGCGATCGGGATCGTGGTAGACGATGCCATCGTGGTGGTGGAGGCTGTTCAGGTCAATCTTCAAAAAGGGATGAGTCCCAAAGATGCCACCACACATGCTATGAAGGAGGTAACTGCCCCGGTTATCGCGACCACATTGGTTATGGTGGCCGTGTTTGTCCCGGTAGCCGCTATGGCTGGAATAACTGGAAAACTTTATCAACAATTTGCCATTACCATTGCCATATCTGTAATCTTCAGCTCGATTAATGCCTTGAGTTTGAGTCCGGCGCTTTGTGCTTTGCTATTGAAAAAGCCCGAGGCAGCTGGTAAGGGGTACTTGGGGAGGTTTTTTGGGAAATTCAATGCCTGGTTTGACCGAAGCACGGAGAGCTACACCGGTGTTACGAAAGTATTTGCAGGAAAACTCAAACGAGGAGCATTTTATATTTTGATTTCTCTGATTGCAGCTGGGGTTTTCGGATCGATGGTTCCTGGAGGTTTCTTGCCTGAAGAAGACCAAGGTTACATTTATATCAACCTGCAGCTACCTAATGCCGCTTCCATGCAGCGGACGGATGCGGTGATGAAAAAGATCGAGCATATCGTCCTCAGCCAGCCTGAGGTGAAGTATGCAACTGGTCTATCTGGATTTAGCTTGTTGGCCAATGCCTTTATTCCCAACACCGGCTTTATGTTTTTGACCTTACAGCCTTGGGATGAGCGGGAGACTACAGCCCGGGAAATGCAGGCCCGACTTAATCAGATTTTGGCTAGAGAAATTCAGGAAGGGATGGCCGTCACCTTTGGTCCACCGGCTATTCCCGGATTGGGAAATGGATCAGGATTCAGCATTATGATCCAAGATAAGGGAGGAAAAGACCCGGCCTACTTAGCTCAAAACACCTACGCATTCATCAAAGCTGCTCAGGAGAGGCCTGAAATCGCTTCGGCTTTTACGACCTTTCAAGCGGTCGTCCCTCAGCGCTCCATCGAGATCAATTCGGACAAATTGCTCAAAACAGGGGTTCGGATGAATGACGTCTACACTACTTTCGCTGCATTTTTGGGAGGGGCCTATGTGAATGATTTCAATCGGTTTGGGCGATTGTACAAAGCCTATGTTCAAGCCGAACCTGAGTATCGTCAAAACGAAAATGACCTCGAACTTTTCTATGTCAAAAACAGTGAAGGAGAGTCCGTTCCGGTTTCCAGTTTTGTCGAGGTCAAAAAAACTGCGGGTCCGGACTATACCAACCGCTTTAACCTTTATCGAGCGGCCGAAGTCACTGGAGCTCCTGCTCCGGGATTTTCATCAGCTCAGGCTTTGGATGCGCTGGAGGAGGTGGCAGAGCAAGTCCTCCCGGATGACATGAGCTACAGCTGGAATGCCATGAGCTATCAGGAGAAAAAAGCCTCCGGACAGGCGGGAATAGTGTTTGCGTTTTCTCTTCTCTTTGTATTTTTGATTTTGGCGGCTCAGTATGAAAGCTGGTCTATGCCGTTCGCGATTCTTTTGGGTACTCCATTCGCTTTATTTGGAGCTTTCTTGTTTCTCTACTTGGCCAGATTGGTCGATGAAGCTTATCTGAACAATATTTTCGCTCAGATATCCTTGGTCATGCTGATCGCTATGGCGGCTAAAAATGCCATCCTGATCGTAGAATTTGCCAAAATCAAGTTTGATGAAGGGCTATCGCTTTTCGATGCCGCAGTGGAATCTGCCAAACTCAGGTTCAGACCCATTTTGATGACGGTATTCTCATTTATCCTTGGGGTTTTGCCCTTGATTTTAGCATCCGGCTCCGGGGCTGAAGCGAGAAAGGTCATGGGAATGGCCCTTCTGGGAGGAATCGGGGTAGCGACTCTGCTTGGGGTGTTCTTTTATCCCATGCTGTTTGTATTGGTAGGGAAGCTAGCCAAGTATGAAGAGAAAAGAGACCTTCAAAAAATTAAATCCACTCAGCCATGAAGAAGCTAAGCTTAATTTTCTTTGCAGGTCTTTTGTTGGCTGCCTGTAAGTCGGGACAGAATTATCAGGGGGTGACGGTGCCGGTCACGGATCGGTTTCAACAAAATGACCCGGGATATTCCCAAATGATTTCAGAGGTAAAGGTAGATACCCTTGAGTTTGATTCTACGCTAAACATTATTTGGTTTGATCTTTTTCAGGATCCCGTATTGGATACCTTGGTGGCAAAGGCTTTGGAAAGAAATCAGGATCTCCTGATTGCAGCTGAGGCGATTCAGCAAGCCCAAAGTGCTTTGGCCGTCCAAAAAAGCCAAATGCTCCCCGCAGTGGGCTACAGTGCCGGTGCCAGTCGGGGCAATTTTGCCTTCAACAACTCCATTCCAACCAGCAATCTCTTCACAGGCTTTGGCTCATTGAGTTGGGAGCTTGATTTCTGGGGTAAATTCCGAAGACTCAACGAAGCTGCCCGAGCGGACATCTTGGCCTCGGCTGAGGGCTATCGGGCGACTAGACTCAGCTTGGTCAGCACGGTGGCCAGTGCCTATTTTCAGCTTTTGGAATATCAACTGAGTCTGGAAATCTCCCAGCAAACCTTGGCGCTGAGGGACAGTATGCAGACGATCATTGAAGCCCGCTTTGAAAAAGGAATCATCGCCGAAATCGATCTCAATCAAGCTCAAATCCAGACTGCTATAGCCGCCGGAAGTGTGCCTATCTGGGAAAGGCTGATCGTTCAGACCCAAAATCTGATCCGCGTTCTTACTGGGGATATTCCGGGAAGCATAGAGGCAGGAATTCCACTGAGAGAGCAGTCTTTGGATATTTTTATCCCTGAGGTATTGCCCATGCAGCTGCTGACTCGACGACCTGATGTTTTGGCAGCAGAACAGGGAATCATCGCTCAAAATGCAGTCACCGGGGCTGCCAAAGCCAACCGACTCCCGAATATTTCTCTCAGCGGGCTGATCGGCGTGGCAGGAACCCAGTTTTCAGCACTTGGAAGTAATGGTGCTTCCTGGAATATCGGGGCTTCTTTGGCTGGGCCTATTTTCAACTGGGGAGCCTTGCAGCGACAAGTGGATATCGCAGAAAGCCGGACCCGACAGGCTATCTTGGCTTACGAAAGAACAGTCCTGCAGGCGTATCAGGAAGTGGAAAACACCCTGGCCAACATCCGCTCCCTGAAAAAAGAACTCATCGCGCGGGAGGCACATGTGGTAGCGGCGGTCAAGGCGCAGTACCTTTCCCAGGAGCGATACAATCAGGGTGTCACCAGCTATTTGGAATACTTGGAGTCCCAAAGGCAGGCTTTTGATGCCCAGCTCAACTATGCCGGTACCAAGCAGGAATTGCTGAGCAGTTATGCCGTGTTGTATAAGGCGCTTGGGGGAGGATGGTAAAAAATCATGTTTTCAACGCTTAGATAAGAAATGCGAAAAGAGGTTTTCAGTTAAATGACGTTTGAAGGCTAGATTTCTGCAGTTTCATAGGGTTAAAAGATTTTTTAAAATTTTTAACTTAAAATTTGGAAATATGGGGGGGGCATGCAGTAGATTTAAGAATTAGTTCATGACAGGCGCCGGGATTGAGCTGACTTTCTTTAAGGTTTTTGACCCTACCTTGAGGAAAGGAGCATTTTAGGGTCCTTCACTTAAATTAAAATCAAGATGAAAAAACTCGTTTCAACAAGTTTTCTGATGTTTATGGTTCTTTTGGGTGGTACTGCACATGCGCTTTGTATCAACTGTGGATGTTCAAGTCAATATCAAAGTTGCATGGACAAAGCAGCTTTAGCAGATGACAATGGTTTAATTGATAATGGTGATGGCTCTTATTCGTACGGAGGATCTGAAGCAGAATGCAAGCAGTTGAGAAAAGATTGTCATGGTTCTGGTGTTAAATTTCAATTATAAGTAAGCTATCCATACTCCTTCCTCCCTGCTAAAGGAGGAGGGAGTAAAAATTAACATCAATGAGAAAATCTAACCTTTTCCACTATTTGATTCTGATCCTCCTTTTGTTTTCCTGTGAAGAAAAGAAACTAGGATTTCCATCCATGGAATTAAGTCCTATTAAGAAGATTGAACTAGAGAAGTCCCTTGGTGCTTACACTATTGATCAGGCGATTTCAAGAACTACTGATGGGTATTTACTTTTTGATCGAACAAGTCAGTCTGTAATCTTGGTTGATTTTCTTTTCTCGAGCAAGGTTCAAGAATTCAGTCTAGATGGGACAATTCTTGAAGGGGCTTCCTTATATGGATTTGATCTACTTAAAAACAGGCTTTTTTTACGTTCTTCTCAGGGATTTGCCGTATTCTCTTTGGATAGTGATTATAGATTAATCGGAGAATTTAAAAACCCTTTCCCATTGTCCAACCAATTATATAGCTACAGAGATCAGAATTTTTCTACTGAGATTTCTCAGAAAGGGGTCAAGGTAGTTTCCTTTCTTTGGGATGATACTGAGGGTTTTAAAAAAATAGAGGAATTATTTACGATTTCGGCAAAAAGGCCCACTATAGATGTTGACCTTTCTGGGTGGCTTGTAGGTGTTAATGGATTTTTGGTTTACCTAGATGAATGGTCAGGAGAATATTCTATGATGGATATTGAAAATAAATCACTTGTAAAGGAAGGTAGACTTCCTCTCTCTGGGCCATTGGAAGAGAATTTTGAAATGGATGAAAATAATCTAAATTTTGGAACCTTTAAAAATGCCTACAGTATCACCTCTAAGAATGATTCTGCTTTTTTTATTTTGAGAGAAATAGATTGGGAGATCAGCAATTCAACCGAAATTGATCTCTCTTTGGAAAAAGACAAAGAGAGAATCAGAAAAAGACTTCACTTGTTTAATGATCGGTTTGAAATAGTTGAATCCTTTTTATTGGAGAACTATACCAATTCCATTTTTTTTTCTGATGGCAAATTGTACGCAAATCATACAGGAGATGAAGAATTATATTTATATACTATTAAAGAATAATTTATTTTATTTCGCTCTTTTTCATTTTTGTATTCCAAACGGGTATACACAGGACTTGGTGATTACAGAAAATAGTATAGACGGATTTATTCAAGATATTCTTAAGGATAAAAGAGTAGATTATGTTTACTCAAAAAGAGGACAAATTTTTAGTGATTTTTACATCTTGGATAATAACGAAAAAGCAATTTCTATATACAGAAGTAATGGGGAGATTACTTCTAATGGAACACCGATTCTATTTCTAGATAATAAAAATATTGCCAAAGATTCTTTATTTATTCTTGGTTGGCCTCCGTATGGCAATCCTGGGACATTTTCGCCTCTCTCTTCGTTAGACGGTAGATTAACTTTTATTCCTTTGATGGTTTACCCATCAAATCAAATTTTTGTCAGTCCAAAGAAACCAACCAAAGGGTATTTAACAGGTCTTGGAAATAAGAATAATATTGTATTTCATGATTTTGCTTCCAAAAATAATCTTTTTGGAGAATACTTCGATTATAACGAAAAAAAAGAAATTCTCACTTTTAAGAAAAATGAAATTTCATTTAGAAATCAAGATGTTTTCTTTAGACATAAAGAGGATAAAATCATGATTTACGAGTGTAAGACCAATGAGTTTTTTCTTTTCCAAAAGAGTTCAGGAATTTTGGAAGAAAGATTTTCTTTTTCTGAAAAAGATTTAATCAATTTTGAGCTGATTGCTCAGGATCTAGTTATTATTTCCGCAAAAAACAAGGAATCTTTTGATTTTGAAATTTTAGTGTTGAACCTAGATTCGAAAGAAGTAAAGGTCATCTACACTACCAAATCTTATATACCAAGGGTAAAATCCTTTGATAATGCTATTTATTTTGAAATTGCTTCTAAATTTTCAGATAGTGATTTTCCTGAGTCAATCCTATTCCAAATTAAGATGCCAATGAAAATGGATTAGCCAAAGGTCATTAATCGATCTATTTTCTTACTTATCGATTAGTTTTTCAAACATCCCCACTCCCGTCTCAATCAATTCGTCCGGAAAATCATAAGTACCGGCATGCAATTGGGGGCAATTTTCTCCTGCACCCAAACCAAACAAAAAGGAGGGACAAATCTGGGAAAACAAGCCAAAATCCTCTGACCAACGGAAGGGGTCTGGCTTTTCGATCAAACTTAAACCAAGTCCCTTGGCAGCTTTCTCAACCTCTGGGTACAAGCTTGGATCGTTGACCGAGACTGCAAACTGTTCAACAAAAGAGAATTCAACTTTCAATTGCTCGGATGTGGCGATGGCTTCAGCGGTGGTCTTTACTTTTTCTATCAGTTCGTCCAGGTCTTGCTGATCATAGGCTCTCAGAGTCATACTCAGGCTTCCTTTACCCGCACTGGTACCGAAGGCTAAGCTTCCTAATTCTGCATGGATCAAAGTCAGCAAAGCAAAGCCATTTGCCTCCTGGGGCAACTTGGGCAATTCTTGAATCAGTCTAGCAAGTGCCTGGGCGGGATTGATACCAGCTTCCGGATGGGCGGAATGGGAGGTCCTGCCGGTCAGTGTGATGCTCATCCCTGTACTTCCTGCAGCAAAAGTTCCTTTTCTCATCACCACCTGATGGAGCGGATAGCCGGGTAGATTATGCAGTGCAAAGGCAAAATCAGGTCGTATTTGCTCAAATCTGGAATCCGAAAGGACAGCTTTCGCTCCATCTCCAGTCTCTTCTGCCGGCTGGAAAAGAAGCACGACTTCTCCAGATTCAGGTCGGTTTTGGGCTAGTTTTTCACCCAAACCGCAGAGAATCGTCATATGTCCATCGTGTCCGCAGAGATGGCCTTTGCCGGGAATCTGACTTTGGTGATCGCTCGGGTTCAAGTCCTCTATCGGTAATCCATCCAATTCGCAGCGGAATAGTAGTCTTTTTCCTGGTTTTTTCCCCTTGAAAAGGAAAGCTAGACCTGTTCCTCCCAAATTTTGGAAGGTCTCATCGGGGGAAAGAGGTTCAAAAAACTCTAAAATCCGCTGTGCGGTTTGTCTTTCCTCTAGGGCAGTTTCTGGAAATTGGTGGAGGGTATGTCTTAGTTGGATCAGGTGATTCATGGGTTCAAGTTAGGGAATTCACTTTTCCATAGTTTGGAACTATGGAAAAGTTTCCTCCTTTCTCTCCCAAGACCTGGAATTTTGAATCAAATAATCCCGTCTCGGACTGCTGTCTTCACCACATTCTTAGCGACAGATCGAGCTTGTTTGGATGCGTCTGAGCCTATTTTCCCTCCAATATTCATGCTCCACTGCATATCAGGCCCTTGCTTATTATAAAATAGCACCGAACCGGAAAATTTTTCTACCCGCTTTGGACCACCGGCAACAGGGACGCTGGTTCCCAAAAAGCCACTAAAAATTCCAACCCTTACCGGTACTCCTACACTTGCACTTACTGTGGGAGAGTTTTTATACTCCGTGGTGGGGGGATTGAAGGTATAGACGAGCAAGGCATCTGCTTCCAGCTGATTGGCTTTGGTCATAAACGTCTCTTCGGATTCTAGATCTGCTTCAGAAAAGTTGGAATAAGCAGGAATGGCTTGGATTCCGTTGGCAAGGAGTTCTGCTACTGTTTGATCCTCAAGCATTCGCTTCGCACCGGGATTGGTTGTTTTGGCCAATACGATCACTTTGCGATATGCTTCTTTTTGGTAAGTCGGAGATGTCCAAGAAGATTGAGCCAGAATTTGGTGGGATGACCCCACGAATGATAGAGTTAGGACCATGGAAAATAGGGCGGGTAATAATCGCTTTGTATTCATAATTCGGTTGATTGGTGAAGGAATTTACCAAATTTTGGAAAAACTGAATTGAAATTAAAAAAGGACAATTCTTACTAAAAGAAAGGAAAAGATCATTTCCCTCTCATAAAATTTACAATCACATAATTCAGAAACCTGCCCTGCCCCAAACTTAAACCCCAACCAAGCACCTCCCAGCATTAAGATCAGGGTCACAAAAATCAGGAGCAGCAGGGTGGAAAGGGGCATTTCCCAGTCCTCACCACCGAATTTGAATTTGACAGGCTTATTCCAGTTCATGGGGTGGAGTAATGGGTTATTGAATATTGATTATTGAAAATTGGTCATTGATCATTCCTTCAACACCGCTTTCCAGCCTTTTTCCTCAATCTGGGCGGCAGATGCTTCGACCTTCTCACGAAGTCCAGTCTTGAAAGCATCCATCTTTTTCCCGATCTCAGCATCGTAAGCACCCACGATAGAAGCGGCTAGGATCCCTGCATTTTTCCCTCCATTGAGTGCCACCGTAGCTACTGGAATTCCGCTTGGCATTTGCAAAATGGACAAAATACTGTCCCAACCATCGATCGAGTTGGAGCTTTTCACCGGGACTCCAATCACAGGTAGGCTGGTCAGGGAAGCGACCATCCCCGGCAAATGAGCAGCGCCTCCCGCTCCTGCCACAATCACTTTGATCCCACGCTCGCGTGCCGAACCTGCATAGTCGATCATCCGCTGAGGTGTGCGGTGCGCACTGACCACAGTAAGCTCGTATGCGATTCCGAGTTCTTCGAGAAACTGGGCAGCTTCTGCCATAATCGGGAGGTCAGACTGACTTCCCATGATGATTCCTACCTGTGGGTTCATGCGTTTGATTTTATTTTGATCAGTTCTTTAATACGGTGTGCTCGGGCTTTCAGACTTTCCACATTTTCATCCAAAATGGTCACGTGGCCCATTTTGCGGAAAGGCTTGGTTAGTTTTTTCCCATACAAATGAATGTATACTCCCTTTTCGGCCATCGCTTCTTCTTTTCCCTCTACGATCGCAGGGCCAGAAAAACCATCTTCTCCCAGCAAGTTGATCATAGCGGCTGGACATCTCAGGTCGGGATTGCCTAGGGGCCAGTTCATCACGGAGCGCAGATGTTGCTCAAATTGAGAAGTAAAGTTGGCTTCGATGGTATGGTGACCGCTATTATGCGGGCGGGGAGCGATTTCATTGACCAGCACTTCTCCGGATTTGGTCACGAATAGTTCTACTGCCAAGATGCCGACCATGTCCAGTTTCAGGATGACGGCTTTCGCGATTTCCTGAGCTTTGGCTTCTACTTCAGCAGAAATTTCAGCTGGCGCAAAAAGAAATTCAACCAGATTGGCCGTAGGATGAAAAGCGCATTCAACGGCAGGGTAGGCGATTAGGTCTCCGTTTTCATTCCGGGCAACTGTGACAGCGATCTCTTTGTCGAAATCAATCAATTTTTCAAGCAATCCGGGTGCATCAAAAGCCTGATCCAAGTCGGCCTCGCTTCGCAAAATCTGAACCCCACGTCCATCATAGCCTTCTTTTCCCAGCTTATTCACAGCAGGCAAAAAAGAAGCTTTTGAAATAACATCAGCCTTGTTCTCAGTAATGATAAAATCCGCAGTAGGAATCCCATGCTGGGCATAAAACTGCTTTTGTTCGCGCTTATCCTGAATCAATTTCAGGATATGGGGTTGAGGAAATACTTTTTTTCCATCATCTGCGAGCTTTTGAAGCGCATCTGTATTTACTGCTTCAATTTCTACGGTAAGTACATCACAGCTTTTCCCAAACGAATAAACCGTATCAAAATCCTTGAGCGAGCCTACCTGAAACTGCTGGGCAATATCCTTGCAGGGAGCATTGGGGTCCGGATCGAGAATATGAATGTCCTGATTGTAATTGATGGCGGACTGGATGAGCATTCGTCCGAGCTGTCCGCCCCCGAGTACTCCGAGGATTTGAGAGGTAGTGTGCTTTGTCATGGCGTGAATTGCCCGTAAAAGTACGAGATATTGAGGGAAGGAAAAACCCTTAAGTGGAGGGCTTGAATCGGATTCCCATCAATTCCATCAGCTTATGGGCATTGAAGCTTGGGCATGCACCGGACTTAAGCAAGTAATCAAACTTGATCTCCTGATCCTGAATCTCCGAATGGAAGGAGTAGTTTTTAACCCCTGTTTTGCTTTTGGCTAATTCGGAAAGTTCGATATCATGTGTGGAGATTATTCCAAAACCATGGGTTTGGAGAATCTGATCCACCAAAGCCTGAGAACCCGAGATTCGGTCTTGGGTATTGGTGCCTTTGAGGATTTCATCGAGTAGAAAAAGTACCTTTTCTCCCGAATCCAGTCGATCAATCAATTTTTTGATGCGGAATAGTTCTGCATAAAAAGAACTGACACTCTCTCCCAGGTTGTCCGTATTTCTCATGCTGGTGTAAAGCTGGAAATCCCCCAAAGAAAGCGACTCGGCAAATGGACTAAGTCCCATTTTGGCCAAGACCCAATTGATTCCTAAGGTTCGCATAAAAGTGGTTTTTCCGCTCATGTTTGCTCCCGTCAAAATCACCAATCTCTGATCTGAATCAAATCTCAGTGAATTGGCAACGGCTTTGGTGGGGAGAATCAGAGGATGGCTTATTTCTTCTGCATCTAAAAATGAATCATCGGACCAGGCAATTTTTCCCTTTCCTTCCATTTCCAGTTCAAATGCACCTAAGGAAACCCAAACTTCCCAATCGGCTAAGTGCTCAGGGAGAGAAGAAAGAGAAGGCCCTGCCTTGGATTTCCAGGATTGTAAGCGATCGTAAAGCAGAAAATCTGTCCATAAAAGAAGGTTGATAGGGAGGTAGAGCAGATTCATTCGATTTTGAACCCAAAGGGCCAGTCGGTCCAGCTGATTCAGCTGCTGTGAGATGGATGTTTCTCCGCCGAAAAGCTTCCTTTTTTCTTCCTCCAAAAGAGAATTCCGGAAAACTTCCTGCTCAATGCAATGTGCCCGTACGCCAAAGGACTTGAGCACTGAAGAGACAGGAAGTGCATCGGCAGCTTGCTTTAGTGGACCAAATACCCTGCTAAGGGAAATAGTCCCCAAAATCACCCATAAGCCCAAGTAGCCCTGAGGAAGATTTCCCCAAACAGTAGCACCTAAAAGCACAAGACCTCCCAAAGGACCCAGAAAAGAAAGTATTTGATTGATTTTAGACCTTTTTTCCTCTGCCCCAAGCCATTTTTTCCAAGTATCATTCAGGGGAATATCTTCTGAAAAGGCAAGCCCGGAAGCTTCCATGGCTCTAAGAAAATCCGACTTTTCGGAAAGAGTCTTTACCGCGAAGCTTCTATTTTTTGAGGCATCGGGATTTAAGTCCTCTTTCATCAATTGGGCAAGTTTGGATTTGCCACCGGGAGAAAAGGTGTGATTGACCAGCTGAAAAAGAGAGTGCTCTCCAAAAAGATCCAAATCCCCTGAAAAGGGGTGGTTTTTATCAGTAAACTCCAATCCGGCATCCAGTTCCTTTAGTTTTCTTTGGGATCGTTGCGCTTTCCGGTCTGCCAAAAGTCCAAGTGCCTGATAAATTTTCTGCTGATCCTGAATGTGGTTGAATTTTTGTATCAGATAGATAAAAAGAATGCCGAAGCCCAAGGTCGGAATCAACCAAATGACGGAGTCAGAAAGGCTGAGCACCCCGAATCCAAGCAAGGCTATAAACACGATTAACCTGCCCAGTGAAAGAACAGACTCTCTTTTTTTCGTACTTTTTAGCTTTTCTTCTAGTCCCTGAGGATCAAAATCAAAAATTCTCATGGTCAAAGATAGAAAATCGAAAGTAGGGCGTTAGTAAAAGGTGATCGTAGAATAAAAATCGATATGAAGCCAAAAGATAAACCTACTAAAGTACTCGATCAGGAACCCGAAGAATGGGATCCCCGAGAAGGGATGGGGATTTTGCCGGAAGGAATGGCTCTTACCCAGAATATCGGCTGCGTAGGGAAGCCCAAAGATAAAAAGACCACTTCTCCCAAAAATGTAAATGACAATAAGTAAATTTGCCTGATTTTTAACGAATTAAAGCCTATGAAAAAGTTAAATCGATTCTCTCTTATAATCATTTTGGGCCTTTCAGCGGTCCTCTTTTCCTGCGGAGATGATGCTGATCCAGTGCCTTCGGAGCCAAGTTTGGACCTGGTTGAAGATGAATTTGTAATCAATGCAGCCTTTGAAGATTTGGATTACCTGACGCTTGAGGTACTTCAATCCAGCGGACTCGGCCTGAGAACCCAAGGTGTCACGGATCTTTGTGCGGGTGCTACGGTCAATCACAACCAAGAGACCCGAACGATTGTGGTGGATTTTGGGCAGGGATGTACCAGTCCCAATGGGGTTCAGAGAAAAGGAAAAATCACCTTGGTTTATTCAGGCAACAATTTTCTTTTTCCCGGTACTTCCATTTCTACCACATTTGAAGGCTACGAAGTAAACGGAATTCGTATCGATGGAACTCGCACAATCAGCAATGCAGGAATTGATTTAGTCAATAGCCGAATTACCCTCCGGGTAAAAATCGAAGACGGTAAAATCACTTGGCCTGATAATTCTTCCGTGACCTACACCTCTGACCAAACCCGGGTAGTTTCCTTGTCCGAGTCGGGCTACGAAGCTTCGATCACCGGAACAGCCTCAGGGCTTAGCAGAGACGGGAAAAATTATTCTGCCTTGGTGACCGATGCCTTGATTGTAAAGCAGAGCTGTGTCGATGAAGGAATCTACATTCCAAGCAGTGGAATTCTGAGCTTTACCTATTCTCAGATCACAGTAAGTGTGGATTATGGCTCGGGTACTTGTGACAAGACCGTGGAAGTCACCTACCCTGGAGGATCAAAAGAGATCATCATTGACTAAAACCAATCAGAATTTAATTGACAAGGCTATCTTTAGGGATAGCCTTTTTGCATTATGGAAAAGAAAGAAATAAACGGACACATACATGTACGGTACCAAAGGCCTGAGACTTCAGAAGCCGAATTGAAAGAGAGAGCAAAGGCTTTCTTTCATGAAATGAACCAAAGAAGAACCGTCAGGGAGTTTGATACCCGACCTGTTCCTGTGGAAGTCCTGGAAAATATCATCCGAACTGCCGGCACGGCCCCATCAGGCGCACATAAGGAGCCCTGGACTTTTTGCCTGATCTCTGAACCTGACATCAAAAGTAAAATCCGCGAGGCGGCAGAAGAGGAAGAGCGAATCAGCTACTCCCATCGCATGCCTGATGGAT
The DNA here is from genome assembly GCF_036245605.1 of Algoriphagus sp. oki45. Taxonomy (NCBI): domain Bacteria; kingdom Pseudomonadati; phylum Bacteroidota; class Cytophagia; order Cytophagales; family Cyclobacteriaceae; genus Algoriphagus; species Algoriphagus sp. oki45. The sequence goes on from NZ_BTPC01000002.1 coordinate 540,358, forward strand.
GGAAAGCCGACTTGAAGCCTTTGGGGACCGATTGGAAAAAACCTTTTTTGGAAGAAGCTCCTTACCTGATTGTAGTTTTTAAGCAGTCCTATGGAATCCATGAAGGAGAGAAAATCCAGCACTATTACGTGTCTGAATCCGTGGGAATTGCCTGTGGATTTTTGATTGCCGCGATTCATCAGGCAGGCTTGGTCACGGTGACGCATACGCCCAGTCCGATGAATTTCCTTTCCAAAATCCTGAACAGACCCGAAAATGAAAAACCTTTTCTCCTGCTTCCAGTAGGCTTTGCCAAGGAAGAAACCTATGTTCCTGACCTTCAGCGCAAATCTTTGGAAGAAATTTTGGTCCGCTATTAAACCAATTTGTCAAAGGCAAGTCCAAAGGGCAGTTTTCACAAAAATCTATCTATCATGAAACCAACTTATCTGTCCCTTGCCAAGATTTCTGTGCTGGCAGGCCTCTTTTTGATTTCTGCCTGTAGCTCAGAAGAAGATGCCAACCCTACGGATCAGCTTAATGAAACGGAGGAGACTGCCCAAGAAATGGACCTCACTGCCACTTTGGAAGACGTGGATGAAGTAGCCCTGACGGGATTTCAAAGGAATGGCTTCACCGACCGAACCCTTGTTACCTTAGAGGAAGACCTCTGTGAACGGGTAAAAATCGAGTGGCTTCCCAATGAAAAGAAAATGATTATTGATTTCGGAGAAGGTTGTACCAGCCCGAGAGGAGTCACCCGAAAGGGTAAAATCATCGTGAGCTACACCGGAAGATATTGGGCACCGGGTACAGTAATCACTACTACTTTCGAAAACTACTATGTGGATGATCGTAAGATCGAGGGAGTGAGAGTGGTGACCAATGAGGGATTCAATTCCAATGATCGTTTCTTCACCTTTAAGACCGTAGTGGAAGGAGGGAAAATTACCTGGCCTGATGGCACTTTCAGAACTTTTGAGTCCAGACATACTAAGCGTGTCTTTTTACCCAATGAAAACCGCGGAATCATCTATGCGGTCAATGGAGGAAGCCGTGGAGTCAACCGAAAAGGCAATCAATATGCTGTTGAGATCACCTCTCCTTTGATTTTTGCAGAGCGATGCATCCGCACAGGAATAAGGATGCCTAGTGAGGGCGTGATGGTGATCCGAGTAGAAACACGCGGAGCCATAGAGGTAGACTTCGGCTCTGACAGCTGTGACCGGGAGGTATCGATTACCTTCAATGGTAACACAAGAACAGTCACCTTGCCAAGATCTTAAATAAAAAACGGCAGCCCTGAAATTCAGAGCTGCCGTTTTTTTTGAAATGAAAATGGATTAAGAAAGCTGATGAACCACCCGCTGAGGGAATGGGATTTCAATGTGATGCTGATCAAAGGCACCTTTTATTTTTTCCATGGTTTCAAAATATACCGGCCAAACATCATCCTTGTTGGCCCAAGCTCTGACAACTAGATCCAGGGAACTATCCCCAAAATTGTTTAACCAGACAACCGGTTCTGGGTCTGCATGGACGCGCTCGTCTTTTTTAAGAATATCCAAAATTACTTCCCTGGCCTTTTTCAAGTCAGTATTGTAGGAGACGCCAACTGCAATATCTACTCTCCGCGTAGGCTGGGCAGTAATATTGATCACGTCTGAGTTGGCCAGGTTCCCGTTGGGAATGACCACTTCTTTATTGTCAAAAGTCAACAAATGGGTGTATAGGATATCAATTTTGCTGACGGTACCGGTATGACCTTGACCGGTAATCACGTCGCCTACTTTGAAGGGCTTGAAAAGCAAAATCAGAACTCCCCCTGCGAAATTGGACAGGGAACCCTGCAGGGCCAAACCGATTGCCAAACCGGCAGCACCCAAAATGGCCAAAAAGGAAGACATGGGCACACCCAAAATCGTGGCTACACCAATAAACAGGGAGACATAAAGTAAAGCTTTGACCAGCCCCACCAAAAAGCTATTAAGGGAAGGGTTTGCTTCCCTTTTTTCCAGGATTAGGCCAAAGCCTTTGACTAATTTATTTACTATAAATCTACCGATGAGGTAAAATAGTAGAGCAAAAATGAGAGAGGGGACAATCTGTGCAACCAGGCTGATTCCTTCTTCCCAAAGTACTTTAATGGTGTCTGGTGATAATTCCATAGGTTAGAAAGTTGTGGATTGATTAATTAAACTTGATACAAATTTGCCATCGAAAAGCCCAAAACCATCGGATTTGGTAATTTTCAATTCCGGCTTTTTTTAAAATGATTTGCCAGTCTTTTTTGGTAAAACTCCTCAAGACTGAAAGGGAAGCATCATGTCGGACCATAGGAGACTTGCTGAACAGTCGGGTCAAAACCCGGATGCTGTAGTAAGCCAAAGGATGACGGTGAAGGTCATTGATGACACAGCCTAGCTTGGCTTTTTTCCGGACAGCAATCAGCAATTCTACCAATTCCTGATCTGCAAAGTGATGGGTGAAGAGTGTACAGGTGGCAAAATCTACCTTATCGGCAGAAAACTCCGGGTCAAAAACATTGCACACTTCCCATCGGAATGAGCCAATTCCCTTTTGTCTAACCTTGGCCAGCTCAATAATGTTCCGATTGGCATCAATTCCGGTGAAATCAGCCTTGATTTGTCTCTTTTTTGCCCACTCGTTCATGATTCGGATCATATCTCCCCCCCCACAGCCTAAGTCTGCAATGGAATAGGAAGATTGGGGAAAAGCCTGAATCAAGGTCTCCAAACCGTCGGTAGTCACGTGATTTCCGCCCAGCCAGCGATTGATGGTTTTCAGTTCCCGGAGGGTCTGTTCCAATACGGGTCCAGAACAATCCAGGTCGTCCATGAGCTCTTTTTGGGTACTTCTCTGGGCAAATCGGCTCATTGCTTGGTGAGGTGGAGGGTTTCCAGTGTCAGTCCGGGTCCAAAACCGAGGGAAAGGATATCTCCCGATACATGAGGGTCCCGGATCATTCGTTCGAGTACAAAAAGAATAGTCGCTGAGGACATATTTCCAAACTTCCTCAATACCTCCATGGCGTGGTCATTGACCTCAGGGGCTAATCCAAACGCCTCCTGCACTTTTTGAAGGATTTGCTTTCCTCCCGGGTGGATAGCGAAATGACTAATTTTTGAGAGGTTGAATTTTTTTTCAAACAAGGCCGAAAGCTCTCTGATTCCGTGATCCAAAAGATTGGGAATGTATTTGCTCAGCTTCATCTCAAACCCGAAATTTCCAATGCCCCAAGCCATATCCTCTTCTCCCTCTCTCAGGACTTGGCTCAGGTAGTCGTTGATTTTCAGTCCCGACTTGTCCTTTCTGATTAGGGCCGCCGCCGCTCCGTCCGCAAAAAGCGAATTGGCCAGTAGGTTGTCTTCGGTGTATTCCTTCTGAAAGTGGAGGGTACACAGCTCCACCGAAACCAGCAAAACCTGTGCTTCTGGCTCTGCTTTGATGATCTTATCAGCCAGTCGGATTCCGCTGAAGGCCGCATAGCAGCCCATAAAATGGAGACAAAACCGCTCTGCTGAGTCGGGGATTCCCAGTCCATTCATGAGGCCCATTTCTATTCCCGGCGCGAGCATGCCCGTGCAGGAGACCAAAATCAGATGGGTGACCTGCTCGGGGGTGACTCCAGCCTGATCCAAGGCAGTCCGGGAGGCTTGGAGAGACAGCCCGGGAGCTTCTTTTTGGAAGATTTCCATTCGGGCTTTGGTCCCGGGGAAGGGGCTCAGTTCTTTATTTTTTGGAAAAAAAGAAAAATCCCGGTAATCCTTTTTCTCAAAATCATCCAAGACGCTGTGTCTGGTCTCAATGCCGGACATTTTGTACAAAAACCCCAATTTTCTGCTCTCCAATTCATCCAATTGATGAGCAGTCTGCATGAAGCGGGCAATTTCAGCTTGGGAAATCGGATCTCCGGGACTGGCAAGCCCGATACTAATTATGCTGGGATTCATTGAATCAAGTTAAGCGATTATTTCTATTTTGGTCTGTCTCTTTGACAACTAAGCCCAAAGAATAAGGTTATTTTATCTAATCCCTCTACCTATGATCACCCACTCCAGCATCAGTCATTTGAGAATCCCATTTTCTCTATTCCTGATGCCTGTTTTTTTCTTTGCTTTGGCCTTGACCCCCAATCTCAATGAGGGTAGGCTCGCATTGGTGTTTTTGGCGCTGCACCTTTTTCTTTACCCTTCCAGCAACGGATACAACAGCTTTTTTGATCGGGATGAGGAGAGTATAGGAGGCTTGAAAAATCCACCCAAAGTCACCCAAGACCTTTTTTGGCTAGCTCAAAGTTTTTTTGTGATTGCCCTGATTTTGGGAGCGATGATCAGCTGGAGTTTTGCCTCCATGCTGGCAGTCTATGGACTGGTCAGCATGGCCTACAGTCATCCCTCCATCCGGATTAAAAAGTACCCTTGGGCGAGCTGGTTGATTGCCGGATTTTTTCAGGGGTATTTCACCTTTGCGATGGCCTACGCAGGTCTGAGTGATCTGGGTTGGGATGTGATTTTCAAGGCCCACGTTGTGACACCGGGGCTATTGACCAGTCTGATGCTTTGGGGGAATTACCCGCTCACTCAGGTCTATCAGCATAGGGAAGATTCCCGAAGGGGGGATTTGACCCTGAGCCTGAAGCTGGGAATCAAAGGCACTTTTCTTTTTTCCAGCCTCTTTTTCGCACTTACCGGATTGGCCTTCGTTTGGTACTTTTTGGATAAAAATCAGGAATCGATCCTTTGGGTCTATTTGGGGGCTATGGCTCCGGTAATGTTGTTTTTTCTGATTTGGTTTGGATTTATCCGAAAGGATGAAAAATATGCCAGCTATTCCTGGGCGATGGGGATGAACAGCATTTCGGCGATCTGCCTCAATGCTTTTTTTATTTACTATTTTCTGGAAAATACTCAGATTTTGCAGGTATTCGGGTACTGATTTACCCGGATCTCTGAGTTTTCTTCTAGGAAGTCATGGGCTAGGAGGGGTAGGGGTGCGACAAAAAAAACCTTCCGAAAAAGGTCTGGAAGGGCTGTAAATCTTATAATTAACTGGATTTTGGAACTTACTCAACACCTCTAAGAGGATTTTTAACCTATCCGACCCTACAAATCCAAATGAAATCCCGATTCAATCCCTACAACGTTTTGGCGCTTGGCGCAGTGGCGGATTTCGGAGCACAAAACTTTCAATACACCATCCCGATAGCAATCGGGATTGATGCGAGGTAGAATGTTCAATTAACCACATCACCCGCCATTGAGCCAAATTGCTGATAGCTAATTGATTACAATATATTGCTAATGAAGACTTACTACCCTTGTTATTTTCCAAGAGTCACCCTCATTTTTCCAAAATAAAACAAACTTACCTGGCTCAGTTGGAGGCGAGTTGGGGTCGTTGATATTATAGAATCTATGCAGACCAATTTGTATAGCTCCAAAGTTTTTAATTGGATATACTTCCACACTTGCATTAAGTAGCTCTCTTCTTATTTTACCACAAATGTTATTTTTGATTGATGCAAGAAGTTCTTGCTTGGAAGTCCTTAGACCATTTTTATCGTGATAAAATTCTAAATCTTCAGAATAAATAGAGTCTTGAGTTTCTATATCACAATTATTATAAGCAGAAAAATATATACTATCCATCTCAAGGATTTTATAATAAAGCTCTTTATCGATAGGAGTATAGTTGCTGATATAACTGTTTTCATTGGTTGGTTCATGAGTGCAAGAAACCGTAAACATGATTACTATGAGTGGTGTATATAGGTATTTCATTATATTTTGATTTCTTTGATGAGTTTTAATCTTGTAGCTAACGGTCTCGGCTAAGAAACGTGGGGCTTTTCGAATCGATTTCCTTCGCGTCATATTTATATGTAAGTTCGGGAAATAAACCTTTCCCTTGCCACCGGGCGCCCCATGTTTTCTTAGGTGCTGTTATATGCGGTTTTCCTCCCTTCGGATAAGCAACATCTTAAATTTTTATATTTAGTTCAAGTTTTCCGCCGAAACCAAGTTCTATGATTTTTTGGAGTGTTGAAATTCGGGCTTCCTTAATGTTGTTCTCGATTTTTGAAATGTAGGATTTTGTAGTTCCAACTTTTTCTGCAAGCTGTTCCTGTGTCATTCCCATTTCAATCCGAGTATCGTGAATTAAAGCCCCGATTTTGAAGGCTTCATAACCTGCCTCCAGTTCGTCACGCTCTTTTGTCCCTCGTTTTCCGTAGTTCTTTTCTTTAAACTCTTCAAGAGTCATTAAATTTTTACTTTTCGCTTTCATATTCCTCTTTTATTTTAAGTGCCTTTTCTATTTCTCTCTTGGGGGTCTTTTGTGTTTTCTTTTGAAACCCGTTTGCTAATACAACCAATTGCCCTTGGTCAAAAAAACAGAAAATTCTAAAAATGTCGCTTCCTACTTGAACCAGAATCTCATAAAGACCATCGGTATTCTCTATGTGTTTGAGATATGTTTCCGGGATTCTTTGTAGGTCCTCAATCAAATCAAATGTCCAAACAATTTTTGCCTTTACTTTTTTGCTTTGTTTGGAAAAGAAGTCTTGAAAGTAGTCCTTGAAAAACGTTATCTTCCTATGTTTCTGATTTTTATCCACTTTGTAAAGTTAGAAAAGTTTCTCTAAAGTGAAACTTATTGTTTGATTTATTTGTCCAAAAATTGCCAAGTTGGGGTTCTTAAAATCGCATATAAGTGGATTCAGCTTGGAGACGGCGGGCCTGCGGAGCCGTTCCCTTCCAACCTACTCCTACCTTCTTAAAGATACTAAACTTTCTATTTACTCGGAACCGCCCGCTGTCTTCCAAGGTGATTTTAGCTGGTGGTTTTCATCTTGTTGGCTGCTATAATGAAAATAATAAAACTTAAAATCACCCCAACAATCAGGTAAATCATTAATTTTAATTGACCTTTTTGTTCTTCAATTATGGCATTTTGGTCTTCATTTTCTTTTATTAAGGCGTTGTAAGTAACCTTTTCTACCACCAGCAAATCCTGATAATTATAGAGGTCATCAATCCAATTCTTTGACAATTCTTTTAATCTTTTCAGGTCATCAGGATGAAAGTCGTCTATTTCTGCTGTTTTGGTACATATTGAAGTAGAATAATGACCATAGCCAAGGTCATTTGCAAATACTATATATTCCTTATTTTCTTCAAATAAAAAATTACAAGAGGAATTGTAATTAATAATAGAAACAATCCCTTCTTCAACTTTTGCCTTTTTAAAACCTTCTACTATTTCAAAATTAACTATATCAGAGGTATAACCTTGGTAATTAAAAAACTTTCCTTTTATAATTTCTTTTACTTTCTCTTTAAAAATCAAACTGGAATTATTAAAAGAAGAATCAATTTGAACTTCAAAGCAGGAGCAAGCCACTCCTGTTGTAAGATTGAAGAACAAAAATATTAGTAAGATGTAGAGTTTGATTTTCATACTTATTCTTACAGCTACGGGATTCAGCTTGGAGACGGACACTATCCCGAAAAGTGTGTAAATAGATTTTAGGGATATTTAGAGTTTTAGACGGTTTTCAAACATAATCATAAATTGGTTTAGGATCATACCCCAGTCTCGGATGGGCATGGTCCATTTTTTTGTGGCCTCCATCACGGCCAAGAAGACCGATTTGAGGACGGCTTCATCGGTGGGGTAGGAAAGCTTGTTTTTGGTGTATTTTCTGATTTTTCCATTTAGGTTTTCGATGATGTTGGTGGTGTAGATGATCTTTCTGATCTCCAGAGGGAAGTCCAGAAAGGCGGTGAGTTCTTCCCAGTTTTCTCTCCAACTTTTGATGGCATAGCCGTATTTCTGGCCCCACTTGGCCTCCAACTGATCCAGGGCAAGCTGTGCGGCATCCCGGTTGGGGGCAGTATAAATTCCTTTCATGTCACCAGTGAATGCTTTGCGATCTTTCCAGACTACAAAACGGTAGGCATTGCGGATCTGATGGACTATGCAGATCTGTTTGGTTGACAGTGGAAACACGCTTCGGATGGCCTCGGTGAAGCCTTTGAGGTTGTCTGTAGCCGTGACCAGAATATCCTCGACTCCTCTGGCTTTTAGGTCAGTGAGGACGCTAAGCCAAAAAGAGGCAGATTCGTTTTTGCCCAGCCAGAGTCCCAGAACTTCTTTTTTGCCGTCTGTCCGCAGGCCTACGGCCAGGTAGATGGTCTTGTCGATAACCTTGGCGTTTTCCCGGACTTTGAACACAATTCCGTCCATCCAGACGATACAGTAGACCGATTCCAATGGCCTGTTTTGCCATACGGTCACATCCTGAGCTACCCGTTCGGTGATCCGTGAGATGGCTGAGGTGGAGATGTCAAAGTTGTAGAGATCTTTGATCTGCTCTTCGATGTCGCTGACACTCATCCCTTTGGCGTACAATGAGATAATGATATTTTCTACCCCATCGGCAATGTTCTTCCGCTTGGGAACAAGCATCGGCTCAAAGGAGCTTTTCCGGTCTCTGGGCACTTGGATTTCAGTCTCTTCATACTGGTTGCGGAGTTTTTTATTGCCATGCCCATTACGGGTGTTTTCCCCGGTGGATTCCCCGTGCTTCTCATAGCCCAGGTGATTATCCATTTCTCCTTCGAGGATGGCTTCTACGCCCCGCTTTTGGAGCTGACCCAGAAAAGCGTAAAGCTCTTCTCCGTTTTTGAACTGCTTGAGGAACTCCTCGCTGAATGCATCTTCTTTTTTCATAGCTTAAGTGTGTGAAGGTATCCCGAAAAAGTTATTTCCGTAATTTTTCCAGGCCTTTTAAGGGGCCGAAAAATTCCAGAATAACTTTTCCTACCACTTACACACTTATCGGGACGCTACCCGGACATTCGGAGCCGTTCGCTTCCAGCCTACTCCTAATTTTTTTAAGATACTAAACTTTCTTTTTACCTGAATCCGCCCGCTGTCTTCCAAGGTGATGTTATGCATTCGGCATTCTTTTCTAGTAAGCCAATTTTTTGTCGTTCAGCTCAACAATAAATTTTACACTTGCTCCCAAAACTTCAAATACCTTCATTATTGTCGAAAACCTGGCATCTGTGGTGCTGTTTTCAATTTTTGAGATTTGAGCCTTTTTTACTCCTACTAATTCCCCGAGCTGCTCTTGAGTTAAATTCCTTTCCTTCCTTGCCTGCTTAATGGCATAGCCCAATAAGTCAAGACGAAGTTCGTTCTCGAATTCATCTCTTTTTTTTGTTCCTTTTTTTCCGATATGCTTGTCGGTCAACTCCTCTAAACTGTACGTTTTCATTTTTTCCTCCCTTTTTCTTTTTTCTCTTGAAAATATTGCTCCATAAGCTTCCTCGCCTTTTCTATTTCTCCTTTTGGAACTTTTCCTGTCTTTTTTTTTCAGCCCATGGGTTGATATCACTACTGTATCTTCCTTGGCTGTTTTATCCCAAAAAGCAAATAGCCGATAATACGTTTTACTGAACTTGGTTCTAAACTCCCAGACTTCATCCTGAAGTTTTTTAAAAAGTTCTCTGTCATTCGTAATGCTGGCCTTCCAAATATTGTAAAAAATTTTCTCCCTTGCCTTCTCGTCAAGTTCATCAAGGAATTGCTTCGCATCTTCCAAAAATTCAACCCTGAATTTATAATTTTCCATTCAAGTTCCCTTTTATACTTCAAATATAAAAGTTTCTTTTTTAGGAAACTATTTCTGTTCGTGGGTTTTTTAATGCTGATGCATAACGGGATTCAACTTGGAGGCGGCGGGCCTTCTGAGCCGTTCTCTTACAGTCTATTCATAATTTTTTAAGTATACTAAACTTTCTTTTTACCTGAATCCGCTCGCTGTTTCCAAGGTGATGTTAGAGTGCGTTATTCCATTTGCAGCATTAAAGGAAGGTTAATCCAATTCTTTTATTCAATCCTTGTTCAAAAATCCGGATCAAGGTTGACAACTGGATGTTTCCTTTTCCATTTTCAAGTTTTGAGATATAACTTTTCTTTGTACCTGCCTTTTCAGCCAATTGCTCCTGGGTCAGGTTTGCTTCCTTCCTCGCCTCTTTAAGCATTTCACTTATGATAAACATCTGGGCATTCTCTTCATACTTGTTCCTGCTTTCACTTCCAATTTTTCCGTGCTCCAGTTCAATCAGTTCATCGAATGTTTTGACTTTGCTATAATCCTTCATGATCTTATTTCTTTGATTGAAAATATTCCTTAATTAATCTTTCTGCTTTCTCTATTTCTTTTCTCGGAGTCTTTTGCGTCTTCTTTTGAAATCCATTGAAAAGGATTACCAGCCTTCCTTCATCAAAGCAGCAGAAAATTCTCTAAATGTTTGATTGAAACTCCACTCTTATTTCAAATAACCCTTCAGTTCCTTCCAGATGTTTGAGAAACTTCTCAGGCACCCTATCCACTTGCTTGATCAGCTCAAAAACGTATTGAATCTTACTTTTAACCTTATCATTCTGGTTTTGGTAAAACTCAATAAAGTGGTTTTCATAAAAAATGATCTTCCTAATCATATTTAAAAAGTTATCTCAAAAGATAACATTTTCCAAAAGTACTAGGTTCTTTTAATGCACTCTAACGGGATTCAGCTTGGAGACGGCGGGCCTGCGGAGTCCTTCTCTTCCAGCTTACTCCTAACTTCTTAAAAATACTAAACTTTTTATTTACTCTGAACCGCCAGCTGTATCCAAGGTGATGTTATAGCGCGTATTTCCCTTTTCAGATTTCAATGGAAATTTTTACCTTCCCACCTAATCCTTTTTCAACAATTTCATAAAGGGTTTTCAGTGTCAGATTACTTCCATTGTTTTCAACTCTTGAAATATAAGTCCTCTTTTTATCTACTAATTCCGCTAATTGTTCTTGGGTTAGATTCTTGTCCTCTCTTGCCTTTTTTAATAGCAAACCAATTTTGAAAGACTCAAAATCCCTTTCTAATTCATCCCTGCGTTCGGTTCCTTTGACTCCATACACATCATCTTTGATTTCTTTCCAGCTCTTCGTATTCATTTCTTTTTCTTTTTACCTTTTTGAACTTCCTTTTCGGCATAATATTCATCCATCAGTCTGGCAGCCTTTTCAATTTCCTTTGTTGGCGTTTTTTGGGTTTTCTTTTGAAAGCCATTGAGAAGTATCACAAGCTTTCCTCCATCGAAAAAACAAAACACCCTCCATATATTAGATCCCAACCGAACCCTTGCTTCATATAGTTTTTTTTTGTTTTAATTGGTTTCAGGTAAGTCTCCGGAACTCTTTCCAAAGTTTCAATCGCTTCAATGACCTTAAAAATCTTGTTTTGAACTTTTTCTGTTTGGGCTTTCAAAAAGTTCTCAAAATGGTCCTGATAAGCAATGACTTCCCTTACTTTTTCCATAAAACAAATGTAACTTTAAAGTTACTATTTTCAAAATTAAAAAACTGATTGTCTTTGGTTTGGGGTTCTTAATATGCGCTATAACGGACCTGTGTATGAGCAGTAGCGGATTTTAAACCACTAAGCTGTCGGTTAGCAAGATACTGTTTTAGACGCAAAACGGTTCAGGTAAGCACCTAAACCGCTATTGCTTATACACCTTGTTGCACTAAACCTGCGGTAGTTTCTCCGATAAGCAGCCGGAAAGAGGTAACTTTTTGATTCAATCTTAACCGTTTTCAATCATGAAAAAAAAGAAAACCTCCTCCAGACCGCTTGCTCCAAGATAGCTGGATTTGCTGAACTACTGGCCAAGTTTGAGCAAAAAGTTACCGTTGCCGGCAAAAGTCAAAGTACAGTCACCAACTATGGCCGTCATCTGGCCAAACTTGCCCTTCATTTCAATGAATTGCCCACTGAGGTCGATCCCGACCGGGTCAATGATTACCTGCATCTGGTCAAGCGGGGACACAACACCCCCTCGGATTCCTACTTCAAGTTTACCGTCTATGCCCTTCGCTTCGCCTATCGGATCGAGGGTATGAAAGACAAGCGGATTGAGCTTCCCACGATTAAGCGGAGCAAAAAGCTTCCCGTAGTCCTGAGCCAGGAGGAAGTTCGCAAACTGCTCAAAGCTCCCAATCTGCTCAAGCACCGCGTGCTGATCGGCCTGCTGTACGGCTGTGGGCTTCGCTGCTTTGAAGTCCGGAATCTGAAAATTGCCGACTTGGATTTTGACCGGAAAGTACTTCACGTGAAGGATGGCAAAGGCAAGAAAGACCGCTACGTCCCCTTGGCGGATATCCTGATCCGGGGGCTGAAAGCCTATCTGGAGGCTGAGCAGCCTCATATCTGGGTGTTCAACAGTGCCGATCGGGAGATCAAAGGCCGTGCGGGCGGGGATTTCGACTCCCGCTATTCCCAGCGGGGTGTACAGTGGGCGGTGAATGAAGCCAAAAAGAAAGCCGGGATCCAAAAGCCGATGAATGTGCATACGCTCAGACACACCTTTGCCACGCATCTGCTGGAAGAGGGGCTGGACATTCTGACGATCAAAGATCTGTTGGGTCATGAGTCCATCGATACCACGATGATCTACCTTCATGTAGCCCAGACCGACAAGTGCCGTGCCTTCAGTCCATTGGACCGACTGTATCTGTCCCGTCGTTGAGAGCCAATCACGAAGTGGCTCAGGTGCTCCGACAGCATTGGGCCGAGGTGGAGCATCATCCCCAGATCAACCGCTGGCAGTTGCGGACGCTTTCTGCATTAAAACGCTGCAGGACTTCCGATCTGGGCGGCCATGTGGATGCCTGTACCGACTGCGGGAATACCCGGATCAGCTACAATAGTTGTAGGAACAGGCACTGCCCGAAGTGTCAGGGTAAGAACCGGGAGGAATGGATATCCAAGCGGGAAGCCGAACTGCTTCCTGTGCCCTACTTCCATGTCGTGTTCACGCTGCCTGACACGCTGAATCAGCTGGGGATGTATGAGCCCAAGGCCGTCTATGACAGTCTGTTTGAAGCAGCATGGCAGACGGTCCGCTGCTTTGCCAAAGACCCCAAACACTTAGCGGCAAAAGCCGGAATGATTGCTATTCTGCACACTTGGGGCCAAACCATGACGCTGCATCCGCATCTGCACTGCATCGTACCGGGAGGAGGGCTGACTAAAAGCGGAAGGTGGAAGACAGCCAAAACTCAGGGCAAATACCTGTTTCCGGTCAAGGCGATGAGCAAAGTCTTTCGCGCCAAGTATGTCAAAGCACTCAAGTCCCGAGTCATACCGGAGAAGGAATTGATCGATCAGCTCTTCAAAAAAGAGTGGGTAGTCTATGCCAAGCGGCCCTTTGGACATCCCAAAGCAGTCCTCGAATACCTGGGCAGGTATACCCACAAAGTAGCGATCTCCAATCACCGGATTCTGGACATTGGTCCAGCACAGACTAGGTTCAGCTACAAAGACTATCGTCAGGGAGCCCAAAAGTTGGAGATGAGTCTGGACAATCTGGAGTTTATCCGGCGATTCTCCATGCATATTCTGCCCAAAGGACTGGTTCGGATCCGACACTTTGGAATATTGGGAAGTTCGGCAAAGCAGCTCACCATTCCGCTAATCCATCGGGAACTTGGAATTTCGATTCCGGAACCCGAACCCAGAATTCTGGAAAGCTTCAACCCGCGATATTGTCCTTGCTGTCAGAAGGAAAGCATGGTCAGCATCCAGCGCCTGCCCAAGCGTGGCCCGCCAAAGGCGGTCTTGCCCTCAGTATCAACCCAATTTTAATTCCTGATTTTTGTCGGCAGCCTGCCCGCCTCAGGAGGGGCGAAGCTATGCCAACCCGTTGGTCAGGCAGGCCCATGACACAAAGAAGCCCTTCCAAAACAAGTCTGGAGGGGCTGCAAAACTTATAATTGAGAGGCTATTGGAACTTACTCAACAACTCTAAGAGGACTTTTTGAGCTATCTAACCCTACAAATCCAACTGAAATTCCGACTCAATCCCCATAGGCACCTCACCGGTTTCGTGCAACAGCGCTTTCATTGTTCGTGCTACGCACGCAACGAAAGCTTAGTTGTTACCATGCGTTATTCCTTTCAAAATTTATATCCAATTCCAAGTCCCATCCATAAATGAATTGTAGTTCCGTTGATTACCATTGGGTCGTACAATTCAAAATATCCACTTTCTTCAGTAAGTGATCTTGTACCATAAAAAGGCGTGAACGAAGCAGAAAAAAACATATTTTTCTTTGTATAATACCTGTATGAGGCTATTAGACTAGGGTTGATAAACAAATCAGTCCTTTTTCTGAAGGAGGATATATTTCCACTACCGATAAGCAACTGAACTCCAACGCCCAATTCGAAGCCATGACGTTCATTTTTTGATTTCCATTCGTGACGTATATCTAATGGTATCGACCAAAAATTAAGGTATTTGTCGGTTTCATTTTCTATCACTCTCAAGAAACCAATTCCACCACGTCCATTCCAGTTCCCTTTTATCTGTCTTTGGTAGTTAATGGAGTAAATCAATCCATGACCACCAATTTCAAAAAACACATTTTGTGACCTTCGTTCAATTTCTTGAGCGGTCAGGTTGTGAGAAAAAAAGGCAAATATCAAAAATAAAATGAAGTATTTAAGCATAGTTTTCAATTAATAAATTGGCTAATAAATTGTTCTACCTGACTGCCATTTTCGTGGTCTTCATTTCTGCTTGTGGCGTTATTCCAAAGAAAACCGGGGGCTGAATTAGATGTATTTTTCATCAATACTGTAACCGTTCCTTTTTCTTTGTTCAAGATGATAAATTGTCCCCCAAAACCACTTGCCCACCAAGTATCTGTGTCCAAATCGTACCACCACAATAAACCATATCCTTCAAAGAAGTCATCGTCATCCAAATCTTTATCAGTTCCATCTTTAGAATAGGCGAAAAGCATTTGGTCTATCCAAGATTGTGATACTATTTCTTGATTGCCCCAAAATCCATTATTCAAAACTATTGACCCAATTCGTGCTAAGTCTTCGGAAGATATATATAATCGAGAATGTGGATGTTCCGTATTGTCCTGCGATTCATAGATAATATTTACTGAGTTGTAGTTTAACATTCCCAAAGGTTCTGCCAGCCATTGTTCAATCAAATTTTCTACAGGTTGTCCTGTCTGCTGTTTCAGAATCTGGGGAAGAGCATTAAAGTCCCAATTATTGTAGTAAAAATGCTCGTTTGGCAGGAATGTACCCCTTTGAGGCTTTCTTTCTTTCATTAAAGCTGTCTCTCCACCAGCATTTAGATAAATACCTGACCTTGCCTTCAATAAATCTGATATTCTTGCCG
>NZ_BTPC01000002.1:558500-579568 GCF_036245605.1 Algoriphagus sp. oki45
TGGAAGGGCTGAAAACTCTATAATTAGATAGCTTTTTGAGTGTGATCAACAATTCTGAGGAGACTTTTTCAGCTATCAGGACTTACAAATCAAACCAAAATTCCGATTCAATCCCCATAAGAACCTCACCGGTTCCGTGCAACAGCGGTTTCATGCTTGGCTTTGCAAGCCGCACGAAAACCTAGTTGTTAGCGGTTCGCCCTTTTTTCTCATTACCACAGTCTTTACAATACATCGCTTATTGTTTTAGGGTCTAATTGTCCCGTTTTCCACTGTTCCAATTTCTCTTCTACTTTGTCCATTGTTAAAAAGCCTTCAATTTTCAATTCTGCTTTTTGTCCAAGCACCTTTTCTGATAAGGTAGAAACGATTTTACAAAGTTCTTCTACGACATAATCACGAAGTTTGATTTTGTTTTTACGGAATAATAGGTGTCTGTATATGTGATAAAAACCAGAAAATTTTTCCCCGCCACTTTCTCTGTGATGCCAATTGTATGTTTTTGTTTTTTTCCATAGTTCTATGTCGTGTAATCTTTGATGTTCGGTTAAATTGTAGCCCGCTTGTCCTTGCAATGGATTATTTAAAAAATTCATCATTGGGCTTTGCTTTGCCAATTCACTAAATTCTTTAAGGAACTGAAGATATTTTTCTTTGCCACCTAAGGTTTCAGGAAACTCAAAAACAAAGCATTTTTCAAGAGGAATGTCTATTCTATTTTTCCCTAATTCTTGTGCTGCGTTATCAGGTATAATTTGAGTTATTATCTCCCTTTTAATTTTGATATCCTTGCCATAAACAGTTTCAAGTTTGTAAAACTCTCTTTCATTGACATCTTTATATTTTACAAGTTCAAGAACTAAAAAGCCACGATTAACTATGTGTTGAGCAATATATTCTATTGTTTCTAAAATAATCTCATTGAAACTTGGACGATAATGTTGTCTATGGGAAGGAAGTAACTCATATAGTGACTTCATAATCTCCTTGTTATCGGGGTCTAATTTACAAGTTACTATTTCTGATTTCGAACCGTAAATTGGAACGACATTACGCCCAAAATCTTCAATGAACATATGAGAATAGTGTTCAGGCGTATCATACGTGTTTGTATGATACCTTACCGAAATTTTATCAGTTTCAGAAATCATACTCATTTGGATTGGGATTATTAATGTTTCTATTCCACTGATTGAAAATTTCTCTTTTTATTTTGCTAGTAGAATCTTTGGCTTCAAGGAATGTGAATAGATAAAGCTCAATAAACAATTCTGCTACATCGTAAAAATTATGGTGATATGGGTCTTCACTAACAAAAAGCCTAACAAGAAAATCAGGAATGTTCCTTACTCTAATGTTCAATGATTGCGTTACATCTGATAAAGTTCTTTCTCTTTGATGTTTTTCTGTGTAGTTAATTCCCGTTCCGTATAAGTTGGTTTTGTAGTAGCTGTAATATGAAACCAACAATTCAATATTATCTTTTGAAGGTAAAAATGATTCGTCCCAAGCCTTTTTTACTTCTTCCCAATAGTTTGGCGAATTATAAAGAAAGGAATAAATGTAGGCGTAACCACTAATTTCCATTGGATCAAGCAATGCTTGATATGAAATGTTTTGTGGTCTATCATAATGCTTAAAAGTTGTATTTATGTTGCCAAAAGCGATAATTGAAGATTTGAGAAATGGTGCAAAACACTTTTGAAATAAATCAAATTGATTTCTCCTATAACTCTCGTTCAACTTGTTTGAAAGAATAGAATAAGAATGAGCAAAAACATCCGGAAATTGATTATTCCATTTCACTAATGCCAACTTTTCAATATTTTTTGAAATAATATATATGCATTCGTTCTCGTATTTTATAAGTTTAACTTCAATTTCTTCAAAATTTGGTTTAGTCCAAACAAACTCTCCTTTACATACTTCAATTTTATCAATGTCTTCAAGTGTTTGCTTTATAGAGCCAATTCGATAATTCAGTTTGTGAAGTATTTCAAGTCCGATTTGTGCTGTAAAAGATGACAACAAACAATTATTGTCTTTGTCAAAGTGCTTCGCAAGAGAAAGCAAATGCGATTCAAAAAAATGTATTGTCTGATTGATTTTGTCTTTTGCAAGTCTTAAATATTCAGATGTTAGACGTTGTAGAAAATACCAATCAGGAGTAATTTGTTTTCCTTCAATTGCTTTTTCATTTTCAACAAATTCTCTGAACTTATTCAGTTGGTCGTATAATTCAGGAATAAAAGTTGTAGCATAAATTGTGCTTTTCTTTTCCCAATTTATCTTTTTGTATTCCTGAATAATTTTATCAGAATTAAATGAATGAATAGTTTCAAAAACACCTGCTTGAAGTCTTAGTATTGCATAGCAATATGTTTCAATGCAACCAAGTTCATCTTTCCAATTCTCGTAATTAAAGACTTCTATTTTCTTTTCTTTTTTATTGCTTATTAAACGAACATTCATCAGAAGTTTATCAAGTAGAATTTCTCCTGTTCTTAAATCCGTTATTGCACTTAAAGAATCAAAAACACCGTGTGTAATTAAGATTGATTCTCCCAAAACATTTACGTATCCGCTTTTAACAACTGATTCTAATCCACTTGAGAGATTGTTTACAATTCGTTCTTCTAGCCAGTAACGATTTGGTTTAACCTTCGGTTGAGTAATGGTATTAGTGTTCATCGAAAGTTGTCGCATTGTCATATCACTTTCAAAATATGAACGATGTTCATACGTATTAGGAAACCAAAGACTATCAATTGGAATTTTTGGTTTTTGCATTAAATAAACTTGGAGAGTGTATAAAGATGTTCTGAAAATTGATTTGAAGGACGATTCTTTCAAGTCGTCATCTTTTAGGCATAAACTAGTGAGTAAGGATAGATTTTCAGTTTGTTCAAATGCAAGTTTATAGTGATGGTTTTGAAAATTTTTGTCGTTCCAGTATTCGCCTTCTGTCGTTACATTTTTCACTGAATCAGTTAGCTTGTTGAAAACAATACCCGCCAATGTTGTTGGCTCAAAGAAATTGTAGACACCTAATCCAATTTTCAGAATACCAAACAAAGTTATTAGTGAATAAAATGCCAAAAAAGATAAAAGAAGATTACCAGGAAGAAAATCAAAGCTAAGACACAATAGAACAGTAATAGAAGAAGCTGTCAAATATGTAAGTCGCCTTAAATACGATTGAGTTTCTTTTTCGTATAGCAAAAGATTTCTAATGCTTGCGTGAACTTTTGCGTAAGCTGTACTTGCAATTGTAGCAAGTATAGGATAAAACAATGCTAAAATAACGCCAGTAACGCTTGCAATTACAGAAATCAATTCAATGATTGCGTCTCTGTCGTTTGGATATGTAGGTTTAGGTAGTAACTCTTGTAGTTTTACAAGCCAACTGGGGAAAGTCTCCAAATGTGCCTGCCAATAGTTGGTTGCTATGTGTTCTATATAAAGAAGAAAAATAACAAGGCCAACGGCTTTCAAAATACGCCATAGAGTGTCTTTAATGTTTGTTATTGTGGAATTTGCTTTTCGTTTTTCTTCAGAGAAAAGATTCTTGATTCTGTATCGTTGTCGCTTTACACGGAATTTTATTAGCTGAACTCTGTTTCTAAGAGTCCAATATTTTTTTGAAAGAGTATATTTAAAAGGAATTTTCAAGTCTGTCAATTATGGTTTATGTCGTTCTAATAGGGTGACCGCTAACGGTTTTGCGCTTGGCGTTCGTGCGGGATTTCAGGGCACAAAACTGTCAACCCAGCACTAAAGTTGATTTGAAAAACTGAACTTGAATTTAAGCACCTCACCCCGCATGACGCCAAACGCATGTTGCACTAAACCTGCGGTAGTTTCTCCGATAAGCAGCCGGAAAGAGGTAACTTTTTGATTCAATCTTAACCGTTTTCAATCATGAAAAAAAAGAAAACCTCCTCCAGACCGCTTGCTCCAAGATAGCTGGATTTGCTGAACTACTGGCCAAGTTTGAGCAAAAAGTTACCGTTGCCGGCAAAAGTCAAAGTACAGTCACCAACTATGGCCGTCATCTGGCCAAACTTGCCCTTCATTTCAATGAATTGCCCACTGAGGTCGATCCCGACCGGGTCAATGATTACCTGCATCTGGTCAAGCGGGGACACAACACCCCCTCGGATTCCTACTTCAAGTTTACCGTCTATGCCCTTCGCTTCGCCTATCGGATCGAGGGTATGAAAGACAAGCGGATTGAGCTTCCCACGATTAAGCGGAGCAAAAAGCTTCCCGTAGTCCTGAGCCAGGAGGAAGTTCGCAAACTGCTCAAAGCTCCCAATCTGCTCAAGCACCGCGTGCTGATCGGCCTGCTGTACGGCTGTGGGCTTCGCTGCTTTGAAGTCCGGAATCTGAAAATTGCCGACTTGGATTTTGACCGGAAAGTACTTCACGTGAAGGATGGCAAAGGCAAGAAAGACCGCTACGTCCCCTTGGCGGATATCCTGATCCGGGGGCTGAAAGCCTATCTGGAGGCTGAGCAGCCTCATATCTGGGTGTTCAACAGTGCCGATCGGGAGATCAAAGGCCGTGCGGGCGGGGATTTCGACTCCCGCTATTCCCAGCGGGGTGTACAGTGGGCGGTGAATGAAGCCAAAAAGAAAGCCGGGATCCAAAAGCCGATGAATGTGCATACGCTCAGACACACCTTTGCCACGCATCTGCTGGAAGAGGGGCTGGACATTCTGACGATCAAAGATCTGTTGGGTCATGAGTCCATCGATACCACGATGATCTACCTTCATGTAGCCCAGACCGACAAGTGCCGTGCCTTCAGTCCATTGGACCGACTGTATCTGTCCCGTCGTTGAGAGCCAATCACGAAGTGGCTCAGGTGCTCCGACAGCATTGGGCCGAGGTGGAGCATCATCCCCAGATCAACCGCTGGCAGTTGCGGACGCTTTCTGCATTAAAACGCTGCAGGACTTCCGATCTGGGCGGCCATGTGGATGCCTGTACCGACTGCGGGAATACCCGGATCAGCTACAATAGTTGTAGGAACAGGCACTGCCCGAAGTGTCAGGGTAAGAACCGGGAGGAATGGATATCCAAGCGGGAAGCCGAACTGCTTCCTGTGCCCTACTTCCATGTCGTGTTCACGCTGCCTGACACGCTGAATCAGCTGGGGATGTATGAGCCCAAGGCCGTCTATGACAGTCTGTTTGAAGCAGCATGGCAGACGGTCCGCTGCTTTGCCAAAGACCCCAAACACTTAGCGGCAAAAGCCGGAATGATTGCTATTCTGCACACTTGGGGCCAAACCATGACGCTGCATCCGCATCTGCACTGCATCGTACCGGGAGGAGGGCTGACTAAAAGCGGAAGGTGGAAGACAGCCAAAACTCAGGGCAAATACCTGTTTCCGGTCAAGGCGATGAGCAAAGTCTTTCGCGCCAAGTATGTCAAAGCACTCAAGTCCCGAGTCATACCGGAGAAGGAATTGATCGATCAGCTCTTCAAAAAAGAGTGGGTAGTCTATGCCAAGCGGCCCTTTGGACATCCCAAAGCAGTCCTCGAATACCTGGGCAGGTATACCCACAAAGTAGCGATCTCCAATCACCGGATTCTGGACATTGGTCCAGCACAGACTAGGTTCAGCTACAAAGACTATCGTCAGGGAGCCCAAAAGTTGGAGATGAGTCTGGACAATCTGGAGTTTATCCGGCGATTCTCCATGCATATTCTGCCCAAAGGACTGGTTCGGATCCGACACTTTGGAATATTGGGAAGTTCGGCAAAGCAGCTCACCATTCCGCTAATCCATCGGGAACTTGGAATTTCGATTCCGGAACCCGAACCCAGAATTCTGGAAAGCTTCAACCCGCGATATTGTCCTTGCTGTCAGAAGGAAAGCATGGTCAGCATCCAGCGCCTGCCCAAGCGTGGCCCGCCAAAGGCGGTCTTGCCCTCAGTATCAACCCAATTTTAATTCCTGATTTTTGTCGGCAGCCTGCCCGCCTCAGGAGGGGCGAAGCTATGCCAACCCGTTGGTCAGGCAGGCCCATGACACAAAGAAGCCCTTCCAAAACAAGTCTGGAGGGGCTGCAAAACTTATAATTGAGAGGCTATTGGAACTTACTCAACAACTCTAAGAGGACTTTTTGAGCTATCTAACCCTACAAATCCAACTGAAATTCCGACTCAATCCCCATAGGCACCTCACCGGTTTCGTGCAACAGCGCTTTCATTGTTCGTGCTACGCACGCAACGAAAGCTTAGTTGTTGTAAGCTGGCCTTCTGTCTGCTGTAATTGTCAAGTCCTTTTCAGTAAAGGTTTTCGCTGTTTCTGTCCAACTGTTTTTGTGTCGGTTGTGGGTGGCGAAAAAATAAAAACACCGAAGGGAGGGAAGAAAAAAATTGAATTTGTCTTGCGGTGGGGCAGGCACACTCTTTGCCAAGTTTTGGCTTGTGTGTCGGCTTGTGCGACTTGGCAATGTGTGTGACTGCTGCGTTGGCATTATGCTAGTAAGTTTTTGATTTTACTTTGTTTTTTAATGATGTCCAAAAACACTTTATTCCTTGCTTCTGCATCCTTTATTAATGTCGAAGCACTAATAACAAAAATTGAAATATTGGGTTCGCTGTAAAAGCGATGATATATTGGACTTTCAAGTGAGAATAAAGGTGTATAGCCATCTGTTCTAAGTCTGTCAGCAAGTTTGTCGTCTATTTCAGTGATTAAAAATGACGATACTTCTTCAATCTTCTCTTTCTCTTTGAAAGCTTTTACATAATCCAATAACTGCTGTATTCCTGCAAATTTCTTTCTGTCAGGTTTAGAGGCGTAGTCAAACGGTTTGATTTCAACCAATACCGATTTCAGTCGTTCTGGTTTGTTCGGATTATGAGAGAAGAAAAGAGATAAGTCGGGTTTATCATCCAAAATATCTGTGTCGCCATTTTCTTCATCAATTCCTTTTAGAACCTCTCTAATCCTTTTATCGCTTGCTGCATAGCTGTATGTGGTATATCTGTCGTCTAATAACCAAAGGTTGTTTTTGCCAACTGCATAGTAATCATCATCAGTTCGCATTTCCATGAACAGATTATGGATGATTTCTTCAACTCTTTCTTTTTTGTCAATCAATTTCTTTAATCGCTCAATTACCAAAACACGGTCATTGATGTATGAAACCAGTTCGTTATGTGTTAACTCAATCGCTTCGTAAAGCTCTGTGTTGGTATACTCCTCTTTCCCTGCTGATGCAAGTATTTTTTCTTTTGCGTTATCAAATTTTCTCTTAGCGTTGTCAATGAGTTTTTTCTTATCCATGAAGCCAGCAATTTCAATATCTGTTTCATCAATGTAGTTGATTAGATATGGTCGTTCTTCATGTATTTCTTTAATCTTCGTCTTGTTAATTTCTTTGGTTTCAGGAATACCCTCCTTCACCAAATCAGTAACAGTCTTTTTTAATTCTTCATTAATTAAATCCCAAGAAAGAGTAGTAAAAGCATCTGTTCGTAAAGGTTTAATATCAAAATCGTTTCTTTCGTTGTTTACTCGGGTGTTGAAGTAATTGGATTCAAGCAACAAAAATCCAGAATAACCATAAGGGAAATTAAGTTTTAGGTCTTTTTCGTCAAACTCACATACAGTTCTGTTATTTGCACAGTAGTAAGCATTTAGTTTACCATCTACATTTTCAATTCTATGGTTTAATGTAAATTCAAATTCCTTGCCTTCTCTGTCTTTAACTATGAATTTTCGTTCCTTGAAGTCTGGTATGTCGTTTGGCTTAATAAATACTTGGTCGGAAGTGGTTTGGTCAATGAAGCTAATTGTGATTTCAACACCCTTCTTCTTGTAAAAGAACAATGTAGGAATCAAATTAAGCAATACTTTTTCTCTGATTGCTTCCAAATCCATTTCAATTCTTCTGTCAATATGTTTGTCATGGTTTAAGTAGCTTTCCGATAGGCTGTTTAAAGTTACTTCTGTTAGGTTTTGTTCAACCTTACTTGGGGTGCTTTTGATATTATCTGTATCGAAATCAAAGTCAAATTTGAAACTCCTTACTTCTTGTGTGTTAACCAATGAACTTGTGAAATTGGCATAATTGTAAACTTTTAGGAAAACAAACCTACCAACACCTTTACAACCTAAAGCCTTTTTGTATTCTGTTCTGTATTTGCAAAATGAATCGTAATTATCATCATGCAAACCATCACCATTGTCACAAACTGTTATGGTGTGAACCTTTTTCCTAGCGATTTCGGTTTCATTTTCTTTGATTGGATTATCGAATGAGTTTAATATACAATCAATAGAGGTAGCGTTTGCATGAACAGCATTTGTGATTGCCTCAAAAATCACATCATATTGTGAAACACGACTACTGATGTCTTCGTCTACAATTCGCTTTATTTCTGCAAACATTTTACTCATAAATTCTTCAATATTTTTTTAGATTGTTCAAAGGATTACCATTTACATCTGTGAATACTTGATACATATCAGTTTCCACGATTGCTGTTTCAGCTTTATTAATATATGCGATTGTGTCATCATATAGTTTTTGCAGTGTGCTGCGATTTATTGGGTGATTTAAAATTTGGGTTGTTGTGGAGTCGATTGTGCAGCCAATCATGATATATCCTCTCTCATCCGTAGTTATAAAAAAGCTAGGACTACCATCAAACTTTTGATACAAGCAAATGTCATCTAATAAAATAGCTGTGTAGGAATAAGTTTTACCACTGGTGGTTTTTATTTCAAACTTTATTTTTTCATCCTTGCTGAGGGCAGCTTCATTTCTATTTGCCTTAAGCTTTTGAATTAGAGAAAAAATATCCTCCAACTCCCGTTTAAAATAATCTGTTTTTGGATTGTAATGTGAAGTGGGATTTAGGCTTCTAACTCGGTATCTATCCAATTTGTCAATTGGATATAATTCAAAACCAACATAAGTAAAATATTCTCTTGCTTTTACTAATAATCCATCAAGCATTAAGCTATTTGCAGCTATTGGTCTACCTGCCCCATCCACAAAATATTTATGGGGCAAATAGTTTCTAAATAATTCTTCTAAAGCAACTCTCAAATTATTCCCGCAAGCATTGTAGTCAACTTGGTGTTTAAAGTATTTAATTGCTTTTTGGATACTACTTTCATATTCTACAATATGCGGTATTGGAATGCCATTTCCATCTTCGGCTTCATACATTTCTAAAAGCTTCCAATGGTCTTTCCAAGCAATTTTTTGAATTTCCCTATTTTCCTCACCTGCTAAACGTGCTTTTTCTGAATAATGATTCTCAATATATATTCTTGCATCTTCAAATAAACCTTTTTGGTGTGTTAGAAAAAAGATTTGATAATCAGGCAAGTAATTTTCAAATAAAATCCCCAAAATGAATTCACGATTGCTCATGTCCATGCTCATAAGCATATCATCAAGAATAAGGACCTTTGGATAAGCCGCAACAAATTTTTCATCAAGAATTGCTAACCTTAAGGCAAGAGCAATTGTCGAAAGTTTTGCTTCGTTCAAAAAACTCTGCGGACTGTCGATTATCTTTTTCTGCTCCTCTGCAATTTTATCAGTGAGCATTTTCACCGTCATAATAATTTCAGGCTTTTTTACTTCCTGATTCAAAACCAGTTCTTCGCCTTCTGCTGGTAATGGATAAGATGTTGGTCGGTATTCAAAGAGAATATTGAAGTTCTCCTTAAACCTTGATGTGATATATGTATTCGTCAGTTCTGTTATATCTTTTAGGTATTTGTCAAAGCTTTCATTAAATTCTCTTAAGTATTTCTCAATTATAGCCTTATCATTTATTTTGGGAATGAAGTCTCTAATATACTCCCACCAAACTTCAGCATTTTGATTTGTTGCTGTTTCGCCTTGCTTTATTAGAGCATTTTTAAATGTTATATAAGCTAATAATTCATGCTCAAAAATATTGAAGAGATTAATTTCTTCTTTATGATAATAAGCGTAAATTCTTGAAAGTGTGTGATGATTGATAAAATCACTTCCCAATGTCAGTTCTTTAACCAGCCCGCCAGTTTTAGTTGTGATTTGATTGATGGAAATTTCTTTTTCTTCAACTGTTCCATCGTCTTCCTTCAATTCCAAAATAATACTGCTGTTACTTGGCTCAACCGAATAGCGGTTGATTAAGTTCTCAGGATGTTTTGGCTCAAAGTATTTTCTGATTTCAGCATTGTCTTTAAAAACACTTTGGAGAAAAGTATAAAGAGACCAGTAAATGGAACTTTTTCCACTACCGTTCTCTCCATAAATAAGCACGTTTTTTCTTTCAACAGGAATCTCAACCTGCCCATAAAAGAACTTGAAATTGTTTAAGGTTATTTTACTGATTTTATGCATGGCTTACTTAGCAGTTTTAATGGGCATTATTAAATCAGCCAAACGGGTATCCATCAATTTTAGGTTTTGGCGTATTTCATTATTCTTCTCCCTAAGCGTTTGGTAAGCCTTGTGTATAATCTCTATCGCTTCCTTTTTGCCTTTTCCTTCTATGCTTTTAAAATCTCGTTGAGCATATTTCATAAACTCAATGCCTGCCTTCTTGAAATCTTCTTCAAAATATAATTCATAAACCATTGCATCAATGACTTCTTCAAACAGTTGAACGATATGGCTGTTCGGAACAAAATCATTGATTGTAACTTTTTCTCCTCTCTTGGTAAGAAATAAAATGTAGTCTACCAAACGATTAAATACACTTTGACTATCGGAGAGTTTAATCGGAATAGAATGCAACTCGTAGAGACCGATTGTTGGCATTAAATATGTGTTGCAGTACCAAAAGTTAATCAATCGAGAATTAAGTAAAGCACAAATATATTTTAATGAAACCTTTTTATCCCAATCCTCATATCTTGAGACATTTGTAGTATCTAAAAAGTAGTTTTGCTCGTTGTCATATGCACATAAAAGTTGCATAGAACTATTTACTCGTTGAGTAATAATTTTTTCAGGCACTTCAAAAAACTCTTTTGAATAAGAAACGCTTCCAATTTTTTCTTTCATCAAGTCTGGTCTATACCAAATGTATTCATTTGCCCAATTCATTTGATATGCCTTGATGTTTTTACCACGATAAACTGGCTTGCAAGATTTGTCGATAGCCTTATCTAATATGAATCGTTCGTCATTGCTTGTTTTTATTCCTCTTGAAAACTTAACTACATTTTCAAGACGTAGACTATTGTTCTCAATTTTTCGAAATATTTCTTTTTGCCTTTTTGTAATATGAGTATTAATGGAAAATGTCGGATTAGAAACCACTTCGGAGATTGGAATATTAATTTTCTCATCGAAGTTATCATTGTAAACATTGATAATGTATTCTGATTTACTCGGTTCATTTAAAATCAAAACTACCATAGGTTTTACAATTGCCGCAAAAACACCAAACTCAAGGTCAACGACACTGTGTAGTTTATGATTATTAAAAATTATTTCTCTTAAGTTTGAAAAACTGTCTGTTGCTTTCCATGTTTGTGGAATAATAAAGCTTAGCAACCCTTTTTCATTCAGAAAATCAAAACTCCTCTCAATGAAAAATGCGTAAGTGTCAGCCTTATTTTTTGCTGAGTAAAACCTAGCCTTCAAATTATTTCTATAAGAATCTGGTTTTAAATTTGAAATATTAATATAAGGAGGATTTCCAATAACTATATCAAAGTCGTTTACTCCATACATCCACAGTGGGTCAAACCAATCAACTTTTTCATTGCTGAATGGTTTCCATGAACTGATTAAGTAAGCCCTGCTGTCTTCTCTGGCATTATTTTTTAGTTGGTCTTTGAATATTTGCTTTTGCAAGGCTTGAAATTTTTCTTTCAGCTCATTTTTATGAGCACCATAGCTTTGTAAGTAGTCAAGTCTAATTTCTTGCAATTTTTCTAATTCTGCCCTGTTGTCAAACAAACTGGTTTGTTGTTTTTCAGGAGGTAATTGTAGCAATGCATCGGCAGTCACAAACTTAAACTCCAAATTAGGTAATGGTTCAACTCCTCTGTTAGGCTTTGATTCATCAATGTTTTCATCTACTACCAAGGTCAGGAAGCAACGCAGTTTTGATATTTCGGCTGCAATCGGCTGAATATCCACACCGTAAAGGGTATTTTGTATGACACCAATTTTTCGGGCATATTCAACAGTAGTCAGTTCCAGCTTTTCCTTTACTTGCTTTCGAAGCAAAGCATTTTCAATACGGCTTATCTGTCTGGCTTTCCACCATTCTGCATTACGGTCAAGCTTCTGCAAAGCCATTACAATCTTTTGCAGCACCCCCATTGGGAAAGCACCCGAACCACAAGCAGGGTCAAGTATCTTTAATCGGTCAAGTGATTCCAGTATTTTTTCTGAATCAGACCTTGAAAAGGAAACTTCGCTGTCAATCTTGAAAATGGGTTTTAATAACTCCTTGCCTATTTGGGTTTGATTATGCAGGTAAAGCACCAAACTTTCAGTTGCCATATAGTCTACAATTTCCCTTGGTGTATAAAAACTACCTGTTGCTTTACGTGCAGTTTCGCCACTATCAGGGTCAATTTCAGCCAATAGATTTTCAAAGATTCTACCCAACATTTCAGGGTCAACACTCACTTCAATATCAACTACGCTGTTTTCATCAATAGTAAAATTGTATTGTTCCAGATTTTCAAAAAACTCTTTGAACCATTCGTCAGGTATTTTAAGCGTGTTGATATGGTCTGAAAATCCAGTTGTTTTATTGGGTTTGTAATAGTCTTCTATTTGAGGCTCAAACAAACCGCCATTTAAAAAAGGAATTTGTTCGCAACCATCAGGCAACTCTTTCCACCTTTCAGGCATTGGCGTGTTCAAGGTTTGGAAGAACAGTTTCTCTAAAATGGAATGGTAATAATTTGAATTTTTCTTTACCGCTTCGCTGCTCAAAAGATGCTCGGGTAAAAGCGAAATGCCTTCATCCGATTTTTTTACTTTCAAAAACCAACAAAATACCGTTCTACCAATTAGTCTTACTGCAAATTCTTGGTATATCTTCTTTGAAGCATTGTCAGAAGGTTTGCCAATAGGTAAATTCAATACTCTATCGTAGGTAATGGCTTTGGCTCCTTTGCCTTCGGTTGCTCCAACCAACTGATAAAAATGTCGTGCAACAATTTTATAAAACTCTTCATTGAGGGCTTCAACGCTAAAGGCATTTCGGATTTCTTCAAGATAAAGTTTCTTTCCTGATATGCTGAAAAGTCTGTCAACTGGTGTTTTTGTTTTTTCGCCTTTACCCAATAAATAGGTGTATCGCTTGGGTTCGGTTACTTTCTTAGTAATGTTGCCTTCTTCATCAAATGTTCTGATTTCACTAACAAAGCTTAATCTCCATTTGTCCGCTTGCTCAAAAACGATTAAAGCTCCATCCACATCGTATTTATAAACTGAACGAAGTAATTCTCTTAATCCGACTTTGTTTCTTTCCAACCAAACTTCGGGTTTTACCTTTACCAAATATAAACCGATGATTCTGTCATCTGCCGTATTGAAACTCCCCAACTCAAAAGCCGATTCAGCTTTTTTGTTACTTGCTAAGGGAATTTCAGCAGGTTTTTGCAGAAAGTTTTTTACGCCCAAAACCTCTGTCAATAAATTCTGCCAGTCAGCAAGCACAAACGGCTTAGATAATATGCTTTGTAATGTCTTCTTATCCATTATTCAATAAAAGTTTCTGATAGCACAATTTCAGGTGCAATGTTGGTGTCAATTTCTTCTAGTTTGGTTTCTTCTTCGTCACTGGTAATTGCATCGTATTTCTTCGCTAATGCAATCAGCAAATTATCCACTTGTGAGGTGGCAATTTCCCGTTTGCTGAAAAACTTCTGGCTTAACTTCTTTAATTCATTTGCTAAAGGCGTGTAAGTTCCGCTTTCAACAATCGGTTGCAAAGTTTGGCAGGTTTCTTTTACAATGGCTTGATGCGTAATGGCTTTGAAGTCACGTAAGAATTTTAAAGCCTGTTTGGTATTTGCATCGGCTTTATCGGTGGTTGTAACCTTTTCAGTTGTTCCGCCTAAAAAGTCTTCGTCAAATGATTTTAAAGCAGCCTGAACATGTTCATAGTGATTTTCAGGCAAACCAAAAGGCGGCTCGGTAGTTTGTGCTTCAAAAATTTGTGCTGCTTCTAAAAAGGTCAATGGATTAACATTGGCTTTATCGTTGATTTGATAAAACTCCATTTTGTAAAGCGATTTCAGAAATACAACGGTTGAACTGTGTGTGTCTGACTTTTGAGCATACTTGTTATTTCTTGCTGTTCTAGCCTTTAGCGGAAACGACTTAATACGCTTAAACTCTTTTGGATTGTTGTCTTTAAACTCACGGATGAAACGCAAATAATGCAGTCGTTTGTCTTCATCATCAGGCAAACCTTCATCAAACAATTCAAATTGCTCCAACATTTCTTCGTGGGTGTATATCTGTGCATCCTCACCAAAAGCCGTATGAAAACCTTGCAGTTTGATTAAAGCATTACTGTAAAGTTTTATTTCTTCATCGCCTTGTTGCGAAGGGTAGAAGTTGTAGTTGTAGATAACTCCTGCCACACTTCCAATTCGGTTAACACGTCCAATGCGTTGCATTAATCGGGTGGCATTCCATGGCGTATCGTAGTTTACAATTACATTAGAACGATGCAGGTTTACACCTTCTGCCAACACATCCGTTGTGATGATAATATTGTAATCGTTCTTTTTCTCTCCAATATAGTTTGCGTCAAAATTCTCCTGAATGGTTTCAAAAATCTTGCTTCGGTTGTCGCTTGAAACATTTAGAACTTTAGTGTTAAGGAAGGCTTCAACTTTTTCAGTCAGGTAATTCGCTGTGTCAGTGCTTTCCGTAAACACAACCAACTTTCCTGTTGGGCTAATTTGTTGATTCAGCAATTCGTCTTTTAGCGTAATCAAGAAAGCATCCAGTTTTGGGTCTTGCTCAACCTTGCTCCATTCATTCACTAATTCTTGCAGTAACATGTGGTCTTTTCGTAAGCCATCAATAAAACCACTATCAAAATCATCAGGACTGAAAACATTGTTTCTCGGATTTTCAGCACTCATTTCAAGAATCATCACTTCCAAATCTTCAATGCTGAAACCTTTTTCCATCAGGTCGTTCACACGCAGGTCGGGGGCAATTAAAACTTTGCCCTTATCAAACATTTCAATCATTCTGCCTGTGGCAGTAGTCAGATTCTTTAATGATGATTTAAAAGCAGTGAAACTGCTTTCTAATCTTTTCACCATTAAAGTTTTCATGATACCTGCCAACGATTGAGAAACTAAAATCGCTTGTTCATAATAATTCTCTCTTAACTCAGGTTTCAAATATTTGATGGCCTGATAGCGGTAATACTGGATTTTATCATCATCTGTCAAGTAGAAAACTGTATGATAAAACAACTTGCTCAACTTGGCGTCAAACTCATAAATCTTTGGTTTGGGGGCAGCTATTTCAGGGAACACAATTCCTTGAGCCTTTAAGTCTTCAATGTATTTAGGATAGTTCTTTAAATCTCGTCTTGTTCTGCGAACCGTTATTTGTGAAATGATTTTTTCACGAATGATTGAATACAGTTCTCTGATGCGTTCAATGTTTGGCTCGTCTTGTTGCATGATTTCTCTGAACTCACGGATGATTGGCCCAAAGAAACTTTGCAAGTTGGTTACGGGTAAGGTGCTTCGTCTTGCATCTTGAAACAAAAGCAACTGATAGTATAAATCTTGTGGTCTGTTGTTAAGAGGTGTTGCAGAAATTAGAATCACTTTTTTCTTTTTGCCAGGAACCAAGCCTTCTCCATTTCTTGAAGCTTTGCAAATTCGTTGTAGCAATCCGAAGGATTGCGAAGTGTGGTTTCTGTATCTGTGTGCTTCGTCAACTAAAACTAAATCGTAATCTTCTTTTGCCCAATAGTTCAAATCATCACCGGTTACAATTTTGTCCAATCTTCCGTTGGTGATGAATTTGGTGTGTCTGTCAATGCCGAAAAGCCTGAATGTGTTTTTCCAGTTCTTCTCCAATGCAGGTGGAAAGACCACTAATATTTTTGTGTTCAATGAGCCATTAGCAATTAAAAACCGCTTGGCAATCATTGCTGCAATAACGGTTTTACCCAAACCAACTACGTCAGACAGGAAAAAGCCGTTGTGTTCCATCAGCATTTGAAAGCCTTGGTTTACGGCATCAATCTGATAAGAAAGTTTTTTGTAAGTCTTTGGTAAATCTCCAACTGTGTCTGGGTCGTAGTCTATGTTTTTGCCGAAGTATTCAATTAAGAATTTGATGTAAAGTTCATAAGGAGTGAAAGTCTGCCCGATATGTGTTTTTTGTTTGAAAGCTTGAATGTCTGCTGGCAGAATTGGCGTTGAATGTTCCCATAATTCAACAAACTCTTTTTTAGTAAACTGTACATCGTCATAGTCTTTGAGTGCAATATTCAACTCATAGTTCGGAGATTTCTTAATGCCAAGTCCTGCTTCTGTCAAGTTAGATGAACCCATGATAACCCAACCGTCTGAGTGCTCGCTGTGATGTTCAGGTAAAAACAAATAGAACTTGGCATGAATCGCTTTTGAGTTGTGTGCTCTTACTTCAATTCGTCCGTCAATTAAGTCGTTCACGAATTGTAAAACACCTTTTTCAACTTCTTCTGAATACTTAGCTTCTTTGATGTCTTGAATAAACCATTTCAAAAATTCCTCTTTCGTTTTTTCTTCGTCACCGAAATACAAAAGTCCTTTACGTTGCGATTCCGCAAACATTTGGTCAACATTAATGCCGACTAATATTTTTATTTCTTTTAAGTCTTTAAGGTATGGTTGCAATGCGAAGTAACCCGAAGAACGGAAGTAACCTACTACCGCATGAAAGGCATACAAGTCTTTCATGTGTTCGATAATTCCTTTGAATTTATCGAACATGCTTCGTTCGCTGTTATTTGTAAAAAATTTAGATGACATTATCTCTTTTTGCTTTTTATCTGTTTTTCTGCCTCTTTCAGTCCTTCGCTTAAATGTTCCAGTCCGCCAAAGTCTTTGCTTATTTTATCTGCTATATAAGTTGTTTGCACATTTTTCAAGTCCAGTTCCAAGATTTCAGAAAGTGGTTTTAAATAGTCAGGTGAAGCAGGTCGTTCACCACGTTCAACTTTGCTCAGAGTTGATGTGTCTATGTCGAGATAAGCAGCAACCTTCCGCAATGGAAGTTCTATTTCTTCTCTTCGTTTTCTAATATAGTCACCAAATGTTACGTTGCTCATTTAGACAAATTGTTTTGGACAGATGTGTCAAATTTAATACTTTAATTGAAATGGTCACCCGTGCGGTGGGAAAATTTTGCTCTTTTGGTTTTGCGAAGGGTTGGCTTGTGTCGGGCAAAACCAAATGTGCAAAATGCGGGTGGGCAAATTCAATTTTTTTGTGCGGTAGGGTGTTTTAATTTTTTCTTATGTTGGCTTGTGTGTTGCCAATTTGGTCTGCTGGGCTGTGTCTAGTAACAGCGAAATTGTCTGCCGAGTTAAGGTCGTCTGAAAAGACTGGTCAGGATGTCAAAGGTCGATTGTTTTGTTGTCTTTTTGATTGTTGTAGTGTCGTCTTTTAGGCTTGCTTACAACGGTCTCGGCTATGCGTAGTGCGGGATTTTAAGGCACTTCACTTTCCGCTTTCCGTAAAGTTTGTTTAATGCAATTGCTTTAATATCGGCACTTTCTCCCGCATTACGTATAGCCAATGTTGGCGGTTCGTTGTTTATTTTCCACGTTGTCAAGCATTTATTATTTCTTTTAGTCTGGTCGATATATTTCTCCAATTTGTGTTAAGGTTTACTGTCCTTATTTGAATTTTATGGTCGTTGTATTGAAAATCTAAATTGTAATCTTTTTCAATTGTTGGATACAAAAGAATTCCGGTTGCCATTTTGGTCTTTTCGCTTCCGTCTTGCTGATTTAGTAAGTAGCTAAATAACTGATATAGGTTAGAGGACTTAATTCTCTCCTTGTCGTAATTTATGGTCATTGTTTCTCTGTAATATTTAGCATCAATTATTACTTTCTGTTCTTCGTTTTCTAAGGAGATGTCAGTTTCCATCTGAGGTAAATATTGATAACTCTCAATGTCTTGATGTTGAAATTGCCATTTAATCGTTTCTTTCTTTACAGCATTGAATTTATGTTGCTCAATGCGATAGAAATTCCTAATAAATGCCTCAAACAATTGATTCATTTTGTTGTCGTCTCTTGTGAAATCTGAGAATTTGTATTTGCCCTTTTCTTCTGATGGGAAAGTGCTTTCATAAATCAAGTAACATACGTTCATAATAAAACCGTAAAACCGATTGTTCCTATTCAATTTAATTTGCTTGAAGTGGCTTCCTTTGATTTCAATCAAGTCAACACCTAAAAACATTTTTTGTAGTTTGGCTAATTCCATTTTTAGGAGAAGATCAATACCCTTTGTCCTTGTTAGCCTGTAAATTGTTGAAATCAAAATTTGATTTGTAATAATATTAGCCGAGAAATCATCATAAGTACAAACAGTTTTTTGCTTGAAAAGCAAGTTTCTCTTGAGTGTTTGACTTATTTCGATTTTACCTTTAACACCTGAAATTTCTTCTTCGTGGTCTATGTAACTTTTATCAATACCTCTTTTCAGAAGAAGTTTTGAAGAAGTAATTAGCACTTTAGCAAATAAATCAAGAAGTTCTGTTTTATCGTCAATTGAAACATCAACCCGCTCTTTTTCATCTAGCTTGTTCCAAGCATAGCAAAGTAGGAAGTATATGTTTTCAATTGGGATTGCCATTTCTATCTTGAAAGCTGTTTAACTGTATCCGAAACTTTTGAAAGGTCGTCAAACCAAATTTCTTCTAACAAAGGTTTCAGTTCATAATTTAAAATGTCTGTCCACCATTGATTTTCGTTACCGTCATTTGTGTACGTACAGAAATAACTATGTCCAATTTGAAAGCCTTCACCAAGGTTAACATCCTCTTTTATTTTGACATTCAATTTTGAAATTGATGAACATATGTGTTCAATAATACCATCAGACAAACCTTTATCAGCTAAAAATGCACGAAAGTTTGAACCGTAGTCTGGCTGTAATGAAACAAAAGCAAATCTTCTTCTTAAAGCGTAATCTACTATTGCCAAAGAACGGTCAGCCGTATTCATTGTGCCAATTATGTAAAGGTTGTCAGGCACATAAAAACGGTCTTCTTCGTCCTCTGCATAAGTAAGTTTTAAGGCAAATTTTTCTTCTCTTTTGTCCGCTTCAATTAGCATCATCAATTCACCAAAAATCTTGCTTAAGTTACCTCTATTAATTTCGTCAATAATGAAAAAGAAAGGTCGTTCTGGATGAGCTAAGGCTCTTTGACAAAATGAATAGAAAATGCCGTCTCGCAAATCAAAACCGCCTTTTTGGGTAGGACGTAGCCCTTGTATAAAATCTTCGTAACTATACGATTGGTGAAACTGAACCATTTCAATATTAGCATCCTTGACTTCTTGCATAATTTCATAAGCAAGTTTTCTAGCGATAAAAGTCTTGCCTACGCCTGGAGGGCCTTGTAGTATTATATTTTTCTTTCGCTTTAATAATGAAACAGTGTTCAAAAAATCTGTTTCACTTATGAATGGCTTATCAGGGTCTTCTGAAAATTTGTAGCTTTTGACATTTTCAGATTTAAGCAGTTTTTCGGTAATGATGTTCTTATTATCAATAACTTCCCTTATAATTTCATACTCTTCTTCTGTCAGCTTGAATAAACTACCTTGGTTATTTACAAATACTTCACATTCCTGCAGAGAAGGATTTTTTTTTAAGTCGTTCCAATGAATTGGAATTTCCAATTTTTCAATCAGTTCAAATTCTATTTCTTCACCATTAGCTGTATTATGAATTCCTTGGGTGATTTCATAAATAGCTTTAATTTGTTTAGTTGGTGTACTTTCGTACCCAATCATTAAGTCACCTCTTTTGGTTGCTTCAAAGTGCTTGTATATTCTTCTTTTATTTCCTTTTTCGTTATGCGTAGTGTAGGTTTGTTTTTCTCCTACGTTATGCTTGCTGATAGACCAAATTTTTGGATTAGCGTTTAGCCACCAATAATTTATATCGTCATCTGGTTCGTGAGTAGTATCTTGGGGCAAAACAATATCTCTGTTCTCTTTGACTTGAAGCGTTCTGCTTAGTAGACTTTGAAACTTTTCTTCTGGAATTATTAAGTCTTCTGAAAGACCATATTTTTCAAAGGTTTCTTTAAATATTTTCCAATCAGTTGCGTAAAAATTATCAATTATTTTAATGAAATCGGTCTCTGAATATACTTTTTGGTAATTGGCTTTACCGCTTTTATTGAATCCATCTATTTTGGAGGCAATTTCTTCGTAGCATTTTATTGTAGCGTTGTCAGTTTCAGATTGAAATGCCAAACTCAAGTGAACACTTGGGTTTTCTATATCCCAAAAATTATAAACTAAACCTGCTTGTCGAGTTTTGTTTTTCCAATCTCCTTTATTTACAAGTCCCAAAAAGATATAATGACTGCCTTGAAACCAATATCCTTTCCTAAGTCTTTCACTATCTTGTTTTCTAAGCCAAAAAGTTAAATCAGGATATTTCTTCTCTTTGAGTTTAAGGAGATGGTTTAGTATTTTGTCGCTCCAATTTATTATTAGTTCTTCTTGTGTCATTTTTTATGTTTTATTCTCTGTTTCGGAGTCGTCCTCACAATGACCGCCAACGGTTCTCAGCTATACGCAGGCAGGGATTTTTACCACTGAACTTGCTACGAAGAACTGAACTTTAAATTTACCCCTTTCCTGTCCTACGAAGCACGAAACCCCTGCTTGCGTATAGGTGATGTTGCACTAAACCTACGGTAGTTTCTCCGATAAGCAGCCAGAAAGAGGTAACTTTTTGATTCATTCTTAACCGTTTTCAATCATGAAAAAAAAAGGAAAACCTCCTCCAGACCGCTTGCTCCAAGATAGCGGGATTTGCTGAACTACTGGCCAAG
>NZ_BTPC01000002.1:581595-583158 GCF_036245605.1 Algoriphagus sp. oki45
TGGAGGGGCTGCAAAACTTATAATTGAGAGGCTATTGGAACTTACTCAACAACTCTAAGAGGACTTTTTGAGCTATCTAACCCTACAAATCCAACTGAAATTCCGACTCAATCCCCATAGGCACCTCACCGGTTTCGTGCAACAGCGCTTTCATTGTTCGTGCTACGCACGCAACGAAAGCTTAGTTGTTGGCAACAGTATTTTATTATTTTTATTTATCATAAAATCTTTTTTCAGCTTCGATTAATGGTAAGTGCCATTCCCATAATTCCTCTAAAGTCCTAAAGTTGTCAGGAATTTGATTTCCATCTTGAAAAGCTTCATTAGGTGTCATAGGCATTGCCCAATGATGATAACTCTCAACAGTTCTTCTTGGATGTAAGGCAAGGGACGAGTCAAAATAATCATTACAATAATGATAGTGATGTGTGTGTACAAAAGTTTCCCAAGATTTTAAAAGCTTATCTTCTTCTTGAATGTCGATAAATTCAAATTCTTCCATTGCTCTTTGGTCAACATTTCCCCAAGCATTTTGTAAAAGCTCGATTGCCTCAACATCTGTTTTAGGTGCTGAATATCCAAAAACAGTAACTCTTTCGGCTTCTTTTAGTCGGTTAGAAAGTGCTTGCCATTGTCCGTTTATGAAAGGGTCGCTGTTATAGTCTTTTTTGTCAACTGGGTACAATAATTTAGTTGGTACAAATTCTTGTTTAGTTTCTTTTGAAAACCAACCTGCTGGACCAGAAGAACCATTTGATTTGTCATAACCTAATGAAACACAACCGTGTAAAAATAAAATTCCAGGACTATCAGTAAAATTTCCATTTCTGACATAGGCTTTGTACAAAAACGGGTCCCAATTAAAGGTTGCGATTATATCTTTTCTGTGTCTTAAAGAAAGAACTAAATAATCGTAAATAGTTGGTTCATCTGGCAACTCTAATTCTTCAAAGTATTTATAAACTACTTTTTCTATATGTTCTCTTTCAGCTTTAAATTTGTTGTCTTTAGCTAACAAGCTGTAAAGCTTTTCAAAATCTTCTTTATGTTGTTGATATTCTTTCGGCAAGGCATTTACAACATCGGTCAATCCCACAACATCAATTACATTCCACATTAATGGAAGAGTTTTTCCATTTTTTTCGGGATTTCTCAAAGTTGAGGCATAAGTAGCACCAGCTCCAAGTATTACTACGTGTGAGCCTTTTCCGTGTACTATTTCTATTTCTTCTTCTTTGGTCATATTGTTGCCAACGGTTCTCGGCTTTGCGTAGTGGCGGATTTTTAGCACAAAAGTTCAATCGAAGCTCTGCACTCAAACCAACCACAAAACTGTCAAACGAAGCACTGAACCCGCCATTACGCAAAACCGATGTTGCACTAAACCTGCGGTAGTTTCTCCGATAAGCAGCCGGAAAGAGGTAACTTTTTGATTCAATCTTAACCGTTTTCAATCATGAAAAAAAAGAAAACCTCCTCCAGACCGCTTGCTCCAAGATAGCTGGATTTGCTGAACTACTGGCCAAGTTTGAGCAAAAAGTTACCGTTGCCGGCAAAAGTCAA
>NZ_BTPC01000002.1:585262-592135 GCF_036245605.1 Algoriphagus sp. oki45
TCCCCATAGGCACCTCACCGGTTTCGTGCAACAGCGCTTTCATTGTTCGTGCTACGCACGCAACGAAAGCTTAGTTGTTAGTGGCTGGCATTCTTTTCACGCTTCTACAATTTTTTTCATCTCGTCCACGATTGAAGCCCAATTTCCTTCGGAATGTTTGGCTCGTTCTTCGTCATAGTTTGTTTGAGAAATAGTCAATTCAGTTCCATTGTCATTTGGGGTTACTTCATAACATACCCACAAATAATTTTCTGGTAAATCTTCTTTACCACTCCAATTACTAAGATATGAGTAGGCAAGTCGCTTGTTATGTTCGTATTCAAGAATTTCACCTTTGTCTTCGTATTTTTGTCCTTCCCATTCGCCTTGAAAAACTATTGGCTCACCTACGTTCCAACTTGTTACGATGTCTGTCCCGAAAAAGTATTGTTTTACGATTTCAGGTTTTGTTAATGCAGCCCAAACTTTTTCAAACGGTGCATTGATTTTCGTTTTATACTGTATTTGATGTTTTGTTTCCATTTTTACTTTTTTGATGTTCTCATTGCTCTTACTTTTTTAATATTCGGGTCAGTTAAAAATTTTTCATATTGCTTTGTTTCCATTCCGAATATTGCAACTTTTCCGTCTTTGTCAGCGTGAACCCCAAACCCGTAGGTTTTTGTCAAAGGTGATGAACGAAAACAAGGTTGTCCTTTTGAGAAAAATTGTTGTCGTGCTTCCTTGTATTCCGCTTTCGTCAAGTCGTTTCTATCGGCAAACACTTGAAAGAAAAGTTCATCAGAATTGAATTTGTAAGGATTGTTTATAAGTAAGTCAAATTGTAATTCGGCAATAGATTTTTTGTCTGACTTTGAAAGTGGTTTTGTTCCGCAAGAAACTTTTGTGTCTTGGGCTACTTCAATAAATGTGTCGAAGTAATTTGTCGTATGAATTTTGTCTGTTGTCATAACGAATTTGTTTTGTTTACTGTCGTCTGTTATGCTTGCCACTAACGGTTCTCAGCTATACGCAGGCAGGGATTTTCACTACTGAACTTCCTACGAAGAACTGAACTTTAATTTTACTACTTTCCTGTCCTACGAAGCACGAAACCCCTGCTTGCGTATAGGTGATGTTACCGCCTAGTGCTTCTTTTTTTTCGTCCGTTTGTCGGTCAGTCGTGCGGTTGGACAGACACACTCTTTGCCAAGTTTTGGCTTGTGCTTCGGCTTGTGCGACTTGGCAATGTGTGTGGCTGTTATGCGATGGATTCAGTCTTGTCATCTTTTATTAAGTCTTTTGCAAAGTCAATAAATAGTTTGTGTGCTTTAGTAAATGAATATCTATCGTTGCCTTGTTTTACTGCTATGTTTCTCTTAACCATAGTTCCAATATGTCGCTTTAAACTGTC
Organism: Algoriphagus sp. oki45; assembly: GCF_036245605.1. Taxonomy (NCBI): domain Bacteria; kingdom Pseudomonadati; phylum Bacteroidota; class Cytophagia; order Cytophagales; family Cyclobacteriaceae; genus Algoriphagus; species Algoriphagus sp. oki45. The sequence goes on from NZ_BTPC01000002.1 coordinate 586,656, forward strand.
GTCTGTGTTTAGTTGCTTGTTAGCTTTGATTACGTCTAACCACGATGAATTTTTAAAGTATTCGAGTATTTCGTCAATATGAAATTCCGAATAATTAAGTTCTTCTAAGAAATTCTTACCGTCTTTATCAAGTTCGTAGCATAGAATTGAAAAGAAAATAGAAATATCTCTTGATGTGTTTTCGTTTGTCTCGCTTGAAACCAAGTAATAAAAGTCGTGATTACCAATTATTTCAAAGCCAAAAGAAGTCTCAAAAAAATTGATATAAAAGTCTTCATTTTTCTTGATTGTCTCAAACAAAAAATCATCAACTGTTATGAACTTCCCTTCCATTAAGGAAGTGACTATTTCTTTGTGTTTATCTGGATACATCTTCTTGTTTCTTAATTGTAAGTTTCGGCATAATTAGTTCTGATTCGTCATTGGAAACAGTAATCTTATTTCCTTGTTTGTTTACTGTAACTTCATAATCTTCTTCAAAAAGTAAGCTGGTTACCATAAAAAAATTGTCAAAGGAAAAATTCTCACTTTCTTGCTTGATAGAACTTTCACACCATTTAAAAAAATCCTCTACGGGCAAATTTTTGTTCAAAGTTTCTTTATATTTTGATTTATCAAAGAGCCAATCGTTTGTTTGTTGTGCATCTTCTACGATAATTAATTCAGCTTCGTTTTTGAACTGTTCAAAGTATTCTTTCGTGTTTTCATAAACAAATCTGTTGTAGATGTTATCACGAGTAGAAACGAATATTCGAGGTGGTTCAATACCTTTATAACAATTCCCATTATTTAGATAGTGATGAAAACCCCTCAAATATTGGCTTTCAGTTTTTATTCGCTCAATTAATGGTAATAATTCATTGGTGAGAATAACGGATTGAGTATTTAGGTCTTTCCCTACTTGACGAAGTAGATGATAAAGTTTCTCAAATTCTCGTCTTATACTTTCATCTCTATAATCAAATCTTTTTACGTTGGAAAATTGAGAAACATTCAGCAATTCGTTGTAGATAGATTGACTATGATTTACATCTAAAATTGTATTGAGTGGAGAAATGTAATTTTCTATAAGATATCGTGCCTTATGAATTTTTTCTTGATAGTCAATTTTCTTATTATTCGCTTTTAGTTCTTTTGATTCAGTCAACAAACTTTTGGTATTATTTACAACAGCGTTTGTGAACTTCTTAATTTGGTTTGATAAGGCTTCAATTCTTTCCAACAAAATGTTCTTATCATCATTTATACCTTCTTTGATTTTTAGAAATAAAGTCCTGATTGATTGCCCGAAATGTTCTATTTCTTCAGGTAAGAGAGGTTTGAATTGTTGATGTATAAACTCAAAAAGAATCAAATAAGGCTCGTTAAATGCAAAGTCATCATTCTGCTCAACCAATATTTGATATTCGGTTAGTTGTGTCTGAATATTCTTGTCATAGTTTTCTATACAAATATTTAGAGCTTCTTTGGTAATAATATCATTCTTAACCTGTATGTCAAAAAGGTCTCGTAGCAAATCGTAATGACTTGCCATAAACTGCAATATTGATTTTGGTTCTGACTTAATCATATTTCCAATATTGTTGCTCTAAAAATCGGTTATTTCTTATTATGCTTTCTCTAATTCTAATAACGTTAATGTCTCTACTTTGCTTAATTCTATTAGTCATTTCGGATTTGTTGCCTTTTAGACTTTGAGAATACTTATTAAAGAGTTCATTATAATTTTCGGGTATGTGTAATTGGGCAAAGTCAAAAACTTCTTTGATTCTTAGAAATTCTTCTAGACCGTTAAAATCATAATCAACAAAAACAAGTAAGTGTTTTGTAGAAAGGCAATTTAGTGATTCTTTGCCAATTCGACCATATTTATGAAGGAATACAAAACTTTTGCCTAAGAGCTTTTCCGCAACTAAAAATGTGTCCAAGTTTTCAACAATACAGATGTGTTTGGCTTCAATTCTTTCAGCGTTACAAGCGAATATTTGAAATTTGCTTGTGTAATCTTCTAAATTTAATTCATTGCCATTTATCCTAATTGTTTCAAAGCCCCTAAGCATAAAGATTGGTGTTGAAACTGTTTTTTGAATTTTAGAGTTTCTAAATTTCCTAACATTATCTGATTTGTCCTTGATTTCAATATCTTCGGGAAAATAGGCTGTAAAGAAATTATCAAATTCGTTTGGCTTGTTTATTTTATATCTGAAACCTCTACCTGACCTTGTTTTTTCAATAATAAGTGAAGAAACCAAGCCTTTAAAATGTGGCGAACTCAAAACAGTTTTAGGGATTGCCTTTTCTGTAAGAAAAGAATCCTCTTTTAATTTCTTGTATGTTCTGAAATCTGTTAGATTCACACTGTTTTCTTTTTACGGTATATTACATTTCCGTTAGTTTCACTTAAAACAATTTTCCCCTTACTTCTTCTCACTAAGTAGTATTTATCAAATCCGTCATATGGGTGCAATGGTGCAGCTGATATAGGAACAAAATTATTTTCCTTACAGAAATTCAAAATTTCAATTCTGTTCGCTTCATCAATTGTCCCGATTTCATCAACAAAAATTACGATTTTGTTTTCAACATCATTGATTACAATTTGATGAATAATTGACATAATAATCACCATTCTAATCATTTTGTCTGTTCCATCTGATTCAATTTGATTTCTTAAATCAACCACCTTATGCTGTCCTTTTTTGTCAAGGTGCAACTTGATGTCAAACAGGTCTTTAAATTCGATTACAAATTGATTGTCCAAATACCTATTCAAAACATTTAGGTTTTCTGATTGATCGTCAAAAATTAGTTCAGAAGTAAGGTCTCTGATTTCCATTATCTTCTTTAAATCCTTGATTAGATTTTCATTTGGGATAATCTCAATACTCAGAGAATCTATATCAGAAATTTTAATTTTTCTGATTTTTGAATTGAATTGGTTGTTGATGAACGCTTCAAACTCCTGGAATTTTGAATGAAGCGTTTTACAAGGAATTGAAAATTGAGTTGAAATATTTTTCAGAAGTGCATCAATACTCTTTTGCTTGTCATCAAGAGTTGTAAGTTCTGAATCAAGATACTTGATAAATTCATCCTCCGAAGCAAAAACTGTTTCAGTTTTTGCTTTCAGATTTTCAAATAATCTTTCTTTTTTGTTCTTAATATCTTCTCGCTCAATTGAGTTTCTCTCAAAGTTTTTGAAAAGATTGTCAAGTGATTCATTTGTATGATATTCGATTGGTTTAATTCCCGATTCTTCAATCTTAACTTTCCATTCTTGAATTTTAGAAATTCTGCTTTCCTTCTGTGATATGTCTTTTGCCAAAATTTCGATTGCTTGATTTATCCTACCAATCGTTTCTTCGGTTATTCTTAGTTCTTTTTCAGTTTCGTCTTTTTGTAGAATTAAAACTTTTTGTTCCCCTTCTTCTATAGTTAAGTTTTTTTCAAGTTCAGGTAAAGAATTTAACTCCTCAATTTTACCATTTACTTCTTTGATTTTTTGCTGAACTGTAAGAAGTTCAGAACGATATTTTTCTAGGTCTTTCGCAATAGGTAACAACTGTTCGTTACTTACTTTTTCTTTTACCGCCTCATCTTTGCGAATTCTCAAGTCATCAATTGAAGCAATAGGCTTGCCTTTAAAATCTTTGGGAATTGTAATTGCACCATCAAAGATTTTCATTACATCAGTTAATTTTTCTATACTTGATTGAATATTTTCCTTCGGCAGTGCAGTAATGGAATCAGAAAGAATTGCGTTTAGCAATTCTTTATTCCTTGCATCTTTGCTTATCTGATGTATGAGCAAATTTGAGTAAGTTTCAATTTGCCCTTCTAATTTTGAGATGTCTTGAGTTAGTCGTGAAATTTTCGCTTCTATATCACGAGTATTTAAGTTTTGATTTTCAATTTGAGTAAGTCGGCTTTCAATGCTTTTTCTTTCACTATCTAAATTGCTCAATGATTGATTTAAAAAGTCAATACCTTCATAAGATTTTATCTTTGAAATCTTCTTTATCAGAGAATCAATGGCAGTTTGTTTCTGTGTTACGGTTATTTTTAATCCACCAATTTTTTGATTTAACTCACTTTGTTTCGGATTCAAAGTTTCGGTTAGATTAACTTGATGTTCTTCTTTCTCTTTCTTCTTTTTTATGACACTTGTGTTTAGCTCAATGTTTACTGATGAATAAAGTGCATCAAAAGCATAAACTACTTCTGAAAGAATCTGATTTTTGGCTTTATATTGATTGACTAATTCTTTAAAATCGGTAAAGTTTTTTTGAATGCTTCTAATTATTTTGATTTCTCTGTTGTGCTTCAAAAGGGTTTGAATATCCTTTTGATTTTTCTTAGAAAATTCAACTTGCTCGCTTTCTTTATTGTCGGCAATAATCAATGATTCTTTCAGTGTTTTGTTGTCAATAAGTTTTGAGTTTATTAGGTAGCGGTAAATTTTAGAAAAGTTGTTGCTGATTTCTCTTTGGTCTTGTGATGCTCCTTCGTTTAACCACACAACACCGTTATTTTTCTTTCCTTTTTGATATACAAAATTGAAAAGGTCTCGTCTGTTAGAATATTTGCTGTATTCTACTCCTGATGAAGAAAATTCAGCAAGTAATGAATCAAATTTCTTAAGTTTTTGTCCTTCTGGTGTTTGTTCAAAATACTGCTCCTCTTTATAATCGCTGTCAATTTTGTAATAATCTAAACTTCCCTCTGCATTCTTCTTTACTAAGATGCAGTAATACCGCTTTTTGAAAATTTCAAAAATAATGTAACTCGAATTGATAGAAGGGAAGTAATGATTAATTGTCGATTTGTCTCCTGTCCGATTACCACTAAATGTCATTTGTTTTCCGTCAATGATATACAGAAAGTTTAAGGCATAAATTAGAGTGCTTTTCCCAATGTTATTAGGTCCAACTATTTGTAATGAATCGCAATCGCCTAACTCGATGTCAGCTTTTGAATATATGTCTGAATGAAGTATAACGAGTCTTTTTAACATTGTCTAAATTCTGAATCATTAGTATTTGGGACTTGCGGGCAGGAAAATTCAGGCTCTTTTGATTGCGAAGCGGTCGCCCGTGTGTTGGGGCAAGCAAATGTGCCTGAATGTGCGGTTGGCATTTTATTTCTGTCATTCAATTTGTTCACTGTCGTTGTCTTTTTAGCATTGGCGGTAACGTTTTTGCGCTTGGCGTTCGTGCGGGATTTTGGAGCACAAAACTGTCAACCCAGCACTAAAGTTGATTTGAAAAACTGAACTTGAATTTAAGCACGTCACCCCGCATGACGCCAAACGCATGTTGCACTAAACCTGCGGTAGTTTCTCCGATAAGCAGCCGGAAAGAGGTAACTTTTTGATTCAATCTTAACCGTTTTCAATCATGAAAAAAAAGAAAACCTCCTCCAGACCGCTTGCTCCAAGATAGCTGGATTTGCTGAACTACTGGCCAAGTTTGAGCAAAAAG
>NZ_BTPC01000002.1:594137-595699 GCF_036245605.1 Algoriphagus sp. oki45
TGGAGGGGCTGCAAAACTTATAATTGAGAGGCTATTGGAACTTACTCAACAACTCTAAGAGGACTTTTTGAGCTATCTAACCCTACAAATCCAACTGAAATTCCGACTCAATCCCCATAGGCACCTCACCGGTTTCGTGCAACAGCGCTTTCATTGTTCGTGCTACGCACGCAACGAAAGCTTAGTTGTTAGCGGTTCGGCTTTCTTTTCTGTCGCATGTGTTTAGCTGAATATTCATTGTCTTTACGGAATTGTTGCAATGTAATTTTCAATTTCTTCACTTTCTCCAAAAGCAGTTGTTGGGCTGTTGAAAGGTGGTCTGTCAGAATTTTGTGGACTTAAAATCTCACCATTTTCAACTTCGTCTCCATAATTTTCAGTTGTTCTAAATTTTCCTTGTCCCCTAAAATTCAAAATGACTGCTTGAACTCCAGGAATAATACAAATTTGAAGTCCGGTTTCTTCACTTTCAAAAAAGTCGTTTTGATTAAGTCGCATACGAACTGTCTTTCCTTTCAATAAACTTTCAGGGCAGTATCCGTTCCACATATTTGAAATTTTCGTTTCTGTCATTTTTGTTGTTTTTAAGTTATTGCCGAAAGTAAAAAGAAATAGTTCAATGTTTTCTCCTTGTGTGTCAAGTTCATTGGCAAGCTGTTTTGTAAGCTGCAAAAAGTCAAGATACTTTTTCTCAGCATTGTCATATCGTATTTTGTCTAACTGTTGAAAATTTGAATATGTCTTGCTTGCAAAAACATCAATAAGTCGCTGGTCAAGTATTAAGCAAGGATTGTCGTTAAATGATATTTTGAAAAAGTAAAGCAGTTTGCTGTAAGTTGATAGTCCAAGTCCTGCAACGTTCATAAAAGTTAATGTCAGTTCATTAAAGTCTTTAGTTGTTGAATTGAGTTTTTCTCTTAAAGTCCGCAACACGTTTTCAATAGTGTCAATGTGTTTGAGAATATTTATAAAATGATTACCACGCATTCCTGCTGTGTAGCCCCAATAAATTGTCTTGATAATTGCTTCTCTTGGCTCGGTTGTTTCAAAAATGTCTTGACGGCTTATAGTCAATGTTTTGTTGTCGCCAAACAACTTATCATTGAGATTTTTTAGCCACTGAATTTCATTCTCTGCTTTTGTCCAAGTCGTTCGCTTAGTCGTAAAACATTGTTGTCTTACAGGCAAGTTTGAGATTAATATTTTGTAATTGTTAATGTTCATTAGTGTCGTCTTTTAAGCTGACCGCTAACGTTTTGCCGCTTTGCGAAGGCGGGGATTTTCAGCACTAAACTTCATTAGATGCACAAAGCTTAAATTTAGCACTTCACTGTCATAGAAGCACAAAAACCCCCGCTTTTGCAAAACGGCTGTTGCACTAAACCTACGGTAGTTTCTCCGATAAGCAGCCAGAAAGAGGTAACTTTTTGATTCATTCTTAACCGTTTTCAATCATGAAAAAAAAAGGAAAACCTCCTCCAGACCGCTTGCTCCAAGATAGCGGGATTTGCTGAACTACTGGCCAAGTTTGAGCAAAAAGTTACCGTGGCCGGCAAAAGTCA
>NZ_BTPC01000002.1:597652-1001091 GCF_036245605.1 Algoriphagus sp. oki45
TGGAAGGGCTGAAAACTCTATAATTAGATAGCTTTTTGAGTGTGATCAACAATTCTGAGGAGACTTTTTCAGCTATCAGGACTTACAAATCAAACCAAAATTCCGATTCAATCCCCATAAGAACCTCACCGGTTCCGTGCAACAGCGGTTTCATGCTTGGCTTTGCAAGCCGCACGAAAACCTAGTTGTTATAGGGCGTTTTTCTTATCATTTCAATAGTCTTCAATTTTGTCAGTCAGTGTTTGGTTTGTTAAAAAGTTGAACTCAGCTTTAAATATAAAGTCATCTATTTGTGAATTAATCGTCCAAATTGAACCATCTTTTCTTGTCAAAGTTAATTGTTCTTCACTGTGCAGTGGATTTATTCCATAGTCTGGAGAAAATGCTACGAGTTTTCGGAACAATTTAGAGTTGGATGGTTTCTGAACCGTTACAAGGTTGTCAGAGGAATCAAGTTCTATTAAAAGTGATTCAGTACTATAAAGGTCGGTAAGTTCTTTACCTTCTTTGAAAATTGGATTTCGTTCAATTGTAACAATTAGAATTTGATTGTGTCCATCTATAACTTTAAATTCATTATTGACTGTGTCAATAAGAAAGGACGAATTATTATAAGTCAAATAGGTCTTAGTGATTTCCCAATGATCAACATAGTCTTTTATGTCCAAATCTTGTCTGCAACTTGATAAGATGAACAAAATAAAAAATGTGAATGAAATTAATCTGTACATAATTGTCTTTTAAAATGCCCTATAACGGTCTCGGCTATGCGTAGTGCGGGATTTCAAGGCACCTTACTGTCCGCCCACCGAAAAGTTTGTTTAGTTTAATTACTATAATATCAGCACTTTCCCACGCATTACGTATAGCCATTGTTGTGCGGTCGTACTTTTTCTTTTTTCGTCCGAGCGTTGGCTCAGACACACTCTTTGACAAGCTTTGGCTTGTGCGGCTGCTTTGAGCGGCTTGGCAATGTGTGTGGCTGTTGAGCGTTGGCATTTCTTAGTCAGTTGTTAATTCCTTCGCAATCATCTCCGCCTGTTTCAATACCGTTTCTGTCGCCAGTTTTTGCATGTCTGGTGGATAGCCGTATTGTCTCAATGTCCGCTTGATGATTACTTTCAGTTTAGCTCTTACACTTTCCTTAATGGTCCAGTCGATAGATGCGTTTTGCTTTACTCGTTCGGTCAAAATCACCGCAAGCTCTCTCAACTTGTCTTGTTGCATTAGCTGTTTGGCGGAATCGTTGTTCGCAACTGCGGTGTAGAAAGCATATTCAAAGTCAGATAGTCCAAGCTTTTTGGCTTCACTGTCCATGTTTACAATTTCCTTACTCAGCTTTATGAGTTCGTCCATCACTTCGGCAGCCGTCAAAATTTTGTTATGGTATTTCTTGATAGAATTCTCCAACATTTCTTTGAGCGACTTACTCTTTACCAAGTTCTTTTTGGAACGAGCTTTTATCTCATCATTAAGCAGCTTTTTCAAAACTTCCAGAGCAACGTTCTTGTGTTCCATTCCTTTGAGTTCCATCAGAAAGTCTTCGGATAGAATGGAAATGTCAGGTTTCTTGATTCCTGCTGCATCAAAAACGTCAATCACTTGTTCAGAAACCAATGCTTGGTCAATAACCTGACGAATAGTTGTCTCAATTTCTTCATCGGTTCTGCCTGAACCTGTACCATCAAACTTGGCTAAGCGTGCTTTTACCGCTTGGAAGAACGACACTTCATCTTTCACATCCATAGCTTGCTCATGCGGAACGGCAATCGCAAAGGCTTTGGATAAAGCAGTTACTTCATTGATATATCGTTTCTTCCCATCTTCCAGTCCGAGAATGTGTTCTTCGGCTGCCAAAATCATAGAAAGTTTTTGTCCTGTTTCTGCTTGGAAGTAGTCTTCATACGGGAATCCGCTATACATCTGCGAAACCACTTCTAGTTTTTCCAGCATCAATTCAACGGCTTGGGCTTGGGCAATGGTTGGGTCACCTTTCCCACCTGCATCTGAGTAAAACGAAAGTGCCTTCTTCAAATCAGACGCAATACCCAAGTAATCGACTACCAAACCACCTGGCTTGTCTTTGTAAACTCTGTTTACCCTTGCAATGGCTTGCATCAGGTTATGGCCTTTCATCGGTTTGTCGATGTAAAGCGTGTGCATGCTTGGTGCATCAAAACCAGTAAGCCACATATCCCGAACAATCACCAGTTTGAGTTCATCGTCTGGGTCTTTCATTCGGTCAGCAAGTGTTCTTCTTTGTTGTTTGGTAGTATGGTGTTTAGCGATTTTCGGTCCATCGGAAGATGATGAAGTCATTACCACTTTAATCACGCCCTTGTCCAAATCATCTGAATGCCATTCGGGTTTAATTTTGACGATTTCATCATACAAATCAGCCGCGATCCTTCTGGACATGGCCACAATCATTCCTTTGCCTTCAAAAACTTCTTGGCGTTGACCAAAATGCTGAATGATGTCGTTAGCTACATTCTTTATGCGGTTTTCACTGCCGATTAAGGCTTCCAACTGTGTCCATTTGGCTTTGGCTTTTTGGGTTTCGGTGAGTTCTTCTCCGTCTAACTCATCATCCAGTTCTTCTACCAGCTTTTTGCCTTCTTCGCTAAGGTTCACTTTTGCCAAACGGCTTTCGTAATAAATGCGAACTGTGGCTCCATCTTCCACAGCTTGAGCAATGTCATACACGTCAATGTAGTTTCCGAAAACGGCAGGTGTGTTTACATCGGTACTTTCAATTGGCGTCCCTGTAAAACCAATGTAGGTGGCATTGGGCAAAGCATCGCGCATGTACTTGGCAAAGCCATACACGGTTTTCTTCCCAATCACATTGCCATGTTCGTCTTTATCATCTACCGTTTTGGCTTTGAAACCGTATTGCGTTCGGTGAGCTTCATCAGCGATTACGACAATATTTTCCCGTTCCGAAAGCGTTTCATACACATTGCCTTCTTCGGGCGAGAATTTTTGAATGGTGGTAAAAATCACACCGCCAGAAGCTACTTTTAGTTTTTCCTTTAAGTCGTTTCGGTTTTCAATCTGTTTTGGTTCTTGCCGCAATAGTTGTGTAGAAGAAGCAAAGGTGTCAAAGAGTTGATCGTCCAGATCGTTTCTGTCGGTGATGACCACTACAGTTGGATTGTCCAAAGCCAATACGATTTTACCTGTGAAGAACACCATGGAAAGAGATTTACCGCTTCCTTGGGTATGCCAAACCACACCACCTTTTCGGTCGCCTTTGGGTTGTGATTTTACACCAGCCACGCCATAGCTTTCAGGTGATTCCATCACCATACTGGTTGGTGTCTCTTTTTCTACCGTGTAACCTGTCGCTCTCATGGCAGATTCCACCGCTCGGTTTACGGCATAGTATTGATGATAAGCCGCTAATTTTTTGACGGTTGAAATGGTGGTTACACCTGTTTTGGTATCTTCCTTTTTCGATTTTTCGAATACGATGAAATGCCGAACCAAATCCAGCAAGGTTTCTTTGTTGAGCATGCCATTAATGAGCGTTTCCATTTGGCTCACCAAGTGCGAAGCTTCTTCTTTGCCGTCTGCCGATTTCCACGCCATAAAACGGCTCATGCCCGATGAAAGCGTTCCTGCTCTGGCCTCCAATCCGTCTGAAATAATCGTAAAGGCATTGTAAGTAAACAGACTTGGAATGACCGCTTTGTATGTTTCTATTTGACGAAAAGCAGATTTGATGGTGGCGTTTTCATCCGCTGCATTTTTAAGTTCAATCACTACCAAAGGAATACCATTGATAAACAGAATGACATCAGGGCGTTTGTTTACGCCATCTTCTACTACCGTAAACTGGTTGGCAACAATGAAGTCGTTGTTTTCGGGTATGTTGAAGTCGATTAACCAGACCAAATCACCTCTTTGCTGTCCGTCTTTTTGATAGCTGACTTTGATACCTTCCGTCAATAAGCGATGAAAGCTTTCATTGTTGGTCAATAACTCTGGCGAATGGATCCGCTGAATTTCTTTGATGGCTTCTTCCTGTGCAGCAGCTGGCACAGTCGGGTTAATTCTTCGCACGGCCTCTGCCATGCGATGGGTGAGCAGTATTTCTTCGTATGAACTCCGCTCGGGATTTTCGCCATCATGGGCAATACTTGGTGCATAGATGTATTCATAGCCCAAATGCTCCAATAATTTGATGGCAAAATCTTCTATGCTATGTTCAGTTATTCTTGTCATTCTTCAGTTTCGGTGTATGCTTTGTATTCGTTTACATAGGCTTGTTTATCAACGTTGAACAGAATTTCACTTGCAGGATATGAGTAATCGCCCATTTTGAATTCGCCAAAAGAATCATCCCAAAAATCGTTGAAGTCGTCAGCTTCCCAATAGTCCAAAGTATCTTCAAGTTGTTCAGCCGCTTTCTTTTCTTTTTTGCTTTCGTAGTTTCTAATAATGAAAACGCAAACAGTTTCAACCGTATCAATCAAAAACTCTCTTGTAAGTACATCAACTTTGCTGTTCCGCTGTTTGATTTCTTCTAAAGATTTACCGTGGGAAGTTAAACCTATGTCGTTTCTTAATTCACCAACTTGTTGTGCAATGGTCGCCAAAGCTGATGAAACTTGATTGACCAATGTTCCATTCGCGTAACCCATTGAAGAAAAGCATTTCTTTAAAACACTATTCACAGAAGGTTTTACACCTAATTCAACGCCATTTTTATCACAGATTTCTTTTCCAACACTTTCCAATAGAGCTTTGGCATTTTCAAGTGAGTGACTGAAATCAATTTCAATATGGGTTTCTATGCGGTCTATGTAAGTCGATAAACCAGTCCAATTGCGATATTCTTCTATGACAGTTTTGAGTTTATTCATCTGTGTCAATTCTTATTTCGCCACTCATGAGTTTTGGCAGAAGTGTATCTCTTAAATCACTTAGATTGTTTATTTGCTTCTGGTTTGATTTGATTTTATCGAAATAATCAATCACTTGATTTTCAAATTTGGTAAGTGTTTCATCATCTGGAATTATCGCTTCCATGTCCTTTATCATTCCAGAGTTGATGGAAGTAACGATTGACGAAGTACTTCCCAAAGTTTCGTAGGGATATGTTTTTAGATAGAAATAAAGAAATTCTTTAGTAAAAGGTGTCTCATCATTGAATTTGAAATGTGCAATCGCCTCATTTGAAAGCATATGCTCAGTTGTAATGGCTACCCGTCCCAATGTCATTTTGAAACTTAAAATCACTGTATTAGGTGGAATAATTGGGATATTAAATTTTTCTACGGCTTCTTCAGTTAAATATTCAGAAGTATCTAAGACGAAAACTCCACTATCGCCTAAGTCTTTGATAGAAACCCATTTCACATCACTTATTGATTTTGAAAACCAGTGAAATTCCTTTCTTGGTGGCGTGCGACCTATCCCAATATCCACTAATTCTTTGAGCTTCTTTACTTCCCAACTCGCATCTGCTTCCTCCACAAACCACTGCCGAAATAGCGTCTCCGCCATTTGCTCCAAGGTTTGGTTTTGGCGGTGAAGCAGGTCTATTTTGTCGTCTAAGCTGGAAAGTACTTCAGCAATTGAGTTTTGTTCCACTTCATCAATGCAGACTTCATATTCGAGAGAATTGAGTAAAGTTTGGGTTACCAATGGGTGACTTGAACCGCCTGCATGTTGATTCAAGTTTGCATTCTTCAAAAAGTAATAGAGAAATTTCGTTGAATAACCATTTTTTGCCTTTGCCGCTAAGGCATTATCCGATACCCAAATAGGTTTGTTTTCATAATAAACTGACCCACAATAAGCACCAACACGTCCTATAATTATCGTCTCATTTTCATAGTTTGAATCCGCAGAAAACCCCAAAATTCCATTTCCACCATAGATTGGAATGTCACCTTCAGACTCAGGTTTTTTCTTTCCATTTCCGAAATTAATAAGTTCGGAAAGCTCAACTTCTTTCCACTCACTCATCAATTTTCACTTTTTTTAGGTTAGCGGCAATGCGTTCGTTGAGTTCAGTTTCTTCTTTGAGTTGGGCTTCAAACTCGGCCTTTAGGCTGGTAAAGCGTTCGTTAAAGTCAAAGTCATCTTCTTCCTCTGCCAAGCCTACATAGCGGCCTGGGGTGAGTACATAGTCCAGTTCAGCTATTCGTTCTTTGGAAGCAGAAGCACAAAAGCCTTTTATGTCTTCGTAGTTGCCATCGGTATTTCGCCAATTGTGGTAGGTGTCCGCAATGGTTTGGATGTCTTCTTCAGAAAGCACTTTGGTTCTGCGGTTAATCAAATGCCCTAAGTTGCGGGCATCAATAAAGAGAATTTCGTCTGTGCGGTTTCGGAATTTACCATTGCTACGGTTACGGCTCATAAACCACAGCGAAGCAGGAATTTGGGTATTCAAGAACAACTTAGCTGGAAGGTTTACAATACAGTCAATCAAGTCGGCTTCTACTAGTTCCTTTCTGATATCGCCTTCACCACCACTTTTAGAAGTTAAAGCCCCTTTTGCCAATACAAAACCTGCTTGTCCGCTTGGTGCCAGGTGGTACATGAAATGCTGAATCCAAGCGTAGTTGGCATTTCCTGAGGGTGGTGTGCCGTATTTCCAGCGGCCATCGGTCCGCAGTAAATCACCGCTCCAGTCGCTCACGTTAAAGGGTGGATTCGCAATGATGTAATCGGCTTTCAGGTCTTTGTGGGCATCATTCAAAAACGAGCCTTCGTTGTTCCATTTTACCTGTGAGCTGTCAATGCCTCTAATGGCCAAATTCATTTTAGCCAGTCGCCAGGTTGTTTGGTTGCTTTCCTGTCCGTAAATGGAAATATCATTGATTTTTCCTTGGTGTTCGGTTACAAATTCCTCAGACTGCACGAACATTCCACCTGAACCACAGCAAGGGTCAAATACTCGTCCTTTGTACGGTTCGAGCATTTCAACCAAGAGTTCAACAACGCTTCTTGGCGTGTAGAACTGTCCGCCCTTTTTACCTTCAGCCAGGGCAAACTCACCCAAGAAATATTCAAACACATGACCCAAAATATCTGCACTTCGGGCTTTGGCATCACCCAAGGCAATGTTTCCAATCATGTCTATGAGTTCACCTAAACTGGTCGGGTCAAGGTTTTGTCGGGCATAAACTTTTGGCAAAACGCCTTTCAGCGAAACGTTTTCCTTTTCAATGAAATCCATGGCTTCATCCACAGACTTTCCAATGGTAGGTTGTTTGGCTTGTGAAAGCAGATAAGACCAACGGGCTTTCTCAGGAACAAAGAACACGTTCTCGGCTTTGTATTCGTCTTTGTCCTCTGGGTCGGCCCCTGCGTATTCGCCTTCACCTGTTTTTAGTTTGTCGTAGAGTTCCTCAAAGGCATCCGAGATGTATTTCAGGAATATCAGTCCGAGTACAACGTGTTTGTATTCCGCTGCGTCAATGTTTTTTCTCAGCTTGTCAGCCGATTTCCAGAGTTGTTTTTCCAACGGTTCTTCTGTTCCGTTTCCGTTCTTTTTTGCCATTTATTTTAAGTTCTTTTTATCTGTTTCATATTTCATCTTTTCTGTCCGAGCGTTGGCAACAAAACAGGCTCTTTTGGTTTTTCAGCGTTGGCATTGCGTGTCGGCAAAAACCAAATGTGCCTGTTTGCGCGTGGGCTTTCTTTGTATGCCGCACAACGTTTTCGGGCTTTGCGTTCGGGCGGGTTTCGGAGCACAAAACTGTCAATAAGCACTAAACTTGAATAGAAGCACAATGCTCCAAGTTTGCACGTCACCCCGCCTGACGCAAAACCCGTGTTACCTGCTGGCATTCTTTGTTTATTCGTCTGTCATTTATCGTCCAAATAGTCTTGATAAAAGTCCTTTCTTTACTTGCTTTTCAATACCCCAAATTAACTCGGTTTCGTGTCGTTTTGCTTTGTCGATGTTCGGCCCAAATTTTCCCCAAGCAAATCCACTTTGATTTTGTTTATTTCTCAAGTCAGCAACTACAAAATTGTCAGGAAGTGATAACGCAAAGTTTTTTAAAGTCGTGTCACTTGATTGTCTTGCGGTTTCAAGTTCAATAAATCCATCGTCTTTAATCCAAATGTCCATAACCACTTTTTCGTGAATTATGTCAAGGTTTGATTTATTTCCGTTTTTACCAAAGTCGTTAACGTGTTCAATAAATTGCGTTAAGTTGTCCGAATGTTTTACAATTACTGCTGGGTCGTGGCATACATAAAATACGCTTCCCCAATTTCCATTTTTGTCAACGTCTAAAATCCAAAAATTTCCAAAACCGTCTCCCGCAAGTTGAACTGAATGTGGAAAAAATTCTTCAAAGCCAAACTGTCCAACTCCGTCAAATGTTACTTCTTCAAGTCCGAAAAATTCGAAGCCACTTGCAAATTTTAGTAGCCCTCTGATTTCGGTCGGAACTTGTCCTGTCGGAAGTCTTTTTGCTAATTCGTCTATTTGTTGGTCAGTCAAACCTTCTTTAAGTTCAACTTTATATTCGTCTCCGTCTTCAGAAACATATTTTTCAATCAGGATAGATTTCAGTTTTTCTGTTGGTGTCATATTTTCTGTTTTTTCGTTGGTCTTGTTTTTGCAACCAATCAAAATTGTCAAGGCTAAAATTGTCAATATTATTGATACGGTCTGTTTCATTATGCTTGCAGGTAACGTTTTCGGGCTTTGCGTTCGGGCGGGTTTCGGAGCACAAAACTGTCAACCAGCACTAAACTTGAATAGAAGCACAAAGCTCCAAGTTTGCACGTCACCCCGCCTGACGCAAAACCCGTGTTACCACCAGTTGTTCTTCTCATATTAGTTCAAGTAGTCGTTCTTTTTCTGTCCATTTTACAGGTTCTCTAGTTGTCTTTTCTCTTAGTAATTCAAAGATAAAGGCTGATTTGTCTGGGAGATAGCCGTCCGATTTGTCATTAACTATTGTCAATCGTTCTTTGATTAAGTCGGTATATTTTGACTTGGTAGCTATTTCAAAATTAACAATTGACTTTCTCAAGTCATTTTCAAAGTATGTCTGTGTCGAGCCAGTAACATAAGTCAACAGGTAAAGCTTTGAACTTTTGTTGATTATTGCATTGAACTTTATACTTTGGAAGTCGTCAAGTGCAGAACGTAATTTTACTTTGTCCGTGTAGTTCGCTTTCAAATAGTCGTTTGCATCTCTTCTAAAAGTTTCTCTTTCTTTCTCTTCTTTTTCGTCCTTATACTGAATACAGAAAGCGTTTACAACACCTACAATAAAATTCGCAAGGTCAAAAACAGCACTTGGTATTTGTTCTATTGTATCACAAGTCTTGTAGTAAAAGTTTACGCCTTCTTTGTCTACAGTTGACTTTACATTAAATGAAGATTGGAAAGAATTTGTAACTCTGTTAATTATGAATTCAGATTCATCGTACAAAGGAGTTTCGTAATAATTTTGGTCAACCCAGCCGCTGTCTGTGACAACAATTTTGTTATTTGTAAAAGTTATAAAAACTGAAACGAATTTGCTGTTGATTGTTGAATATGCGGTAATAACTTCAAGAGCATTATTTCTAACCTTGAAATTGGTCAGATTGCAAAATGCTGATTTTATTTTGTCTATAATTTCTTGGTTGTTCATTGCTATTCAAAAGAAATGTTATCAAAGTTAATATTTTGAACGGCAGTAAACTCAATTTCTGGTGCTTTGTCAATAACACTAGGAAAGTCACCTGTTGAAAGCTTTGTATTACTTTCCATACAGAATAGTGAAACTCCAAAGTTCACATCTTCAGCAATTATTTGAGCTTCTTTTTCATTTTTCAAAGTATCATTCTTATATGCAATGGGTTTCCCATCTTCTTTGTAAGAGTTAAAATGTGGTGTCGTTACTGATTGTTCTTCTAGTGGAATTTCGGGAAAGTCATTTCTATGAGCAGGGCCATCAGAGTCGAAACGAAAAAATGGTTCACCTGTTAGTGAAGGACAACGAAGTTTAATGCCGTATTTTGAATCTCTTTTACTTCTCTCAACAGCAAATGAAATTTCTTCATTTATTGTTTCGTGTTGGACTGAGCTTTGTCCTGTCAACCACTTAGCGTTACTTTTCTTTGGTTCTAAATGAATTGTCTTTGTTAAGATAATTTTATCAACCGTGATAAGTTCTCTAAAAAAGTCAAATTGGTCTCGTATGTCTTTGTTTGTTCTGTTCATCGTTGTCTTTTTACAATTGGTGGTAACGGTTAGTATATGAAAAGTAGGCGATTTCGAAGCACGAAACTTTCGGTTAAACAAAAACTTTGATACGAGCCAAAACTCTTGAATTCAGCACTATATCGCCTATTTTTTATATACATTGTTATGCCTTCGCCTTTTTTTATTTCTTTTTTGGTTGTCTGTAATGATTTGCCCTTATATCTTTTTCAGCAAGTGATACTGTTTCTTCAATTCGCTTTTGTCGTGTTTCTGGCTTTTTTGCATTTAAAATCCATTCTAAAATTCCCCTTTTTGAAGAGGGTGGAAATCTTTCCCAATTCTCAAACGCTGTTTTATTGTCTGAAAACAATTCTTGCAAGTCGTCAGGAATTATAAGATTCTCAACTTCATCTAATGCAGTCCAAGTTCCGTTTTCTTTGGCAATTTCTATCATTTCAAGTCCTACCGACTGCATTAAACCTTTTTCAATGAGTTTCGCAATCTTCGCCTTATTTACTTTGCTCCAATTGCTTTTTGGATTTCTTTTAGCGAAAAACTGATAGTAGCTGTCTTCGTTTCGTTTGTTGGGTTTGCTATCTATCCACCCAAAGCATAAAGCTTCGTCAACCGCTTCGGAATAATAAACACTTGGTATCTCACTTTCCTTTTTGTAAATAATTAGCCAAACAGACTTTTCTGTTGAGTGATTCTTCTCCAACCACTTCCGCCATTCCTTTCTTGATTTGGCGTGAAAAGTTTGTACATCATTATAAATTTCCATTACCAATTTATTGGCTTTCCATCCTTGAAAAATCCACCTGATGGTCCGTCATTAGGCAAAGTAGCTGCCCAAACAATTCCTATTGCACCTTCTTCTACTGGTCTTGCTCCCCATTCTTCGGTTCCTGGATAAGTGGCGGTGAAGCCTGGGTCAACTGAATTAATTTTGATTTTATGTTCTTTAAATTGCGTTGCAAGTTTAACTGTCAAGCCGTTTAATGCAAGCTTTGTAATGCCATATACTGGTACTTTGCTAAAATGATTGGCAAGTCCAAAAACGGGGTCGTCAAATGAACCCGCCCCACTTGAAACATTTACAATTCTTGGTTGGTCACTTTGTTCAAGCAGGTTGTGGAATGCTTTTATCATTCTCCAAGCACCCAAAAGGTTTGTGTCAATTGCAGCTTTAATAAATTCTATATCTGAAGAAAGGGGTTCAGCACCTTGGTCAAAGAATGAACCTGCATTGTTAATCAAAACATCTATTCTGCCAAATTCCTTATCAATGTCTTTTACAAGTCCGTCTATAGATTGGTCATTCGTAATATCTAATTGACGGGCAAAGACACCGATTTTTTCAGCAAGTTCTGAAACCTTGTCCAAGTCGCGGGCTGTTATAATAACTTTATATCCAAGGTCTTTCAGTTGCCTTGCTGTTTCAAAGCCAAGTCCTGATTCTCGGCTCACTCCTGTAATTATTACGATTTTGTCCATATTTCAATTTTTTTTGTTTTAATTGTTTTTTAAGGTGAGGCATAACGGTTTGCGTGTATGTGCAGTAGCGGATTAGAAGCACTTTCCTGTCCATTTAGCACAAGGTTTCTTAGAAGCACAGACCTTTGATTTACCGCTACACCCGCTATTGCCACATACACGCTGTTAGGGTGCGTTTTTCTCTTTTCAGAACGGCAAATCATCTTCGTCTAAAAAGTTATTTTCTTGATTATCATTGTTTTGAAGTCCATACCAGCCTGAAAGTTGTAAATAGCATCTTTCGGATAAATCTGAATCTTCAGGTTTCCACCACCTTGCTAAGGAAACCCGCATTAATGTACCTTGTGGAATGATATTTACTTTTGGAGCAAATCCTACATAAGGAAAACGCTTTGTAGATGTAAATGCATTTACTGGATGATAATTATAATGCTTGCCATCCTCGTCTAAAGTCAAGTCCCTATCTGAAATCCAAAAACCAACACTATTAGTAGGTAGATTTTCCCTATTACCAAGATATCCACTACCATTTCCTGTCCACCCTAATCTTCCGTTAAAAATCTGATTTGGTGAGCCTCTAAATATTGTAACACCACAATTTAAAAGGTGATTGTTTATATCTATTTGTCTCAAATACTGCTTAGATTGGATGATTATATCTTCAATATGAGGCGGTTCTACATCTTGTCTATCATAGAACTGAATATCCCACACATCACCAATATCAAAATCTGTGTCTGCATATTGGTCCCAATTCCCTGGATTAAGCAACCTGACAAGTCTATTATTTGCTAAAACTAGTCCTCCTACGCAGGCGGCTTTGCCTTTATGTGTTTTTGAAGTGATTAAGATTTCCATTATAAGTGAGTTGTTTTGTATCCGAGTTTTTCCAATTTGTCGGTCACTATTGACCTATGACAAGCTTCTGGCTTTTCCTCTACACAAAATAAAACTACTCTATTTGCACCTACTTCATCTAACTTGTCTATAAAAGAATCAAAATCAAATTTGCTTAAAATTCTGTCTTTGTATGCTATTGTAAAAACCTGACCTAGTTTGTTACGGTCTCGCTTTAATTCTCCTTTTTGATTGTCCGCTTCTTTTTGAAGGTCTCTTATTTCACTTGTTGGTGCAAGTTCCATTACGTGACCGTATTTAATGTCAAGATCATTCAATTTCTGTTGAAGCCTATTACTATTAACAAAAGCATATTGCGAACCTCTGACGCCTCTTCGTTGCCTAATGTCGCAAAAGGTGTCAATATTGTTGTCTATCAGCTTTTTAAAGTATTCTTGTTCGGTTGAGTTATAAACTCCTATTGTAAAAAATTCCATTTTAGTATGATTTGCGTGAAGTGAAGTCAATTTCGTTTCCAAATAAGTCGACTGTTCCTTTTCCTTTGGTTAATTCAGCCATAACCATTTCTTGGGATTTAATCATTTTGTCGGAAATAATGTGTTTTAAAGAGATTTTCTTTTTCAAAAGCTCTTGTCCAATGAGTTTGCTTCGATGGCACTCCTCTGGTTTTGATTCACTACACATAATAGCAATCTTGATTTGCTTTTCATTAGCGGTTGTCAACCTTTCAAGCCCTTCTTTAAAAAAGTCCTTTTCTTTAATAAGGTCATAAACAACTTTTCCATTATAGTCATAACAACTTCTATCTTCAGGAAGTCCTCCTAAAGTGTCACCAACAAAAACATACTTGATTCCCTTTTCTTCAAGTTTAAACTTCAATTCGTTTTGATTGAATTGGGGATTCCACTTTGAAAATGGTTTTGACCGAATATCTAGAAGAAATTGGATTTCAAAAGCATTAAGTTCTTGAATAAAGTCCTCAATTTTTTTGTTCCCGTGTCCTATTGAATATACTGTTGTTCCTTTCATATTGCTAATTTAAGCACTTTGAAGTTTATTAATACCTGACACAATCGTCAGGGTCGGACATCATACATCCTGTTTCAGAATCTCCTCCACAAGCGTCACAAGTCCAATAGTTCGTTACTTCAAGGATTTCGCTATCCTTAATTTCAATAACGTCAGCAATGAGATGTTCGTTGCTTACTTCTGTTTTTTCTAATGTTGTTTCCATATTCTTGTTGTTTGTTGGTTCTTAAAATGCACCCTAACGGTCTCGCATAAACGGCGTAGCCAGCTTTTGCTGGCTATGAACGTTTTATGCATTGTTATAGCCAGTTTTCTTTTTTCTTTTATTTATCAAGTATTTAGAAATTCGATAGAGAATAAATCCAATCGCAAGTAGATTTAGAATTATCCAACCATTAAAGCAAATGTAGGTTACTTTCTCAGTTAATGTCATACTTTCTAAACTCCAATATGGACCTTCACTTTCCTCATAAAAATCTTCATAATTCATGAGCATAAATCCTAAGAAAATATAAACTCCCAAATCAACAATTATTATGATTATGGTTAATAGTATATTTTTCAATGTTAGAATACTCTTCATTTTATAAGACTTACGGAATTACTTGAACTCTGTATTTAATTTTTGGATATTCTCCTGAAATTGTATCAATATCAATTCTTCTTAGCCATAGCTCTCTATTATTTGCGATACTCTTTCTTTCCATATTTACGAGTTCATCAATTTCAGATAATTCACCTTCTCCTAATTTTTCAATTATTTTTTGAAAGTTCATCGGTTTTACTTTTTCGTCAATCGTGTAAACCGTTTCAAATCTCACTAATTCATCTCCGTTAAATCTCAAAAAGATAATCGGATTAATTTGCAAATTTTCGATTTTAATTTCGTTTGGAATTTTCAAGTAATTCTTGACATCATCGCTATTATCAGAATTTACATCTAATTTCAATTTCCCTATTTTTCCATTTATTTCTTCATATTTATCTCCAAGTGAAATTTCATGATTTTGATAGCCAATTGGAACTTTCCATAATTCACTTTCATTTTTGCACGCTAAAAACGAAATCATCATTATTGAAAGTAAAATTTTGTTATTTGTAATCACTTTATTTTTTCTTTTTTAATTGGCTATAACGGTCAAGTATAAGCGTAGTGCGGGTTTTCGGAGCAATACACTGTCCGCTAGCACGAACTTTGATAGATGCCAAAATACCAAATTTTAGCCACTTCGCCCGCATTACGCTTATACAATGTTGGCGGTAGTTTTTTTATTCAATTCTCCTTAATACCCCCTTTAATTTTGCTTCAACTCCAAGATTATCAAAAAGTTTTTCAGTCAATGTTAATGTCTTCTTGAAAGCTGTTTTAATATCTGTCGGATCTAATTCTGATGTTGTCTGCTGAAATAACGAATACCAATATGGATCTATGTCTTTTTCCAAGCTTTTTGTTGGACTTTCCCAATGTTTGGTTTGGTATGTTTCAATTCTTATTAACCAAAGTAAATATTTTTGAACATTTGATAAGCTTTGGTAAGCGTGAGCAAATTCCTGTCGTTTAATTAAGTTGCTTGTTGTAAGTAAAACATTCAACAATGATTGGCTCAACCACAGGATATTTTCATTTGTTGTTCGATCAGGTACTTTAGTTTTTATTTCTTTGAGCGTGTTAGTCAATAAATCTTCTTTATCTACTAAAATCATCTTGTCAAAGTCGCTAAACTCTACCAAACCGTCCCACGATTTGATAACTTCCATTTGGTCGTTTGTCAAAAAATGAAACTCCCCCCTTATCATATTTTCAAAAATGGCAACTTCACTTCCATACTCGTTGGTAAAATATAATGCCAAAGGATGAATTTGGCTTACCCAATTTTCAGCGGAAAATTTTTCTTTATCCTTCAAGAAGATGTAGAATTCAATATCTGAATATTTGTCCCCTTCATTTTTGGTAAATGACCCGTACATAAATACGGCAGAAATATTTTTATCATTTTGAGCTATTGACTTTGTTTTGTCAATCATTTGTAACTGTGTCATTTTCTAATTTTTTAATATTAACAATCGCCCTTTCTACTTTGCGTATTAAAGGATATTTCAATTCTTATTCTATCTTACAGTTACTTATAGCTTCATTTTCTTGAATGTTTTTCGTTGTTAATTGTTTCTTCAAATTACCGCCAACATCCGTATAAATCTATCTTCCCTTTCCAGTTTCGTGTATATCCGTTATGTGCGGGGTGGATTTGCCGGCTGTTTCTGAGGTCAAATTAATCAATTCGGTGATTTGGTCAAGCGGTGACACCACATTTTTGTTCGAAACTGCCATTACATGACTGTAGATTTCAGTGGTTTTGCTGCTTGAATGCCCCAATAATACTTGGATCATCCTCAGATTGGTCCCGTGCTGCAGTAAATGAGTCGCAAAGCTATGCCTGAGTGTATGAACTGTAGCCCAAGGATTGGCTCCGCTTTTTTGTACAGCAGCCCTGAAGATATTCTGAATGCTTTTGACTGAATATTGGCCTCCTTCCTGCCCTTCAAATAACCAATAGGATGGCTTGTATTGCTTGTAATACTTTCTCAATTCCCCCAGCAACACCGGCGATAGGACTGTTTTTCGATCCTTTTTATTTTTCGATCCTTTGATAAATAAGTAGCCCTCGTCTGAGTGGATATCCCTAATGCGAAGTCGAACGGCCTCGCTAATCCGAAGTCCTGCACTGTAAATGGTTAGCAGGATTGTTCTATGTTTAAGATTGGATGTGGCTTGAATTATTCCAGCAATTTCTTCCTTGCTTAAGATATTGGGAAGTGTCTGCGAAGATTTGGGGCGCTGAATCTCATAGTATTCTCGGGGTTTTCCCAACACATGTTCATAGTAAGCCTTGATTGCATTGATCAGGCTATTTTGAGCAGATTCAGAGATTTTATACTTGTTGATTTGATGGTAAACAAAACCTTCTATTTCTTCCTTGGTGATTGAGCTCAGCTCCCTTTGCTCAAAGAATCTCAAAAACTTGGAAAAGGCTGTGGAATAATTCCCCAATGTAGATGGACTATAGGCCTTCAGCGTAAGCTTTTGCCGAAGTAGATCCAATGCTTCCTGGCTTCGCTCAGAAAGGGAAAAAACCGGTTGGGCCTGTACCCGATTCTCCCTATCCTCTTCAATTAGCTTTTCACCGAATAGCTTCCTCACTTGATTTAGATTCTGGGGAGTATTCACCAGACTCCAGAGCTTCTGGGAAGGATGATAAAAGCTGGTGTTGATCTTTTTGAATGCCTCCCGTTCTGATTTAAGGCTGTAAGGAATATACACCTTAAATCGGCCTGATTTCTCTCTTGGGATATATAAAACAATCTTTTCCATCTTTTTGGCAGAAAAATAAGTCATCCGATAATCTGAAACCGACAACAAACGATTATTGTCGATTGTAAGCGTTTGTTGTCGGGTAATTGTAATTAAATCCAGACCCGTTGATTTTATCCTTTTCTAAAAAATATACAGGTGAACCGTAAGCTCGGCTCGGGATTTGGATCAATTCTCGCCAGTTAATTAGAGCTTCTTATTCCAATTGTGGGACTGCTTTTATGTAGGGTATGTTCCCCCATTTTGCTATCTGGCATTGCAAAAATTCTTCTCCTCCATAAGCAAGGTGCAAGCAAGCCTGCCTCTACTCCGTTTTCTATAGGATAAGGTTTCAATCAAAAAGCCTGTCCATGGGTGTTTTTCATAATCACTCGGGCCACTGGAGGTAGGTGCTGAATAAGCTGCCGGGCAAAAGTCGAGGAACTGCCTGACCCAAAAAGCCGCTGCACCTGCCGGCCTACCCATAGCCGCTTTTCAAAGGCTCCTCTCCAAAGCCTTTCGTAGGCAGTTTCGATTTCTTTTCTCGATTTGCCGGTCTCAAGGGCTTGTACAGCCAGGATTCCCGAATGAATGGCCATGGCCATGCCGTTTCCGCAGAGGGGAGTGATCAGCCCTGCCGAATCCCCGGTCATCAGCAGGTGGTTTTCCACCGGTTTTTTGGGCTCAAAGTTGATTTCGGTGATCACCTCGGGTTTATCAAAAAGAAACTCACTCTCCGTCCAGACTTTTTTCAGAATGGGGTTTTTCCAAAGGACCTCCTCTTCCATCGCATCAATGCTTCCGTAGGTCCTCAGCTGCTCCCGATCCCCGAGGTAGCAGAGATTGAATTTCCCCTCCTCTATGGCATTGAGTCCGCAATATCCCCCACGGAAGTTGTGCAAAGCCACCGCATCCCGCACATAGTCGGTCCGGACATGGTATTTGACACCCAAATAGGGGCTTCTTTTTTCGATAAAGGACCTGCCCAGCTTCTTGTCCAGCTTGCTTCTTTTGCCGAAGGCGCCGATTACCTGGTTTGCAAATACCTCCTGATGATTGGAAAGGGCAAGCCTAAACCGGTCTTCCTTCTCCAAAAACTCAAGATCTTCCACTTGGATGCCCGTAAGGCATTGGGCACCTAAGTTTCGGACTTGCTGAAAAATCCAATCATCCAGGACAAACCGGCTGATCCCGAATCCGCCCAAGTCCAGTGGAAGCTGCACCCGCTGACCCGAAGTATCACTGAATTCAAAAGTTTGGATTTGCGGCAGCTCCATTCCCTCCGGTAAAAGGCCATGGGTCTTCAGAAAGCCCAGTGCTTCATTGGAGAGGTATTCCCCGCAGACCCGGTGAAAGGGGTAGGACTTTTTCTCGATCAAAACCACCTCATGTCCGCTTTTGGATAAAAGATAAGATGAAACCAAGCCTGCCAGACCTCCTCCTATGACTGCAATTTCAAATTCGTACTTCACGGAATGCCTTTAATTTGTTGATTCAACCGCTTATAAAAAAATAAGTTTCCCTAGGCTCTAATCTACCCAATTGGAAGTTACTTTAATTCGACAAATCAATTATCAAACCATGAATAAAACACTACCCAAATTACTGAGGAGAACGGCTTTTGTTTTTGGGGTGATGGGTGCTCTGATCAGTTCGGAGGATACCTTTGCCCAGAAGAAAAAGAAAAAAGACGATTCCAAGCCAGCTGCCACAGCACCGGCGGCTCCGGCAAGACCCCAAAACGGGGGAAATACCAATGGTCCCAAGCCTTACAAAGAGGTCATCACCAATAAGGCCAAAACCAAGGACGGACTTTTCAAAGTCCACGAAATCGAAGGCAAGTACTTCTATGAGATTCAGGATTCCCTGATGGGAAGAGACATGCTGATGGTCGTCAGAATTGCCAAGACTGCCGACGGCATTGGATATGGTGGAGAAAACACCAACAATCTGATGGTTCGCTGGGAGAAAAACAATGACGACGTCCTTCTGAAAGTGGTATCGGTTAACAACTATGCGGCCGATTCCCTTCCTATCTCCATGGCGGTGAAGGCATCCAATCTGGAGCCCATCCTACAGAAGTTTGCCATCAAATCCAAAGGCACTGACTCCACCGGTACGGTGATCGAAGTGACTGACCTCTTCAGCAAAGACAATCAGGCTTTGGGCTTGCAGAGAAACAGAAGAACTCAATATAAGGTGTCCCGACTGGATACAGACCGATCTTACATTTCCCATATCAATTCCTATCCGATCAATATCGAGTCCAGATATGTGCTTACCTATGCAGCGTCTGAGCCTCCATCAAACAGCGCCACAGGTTTGATCACTTTGGAAATGAATGCATCCATGATCCTCCTACCTAAGGAGCCGATGATGCAGCGATTGGCTGACCGCAGAGTGGGTTGGTTTGCCAGATCCTATGTGGACTATGGAGCTGATGAGCAAAGAGCTTCTTCCAGACGCTATCTCGACCGTTGGAGACTGGAAGTGAAGCCGGAGGATATGGAGAAATTCAAGCGGGGAGAATTGGTGGAGCCAGTGAAGCCGATTGTTTACTACATCGACCCTGCTACGCCTAAAAAGTGGGTTCCTTATCTGAAGCAAGGGGTGGAAGATTGGCAAAAAGCCTTCGAAGCCGCGGGTTTCAAAAATGCAATTATCGCCAAAGAGGCTCCAAGCCCTGAGGAGGATCCGACCTGGAGTCCTGAAGATGCTCGCTACTCAGTGATCCGGTACTTTGCCTCTGACATTCAGAATGCCTACGGACCTCACGTCTCTGACCCACGCTCCGGTGAAATCATCGAGTCCGATATCGGATGGTATCACAACGTAATGAACCTATTGAGAAACTGGTTCTTCATCCAGACTGCTGCCGTCAATCCGGATGCCAGAAGCGTGAAGTTTGACGATGAGGTGATGGGTAGATTGATCCGATTTGTATCTGCTCACGAAGTAGGACATACTTTGGGCCTTCCTCACAACTTCGCCTCCTCTCATGCTTACCCTGTGGAAAAACTTCGAGATGCTGCCTTCACCAAGGAAATGGGTACTGCTCCATCAATCATGGACTATGCTCGATTCAACTACATTGCGCAGCCTGAGGACAAGGGCGTAAGTCTGATGCCAGACGTAGGTCCTTACGACAAATATGCCATTGCTTGGGGATACCGACCGATTCCGGAAGCTTCTACTCCAGAGGAGGAATTGGCTACTTTGAACCAGTGGATTTTGGACAAAAAAGGAGATCCTGTCTATCGCTACGGCCGTCAGGGCAATAGCTACGATCCGACTACTCAGTCTGAAGACTTGGGTGACAACTCCATGAAGGCCTCCGAATATGGTATCAAAAACCTTCAGCGAATTGTCCCTAATCTGATCGAATGGACTGCAGAAGCAGACAAGCCTTACAAGGATTATGCAGACCTGAATGAGATGTATGGACAGGTTATTGGTCAGTTTAACCGATACATGGGCCATGTTCGCACGCATGTCGGCGGTGTGATGGAAGTTTACAAGTCTTCCGGTCAAAATGAAGCCGTCTACACACACAACTCCAAAGAAATGCAGAAGTCTGCCGTGGACTTCCTCAACAAGCAGCTTTTCGCTACTCCTTCTTGGCTGATGGATGAGAGTATCATAGCCCGAATCGGCGACTTTGGCGCTTTGGAGAGAATCCGTGGCATTCAGGTGGGTACCTTGAATGGTATCCTGGAGTGGGGCCGTTTGGGTCGGGTGATCGAAAACGAAGCGATCAACGGCAACGAAGCCTACAAAATCACCGAGCTGTTCGATGACCTTCGAAAAGGAATCTGGACAGAACTTTCTGCCGGAAGAGCGATCGATGTACACAGAAGAGCACTTCAGAGAGCTCATATCGAAAGACTGGAGCTTCTCCTGACTGGAAATGAGCCGAACTTGCCAGCTCAGTTTAGAGCTTTTGCAGGTCCTCAGATCAATGCCTCTCAATCGGATATCCGTCCAATGGCCTTGGGCGAACTGAAGACTTTGAGAACTCAAATCCGAGGAGCGATCGGACGTACCAGCGACCGAATGAGCAAGCTTCACTTGGAGGAGGCAGTAGATCGAATCAATAAAATTCTTGCAGAATACTCCGGAGAATAATCAAAAAACAAAGAGGCTATCTCAAAAGTGAAGTTTGTCACATTGAGTTTTAAATTCTCTTCGAACCTACAAAAAGGTAGTAATTGTTCATTCACCTTTGAGTAGGATCAATGTCACCTTGAGCGGAGTCGAAAGGTCCTCGTACTTCCCGACTCTCGTCGGAAAGGTGCTCGGACTGACGCATTTTCCGATCATTAAATTCATCCGTCATTGGTAGCAAAGTCGAAATGTCGTCCAAAAAGCTGGAAATGGCCTTCGACTCCTGTCACCCTGAGCACTTGAGAGACGATAGTCTCGAAATCGAAGGGTCAGGCTGACAACGAAACGATTTATGAGACAGCCTCTTTTTTTCATGCTTTCAAATTTTGAGTTAATTTGAGATCAAATCAGAATCATGAGTAGTCCCGAAAAAATATTGAAAAGCCATCAGCTGCGAATTACAGACTGCAGGCTGGAGATCATTCAGGAATTTTTGGATAAAAACATTGCCCTTTCCCATGCAGATCTCGAGGAGATGCTGAAGGATAATTTTGACCGGGTGACGATTTACAGAACGTTGAAGACCTTTCTGGACAAGGACCTGATTCATAAGGTCCTGGACGATGGTGGCGCGACCAAATATGCCCTTTGTGCTCATGGAGAAAATGAGCATGATCACAGTCACGAGCATGTGCACTTCAAATGTGAAGTTTGTGGAGAGACGACTTGCTTGGATGATATCAATCTGCCTGAGGTTTATTTGCCCAAGGGATTTGAAAAAAAGGAAATGAGTCTATTGGTGCAGGGTGTCTGCGACAAGTGCCACTAATAATCTACCGGTTCCGGAGTTTTTGTCTTTTTTGGAGAATCAGAAGGCCAAATGACTCCCGGAGGCAAGTCAATTTTAGGTGGTGTGAAATTCTCTATTCCTCCATCTCCATCATCGTTGTTGCTTTTTCCCTTCCTCAGGGAATTTTTTGTCATGGTAGCAACGAAATAAATCAGGATGACATACGCCACACCGCACAAGAAGAGATCGATCACAAGACTATTCATGGCTAAAAATTTTTAATAAGATAAATCAATACTGCTTTTAAGTCAATGGTTTGGCCTTTTTGTTTTTGGGTTTTGCCTGATAATGAATGAAGTCAGCTTGCTTAATCTCCAAGATAGGTGGATATTTGCGGACTCAAATTCCTGACTGATGATTATTAAAACCAAAAAATACCAACTCGAAACCGGCACTTACATTAAAATGGGACTTGTATCCGTTCTCAAGGAACAGTGGTGGGTCATTTTAATTGCTTTGGCTATTTGCTGCGGATATTTTTGGATTGCATCCATTTGGTGGATTATCGGTGCACTGATTGCTTATGGTCTTTATGTCTTGTTTTGGGCCATTCAGTTTACCGGAGTCACTCAAATGGAGCAGAACAAACCGATTTTCCAGAAGATGGGCTATGAAATTGACAGCCGTCAGATTCTCATGAAGATCAATGCCCGTGAAGGGATGCCTGTACAGTGGAACATGATCAAAAAGGCAGAAATGACCAAAGATGCATTTGTCCTTTACCTTTCCAAGGCTCAATTTATTCACTTGCCTTTTCGCATTTTCAATTCGGACAATGAGAAGAAGTTTCTCGAAACTATCCTGAAGAGAAAGGAACTCATCAAATAAAAAAGAGGCCCTCGATGTAAAATCAAGGGCCTCTTTTCGCATTTAGTCAATTACATGGATGGAAGGATCACTGTGTCGATTACGTGAACGACTCCATTGCTAGCCTCGATATCGGCTGCAGTCACGGTAGCATTGTTGACCATTGCTTTTCCGTCTTTCAAAGAGATCGTCACTTCCTGACCTTGTACAGTTTTGGCTTTCATGCCATCTTTCAAGGTAGAAGACATCACTTTGCCCGGCACCACATGGTAGGTCAATACCGCAACCAGCTGAGCTTTGTTTTCAGGCTTCAACAGGTTTTCTACAGTACCTGCAGGAAGTTTTGCAAAAGCATCATTGGTAGGAGCAAATACGGTGAAAGGACCGTCTCCCTTCAATACGTCCACCAAATCGCCAGCCTTCACAGCTGCTACCAAAGTGGATAGAAACTCAGTCTGAACCGCCAAGTCGACGATATCCGCATCAACTTCATGTACAGATGTAGTTTTGTTGGTAAAAGAAGATGCCAACACTACGGTCAACACCATCAGAGTGGAAAGTAATTTTTTCATGGGTAGATATTTTTTTGGTTAGTGAGATTCGAACAGGCTGTTTAAGACGAATGTTTTTCCAGCCTCTGTTAAGTAATTCGAATGGAAAAATGAAGGTAGAGTCGGGAGATTTTGGGGATTGACGGAGAATTTCGGCGCTATGCCTTGTCCTTTTGGAGTTTTTCGGATATTTATTCCATGCAAATAAAGCTGATCGCCATAGGAAAGACCGACCAGGCAGCCCTACAGAATTTGGAAAAAGACTATTCCACTCGCTTGGGATATTACGTTAGGTTTGATTTTGAGCAAATTCCCGACTTGAAGAATACCAAGTCCCTCTCGGAAGCAAGCCAAAAAGAGAAGGAAGGGGAACTGATTCTCAAAAAAATCCAAGCTTCGGATGAGGTAATTCTTCTCGATGAAAAGGGAAAAAGCTTCACCTCAGAGGAGTTTGCAGACTTTTTGCAAAAGAAAATGAACTCAGGTCTCCGTCAGCTCATCTTCGTCATCGGGGGCCCCTATGGCTTTTCAGATGCAGTCTACGCCCGTGCAAATGGAAAAATGGCCCTTTCCAAAATGACTTTTTCCCATCAGATGATCCGGCCGTTTTTTATTGAGCAACTCTACCGGGGCATGACCATCCTCAGAAACGAGCCTTACCATCACAAGTAATTTCTTAATCAGCTGATGACCAACATTTTTCCTATTTGTTTTGTTAATGTTAACAAATTGTTAAATTTGGACCTATTCATTAACATTAGCTTCATGCCCGATGAGGAATTTACTACTCACATTGCTGATCCTTTCCGGACTTGTCCTTCAGGGCAAGGCCCAGGAATTGTTGGGGTCTAGTGAGGGGCTGGTATTTTCTACAGAGGTTGAAAAAGCCCTTTGGGATGAAGGAGATTCCAATCTTTTCCAACTTTTCAGAGCGGTACAAGCCAAGTCGGAGTATTCCTCTGACAGCTGGGTGGAACTGGTGGAAGAACTGGATTCCAAAGCACAAAAAAGCGGGGATCAACTAGCCCTGCTTAGACAGATTTTTCAAAAAACCCATCAGCGGCTACTCAAAAAGTACGAACAGCATTCCTCCTTCAATGCGATGCTTTCTGAAGGTAAATACGATTGTGTCAGCGGGTCCGCTGCTTTAGGATTGCTTTTGGAGCGCTACGGTTTTGAGTTTGACATTGTGGAGACGGATTATCATGTCTTTTTGGTGGTCAATCTGGATGGGAAAAAAATTGTCTTGGAAAGTACCTTGCCTGTAGGCGGTATGATCACGGCGCCTTCTGAAGTTCAGAATTATCTAATTGCTTATCAGCCTGAAAAAAACGCTCAGCGATACAGCTTAAATCAAACAATTGCAGGGCCTGTAGTGGACTATTCCGACAACTCTACTTTTAGAATAGTGACTTTGAGAGAGCTGGCCGGACTTCAATACTACAACGATGCCATTGTGCATTTCAACAAGCAGGCTTACGGAAAGGCCGTCGATCAGCTTTCCAAGGCGTATTTGCTGTACCCCTCAGATCGGATTGACGGACTTCGGGATCTAAGTATTGACTTAGCTTACAAGTCCTACGGCTACGATCTGAGAAAATAAAAATGGCCTCCTGAATTCTCAGGAGGCCTGCTTTTGCTCAATCACCCCAATTGAGTAAGTCTGAAAAAATCTATTTTTCTGAGGGGATTACCTCATAATGTTGACATCCGTAAAGCTGCCATTGGTAATATTTACCTCTGTGCCACCTCCCAGTGCGGGTCTCGCCTTGAAGGAGAATGTACCGGACACCTTGTTGTTTTCCAACTTAGTAATTGTCAAGGTGCCTGAAATAGCATTGTGAACCACTTGATCAGACGTAATCCAAACTGCATTTCCTGCCAGGTTGAAGTTGCCCGTCCGCTCTTCGGTCATCGTCAAAGCCAAACTGGATCGATCTGTAGCACCTGCGCCGATTGCAAAAGCAGTGAATCCCGCCACGTTTTCAATTCTGCTGTTTCCAGCACCCTTCCAGGCTACTCCATCGATAGTCATTTCCACATTCAGTGCACCTTGAGGGACTTCATCATCGCTGGAGCAAGCCATAAAAGCCAATACAAAAGCCAAAAGGGCTAATTTTCTTAAAATTTCGATTGTTTTCATTTCAGTAAAAGGTTTGGTAGTAAAAGATTTCTTACCAAAATTACCGGACCCTTTACTTCCAGTCCATAAGGCAAATGCCCTAGATTCTAGGGCATTTTTGAAATAGTTGGAAAATAATCAGTGATGATGATGGCCATCGGGGCCATGCGCATGCCCATGCTCGATTTCTACCGGTTCTGCATCCCGTACTAGCATCACCTTTCCCTCAAAATAGAGGTCAAATCCTGCCAAGGGAGGATTAAAATCCATGTGAACTCCTCGATAGTCCACTTTGGTGATTTCCCCACGCATCTGATTTCCTTTATCGTCCTGCATAGGAATGACCTTTCCCACTCGGAGAAGATCCTTATTCTTTTTTCCCTCTTCTTTGAAATTGGCCTTGGGAATGATGACTTTTTTATCTTCATCGTAATCTCCGTATCCGTTTTCGAAGTCTATAAAAACGGAAAAAGTATCTCCAGCCTCTTTTCCGGAAATCGCTTCTTCAAACTTGGGAAGTACATTTTGGTAGCCAAATAGAAAATAGAAGGGATTTTCTTCAGATACCGTCTCAAAAAGCTCCTGCCCGGACTCTCCGTCATCCACTTTTAGGGTATAGGATACAGCTACGACTTTGTCTTTTTCTGCTTTCATAGGGTAAATGGGCTGAGATTATTGAAATAAATAGGTGAGTCCGATCTGACCGACAAAGTTCTTTCGGTCATATCCGGGCACAAAGTACTGATTGGGATCATTCTCCAAAAACCACTTGTAGTTGAGCGTATTGACATATTGGAATTTACCTGCCAACAGGAAATTGCCAAATTTCCACTCCGGAGTCAAGGAGAATACCAGATCCACGTACTTGTTACGGAAGTCCTTGGAAGCTTCATATCGGTAGTAGTAGAAGTCATTGTTGTATTCAATTCGTTCAAATTGTAGCCCGATCTTTCTTAAGCCCTCTACCCAAGCCACACCAAAGAAAAGTTGATTGCTTGCCGGACCGTTGCCAATGCCTAAGACCTGCCCCTGATGCGTATATCCGTGTCTGACATGGTCATGAATGTACCAAGTTCGGAGTTGGCGAATGTCTTCTCGGATCGTCTGTCCGGACAGGGTCATTTCGGAGCTCAGTTCAAGAAATCGTTTGGGATTTTTGAGTCCGACCAAATGAGCAAATCCGAAAGTGAAGGCCCTTCCCGACTCCGGAGTGGTGAGAAAGTCGTTTAGCCTTCTGTCATTGTCCCGGGTGCCATATTCCCCATAAAATTCAAATCTCCCCTCAGGACTGAGCCAACGGAAAAATCCAGAGCTGAATTGTTGTCTTTTCTCCTGAATTGGATCGTACACATTTTGGGCTTTTTTTCTACCGTTGAAAATAGGTAAAGCATCTCCCAAGCTGCTTACATCACTCCGGTAGAGATGATTGACAGTTCCATATCCTAAGAATAGGCCGGGGACCCACTTAGGCTGATAGGTAAAAATCAAACCGGATAGGTAGCGGTTTCCATCCTCACGCTTGGGTATGTACACGGGGTTTTGCTGAATGGTATAGTCCGGCCAAGGAGGCAAGAAGTCGGTGCTCTTCAGAAATCCAGAGATCAATTGACCTTCAAACCCTCCGAGAATGGTCTGAACGGGTTTTCTTGTATTCAAAGTGAAATGCAGGAATCCCGGGGCATTGTTGCCTAGCAAAAGGGAATTTCTCCTTCCGGGTCCCCACCACAGATTCTCTGAGGAGATCCCGATGGAATATTCCTTGTGATTAAACCGAAGGCTAGACTGTCCCAAATAGAACCGATTAAATGCCTCTTCACCGAATCGCTCAGGCATATCGATTCGGTTCATGTATTCATAATAGAATAGAATCGTAGCCTGATGCTCGATGGGAAATCCCAAGTAGTCTTTGTTTTGAGCCAAAAGGATTTCAGGCTGAAATTGCAGGGAAAATTTACCGTACTCCACGTAGGCTCCCGGACTGATCACTTGCTGAAGTCCCCGATTGGGAATCATGGCCCCATCGTTCACCCCAAAAGCATACTCAGAATTGAATTGCATCCTGTAGGTCCCCGGAAGGGTAATAAACTTGCCTTTGCCTTCTTTTCCGAATCTCCAATGAAAATAGGAGTTGTCCAAGTCCACCACCGAGCTGTCTAAGTCAAAGCCATGTGCAATTCCCATTGCGTCGGCTGGGTAAATCGGTCGGATTATAAAAGAAGAAGTGGAATCTACTTCCCCCATCAGCTGCAATCTTCTCAGGTAATCATCCAAAACAGGTGTGCCTACAGGGATGGTCTGTGCTTTGGCAGTCCAGCAGATTCCCAGAAATGCAAGGATTATCCATCCTAATTTATGTCCACTCAGCCTTCTACTCATCATCTGTTCGTTTGGATGGCTTCTACCATAATATTTGAAATCGACCAAGACTCATCGCAAATAGGGTCCGGAGAATTCACCTGCTTCAATTCTGCACCCATGAAGACTCTCACGGATGGGTTGCTATGCTCAATCAGCTCCTCAATTCGGTATCTGGTCGTATAGTTTGCAAAAGCACCAAAAATGCAAAGACCGGGTAGGTTGGTCTGAATAGCCCCAGTTTTAGGTCTGTTTTGTCTGAAAAAGGTGTTTGGATAAGACTGGTACAGGCAAAAGGTTGATTCGCAGGGCGAATTGGAGAAGGTAGTCCGAAAAGTCTCTGCACCATCCAAACCCAGATACCAATAGTCTGGACCGGAAATGCCATCGTCCGGATTCCCATCCCAGCTATCATGAATCAGGATTTCTACCGTGACTTTGATGAAATTATGAGCAGGAAGATCCTGCA
This sequence comes from Algoriphagus sp. oki45, assembly GCF_036245605.1. Classification (NCBI taxonomy): domain Bacteria; kingdom Pseudomonadati; phylum Bacteroidota; class Cytophagia; order Cytophagales; family Cyclobacteriaceae; genus Algoriphagus; species Algoriphagus sp. oki45. Next base: position 625,815 of record NZ_BTPC01000002.1, read on the forward strand.
GATTCACCGCTACCTGTTCATTGTGATAGATACCGGCAATCGTGTCATTTCTCCAAATAAATAGTTTGCCATTTTCAAATCCCGCCAAATTCAAATCCGAAAAATCATTGGAATAAACGGTAATCTGATTTTCAACGGTTTCAACGCAGGATCCGCATACCAAAGCTATCCCAAAAGCCAGCCCCGCACTTCCGCGCTTTAGCCAATCAACTATTCTCATGGATTGATTTTTACTCAAAAATAATTTCAGAGCAAATAAACAAAAAACCGACCAAACCCCGGTCAAAGATCGGATAGATTGCCTTTCTAAAAGCAGGATTACTTATTTTTGTCGAAAACTTATCTTTCTTATCCATGGCAATTTTTACCGTGGTCGCAGGTGCAAGACCAAATTTTATGAAAATCGCACCGATTATTCATGCATTTCAAAAAAAACAGGCTGAAGGCAAAGATTTACACTTTAGACTGGTACACACCGGGCAACATTACGATAAAAAAATGTCCGGGGACTTTTTTGAGCAATTGAACATCCCGGAGCCTAATGCGAACTTAGGCGGGGGTGGAGGTACCCAAGCTGAACAGACAGCGGCCATCATGATCGCCTTTGAAAAAGAATTGATGGAAAATCGCCCGGACTTGGTGATAGTAGTGGGGGATGTGACCAGTACCTTGGCCTGTTCCATTGCAGCCAAAAAACTCCAAGTCGATGTGGCTCATGTGGAAGGAGGAATTAGGTCCGGAGATCTCAGCATGCCGGAGGAAATCAACCGAATGGTGACTGATTCGATTACCGATCACTTTTTTACTACCTCTGAGATTGCCAATACCAACCTGAGAAAGGCCGGAGTTCCTGAGGAAAAGATTCATTTCGTAGGCAATACGATGATCGATACGCTGAAGGCCCAAATGCCCCGATTTAAAAAGCCGGAAGGAGAGATTTTTGATCACCTTGAGCCCAAAAACTACTTCGTGATGACCATGCATCGACCGGCCAATGTAGATCAGGAAAATTCACTCAAAGCCATGATCGATGCGATTCTGGCGGGTACAGGTGGTCTTCCGATCGTTTTCCCGGTTCATCCCCGCACGGCGAAAAATCTCCAAAATTTGGGCATTAACGCCCCAAATCTTCATTTGGTGGAGCCTTTGGGTTATTTGGAGTTCAATTATCTGGTAAAAAATGCCAAAGGGGTAATCACAGACTCAGGAGGAGTGACTGAAGAGACCTCCGTGATGAATGTCCCCTGTGTGACTTTGCGGGACAATACCGAACGGGCCGAAACCATCCATCTTGGCACCAATGAACTCGTGGGTACCGACCCGAAGAAACTGAAGCCCTATCTGGATAAAATCATGGCAGGAGAGTGGAAGCAATACCAAGGAATTCCACTATGGGATGGAAAAACAGCCGAAAGGATTGTTGATATTCTTGAATCCCAATACGCATGAGTTCCGTAGATAAGCGGATTGCTGAACTGGTTCACCTCTTGGACATGAAAGCACATCCGGAAGGGGGCTTTTATGCCGAAACCTACCGATCCCCTCAATCTATCCTAAAATCAGGAGGGGAAAGAAGCCTTATTACTTCCATTTACTTCCTTCTGAGGTCTGAAGATGTTTCCCATTTTCACCGAATCCAAAGTGATGAGCTTTGGTTTTGGCATGAAGGAAGTCCTCTGACCGTTCATTTACTGACAGAGAAAGGGCATGAAAAGCTTAAACTTGGGCCTGTGAATTCGGAAGGGTGCAGACCTCAGCACTTGGTGCCTGCTAAGACTATTTTCGGCAGCACGGTGGATGATTCGGATAGTTACGCATTAGTCTCCTGCGTGGTAGCTCCCGGATTTGATTTTCGTGATTTTGAATTGTTCTCTGCTGATGACTTGGCTCCATTGTTTCCGGATGCAGAGGAAATCATTAAAAAGCTCACCTAACGATCAGTTCCCGTATTTGAGAATCAATGCCAACTGACCTGCATGGTAAGCAGTATGGGTGGTGATTCTTCCCAGTGCTTCTGCCTTTGTTTTCCGGCCAAACTCTTTGGTTTCAACCACCTCATCCCAATCCTCCTGAAGAGAAATTGCTTTTTCGAACATTTCAGCTGCATAGCCTGAAATTTCTTTTAGTTCGGCTAGATTATTCCATTCACCCGTATCCTTTCCGGCAATCAGGGTTTTGGCTACAATTTTCACCTCGGATAGTCCAAATACATTTTTTGCAAAAAGCAGCTCTACTTCTGCAATATGACGGATCAAAAATCCGGCAGAATTGGGGCTTTCTCCATTGTGCTTGGAAAGATCAGACTCCTGAGTGGCATCAAGAAGCTTGGTAAATCGTGTTCTGCCTTCTTTCCAAAGGGCAATCAAAGACTTGTTCATAGCGTTTCGATTTAGTCGGTCCAGCCCCAAGGGGCAGCCGGCGGTTCTACGGGTTCTGTTAAGTCAAACCTTACCGTAAATAGGGTTTCCGATCCTAACCTTCTCAAGTTGTAGGTAAATGAAGTGTCGTCCAAAGTAATCCACCAGACATTGCCTACTGCGGCAGGGAGTAGATTGGCAGTAAACTGGTCAGCCGGGAAAAACTGTGTGGTAGCCGAACCGGTATTGCTTGCTTTGCCTCCATATTGAGTGACCCGATCCTCCGACCCGTCTTCATGGCGATGATCATGCTTGAGTTGAATCAATCCATTACCCTCTTGAGTCAAAACCCAAGTACGGGAGCGATCTTCCCCAACAAAAAAAGGAATCCGGATTTTTCCCTCTTCACAGCTTCTGACATGCATGATCAACTTTCCATTGAATCGTGAATCACTTTCCGGCGAGATTAATTTTCCTTCGTAGGCTTTGCCACAATGAGCAGAAAGGTTCTTCCAAAAAGCTTCGGAAGAGGAGAATTCTTGTGCTGACCCAGCAAAGGCAATATTCAAAAGCAGCAATAGGAAAAGGTACTTTTTCAGTGCTTGGTTTTGCCTGTATTTGGGATAGTCTGTTCTGGGTATTTGTAGGATGTTCATTTGAAAAGGAAGTTGAGAAAAATTGATGAGTAATTCAGTAGAAAATGGCCCAAAATGTATGGGTTATTTTGATCCCTGCATTGATACGAAAAAAGCCTGCTGAGTCCAGCAGGCTTTTCCAGTTTTAGGTCATTGTGGTATTAAAAGGCAAAGGATACTCCAAATTTGATCTCCGTTCCCGGAGCTAAATTGGTGAAAAACTGGTCCTGTGCTTGATAGGAGCTGAATACGATTTGTCTTTTGGAGTTGAGAATGTTGTCTACACCAAAGTTAGCTCGGATACGCTCATCAGCACCAAAGGTTTTGTTCAAGTTGAAATTCAAAGAGTGGAAAGGCACAGTGAAGGTATCCGTTCTGTTACCAAATCCGATCAGGTTTAAAGTAGGACCTTGTACATTGTAGAATAAGCCCAACTCAAGACCTCTTTCAAACTTGTTGTAAGAAATTCCTGTGTTGATGATATATGGAGCTTGACCTGCCATTTCGCGTGTATCTTCGATTACTTGTCCTTCCCGTGCGGTCAATCGTCTTGATCTAAGCTCAGTTTCAGACATTTGGATGCTTGACTCAGTAAATGTCAGGTTGGCATTCCACTGGAAGTTTTGTAAGGAAGGAGAGATAAAAGTCAATGCTTTTCTGAATTCCAGCTCTACTCCCAAAACTGTTCCTTGCCCTACGTTTCTTGGCTGGAAAGCTCCCGGGTCAGAAAGGAACTGAACCATTTCAATAGGCTTGTCGAAGGACTTATAAAATCCACTCAGAGAGAACATTTGGCCTCTTTCCTGGAACAGTTCCCATCGAAGATCCAAGTTGTTGATTCGGGTAGGCGTCAGATTACCATCCCAAAGGACTTCGGTGCCTCCGTTGGTTGTTTCTGGGAAAAGACCCCCAACGAAAGTTCTACCGGTAATAGGGTCAAGAATTTCAGCATAAGACAATTCCTTGAAAGAAGGTCTTGCGATAGTTCTCGTTCCGGAAAGTCTCAGATTCTGGTTTTCCTTGATGTTGAAGATCAAATTGACCGTAGGGAAGAAATCCAAGTCATCCAATACTTCTTCATTGTCTAAAGCGATCGTTCCTGTATTGTTGGTTCCGGTGTAGAATTGATTGTACTTCTCTACTCTGACTCCGACTACTGCTTTTAACTTATCTGCAGGGTTTACCTCTGTTGATACAAAACCTGCAATGTTGCTAATGCTGGAATTGAAGGCATTGGGGTTGTTTGGAATGAAATCTGGATCATATCGTACCCCATTGATATTTCCTTGCTGGAATAAGTTTTCATCATTTAGGATGGTATTGGGATCTCCATCAAATCGTGCACTTCCTGTAGGAAATTGAAAACTTTGAATCAAGAAATCCCTTTCCTTGAATACATAAGCACCACCGAATTTAAGTTTACCTTCTCTTTGGAATAGGCTGATCTGACGAGCAAGGTCGACCTTACCCACTAAGTTGATTTCATCCAATGATCTCCAGATTCGAGCAGGAAGTCCTGCCTCAGTACCCACTGTATTGTTTGGTAGTCTGAATCGGGTAAATCGGATATCCGGATCGTCCATTGTAGACCGTGTAGGGGCGAGCTTCCAGTTGATTTCCCAAGCTCTTCCATTGAGAAAGTGGGTTCCGGAAAGCAATATGCTGCTCAAACCACGCTCGCTATATTCCAAGTTGTATTGATTGGCCTCGAAATTTGCTCCAAGGTTGGTGTTCAAAAATGAAAACTGACCTGCTTTGGATTCTCCATTTTGAAGATGCAAGAAGTTGAGTTTAAACTTTGAGGATTGAGTTTTCAAGGCAATTCCTGCTATTCCACCGAGGAGGACACTATTTACTCCATAATCGCCTCTTTGTCTTTCCAAAGCCTCTAACTCAGTCTCAGAAGAATTTGCTGGCTTTGCAAAAAGGTTGAATTCAGCATTTTGGTAAAATTCTGTTTCGTTCTTGTAGGTAAAAGCAAAGTTATACCCCCAAGTGTTTCTGCCTTTTGCGATTTGATTTCCCAATGAAAAACCCAATCCAAAATCCATCAGGCTGGAGTTTCTATATCCACCAAGAGTCTTGTTGAATCCTCTAAGGATGGATTGGTACTCTTGGCCAAGTGGACCATTTGGATTTCCTACCACTTGTGCATACTGAGGAATATCTGTTCTGCCGCCGGTAGGTATAGCTCTGGTACCATCGTCAAATCCCAACCAATCGGTTGACCCACCATCGTATTTAAGGTAGTTGGAATTGAAGTGCATAGATGGATTGATACCTCCGGAGATGCTGAGTCGCATTTCTTTTTCTTCAGGGAAATCCTTGGTTTCGATATCCACTACACCTCCTGTAAAATCAGCAGGAAGATCAGCCGTAAATGATTTGGCTACCAGTATATTGTCAATGACATTAGTAGGGAAGATGTCAATCTGAAGTGCATTTCTGTCTGGGTCCAAACCCGGGACATCTACACCATTAAGTACAGTCTTGGTATAGCGGTCACCCAAGCCTCTCACGTAAACGTATTTTCCACCTTCGATGGAGACACCAGTTACCCGCTTCACAGCCGAAGCAGCATCTCCATCGCCGATCTGACGGAACGTGCTGGCAGAAATCCCATCCAATACGTTGGGAGCATTTCTTTTGACCGACATCAAGGCTGATTCGGTAGTTCGAATTGCAGATGCCGAAATCGTTACGGTTTCTAATTCTTCAGCTTCCTCTTTCATCAAGATATCATTCAATACAGTTACCTGACCGGAAGTGATTTCCACTTGAGTCAGCTCTACAGTAGAATAGGAGATGTAAGAAATCTGAAGGGTGTAAGAACCAGGCGCCACTTGAATTTCAAATTTCCCATCGAAATCGGTCACTGCACCGGTTGAAGTTTCTTTTACTAAAACGGATACTCCAAAAAGAGGCTCTCCGGTTTTTTCATCATAAATAGCACCTCTTAAAGTACCATTTTGTGCTTGGGTAAATCCTGACATTCCGATCATCAGAAGGAATGCCAAAATAGATAGTGTTCGTTTCATGAACTTTTTAGATAGTTTGTTACAGCAAATTCAATTTTTAAACAGAAGGAAAGGAAGGCGCCTTGCAAGCACACTTCCTTTCCAAAAAAGTTCTTAGGAATATTAGAAATCAGCTAGAGCGCCGGATACGTCGGCCCAAGTCCAAGCTGCAAAGGCAGTTTTGTCAGCTCCGACTGTATTAGCACCTTTTGCTACAGCGGTGGCATGAACATCTGTTCCACTTCTGAAAACGTTAGCCAAAGTCGCACCTTCTGGCAATACTGTTTCCAAAGAAGCAAACTTTAATGAACCATCAGCAAATGTGGCTAGGGTTTTATCCCCGCTTAGAGAGAAGTCGCCGCGTCCGTCGCTGTCAGCAGGAGCAGGGAAGTCAAAGAAGTAAATCTTTTCAAACATACCTCTGGCTCCATCTCTGAAATCCCCCAATTCTGAAGTAGGATTTCCTTTTACAGAACCATTCATCAGGGTATGTCCTGCCAAATAAGAACCTTCAGGTCCGTCGATTTCCAATGCATGGTCAGTATTGTCACCGCAGATTACAATGAAGTTATCCAAAGTACCAGCCCAAGCTTGGTCAGTATCCATGGCATCATCTCCTGCATTCCAAACAAGCGCATTGGTTACACTTACTGTACCGCCAAACCACTCGATTCCGTCATCTTGGTTGCCGATCACTTCTACATTTTCGATTACTGTACCGGAACCTACTCCCCCAAGAGTAAGACCGTTGATTTCGTTTCCTTCTCCGATGTTTGCACCTCCGTGACGGATAGAGACAAATTTTAAGATACCAGAGTTGTCAGCATCGTTTGTACCGCCATAAAGACCATTAGTGTCTGATGGCGGGATACCTTCGATTTGAATTTCGGTTACATTACCTGCAAAAGATCCTCTTGCATTACCCAAGATCAAAAGACCTCCCCAAAGACCATTCAGATCCGGAGTAAGGTTTGGAGATTCGATCATTCCGGGTTCAATTTCATCAGCGATAGTGGTAAAAATGATAGGAGCTGTAGCTGTACCTTGAGCATCAATTTTGGCACCTCTAGCGATTACCAAAGCAGAGGCATTGGCACCTGTACCTACTTCACCTTTCACTACTACTCCTTCTTCGATAGTCAAAGTAGCACCGGAAGTCACAGAGATACGTCCACCTAGGATGTAGGTCTTTCCTGTTTCCCATGTTGTATTGGTCGTGATGTTGGAAGTAACTCTTACAGTAGTCTCTTCAGCCTGAACAGTCAACACGTGCTGTGCAGTAGCTGCGTCTCCGTCAACATCGGTCACTGTGAATACGAAAACAATATTTTTTCCTGCATCTGCTGCGGTAGCAGTGTATTCAAACGGAGCAGAAGCAGTGGTTCCTGTCAAAGGAACAGTAGCCAAAGGAGCGCCGTCCTTGGTGATGGACAATTGGGCCAATCCGTCAGGTGCTGTTGCAGTGGCGGTTACTGGACCCAAGGTGCCTCCAGCTGGAATGGTAGCTGTGGCCGGGATTCCGGAGATAGTCACACCATTATCTGGTGTTGGCTCATCATCGTCACAGCTGGTGAAGGTGATAATCACCGCTGAAAACAACATTAGTAAGTAATTGAACTTTTTCATGTGTTATAAATTGAATTATGGTTTGCAATTTCCGATGCAAAGGTGAATTCAATTTCTCAGCCCCATAGAATGATTTGAATTATGCTTTTTTTAAAAAACCATTCAGAATTTAATATTGGATTAACAAAAAATGCATAAAAAAAGGCTTCCTGTCCGAGAAGCCTTTTAAAGGGTTATTTCATGTTATTTTAATGTTACCGCCTTATTAATCGGCACTTTTTCCAAGAGCGTGCGAACCAGGCTTCTGGTATCCACTCCATCGGCTTCTGCTTCATAATTGAGCAAAATTCGGTGGTTGAGGACATCTTCAGCGATTTCCTTAATGTCTTCCGGAAGTACATAATCCCTGCCATCCATATAGGCGATAGCTTTTGCGGCCAAGTTCAAATTGATACTTGCCCGTGGAGATACTCCAAACATGATGTACTTCGCCTCATCCTTCAGTCCGTATTGCTGTGGAAATCTCGTGGCAAAAACCAATTCGATAATGTAGTTCTCCAGAGGTTCGGCCAGTTTGATGGTATTGATCTCGTTTCTGATATCGAAAATATCCTGCTTGGACAAGATGGCCTTCACTTCTGAGCTGTATTGCATATTGGACATGCGTCGCATGACTTCCAGCTCGTCAGCTTTACTCGGATAGTCGATGTGTACTTTCATCATAAATCGGTCCACCTGAGCTTCAGGAAGGGGGTAAGTTCCCTCTTGATCCACAGGGTTTTGCGTAGCCAAAACCAAAAATGGGCGATCCAGTGAGAAGGTAGTCTCTCCGATGGTAACCTGCTTTTCCTGCATGGCTTCCAAAAGGGCAGATTGCACCTTAGCCGGAGATCGGTTGACTTCATCCGCCAGAATCACATTGGCGAAAATGGGCCCCTTTTTTACCTCAAAATTGGCGGTTTGCTGATTGTAAATCATCGTTCCGATCAGGTCAGAAGGCAGCAAATCTGGGGTAAACTGAATTCGGTTGAAATCCAGGTGAAGCACCTTTGCCAGGGTGTTCACAGTCAGGGTTTTGGCCAAGCCGGGTACCCCTTCCAGCAAAATATGTCCATTGGTAAACAAACCGATCAAAAGGCGATTGACCATTTTGTCCTGGCCCACTACCACTTTTTTGACTTCCTGAATTACTTCTGCGATTTTTTCCTGATGCATGAATCTGACAATTTATACCCGATTGGGAGGCCTAAAATAGGGGAATTTGTTCCAACCCACAATCTTAAATGGTAGGAACGGAAAAGCCTTAGGCTAAACAGATTTTTAGGAATTTTTAAGAGCGGCGGCCCTTTTGATTGGCTCCGGTTTTGGCGTAGCCTGTTAGGCCCAGCATTCGGTAGACGGTTTCCTGTTCCATTTCCCTGACTTCCCCCGATTGCATTCCATCGATGGTTATTTTTTCCATGGAAAACCGGACCAATCTCAAGGTGGGGAAACCAAAAGCCGCAGTCATTTTCCTGACCTGTCTGTTTTTTCCTTCGATCAAAGTCAAAGAAATCCAAGTGTCCGGAATGGATGCCCGATATCTGATCGGGGGATTTCGATCGGGAAGAGTGGGTGCCGGATCAATGATTTTGGCGATGGAGGGCTTTGTCCGGTAGTCTTTGCCGTCGACATTGATCGTGACTCCGGATTGAAGTTGATTTAATGCCTCAGGGGTGGGGATACCTTCCACTTGGGCAAAATAAGTACGTTGATGCCCAAAACGAGGGTTGAGCAGGTGATGGTTGAGCCACTTGTCGTCAGTGATTAAAAGCAGGCCTTCGCTGTCCTTGTCCAGACGGCCGACGGGATATACCTCCTTGGGAAAAGCGCCGAGAGAGGCCAATGTGGGCCCCTCTCCGCTAAATTGGCTGACTACGCCAAATGGTTTGTAAATGATAAAGTATCTGGGCAATTCTTCGGGATTAACTTCCGCAGCCGATGCAATCAAAGTGAGAATCCATGGGTTTTACTCCTTTGAGCTGCATTTCCAGATTGTGGATCTGATCACGGACTTCCATATCTGCAAACATGTCACCGGTGAGTTTTCCTTTGAGGGAGGCGATGGCCTCTTCGAGTGCTTGTTTTTGTTGTTCGGTCATAAAAGTAGTGTTTGGTTGTTAGGGATTGAGTGGTTTGAAAATAGCCAAAACCCTCGAAAAGGTTCCGGGATATTTTCATTTTTTTAGACTCAAAAATGAGGCCATTTGAAGATGAGGAGATTAGATTGGAAATTTGAGGGATGAAATTTCACTTCAACCGGACCTGCACAGTTTAAGTCTTCAGACCTGCCCGATGCAGGCGGGCTTGGACCACCTTCGCTAACCCACCAATTCAAATCTCCTGATTCAAGCTGAACCAATCAAACACTTTTCTGAACCAAAAAAGCAGTCTGAAGACTGCATGAAGAGGGAGTCCAAGCCTGTATTTGTAGGCAGACGGGTCTGAAGATTTGAACAAAGCGGGGCAATACACAAATTAAAAGTTGGAATTGGCATGGACTGAACTCACTCCTGCCTTAGCTTGGCTTAGATCAGAGGCTTAAATTCATTGACACAATTTTCCCTGTAGGCGTTGTGAATTAGTATTCTTGACCCGGATGAGCACGAAGTTGATTTGAAGAAAAGCCGGAGATAAGTCGAAGAAGATTTGAAGATGATAAGGCTTTGCTCAGCCTTTGCTTAACTATTTTCCTCCCTTTGATAGGCCCCTTGGGGTATTTTGAATTAGGGTCCCTAACTCTGCTTCTGAGTGATTTTAAAGTATTCTCGACTTGGAAAGGTAAGTTAGATGGAATTTAAGAATTACAACATAGAAAAGGTCTACTCCGCTATTTCCTTGAATTTATCAGGTTCAAAGTCTTCCTTTTCGATTTTTAAATGCTGTGTCTTTAGCTCAAAAAAGAATAGGCGTTCAGAAAGCTAAGTTGGGTTCGCCTTTGCCCAACCACCAACCCACAATTTCGATATGGCTTAGAGTTATTAAGAGGTTGGAGCCCTTTCGAAGTCGGATTTGAAATCAATAATCCAATATAAACCGATGACCACGTAGTGGTCGAACCTTTGATTAGCCCTAGGTGCAACCTAGGGTAAAGGAATGATCATTAGGTTGGTTTGGGCAACCCTGAAGGGGTTGAACTTGTAGATAATCACAAAAGATATTTCTCATCGAATTCAATTTCATGTTCTTTCAAAAGTGCCTTGTATTCATCCCTATATGAAATTTTCCGATGATGTTCTTCTTGATTTTTGATGTAATTGATCAATCGATCCTTTTCCTTTATAGATTCAGAAAAAGCCCCATAACCATCCTGCCAGCCTTTGAACTTTGGGAAAATATTTTCCCTTTTTATAAAGTCATCTGCAGCTAATTTGATGTCTTTTATCAAAGGAGAGACGGCAATTGTAGGATGTACATGAGTCAAAATATGTAAATGATCTTCCATGCCATTTATTAGGTAGAGATGGCAGTTCTTATTGGTTAAAAGTTGGTGGAGATACGCAAAAAGACGTTTTTTTTGGTCTGGTACTATGGTAGGTTCACGGTGTTTGGTGGAAAAAATAAAGTGATACAAAAGTTGGGTGTGTGTGGCCATAACGAGTCGACTTTGATTTAAAAAAGATGATTTGAAAATCGTGAATTAATTGAAAATTGACAAGGATGAAAAGAGTTCGACCCCCTTGGGGTCGGGAAAACCATATTCATGAAATCATCCTTTCCACGGGTTTCACCCGCGGCTATTCAGAAGTTAGACCCCATTCGGGGTCGAAGTTGAATTGATTGATGGAATTCAAACCGATGACCACGTAGTGCCTTCGTGTACATTACGCAGCGTCGAATAATTCACAGCACACAATTGTTTCCGCCAAGATATCCTCCCTACGGATTGGAAGATGGATAGAGTAGAAAGAATTACATTTTGACAGCTGTACGGGATTTAAAAATTGTAGGGCGGAATTACTTCCTTACAGCAGTCGGGACTCCGCCCAGTCAATCGCTAAATCTACAATCAGAAGGCGACTGAAAAAACTTTCAAAATTCTTCTCTATCGATTGAATGAGTTAGAATGGAGGATTTTCTTTTCAAAACTTTGTATTATTTTATGGATAAAAACCAAATTTTATTCTAAACAGGGGTTTTTGGTTACCTTTGCACATCTCAGATAAAATAGCTCCCATAGAAAAGGCCAATTCGTTCGGCATGTTTCAATAAGTAATTCGGGCTACTCTATTCTTCAATTTTCATAAAGTTTCACTTCCCCAGATGAAGAAGTATTTCAACCTATTTGACCTCAACCAAAAAGTAGACTACAAAATCGAGATCCTATCGGGCCTGACTGTTGCCTTAGCCTTAATTCCGGAGGCAGTAGCCTTTGCATTTATTGCCGGACTTTCACCCCTGACAGGACTTTATGCTGCTTTTGTGATGGGTTTGGTGACTTCGATTCTGGGCGGAAGACCGGGAATGATCTCAGGAGCAACCGGAGCTATCGCCGTGGTCATTGTGACTTTGGCAGCTACTCAAGGTGTGGAATACGTCTTTGCGGCGGTGGTACTTTCGGGTATTCTTCAGGTGATTTTTGGAAGTTTGAAGTTGGGGAAATTCATTCGGCTCGTTCCCCATCCTGTGATTTTTGGTTTTGTCAACGGCCTGGCCATCATCATTTTCATGTCCCAATTGGACCAATTCAAAGGTGCTAACGGCAATTGGCTGAGTGGTCCCAACCTGTATATTTTCTTGGGACTGGTACTTTTGGCGATGCTGATCATTTGGGGCCTACCCAAATTGACCAAGGCCATTCCTGCATCCCTTACCTCTATTTTGGTGGTTTTTGGAGTGGTGGCAGCATTGGGTTTGGATACCAAAACGGTGGGTGACATGGCCAGCATTAAAGGCGGTTTTCCTCCGTTCCATATTCCCAATGTGCCTTTTGCCTGGGAAACTTTGGAGATTATTTTTCCCTATGCACTGATCATGGCTGGGGTCGGACTGATTGAGTCCCTGCTGACCTTGAATATTGTAGATGAAATCACCGAAACCCGCGGCCGAAGCAATAAGGAAGCGGTAGCGCAGGGCTTGGCCAATGTGGCTTCGGGATTTTTCTCCGGCATGGGCGGCTGTGCGATGATCGGGCAGAGTTTGATCAATATTTCCTCAGGAGCCCGGGCGAGACTTTCCGGGATTGTGGCCTCCGTGATGCTGTTGGTCTTTATCATGTTTGGATCCAGTCTGATCGAGCAGGTTCCTATGGCAGCTTTGACCGGTTTGATGATCATGGTGTCGATCGGGACCTTTGAGTGGGCGAGCTTGCGAACGATCACCAAGATGCCCAAAAAGGATATTTTCCTGATGTTTTTGGTCACCGGGATTACGGCTGTCTTGCACAATTTAGCATTGGCTGTTTTGATCGGGGTGATTTTGGCTGCTTTGTTTTTTGCCTGGGACAATGCCAAGCGAATCCGCGCCCGGAAGTATGTGGACGAAAATGGAGTCAAGCATTACGAATTGTTTGGCCCTCTCTTCTTCGGGTCTGTGACAGCATTTGGAGAAAAATTCGATGTGCACAATGACCCTGAGGAAGTGATCATTGACTTTGCTGAAAGTCGGGTAGTCGATATGTCAGCCATCGAGGCCCTGAATAAAATCACTGATCGCTATCAGAAAGTGGGCAAAAAAGTCCATCTCAGACATCTCAGTCCAGATTGTAAAAAGCTTTTGCTCAAAGCCGATGAGATCATCGAAGTGAATATTCTCGAAGATCCCACCTACAAAGTGGTTATTGACGACTTGGCCTGATTATAAATAGATCTTGCAAAATCGATAAGTGGCAGGCTTTTTTTAAAGTAGTGCTTTGTATAAGATTCAATTCAAAATTGAGTTGATCTTTTCGAGCTTACCATTGACCAAGGAATCAACGCGGGAGGAGGAATTGTTAATCAGAGAATCGAGTTTTTGGATTTTTTCGGTCTCCGTGTTGATCATCGAGTCCAAGGCATCTACTTTTTCGAGTTCTTTATTCACCAAAGAGTCTAGCTTCAGCGCTTTTTCATTGAGTAGGTTTAACTTTTCTTCTACCTTTTTTTCCACATCCCCGCAGGAAGAAAGCGTAATTATCAAGGTTATTGCGAACAAGTTTTTTATCTTTTCTTTCATGGGAAATTTGGTTTGAAAGGGAAAATCTTTTCTGCCAAGTTTACGTCCTCAATGGGGAATGGTTGATAAGTAACTGCCTGAAAACCTTTATTTTTCAAGAAATCTTTTGATGATTAGGATTACCATTTTTTATAGGCAGAAGAATCCATTTGGATTCCTGACTTTATTTTTTCAAAATTTCCAACAAGGTCAAAACCTTGGCGTTTTTTTGGCCTTTTAATCCGATTTGTCAATCAGCCCTTCCTTCAAATCCGCATGAAATTCCAGGAATTTTCCCCCAAAGCCTCCTACACCTCCAATGAAAAAGTTTCTAAGAAGTTTGAAAAATTCCAAAAACTACTTCTTCAATTAGAATCCAAAACTCTTCCTGAGCAAACCTTTTCCCTGATCAATTCAAAAATCCAAGAAATAGATTCCTTCCAAAATGAAGGAGACTTGCTTCTTGACTTTTTGGAAAAAAAGCAACAGGAAATATTAAGGCATTTGCAAAAGGAGTTAAAAATAGTCCCCAAAGGATATTATCGAAATCAGTGGATGGTGGTAGGAATGTCTGCTTTTGGTCTACCCTTTGGAGTAGTTTTTGGTACAACCCTAGACAATATGGCTTTTATTGGCATAGGTCTGCCTATGGGTATGGCGATAGGGATTGGTATCGGTAATGGTATGGACGAAAAGGCAAAAAAAGAAGGAAGGCAGATCGATCTAGATTAGATGGTTTTGAAAGATTTATTCTGAAAGAGATCCTTTCTTCTGGATTGCCGAAAAAACAAACCACATCTCAGAGGCTATCTGAAGAGAGCGCTCATCGTACTTTTCGGCCTCCAGTTCGGTGTCATCGAATGCCTTCGGATCTTCGTACCGTACAGGAATACGTTGTTCGGTACCCGGTATAAACGGGCAGTTTTCATCGGCATGATCACAGGTCATTACGGCAGCAAAATGTAGGGCATCATTGGCAGGATCATCATAAACCTTGGAAAAAGCGGTGATTGGATCACTTTCGTCCGAGTAAAAAACAGAAAAAATCGGGTTGCTTCCGTTTTCTTTGGACGAGACCCGAAACCCGCTTCGCATCAGGGAATTGACCGCACGATCATTGAATGCGGTGACTTCAACTCCTCCGGAATAGCAATTGACCGGAATTCCGTGAAAATCTGCAGCTGTTTGTGCCCAAATCTGGGAAAACTGACTCCGTCGGGAGTTATGTGTGCAAATAAAATTCAGGTTCACATTCTGACCTTGATCGAGTTTGGATTGGATGTAGCTGATGAGGACTTGCAATACCTGTTTTCTTTCATCGGAAACTGGGAGCTCACCGACTTTTTGGATGGTCTCAGCCAAGGTTGGATAGAGCATGTGTTTTCTCTTGAGCATAGGAAAATATCATTTTTGAAAAAGCAGAGACCTGTCAGGTCTGGAGTTTTGATTTAGCAGCAGCCTGTCCCTGGGATGCAGGAGGAAGCTTGCAATTGGGAAAGTCGGATTTTAGGCTTTTCTGCTGGGATTCCGCATTTATCCTTAGCTAGGCAGTCCGTTATTTTGGTAGTCAGGATGAATTTTTTCCCGTCATGATCCAGGCCATATTTCCCGATAGTCTCGCCTTGGTATTCCACTTCGATTTCCAAATCCGGAATCCCCAACACCTTTTCGGAAAGCTCAATGATTTGTACCAGCTTCTCCGGATGCAGTCGATGATCGTAGTCATCCGCATTCCAAAGCTGGAAATTTACTTTTTGTTCTTTGCGAACTGTCCCTCCACAGTCTATGAAGTGCTTGTCGACCAGACCGATTTCGGTCACGTGAAAGTGGCTAGGAACCAATTCCCCATTGGGAAGTCGGAATGCGATAGTGTTGGATTGGGAGAGAATGGATTTGGCTTCTGAGAGTAGCATGATTTATTGCTTTATTACGATGATTGAGAGTAAATTTTTTTAGCAGGCAGGCCCACAACAATCCGCATAGCTTTGAAAGAATTCCTCGAATAGGGATTTCAGCTCATTCCACTTTCCGGGATTGATGCAGTAGTTGACGCGAGTGCCTTCGATACTTCCTTGGATCAGTCCGGCTTCCTTGAGCTCCCGAAGGTGTTGGGAAATGGTAGCCTGTGCCAGGCCGATTTCCAAAACCAAGTCCCCGTTGATGCAGGATTTGGTCTTGATCAGGTGCTGAAGGATGGCGATTCTGGCCGGATGGGCGATGGCTTTGGCCAATTGGGCGATTTCGTTTTGCTCTTCTGTAAAAAGATGTGTCTGAGTGACTCCCATACTTTCTAATTATTTATTGCAATATAACGATAGATACTCTTCAAAGTTTACATTCCATCAAAAATTCTCGAATTATTTTTCGCAGTACTTTTTGAAATTATCCAAAATCGCCTGCCAGCCCTGCCGTTGAAGTTCTATGGAATTTTGGTTTTCGGCTTCAAAGATTTCTGTGACCAAAACACCTCCCTCTTGGACTTCAAAAAATACATCCAACTTTCTCCCGTCACCCATCGTGCTTCGGATCTCCTTATTCGGAATGATTTCAGTGTAAGTGCCCCAAAAATCAAAGCTAAAACTACCGTCCTTGGCAGCCATCGCGGAATGAAACTCCCCTCCGGGCCGTAGGTCGATTATGGAATCCGGACAATGCCAGTCGGCTGAGGCAAAATTCCACCCGGTGACATGCGCTCCTTGAGTCCAATAAGTCCAGACTTTTTCCAAAGGAGCGTTGATTTGAGCACTGATTTTTATTTCCATTATTTTGAGATTATGCCGGGTTTTTCAAGTCATCAATAATTAGCTTATCCATTTTCAGAAGTGCATTGATCGCTTGTTGGCCTTTTTGAGGATCACTAATCCACTGCCCAAGGTCCTTGGGGATAATCTGCCAGGAATGACCAAAGCGGTCGGTCAACCAGCCACAGCGATCATAGTGCCCTCCTTCTCCCAGTTTTTCCCAAAAGAAATCAATCTCTGCTTGATCCTCACAGGGTACGACCAGAGAATTGCCCGGACTAAAGCCAAAATCATGAGTCTCCATGCTGCTCATCAGATTGATCAGGTAGCCTTCCAGCTTCACTTGGGCAAACAGCAGATCTTCGGAATCCGGATGGGGAGCTTCTACCAGCTTAGTGCTTTCCGGAAAAATACCTAGATAAAACTCCATCGCTTCCCTAGCCCGACTCCTGTTTTCATTGACAAAAAGAAGGCAGGGGACAATCTTTTGAGCACTTCGGACCGGATCGGCATCCAGTTGCCAATTGGTACCAAAGCGATCCGTTACCCAGGCATACTTTGGACTCCAAGGATAAGTGCCCAAGGGAAAAATGGCTTTCCCTCCCTCAAGTAAAGAAGTGTACAATTCATCTATATCAACCTCTGTCCCACAATAGACAAAGTAAGAACTGGCTTGGGTTTGCTGATATTTTGGCCCCCCATTTAGCCCCATCATGAAAGTTCCGAAGACCTCAAACCGGACCGCTATCGCGTTCTTTTCAAGGATTTTGGATTTAGGGAAAATCGAGGTATAAAAATCTGCCGCTTCAGCAGCTTGGTCGTCAAACCACAAACAGGGATAAATCATTCTGGACATGAGAGGAAAAGAAAGAAGTGAGGCATAAGATACCATTTTTGGAAGCCATTTTCGCCAATCTACGTGCTGGCACGGATAAAAAAACAGGGTTTTCGGGGATTCTAGGGCTTTTTGGAAAGGCTCAACTTTAGGTTCCCAAAAAATAAAAATTATGAAAACTCTATTTCTCGTGTTTTTGCTCCTTATGGTGGAGCAGGCACCTCCTACTGTGTTGTCCGAAAAAGACATCAAAACCACCAGTTACAACAAAAAGAACCAAGGGAGTAAAGCTCCCAAGAAGGTGTTTATCAGAAGCTTCAATGCCTATTTTGAGGTGTTTGAAGAAGCTTCTGCCAAAACCTCCGGCTCAAAAAAAGAGCGCGCAGACCGAACCACCTTTACCTCTGGTACATCTACCCGAATGGGAGTTCAGATTCAGGGAGTGGATGTCCCTGATTTCCAAAAATTAATTGATGATGCCTATCAGTCCTATGTGAGTCAATTGAAAAGTCAGGGATTTGAAATCATGACAGCCGATGAGGCGAGTAAGTTTGAATATTATGCTGATTGGACTAAGAAACAAGGGGGGGCTTCCTCAGATGCACAAGTGGAAGGATATATCATGGTCACTCCTACAGGATATGAATATCTGGTCAAGGCCGTAACCAAGGGAGGAAAAGAAAAAATGGGAGGCGGTCTCGTTGATCCCACTCCCAAAATCTCCAAGGAGCTGGAAAATGTATTTATCGCGGATGTAAACTTTGCTTTTCCTTTTGTGATGCTAGACGCAGATGCCTCTGTTTGGACCAATTCCACTTCTGTAAAAGCAACGATAGGTTATCGGATTGAGCCTTTTCTTGATCCTACTGAAAACAACCGATCGGTTACCAATTTTGGTACTTCCCTCATTCCTACTCAGGTTAGATTTGTTTCCGGTTTGGATATAGGAAGCAATCCTTTGTTTCATGCGAAAGTGGAGCCCAAAAAGGCAGTCTACGCAGAAGGGGTGTTCAAAGACAAAAAGATCAAAGAAACCACCCAAGCACAGACAGACATGTTTTCAAAGACGGGCTATTCCCAATTGGTCATGACTTCAGGAGATCAAAAAACAGTCGCCTCCCACTTTGCTGATTGTGATCATGATGCCTATGTAGAGTTTGCCTCAGGAGTGATGAAGGATATGATCGATGCTGGAGTTTCCAATTTCGTTACTTTGACCAAAGACTAGGACAAACCACCGACCAGGTTATTTTCCATGGCAAATTTCAAAAGACCAACCAGCGAGTTGGTCTTTGTTTTTTGGTAGATGTTTTTTCGGTGGGTTTCTACAGTGCGCTCGGAGATATGGAGTTTTTCTCCGATTTCCTTATTGGAAAACTCATCAAAAATCAGGGTCAAGACCTCTTTTTCCCGATCAGTCAAAATCCGCTCATCTTCCGGAAACTGCATGCGCTGGATCAGAATCTTTTGAATAGCCATACTGAAAAACATGCCTCCTCGCGATACCTCTTCTATGGCTTTGAGCAGTTCTGCATGGGCGGCTTTTTTGAGAACATACCCTTCCGCACCGGTAGCCAAAGCCTCTTTGACTCGGTAGGGCTCGTCGTGCATACTCAGGAAAATCAAGCGGATTTGCGGATAGAGACTTTTCACTTTTTGGGCAAAAGCAATCCCACCAATCTGGGGTATTGAGATATCCGAAATGATCAGATCAGGGATTTCAGAGCGAATTTTGGCTAATGCACCTTCCACTGTATCTGCTGTGTCTACTTCGGAAATACCGGGTTGGGATTGAATCAAAAATTTCAAACCATCCAAAAGAATGCGATGGTCATCTACGAGAAGGATTTTCATGAAAAGGGGTGGTAGGTTTAATTGGCCTAGTGAACATACGGAAAAGTGCACAAAAGCATGAAATCAGGATATTCTTTCGGAAAAGAAAGCACATTTTTTTGAATCCTACCCAGTAGCACGGATAGAATTTACCCATTTGGCGGGATTCCATCGCCTGAGCTTTTGAAGCAACTTGCCTAAAAATAATTTACTATGAAACTACGATCTCTTATTCTCAGTCTTTTAGCCTTGGTGTTTTTTGCATGTCCCGGAAGCGATGACGATGATATTCCCGCAGGATCTCTGAATGTCGAAGCCACTATCGATGGCAAGGAATGGAAAGCTTCCGGAAACAGCCGAATCACCACCGTAGCTGGATTTACAGTCTTTGCCATCGGGGCAGGATCCACGGATCGCTCCAGTATGGCGATCACACTCGATGCCGAGCGTACCGGGAATTTTGACCTTAACGGCACTGCTATCTGGACTACCGCAGACCAAGTGGTCCATAACGCAACCTCCGGAACTCTGACCATCACCAAGCTGGAAGACAATAAAGTGTCCGGGACATTTTCTTTCAAAGCCCGCCCCATGACCGGCACAGGTCCGGAAGTAAGTGTCACCAACGGGAAATTTACCGACGTCAATATCATGCGATAAAGGCTGGAATGCCTTAAAAATCCCAAGACGATGAAAAATCTACTTTACTTTCTTTTGGCTTTACTTCTGATCCAAACCGGCTGTGGGGAGGACACGGAAGACCCTAATCCGATCGACAGTTTTGTTTCCGGTCTGGAAGGAGAGATTTCCGGACAGAATATATCTGTCAATTCATCAGGCATTCAGGCGCTTTATTTTTCCGATCAGGGAGAAACTTCCGGAGCTTTGGAAATCAGTGCCAGTCTGCCCAATAGTGAGCGATTGACCTTTTTTCTGGAAAATGCCCAAGCCGGAACGCTCAATCTGACTCAGGAATTTCCGGCAGTAATGGACCTTTCTTCCTCCGGATTAAGGAAAACGACTACGGCTGAAGATCAAGCCTTGACTAATCTTATCCCTTCTTTTGTCCGATATGCCAAGTCGCCCAATACCTTTTTTGCCATTTCCGGAAAAATGGTAATCAAAATCGACGGAGACAATCTGACTTTGGAATGGGATATTTCCTTCAAGGATGCACAGGGTAATACCTTCACTTCCAAAGGAACGGTAAAGGTTAAAGATTACAAGTCCAATCAGCGGCCACGCTCTCAGATCAATCCTCCTGCTTCTAATCTTTCCATCACGTCTATCAGCCCAGAATATGGACCAGCCGGTACTGAAGTGACGATCAAAGGAACGGGGTTTAGTACGCTGAAAAGTGAAAATACACTCAATCTGGGTGATTTGGTACTTGGCGAACCTACAGCTGCTACTGCTACCGAATTGAAAATCACCGTTCCGGAGAATGGAAACCACGGGAAATTTTACCTGACTGTTTTGGGTGCCAATGCCGAAAGCAACTTCTTTTTCTATGCTCCGGTACTAGCATCTGTGGACAAAAGCTCCGCGAAAGTCGGCGAAGAAGTCACCATCACCGGGAAGCATTTTGATGCCGATGCATCGCTTTTGGAGATCAAAGTCGGAACAAAAGTTATGGAAATCCTTTCTTCCAGCTTGACCCAAATCACTTTCAAAATCCCGGAAGGTACAGAAACAGGCAAAATCTCCGTAGCTCGCAAAGGAAAGCCTGCCGTAGAAGGACCCGAACTGACCATCTCTACCGACCCTATAGCAGAAGGGCCTGCAGTGGGTGACATTTTTGAAACGGTCTCAGGTAATCTGACTTTTGAGGAGGTCATCGTCAACAGCCACGAGTATGGACCATTCTGGACGCTGGAGATAGATAAGGAAAAGAATGTCCTGTATGCAGTGGGTGAAAAGGGCTTGGTATCCATCAACTTGGAGACAAATTCAATCACAAAAGTAGTAGACACCAGCAGTGAAATCTACCGAAGTGAGATCGGGATCATCAATGCGGCGACTATTCCTCAAACTATTTTCGCTGCGGCGGATGGTAACCTTTATGGGATCAAAAGTGTGTTCAGTGTTCCTCTTTCTCCGAATAATGTCTTCAGACTAAATCCGGAATCCAAGGCAGTTACCATGCTGGGAAATGCCAAGTTTAACAATGGGGCTGGAGTAAATGGAATTTTTGTAGGAACGAACAAGAGCATTTACATTCCGGAATTTGCCTCCGGATACCATCTGGCAGCCTATGACGAAAACCTTTCCAATCGAAAGGCCCTGATCGAGGGAATGACCGGAGGATTGGCCACGTTTATCATCCCCATGGGCGAAAATAGCTTCCGGCTGGTTCGGGATAATACGCTAAACTCCCTGAAATACCATGAAATCAACGGAACAGAAGCTTCGGGAGAAATTGCCATGGGCTCTACGCTTTCCGCCATGAAAGTAAGCGCGCAGACACTTACCCAGCCGGTAGGATTGGATCAGACAGGTGGTGATATCTATGGACTATTTGGTTCAGGATCAGGCAACGTGGCCAACTATCCTCAATTTGAATATACCCTTGGTTACCAGCCTGGAGGTACAGGAAACTTTCAAAAGAAAGGTGGTTTCAGAATCAAGCAGACTTTTGAATACCAAGGGACTACTTACTACGTGAGTTCCAGAAAGACCTTCAATAAGATCATGGGGGTAGATAAAGAGGGAAGTATCTATTTCCTCATCAGTACTCCTATGACCAGTCAGGGGGTTCAAGTTGCCGGGCCTTTGGGAGGAATTTACAAAGTGAGTTTTTGACAGCGATTAAACCATTTTTTTGGGAAAGGGGGGCTGCTTCGGCGGTCCTCTTTTTCTTTATTTCCAATGAAAAAAGACCCATAGAGAAAATTAAAACCTCAGATAAAACTGTTTTTTGCTGTCGTTTTTGCCTGTAAAAGTTACTTTTATTCCTCAATAAAGAAGTCGATGGCCTACTTTCAGGCAGGAAATAGTTGTTGAAAAGCCTTATTCACGAGGACTGTTTTCAACTTGGCTTTTCTCTTTTTTTTCAATTATGAAAAAATTACTCAAGTGGTTGATACCCCTTATCTCCATTGCCTGCACCGTTTATTTTGTCCCTTGGCTAATCCTTCGCGCATGGCTGGCACCCACTCCGGATACGATTCAGGAGCAGGTAGATAAGGCCATGAATTACAAGCTGGATGGCATCATTGTCTATGTCGATCAGGGTGGAAAAAAACCGCAATTCTATTCAGCAGGCTGGAAAGATCGGGACAAAAAAATTCCGGCTGATCCTCACTCCCTTTTCAAAATCGCCAGTATCAGCAAACTCTACATCGCCGCTGCCGCCAGTAAAATCGTAGCCCGTGGTCAACTTTCTTTGGATGATACCTTGGTCGAATTGCTGCCTGATATCGCGGATCAAATTGAGAATTCTGACCAAATCACCCTGCGTATGCTGATCCAGCATCGCTCCGGTATTCCTAATTATTCTGACCAGCCGAATTATCCCTGGGATAAGCCATTTACCGAAAATCGTCCAGCCTTGGAATTGATCTACAACTTGCCGGGAGACTTTGCTCCCAATGAGAAATACGCCTATTCCAACACGAATTATTTGCTGATCGGTGAAATTTTGGACAAAACCTTGGGCTATTCGCATCATGATTATATACGGACTGAGATTTTAGAACCTTTGGGTTTGAAACGCACCTACAGTTTGCTTTCCGAAGTGAATCCAGACGAACTCATGAGCGGATATTTTATAGGCTATCCCTTGGACATCAAGGGAAATGACTTTATCCATCCCGGGGGCTCGATGATTTCCACAGCAGAGGAAGTCGGGATTTTCCTGAGAGCTTTGAATGACGGGACCTTGCTGACAGAAAAGGAGCAGGAGATCTACTCCTCGGTGTACGTCTATGAGCATACCGGATTAGTCCCCGGCTATCAAAGCATCGCCAAGTACCATCCCGATATCGATGCAGTGGTAGTGCAGTTTGTCAATACCAATGGGGGCTATGCCTGGAATCTGCACGAGATCGTGTACAATCGGGTAGTGAAGATTTTGGGGGAAAAATCAGGAAGATTAAAGTCCTCCTTTCTGTACTCAATCTCCTCCCAAACGCAAGCGAAGGCCGAGATTGGCACGGAGAAAGGACCTTTCCCCAATGATGTAAGGAGTTGCCTCCATCAAAATTCCTAGTCTTCTAAAAGAAGAGATTGGTTTAACAGTAGCACCAAATGGGAGTCCGATTGAAGCTCCGGAAGACTCGGAAATAAACCCAGAAAGGCCAAGCATTAGGCCTCCGTGAAGATTGTACCATTCAGATCGGTAAAAATTGTATTGTCCGATGGCTTCTACCCCAAAATCAAGCTCCAATCGATCGGTGGCTAGAAATCGAAGTTCTCCAAAAAACTTCTTTTCGAAATCAGAGCCAATACCGATTTGGCCAACAAGATCACTATGGTAAATTCCCACTTGGACTTGAGAAATGGCCTTACCAAAAGACATCAGAAAAAGCAGAAAAACGAAGGTGTATTTCATTGGTAGTTCTGTTTCCCGCAATACTAATAGATTTTATTTAAAATGTAGTCATCTCGTATAATTTAAAACTTAATAATTTTTTGTTCGTTCATTGGGAATAAAATGTGCCAGATGAAGTCCTTCCTTTCCATTATCATTTTCACAGGATTTTTTTTTGCCTGCACTTCAGAGGAATCCTCCTCTCGTACTGATGAAAATTTGGTTCAAAATCTCTCCAGCGGGGTATGGGAAATCAGCCTTTTCGAAGTGGATAGAATCAACCGAAGTGCTGAATTTGAAGGGATTGGATTTTCCTTTTTTCCCAATGGGCAGGTAGAGGCACTCAGAGGTACCCAACTTCTCGGTCAGGGTGCATGGAGTTCGCGCACTAATTCTGGTAGAGTAGAAGTCCGACTTGCTTTCCCGAATACTACTCTTTTTTCCATGCTGAACGCAGACTGGTATCAGGTCTTTATCCAGAATGACCGGATCCAACTCAGAAACAGCAGCCCCGAATCGGATGATTTCCTCATATTGGTAAAGCAGTAGAGAGGAAAGTAAGCTTAAAGGCTTCCAATTCAATCCAAATCAAATCCCCTGTATTTCAATTTTCTTTCCCCTAAACCCCCAATTCTGCTATCTTTGTGCCTTGTTTTGAGCAGGCTGGGAAAATCATCCCCCTGTTTTGTTCACCGACTTGCCCTTAAGAAAGGATATTGTGAAAACGTACCAGGAATTTAAGCAGGTGGATTATCCTCAGATCGGAGAATCCGTCCTTCAGTATTGGAAAGAAAATCAAATCTTCGAAAAGTCCATCGCCAACCGGGAAGGGGCAGAGACCTTCACTTTTTTTGAAGGACCTCCTTCGGCCAATGGCACTCCAGGCATCCACCACGTGATGGCCCGTACGCTGAAGGATATCTTCTGCCGATACAAAACTCTGAAAGGTTTTCAAGTCAAGCGAAAAGGAGGTTGGGATACCCATGGTCTTCCAGTGGAGCTCCAGGTAGAAAAAGAATTGGGCATCACCAAGGAGGATATCGGCAAGAAAATCTCCGTGGAGGAATACAACCGCAAATGCAAGGAGACGGTCATGCGATTCAAAAACGAATGGGATGACCTCACTGAGAAAATCGGCTATTGGGTAGACTTGGACGATCCTTACATCACTTTTGATTCCAAGTATATCGAATCCCTCTGGCACCTGCTCAGGAAGCTGTATGACAAAGGACTTTTGTATAAAGGCTATACCATTCAGCCCTACTCTCCTGCCGCAGGGACGGGTCTTTCCTCCCACGAACTGAATCAGCCCGGAACCTACAAGGACGTCAAAGACACGTCCATCACGGCTCAGTTTAAGCTGAAAGGTGAAGAAAATACATATATCTTGGCCTGGACGACCACGCCATGGACTTTGCCTTCCAACTCGGCCTTGGCGATAGGAGAAAATCTGGATTATGTAAAAGTAAAAACCTTCAATCCCTACACCCATGAGCCGGTTACCGTCATTTTGGCCAAAGCCCGAATGGCTGCTTACCTTAACCCAAAGGCTTCCGAACTGAAACTGGAAGATTACAAGGCCGGCGACAAGCTGATCCCATACGAAGTCATCGAGGAGTTCAAAGGAAAATCCATGTTGGGTTGGGAATACGAGCAGCTATTCCCCATTGCCGATTTGGATTTGCCAAGTCCTGCCTTCACTGTAGTCGCTGGGGACTACGTGACCACCGAAGACGGTACGGGTATCGTTCACTTGGCCAAAGCCTTTGGTGCGGATGACTTTAGGACTTTGGTGCAAAACAACGTACCTGGTGTCTTTGTGAAGGACGACCTAGGAAATGAAATCCCGGTAGTAGACAAGCAGGGGAAATTCCTTCCAGTCGTAGGTGAATACCTCGCTGCCAAAATGAAAGAGCATGGAATTACTGCCCACAAAGACTATGGGGCCAGTGATTACTATGTGAAAAACTACACCAATGATGATGAGAGCGCCGCGGATTACAAAAACACCGACGTGATTATCTCCATCATTCTTAAGAATGAAAACAAGGCCTTCAAGGTCGAAAAATACGAGCACACCTACCCTCACTGCTGGAGAACGGACAAGCCAATCTTGTACTATCCATTGGAAAGCTGGTTTATCAAAACCACGGCCTACAAAGAGCAGCTGGTAGCCCTCAACAAAACTATCAACTGGAAGCCGGAAGCTACCGGAACAGGTCGCTTTGGCAACTGGCTGGAAAATCTCGTGGACTGGAACCTCAGCCGTTCCAGATTTTGGGGGACACCCCTGCCGATCTGGAGAACAAGCGACGGGACTGAAGAAAAATGTATTGGGTCCATTGCTGAACTCAATGCCGAAATCGAGAAATCCATCTCGGCTGGTTTCATGGAAAAATCCCCTTACGAAGGAAAAGAACTGGATTTGCACAGACCCTATGTGGACGATGTGATTCTGGTGTCTGCCAAGGGGGAAAAGATGTTCCGTGAGCCGGATTTGATCGACGTGTGGTTTGATTCCGGGGCGATGCCCTATGCGCAATGGCACTATCCATTCGAAAACGAGGCTATTTTCAAAGCCAATTATCCCGCAGACTATATCGCAGAAGGAGTAGATCAGACAAGAGGTTGGTTCTTTACCCTGCATGCGATCGCTGTAATGCTGTTTGACAGTGTGGCTTTCAAAAATGTGATCGCCAATGGACTAGTACTGGACAAAAATGGGAACAAAATGTCCAAACGATTGGGCAATGCCATCGATCCATTCAAAACCCTGAAGGAATACGGTCCGGATGCCTTGCGCTGGTACATGCTGAGCAATGCCAATCCTTGGGACAACCTGAAATTCAATCTGGACGGGGTGGCAGAAGTGCAGCGACGTTTCTTTGGCACCCTTCAGAATACGTATAATTTCTTTGCCCTTTATGCCAATTTGGATGCTTTTGTCTACGACAAGGAGAAATTTGTTCCAGTAAGTCAGCGTGCAGAGCTTGATCAGTGGATTGTTTCCAAATTGCAGTCCTTGATCGCCGAGGTGGAGGAAGCCATGGACAATTACGATGCGACCAAGGCAACTCGCGCCATCATGAACTTCACCGTAGATCAGCTGTCTAATTGGTACGTGCGACTGGCAAGAAAGCGATTCTGGAGAGGGGATATGAACCCGGATAAGCAGGCGGCCTACGAGACCCTATACGAGTGTTTGCTTTCGATCTCCCAGTTGATGTCTTCTTTTGCTCCCTTCTATGCCGATTGGATGTATAAGAATCTGACAGAAGCGGGCGAAAGTGGCCAAGCCTCCGTTCATTTGACGGATTGGGCTTCAGCAGATCAGTCCTTGATCAACAAAGATTTGGAAGAGAGTATGGATTTGGCTCAGACCATTTCTTCTTTGGTGCATTCGCTTCGCAAAAAGGAAAAGCTGAAAGTCCGTCAGCCGCTTCAGCGAATCTTGATTCCGGTTTTGAGCAAAAAGTCTCAGGCTCAGATAGAGCATGTAGAGGACTTGATCAAAACAGAGGTCAATATCAAAGAAGTAGAGTATCTGGATGATGCTTCTGGCATTTTTGTAAAAAATGTAAAACCCAATCTGCCTGTTTTAGGTAAAAAACTGGGACCAAAGCTTCGTTTGGTCAATGCTGCCATCAGCGCATGGAGTCAGGCCGAAATCGCCCAACTCGAGCGTGAGGGCAAGCTTGAAATAACTGTGGAAAACGAGCCCATGGACATTCTGCTAGAGGAGGTATTGATCACCACTCAGGACATTCCGGGATGGTCTGTGGCCTCTGACCAAGGGCTCACTGTAGCACTGGATGTGAATCTCACCGACGAGTTGAAGCAGGAGGGGGTAGCCCGGGATTTGGTCAACAGAATCCAAAACCTCAGAAAAGACATGGGCTTGGAAGTACAGGACAAAATTCAGATTGTCTTGGCAAGTGGAAACGAATTGGTAGATGCCGCGGTAAGGTCCTTTGGGGACTATATTCAATCCGAAACTCAGGCCAAAACGCTGGAAGTGATGCCGATTGCCGAGGGGACCTTGTTGGATATGGATGATTTTGAACTGTTGGTAAACGTAAAAAAGGCCTAAAGCCCATTCAATGAATACTTACCTTAAATATTTTGGGATTGCTTTTCTGGTCATTGCCCTAGATCAGGCAGTAAAAATGCTGGTTCATTTTCAGATGGACTTTGGTACTCCGGGACAGATTCCTATTTTCGGAGACTGGTTTAAGCTTCACTACACCACCAACCCCGGGATGGCATTCGGGATGGAGCTGGGATCCGAGTACGGAAAAATGATCTTAACTACCTTCCGTTTGGTAGCCATGGTCGGGATAGGATATTATCTGTCCTATATTATTGATAAGAAAAACCATCCACTATATATCCTATGTATTTCAATGATATTGGGAGGTGCTATTGGCAATTTGGTAGATTCTATTTTTTATGGTGTTTGGCTGGACAATGCACCCTACAATGCACCAACTCCTTGGTTCCATGGGCAGGTAGTGGATATGTTTTACTTTGATATATGGGAAGGATATATACCGGAGTGGGTTCCATTGTGGGGGGGAAGTTATACTGCACTTTGGCCGATATTTAACATTGCCGATGCTTCAATTTTTATTGGAGTGGCAATAATTCTTATTTTCCAAAACAGATTTTTCCCTGAGAAAAAAGAAGAGGCTACTGCCCCTAAAGAAGAGATTACCCCTTGATTTTGGGCAGAAGGAAGGAAGAAAAGGGCCTGAATCGATAAGATTCAGGCTTTTTTTTGAAAAATCCCTTCGTGTCTATCATTTGGAAAGGACTTTTTTAGTACTTTTCAATTTGTGTTTTCGTAGCCATACCTCCAACCTTTCAAAATATAGTCTGAGAATAAATTCGAAGTCTATATAGTATCACTTATGATAGTTAATTCGGATCAACCTTTTCAGATAGTATATTCTATTTTCAGTCATGAATACCTCGGGCTTCTTTTGGAGTCATTTGTTGTGCAATTGGACGAAAAAGGAAGGCTCTCTCTCGCTTACCAAAATATCAGCTCTGCCAATGCCGCAGAATTTGACTCTGGTCTTGATGCTACCGATTACGAATTGATCAAACTCATGGACTCCATGCAGCCTGAAGTGGTGGTCAAGCAATACATGAAAAAGAAGAACATCAAGCCAACAGAATTTCTTCAGAAGATTTATGATCCTAAGACAGAAGATTTGGATATTCAAGGGCTTTTGGCAGAAAATCTGGAGATCAAGCGCTCCAAAATTCTCCCCAAACTGATCGGAAAGCGGCTTTTTGAAATGGGGTCGGATAAATACCCAGCCTGGAAAGAAATTCAGGTTAATCCCGAACCAGCTACGGTTTTGTTTCATTTTCATAAAAACCCGGATAATACCCACTATTGGCCTACCATTAAGCACAAAAACCTAAAACTGGATTGGCAGTACAAAAACGGCTATTTCATCTGCAAAGAGCCGGCTTGGTTGATAGTCAATCAACAGCTTTTTCACTTTGAAAAGGGGATAGACGGAAAGAAGCTACAGGCATTCCTCAATAAGAAATTCATCGTCATTGAGAAAAGGATTGAACCCAATTACTATCGTGGGTTCATGAAAAATCTCATTACCCAATTTGAGGTGGAGGCCAGGGGTTTTGAAATCAAAACTGAGCAGGCTTCCCCGCAGGCACTTTTGGCAATCAGTGAACTTCAGTATAATGGTGGTGAGGATCTTTTTGGTGCCGAATCTTCAGTGCCTGATGAAAGTAAAATAGTCTTTGAGCTACGATTTCAGTACGGAGAATATGATTTTGGAATTCAGTCGGCTGGGGGAGAAAACAGTGGGAATTCGGTCCGCTTGGAAGAGAAAAATGATACATACACTTTTTACAAGACCGTCAGGACTTCTCAGGTAGAAAAAAAATATGAAACCATTCTCAAGAAAAAGGGAATGGCATTTACCCATGGAAAATTCAGTCTTCCAAAAACGCAGGCATTTGAGTGGCTGGGGATAAACGAAGAGTATCTGGAGGAAAACCGGATTCAAATTGTCCAGAAAAATGGCCTTAATGGTAAGACTTATCATTTAGGCAAGGCACAGATTACCATTGAGGTCAATGAAAACATTGACTGGTTTGATGTCAAGGCTATGATCAAGTTTGGGGTTTATCTGGTTCCTTTTGCCAAAATCCGTCGCTTGATTATTTCGGGTAAGACAGAGTTTGAGCTGCCGAATGGGGAGATTGCCGTGATTCCTGCATCTTGGTTCGTCAACTACTCGGAGCTGTTCAATTTCATCGAGGAGCGATCTGCTGATGAGTTGGTGCTTCGCAAGCATCACTTGGCCTTTGCCCGTGAGCTGCAAAATGGGGAGCTGATTAAACTTACCCTTAGCCTGAAATTGGAACGGCTGCGGGAGTTTGATGCGATTGACGACTACGAAATCCCCTCTTCATTCAATGGTACACTGCGTCCCTATCAGCAGGCTGGGTACAATTGGCTTCGTTTTCTTAACGAATATCAGTTTGGAGGTTGTCTCGCAGATGATATGGGTTTGGGTAAAACTGTGCAGGCCTTGGCCTTGCTTTCTTACGAAAAGGAGGAAAATCCCGGCTTTGCTTCCCTGCTTGTCATGCCCACTTCCCTGATTTACAACTGGGAGCTAGAAGCCAGAAAGTTTGCTCCCGAGCTGAAAATCCTAGTCTATTCAGGCACGCAGCGGATCAAAGATCCTTGGAAGTTTCGAGGCTATGATGTGGTCCTGACCTCCTACGGAATTGTACGAATGGACATCGACGTATTGAAGGACTTTTACTTCAATTACATCATTCTGGATGAATCCCAAGCGATTAAAAATCCATCTTCGAATATCGCCGTGGCTGTCAACAAGCTGAAAAGCAAGCGCCGACTCATCCTTACCGGTACTCCGGTGGAAAACGGAACCATGGACCTTTGGTCTCAGATGAACTTTGTCAATCCTGGGCTTTTGGGCAATCAGAATATGTTCAAAAAACAGTTTTTGCTGCCCATCGAGAAGCAAAATGACAAGGACAAGGCTTCGCGTCTTCATGCGATGATCAAGCCTTTTATCCTAAGAAGACTCAAATCTCAAGTGGCCAAAGACCTTCCTGAAAAGCTCACCAATGTGAAGTACTCCGACATGACCGCCGAACAGGAAAAAGTCTATGAGGAAGTGAAGAGCTACTACCGGGAAAAAATCATCGGTGAACTCGCTGTTGCGGGTAGGGGTGCACAGCAATTCACCCTACTTCGGGGCCTGACACAGCTTCGTCAGATCGCCAATCATCCCAAGCTGGTAAGAGAAGATTACAAAGGAGAATCCGGAAAGCTGGAGGATATCACATACATGCTTCAGGAGACCATTTCAGAGGATCACAAGGTATTGGTCTTTAGCCAATTTGTTCGGCACCTGAGTATAGTTCGGGCATTTTTGGAAGAGAATAATATTCCCTATGCCTACCTCGATGGCTCTACTCGGGATCGACAGGCACAGGTGGAGAAGTTCCAAAATGATGATAAGATCAAGGTGTTCCTCATCTCACTCAAAGCCGGTGGCGTAGGTCTCAACCTAACCAAGGCGGAATATGTGTTTCTACTCGACCCTTGGTGGAATCCTGCCGTAGAAGCTCAGGCCATAGACCGGGCCCACCGTATCGGACAGGAAAACAAGGTGATCATCTACAAATTCATCACCCGAGGCTCCGTTGAAGAAAAGATCATGGCCCTTCAGGATCGGAAGCTAGCCCTTGCAGGAGAACTCATTTCCAATGAGGAAAGCTTTATGAAGAGCTTGGATAATGAGGATATTCGGGCATTATTGGATTAAAGTTCTAAAGTTGGAAGGTTGGAAACTTGTAAGGTAAGTCTCCCGCAACTTTGCAACTTTCAAACTTTGTCACTTTACAGCTTTTTTATCAAATTGATTCTCAAGCCTATCCCCCTTTTTCGTGATTTTTAACCATAATTTATTGGAAATGCATGCCTAATCCCCGAGATTATTTTTTAAATTATTTCAGCACTACACCACTACAATTTTCCTGCGCATGCCTAGAGCCAAATCCGATAAAGATCGGAAAATCTTTGTGCTGGACACCTCAGTGATCCTTTACGCACACAACTCCATCATGAACTTTGCCGAGCACGACGTGGTCATTCCGATCACAGTGCTGGAGGAACTGGATCAGTTCAAAAAAGGCAACGACACCAAAAACTTTGAAGCCCGGGAATTTATCCGATTGCTGGACAAGCTGTCCCAAGATCAGCGCATCGATCAGTGGACTCCACTCAACGGAAAGACCAAGGGCAATTTCAAAGTGATGATGAACCATCCAGAAAACGAGCGAAATGCCATTGAAATCTTCGGAGAGGAAAAAAATGACCACAAAATCCTCAACGTGGCTGTCCACCTTCAGGAGACGGAAAAGTCCCGAAAGGTCATTTTGGTATCCAAGGACATCAACCTTCGTCTCAAAGCCAAATCCTTAAACGTCCATGCCGAGGACTACGAAACGGGCAAAATCAAAAACATCACCGAGCTCGAAAATACCGGAAAATACGTCATGGAGTCGGTCGATCCCGAGGCGATCAATAAGCTCTACGAGCAGGGGTATATTGAGGCAAAGCACGTATTGGGTACCCGAAAGAGAAAGTCCAATGCCTACTACATCCTCAAAAGTGATAAAAACTCCGTGCTGGCATTTTACAATTCAGAGGAAAATGTCTTGGAGCGGGTAGATAAAAGGCTAGCTTACAATATCAAGCCCAAAAATGCCGAGCAGACTTTTGCTCTTCATGCCATCATGAATCCGGCAATCAAATTGGTCTCTATCCAGGGGGTAGCAGGAACAGGGAAAACGCTACTTGCTTTGGCAGGTGCACTTGAACAGCGTCGGGAATACAAGCAGGTCTTTTTGGCCCGACCCATTGTGCCTCTTTCCAACAAAGACATCGGATACTTGCCGGGTGATATTAAGTCCAAGCTCAATCCTTATATGGAGCCACTTTGGGACAACCTGAAGTTTATCCAAAATCAATACAAGGAGACCGACAAGGAATACCAAAAAATCACCGAACTGGTCAATCAGGAGAAGCTGGTCATACAGCCTTTAGCTTACATTCGCGGACGGTCGCTTTCCAATATTTTCTTTATTGTGGATGAGGCGCAAAACCTGACTCCGCATGAGATCAAAACGATCATCTCCAGAGCAGGTGAAAACACCAAAATCATCTTCACAGGTGATGTTTTCCAGATCGATACGCCCTATTTAGATTCCCAATCCAACGGCTTGTCGTACCTCATCGATCGGGTCAAAGACCATCCGCTCTATGCCCACATCAAGCTGGAGAAAGGTGAGCGGTCAGAACTGGCCAATTTGGCAAATGAGTTGTTGTAAATACGATTAAAATAGTCTTCAAAAAAAATAGTCCCGTATTCATTGGATTCGGGACTATTACTATATGGATTCAATAAGACTGCCTACTTCCTCACTTCAGAATATTCCTCAATCAGGCTGACCATCTTTTTGGTACTTTCATTCAGCGCATCGGAGATTTCCTTCATTTCCTTCCATTTGATATCGGTGCCTCTCTGGGCGATATAGGTGTTCGTATTCATCAGTTCGGCAAACCAATTGGTAATGATAATCATGAGTTGGGAGAGGTTGGATCGGCTGTTTTGGATTTCCAAAGGAGGTTTGAAAAAGAAAGTGGTAACCAAATCCAACAATCCCACCGAACCAAAGGCAATGGCCAAAATGGTCTTGTCGTGGGCTGCAAAATAAATGGAAGTCGCAATCAGCCCAATTCCTAGAATAAATGCAGTGATATACATAGCCATGATGTAATTGTAGGCCCGTGTCGCATCTTTGACCACCAGCTGAAGGGAGCTTTTTATGCTCATTATTGTCTCATAGGTATTTTCCATGTTTCGGGTATAGAGTTCAGATACCCGGATTTGTGTCTTTACCTGGTCTTCGTTTAATTTTTTTCCATTTTCAGACTTCAGGTAGTCAGTTTCCCTGGCTTTTGCAGAAACTTCTTTGATTAGGGTCATCAGCGGGAGTAGGGTCTCTTTGTCCTCTTGTGATAAATTGGGGTCTTCCGAGGCCAGCTTATCCGCTTCTTCGTTGACTAGCATCAGATTTTTCAGATAGTCAAAGGCTAAGGCTTTATTTTCCATAAGGTGCTAGGTTAAGTTTTTGAAAAAAGAGAATTCAGTACTAAAGGAAATCGAAAGCTTCGCAAAAAGTCATCATTCTCATTCCTGGATCGAGTTAAGTTAATGATTTTTAGTGATTTGAATCCATGTTGCTTTTTCTCCTGGCGGTCAGAATTCTATTCTTTCAGGATTATACTTAATGTCTGTCACCTCCAGTTTCAGCCAGGTCCAATCTCCCGAATCCAGCCTCCAGGTAGAGGTCATTTTTGAAGGAACTCGGATTCCTTCATATGTGCGATATTCCTGAATATCCATAATCCATTCTGTTCGCTGTGCATCTGTTTCATTGCCTCGGTATCTGAGAGCAGAGAAACGAGTGACTTCTCCCCCCTTATTGAAGAAGAAAGTACCACTGCCTGAAGTACCTTGAAATTCTAATGTGGCTTTGGCCGAGTGGCTATCAATAGGCTCCCAACGGACATGCGGACTGAGTGCAAGAGAAGGAAACCAGACCATCTCTCCCAAGAATCGCTGCAGAGAGCCTTCATCCAATTTTTCTCCCTTTTCATTTACGATTGGTATCAGAGAATTGAGTTGAATCAGCATCTCACCCTTTCCTTCTTCAAATTTATCCCTGCCTCGAAAGTTCAAAAAAGAGTTCATCCGGGCATCCACCACCCAGATGAAGGCCGGAGGATTCATACTGGTATATTGCTCTGCAGTCGCTTCCATCCATTGATCCTTGTCCGGGCTCATTTGCATTTCTGCAATTTGGGATACCTGAGCTCCAGACAAATAGGGTTTTCCTAGCATTCCCGACTGTCGAATCCAACGAGAAACCGGTTCAGGAAGGTTCTTCAGGTCTTCTTCTTTGACTGATTGGGTTTCGGAAGGATTGCTTGCCCGGACGATTTGGAGAGTTTGATTTTCTACCATTTTCTGAAAGCGGAATTGCCCCCAATTCATCAACGCGATGATTAAGATGAGAAGGTTTGGGAGTGTTCCGATTTTGGCATCTTTCCAGAAGATAAATACCAAAACCTGAGAAATCACCACCCCAATCAAACCGATCAACCAAGAATACTTGGACTGATAAAGGTACATTAGCCCGTAAATCACCAAAAGGATTGTGGTAAGTAGCCAAAGAATACCCATGGGTTTGGAAATAGGCAAGGTCAGTTCTCTAATTTCCCTAATCTGAAATGCTTTCAGAAAGCCCAAAAGGTGAATTAATCCATGAAGGATAATCAATATGAAAAAGAGGATTTTCATAATAGCAGGGTCTTTGGTTCGCTATCATTTTCAGCAAGATTTTCTCCGCCGATTCCAAAAGGCACTTTTTGAAATTATTGAAAATCAACGGTTTTGTCCAGAGGATAGGGGAAAATGTCATTTTCTCGGATCAAAAAACTGGAAAAAACCCTGAAAGACAGCTTGCGAATTCCTAGTAATTCCTGATTTTATTTCAAAACATGGTAGGCCAAAAGCTTTTGCACTTCATAGACATTGACCGATTTGTTGAACTGCTTTCGAATACTGGGTGCAGCTTCACTCGATATCCAAATTTTGAGCTCCGCATCCAGATCAAAGGTTCCGGTAGTTTCAATACTAAATCTGGAAATGCTCTTGTAGCTCACCGAGGTGTACTCTTTTTTGCTTCCTGTCAGACCCTGCACATCCACTAAAATCAGCCGTTTGGTAGTGAATATAAATGTATCTCGGACCAGCTTGAAGCCAAGCTCTATAGTTTCCCCTTCTGTTAGAAGTGGTCCGTATTTTTGGAAAAGTTCTTCCTGAGGCACTGCACCTGCATTTCCTAAAAGAGCTGAGAAAAGTCCCATAATTAAGGTTGGTTTAGAGAGGTTTTATTCTGCGTGGGGAGCTGGAGTCGGATTAAAGTCCCCACTCCGATTTTTGAGTCAATTTCCAGTTTCCCTCCGATAGTTTCCATTCTCTTTTTGATGTTATACATCCCACTTCCCTGAGAGGCCAGAGAAGTGTCAAATCCTTCCCCATTGTCTTTGATTTCAATTTTTCTCGCCACCCCGTTTTGATAGATTTTCACAGAAAGTTCTGTCGGCTTAGCATGCTTAATGGCGTTGTTGAGGCATTCCTGAATTACTCGAATTAACACCAGCTTTTGGTCTTTTGCCAGCTGATTGAATGACTGGTCTGATTCAATCCCGGTTTTGCAAAAACCAGTGGATTCAATTCTGTTCAATTGACCGGAGATGAAATCGTCTACCGAGATGCTTTCTACCCAATCCAGATTCAGGGATTTGGACAGGCTTCGGACTTCTTGGATGATTTGGTTCAAAAACTCTTTGCCCTCAGCCTGTCTTTCCGGCTTGGTGGAGTTTAGATTGAGTTTGGCGAGAGATAATAGCTGACCGATATTGTCATGAAGCTCCCTTCCGACATGCGAAAGGGTTTCTTGCTGGATTTCGTTTTCGATATCCGAAAGCATTTTGTCGTAATCTGCTTTGAGCTGCTTGAGTTTTTC
The DNA here is from genome assembly GCF_036245605.1 of Algoriphagus sp. oki45. Classification (NCBI taxonomy): domain Bacteria; kingdom Pseudomonadati; phylum Bacteroidota; class Cytophagia; order Cytophagales; family Cyclobacteriaceae; genus Algoriphagus; species Algoriphagus sp. oki45. The sequence continues at coordinate 662,182 of NZ_BTPC01000002.1, forward strand.
CTGATTTTGTACTTGCCTCTGCCTATGCAGGACCACAATAGCCACCACAAACAGGGACATAAAAAATGCGAAGAATATTCCTCCAAAAAGGATAAGGATAAATTGGCTTTCCTGTTCAGACATGAATGATTTCTAGTTCAAATCTTTGCTTAATTACTTGTGAATAGATCCCAAAACAAAGGAGGAAGTTACAAAGCAGGGACATATGTCTTGGAATCTCAGATACCATGTAATACAATTCTATATGGTTGGTATACAAGTAAACATAAGATATATAAATCATGAATGAGGAGGAAATATAGAATAAAATAGTCGTGGTAATCCAGAAGCTGAAGGATTTCAAAGGATTGATTGCCAAATTCTCGTCCATGGTAATCAATTCAAAAAAATACAAACTGCAGGATGAAAGAATAAACACGGTATTTACTAAAGCAATGTATTCTCCTCCATCATGAAGGGAGGCAATGCCGTTAAAATGCAAAGCTCCAGAAATCAGCAATAATGCTGCAATGAAATACAGGACTATTCTTCGGTGAATTTTCTTCTTTAATAAACTTCGGATTAAAAGCAAAAAGAGAATTGAACCTATATGGCCATTAAAAATATTGTATACCCAATGGTTATTAATTTGTTGAGCAGCCAATATGCTTGCCAAAAATTCGTAGAAGGCTATATGAAGCAAGATTCCCAAGGAATAAACCATTGTTGGATTGGTTTTATCCTCTTTCTTAAGAAATAAAAAACCAATCCAACCCGCTATTCCGAAAAATAGCATCAGCTTCAGGTAATGGTCAGACCTTTCAAAAAGAACCTGTAATGTGGTTTCGTCTATTCGCATTTTGGAGGGCACATTTGTCCTCTATCGAAATATTCATCTCCATTTAGCGTGGCCATCCTAGAATCGCCTGAATAGATAGGAGAGAATACCAATCCCAGTCTCCCTACATACTTGTCTGAATCGCTGCCATAATATTTCTTGGCCACTTCTTCTGTGTATTCTGTAAAGTGAAATTTGATTCCTGTTACTCCTTCTTGTCCCAAAGCCTCCATGATATCTTTTTTAGAATAGGAAATCCAGTTGGTCTGATCGTCAATATCTTTGTTTTTATCTTTTCCAGCCTTTCCTTTTTTGATTTCCTGGTCATACTTGGCTTTCATTTGCTCAAAGTCTTCTTTGCTGATTTTCATGGTTGTCTGATAAAGTGTTGTTAAGTTTTAGATTCCAAAATATAGTTGAATTTTATCCCACAAAAAAAAGGAGCAGACCATCATCTGCTCCTTTCTTGTTTATTTTGTTTGGATCAAGCTGTTTTCTTGGCGTCTTTTTGTCCGGCCTCTTGCTCGATTTCTTTTTTCATCAAGTCAACTACGATTGGAGTCGCGATGAAAATAGAGGAGTAAGTACCCACACCGATACCTACAAAAAGAGCGAAAGAGAATCCTCTCAATACTTCCCCGCCGAAAATCAACAACACAATCACTACGATCAAAGTAGTAAAGGAAGTGATCAAGGTACGCCCCAAAGTCTGATTGATGGCATCATTAAATACCTTCACCAGTTTGTGAGTGCCTCTGTTTTCGATATTCTCCCGGATTCGGTCAAATACAATCACGGTATCGTTGATGGAGTAACCGATTACGGTCAATACCGCAGCGATGAATACCTGATCGATCTCAAATGTAGCTCCAAATGCACTGGCAATAGCAAAAGCAGCAATTACGAACAGCGTATCGTGAATCAAGGCCACAATGGAACCCAAAGAGAACTGCCATTTTCTAAATCTCAACAAGATGTAAAGGAAGATAGCAATCAATGCCACCATCATTGCTTCCAATGAAGAAGCCTTGATGTCGTCAGCTACTGTAGCTCCTACTTTGGAAGAGCCGGTGATTGCAAACTGATTTTCTGCAAGCAATTCAGCGTTTTCGATAAAGCTGAATCCAGTCACGTTGGCAATTCCTTCCTTCACTTTGTTTTCCACTTCCAAGTTTGAAGCATCGTCGTCTTCGTTGATCAGGTAAGAAGTGGTTACTTTCAAGACATTATTGGAGCCATAAGTCTTTACTTCCACAGAACCGTCAAACTCCCCATCCAAGCCGACTTTCAGGTCGGATGGAACCATGGGCTGATTGAATTCTACGATGTAAGATCGACCTCCTGAGAAGTCAACGCCGAATTTCAATCCATTGATGGCTGCGATAGCCAAACCGATGATGATAATCCCTGTGGAGATCAGGTAAGCTACTTTTCTCTTGCTCAAGAAATCAACCTGAAGGGCAGAAAGTGCATTTTTAGCAAATGGAGCAGAGAAATTGATGCTGCTCTTGTCGCCTTTTTTGGTCATCCAGGATACAATCACCCGAGTGATGAATACTGCGGAGAAGAAGGAGGAAGCAATACCAATCATCAATACAATCGCAAAGCCTTTAACTGGTCCCTGACCCAAAGAGTAAAGAATAGCACCAGTAAGGAAGGTAGTCACGTTACTATCCAAGATGGCAGAGAAGGCTTTGTTGTAACCTGAGTTGATCGCTGCAAGCAGTCCAGCTCCGTTTCTCAGTTCTTCTTTGATTCGTTCAAAAATCAATACGTTAGCATCGATCGACATACCAATGGTCAATACAATACCGGCGATACCAGGCAAAGTCAAAGCAGCGCCTAGCTGAGCCAGAATACCCAGAATAAAGAAGATATTGAATACCAGTGCTGCAATAGCTACCAAACCACCCTTGGTGTAATAAGCGATCATGAACAAGACCACCAAAACCAAACCGGCTACCATGGAAATAATACCTTGGCTTTGAGCTTCTTTACCCAAAGTTGGGCCGATGATGCTTTCTTCTACGATCTGAGTCGGAGCAGGAAGAGAACCTGACTTAAGGATGTTGGCCAAATCTTGAGCTTCCTGAAGAGAGAAGTTACCGGAGATTTCAGACTGACCGTTTGGAATTTCACCGTTTACTACCGGAGCTGTGTATACATAGTCATCCAATACCACGGCAATTCTTCTGCCTACATTTTCTGAGGTAAGTTTTCTCCATTTTCTAGCACCTTCTGCATTCATCTGCATGGATACTGCAGGACGGGAGGTCTGATCCAAAGTCTGTCTGGCATCGGTAACCACATCCCCTTCGAGAGGAGCCTCATCGCTTCCTCTTGCCGTTTTTACAGCATAGAGTTCGATGATTTCTGTACCGTCTTCAGCAGTTACGGGCTTCACACCCCAGAGAAGCTTGAGGTCACGAGGCAAAAAGGCTTGGTATCGCTCGTTTTTCAAGATTCGATTCACTGCCAAAGTATCTCTCACATCGTAAACCAAACCATAATTCGCTTTCAGCAGGCTGATTACAGGAGAAACGTCGTTGTTTGGATTTAGGGGATCCAGTTCCTGAAGTTGCTTTTCCAAAGCATTTTTCAGAGAATCTTCAGGAGATAAATTCTCATCGACTTCAGGCTCTTCTTCGGTAGTAGTTGCTTTTTGGTCAGCCACCCAGGTTGAGTTGATGGTTTCGATAGCTCCACCATATTCGTTGAGCTCCAATACTTCCCAAAACTGAAGCTTAGCCACACCCTGCAAAAGGTTTCTTACTCGCTCCTGATTGTCAGCACCAGGCAATTCGATCTGGATTCTGCCAGAACCTGCGATTCTCTGGATATTGGGCTGAGAAGTACCAAATCGGTCGATACGAGTTCTTAGGATATTAAAAGAACGGTCGATGGCATTTTCTACCTCAGTATTGATGATATCGAGGATTTCAGAATCAGAAGACTCAAGAGAAATTCTTCCTCTATTGGCAGCAGTTGCAAAAATGCTGCTTAGGTTTTTACCTGGGTTGTTTCTTTGCCATGCTGAATAGAAGAGGTCCGCAAAAGGTGAATTGGAAGTTTTGGCCTCCTCTCTGGCTTCTTCTACTGACTTGTTGAATCCTTCATCTCTTGGATTGCCGGCGATACCCTTGACGATCTCAACAGGAGATACTTCCAAGGTCACGTGCATACCGCCCTGAAGGTCAAGTCCCAAGCCAAGTTCGGTTTCTTTTACTTCTTGGTAAGTAAAATCGGCGCCAAGAAAACTGTAAACAGGCTGTCTCCAGATAGAGTCTAGGTAGGCTCTTCTTTTCCCGAAATCAATATTCCCATTGGTATCCGTAGCATATTCAGTTGCTTTTTGTTGGATCCCATTGGATACGAAAGTGAATGACAGATAATACAGACAGAGCGCTGTAATGACCACTGTCAAAAACACAATGATGCCTTTGTTTTGCATAAGGTATAAGTAATTGTTGTTAAGAAATACGTGAGAATGGTCTTTCCGAAAAGGAAAGAAAGCGGGTGTCAGCTAAAAAAATCAGGGGCCTTTGGTGGAAATAATCCGCTCGAAAAGCGTTTCCACAAGAGAATTGGGAATGGAGGCAGAGACTGCCTGAAGAGTAGGGAGCTTCAGTTCAAAACTGAAAATCTGATAAATCAGGTATAGTACCGTGTCCGCCACTTGTACAGCAAAAGGGACTACCGCATCCAAAGCTACACTGATGATAGTTTGGTCAGGATTTTCGGCAGTTTGTTCTGTATTTACCTGATCAGCAGCACTGGGAAGATATTCTACACTCGACACAAAAAAGCACAAGAATAGCACCAGCAACATGGTTAGCCGCTGTTTCCATAAGTTTGAGGATGTGCCGAAGTTCTTTTTCATGCGCGGCAAATATAGAGAATAATTATAATCTAAGCGATCAATGCCTTTTTTTTTGACTTAGGTAGAGGATTTGGCTCTTAAGTAGGTACGGATTACATCCAAGGCTCTTTCAAAGCTTTGATTGTTTGGGACGATCAAGTCAGCCTCATTTTTGAATGGCTTGATGTACTTTTCGTAAGTGGGCATCACGTGCATTTCATACCGATAGAGCACATCATCCAGATCATAGCCCCGCTCTACCTTGTCCCGGATGATTCTGCGCTTGAGCTTGATGTGATCTTTAGCATCGATAAAAATCTTTAAATCCAGCAAATCAGCTAATTCCGGGTAATACAAAACAAAAATACCTTCAACCACCACTACAGGAGCAGAATTGAAGGTGAGCATTTTCGGTTTTTTAGCTGCGTTGTTGAACGTATATTCTTCCCGATAAACCGTCTCTCCCTGTTGGATTTTGCGGATATCACAGGCATACTGCTCAAAATCTATGCTGTGAGGAGTATCGAAATTATGCACGCCCTGAGCATCAATCGGCTGTAGATGACGGGGCTTGTAATAATTGTCCTGAGAGATGAGACATACTTCACCGGGATCAAAACTGCTGAGCAAGCGCTCCAGAAAAAGGGTCTTTCCCGAGGCCGAACCTCCTGTGATACCGACGATGAAGGGTTTTTTCATGAGGGACAAAGTTAATTCATTTTGGGATTACTCAGAATTTTCTTTGGCTCAGGAATTCAATTAATGATTTTACCGCTTTTCCTCTATGACTGATTTGGTTTTTTTCTTCCAAAGTCAATTCCGCAAAAGTCTTTTCAAAGCCCACAGGTCGAAAAACAGGGTCATATCCAAACCCTCCATAGCCTACTTTTTTATCCAGAATTTCCCCCTCTGCTACCCCTTCAAATGCATACTCTTTTTCTCCAAGAATCAAGGCAATCACCGTCCGAAACCGCGCTTTTCTATTTGAGTGATTACTCATTTTTTCCAAAAGCAACCCAATATTCCGCTCGTCACCTCGTGGCTCCCCGGCAAATCTTCCCGAATACACCCCCGGAGCGCCGTGCAGAGCTTCCACTTCCAAGCCCGTGTCATCAGCAAAACAATCCACTCCATAGTGCTCCTTGACATATCGGGCCTTCTGAAAAGCATTGGCATCAAGCGTATCTCCCGTTTCGGGAAGTTCTTCGTTGCAACCGATTTCTTCAAGCGAAACAAGGGTGTATTTTGGGCCTAAGGCAGCTTTTACCTCCTCGATTTTCTTTTTGTTGTTGGTAGCAAAGCAGATTTTCATGGCTTGGAGGGGAAAAGGGAATGGGTATTTGATTTAAAAGATGAAGGTAAGATACTTTTCAAAAGAGGAAAACTTTCGTTTTTCTTCTTTTCCACAGGGAGATTCAGTCCTGAAATAAAAAAATCTATCTTCCCATCCGATTGAGAGACTTCGATCTTTCTATTTTAGAAGCCAAAATCATCAGATTGTCATGAAAAAAATCACGGTTTACTGCGGGTCCAAAAAAGGGAATGGATCCATTTACGAGGCTGGAGTCAGGGCCTTGGCTCAGGAGATGATCAAAAGAGATCATTCTTTGGTGTACGGAGCAGGCCGAGTCGGTTTGATGGGGGTAATCGCAGATGAAATGCTGGCTGCGGGAAAGGAAGTCCTGGGAATCATTCCCCAAAAACTGGTAGACCGCGAGGTAGCACACACCGGATGTACTGAGCTCATCATCGTCGAGACCATGCGGGACCGAAAGTGGCTGATGGCTGAGCGTGGAGATGGGTTCATCGCCATGCCGGGAGGTATCGGCACCCTTGAGGAGCTTTTTGAAATCATGACACTCAATCAGCTCCACTATATCCAAAAGCCCTTGGCGCTATACAATGTCAACGGTTACTATGACAAGCTGATCGATTTTCTCAATCATGCCATGGAGGAGGGCTTCCTCTATCCCGAGCAGGAGGATTTGATTATCATCTCCGATGACCCGGTGGAGCTTTTGGACCAAATGAGTGCCTATCGGTCCCCAAGACCGGCTGATTGGTAGACTTTTACCCTTCATTCATGGGCAAAAAAAAGAAAAACAGGATTTTTCAGGACATTCTATTTCACTTTTCCATTTTTTGGAGGAGAAATAGTATTTTTGCCCAAACCCTTGATTGAATGATCGATAAGCTGTTTCCTTTGGACAAAAATTATATTTTGCGGCAAGCTCAGTTTGCTCTGGAGGAAGAACTGCTTGATCAGATGGTGTATGAATTGAAAAAGTCCTACACGCATCTTTACAATCCTCTTAGGCTTATGGATGAGACCTATGAGCGGATTTTGGATACCTTCGAATATCCCTCAGACAGGATCCGATTGATTTACAGACAGCTCTGTGGAATCTATCGGTTCAAAAACGGGGACAATCAACTCGAACTACTTTTTGATGGTAGAAGTCATTTTGACAAATTCAAGGAAGAATGGGAATCCACCTTCCTCTCTTGGGTCAAAAATCTCGGACATCACGAGCAATATGTCAAGACCATGCTGAGAATGACCCTACTTTTCGATACAGAATCCCGTGCCGAATGGGCAGAGAATCACTGCAAGGCATTTATCAATCAGCATTTTGAGCTGAAAGTGGTAAAAAGGCAAGGAGAGCTGAAGCTCAAAGTGGGTTGAGGTAAGAAGATCCTGTTTTGGATAGTTTCTCAACCATGGACTTGGGAAGCTGATCAAGTGATTCGTCTTTTAACCAAATCAAAATAACTCCGTTTTTCCCGGCCTCACCGTATTCTGCAACAGCTTCAGGAGTCCTGAGTACTTTCATTTCTTTGATTTGATCTGGGTTTATTCCTCCTCCGATTTCCTTGCTATTGTATTCCCCCTTGAGCTCTCCTAAAAAAATCACAAAAAGCGGATCTCCAATATTTTCAGCAGTAGACACACATCGGGTTTTGATCACCACCGTTTTGCCATCGGTATCCTGTCCAAAGGAAGGAAGTGAGGCAAATGCCAATACGAAAAGAAAAAGAAGTCCGCTTTTTGTCATGGGTTTAAAAGTTGGGACTGAGAAGGTACTTGCTGTAAAACTCATCGATAGCTTTGACCGCTTCCGTAGCATCATCGACCACGGTAAACAGATCCAAGTCCGATTCGCTGATGTAATTGGGGTCTCCTCTCAGCAAGGTCTTTTTGATCCATTCCACCAGTCCTCCCCAGTAATCTTTGCCTACCAATACGATCGGGAATCGACCGATTTTGTTGGTCTGGATGAGGGTAAGTGCTTCAAAGAATTCATCCAAAGTCCCAAAACCTCCCGGCAGAACCACAAAGCCCTGGGCATATTTTATAAACATAACCTTGCGGACAAAGAAATAGTCAAAGGTTAATAACTTGTCTCGGTCTATATAAATGTTGTTGAATTGCTCGAAGGGAAGCTGGATGTTTAACCCTACGGACTTGCCCCCCTCAGAATAGGCCCCCTTATTTCCTGCCTCCATAATACCCGGTCCACCTCCGGTGATCACGCCATATCCGTGGCGGACCAATTTTGCGGCGATTTCTTCGGCGATTTGATAGTATTCGTGATCTCGGGGTGTCCTTGCTGACCCAAAAATGGACACGCAGGGGCCTATTTTGGCCAACTTTTCGAAGCCTTCCACAAATTCCGACATGACTTTGAAAATTGCCCAGGAATTTTCGCTTTTTATTTCACTCCAATTTCTTTCCTCAAACGCTCTTCGGATTCTTTCTTCCGACTTTTTCTCATCGATATGACTCATCTTGTCTTTGTTTAACACATTAAAAAAACGATTCCCAATCTATATTGGTCATTCTTTTTGACTAATGTCTTGTAAAAAGCTGTAAATCAGAACAAAAAAATCTTTGTTCGGAAGAATTTATCCGCCTTTTCTCACCCTAACTTTGCCCAATATTCACATCGTATGAGTCTGGTAGAGAAGGCCCGGGCAGTTCAGGAATTATTTTCAGAACTGGAGGAGGAAGCAAAGACATTTCATCAGGAAGGAGGGCTAGGATGCCTATCGGGCTGCGGGTTTTGCTGCTCCAACCCCAAGGTGCCAGCGTCACCTTTGGAGTTTTTGCCGCTGGCATTTGATCTGGAGTCCAAGGGAATCGCAGATGAAATCGCCAAACAGTTGGCAATGGAAGAAGAACCGGGTTCCTGTGTGGTATATCGTAAACTCAGTGAGGATGGCAAAAAGGGCTTTTGTGGCAATTATTCTCAAAGAGGATTGATCTGCAGATTATTTGCCGCTTCTGCACGCAGAAACCAAAAATCAGGGAAAAAAGAGCTGATCACCTGCAAACCACTGAAAGAAGAACGGGCTGAAGCCTATCGAATCGTATCCGAAAAGATTAACGATACCATGGAAATTCCCATGGCCTCTCAATGGTACACGCGGCTTTCGGACATCGACGATCATCTCAATCAGCTTTATCCGATCAATCAGGCGATTCTGCTTGCTTTGGAGCTGGTTTTGACCTACAGATTTTACACCCAAGAAGAAGAACGAGCTTCCCTTTAATTTTTTTGATGAAGGGTTTTGGCTTATATTCGATTTCAGTTTAGCCTACAATTTACTTTCAGCCATGATCAATGTCGGGGAAATCATCAAGACCCTCAGAGGAATAGTCGAAGCTCGAATAGGGCTGATTAAAGAGGAAATCCAGGAAGAATTTTTGGGTTTTCTTTCCCGTCTGATTTTATTGGTGATCATTGGGAGCCTGCTACTGCTGGTTTTTTTGTTTTTGTCTCTTTCTTTGGCCTTTTTTCTTAGTCAGCTTACCCAAAGTCCTTATTTGGGATTTTTGATCGTGGCGCTAATGTATTTGTTGACCGTCTTGGTACTTTATCTGAGTAGGGATTCATTGAGGTTGCGACAGCGAACAGAAGGTGCTTTGAAAAACTTTTTCTCCAACATAAAAAACGAGAAAACTACCGATGAGTAAGGAATTGGAAAAAAGGTCTGAAGAACTGGAACAGACCCTCAACAAGCAGCTCGAGTTGCTTAAAAAAGAATCTGAAGACTGGTTGAAAGTCGGAGCAGTGGTTGCTACCGGTGCTCTTTTGGCCTTTGCGGTGGTGAAAGCAACCCGCAGGAAAAAGCAACATAAGACTCAAGAAGCCTTGGAAGTTTTGGATCGGGAAGGCTTACTCAATGAGGATATCCGTAGGAGGCTTACCGAACCCAAGAAATCCACTTTTTGGCCTACTTTGTCTCAGCGGGTTTTGATTTTGGGCTTGGCTTTGGCCAAAGACAAAATCTACAGTGCTCTTTTTGCCAAGCCTGAGGAAGAAAAACAAAGTGAAGAAAGTTAAAAAACTTCTTGACAACCTCTCTAAATCAGGCAAAAAAGGCGTCGCTTGGCTGATAGACCCGGAAAAGGGAATAGACAATCGATTAAAGGGGTCCCATGATTTATGTGATTTAGATTTAATTCTCGTAGGAGGGAGCTATTCCACTGGAGAGGGCTTGGATGAGCTGATCCGTGAAGTCAAAGAATTGGTTTTGGAGGTTCCCGTGTGCATTTTCCCGGGCTCTCACGGACAAGTTTCCCGAGAAGCGGAAGCTTTGCTTTTCTTATCCTTGCTTTCCGGGCGCAATCCGGAATACCTGATTGGTCAGCAGGTGCAGGCAGCCCGTCAAATTCATGAATCCGGGCTGGAAGTGATTCCCACGGCTTATATTCTTGTCAATAATGGGGAATTGCTCAGTGTACATTCAGTCAGCCAAACTCTTCCTTTGCTCAATTCCCAAGTAAGGCTTGTGGCCGACACTGCCTTGGCCGGAAAGTTTTTGGGATTGAAGTGCTTCTATCTGGATGCGGGCAGTGGGAGTAGTGTGGCTGTAAGTCAGGAAGTGATTTTTGAAGTTAAGTCCCTAATTAAAGACCCTCTGATTGTCGGTGGAGGATTGGATTCCAGACAAAAAGTGAAAATGGCATTTGATGCGGGAGCGGATTTGGTGGTCTTGGGAAACAGGGTCGAAAAAGACCCGGAATTTCTTAAGGAGATATTGCAACTCAAGAAAGCTTACAATTACTCATTGGAAGCTAATTAAAGAATCTCTTCTTCTCATTTTACCCGCGGGCACCCCATACATCATCTTGAAGCGCCTGCAGAAATAGGCCGTGTCTTTGTACCCGACTTCTTTTCCGATATCCCGAATGGACTTTTTGGAAGTGCGAAGCAATTCTACCGCTGCTTCCATACGTTGGTATTCGATGTAGTCCTGGGGGTTGATTCCTGTCAACATTTTGAAGTATTGGCCCACATAGTCTTCCGACACATTGGCTACCTGAGCGAGTACTTTATTGGATAGATCGCCGTTGAGATTGGTTTTGATATAGTTGAAAAGATCGATTAGCCTTGGGTCTTTGAAATAGGTGGCGTTGGTGGATAGCTCTTCGGTGAATAGTCGGTTTTTCAAAATATGGCGTAGCAGCTCTATCATCAGCACTTCCGTGAGTGATTTGAGTACCCGTTCTTTTCCCACCGTTCCGTTTTCCAGTTCTTTCACGATATCCTCGATCAGCGTGGCAATCCTGTCATTGAACCGAATAATGAAGGGTGGAATATCCAGGGAATTAAAAAAGTTAACCACATCGAATACCTTCGATTCAAAATTGATCAAGGAGATGCAGTCTTCATCTATGCTTTTGATGTCTTTGAAGCTGATGCTTTGCAGGTATTTTCTTTTGGAGTCCGAAAACTGCTCAAAATCCATCTCGGCTCTTTTACTGCTGCTTCCTATAGTAAGGACTGTTTTTCTTCCTTTAGGGAGAAAAAGAATCTCTCCTTCATTGACCAGCTCCTGATCTTCTCCGAATTTTAGGTTTCCATGGTGCAGCAAGATCAAGGCATTTTCATTTTCCTGATAATCGTTAACCTTTACTGCCTTTTCTACCCGGTAATTATTGCCTTTCAAAAAACGGATGTGTACGGATTCAATGATTTTATTGTAATAATCCATGGAGTAAGATTTAGGTAGAAGGTAAAAATATCACTTTTCCAGAAAAGAACTGGAATATATTTTTCGAAAAGTCATGAAAATAAAAAAAAGGGCATAATTTTTTTGAATTATACCCTTTTTTGCGCGCTTTGGATTTAATTATTTCAGTACACCACGAGAGATCACGATTTTCTGGATTTCTGAAGTTCCTTCATAGATCTGGGTGATTTTGGCGTCTCTCATGAGTCGCTCCACATGGTATTCTTTTACGTAGCCATAGCCTCCATGCACCTGAACCGCTTCTACGGTCACATTCATAGCTACTTCCGAAGCATACAGCTTGGCCATGGCCGAAGCATGGGCGTAGTCTTCACCCTGATCTTTTAGCCATGCGGCTTTGTAAACCAGAAGTCTCGCAGCTTCTATCTGTGTGGCCATATCGGCAAGTTTGAACTGAATAGCTTGATGCTGACTGATCGGTTTGCCAAAGGCTTTTCGCTCTTTGGAATAGGCCAAAGCCAATTCATATGCTCCTGCGGCAATTCCTAAGGCTTGGGCAGCAATTCCTATTCGCCCTCCATTGAGTGTCTCCATGGCAAAAGTGAAACCAAAACCTTCGGCACCAATCCGATTTTCAACAGGTACTTTGACATCGGTAAACATAAGCGAGTGCGTATCTGATCCACGGATGCCGAGTTTATCCTCTTTTTTTCCAATTACAAATCCTTCCCAGCCTTTTTCCACGATGAATACGGAAATGCCTTTGTGCCCTTTTGAAGGATCGGTTTGGGCGATAACCAAGTAGATACTCGCTGTATTCCCATTGGTGATCCAGTTTTTGGTTCCGTTGAGCAGGTAGTGGTCACCATTGAGTTCTGCAGTAGTTCTTTGTGAGGTAGCATCAGATCCGGCTTCGGGTTCTGAAAGGCAAAATGCCCCGATCAATTCTCCCGTAGCCAGTTTGGGGATGTACTTTTCTTTTTGGGCATCGGAGCCGTATTTTTCCAAGCCCCAAAGGACGAGGGAGTTATTCACGGACATGGAGACGGAGGCGGAGGCATCTACCTTAGATAGTTCTTCCATAGCCAATACGTAGCTGAGCGTGTCCATTCCTCCACCATTGTACTTCGGGTCGGTCATCATGCCCATGAAGCCTAATTCACCCATTTTTCGGATTTGTTCTGTGGGAAATTTGGCTTCTGTGTCCCGGTCAATCACGCCGGGAAGTAGTTCGCTCTGAGCAAATTCTCTCGCTGCTTCCCTTACGGCCAGATGCTCTTCGGTCAATTGGAAATTCATAGAAGTAGTTAAATTATCGGGTGTTATATTCTTGGCGAAAAGATAGCCAAAAAAAGAAAAGGGGCAAAAATGCCCCTTTAGTAAACTTATTTTTTCTTAGAATTAATCCCTGTTGCCAAAGAAAATCATAATGTAATACGCGAGAGTAGCCAGAGAAGCTAGCGCAGCTACTACATAAGTCATCGCCGCCCACTTGAGCGCGTCTTTGGACATGTCGTATTCATCTCGGGTGACCACATTTCGGTTTTGTACCCAAGCCAATGCTCTGTTGGAAGCGTCAAACTCCACAGGAAGTGTCACCAAAGTAAACAAGGTCATCACTCCATAAGAGCCTACCACAATGTATCCAATCAGAGGAACAGGAAGTCCAAGTGCAAATCCTCCCAAAAGGGAGGCGATCAAAACCACATTCAGGATTTTCCCGGATATGTTTTGAATGGGTACCATGGCAGAACGGAAGTTGAGCCAAGTGTAGGATGTCGCATGCTGCACGGCGTGACCGCATTCGTGTGCGGCAACTGCAGCGGCGGCGGCATTTCGGCCGTAGAATACATCCGGAGAAAGATTCACGGTTTTGTTCATAGGGTTATAGTGGTCGGTCAGTTGACCTTCCACACAGACCACCTGCACATCATGAATATTATTGTCTGCAAGCATGAGCTTGGCTATTTCAGCACCTGAGAGATTGGCCTGAAGAGGCGTCTGAGAGTACTTTTTGAATTTGCTTTTCAGTCTGCTGCTGACCACAAATCCTAGGATGGCAAATACAACTACGATGAGTATTATCATGGTTTAGGTAATTTATTCGGGATTGAATACGAAGTTAGTCCTTGTCAGGTTTAATCCAAGCGGGAATTCTCATCATCGCCAGCCAACTTATCAGACCCAAAATCAACATAAATACGAGTTGGGTTCCATGAATAATGGCAGCGAAGATTTTTCCGTCTGTCTCTGACACTCCCAACTGGATCAAAATGTACGCCACGAGTGCGTGAAAGGTCCCAATCCCCCCTTGCACAGGGGCTACCATGCCAATACTCCCCATCACCATGACTAAAAGGACTTCTCCCGGTGTCAAATTGGCAGTGCTTTCTATAGCCAACGACACAAAGTACATGGTAAGAAAGTAAATGACCCAAATGGCAACTGAAGTAATCCAGAATCCGGCAGGATTGCTCATTTGGGAAATGCTTTTCACTCCGGAAAAGATCTGCCTGAAAAAGCCCTGAAGCTTGTTGATCAAGCCGTGGTTTTTAAATTTTCGGAAGAGAAAGTAGAAAAACAAAATCAAAACAACCCCTCCTCCTAGAACTATGGGAAGGTTGTTCCCCAGTTTTTCTCCTAAAGAATTCACATTGACAAGGCCTGAAAAGAGCTCCAGAAAAAGTTGGTTTTCCAATAGGAAGGCCAATGCGATGGTGCCAACCAAAAAGAGCAAGTCGATACTTCTTTCTACAATCACTGTCCCCAGTAGATGCCCCAAGGAAACTCCATTGGTGCGGGTGAGAATCCCACAGCGGGCGACCTCTCCGGCTCTGGGCACGAGGAGATTGGCCAAATAGCCCACCATGACTGCATGATAGGATCGGGTTGGATTGATAGGAATTCCCTCTTCTTTTGAGATCAATAGTGTCCATCTCCAGCCTCTCAGCCAAAATCCAACCCAAGAGATCAGTAAAGAACCACCAATCCAAAACCAATTACTTGTCTGCAACTGATTCCAGAGGCTGGAAGCGTCGATATCTTTATACAAAAACCAAAAAATCCAAACAGCAATCCCCAAAGAGATTGCGATTTGGATTCCTTTTTTCAGTGTTGGGTTCATTAGATTAGCCTATTCCTTTCATCTGGGAAGATAAGGACGGGTTGGTATTTTTTGGCTTCTTCCAGTTCCATTCCTGCATAAGAGATAATGATGACTATGTCTCCCACGGCAGCTTTGCGGGCTGCTGGTCCATTCAAACAGACCTGGCCGCTGCCTCTTTCTCCTTTGATCACATAAGTTTCCAGTCTTTCGCCATTATTGACGTTGACGACTTGGACTTTTTCATTTTCAATGAGATGAGCTGCGTCCATGAGGTCCTCATCAATTGTAATCGACCCTACGTAATGAAGCTCCGCTTGGGTGATTTTCACCCGGTGGATTTTGGATTTAAGAATTTGGATTTGCATTGGTTTAGTTTTTCCGGCGCGAAATTAAGGAATTATCGGCAGGTTGTCGATCAATCGTATTCCTCCCAAATAAGCTGCGACACAGATGGAGGATTTTTTCTCCTGGTTGAATTCTGTCTGACTTTCAAATGTATCGGGGTGGACCAATTCGAAATAATCCAATTTGGCTAAAGGAACCTGCTGAAAATCCCTTTCGATTTCCTTTTGGACTTGCAACCAAGATTTTCCATCAAAAAGTTCTCTTTTGGCTTTTTCCAGACTTTGAATGAGGATTAGGGCTTGGATTCTTTCCTCAGGATTTAATCTGAGATTTCGGGAAGACATTGCCAACCCATCTTCCTCTCTGCGGGTAGGCACGATTTCCAGTTCGATGGGAAATGAAAGGTCTCGAACCAATCTTTTGATGATGGCAACTTGCTGAAGGTCTTTTTGCCCAAAAAACGCAACATGAGGTCGGATAAAGTGAAAAAGCTTGGACACTACGACACCCACACCATTGAAGTGGCCGGGCCTGAATTCACCTTCCAGGACTCGCTCGACATCTCCAAAATCCAGCTTGAGCTCGGCTTTCTCGGGATATATTGTGTTTACCTCTGGGACGAATACGTAATCTACCCCTGCGGATTCCAGTTTTTCCAAGTCGTCCCCTAAGGTATTCGGGTATTTTTTAAAATCTTCCGGATTGTTGAATTGGGTAGGGTTGACAAAAATGGACACTAGGGTGATGTCTGTGTTTTGCACCGATTTTTGGACCAAATCCAAGTGCCCTTGATGCAGTGCTCCCATGGTGGGAACAAACCCTATTCTTTCGTTTTTCTGGAGGTGACTGAGCCATAGCGGATTCCACTCAGCGGGGGTATTTATTCGTTTCACGGGAAGGCAGTATTTCGGCCAAATTGGGGCAAAACTAGATTAATATCCAGAATTACAAGGCTTTTAGGCTTTTTTTTATTACCTTTGTACCGTTGTTTATCACTTTAATTAAAATCCCACAAGTATGTCCAAACTACGTATTCTCTACGTCGCCAGTGAAATCAACCCTTTCTTACAAACTTCTGAAGTAGCCAATTTCTTACGAACTCTCCCTCAAGCCATGCAAGAGCGTGGAATGGAGATCCGTATTTTGGTTCCAAGATTTGGGTTGATCAACGAAAGAAAAAACCGACTTCATGAAGTAGTGAGGCTCTCCGGGATCAATATCGCAGTAGGCGAAGAGGAAAAACCACTCGTCATTAAGGTGGCTTCCATCCCTAATGCCAAGCTTCAAGTGTACTTCATTGACAATGAAGACTATTTCCAAAGAAAAAGCGTTTTCCATGACAAGCAGGAGAAATTCTACGAAGACAATGATGAGAGAGCCATTTTCTTCTGCAAAGGGGTGATCGAAACTGTGAAGAAGCTCGGTTGGGCTCCGGATATCGTGCATTGCAACGACTGGATGACTTCCCTGATTCCGATGTATCTGAAGACTACCTACAAAAATGATCCGCTATTTAAAGACACCAAAACTGTCTTTGGGATATATTCCAATGGATTTTCCCATACCTTTGGCGACGATTTGTTAAACAAGGTTAAGATGGTGGACATAGATGACACTATTTTAGCACCTTTGAAGAGCAAAGACTTCACCGGATTCATCAAGTTGGGTATGGAATATGCCGACATGGTCATCAAGGGTCAGGATGTCTCTGCCGAACTAAACCAACTCATCGAGGATTTCTCAAAAGATAAAAAGTTTGAAATCAGTATTGAAGAAGAGCAGCAAGCTCATGAAGAGTTATACGGCATCTACACCAGTCTCGCCGGTTAAATGGGCCTTAATGGCCCTGATTTCCCTTATTTTCCTTAATTCTTCCTGCAGCGATCCTTCCCGGATCGGTATCGAATTATCTCCTGATAATAACCAAATCGGTGTTTTTTATCGGGAGTTTGCTTTGGATGCCCAGATGATTCTGTTGGACTCGTTCAATACGACCAACTCCACCATCTTACTAGCAGGTCATGAGCAGGATGATCTTTTTGGGGTGACTGAGGCCACCGCCTTCAGTAGAATGTTTTTGGATGTGACTGAGGACAGACCTAGAAACGATGCCATTTTGGACTCGACATTCTTCAGTCTGGACGTGGTCAGTGTCAATGGTTCTAATCTCGATCAGCCCAAGAAGTATTCTGTTCATCAGCTTACTGAGCCGATTTTGGATACCCTGTATTACAATTTTGATCGGCTGGATTACCAAACGACACCTTTCGCAGAGGTAGAAGCGACCTTTGGAGAGGTGAAGGATACTACTTTGGTGTTCCCTGTGGACGAGACCTTTGCAGGTGATTTCTTCGTCAGACTTAGGAATTCCCGTGAATTCCAGACTCTTTTCGAATTCAGGGATTATTTTCCAGGTTTTGCGTTGCAAGCTCGTGAGGGGGATAATACTTCTATTGGAGTTGCATTGGGGGGAAATACCAGCCTGACCTTTTATTTTCACTATGCAGGGGATACCACGGCTACTGCTTTTTCCATTACCACCTTTTCTTCAAGAAGCTTCAATGGTGTGAAATCTGATCGTTCAGGCACTCCCTCACAAGTCATTGTTGATCGGGGAAAAACCTACGATGTAGGCCCAATAGTCGGAATGAAATCGGGATTAGCTATGGCCCTGAAAGTGGATACCAGTCCAATTGATGCTTTCTTGGATACGCTCAGTGGCGTGACTTTCAATCAGATCAATCTGAATATAGGTCCTATAGAGGCACAGGATGAGGATAACAATCCCATTTCTGCCATGGTGATGAAATTCATCGATTCTGAAAACAGAATTTTGCTAAGTTCACTTCCGGCCAAAAATGAATTGCATGTCCAAGGTGACGGACAGCCACAGGTAATTGAGGATGAGAATGGGAATATGGTACCCAATAATTTCTTTGCCTCGGCAGCGGTCCTTCAGTACGATTCGGAGAATAAAGAATACCGGACCCGAATTACTTCTCATGTCAATGCCATCTTTAGGGGGCAGCTTCAGCGACAGGATTGGTTATTGTTTGCTGAGACTCCAACTCAAGGAATTGAGTTTAGAAGGTCCATGCGCCAATACAAGATCAATAAGGATAAGATCAAGGTTCAGGTGATTTACTCCAGAACTAGGTAAACAATCGATTTCAAAGAAGTCCCAATAATCCACTTTCTGATTTTATGGAAGTGGATTATTTTTTTTGGCACGAAACCTGTTTCTTTGCGGAAGTATAATTCAACTTTTAAGAATTTTTCATTATGTGTGGAATAGTTGCGTACGTTGGGCAGCAGGAAGCTTTGCCTATCATTCTCAAAGGCCTTCGAAGACTGGAGTATCGAGGCTATGACTCCGCTGGAGTTGCACTCTTGGATCAAAATGGGCTAAGTGTTTATAAAAAGAAAGGTAAAGTGGCTGAGTTGGAGAATTATCTCCAGAGTAATGGACAGCTTCAATCCAAGATAGGAATCGGCCATACTCGATGGGCTACCCATGGAGAGCCAAATGATGTCAATGCCCATCCGCATTACTCGGCCTCCGAGCGCTTTGCGATGATTCATAATGGGATCATTGAAAACTACGAGGTATTGAAAAAAGACCTTCTTCAAAAGGGATACACTTTTCAAAGCGAGACCGATACCGAGGTTTTTGTCAAATTCATCGAAGATATCTATGTCAACAATCAATGCTCACTTGAAGAAGCGTTGAGGTTGGCTCTGCACAAAGTGGTCGGAGCCTATGCGATCGTACTGATCAATATGGAAGAACCGGATACGCTCATTGCAGCAAGAAAAGGATCTCCATTGGTGATTGGAGTAGGGGAAGACGAGTATTTCCTGGCTTCTGACGCAACCCCGATTATCGAATACACCAACAAGGTAGTTTACTTAGACGATTATGAAATTGCCGTGATCCGAAATGGTGCGCTTCAAGTCAAAACCATCGAAAATGTTCATACCAACCCCTACATCAATCAGTTGGAGCTGGAATTGGAGGCAATCGAAAAAGGGGGTTACGAGCACTTCATGCTCAAGGAAATCTACGAGCAGCCCAAGTCCATCGCAGACTGTCTGAGAGGAAGGCTTGATGCGAAATCAGGAAGACTGGTGTTGGGAGGCCTGAGAGACTACATGAATAAGTTTCAGAATGCCGAGCGAATCATCATCACTGCCTGTGGAACTTCCTGGCATGCAGGCTTGGTAGCAGAGTATCTTTTTGAAGAGTTTGCACGGGTTCCAGTGGAGGTAGAATATGCCTCTGAGTTCCGTTACAGAAATCCTGTGGTGAATGAGAAAGACTTTGTCATCGCCATTTCCCAGTCCGGAGAGACAGCAGATACTTTGGCTGCAATTGAGTTGGCCAAATCCCGTGGCGCTACCATCTTTGGAGTTTGCAATGTGGTCGGTTCATCCATTCCCCGAGCTACTCACGCTGGTTCTTATACCCACGCAGGACCTGAGATTGGTGTGGCCTCGACCAAAGCCTTTACAGCTCAAATTTCCGTATTGGCCATGATGGCCTTGAAGCTGGGTTACCAAAGAGGGACTTTACCGGAAAACAAATATATCCAGCTCCTTCATGAGCTGGCTGCGATCCCTTCCAAAGTAGAAAAGGCGCTTCAATCCAATGAACTGATCAAGTACATTTCCGCAGAATACAAAGACGCCCGCAACATGCTCTACTTGGGTAGAGGGTACAACTTCCCGGTAGCGTTGGAAGGTGCGCTGAAGCTAAAGGAAATTTCCTATATCCATGCAGAGGGATATCCTGCGGCTGAGATGAAGCACGGCCCTATTGCTTTGATTGACGAAGAAATGCCGGTGATTTTTATTGCCACCAGAGATAGTTCCTACGAAAAAGTGGTGAGCAATATCCAAGAGGTGAAAGCCAGAAAAGGCAAAGTGATTGCTGTAGTCACGGAAGGTGATACTCAGGTAAAAGCTATGGCAGACCATGTGATCGAGATTCCAGAAGTTCATGAAGCCTTTGTCCCTTTGGTCGCGGTAGTTCCTCTTCAGCTTTTCTCTTATCACATCGCTGTGATGAGAGGCTGTAATGTGGATCAACCGAGAAACTTGGCAAAATCAGTAACGGTGGAATAAGCCCGATTTCAAGTTTAAAAAATAGAGGCTGTCTCAAAAGTTAAGTTTGTCACATTGAGCGAAGTCGAAATGTCGTCCGGAAAGCTGGAAATGGCCTTCGACTCCTGTCACCCTGAGCACTTGAGAGACGAGAGTCTCGAAATCGAAGGGTCAGGCTGACAACTAAACGATTTATGAGACAGCCTCTTTTCATTGGAGGCCCATTCCCTCTTTCTGCTCCAAGAATAAATTTCCTTACTTTTGCGCAGCCAAGAAAAAGCCCATGCTCGATAAATTACAAGCCCTTAAAGAACGATTTGAAGAAGTAGGTCAATTGATCATTTTGCCGGATTCTATGTCGGATATGAGCAAGTATGCCAAGCTGACCAAAGAGTACAAAGACTTGGAAAAAATCGTGGCAGCTTACGATGAGTACTCCCTGGTGCTGCAAAATATCGACAGCTCAAAGGAGATCCTGGACAAAGAAAAAGACCCTGAATTCCGGGAAATGGCCAAAATGGAACTGGAAGACTTGCGGGAAAGGAAAGAAAAGCTGGAGGCTGAATTGAAGGAATTGCTTATTCCAAAAGATCCCAATGATTCCAAAGACTGTATTTTGGAAGTCCGGGCAGGAACTGGAGGGGATGAAGCGGCCATTTTTGCGGGAGACCTGTTTCGTATGTATGAGCGCTTCTGCGAAATGCAAGGCTGGAAATTGACTGTGCTTGATTTGACTTTTGGTACAGCTGGAGGCTACAAAGAAATCATTGCCACGGTATCCGGAGCGGATGTCTATGGGATGCTTAAATACGAATCTGGAGTTCACCGCGTGCAGCGCGTACCAGCCACCGAATCTCAAGGCCGAGTGCATACTTCTGCTGCTTCTGTGGCAGTACTACCGGAAATGGACGAAGTAGAGGTGCATCTGGACATGAATGATATCCGAAAAGATACCTACTGCTCTTCAGGTCCAGGAGGTCAATCCGTCAATACGACCTATTCGGCTGTGCGATTGACTCACAATCCCACCGGGCTGGTGGTGACCTGTCAGGATGAAAAGTCACAGATCAAAAACTTCGAAAAAGCCCTAAAGGTACTTCGGTCCAGACTCTATGAGATTGAGCTAGCCAAGCACAATGAGTCTGTTGGGGCTCAGAGAAAATCCATGGTAGGCAGTGGTGACCGTTCGGACAAGATCCGAACTTACAACTATCCCCAATCCCGGGTCACCGACCACCGTATCAACAAAACAGTGTACAATCTCCCCGAAGTGATGGACGGACATATCGAAGAATTCATCTCTGCACTCAGAATGGCAGAGAATTTGGAGAAAATGCAGGCAGGAGGAATTGAGTAATCAAATCCCGTTTGTCTTACCAAGGGAAACCTCCTATATTGAACTATTCAAGCCCCATAACCGCTGTACTTTTATGATCATTGCCGGAGAAAGAGACATCAGCTTAGTCACTTGGAATGAGTCTCATTTCCATCAGCTCTATCCACTCGCCAACAATCCCAAGATTGCCATGAATCTTCGGGATAGCTTTCCTCAGCCTTATACCATTCATGATGCAAGGCATTGGATAGAGCATAATCAAAAGTTTAATCCCCCACAAAACTTTGCCATTGAATTTGAAGGAAAACTGGTCGGTGCTGTGGGTTCCGAGCGGGGCAAAGACGAACTGAGAACCAATGTGGAATTGGGCTTTTGGGTAGGCGAACCCTATTGGGGAAAGGGAATTGCTACAGAAGCGGTAAAACTTTACACCAAGTATATCCTTGAGAAGTTTGATATCGAGCGGGTTTTTGCCCAAGTCTATGATTTCAACGGGGAATCCATGAGCGTACTGGAAAAAGCCGGCTACATTCCAGAGGCTATTTTGAAAAAAGCCTACATCAAACGAGGGAAAATAGGAGACATTTTCCAGTACGTGGTCATTAGGGATGAGGAATAACTCATCCCTTTTTTTATACCTGATTCAGTGCCTGCTCTATATCCCAGATTAAGTCTTGATAGTTTTCCACTCCGATGGATAGTCGGATCAATTTTTCAGAGATTCCTAGGTTTTTTCTGTCTTCTTCACTCACATCACTATGCGTCATTGTAGCAGGGTGTTCGGCTAGGGATTCTGTACTACCGAGAGAAACAGCCAAATGGAAAAGTTTGAGTGCATCCAAGAATTTGAAGGCCTCTTTTTCCCCACCTTTGATGTCAAAAGAAACCATCGCTCCAGCGCTGGTCAGTTGGTTTTTGAAGATGCGGTATTGGTCACTTCCGGGCTCCAAATGGCCCAAGTAATATACTTTTTCCACTTTGGGGTGACCTACTAAAAAGTCAGCTACTTGGGATGCGTTTTCAGCCTGCTGGGTCATGCGTACTTTCAAAGTCTCCAAACTTCTCATCAACAGCCAACCTGTCCATGGCCCTGCCATATTCCCCAAAAAAGTCCGTAAAGTGAGGACTCGCTGCATCAATTCGGCATTGCCCAAAACTGCTCCCGCAATCAAATCCGAATGTCCACCGATGTATTTTGTGGCAGAGTACAAGACTAGGTCAGCTCCTAACTTGAGGGGGTGTTGCCAAAGGGGGCCCATATAGGTGTTGTCCACTGCCACATATACTGGGGAATCTTTTGTTCCTAGCTCATCGGCTATTTCCCTGCATAAGTTTAAGTCGAATAAGGCATTGGTGGGATTGGCGGGCGTTTCAACATAGACAAGTTTTACCCCTTTATTTCTCGCCTTTTTTAGAATTTCTTCTTTTGAATCTCTAGGTGTAAAACCTATTCCCTTGATTCCGTACTGAGGAAGTACCTTATTGATAAAGTGGTCTGTACCACCATAGACGGGCATACTGTAAAGTAGGGAATCACCGGGTCTGAGGAATTCAAGTAGAACAGTAGAAATAGCCGACATGCCGCTCTCGAATACTGCACATTTCTCGGCCCCATCCCAGAGGCAAAGTCTTTCTTCCAATATTTGAAGGTCGGGATTGTTGAGTCTTGAATAGATGAGCCCTGGTTGCTCATCCGGATTTTTTTCTCTTTTCCCGTAGGCCAATTCAAAAAATTCTTTCCCTTCTTGAGCGGATTTAAATACGAAGGTGGAGGTTTGAAAGATCGGGCATTTTATAGCTCCTTCAGATAGCTCAGGCTTGTAGCCGTAGGACATCATCAGGCTTTCGGGTTGAAAATTTCTTGGGTTCATTGGGCTTATATCTTGCCCCAAATGAGAGAAAAAGTTTTGGATAAAACAAAAAGCTGAATCCAAATAATGTTTTGAATCTTGTCCTTATACAAACTGAAATTCGGGTTTTTTAAAAATATTATTGAAAAGATTTTTATAATGCAGAATAAAATTTGGTCGGGATTGTTTTAAAATCACCCGCCCCGATTAAAATTTTTTTAAAGGAAAATCACAAAACCAAAATCTTTTCTTGCATGAAGCCCCGAGGACCGCTAAAGCGCAGCAGGAGGAGCCCTCTTGGTAGATTTTCCAAGTAAATAACCTGTTCTCCTTTGAGAATCTGTCTTTCTTGAATCTTTTTCCCTGAAGTCGAAAACAGTTCCACAAAAGTCCATTGATCTAAATTGGGAGATTCAAGGGTAAGATTGCCCGTAAAGCTGGGATTCGGGTAGATTTTGATCACACCACTTGGTTCTTTTCCTGAGACAGAGGATATGATATCCACCTTGATCGGCAGTGTTCGCTTGGGACCAAAATTGCAGGCATTTTGAGCCTCCACGCTGACTTCGAAGTCTCCTTCCGATTCCCATATCACCTGGATTCGTCCTGTACCTTGGCCGGAAAGAATTCTTCCTCCCCCGGACAAGGTCCATCTGTAATCTAATCCCGGTAAAATTGGGATTTCATAGCTTTGCTCACCCAAACCGACTAAAGCTTCTCCCTGGATGTCAGCAGGTATTTCGGGTCTGTTCGATACCTGTACCGGAGTGGCCAATTCGGAGGATTTGCCACAGAAGTTGTCCTGAATGAGAAGAATATTTTGAAGCCCGGGGCTGGTCCATCGAACTTGAATTTCACTTGTCCCCTGTCCGCTGATCACTTCTCCCCCTGTCACGGTCCAAGTGTAGTTGACCCCGATGCGATTAGGAAGTGAGTAGATGGTTAAATCTTCCAAACAAACACTTCCTGGACCTACTAGGGGAGTAATATTGGAAGGAATATCTGAAACCTGAACTTCGAGGAAAGAAGTCTGTCCAGCACCGCAGAAGTTAAATCTACTGACTAAAACCGCATTTCTACCCGGAAGTGTCCAGTTTACTTCAATAGTTGATGTTCCCTGTCCACTCACAATTTCCCCACCGTCTACTCTCCAGAGGATTTCTGAACCGGCTTGGGGAGATTCAGTAATACTGTAGGTGGTGGTTTGAAGGCAGGATGTGTTTACTCCTGATATTTCACCCAGGCTGCCAGTAGGTGGTACGCAGTCGTAGCTGATTACTGTCCCATCATCCCCCACAGCATATGCTCTATTCGGGTTGATTGCAAAGACAGCATTTAAGTTTCTACCCGTCCCTGCATTTGTTTTTCTCCAAGTCTCACCACCATCGGTACTGAGTAATATGAGTCCATTTTCTCCTACAATAAATCCATTAGTTTCCTGAAAGAAGTCCACACCGAGCAGGTTCTCCTCGGTCTCTACTTCAATTTTTCTCCAAGTTTTACCCAAGTCTCTTGTTCTTAGAATTGTGCCATTTTTCCCTACTACCATAGCAGAGGAATCGCTGATTTGAGTGGAAAAAAGGAGATCATTAGATGTTCCCGACTCGACTTTTGTCCAAATCGAACCTGTATTCGAGAAGCTGATATAGCCTTTATCCCCGACAGCCATTGCATTGGTCAAATCAAATCCCAGTATATCATTGATGCTTTGTTCTGTATTGGTGGTTTCAGGTGGAAAAAGCTCCCAAGAATTGCCACTTGTACCTGAGGATCGGCCAATCAATCCTGTATCCCCGCTCAGATAGGGGAATTCCGGAAGAAATAAATGAAAACCGTTTATAGCCTGTGAGCTAGGCAAGGACAAATCGGTCCAGGCTTGACCTGCATTGGATGTCCTGAATACTTTCCCTCCGTCCCCTCCAACAAAACCGTAATTGGTGTTCCAAAAGTCAAGGGTGCGGATCGTAATTTTCTCAGGCAGTGATCTGTCAATGACGGTAAAAAAAGAATTGGAAGTCACGAAAAAGCGTCCCTGAGTCCCACCAATCAGGGCGTAGGTGTTGGTGATGAATTCAAGGGAGAGAAAATCGGTGCGGTTTCCCAAGAGTCTGTTGGCCCAACTTCCGCCCGAATTATTTGAAAAAATGGAATACCCGTCTTGACCAATGGCATAGACCACCCCCAGTTGAGGCTTGAAAGAAAGATCATTGATTTTTCTTCCCACTCCTTGGGCTGGAGTGTTGATTCTAGAAAAGGTCTGACCTGAGTTAGTGGATCGGATTATAGTATTATCCGAGCCTGAGATGACAACAATCCTTTGATCCAGAGGACTGATGGCCAGCTGATGAAAGTCTACCGATACCGGGGAAATTACCTGGGTCCAGTTTTTACCTGTATCCAGCGAATAAAGGATCTTACCTCCTTCTCCAGCAGCGAAGACCCTTCCTGAAGGAGCAATCTCAATGGTCTTTAAGCCTTCCGTTATGCCTGTAGAAAGTGTTTCCCAGCTGACTCCTCCATTTAAGGTTTTGGAGATCCTGCCTTGATCACCGCAGATAAAGCCCAAGCCATTTTCTTGGAAGGTGACCTCATTTAGACTTGACGTGATACCGATATCAACAGAAGCCCAATTCTGACCGGCATTTTCAGACCTGAGGACGATTCCATCTTCACCAACCACAAAAAGGGTTTCTTCTGCTGATTTTTCTATGCTGAGCAAATCCTTGGCTGTACCTGATTGGACTGCAATCCAAGAATTCCCTCCGTCGATAGTCCGAAATATCCTTCCCGCTTCACCTACTGCAAATCCAAGATTTTCATTCAAAAAAATCACATCATTGAATCGAAAATCAAACTCCTGTAAAACCTCTTTCCAGGTCAATCCCCCGTCTTCTGTGAAGACAATTAATTCCTCTCCAACGATGAAACCCCGGTTTTCATCTATCCAGGCTATAGCCTCAAAATCCAAACCCCAGCTCTGCATTCTGGTGAACGTCTGGGCTTGGCCAATTATGGCATAAAAAATCAGAACAAATAGAAAATAGTAGAATTTCCGCATGTTGCCTAGATACTTCTTGGGTTGAATTTACACCTAAATTCCTTGAAAAATATTTTGATGCGGAAAATCCGCCTATTCTTGGTTTTTGTTTCGGTTGAAGCTAAGAATACCTTAATTTAAGTCGACAATTGGAGTAGCTATGAGAAAAATAATAAAATATTCTGTGGTTTTGATGTTCTTTTCCTCCTGTGGAGGAGGAGAAAGAGTTTCCAAAGAGGTGTTCGAAGAAGTAAATAAAAACATGGAGGTAAAAAAGCTTTCCGAGGCAGAGATTCTGGAGGAGGCCATGATTTGGGGGGATTCGATTTCCACAGAAGCTCAAATGGAATTAATATCCCAGCTTCAAAATGCCATTTCAGAAAAAGGTGTGCCCGGAGCTATTGAATTCTGTAGCGTAAGTGCACTTCCTATCCTCACCGAAGTAGGTAAGGTCCACGGAGTAGCTATCAAGCGGGCATCCAATCGGTACAGAAACCCTGCTGACCAGCCGGACCCGCAGGAACTGCCCATTTTGGAGGCCTATGAATACAATGCGGAAAATGGAATTAAAAGTGATCCCAACATCCAAAAAATCGAAGGCGGTGAGGTTTTCCTTTATACCAAACCGATCGTAATTCCCGGTGGACTTTGCTTAAGCTGCCATGGGGATCCCGGAAGAGACATCAATTCCGAAACCCTTGCAAAACTGGCTGAACTTTATCCGCAAGATCAGGCCAAAGGACACCAAATCGGAGATCTGAGAGGAATGTGGTCTCTGAGAATTCCCAAAAGAGAGGTAGTAAAAAGAATGTGATCCCCCCCGAATAAATAACTGTTGTTCTCTTCCATGAAAAAAATCTGGATTCTTGTCTTTTTTTCCTTCCTGAGCTTCCGGCTCAATGATCAGTTGGATTTTGAAGCCTATGCTCAGAAAATTGCCGGTACTTCTTTGGAGTTTCAAATGGTCCCTATCCCCGGAGGTTCATTCAAAATGGGCTCTGATTCGCCTGATTTTTCAGATCAGAATCCTGCTCATGAGGTCAAGATTGATCCGTTTTGGATCGGAGTTCACGAAGTGACTTGGGATTTGTTTGAGCTTTTTTTGGATAAAAATTTTGAAGAAAGCATGACTGAAGGAGGAGTAGAAGCCCAAGTTGACGGGCTGACTCGGCCAAGCTTACCCTATTTGGATATGACTTTTGGCATGGGCAAAGAAGGGAAACCGGCCGTAGGTATGACCCAATACGGAGCAATTCAGTTTTGTCATTGGCTCTATCTGAAAACAGGAGTCTTCTATAGACTTCCCACTGAGGCGGAGTGGGAATATGCTGCAAGGGCTGGCTCTGGGTCTAGATTTTTCTTCGGTGAGGATATTCAAGAGTTGGAATCTTACGCTTGGACAGCTTCCAACAGCGGGGGCCAAACACATCCTGTAGGAACAAAAAAGCCGAACCCTTGGGGGATCTACGATATTTATGGAAATGTGCAGGAGTGGACGATAGACCAGTACGATCCTGAATTCTACAGCAGGTCACCCAAGGACAATCCAGTAAATAAGCCGGCTAATTTATACCCGCATTCGGTGAGAGGAGGAAGTTTCAAAACACCGGAAGATCAAATCGGATCTGCTTACCGGTCGGCTTCTGATCCGTACTGGAAACGGATTGACCCGCAGATTCCCAAAAGCCAATGGTGGTTTCCAGAGGCACCGTTTATGGGTTTGCGGGTAGTGAGGCCCCTGAACCCTCCTTCTGATGCTGAGATTCAGGCCTATTTCAATCAAGAACCCATCGCTGATTATTGACAACCTAAAACAACCTACATATGAAAAATCTGAATTCCCGAAGGGACTTTATCAAAACATCCGCCTTGGTGACTGGTGGGATGATGGCCCCTTCTTTCCTCGTACCCGGTGCTTTTGCCGCTCCGGACAATCACCTGAAGCTGGCCGTTATTGGATGTGGAGGAAGAGGAACCGGTGCAGTCTTCCAGGCATTTGAGACAGGACATCCTATCCAATTGGTGGCTATGGCCGATGCTTTTCAGGACCGGTTGGAAAATAGCTACAAAGCCATTTCCACCAAATACGGAGCTGAAAAAGTCAAGGTAAGTCCGGATACCATGTTTGTGGGATTTGAGGGATACAAGCAAGCTATTGCACTAGCTGATGTGGTCATTTTAGCAGCACCTCCGGGATTCAGACCTCAGCATTTTGAAGAGGCGGTGAAGCAGGGCAAGCAGATTTTTATGGAAAAGCCTGTGGCCACGGATGCTGTGGGTATCCGAAAGGTTTTGGCAGCAGCCGAAGAGGCAAAGGCTAAAAAGCTCAATGTGGTCGTTGGACTCCAGCGCCATTATCAAAACAACTACCGGGAAGTCATCAAAAGAATTCATGACGGAGCCCTCGGAGAAATCGTAGGTGGCCAGGTCTACTGGAATGACGGAGGTGTATGGGTGAGGGAGAGAAAACCTGAGCAGACCGAAATGGAATACCAAATGCGAAACTGGTACTACTTCAACTGGCTCTGTGGGGATCATATCGTGGAGCAGCATGTCCATAACATCGATATTGCCAACTGGGTAAAAAATGCCTATCCGGTCAAAGCTGAAGGAACCGGCGGTCGGCAAATCCGAACAGGTAAGGACCATGGAGAGATATTTGATCACCATGTACTCACTTTTACCTATGCGGATGGTTCGGTAATCCACTCGGAGTGCCGACACTTCCCCGGTGCTGCCAACCGGGTAGACGAAACTTTCCAAGGCACCAAAGGAAAGGTGTACCTCAGCGCAGGGAATCACGGCATCATGACCGATTGGAAGGGGAATTCCATTTACACCCATGACCGGGAAAATCAGCCTAATCCCTATCAGCAAGAGCACGATGAGCTTTGGGCTGCTTTGGTAAAGGGAGAATATAAGTTTGCCGATGCAGAAAATGCAGCCAAGTCGACCATGACAGCTATCATGGGAAGATATGCCACCTATTCTGGTAAAGTCCTGACTTGGGATGAGGCCATGAATGGATCTGTGGATCTTTTCCCAGAAAAACTGGCCTGGGATGCCCAGCCTAAGCTTTTGCCGAATGCCGATGGATATTATCCGCATGCAATCCCTGGAAAAACTCAAGTAATCTGATATGGAAAGAAGAGGATTTATCAAACGAATGGGGCTGGGGACTGCTCTTTTCAGTGCTGCCGGAGCGGTCAGTATTTCTGCGCTGGCAGAGGAAAAAAGGAAAGCAATTCCCTTCAAAATGGATTTTGCCCCTCATTTTGGCATGTTTAAAAATCATGCGCCGGGAGGAATAGTGGATGAGCTAAAGTTTATGGCTGATCAGGGATTCCGTTCACTTGAGGACAATGGACTTTTGAAGCGCCCCGTAGCTGACCAGGAATTGATAGGAAAGACCTTGAGTGACTTGGGTATGAGAATGGGCGTGTTTGTAATAGATGGAGGAGACAACTGGAAAGTCTCACTGACCACCGGCAAACAGGAATTTTTGGACACTTTTCTGAAAACCTGTAGGGATTCTGTGGAAGCAGCTAAGCGGGTTAATGCCAAATGGATGACTGTGGTGCCGGGATATTTTGAGAGAAATCTTCCCATGGGGGTACAGACGGGCAATGTGATTGAAGCTTTGAAAAGAGGCGCTGAGATATTTGAACCTCACGGCCTGACTATGGTTCTTGAGCCCCTGAGTGATAATCCTGACCTTTTTCTCCGTCATGCGGATCAGACCTATATGATTTGTAAAGCCGTAGGAAGTCCATCCTGCAAGATCCTTTATGACATCTACCATATGCAGAGAAATGAAGGAAATCTTATTGCTACCATGGAGAAGACCTGGAGCGAGATCGCCTACATCCAAATCGGGGATAATCCGGGCCGAAAAGAACCGGGAACCGGGGAGATCAATTATTCCAATGTGTTTCAGTGGGTGAATACAAAGGGCTTTGATGGAATCTTGGGGATGGAGCATGGCAATGCGCAGCCTGGAAAAGAGGGAGAATTAGCCCTGATTGAGGCCTATAGGAAAGTAGATATTTCATGAAAATACTTTCATTTTGCCTCTTATTTCTCGGGATATCCAATTTTCTTTTTAGCCAAAGCCCAAGCTGGGAAGAGTTTCATACCCCTGTAACTTCTTCCCTGCGAGGGCTTTCCCCTGTTTCCGACCAAATCTGCTGGGCAAGTGGAAGCGGTGGCACTTGGCTGAAGACCAGAGATGGAGGTAAAACATGGGAAAACGGAGTTATTGCTGGTTTGGACACGGTGGATTTTCGATCCATTTACGCTTGGGATGAGCTCCATGCTGTGGTAGCATCTGCCGGACAGCCTGCTTTAATTTACCGGACTGAGGATGGAGGAAAAAGCTGGAACCTAGTCCATAGGGAAGGAGAAGAGGCCTTTTTTGACGCAATCTATTTTTCGGGGGATGTAGGTTATGTTTTGGGAGACCCTGTGGGAGGAAAGTGGATGATTTTAGGGAGTTCGGATAGAGGAAAGACTTGGAGACCTTTGGAAAATTTGCCTGCAGCATTAGATGGAGAGGCCGCATTTGCTGCAAGTTCTTCCTCTTTGATTTCGACTACTGAGGAGGTGATTTTTGCTACTGGGGGTACTTTCAGCCGTCTGCACCGATATTCTGTTCTGGATAAGTCTTGGACTGTCCAGGACCTCGATCTCATGGCCCAAGGGGAAAGTGCCAAAGGTGTTTTTGCCATTTCAGAGGCCAAAAATGGGCTTATTTTGGTGGGAGGAGATTATACACTGGCAGACTCCAGAGAAGGCAATGCAGTTTTGTCGACTACATCCGGTTTTACCATTTCTGATGTTTCTCCTTTCGGTTATCGGTCGGGGGTAGCTTATTGGAAGCAGGAAAACCTAGTGGTGGCAGTCGGACCTTCCGGATCGGATTATTCCCTGGATTCGGGTCTTACTTGGATTTCTTTTTCGGAGACAGGATTTCATGCCGTAAAAACTTCCAATGATCTAGGTGCAGTTTGGGCGTCGGGTTCGGGGGGAAGGATAGGTAAATTGATTTTTTGATCAGTTTTTTAAGGTATTATTAATAATTTTAAGCCTAAAAGTCCTTTTTGATTTAAAAAATGAATCATTTCTGTAAGAATTGCAGTTATGATCATTTTGGGGTTGTATATTTATCCTCTGCTCTGAAAAAGCTTAAAGTCTAAACGAAAAAATCCTTTTACCCATGTTCGAAATAATTCCATCTATTTGGCTGATCAACGGAAAATGCGTTCGTCTACAAAGGGGTGATTTTTCCACTGAAGAAGTCATTTCCAACAATCCCTTGGAGATTGCCCAGGTGTTTGAAGGAATAGGAATTAAGCGCCTTCATTTGGTGGATTTAGATGGGGCTAGGAGAGCTGAACCTAAAAATTATCATATCCTTGAAGCCATCACGGGATACACCGACTTGAAGGTAGATTTCACTGGGGGTATTTCCACCGACGGGGATGTGATCAAGTGTTTTGAATTCGGGGCCAAGACGGTTACCATCGCCTCTGCAGCAGCCAATCATCCCGAACGATTCGCTCAGTTTATCCTTTCTTACGGAAGAGAAAAAATCAACTTAGCAGCAGACACCAATCCCCAAGATCACAAAATTAAAATCAGAGGTTGGCTGAAAAAGACCGAGATTGACCTTTTTGATCATATTGATTATTTCTATCAGCGGGGGTTGAAATTTCTCAAATGTTCGGATGTAACCAGAGACGGTGTGATGGAAGGGCCAAATTTTGAATTGTATGAGGAGATTCTAAAAAAGTTTCCAACCATCAATTTGGCGGCGTCAGGTGGGGTGAGGAATGTGGATGATTTCCGAAGACTAAGAGATATGGGTGTCCATGCCGCAGTTTTTGGAAGAGCCTACTACGAAGGAAGAATGAGTCTCAAGGATATTGAGCAATTTCTCAAGGAAAATTGATTTAGAAAAACATCAAAAGAAAACCCGCTTAAATGTTGAATCTAAGCGGGTTTTATATTTTCAAACGAGGTGAATGATTAATCAGCCCGTTGGTTGTTCTCTTTGAATTTGTCCACTACGTAAAGGAAAAGATTAAAAGAAAGAGTGGAGGGAGAGTCCGTTTTTTTTGTATCCTTTTCAGGACTATCTTTTTTGGCAGGGGTTGCCGCTTTTTCTATCGGTCTAACTCGAGTGCCTTCCGGACCTAAAATGGTTGAGAGGTCTTGTGTAGCGGTTTGGTCCTCAACAGAAACTGGCCTGTCCAAAATTCTGGGAGCATTCTCCTCTACTTTTTCTTTTTCTCCTTGTGCTAAAGCTTCCTGAGAAAAGGAAACCATACCTAAAGAAACCAAGCAAAACAAACCGAAACTTTTCAAAAAGAAATTGTTTGTCTTTGACATCATGAGTTGGATTTACCTTAATTAAACTGGGGCAATTGAGAAAGGTTTGTAAAATTAGCAAAAATTTTGGCTATGCAAACGATTGACCTAGAAGATTTCGACAAAGTGGATTTGAGAGTTGGAACAATAATTCAGGTAGAAAATTTTGAAAAAGCGCGAAAACCTGCCTATAAAATTTGGGTTGATCTGGGCGAGGAATTGGGAGTAAAAAAATCCTCCGCACAGGTTACCCATTGGTATACTCCGGAGCGATTGATTGGTAGACAGGTGATCTGCGTTTGTAATTTTAAACCGAGACAAATCGCGGATTTTATGTCCGAAATTTTAATCACAGGTTTTACCGCTGCCGAGGGAGGAATTATCTTGGCAGCCGTAGAAAGGCCCGTGCCCAACGGAAGCAAATTGCATTAATCATTGGGGGATGGTGATGGTCAGTCCATTTTCGTCCAAGCTACAGGGATAAACCTCCATTTCTCTGCAATACCCACTTTTTACCTGCCCTGTTTTTAGGTCAAACCGATACTGATGAAGAGGGCAGATGATTTCTTCCTTGGCATTGGTGAAGGCAGTCAGCAGAGAAGCGCCTCGATGGGGACAAAAAGGCTCAAAGGCATAAACAGTATCCTTCAGCCTTAGGACAGCCACCTCTTTATCCCCAAGCCGAACCTTTTTGATTTTCCGCTCCGGGATCATTTCCCAAATGTCATTTTTACTGTTTCCCAGCTGAAACACCCTCATTTCTTCCTGCTTTAGCCCAGAATTTTCCGATCACCAAATTTCTTTTGGATTTCTGACTCCGAATCGGGAATTTCAATAAAACAATCTAAAAAGCCTTAGCCATGAAAAAATTAATTGTTTTTCCGCTTTTGTTTCTGTTTGCCTGGGTCAGTGGCCAAAGCCTGGAAGGGGCTTGGAAACTCACAAGCCAAAACGGCAAAGCCGTCACCGAACAGGAGTACATCAAGATTTACCAGGATGACTATTTTGCCTTTGGGGTAAAGAATGTTAGTGACAATGCATTTATCGGTGCAGGCGGAGGACCTTACGCCTATGCCAATGGCAAATACTCCGAAACTTTGGATTTTTTTACCCTCAATCCACTTCAGGTAGGAACTACGACTCCCTTCAAAGCAGAGCTTGCCGGTAATAAATTAACCCTATCGGCTGATACCAATAATGGGATGCTGGTGGAAGTTTGGGAAAAGATTTCCAGTGATGAGGATGCTTTGACTGGCAACTGGGTGATTACCGGACGAAAAAGAGATGATCAGATTTCCCGGTCTACTCCAGGAGCCAGACGCACCATTAAAATCCTCAGTGGAGGCAGATTCCAATGGGTAGCATTCAATTCCGAAACCCGGGAGTTTTCAGGAACCGGAGGGGGTACTTACACTGCAAAGGATGGGAAATATACCGAAAACATCACCTTTTTCTCCAGAGATAACAGTCGGGTAGGAGCCAGTTTGGGTTTTGATTTCGAGGTCATCGATGGAGAATGGCATCACAGTGGTCTGAGCTCAACAGGGATGCCTATCTATGAAATCTGGACATCCTATGCAATCGGCTATAAACCAGCCAAGTAAAAAAAACTCAGAAAAGCGAGACTTGATTTTCATTTCTGTATCAGTCCAAAAGCTGTCTCCTAAAAAGAGGCAGCTTTTTCTCTTTAATTTATCCCGGTTGCCCCCAGTACCCTGAGACTGACCACTGGGACTGATCCCTGGCTCTGCCTACTGAGACTGATCATTTCACCTGCTTCCCATGCTTCATCACCATATCCACATCCTGAAGTAGGTTGATGTAGCGAAGGACGTCTCCACGCACAGCGATGATGTCAGCATATTTTCCTTCCGAAATCGTACCGTAGTCCTTATCCACTTTCATGGCTACCGCAGGCCAATAGGTCGCTGCTTTAATGGTCAATAAGGGATCCATCCCAAACTGATTCACCCAGACATCGAGTTCGTTCCAAGTGCTTTGGCTGTGGAATTTCATGGGAATTCCGCTGTCTGTTCCTACCAGCATCACGACTCCACTTTCTTTGAGCTGGGCAAATTTGCGAGTAAGGGTAGGTTTTCTCACGGGAGTAAGTTGGAAGTAAGACATCCTTCCGGGAAAGCGAAGGCTAGCTCGAATATCCCGAATGATGGAATCCGGCAAATCCAAATGCCAGGAAGGATCGTCCAACTTCTCGGGATTGTCGCGCACATATTCGTAGTTGAAAAGCCCTTCTACGGTCGGTGTCCAAAAAAGCGGCCCAAGGTTCATCTTGGCTGCCCGCTCTTTCAACATCAGCATGATGTCAGCTGGGTATTCCGGCGCTGAACTCAAACCTGTATGCTCAAAGTTGTCCACGCCGATCTGCAGTCCGATGCGGATTTCGTCTGGACGGTGTGAGTGGCCTACGACCATTTTTCCGTATTTGTGCGCTTCATCCACCACAGCTTTGGCTTCCTCTAGGGTCATCTGATCCTGATCGATCAGCTTGATTACATCCACTCCTGCGTCGATCAATTTTTTGACTTTAGCGCGCGCATCAGCGGCCCCATTCACTCCCCATCGGAAAGCCTCCGTGCCTGGATAGGGGGCTTTTTGGATAAATGGCCCTGAAACATAAATGGTCGGACCCGGAATTTCTCCTCTATTGATTCGGTCTCTTACTTCAATGCTTGGTTCTAAAGGAGCCCCCAAATCTCTTGCACTGGTCACTCCAGCCATGAGTAGTTGATGTGCTGAGGAAGGCATGATCACCGAACCCAAAACATCCAAATAGGTCGTATCCCAATGGGTGTAGTCGCTGTGACCATTGAGCATCAAGTGCACATGCATATCCCAAAGGCCCGGCAAAACGCTCATTCCTTCTGTAGAAATGACTTCTGCACCTGCCGGAATCGCTAGGCTGCCCACTTGCCCCACAGCTTTGATCCGCTCGCCTTCGATAATAATAACCGAATTGCGGATGGGAGTGCCTCCGAATCCGTCGATCAGGGTGCCACCGACGAGGGCTTTGAGATTTTGGGGAGAGGCTTGGATCGAAAGCAAATACAATATGCCGAGTGTAAGTATTCTAATCTTCATATCAGTAATAGGGAAGGTGATAATGATCAAAAAGGTAATGATTTTGCCTGTTTAATTTTAACTTTCGCCCCCATTATCTCTTTCTGATAAAATGCCCAAAGGAAAACTTTTCTTAATCCCCAATGTCCTCGCCGATAACACGGCACATTGGGTGATTTCGCCGCAAGTACAAGATGTCATCGCCCACACCAAGATCTTTTTGGTCGAAAATCCACGGTCTGCTAGACGCTATATTTCAAGCTTGAAGCTTGGAGTGAATCTGGAAGAAGTGCACATGGAGGTGTTGGATAAAGGCACTCCGCCTGAATCGATCAATAGACTGATGCAGCCACTCATGAATGGAGCAGATATCGGGGTGATCTCAGAGGCGGGCTGTCCGGGAATCGCAGACCCTGGAGCCATGGCTGTGGCCTATGCGCATCAAAAGGGCATTCAAGTCGTGCCGATCTCCGGGCCAAGTTCCATGTTTTTGGCATTGATGGGTTCCGGATTCAACGGGCAATCTTTTGCTTTCCACGGCTATTTACCCATTGATAAAAAGGAAAGAGCTACAGCTTTGAAAAGATTGGAAGCCGAATCTATTCGGGAGAAACGCGCCCAGATTTTTATGGAAACGCCCTTCCGAAATAACCAATTACTGGAAGACCTTCTATCGACTTTGGCTCCTCAAACCAAGCTTTGCATCGCCAAAAATCTTACCGCAGCGGATGAAATGATCCATACCAAGACCGTCGCCGACTGGAAAAACCATCCCGTCGACCTGCATAAAATCCCTACTGTTTTTGTCCTTCAAGCCTTCTAAGTCATGTGTACCATAGACGCGCACCTCGACCTGAGTATGAATGCCCTCGAGTGGAATCGGGACCTCACCCGACCTGTCACCGAGATCAATGCTCGGGAAAAAGGCCTGTCCGACAAACCCGATCGGGGAAATGCAACCGTCTCTCTTCCTGAGCTGCGCAAAGGAAACATCGGTCTGGTCGTCGCTACACAGATCGCCCGATTCGTTGCACCAGAAAATCCCCTTCCAGGTTGGCATTCGCCAGAGCAGGCTTGGGCTCAGACTCAGGGTCAGTTGGCTTGGTATCAAGCGATGGTCGAAAAGGGCGAAATGACCCAAATCCGAAACTGGGCCGAGTTGGAAGCCCACTTAGCTCATTGGAATCAGGGTGAGGACAAAAGCCAAAAGCCCGTGGGATTTATCCTTTCCCTAGAAGGAGCCGATTCGATTGTGAATTTGGATTACTTGGAAAAAGCCTACGAAAGCGGTCTCCGGGCTTTGGGCCCTGCGCATTATGGACCGGGTCGCTATGCTTTTGGGACAGATTCTTCCGCGCCTTTGAGTCAGCAAGGAAAAGACTTGGTGAAGAAAATGGATGAGCTCGGGATCATTCTGGACGCCACGCATCTTTGCGATTTAGCCTTTTGGGATGCTTTGGAATTGTACCAAGGTCCTGTGTGGGCGAGTCACAACAATTGCCGCGCGCTCGTCGATCACAATCGGCAGTTTTCCGATGAAATGATCAAAGCGCTGATCGATCGTGGAGCAGTGATCGGCGGAGCCTTCGATGCCTGGATGCTGAGTCCGGGCTGGCTGAGAGGGAAAAGCACTCCGAAAGAGCGCAACGTCACTATCTCAACCGTCTTGGATCACCTAGATCATATTTGTCAGATTGCTGGGAATGCCAATCACATCGGGATAGGATCGGATCTGGATGGAGCTTTTGGAACTGAGCAAAGTCCTGCAGACTTGGAGACCATTGCAGATTTGTCAAAAATCCCTGATTTGCTCAGAAAAAGAGGGTATACCGAGGCAGATGTGGAAAAGGTGATGCACGGGAATTGGTTGAACTTTTTGAAGAAAGCTTGGGGCTAGGGCAAGAAAAATTGAATTTTATCGCTAACGGTGGTTTGCATAAATAATTCAAATTGAATTTCTTGCAGGGTCTTACACACCCTTACAAGTATCTTATGCATTCAAAATCTTTACTTACAGCCTTTCTTTTTATTGCCTCTACTGTTTTCACCTTCTCCCAAAAAATCCAGCTTACTGCCAATCACAGCGATGCCAAATTTATTCTCCTGAATGATTATGATGATTCTGACAAGCAGGAATTGGGTACAGGAACAGTGGAAATCAAACTGGAAAAAGACTCCAAAAACCGGGTAAAAGTCTTCAAACCGGGATACCAAAGCGTCATCAAAGAATACAACAAAGACTTGAAATGGGATAAGGAGCAAAGAATCACTTTGGATACCCGACAGGTGGATATTACTGCGGAGCCTTTCGATGCAGAGATTCTCGTCGATGGAAGAGTGATCGGCACCAAAGCCATCTTTCTCTATATTGCCAAGGACCGTTTTCTGACTGTTGAGATCAAAAAGCCAGGTTTCGCGCCTGTTTCAAAAGTCTATTACAATCAACCTGACAAAGAAACCCCTCCATTCAAAGAGCATTTTGTCCTCAAAGACCGACAAGTCAGATTGGAAGTTACACCTGCCGACGCGACCGTTTCAGCCAACGGTACCTCAGTAGGCAGAGGAAATCAGGATATCAAAATTCCTTTTGGAGATTGTGTCACCGTCACGGTGACCAAGGAAGGATTTGTCAATTATGAGAAAGTGCATTGCAACAAAGATGGGGATCCTGAACCTCCGGTGAGAGATAAAGTCACACTGGAAGACAGATTGGTGAAGATTACCACTGCTCCCAATGATGCCTCGATTGAGATCGCAGGAAAAAGAGTCGGTAATGGTTCCTATGACCTTAAAGTTCCAAAAAATGCCTGTGTAGAAGTTCGCGTTAGTAAAGATGGCTTTATTCGATACATCAAAAACTATTGTAATCAGGCCAATATGCAGGAACCGCCTACCGCAGACTTCTTAGAAATGCAGGTAGATGAGGCATATACCTCTTCAGTTTCTTCTGATTTGGCAAATGTCAGAATCACTGTTCCAATCAACCCAATCCATACTCCAGAAGATGCATGGAAAATTCTTAGCGGAATTGTAACAGGGTATTTCGATATTCTAGAAACGGTAGACTTCAACACTCGCTATTTGACTACTTCCTGGCAGGTGCAAAACTTTCAATCCAGCATTATACGAACCCGCTTGGTAGTAAGTAATGGAGGAAATTCAAATCAGGAAGCTTATTCCGTTAAGTTGATTTCTCAGGAGGCGTTTCTCGATGGGAAAAATCAAGTCACGGTAAAGGACGATGAGAAGTTTGATGACTGGGCAAGAATCCTTAAAAAGTACGATGGACTGATTCAGGAAATACAAGCCCGATTGCAAAACTAGTCCTGACTAAGTCACTAAATCCCTGAATTTTCAGGGATTTTTTTTTGATTTTTTCTTTCGAAATCAAACGATTTCCTTGGGGTTTTTGAAGAAAAACGCCCGTTCTCCACCTTCTAAGCCCTTTTTTACCAAGCTTTTCTTCCTATTTTTTGTAGCCCAAAGCCCAAAAAAGGCATCAAAACCCATTTAACCTCATGCAAAAACCCAAACTCTCCTTTTCCCAAATCATCAACATGAACGTTGGGTTTTTTGGGATTCAATACAGCTTTGGTCTCCAGCAAAGTGCAGTCAATCCGATTTACGATATGCTCGGTGCTGCACCTGACGAAATCCCGATTTTGAATCTTGCCGGTCCCATGACCGGACTTTTGATCCAGCCAATCATCGGTGCGCTCAGCGACAGCACTTGGAGCGATAAATACGGCCGAAGAAAGCCTTACTTTTTTATCGGGGCTTTGATGTGCAGTATTTGTCTCTTTTTCTATCCCTTCAGCAGCACACTATGGATGGCAGCCGGTTTACTTTGGGTCCTGGACGCAGCAAACAATACGGCCATGGAGCCTTATCGAGCCTTGATTGCAGATTCGCTTCCTGAGGAGCAGTATGGACAGGGCTTTTTGACCCAAAGCTTCTTCACCGGTTTGGGGATCACCCTGGCCAACCTTTCCCTTTTCGTCTTTCAGATTTTCTTCAAAGGCACCATCGGTTCTCTGCCCATGTGGGTCTACGCTTCTTTCTTTCTCGGCACGGTCTGCTCCATCACTTCGGTCCTGTGGAGTATTTCCAAAGCGCCCGAGTACCCTCCTTCTCCGGAGGAATTGGCTGCTCTGAAGGAGCGGAACAAAGGAATGCCTCATCCTGCCATCCAGTTTTTTCTTTCCATCCTCACTACGCTGATCGCTTATCTGGTCTTTTTCCTTCTGTTGATCCCCTCGATTTTTGACCGAAAGATCATCCGAAAGACAATCCATTGGGCAGAAAATAATCCGACTACGAAAGTGCTTTTTGCCCAAAATCTGGAAATCATCGAATCCATCATCCACATGCCTTCTGTGATGTGGAAGCTGGCCCTGGTATATCTATTCCAGTGGTATGCCCTGTTTTGCTATTGGCAGAATGCCGCCAAATCCATCGCACTCTCCGTTTGGGATGCCACACCGGCCAGCGATCCGGCCAAGTATGAGGAAGCGGTAGGTTGGACTGGATTAGTCAATGGATGGTACAATATCGTCACTTTCCTGTCCGCCTTCTTTTTGGTAGGGATGGCTAAAAGATTTGGTCCCAAAACGGTTCATTTCCTTTGTCTCATCATTGCGGGACTGGGGCTGATTGCTTTCCCGATGATAGAGAATAAATACCTGCTCTTTGCTCCGATGACCGGTTTTGGGATCGCTTGGGCCAGTATGATGGGTGTGCCTTACCTGCTAGTGGTCAATGAAATCCCCAAAGAGCGCTATGGTGTCTACATGGGCATCATCAACATGATGATCGTAATCCCGATGATTCTTCAGACCCTGACCTTCGGTTTTATTTCCAAAAATTTCCTTGCCAATGATGCAGGAATGGCGATTTCTTTTGCGGGTGTCTTACTTCTGATCGCAGCCGCAGCCACTTTGCTCATCAAGGAAAATAAAAATATCGACCCTGAGGAGGTTATCGTCTCCTCCGGACATTAAAATTTCAAAACACGCTCACCCACATGTACCCTGAATCTTTACTTGCTCAGCTTCTCCAGGAGATTTTTCTGGAAAAAGGAATTGATGAGAAAAAAGACCGAAACTTCATCCAAACCCTAAACGAGCATCTGCCGAAAATCCATCGGCTCTACGGAGAAATCTATGCAGCTCATCCGGAAGGGGAAAGTCAATTTAAGGCATTATTGAAAGTGCTGGTTGATGCCTATCAATCAAGGGAAAAAGGGCTTCGCAAAAGGGATGAGGAAAAAGCCAAAACAGGGACTTGGTTTCTAAGCAATCAGCTGGCAGGGATGAGCTTGTATGTGGATCGATTTGCGGGAAATTTGAAAACTATGCCGTCCAAACTTCCTCATTTGGAAGAGCTCGGGGTGAATTTTCTTCACTTGATGCCGGTATTTGAAAGTCCGCAAGGCGAAAGTGACGGAGGCTATGCAGTTTCGGATTTTCGAAAGGTGGATCCCCGTTTCGGAACTCTGGAGGAACTGATTTCCCTGCGAAAAAAAATGCACAATAAAGGGATGTATCTGATGCTCGATATTGTGCTCAACCACACCTCTCATCACCACGAATGGGCCCGAAAGGCAAAAGCTGGCGATTCTTACTTTCAGGATTTCTATTACACCAATGAAAACCGCTCTATCCCAGACGAGTTTGAACGGGCTATGCCGGAGATTTTTCCGGAGAGTGCTCCCGGCAATTTTACCTGGAATGAGGAGATGGGCAAATGGGTAATGACTGTTTTTCATCGCTATCAGTGGGACCTTAATTATACCAATCCCCATGTTTTTCGGGCGATGCTAGAAAATGTACTTTTTTATGGAAATCTCGGGGTGGATTTGCTCCGGATAGATGCCCCGGCATTTATCTGGAAGCAGATGGGGACGACCTGCCAAAATCTACCTCAGGCTCATACCCTTCTCCGATTGATCAAGCAATGCGTGCAGGTGGCTACTCCGGGAATGGCGATTTTGGGTGAAGCCATCGTGGCTCCAAAGGAAATCATGAAGTACTTTGGCACGGGAGAGTTCATCGCTCAGGAATGCGACTTTGCCTACAATGCCACCCAAATGGCCTTGCAATGGGACATGTTAGCTTCAGGTGAGACCCAAGTCATGCTTGCCGCCCAACACGAAATTCTCCAAAAACCCTATGGAACTTCCTGGATTACCTATACCCGCTGCCATGACGATATTGGATTGGGCTATGATGACTACATGATTGCGAAGGCAGGTAAAGACCCCTACATGCATCGAAAGTTTCTCAAGGACTACTTCTCTTTCTCCGGAGATCAATGGATGAGTCCGGCGAGGGGGGCTCTGTTTTCTTCCAATCCCAAAACAGGAGATGCGCGGATTTCCGGAACCCTGGCTTCCCTCTGCGGATTGGAAAAAGCCCTGATCGAAGGCAATGGACCCGCCATAGACCAAAGCATCCAGAAAATTCTGATGATGCAGGCGCATTCCATTTTCCTGGGAGGCTTACCTATGCTTTTCTATGGGGACGAAGTCGGCTACACCAATGACTACAGCTACCAAAATGATCCGGGGAAAAGCTACGACAACCGCTGGATGCACCGTCCGGTAATTGACTGGGAAAAAGTCAGCCGAAAAAACGAAAATGGAACGATGGAGAATCGGATTTTTTCCGGAACCAAAAGATTGCTTCAAATCCGAAAAAGCCATGAACTATTCAGCGATCTGAG
This sequence comes from Algoriphagus sp. oki45, assembly GCF_036245605.1. NCBI lineage: Bacteria > Pseudomonadati > Bacteroidota > Cytophagia > Cytophagales > Cyclobacteriaceae > Algoriphagus > Algoriphagus sp. oki45. The sequence continues at coordinate 704,786 of NZ_BTPC01000002.1, forward strand.
CAATATCTCCTGGATGAGTCCGCACAATATTCATGTAGCCGGTTTTGTTCGGCGAATGGGGAATTCGCGGATGTATTGTCTGTTCAACTTTTCGGATAGGGCTGCCTACTTGACTTGGTATGCTTTCCGAGAGCAGGGAGAGGGGTCGGCTAGACTTTGGGATCACTGGACTGAATCCGAAGTGGAGGTGGGGCCTGATCACGAATACTTGATCCTAGAGCCGTATGGGTTTCGGGTTTTGGAGCCAGTTCATGGATGAAAGGAGGCTGTCTCAAAAGTTAAGTTTGTCACATAAAGAGAAGTCAAAACATTCTCTAGAAGGCTGGAAATGGCCTTCGACTCCTGTCACCCTGAGCGGAGTCGAAGGGTCAGGCTGACAAAGAAACCATTTAAGAGACAGTCTTTTTACTTTTAGCTTTTCATCGAAGAACCACGGATGACCAATTCAGTTTTCACTTCCATGGTTCCATTGGTGCCCAATTCTTGCTTTTTCAGGAGATCAATAAGGATTTCTGCAGCTTTACTGCCCATTTGGGTTCCAAACTGATCTACTGAGCTCAGTGAAGGACTGGTATACTCAGAAAGCATCCAATTGCTGAAGCCCATCAGGCCGATTTGCTGGGGAATTTGATAGCCGGAGGATTTTAGGTAATTCATCGCTCCCAATGCGACCAAGTCCGTAATGCAAAAAATAGCATCTGGCTTTTCTTCCGATTCCATCAACTCTTGGGTAAAATCAAAACCTTCCTTTTCGGAAATATCAAAGCAGTTTTTCACCCAAGCTTCACTGAATTCCAGTCCATGGTCTTTGAGGGCTTTTTTATAGCCGAAGAATCGCTCATGGGCATTTTTGACTTCCATCCGTCCGCTCAGATGGGCAATTTTGCGATAGCCCTGCCGGATCAGATGGCTGACTGCCTGATAGGCTCCCTGAAAATCATCTACCTCAATTTTCGGCCCTTCCAGTTGGTCAGTGATTTTGTCAAACTGAACCACAGGTTTGCCCTCATCCAAAAAGGCCTGAAGATGCTCTGCTTCTTTGGTTTCATTGGAAACCGAGATCAACAATCCGTCCACGCCCATACCCAAAAGGTGCTGACTCGCTAAAATTTCGTCCTTCAACAGATCATATGACTGAGCCAATAAAATACTATAGCCATTTTTTTTGGCAGTTTCCATGGCCCCGCTGATGGTGGTGGAGAAAAAATGATGGACAATATGAGGGACAATCATACCGATGATGGAGGTCCGGTTTTTCCGAAAATTGACAGCGATGGGATTAGGGACATAATTGTGCCTTTCCGCGTGGTCTTTCACCAGCTGTATGGTTTCTTCGGAAAGAGAAGGATATCCATTCAATGCTCTGGAAACGGTAGACGGGGAAAGATTCAATGCTTTGGCAATGTCTTTCAGGGTAGTTCGGCGTTTGTCGGACATGGGGAGGTTAGTTTGGGTTAGGGAATTTATCAGAATCTGCGATTAAATCGAAAAACTTTATGGAAATGGTCTTCTGACCGGCTTATCGGGATGCTTCTGGGGTCAAAAAATTTTATATTGAGTCCCAACCTTAAACCCAAACTAAATGAAACCTATTGTACAGATCTCACTGGATCTGACCAATATTGACGAAGCCCTTGAAACTGCGGCTATGGCACTCCGGGCCGGAGTGGATTGGCTGGAGGCCGGTACTCCACTGATTTTGGCCGAGGGACTTCATGGGGTTCGGAAACTCAGAGAAGCTTTTCCCGGAATTCCCATCGTTGCTGATTTGAAAACTATGGATGGGGGCTATCTCGAGGCCGAAATGATGGCCAAAGCCGGTGCTACCCATGTGGTGGTCATGGCCCGTGCTCATGCCGAAACGATCAAGTGTGTGGTCAAAGCAGGAAAAGACTTTGGCGTACAAGTCATGGGCGACAATATGGTCTGCCCGGATATGGTGGAGGGGGCCAAATTTTTGGAAGACTTGGGCTGTGATTATGTGATTCACCATATCGGTTACGATGAGCGGCGGGGAATTGCTGCCGCAGGACACCGCATGCCAAGTCCGCTTGATCAACTTCAGGAAGTAGTAGCAGCCGTGAATATCCCTGTGCAGGCGGTGGGAGGACTTTCCCTTGAGCAGGCGATCCAATGCCCGCAATATGGCGCTCCTTTGGTTGTATTAGGCGCTCCGCTGACGATCGATGCCGATTCTTTTAAAACGGCAGACGGAGATTTGGAGTCTTCTCTCCGAATGATCTGCGAAGCTATCCATGCCCAAACCCCTGTTTTCCCCTCTAAATCCTAAGCCATGTCCAGCACCAAAATACCCGCAGTAGTCAACTATTCCGAGCAAAAGCATTCGGTAGAAATCCGTGAAATACCGGTTCCCGAGATCGGAGAAGAGGACATTCTTCTTGAAGTCGAAAATGTCGGCGTATGCGGAAGCGACCTGCATCAGTGGACTTCGGACCACAGTTGGCCAGTGAATTATCCCGTCGTTTTGGGCCATGAATTTGGAGGAAAAATCGCCAAGTTGGGGTCTAGGGTTTCTGGTTGGAAAGTAGGAGATCGAGTGGTCTCCGAAACTGCTGCCGTGATCGACTCCCTTAATCCCATGAGCAAAGTCGGACTCTACAACCTTGATCCTACGCGCAAAGGCTTCGGCTACGGAGTCAACGGGGCCATGACCCGGTTTGTACGGGTGCCGGCAAGATGCTTGCATACCGTTCCCGAGAATCTATCCTTTGAAGAAGCCTGCCTGACCGAACCCTGTTGTGTCGCTTTCAATGCCTTGGTGGGAAATTCCCATATCAAACCTGGAGATCGGGTGGTGGTAATTGGACCTGGGACAATTGGGATTCTTTGTGCGGCAGTGGCCAGACTTTGCAGAGCGGAAGTAGCTGTTTTGGGATTGGAAGCGGACCGTGGGAGACTGGAAATTGCAAAAAATGCCTACGGTTGTGATGCCTTGATCGGAGAAGATGCTGCTGAGGCTTGGGCACGAAAGCGTGATGGATTGGGTGCCGACCTGATCGTGGATGCGGCAGGACATAGTATTACTCTCAAGACAGCAATGAAGCTGGTTAGACCAAACGGGCAGATCACCAAAGTAGGATGGGGACCTCAACCGCTGAATTTCTCCATTGACCCAATCGTGCAGAAAAATGTGCGTCTGCAGGGCAGCTTCAGTCATAACTGGCCGATTTGGGAGCGGGTGATTGCTTTGCTGGCAAGCGGAGCATTAAATGTGAAGCCGATTATCGGAGGGGTATGGTCGATTACAGAGTGGCACGAGGCATTTGAAAAAATGCATACCGGACAAATTGTAAAAGCGGTTTTAAAACCTGTTTAATATGCGACTCAAAGACAAAGTCATCATCGTCACCGGAAGTACCACAGGCATCGGAAAAGCCATCGCCAAACGTTGTGCGGCCGAAGGCGCCAAAGTCGTCCTTCATGGATTGGAACAGTACTTAGGAGAAGAAGTAGAAGAAGAGATTGGAGTTGAGCATGCGGTATTCCATTGTGAGGATATCACCTCGGAGTCCTGCCCTGAAAATCTCGTGAATCTTGCCCTGAAAAGGTTCGGGAAACTCGATGCCGTTGTTAACAATGCCGCTTGGGTCATCGCTTCCGATATCCACAATACAGATCGGGCCTTTTTTCAAAAAGTACTGGATATCAATACGATCGCGCCCTTTCTCCTGATTCAAAAAGCGCTTCCCGAACTGATCAAAACCCGTGGAAGCGTACTTAATATCGGCTCCATCAATGCCTGGAGCGGAGAACCCAATCTGCTTGCCTATTCGGTTTCTAAAGGAGCCATTATGACCTTGACCGGAAATCTGGGAGATTCCCTGATGCGGGAATACGGGATACGGGTCAACCAAATCAATCCGGGTTGGGTGCTGACGGAGCGTGAAAAAGAACGCAAAAAGGAGCATGGACTTTCTGAAACTTGGTACGAGGATTTGCCTGCCATCATTGCTCCATCGGGGAGGATTCTTTCGCCAGAAGAGATTGCAGCGGCTTGTATTTTCTTCCTTTCGGACGAAAGCGGCCCCGTATCAGGACAAGTGCTCACCTTGGAGCAGCATCCGATGATCGGACGAAACCTACCCAAAGACAACAAGACCTTTAAATAAAAATGCAAATTCCTTTCTTTTCAAGCGGGAGAACTCAAGAGGTGAATTTAGTCCTGAAATCTAATTTGATCCCCTCTTCCGTCTCCGGTTTTCCATCGGGTTTAAAAAGAAAATTCAGCTCATGGCAGAAATCCTAAATTCAAACAAATAACCCCCTATGCCCAAACTAGCCGCCTTTCCCAAGGCCTTTATGCAGCAGCTCTGCAAGGATGGAAGTATGAAAATCGCCGATTGGGTGAAATTGGCAGCCCCGCTCCAGATCGATGGACTGGAGTGGTATGCTGGTTTTTTGGAGATGGCCGATGAAAAAAACTGGCCCAAATTCCGCCGGATGGTCGAAAATGAGGGTATGGTGATTCCCATGATGTGCTGCTCACCGGATTTTACCCATCGGGATAAGGCTTTCCGGGAAAAGGAAATCCAAAAGCAAAAGCGCTGGATTGACATGACGGATGAATTGGGAGGAAAATACTGCCGGGTGCTTTCCGGACAGTATCGCCCCGAACTCTCTATCGAGGAAGGAATCCAACTCGCCAAAGATTGCATCGAAGCCTGTCTTCCATATGCCCAAAGCCTGGGAATTACCCTGATCATCGAAAATCACTACAAGGATGACTTTTGGGAATATCCGGAATTTGCGCAGAAGCGAGACATTTTCACCAAACTAGTCAAGTCTATCCATCATCCCAATTTTGGAGTGAATTACGATCCGAGCAATGCGTTTTTGGCGGGAGAAGATCCGTTGGATTTATTGTATGACGTGTCCGAGCGCGTGGTGACCATGCATGCGAGCGACCGGTTTTTGAAATACGGCACGATCGAAGATCTTCGAAAAGTAGAGGGGGGAGCCGTGGGATATGCGAAAATGCTCAGTCACGGGGAAATCGGCAAGGGAATGAATGATTACGACGCGATCTTCACCGAACTCAAGCGTGTCGGGTTTGATAATTGGATCAGCATCGAGGACGGGGTGGACGGCATGGATCAATTGGAGCGCAGCGTGGCGTTTTTGAAGAAGAAAATTGCGCAGTACTGGAAGTAAGAGTTATTGATTATTAAGTTATTGGGAAAAGTGATTGAAAACCTTTTAAAGATTGAGCTTTAATTTGGCGCTATTCCCCCTTCTCAAGGGGGCTAGGGGGATTTTTATTCCTCTGAAATAATGAATCGAATATGAAAATCATTAATACAATTCCTTCCCAATGCTTCCTTGGAGAAGGCCCGCTTTGGATTGCCAAGCTCGGCTGTTTCTTTTGGGTGGATATCGAAAAGGGTAACCTGCATCGCTACAATTTGGCAACTGAACAACTTGAAATCCGGCATTTTCCAAACCGCCTGGCGGTGGTCTTGGAAGGACAAAATGGAAAGCTGATTTTGGGTTTGGATCGGAAACTGGTTCGGTACGATTGGGATACTCAGGACATCGAAGAACTCTGTCAAGTTGAACTGGAATTGACTTTGCATCGCTTCAATGACGGCAAAATCGATCCTCAAGGTAGAATCTGGATCGGGACGCTGAGTAGGCTTTTTACCGAAGGTGCGGGTTCCTTGTATCGAATTGGAACGGATCTAAAACCTCAAATCCAATTGCAAAACCTGACCATTTCCAATGGAATGGCCTGGACCGCTGATCAAAGGACGTATTACTTTATCGACACCCCAACCAAGAAGATTCAGGAATTTGCTTTTGATCCGGAGTCTGGAGGGATTCAGTTTCGAAGAATCGCGGTGGAGATTCTGGAGGGATTGGGCTTCCCGGACGGAATGTGCATTGATCGGGAAGGAATGCTTTGGGTGGCGCACTATGGGGGTTCGGGTGTGTACCGATGGAATCCTGAAACAGGCAAACTTTTGGACAAAATCGAATTACCTGTTCCCCACGTTACTTCCTGCTGCTTTGGGGGAGAAAATATGGATCTGATGCTGATTACCACTGCTCAGGAAAATCTGACAGGGGATGATTTGGAAAAGTATCCGCAGAGCGGAAATGTGTTTTTGGTAAACGTAGAGGTCGGGGGATTGGAGTCAAATCGGGCAGAGATTTGATTTTTCTCACGGATAGCACAGATTTTCACAGATGAAAAATTTGAAATAAATCATCTGTGTTCATCCGTGTAATCAGTGAGCAATAAAAAAAGCCAATCTTTCAACTGGCTTCTCGTTTGGTCCAAGTCAGGAGACTTGAACCAGTTTAGATCTGTGCAAATCTGTGATTTTAATCCGTGTGAATCTGTGGGAAATAAAAAAAGCCAATCTCTCGACTGGCTTCTCAACTTTTCTATAACAAAGGCCTAAACTGCCTCAGGAATCGCACATCATTTTCTGTAAAGAGTCGCAAGTCCTTGATCTGATATTTCAGCATTGCGATTCGCTCGATTCCCATGCCGAATGCAAATCCGGTGTATTTCTTGGAATCAATCCCGCAGTTTTCCAGCACGTTTGGATCGACCATTCCAGATCCTCCGATTTCTACCCAACCGCTTCCTTTGCAGACATTGCAGCCTTTTCCTCCGCAGATCAGGCAGGAAATATCGATCTCTGCGCTTGGTTCTGTAAAAGGGAAGAAAGAAGGTCGGAACCTTACTTTGGTCTCCTTGCCAAACATCTCCTTGGCGAAGTGGTACAAGGTGTTTTTCAAATCGGCGAAACCCACATTTTCATCCACATAGAGTCCTTCTACCTGATGGAAGATGCAGTGCGCACGTGCAGAAATGGCTTCGTTTCGGTAAACCCTTCCCGGCGAAAGTGTACGTATTGGAGGTTTTTGGTTTTCCATCACGCGCACCTGCACAGAGGAGGTATGCGTACGAAGCGCGATATCCGGATTCTTCTCGATGAAAAAGGTATCCTGCATTTCGCGTGCAGGGTGATTTTCAGGGAAGTTTAGCGCGGTAAAGTTATGCCAGTCATCCTCGATCTCTGGTCCTTCGGATAGGTTGAACCCGATGCGCTCAAAGATCTCGATGATGTGCTGACGTGTCGCTGTAAGCGGATGAATACCTCCCAAAGACTGATTGGACGGGGGCAAAGTCAAGTCCAAATCCGCACTTTTCGCCTTTTTGTTTGCAGAATTGACTTTTTCAATCAACTCTTGAAACTTGGCTTCAGCAAGCTGCTTGACACCATTGATCAGCTGTCCATAGGCTCGCTTTTCCTCATTGGGGATTTGTCCCATGACAGCAAATAGCTCTCCTACCACACTTTTCTTGGAAATATATTCCATTCGGTAGGCTTCCAGTTCATCCGGGGTAGTAGCATCCGCAGCGGCAATGGCGGCTTTGATCGCGTCGATTCTTTCCTGACTCATGCGTTGAAAATCTTGAAGGCACAAAGCTACCATTTTTGAGGTTTTTTGGGCAAAGGTCCCTGTGGGATGTCCAAGCTATCCTGTCAATTCTTTCAAATTTTTTTATAAAGCGTAAAATCCAAGTTGGTTTTGGGCTGCGTAAGTGCTTCCAAATTCGAAACCAAAATAAATCAAATCATGAACAAACTATTTAAAGTGGCTTTCGCAGCCTTCGTTTTCTTGTCAGCTCACATGGCTTTCGCTCAAATGGAAAAAACCGTGGAAGTAGGCGGTGCACCGATGTATCCATCCAAAAACATTGTCGAAAATGCGGTGAACTCTGCAGACCATACCACCTTGGTAGCAGCCGTAAAAGCTGCGGGATTGGCGGAGACGCTTCAGGGAAAAGGACCATTTACTGTTTTTGCTCCTGACAATTCTGCCTTCGCCAAGCTTCCTGCGGGGACGGTGGAAACCCTTCTAAAGCCTGAAAACAAAGGTCAATTGACCGCAGTGCTGACTTACCATGTAGTGGCTGGCAAAATGGGTTCTAAAGACATCGCTGACGCGATCAAAAAAGGAAACGGAAAAGCTATCCTGACCACCGTACAGGGCGGAAAACTGACTGCTTGGATGAAGGGCAAATACCTTTACCTCACAGACGAAAACGGTGGTCAGTCTAAAGTAACCATCGCCGATGTTTGGCAGTCCAATGGGGTGATTCACTCCGTGGATTCCTTGGTGCTTCCTAAGATGTAAACCAAACATTTCAGAGTAAAAAAGCCGCTTGAAATTTCTTTCAGGCGGCTTTTTTCATTTCTCAAGCAGATCTTTTGGGATATCAAATACCGCGATTCCGGGGTCGGCATCGGTAGTAATTCCGTAGATTTTTCCCATGGTTTCGTCCACCGAAATACTCCTCAAAGATCGATCGAGATTCAACTTTGCTACCATCTCACCTTTGTCTGTGAGGACAAATATAGTCTTAGCAATCACATTTGATTGTTGAATTTGTGCTTCGTTGAATCCTCCATATAGGTCGTATATATAGGATTCCCCAAAGGCGATATCACGATGACCATACGCTTCTTCGGGATTAAAAATTAAAGCTGAATTTGCCCCAGATCCTGAAATTTTAAATTTGGGAAGTTCTAATCTTGGCCCATCAACTAGTACAAACTCTTTGGTCCGGTAGTCGAAAATTTCAAGTCTATCTCTGAAAATACTGGCTTTGACATAAATTGTTTTTTTAGAATTGGCTCGAAACCAACCCTTGTTTAATTCACCAAGCAGGTAATCATCTAAATCTGACCTATCGGCTATTTTCTCCCATGTTCCATAGGCATTTACTCGATTTCCTGAATAGTCTAATTCTATCAATCTATTTGGATCTGAAGCAGAGATTCCTAAAAAGGTACTGTCCTTGGTGAAGTACAGATTGTAAATCATGAACATTCCTTCTGGTTGCCTAAATTCAGAAATAGAAAGTCTATTCGTATCGAGTAGAGAAAATTCAGACATTCTTTTGCTTCTTGAACTATAAATCCAAAAGGTGTTAGGATCAAACCCAGGGTCAAAAAGTTCTGCATTCGCAATCTCATTCGGCCCAAATCCTGTTATTCCTTTTGCCGAAAAATAACTAAGTGTGGTTTTGTTGATTAAATGGATAAGAGGCTTTTCAGGCGGTATTCTGTATATCTCCATTAAAATAAGATATTCCCCTTTTTGCTTTACATGCATAGGATTTAATACCTCAGGATAGTAGTATTTTTTACTTGATAAATTGAATTCTGGAAGTCCATTTGCCGGAAAATCAAATGGGGAATTAGGAGTATTGGGAGCGCACGCTACACTTAATAGTAGGATGAGGAAGTTATTTAGGTAATTTTTTCTTTTCACCTTTTTCACGAAAAAAAGCTGTGGGATTGATTCCCACAGCAAGATTGATTTGTTACAGAGAGGCATCATTTGTACAGCTAGTCGCCTCTCTCCTTTCATCTGTATCCCATCTATCGCCCAACCGATCTGTACAGCCTGAGGAATTGGATGCACAACAAATGTGACTTCCAGGTAATGGTCCTGCTCCCTGTGCCTGCGTTTCTGGGCTGTTAAACATAAGGGCTGCTCCAAGACAAAATAGCCCTCCAACTAGTAAATGCTTAATTTTTCTCATTTTATGAAAATTTAGTGGTTAATAACTACATCAAGTTTACAGAATTCTCGTTGAGCTATTCTTAAAAATACAGGAATGGCTTTTTTTTTTTTTTTGAATGGAGGATTTTATCTTTTAGGTGAGGTGAATAGGTTTGATTTTGAATTTTAGATCCCGGTTAAATAAATAGTAATATCCTTTGTTGCAAATCCTAAGAAAACGATTTATTCCAGGATAATCTGGCTACAATTTTCAATAAAAAAACCGCCTTGAATAATTTCAAAGCGGCTTTTTTAGCTTTCTCACTTTTGCTTTCTAAATTTTTACCAAGTCCTTCCTCCTGAGGGCCTGCCCATCTGCCAAGGCTGCTGAGGGGTCTCGGGCTCCTTGAAATTGCCGATAATGTAGGTGAAAGTCAGCATCCCGTATCGGGTCAGCACGTTGGTGAAGACATCGGTTACTGCCACGTCGGAGACCGTTCGGCTGATGCTGTTGTTCTGATTGAGCAAGTCGAAGATGACCACTTTCAGCTCTGCCTTGTTGTTTTTGGCAAAGCGGTATCCTCCTTCGATATTCCATAACCAAAAGCTTTGATTGAATCCATCAGAAAGCCCTCGGAAAAAGGTATGACCGATGTTGTTACCGACAAAAAGCTTTCCGTTGTTAGGCGAATAGTAGAGTCGGAGGCTGGATTCCTGCTGATAGAAGTTGTTGTCCAAGTCCTGCTGCAGGCTTGAATTCACGATGTTGTAGGTACCGGTGACCTGCAGCGTAAAGTCAAAATTCTTGCTGATGTTTGAGCTGAAAGTCACTCCTTCGCTCAGGGAAAGGTTGTCATTCAGGTTGAGCTCCCCGTTGATAATCCCTGGAATCCGGTTAAAAGCCACCCGGGTGTTGGTGTTGAAATTGGTTTTGACCTTTTTGATTGGAGCCCCATAGGTAAGAAAGAAGGTAGTTCTCCAGTTGCCGTCCAGATTGACCGGCTGGGAAATCTGTCCTCCCGGTCTTAGCAAAACTTCCCCGTTGATTAGTGTGTCCTGAGCGGTGATAAAGGTGCTGTTGCCGATGAAATCACTCGTAGCGGAATAGTTCAAGAACATAAACAGGGTTCGGGATTTTTCCAGATTGATCTTGCTGATGTTGGCGAAGATGTTGTGATTGAAGCTTTGTCCGAGTTCAGGATTACCCACCCTCAGGTTGAGCGGATTTTGATTGTTGACTACGTTTTGAAGCTCAGACACACTGGGTTCATCGGTATCGGTCCGGTAGCGGACTCTCCAGGAAAATCCGGTCTCCCGGTTTCTGAAATTAATGTTTGCGCTGGGCAGGAAGTTGTTGAAATCCCGCTTGAATACTCCGGATTCAGGGAAGAAGGCCTGATTGTCCAAGCGTGCATTTTGGTAGTCCAGATTCAGATTGACACTGTATCCGCCTTTGTTGTAGGCATAGCCGGATCTCAGTCTTTGGGTGATGAATTTGTTGTCAAATTCATTGGAAAGCGCTGTATCCAGCACCGGTCTTCGCTCATCATCAAGGACAAAAGTCTTTTGGTCTGCCCGGGTTTTGTTGTTGCCAATCTGGTAGCCGAAGGTTCCGATGGAGTTTTCTCCCAGTTTTTCTGTAAAGGTCAGATTGATACGATAGTTGAAACCGTCGTTGAGCGCAAAAGTCTCCTGTAGTGTGGTATCCAGCCTGTTCCTTTGAAAATCCCTACTTGCTGCCAAGAGGTCGGAAGTTTGGTCCCGATCGTTCCAGGCAGTGAAAATTTCTGTCGAAAGGGTTCTGCCCGGCTTGTCAAACTTGTATCGATAGGTCAGGTTATTGGAAATATTCAAAGCCTGGGTTTCCGCATTGCTGATCGACCGAAGTGCAGACAGGGAATCTCCCGTGCTAGCTGTAGTCAAGGCATCCCTGTCGCTGAAGGTTTGATTGTTTTGGAAAGAAATGCTGGGAGTCAGGATGATTGAATTTTTCTCATTGATATCTGCTTCAATCCGTGCATTGGCCCGGTGGTTGAAATTATCCACGGTATTAATCAGGCTTTCCTGATAGAATTGGCGGATATCTTCATTCACTACCGTTTCCCGGTTGGTGATTTGCTGAAGGGCATTGGTGGTATTGTTGAAGAAATAGCTTCCGGTGAAGTTGACTTTTTTGCCCCATTTATCAGAGTAGTTGAGGCCTAGGGCATTGGTAGTGACGATTCCACTTTCATTGCCTACGAAGAAGTTATTGTTTCCTCCTCCGCCCCATCGGCCACCACCGCCACCTCCGGGTCTCCTTCCTCCACCTCCGGAGGCATTGGCAGTGACTCCTGCCAGGTCTTGACTGGAGAAGTTTTGCTGGTTGATGTTGTTAAACAAGCCCAAAATTGATAGGCGCTGATCTCCTTTGAATAGGTTGATACTACCTCCTGCGGAGTACCGCTCATCTGTACCATAGCCTCCATAGGCTCTGCCAAAGGATCCGTTTTTCCGGTCTTCTCTCAGAATGATATTGATTGTTTTGGTATAGTTGCCGTCATCAAATCCCGTGAGTCGGCTTTGGTCAGAGCGCTGGTCCAGTACTTCCACTCGGTCGATGGCGTCTGCGGGCAGATTTCTGAGGGCAATACTGGGATCATTCCCGAAAAACTCCCGTCCATCAACCAGAATTCGCTGCACATTTTCGCCTTGTGCCTGCAGCTGTCCACCCTGCATGGTGATGCCGGGCATTTTGCGGATAAGATCTTCGGCTTGGGCATTCTCCTGAGTCTTAAAGGCATTGGCGTTGAAAGAAGTGGTATCGCCTCTTTGTTCTCCCACTACACTGACGCCTTCGATCACTACTTCTCCGAGGACCTTGGCATCTTCGAGAAGAATGAGTTCGCCCAAATCTACCGGATCTCTGAAGGTGTTGACTTGGGAAATGGTTTTGTATCCCAAAAAGGAGATCTCGACCTTTACCTGAGGTACTCTCGGTCTTTCGATCTCGAAGCCCCCATCTGCTCCGGTCACTGTCCCGCGAAGTAGGGAGTCAGTCATCGTTTTGATCAGGACATTGGCCCCGATCATCGGGGTTTTGGCTACTCCGTCAATGACTTTTCCGGTCAATTTTCGGACTTGCTGTGACTGCTCGGCAGGCCGTTGAGCCATGGCTGAAAAATTCAGCAATAAGCTAAAAATCAATAAACTAAGTAAATGTTTTTTTTTCATAGATATGCAAAGTTCTTACTTTGACCTATCTGATGAATGAAAGGTTTAACCCCTTTTTTGACAAAAAATTGGAACGGAAAATCTAGGGGATAAATGGTCGAATTCGCCTATCGAACAGCAGTTTTTGCTTAAGAAATTTTCGACATGATTTCCGGATAGGAAATTCCAAAATGGCTATTTTCGTAAACGGCCGTACCGTCTTTGATCAAAAGGACCTGAGGGCTTTGGTGGGGTACTCCAAAAAAGTCTTCAATCTGATCGGAAAGGTTTCGATACGCAATCAAATCTAAAAAGAAAGGCTCTACTTTTTCCTTGTCCTCCTCCTTCCAGTTACGAAGCAGGCGGTCAAGAGACATGCTGCTGATCGAGCATCGGGTGCTGTGTTTGAAAATCAGCACAGGCTTTTCAAAGCTCAGGGCCTTGATTTCCTCTAATTGTGAGGGAATGGTAAGTTTATTCCAATTCATTTTCTCTCAATCCTTACTTTTGGGGCAATTCTTGCTGGATAAATTTAGTTCCATTTGGATAAAACAGATGATAAGATTGAGCAAAACGCGTGAATTTTTAGGATTTTTTCTGGGGATACTATGGGTAATTTCCGGCTGCAAAAGTTTGGACCCCACTGCTACCCCTCCATCTCCGGCAGTACCCAATGCGTATTCCCGTGTCAATGTCCCCTTGGAGATTCCTTTTGAAACGCTGAGTCAGTTGGTCAATCAACGGATTCCTCCGGTTTTGTTTGCGGAGGAAGGCTTGGATTTGGGTAGCGGTGTTCTGGGAGATTTGAGTTTTTCCCGAGATGGTTGGATTCAGGTGAGAGGAGTGGATTCTTCCCGATTGGAGTTGACCGTGCCCCTGAAAGTCACCGGAGAGGTGGGCCTTAAGCCGGGAGGACTTAGGAACCTTTTTCAGAATAAAATACCGATCAATCAGTCTATGAGCCCTGTTTTTCAGGTCGATCCCCAAGTGTTCCCCAATTGGGCTTTGGGTGTTTCGGGTTTTGAATTACTGGATTTGGGAGGGAAAATGGCACTCAATATCATGGGTTTGGAACTGGATTTGACCAACCTCATCCAAAAAGAGGTCAGTGCTTTTGCTTCTGAAAAGCTAGTGGGGAAGAAGGATCTTTTGCAGCTGAAGCCGATCGTGGATCAAGCCTGGAGTGAGGCAGGGAAGCCTGTATTTGTGGATTTGTTGGGAAAGGAGATGGCCTTTTCTATCCAGCCCGATTCCATCAAAATCCATGAAAAAGTCGATGCAGAGCGGGGGTATCAGCTATTTCTTGGGCTTAGCGGGAAGGTCAATCCTCATCCGGCCGCTGCAGCGCCTTCCAGGGCATTTCCTTTGCCCCCTCTTTCTGAAAATTCGAGGGAGGACAATTTCCTTGAAATTAGGGTCCCTTTCTTTTTGAGCTATGCTGAACTGAATGAGCTACTGGATAGCAATTTTGAAAATCAGCGCATCCGGATCAGCAAATCGGCCTACTTTATCCCGAGTCATTTCCAGACTCAAGCCTTTGGTGAGAAGTTGGGGATTTGGATGGATTTTGTGGCAGTGGAAAAAGGGGATAAAGAAATCACAGGAAGGCTCTTTTTGGTAGGAAAGCCGGATTTTGACCCAGGGGAAAAGGCGTTGATCTTTCGGGATGTGGATTTCTATCTGGAAAGTGAAAGCGGGAAGGCAAAGCTGGGAGCGAAGCTAAAAAGAGGAAAAATAATCCGTCAGCTTAATTCCAAAATGAGATTCCCTCTGGAAGAAACATTTGCCATGGGTCTTGCAGGAATCGAGAATCGACTGGGATTGCAAACTCCAATTGCGGATTTGAAAGTGGTGGGTTTGGAGATGGTGCCTGAGGGATTTTATCCGGGCAAGCTCGGGTTGAGCATCCATCTCATGGCTACCGGTGAGGTAGAAGTTCGCTGGAAGTAGCTAGCGGATGAGTTTGGAAAAGGTGTCAATCCCCTTTTTTTCTGCCAAAATCAATAATTTCTGAAGTAACTGAGCGGTCAAAAATGCATCTCCCGAAGCCGTATGTCTATCGTCGGTCTCAATTCTAAACCGTTGACAAAGGCTGTCCAGGCTGTAATCCTCAGCTTTGATCTGCGAATAATCTGCCAATGGACCATGGTCTAGCCTCATGCAAAGGCTTAGCGTATCCAGCACAGGATTGGGGAATTGGCCAAGTCCAAAGGGTCGATAGACTTGAAGTAGCATCTCCAAGTCAAATTGAACATGGTGGCCTACCAAAATTGAGTTTCCAATAATTCGGATGGATTTTTCCGCAAATTCTTCAGGCGAAAGGGCTTTTTCGTCTCCCAAAATCCCATGAATCCTCACCGATTGGCTGACCGGAGACTTTTGCTTTAGGCGGAGTTCAACACTTTCCGAAACCTGAATTTTTCTGTTTTTGATTTTCACCGCACCGAAAGAGATCAGCTGATCTTTTTTTAGGTCAAAGCCTGTCGTTTCAGTGTCCAAGACCACAAATTCCAGTTGATCGAGGGTTCTGATCCCCGGAATTTTCTGTGCATTTCTCTCCAGATATTCCTTTATGAAATCCGGTTTTTTCGGTTCACTTTGCCAAAATTTCCACCCACTCATCTTCGGAAGTAGTCAAGCTGAAAGCGGATTTCGACGATCTGCTGAAGCTCAGCAATGGGAGAAAAGGTGTTTTTCAGCAATTGCCTTTGCAGTTTGCCAAGAGTTTTAGGGTTTAAAAACCGTCCATTGTTGCCTTGCTGCAGTCCTTCAAGGGCGCGCATGCGCATAAGGATTTCGTAGGCGGTTCCTGCCTGAGTGAAGAGATCGGTGTAGTTGGGTTCCAATTCAGCGAGCTTTTCGAATCGATGAAAAGTATTGTTGATCCCGACTACCTCATGACTGAGGATAAGAAGACGGGCCAGGTCAGTCAGAGGCATCATAGCCCGGGTTTTGATGTCAAACTGATCCCGATGTTCACCTGATTTTTCCACCACAAAATCCTTGAAGAATCCTAGTGGAGGAGGTGTATTGAGTGCATTTTGACCCAGGAAACTCAAGAAAGATTTGTGCTTTCGGATTTCTTGGAAGATATGCTGAGAAAGCTCTTCTGCCAGCGATGGATTCCCCGTGACGGCGCGGAAATCAAAGAAAATGGAGGATTTGAGTAGGGCTTCCGGGGTAGGGGTCACGATCCACTGACTGAAGTAGGACTTCCAAATCGAAAGAGGCTGAACCCAGTCCGGATTGTTGGCCATGATTTTTGCCGGGCAGGGCTCAAATCCACAGGCCAGCAAGGCTTCGATCACCGATTCGCCCAATCGAAGGAAGTAAGATTTTGCTTTTTCCTGAAACTCTTTTGGGACGTCCTCGAAGACGATGGCATTGTCCAAGTCTGTTCTGAGGAGCTGCTCTTCTCTTCCTTCGCTTCCCAGAGAAAGGAAGGTGAATTTGATTTCTGGCAAATCCGGAAACTCAGTTTTCAGCTGTTGTTGAGACCATTTCACCGCCTTTTTAATGATTACATCGTTGATCTCGGTCATCACAGAAGCCACGAATTCCATCGCCACTTCATTTTCCAGATAATACTTCAGCATGGCCTCAGCCCTATCACGAATCCCACGCATCTCTGAAACTTCCTTGGCATTGATCAGTGCGTGGATGAGGATAGCGGGGCTGTTGCCCATGGACAGGAAGATATCATGGTCAGAAATCAATCCCTTCACTTCGGATTGGTCCGTCCCATCTTCGGTGAGCACGAGATGGTGAAGCTGATTTCGTATCATGGTCAGGTAGAGGTTAGAAAAATTCTCCTTCCTCTTTCTGGTGATTACAGGACTGGTCATGATGTCTTGAATAGGGCTAGCCGGATCCAGATTTTTGGCTAAAACCCGGGTCCGCAAGTCCTTGTCCGTCACGATTCCTAAGGGATTCAGATCAGGAGAGCAAACCACAATACTGCTCACCTGGGCTTCTGTCATCCGCATAGCGGCTTCGCTGATGGTCAATTCCGGTGCGCAGGTGAGGATATTTTCGCTGATCTTCAAAGAGGACTCGTCGCTGAAAATCAGCAGAGAATGATCATTGGAGGGAGAGCGAAGTTCATTTCTCGCCTTTTGACCTTGGGAAAGATCCTGCCTGACCACTACCTGTCCTGCTGCAAATCCGGCGGCAAAGAATAGGGCTACCTTGCCGTTTTTTTCCAGAATTTTTTCAAAAATCGAAACCGGAATCGCGTAGACTAGACTGTTTTCGGTGATTTTGGCGGTCAGCAAATAAGGTCTTTTGCCCAAAAGTGCCAAAACCCCAAAGACATCCCCCTCATCGCACACTTCCCGGATTTCTTCTCCTGTAGTAGTGGACTCGACCAAGTGGATGGTCCCTTCTTTCAGGACATAAAAGTTGGGTCGGGCAGGTTCTCCTTGATGGAAGAAAATCCGATCCTTTTCCAGGTAATGAATTTCAACCTGTCCAGCCACAAGAAAAAGCTCCTCCTTTTCCAAAAATGAAAAAGGAGGGAATCTTTTGAGAAATTCTGCGACTCGGTTGACAATGACATTCATAGTAGAGGCAAGAGGCTAGATGGAAGAATCACGAGGTAAGATGCTAGACAAAAGACATTAGAATGAAGATTAAAGTGTTATGTTCAGTTTTTACTTGGCACTTTTTTTCTTTTTCATTTAATCCTTTTGAGCAGAACCTAAATCTGCTTTTGAGCTTTTCCAAAGTTTCAAACTTTGGAAAAGCTTCGGCAGTCAGTTCTTCCAAGGTCTAGCGTCTTGTGTCTCGAGTCTAAAATCTATTTTTATTTTCTTCCTTCAATGATTTTCTCAACCACTTCCGGATCGAGCAAGGTAGAGGTATCTCCCATGGAATCAAGCGCGCCTTCGGCTACTTTTCTCAGGATTCGACGCATGATTTTCCCTGATCTGGTCTTTGGCAAACCAGGTACGATCTGAATTTTATCCGGCTTGGCAATCGGACCGATGATTTTGGATACCGTATCCTTGATTTCGTTGACCAAGTTGTCCTCGGTTCGGTTTTTCATGTCGCAAATGACATAGGCGTAGATACCTTGGCCTTTTACTTCATGAGGATAGCCTACCACCGCTGATTCGATAACCAATGGATGCTCATTGATGGCATTTTCCACCTCAGCAGTTCCCATTCGGTGGCCGGAAACATTGATCACATCATCTACTCTACCCAAGATTCGGTAGTATCCATCGTGGTCCCGCTTCACTCCGTCTCCGGTGAAGTACATGTTTTTGTAGGTGGAAAAATAGGTCTGTCGGCATCGCTCATGATCCCCATAAGTGGTTCGGATCATAGAAGGCCAGGGAAATTTGACACAAAGATTACCTTCCACCCCGTTGCCAGTCAGTTCATTTCCTTCACTGTCCACGATGCAAAGCTGTATTCCGGGGAGAGGCAAAGTCGCATAAGCTGGCTTGGTGGGAGTGATACCTGCCAAAGGGGAAACCATAATCCCGCCCGTTTCGGTCTGCCACCAAGTATCCACAATCGGGCATTTTCCCTTTCCGATATGCGTATGATACCAGTGCCAGGCTTCCTCGTTGATTGGCTCCCCGACGGAGCCCAGGACTTTCAGTGAGCTCAGATCATAACCTTCAATCGGTTCGGTACCAAAGGCCTGCAGCGCCCGGATGGCAGTCGGGGCAGTGTAAAACTGATTGACCTTGTGCTTTTCCACTATAGCCCAGAAGCGTCCCGCATCCGGATAGGTAGGGACTCCTTCAAACATTACCGTGGTAGCCCCGGCCAACAGCGGTCCATAGACGATGTAGGAGTGTCCTGTAATCCAGCCGATATCAGCCGTGCACCAATACACGTCTCCAGGGGAGTATTGGAAGACATTTTCGAAAGAGTATTTGGTATAGACCATGTAGCCTGCGGTGGTGTGGACCACTCCTTTAGGCTTACCGGTGGATCCTGAGGTATAAAGGATAAAGAGCATGTCCTCGGCATCCATTACTTCGGCTTTGTTGGTAGAAGAAACTCCCTCTATGACCTCGTGCCACCAATAGTCCCTTCCTGCAGTCATGACGACTTCCTGCTGGGTTCTTTGGTAGACGATGACCGTTTCTACCGGAGCTTTTTCCAAAGCCTCATCCACGACAGCCTTGACGGAAATTTTTTTATTCCCACGGAAATTCCCGTCGGAAGTCAGGACAGCTTTTGCCTTGCAGTCCAAGATTCGATCAGCCAGAGAAGTGCTGGAAAATCCCGCAAAAACTACCGAGTGGATAGCTCCGATTCGGGCACAGGCAAGCATAGCTACCGCCGCTTCCGGGACCATGGGCATGTAGATGATGACCCGGTCACCCTTTTGGATTCCTTTGGCCTTGAGTGCATTGGCAAATTTTCCCACTTCCTCATACAGCTCACGGTAGGTAATGGTTCGGCTGGCTTCATTGGGATCATTGGGTTCCCAGATGATGGCGGGAGTATCTTCCAAGGTGAAAAGCTGTTTTTCGAAGATATTTTCTGTGATATTCAATTTGCCTCCTTCAAACCAGCGGATATCAGGATCCTGGAAGTTCCATTTCAGGGTTTTGGTCCAGCGTTTTCTCCAGAAAAATGAGTCCGCGATTCGAGCCCAGAATTCTTCAGGCTGGGCTATGCTTTTTTGGTATTCATATAGATACCCGCTCAGGGTGTGCAGTCTATCGCTCATGGTTACTGTATTTTGGATTTATGGTTAGTTTACTAATTCTTTTACTTTGGATACAATTTCCTTGGTAGAAAAAGGCTTGGTGAGGTAAAGGTCTGCACCTAGGCTGAGCCCTTTTTCTTTGTCCTTGGCTTTTCCCTTCGCAGTCAGGAAAATAACCTTGATCTGAGGGTATTCTTTTTTGATATAAGCGCATACTTCATAGCCATCTACCAAAGGCATCATGATGTCCAGCAGGACCAAATTGGGCTGATGCTCCTGAACCAAGGCCATGGCTTCTTCGCCATTTCTGCCGATAAAAACCTCATAGCCCTCTTTTTTGAACAAAAAGTCAAGGGACAAGAGGATGTTGGGCTCATCATCTACAATCAAAATCTTACTCATGGGCTACTTGGTTTTGAGGTACTTTGAACGAGGTTTCCAGGGGGATTTCCATCCAAAATCTTGTTTTCCCCTTCTTGCTTTCCAGTCTAAGCTGTCCTCCATGGTATTCGGCAATTTTCTTTGAAATCGCCAATCCCAAACCGGAGCCGACAGGCTTTTTGGAAGTTTGGTTTTTGGCCTGGAAAAACTTGTCGAAAACAAAGGGCTGATCCTCCTCGGGGATGCCCAGACCATCATCCAATACTTCTACAATCACTTGGTCGGCAGATTCAAATACGGAAAGTCTGACCTCAGACTTGGCAAATTTTGCGGCATTGGACAAGAGATTGAGAATGACCTGCTTGATGCGGTCTTCATCCAGAAAGAGCGTGTTTTGGGAAGTGGAGATCCGTGAAATCAGTCGGATATTTTTGTCCGAAAATACCTGAGCCATACTGGAAATGGAGCTTTCGACGAGCTCGGAAAGGGATACCCGTTCGAAATTGAGTTTTTGCCTACCTGAATCAAATCTCTCCAAATCCAATACCTGATCGATCAGTCTTGTCATCCGGTCTGTTTCGTCAATGATGATCTGCAAAAATCTTTTTTTATCCTCCTCCTGTATGCTTTCATCCTGGAGAATCTCAGAAAATGCCCGGATGGAGGTGATGGGAGTCTTCATCTCATGCGTGACGGTAGAGATAAATTCATCTTTAAGCATATCGGATATTTTTAAGGCTTCGTTGGCCTCCTGAAGATTTTCGGAGGCTTTTTGGAGGGCTTTGGATTTGGACTTTAATTCTAGATTTAGGTTTTTCAGTTCTTGTGTTTCACGGAGAATTCCCATGACCTCCTCCATGCTGATTTCTTCCTCATTGACGATGGATTCGATCATGATTCGGGCCGCAGCCGAGCCTATGTGCCCGGAAAGTAAGCGCTGGCAGTAGTTGACCAGTTCTGGGTCGGCCCAGCGTCTTTCATTGGCCGGAATCCCCTTGGATTGGAAGAATTTTTCCATTGCTTTTTGGGCTTTTTTCTTTCCCAAAAAGGTCTCGAGCAGATTTTGTAATGCTTCCTGAGTGGCCTGTCCTCTCCAGATGGTGGATCGGTCTGGATTGTCTCCCAATTTGAAAATATCGACAAAAATCAAAGCCTGATTATGCTCTCTTGAGGTCTGATGAGTAAAAAGGGATACTCCGGCATAAATCAGTGTGTTGAAGAATACACTGAAAAAGAAAGCATGAGTGATCGAACTCATCCCTTCCATTCCAAAAAGTGAGGTAGGTTTTAGCCATACAATTCCAAACAAACCCTGAGACAATACCGATGGGTCCCAATATCCGTTTTGGATTAAAATAGGCAGGATCAAAGTGAAAAACCAAACCAAAATACCTGTCCACAAGCCCAGTATTGCGCCGAGTTTGGAGCCGTTTTTCCAGTAAATCCCTCCCAAAATGGAAGGAGCCAGCTGTGCCACCGCAACAAAGGAAATGAGTCCGGTGGAGACCAAGGTGGCGTTATTTCCCAGTTTTCTGAAATAGAAATAAGCCAGCAGGATGATGGATAGGATAATACCTCGTCGAGTCCATGCCAAAATCTGTGGAAGGCGGGTGCGAAGTCGATCCTGAAGTCTCCGATTGGATACCAGAATAGGCATGATCAGATTGTTGCTCAGCATGGTGCTGAGGGAAATGGTAGAGACAATGATCATGGAGGTAGCTGCTGCAAACCCTCCCAAATATCCCAACAGGGCCAATCCATGCGCATTCTTGGACATAGGAATAGCCAGGAGGAAGGTGTCGGGATTGACCGTCCCGGAAGGGAAAAGCAGGAGGCCTGCCAATGCAATGGGAAGAACAAACAAATTGATCAAAATGAGATAGAGCGGAAAAAGCCACATGGCGGTATCAATGTGTTTTTCGGAGGTATTTTCAATTACAGCCATGTGAAATTGTCTTGGCAAAAACATCACCGCAACCATGGATAGGAGACCCAGCCAGAACCAATCCGATACTGCATCCCCATTCAGTACGAATAGTCTGTCCAGTCCAGCTGCACTTGCCTGGGTGAATAGATCCCCAAGTCCGTCAAAAAGGAAGAACGTTATGAAAATCCCTATGGCAAGAAAGGCCAATAATTTAAAAACGGATTCAAAGGTGACAGCCATGACCAAACCTTCATGCCTTAGTGTGGCATCGAGATTTCTGGTCCCAAAGAATATGGTAAAACCAGCCAAGCCCAAGGCTACATAAAATGCCGTGTCGTTCCAGAAATTAAAGTCGCTTTGAGAAAATTCGGCAAGGTTCAGTACTTCGAGCGAGTTTTCAATCCCTTTGATCTGAATAGAGATATAGGGTAAGATTCCGATGATGCAGAAAATGCTAACCAAGATTCCCAAATGAGCCGATTTGCCGTATCGGGAAGAGATAAAGTCGGCAATGGAGGTGATCTTGAGGGCTTTGGAAATCCGGATGGTTTTCCGCAGGATGATCCACCAAAGAGGAGCAATCAGGCAAGGGCCGATATAGATAGTCAGGAACTCCAATCCGTTGGTAGAGGCCCGGCCTACTGATCCGAAGTAGGTCCAAGCTGTACAATAAACCGCCAGCGAAAGCGCATAGACCCAAGGGTGTGCACTTCGGGATTTTCCTTTGGCAGCTTCTCGCTCGGTATACCAAGCCAATGCGATCAATAATCCCAAATAGCAAAAAGTGGCCGCTATGATCCACTCTCTACTCAGCATCGGAGGATTTGTTGAATTTTTTCACAGTAAAAAAAGTCAAACCAGTCAAAACCAAAAGCCAAAGGAAAATAAACAAGAAGGAAGCTGGAATTCCCGCAATGCTTTTAGGGGTATTGTAAAGCAGGAGAATGGGGTAGTTCAACAGAGCAAAACCCAAAATAAATACAAAAATCAAAGCTTGCTTTTTCATCTTTGGCTGAGGTAGAAACCCAATTTATAGTTTTTAGGTGGGGAAGAAAAGGAGCGGAAGTAGTCTGTCCCGCTCCTTTTGTTCATTAATGATCATGAGCAGCTCCCGCTCCTCTTGGGATTCGAATTTCCTGTACCATGTCTTGCACCGATTGAGGTGGTGCGGGGGTAAACTTCGACACCACAATACAGACGAGCAGATTCAGTATCATGCCTACTGATCCGATCCCCTCGGGGGAAATTCCAAACCACCAATGCTCAGCGGTATTGATTTCGGGGCTGATAAATTTGAAGAAAATAATGTAGGCCAAGGTAAATACCAAGCCAACAATCATCCCTGAGATAGCGCCTTCTTTATTGATCCTGCTGGAAAATATCCCCATAATAATCACAGGGAAGAAGGAAGCGGCAGCCAATCCAAAGGCGAATGCCACCACTTGGGCTACAAATCCGGGAGGGTTTACACCAAAGTATCCTGCCAAAATCACCGCACCTGCGGCAGCGATTCTTGCAATTCTCAGCTCTTTTTTCTCGGAAATCTCGGGTTTGAAGGTCTTGAAAAGATCTCTGGAAACTGAGGTGGAAATAACCAACAAAAGCCCCGCAGCGGTGGATAAGGCTGCCGCCATAGCTCCCGCAGCCACTAGCCCCACGACCCAGTTGGGCAATTGGGCGATCTCAGGGCTAGCCAAGACCATGATGTCCCGGTCTATAGTTAGTTCGTTGGTGGAGGGATCTGCTACATACTGTACTTTTCCATCTCCGTTTTTGTCTTCTACTTGAATGAGGTCGGTCTTTTGCCATGTTGAAATCCAGGCTGGAAGTTCGCTGATGTTTTTCTCCGAAGTGGAATTGATGGCATTGTAGATGCCAAACGCCGCTACTGCAGGAGCAGTGGTGTAAAGAATGGCTATGAAAACCAAAGCATATCCAGCCGAAAGTCGAGCATCTTTTACTTTTGGCACGGTAAAAAACCGAACGATGACGTGGGGAAGACCTGCAGTACCCACCATCAGGGCCAAGGTGATCATGAAGATATCCGTCATGCCTTTTCTTCCTGATGTGTATTCCGCAAAGCCCAGCTCGGTCAGTACTCCATCCAGTTTTTCTAGAAGTGGAGTGCCATCAGCCAAGGATCCCCCCAATCCCAATTGGGGAATTGGATTGCCTGTCAGCTGCATGGAGATGAAGATAGCAGGGACCATATAGGCAAAGATCAACACACAGTATTGTGCCACCTGAGTGTAGGTGATTCCTTTCATGCCACCCAATACTGCGTAGAAAAACACAATACACATCCCTATCACTACCCCCCACTCAATGGGTACTTCGAGATATCTGGAGAAAACGATCCCCACCCCACGCATTTGTCCTGCCACATAGGTGAAGGAAATGAACAGAGCACAGATAACAGCAACGATTTTGGCGGTCTTTGAATAATAGCGGTCTCCTACAAAATCAGGGACAGTAAATTTTCCGAATTTTCTCAGATAAGGTGCCAATAGCAAAGCAAGCAAAACATATCCTCCAGTCCATCCCATGAGGTAGACCGAGCCGTCATAGCCGGCAAAGGAAATAATCCCCGCCATGGAGATAAATGAGGCGGCTGACATCCAGTCCGCTGCTGTGGCCATGCCGTTGGCAAGAGGAGATACTCCCCCTCCGGCTACGTAGAATTCTTTGGTGGAGCCTGCCCGAGTCCAAATAGCGATCCCGATGTAGAGTGCGAATGTGGCTCCGACAAGTATATAAGTCCAGGTTAAAATGTCCATTTCTTGGTGTGTTTAGTGTGGGGATTAATCTTCGTTTACGTCGAATTCTTTGTCCAGCTTGTTCATCCGCCATACATAGACGAAGATCAGGATAACAAAAACATAGATGGAGCCTTGTTGGGCAAACCAGAATCCGAGTTTGTATCCACCCAGATAGATGGAATTGAGTGGTTCGACGAGTAATACACCGAATCCGAAGGAGACCAAAAACCAGATTAGAAGCAGGACCGTCAACGTCTGAAGGTTCTTTTTCCAATAGGCTTTCATTTTTTGTGATTGGTTTGACATGGTGGTTTTGGGTTTAGAGAAATATTTGTGTTTGAAGGATAAATTCACCGGCTGAGCCAGTTTTCATGAAATTTTCGAATAATGGCCTTTGGCTGTATTGGAAGGTAATCTTTGCCTGGTGTCCGTTGATGTAGTAGTTCATCCCAAGATCATACTGCAGGCTGGAATCTTGGTGAAATTCAAAGTCTTTGTAGGTGAGGGCCACAAAGGGCTGAAGTCTGCCTTTGTCTTTCAGAATATTGCTAGGTAATAGGAGTCCATGAAGGGTATAAAAAATCGATCCTGTACCAATGGTAGGCTGAGCATTTCCGGGACCATTTTGGGTTGTCCCTGCTCCAAATCCCACATTCATGATTCCGATGTTTCTGAGATAATTTGGCCCAAAATCATAGGAATACCAGACCGCATAGGAGGTGAGAGCTAGCCCGTTGGGTGAAAGCGGCATGTCCAGAAATGCGTCCAAACCATACAATCGGGTATCGTGCATTTTTACTTGCCCTGAAGCGTCCTTTGAGGAAGTAGATTCCGGGTGAAAATACCATCCTGCACCCAGATTAAAGACTTTTTTGGTGCCAAGGTATGAGCCGACGAAGTAGGGAAGCTTATTGCTTTCTTTGTCCAAAAATTCAAAAGATAAATATCCTTGGGTAGCCCAATTATCTGTAGCAAGATTGAAGGCGATTTCCCTCTGATTTACTTCGTCATATCTTCCTCCGGCTCCTGCGGCAAAGGGTTTGTTAAGGGCTACCCGATAGTTGATTTTACTCAGGTTGCCTTTGGCATAGAATCCAAACTGCCGGGCAAATTGATCCGTCAACTCAATGTTTGGCCAGTTGAAAATCGGAGCGTCCACAGCCATAAAATTGAGTGTGGAGTGAGAAGAAAACCTGGAAATCCCGTTCCAATAGTGAAGTCCCGCACCTGCGTAGAGCCAATCTGAAATTTTGTATTCAGTCCAGACATCATGCATAAACATCTGGGGCTTCTTTGAGGAGCTGAGCGCGATACTGCCTGTTCCCGTATCTGGATTCACCGCAACAGGGAAGGTTCCCCCATTTCCTGTGGTTCCTCCGGCTGGAGCCCCACCATTGGCAAAGGTTTGATTATTGATCCCAAAATGGGTTAAAATCAGGAACCGTGGGGAAACTTGGGCCACTGCCAAGACTCTGGCCCGACGAATGCCAATATCAGTAATAGTCCCCGAAGGATTGCCCTGAATATCCAAAGTGCCAGGGTTGGGCTGGGTAGCATGTGCCCAAATCTGGTTCCAAATGATGAATCGGACGTATTTGGAACCATCCTCACTCATTTTCAGAGTCAAGGGCTTGTAGGAATGATCAATGGGTGGGTCTTGGTTTTTGTCCCCTTGAGCATATGAATGACCTGAGATTCCCCAAAGGAAAAGGAGAATTCCTGTGATTATTTTGGGTTTCATAGTTTTGGGTTATTGTTCTTGACTAGGAAGTCGGGCCCGAACAACAGGAGCTAATATGAAAAGTCTGATTATCAATGGAAAAATTGAGCTATATTTTTGTTAAAAAAGTATAGTAATCCGAATTTAATTTGATTTAGAATTTTTTGAATCTCTCCCAGCGGATGACCATGTACTTGTCACCCAACTCGGTGATCATCATGCCCATGCCCTTTATTTGATCTTTGGAGCTCAAATATTTGATCAATTCTTCATGAGAATAGACCTGGTAGCTGGGGCGGTAGTTGTAGTTCTCCGGGCTTTTGATTCCATACTGTTTGATCCAATTGTGGACTGAGACGTGGCTGATTCCCAGGATTCTCTCTATTTCTCTCAATGAAACACCTTCCAGATGGAGTTGCATGGCCTTGATCACGTAGTAGGAGTCGATGGATTTGCCCTTTTTATTTACCGAAAAGTGATATCCGCATTCTTTGCATTTATAGCGCTGACGGTTATTTACGGCACCACTTCGGATGATTTGGTTGCCTTGGCATTTGGGGCACTGGGTTTCCATCTTAATGCAGAATTTGATTTACTATATCAATTTAGCATAAATATATTTATTTAGCATAGTTCTTTATAAAAATCAAATTTGAGTTAAAAAACAAAATAAAATTTGGATTTATTCTCCATTCGCTAAGCAAATAACCAATGGTTCTTATTTTGAGGAAAATCTTTTTTTTTAAGAAAAAGTCAGGACTTTCCTATCTAGGTTCTCTAGAAAAAACACGATAAAGACCGGATCAAATGAGGTATTCTGACACCATTGCCAGACCGGCTGCAAGAAAGGTTACCAAAAGCTTATTGAGCTGGAATTTGTGATGCGGGCTGCTTTCAAAAAAGATGGTGGTCGAAATGTGCAAAAACCCTCCTGTCACCAGTCCATACAAAATGGAGATTCCTTCCTTGGAAAGTAGGCCGTTACTGATGAACCAAGAGCTGAAAAACATACCCAAAGGGGAAGCAAGCGCAAATATCGCCAGCAAGATTATTGTCCATCGCTTACTCAAGGAAGCTGAAAGAACAGCTGCTAGGGCAAATGCTGCTGGACCCTTGTGCATGATGATTCCAAGGAGTACAGATTGATTACTGTGGTTGTGCCCGACCAATTCATGTCCATCTCCCCCAATCACCGCTCCATGGGAAAGTAAGGTTCCCTCCAGAAATGCATGGATAAACAAGCCCAGCATCAGAGTCAAAACTCCTTTAGAAGTCTCAGAAGTGTGCTTGTGGATATGTCCATGCTCCACACCTGAGGACCAAAATTCCAGAACCTGCTGCAGCAAAAACCCGATCAGGATAAATAAGCCCATTCTGCCGTGGGAAAGCCCTTCTGAGAACAATTCGGGGAGGATGTGCAATACGGTAATTGAAAAAAGATAAGACCCGGCAAATACCAGCACCAACTTAAAATACCGCTCTCTGAAAACCGGAGAAAAGAAAACTACCAAGCCGGAGGCTATGGCAGTCAAGAAGAGTAGCAGAAAGTTTAAAATCATCGATTGGTGTGCCTAGACCTCTTTTTCAGAAGTCTTGCCGGTGATAACGAGCACAAAGGTAAAAAAATTCAATAATGTTGCATTTATTCTTTATTGGATTGGAAAAGAGAGGAAAGGTTGGATTTCAGGGCTAGCATAGATTTTTAGCAGACTTCCTTTTTCACTATGGATCAAAATCATTTCCAGCTCAGTATCCAAAGAGTCCATTTTCATCGCTTCCCTTGGTCCCAAGATCATGAGAACTTCAGCCAAGGCATCCGCTTTTTTGCTTTCTGAAGTAATGGCCCAAGCTGCTAGTAGACCATGTCGTACCGGCAGGCCTGTTCTTGGATCTAGGGTAAAACTGATTCGGGTGGAATCTCTGACATAAAACTCCTCCCAATTACCCGCGGGTGAGATGGTTTTGTTTTCCAAAGCCAAGACTCCCTCATTAGCTTCTCCTGTAGACAGGTCAGGATATCTAATTCCTGCCTTCCAGAGTTCACCACGTTCGTTCTGACCATTGGCGCGGATTTGCCCTCCGATTTGAATCCAATAATCAGAGATTCCCAGCTTTTCCAAATAATTTCCAACTCCCTCGATTGCCCATCCTAAGGCGGAAGGATTGAAATCCAGCAGAGTGCCTGGATTGGATTTGTGGATCAAGGTATCTGAAACGTTCAACTTTTGGATACCCACTGAAGGCATCACGAAGGCGATCTCAGTGCTGTCTTTTCGAAAAGGCCCGTTTTTACTGAATTCCCAAAGATTTTCCAAAGGCTTTTGGGTGGGTTCAAATGCTCCAAAAGTTTTGGAATTGAGGTCTTTTGAAAAAACGAGCATGTCAAGAAAATCAGCTGATGGGCTTGCCAAGGAATCGTTCAAATTAAACCGATTTACCTCGGAGTTAACCTCATAGGATGAAAAAGCTAGTGTAATCCTGCTGAAAATGGAATCAATTTTTGATTGGAAATTTTCATTCCTGTTGGTTTTGAATTTGACTTGGTAGGAAGCTCCCATGGTCTGCCCGGACAGGGTGACCCATCCTGAAAGAGGCGATTCATTTTGGCTTTCGGTTGGGCTGACATCTCTGTTTCGATAGAGATATACCGCGCCTATCAAAACAACAAGAACCAAGGAGTAGATCAGATTTTTTCTGGAATTGGAAACCATAGCTGGTAAAGTTTGCTTCAAATTTAGTCCAATTTTTAGCAATGGTATGAATTCCAGAGCCGCTTAGGCATTGGCTTTTGTCTATATTTGTTGAGTATCAATCACACCATGAGAGAAGATTACCTGAGAGGAGACGAAGAGAATTTGAGTCCCAAAGACCGGGAGTTTGAGCGTGCTTTGCGGCCGCTGAGCTTCGAGGATTTTACCGGGCAGGCCAAAATAGTGGAGAATCTCCGGGTTTTTGTCCATGCTGCCAAAAAGCGGAATGAGCCTTTGGATCATGTGCTTTTGCATGGCCCTCCCGGCTTGGGCAAAACTACCTTAAGTAATATCATTGCCAATGAGCTGCAGGCAGGAATCAAGATTACCTCTGGACCGGTATTGGACAAGCCTTCCGACTTGGCGGGTTTGCTGACCAATCTGGAAGAGGGCGATGTGCTTTTTATCGATGAGATTCACCGGCTCAATCCCGTGGTGGAGGAATACCTCTATTCGGCTATGGAGGATTTCCGGATCGATATCATGCTGGACAGTGGGCCCAATGCCCGGTCTGTGCAGATTTCCCTGAGTCCATTTACCCTGATCGGCGCTACTACGCGCTCCGGATTACTTACTTCGCCTCTTCGGGCAAGATTTGGGATCAATTCCAGGCTTGAGTACTACGATGCCAAGTTGCTTACGGATATTGTGACTCGTTCGGCCAGTATTTTACAAACACCTATTGATGAGCTGGCGGCTTTTGAAATAGCCCGCAGGAGCAGGGGCACGCCGAGAATTGCTAATATGTTGCTACGTCGTACGCGTGACTTTGCAGAAGTCAAAGGCAATGGGACGATCACTCTGGATATTGCCAAGTTTGCCTTGAATGCCTTGGACGTGGATGAAAACGGGCTGGACGAAATGGACAACCGGATCCTTTTGACCATTATCGAAAAGTTTAAAGGAGGTCCCGTAGGCTTGGGGACCATTGCCACGGCCTGCGGAGAGGAAGCCGAGACTATTGAGGAAGTGTATGAGCCGTTTCTGATTCAGGAAGGGTATATGAAGCGAACCTCCCGGGGAAGGATGGCTACGGAATTGGCTTATAAACATTTGAAAATTAAGCCGAATGGTGCCAGCGGAACTTTGTTTGATCTATAAAGAAAAAGGCGGTGATTACACCGCCTTTGCTGTTTCCATCTGATTGATTATGTCCTCGTAGTCGAGTTTATTCCAGTTTTCGGTGATCAGCGGGTCTGCCATCACCTTGTTCATGATGGCTTCCTGCAGCTTCCCCTGTGCATACGCTTCTGAATAACTCATGTCGGAGAAAGTCACCATAGTGTAGAGAGGAATCCACTCTTTCGGGTACAAATCATGGAGCTTGGCTTCGATTTTTTTGCGAAGCAAAAACTTAGGATCGGCCACACTGTCCCGCATTTCGATAAAATTCTCCATTGCCAGCTGGCAAATGGCATCGGTATCCGGCTTGCGTTTTTTCTGGAATTTCTCAAAAACCAGGTTCCAGGCACTGTCTCCGTACTTTTCGATCAGTTCATTGAGAATAAAACAGTCTTCAAATCCACAGTTCATACCTTGTCCATAGAATGGCACCATTGCGTGTGAAGCATCTCCGATAAGCAGGGAATTGCCCTGTACCCAAGGATAGCATTCAATATTGATCAAAGCCGAGGTTGGATTGCGGAAAAACTCCTGCTTCAGATCCGGCATCAGGTGGTAGGCATCGTCAAAATAGTTTCGGAAGATGCTTTCCAAATCCCGGTCGTCCTGAATTTTGTCAAAGCAGACTTTGGTTCCCTCAAAAGGAAGGAAAAGTGTACAAGTAAAAGACTTGTCCGGATTGGGCAAAGCAATCAGCATAAACTTTCCTCTCGGCCAGATATGCAAGGCATTGGGATCCATGGCAAATTCTCCATCAGCAGTCGCCGGTATGGTCAGTTCTTTGTAGCCGTGAGAAATGTATTCCTGTTTGTAATTGAATCGAATCTGACGAATCATAGACATCCTCAGGGCGGAATAGGCTCCATCAGCACCAAAAATTACCTGCGGCTCTAGTTTCTTTTCTCCCTCGGGGGATTCAAAGGTAATCTGACCGCTTCGGAAATCGACTTGTTGGCAGAGATGCTCAAAGTGCATATTAGCTCCGAGGCGCTCAGCTTCTTCGACTAAAAGTTGATTGAATTTTCCTCTGGAAATGGAATAAATGGCCTGATCTGCTTTTCCGTAGGGGATAAAGGTCGTGCCTCCGTGTTCGTCATGGATTTTTCGACCATACATGGGAATGGCCAAAGGAAGAACTTGCTCTTTAAGTCCTACTTTTTCAAGACTTTTCCAGCCTCTGTAGCTCAGCGCCATATTGATACTCCGTCCGCCTTCAAAGTACTTGGTCTTGCGGGTATCCGGCCTTTTATCGTATACAGACACATCCAGGCCTTGACGCTTCAGGTATATCGCCAAAAGGCTACCGATCAGTCCGGCGCCTAGAATGGTCACATTGTTGTTTTTCATGAATTTGGTATTGAACCGCTTCTATTAAGCGAATTTCTCCAAGGATTGTTCCAAAATCTTCGCGAAGCGGTACACATCCAAGAAGCTGTTGTACAAAGGAGTAGGGGCCAGACGGATTACATTGGGGTTTCTCCAGTCTCCTACCACACCGTGCTTGTAAAACTCATCGAAGACGGCTTTTCCACCCCGATGAATCAGCAAAGATAGCTGGCAACCTCTTTCTGCAGGATTTTTGGGCGTAATAATTTCCAAAACCCCTGATTTTCCGCTGATTTGCTCGATCAGAAACTCTAGATAGCCCGTGAGCTTTTCACTCTTTTTTCGGAGATTTTCCATGCCTGCTTCCTGGAAAATATCCAATGAAGCCTGATGAGCTGCCAAAGCCAAGACATTTGAATTGGCGAGCTGCCAGCCATCGGCACCATACATGGGTACAAAGCCCTTTTCCATTTTGAAGCGCTCGCCCTCATCGTGTCCCCACCATCCGGCAAACCGGGGTAAATCCGGACGCTCGGCATATTTTTCATGGACAAAAATCCCCGAAACATTGCCTGGTCCTGAGTTCATGTACTTGTAACTGCACCAAGTGGCGAAGTCGACCTCCCAATCATGAAGTTTCAAAATGGCATTCCCAGCCGCATGAGCCAGATCAAATCCGGCCACGGCGCCTACTTCATGTGCGGCTTCAGTGATGGCTTGGAGGTCAAAAAGCTGTCCGGTGTAGTATTGGATTCCGGCCATATTAACCATGGCTAGAGAGTTTCCCTGCTTTCGGATTTCTTCTAAAATATCATCTGTCCTCAGAGTATGCTCTCCCGGTCTTGGGTTGATTTCCACCAAGGCGTCAGCAGGATCCAATCCATGAAATTTGATCTGGGTTTCCAGCATGTATTGGTCAGAAGGGAAGGCTCCAGCTTCGACGATGATTTTGTACCGCTCTTTTGTCGGACGATAAAAAGAAACCATGAGCAGGTGAAGATTGACCGATAGGTTGTTCATCGCCACGACCTCATGCTCCTGGGCGCCGAGGATATCGGCGAGCGCGGGTTTAGACTTTTTCCGAACATGATACCAAGCATCTTCCCCGTGAAAATGCCCATCCACTGCCAAATCTGCCCAGTTGCTCAAATCTTTTCCCAAATAATCCTGAACCGATTTGGGTTGAAGGCCAAGAGAGTTGCCACAGAAATAAATCGCTTCTTTTCCGTCTACTTTAGGAAAATGAAATCGGGATCGGAAATGGGCCAAGGTGTCTAGGGCATCCATTTCTTGGGCAAAGGCTTCGGTGTATTGGTATGGAGTGTCAGTCATAGTCGGTTGATTAGGTTGCAAGGTTATAAAGTGGCGAAGTGGAGGATTCCTAAAAGGCAAACTTTACCACCTTCCTACTTTACCACTTTTCAACTTTTCAACTTTTATTTTTCCATCACAGTCCCGCAGCTTTTACAGGTCCTCAGATCTTGGTTGGACCAAAAGCGTTCCATAATCGGAGGCAGTTGGGTGACGATGTCGGTCAGCTCGACGTATTCTTCATGGAGGAGATTGCCGCAGTTTTCGCAGTGCCAGAGGAAACCGTCTTTTTCTCCTGGTCTTCGGTATCGCTCCATCACCAAGCCTACCGTATTGGCCGGTCTGCGGGGAGAATGAGGCACTTTAGGAGGCAAAAGGAAGATTTCTCCTTCTTTGATCTCAATGTCTTTAGGCTTCCCGTCTTCAATGATTTTGAGCACGATATCTCCCTCCAACTGGTAGAAAAACTCCTCTCCTTCGTCGTAGTGGTAGTCTTTTCTGGAGTTGGGCCCCCCAACCACCATGACAATAAAGTCATCGTTGCCTTTGTACACTTGCTGATTGCCTACCGGAGGCTTGAGCAAATGCCGGTTTTCGTCGATCCACTTTTTGAAATTGAAGGGTTTTGCTACAGCCATTTTTTGATGGATTTGAATTAGGATAAACTCAAAGATAGGTATTGAATACAAATGCAGCGGCGAGATAGTTTTGGAAAAGCGCTTCCATTGGAAAAAGTTTAACTTTGGATTCCTGTTTGAGGAGCAGCAACTTCTCGTAAATCGACATTCGTAGATCGTAAATTAATCCTTCCCATGCCTTTTCCCATTGCTGATATGCACTGCGATCTTTTGTCTTTTCTGGCCAAAGTGCCCGGAGCAGATCCTTTTGACCAAAGGCAAATTGCCTGTGCTTTTCCTTGGTTAAAAGAAGGAGGAGTCAAAATGCAAGTCATGGCGATCTACACAGATGTCAATCCGGGAAGCATGGACTTGGCTGGCAGGCAAGCGGATATTTTTGCAGACTTGCTTCGCAATGAACAGAAAACAGTAAGCCGTTTTGACTTGGGATTTTTACAAAATCAGGAAAAAGAAACGTCCATCGGCATCATCGCCTCGGTAGAAAACGCCGCAGGTTTTGGAAATGAATCGGCCTCTTGGCAGGAGATTTACCGGCAGTTTGACTCTATAGTGAATAAAGTCGGGCAGTTGGCCTACATCAGCCTTACCCATCATACCGAGAATCGCTTTGGCGGAGGAAACTATACGGAGGGCATCGGCCTGAAAGAGGATGGAAAGCGACTATTGGACTACATGGCTGGGAAAAAGATTCCTATCGATCTTTCCCATACCTCGGACTTGTTGGCTGAGGGGATTTTAAAGCACATCGATCGACATCACCTTCCCATTCCGGTGATTGCATCTCATTCCAATTTCCGGGCAATTTGGGATCATAAACGGAATTTGAATGATGAATTTGCCCAAGAGATCATTCATCGGGGAGGAATAATCGGAGTGAATTTCCTCAGGGAATTTTTAGACCGAGAAGTACCGGAGCGATTGTTTGAACACCTAGAATACGGAGCAAAAATGGGCGAAAATGCCATCAGCTTTGGAGCGGATTTCTTTTATACCAAGGATTTTCCCGATCCCAGACGACATCCTTTTTATTTTCCTTTGGCAGAAAACTCAGGCAAATACCCGGATATTCTGGTGCATTTGAGTTCTAGCCTGTCAGAAGTACAGCTTCGCAAACTGGCTATTGAAAACGTGTTTAACTTCTACCAAAAACTCTGGAACTGATGTCCAGTCATCATTTTGTCAAAGAGCAGCAGGAGCCGGCTGTGTTTATTTTGAACACAGAAGGTCTAAGTTTTGATATCATCTCCCCACTGTTGGAGTGGGTGCCTACCGTCTTGGTCTGGCAGGAATGCCTGGATCAGGTGCTCAGCTGGGGGATCAAAGTGGATGTGATATTGGCAGAGGAAGCTTTCCAGAGAGCTAATCTTTATCTCTTAGAAGAGCAGTATCCGGTAAAGTTTCTCACGGCTGAAAAGGCCAATTTCCTAAAGGGAGGACTTCACTATTTGCAAGCTACCCAACACAAAGGAGCGCATTTGGTTGGTTTTTCGCATCAGAATTGGGGAAGTCTGGGTCCGGAAACCGAGTTTTTGGATTTAACGATTCTGGACGGCGGGTGGAAGTATTATCCGGTAAAAAATGGGACATTCAAAAAATGGTTTGTGGCTTCTACCATTCGGATTTTGGGAACAGAAGGTATGCCTTTGGAAATCAGCAATGCGGAAGGAAAGCTGTTTTTGCCCTTGATTTACCTTACTCAAGTGGGGGTTCCAGAAGGGATTACTGAAATCAAGGGGGCTGATGTTTTTTGGGTGGGGGAAGAGGTTTGAGAATTGAAAGATTGGACGATTTAAACATTTAAAAAAAAGAAGGAAATACAAACTAGATGAAAAACCTGCTTTTTGTCTATTACATCATTTTCAAATTTTGGAATTTACTTTTTTTCGGAATAAGGGGAATGGAATTCAGGACGGTAGCCACACTCTTTTTATTTTTAATTCTAAACATTACTTGTTTAGCTGCCCATTTTGGATTGAGAGTTGGTTTTTATAGAAACTATTGGATCCCAGCTATTTTGGTCTCCGTTCTCGCCTTGATAATTTTTTTATTTGATAAATACCAAGTCCATAAAGTTATTATGGATCGATTTGAAGGTATTAGTCAAAGACGATACATAGTCTTTGTATTGTTGACTTTAATCTATATGGTTTTTTCAATACACTTTTTCATAAAACTGTTGTAAGCAGCAATTTCATTCAAGACTTTACATCTTTAAATCCTATCCTGATTGCTAAATAAAGAAAGAAAAAAAGGAAGGCGAGAGCCTTCCTTTTTCCAATAACTCAATAACTCACAACTTTTTACTCCCTTACCCAATTGACTTTTTCAGCAATCGGCTCGCGCTTTCCTGCAGGCCAGTTGTCAGTTGCGGGCTTGGCAACATAGAAAAAGCCCATCAGCATATCTTCGCCTTCCAGTCCAAAGTCTTCTCTCGCTTCGGGCCAAAAAGTGGGTCCGCCGGTTCCCCAGTAGCAAGCCAACCCATGGGCACAGGCAGTGAGATACATATTTTGTACTGCCATTGCTGTGGCGGCAATTTCCTCCATTACCGGAATGCCAGAACCTTCGGTCCGCTTCATCAGGATGGCGATCACATGAGAGGCTTTGGTTGGGTTTTCTTTAAACTTTTGGTAGGTCGCTTCGATAAATGGAGTACCGTTCTTCTCCGCACGCATCTTGTACATTTCGGCCTGATAGTCACCAAATTTCTTCAAACCCTCACCGGTGTAGACAATAAATCTCCAAGGTTGGGTCAGTTTGTGGGTAGGTGCCCAGTTGGCGTTTTCGAGCATTTCCTCGATGATGGAGTCGGCTACAGGATCATTTTCTTTGAATTGAGCGACAAACATGGATCGACGGCCACGGATAATTTTGGTAACCTCTTCGGTATTAAAATCGGGTTTTTGCATGGTTTGGTTGATTGATTTTTTTTGAGAAGTTTTTTTAGTCTACAAAAGTTTCCTTGATCAAGCTTTTGATTGACTCAATTTCAGAAGTTGACAATCGACCTAATATTTTTTGAACTCTTAATTTGTCTACAGATCTAATTTGATCTAAGGCGATCATTCCTTTTTTTCCATTGTGCAATACAGGAACTCTACTCGGGTAAGATCTTTTGGAGGTGGTCATTGGAGCAATGACAATCGTCTTCAAATACTGGTTCATTTCATTTGGAGAAATCACAACACAGGGTCGAGTTTTTTTGATTTCGTGTCCTAAAGTTGGATCAAGATTAACTAAGACAATTTGATATTGAGTTATTTCCATTCTTCAAAATCTTCGTCTTCAAAAACATCTGGGATCAAAAGTTCATCATCTCCATTTTCGTGCATCTTTTTGAATGCATCTGCCCAACCTTGTCTGGGTTGTTTTATTGGTCTTAGGATGATTTGATCCTTTTCGAGTATCACCTCAACCTTCTCACCGATTTCATATTTTTCAAGGATTGTTTTGCTTAACCTTACTCCCTTTGAATTTCCGATTTTTATAATGTTTGCTTCCATAACCCTTTCAAAATGTGATCACAATGTAATAACAAATTCGAAATATTTACTTTCATTCTTCCAAGTAATCTAACGGCTATTAAGAAATTTTGGGTTCCGACTTAAGGATTCTTCGGTCTTCTGTCTTCCTACCATTTCTGTAAATGAGATTCAATTTGAGGTGAAATTAGGAGTAATTGGAAAAATTAATTCTTCAACATCCCCTCCAAAAACTTCCTCACATCTTTTGCCAAGGCGTCGAAATCCTCTTGTCGGTTGTACATCATGTGGCCTGCCTCGTAGTAGGTCATTTCGATCCGTTCCTGAGGAAAATTATGGCGTGCAAAGGTATATTCCGCGTCAAAAAACGGGGTGATCAAGTCATAATACCCATTGGCAACCATCACTTTCATCTGAGTATTTCTGTGCATTGCTTCACTTAGAGCTCTTGCGGTACTCACATAGCTGGGTTCCCAATAGGCTCCATCCGGTACCGGCTTCCAGTTCCAACTGCCCCCCATTCCCTCTGCAGAAGTAAAATAGGGGCGATCCAGCGTCACTTTCAGATCTCGCATCAGGTAGTCGTTGAAAACGGCAGTATAAGCAGCTCCTGTCATGTAGCCGGCCGGGTCTCCCAAAACCGGGCCTTCGGCCACTTTGTCTGTCTCGGAGGCCAAATACCTTCCGTCCAAGGTTCCGATGGCTTTTCCTTCAGCACGAAGGAGTTCCTTTTTGAAGCGATGCATCAGAATCTGATTATCCGAGCGGAGAATGTATGCCTTGTCTAAACCGGTGAAGTAAGCTAATTTTTCTGCAATGGCTTCTTTCTGTGCTTGCGTTTGTTTTTCTCCGAGGAAAAGAGAAGTCAAATAATCGCCGTAAGCAAATTCTCTCGCCTCTTGGGCAAATTCTTCAATCGTTTTTCCCTTTCCGGCTTTGCCATGGTACCAAGCTGTCACCGCCTGAGAAGGGAGGTAGGTGAAAAAGGAGGTCAGATTATCTGCCCAGCTTGAGGAGCCTGCATAGTCCAAAGCCTGAGAAATCAAGATGATTCCATTCAAAGCCATGGTCTGTCCACCTTCCTCGAGGACCTCAGCCACTTTGGCGGCGCGGGTGGTGCCAAAGCTTTCTCCGGCTATGAACTTTGGAGCTTGCCATCGGCCATGTTGTGTCACCCAAATTCGCATAAACTGGGCAACGGATGACGCATCCTAATTCAATCCCCAGAAATCTGAGGTCTTGCCTACGCCTTCTACTTGGCTAAATCCTGTTCCGATCGGATCGATAAAAACCAAATCCGTGATGTCCAAAAGTGCCTGTGTGTTTTCCACAAATCGGTAGGGAGCGGCACCGTCATCTACTTTGGCTTCAGAGTCGGTTTTCACCACTTTCGGTCCAAAGAATCCCACATGAAGCCAAATTGATGCAGATCCCGGACCTCCATTGAAGATGAAAAGTACCGGTCTTTTGGAAGAGTCAACACCCTCGCGGATATAGGAAGTAGACCATAGTGATCCGGTCACTTCTCCCTTGGAGTTTTTCAGAAAAGTCTCCCCAACGAGCGCTTTGTAGGTGATTTTTTGACCATTGAAAGTTCCGCTATGGGTAGTTTCAAACTTCTGAGGATCCCGAGGAACCCACTTGGACTCAGTTTTTTCTTCTTGGGAAAAGGAAGAAATTGAGATTAGGACTGCTATTAAAAGGAGAGTATATTTTTTCATATTAAAACAGAAATACTATTGAAATATAGTGGAAATACCATGGAAATAGATTCTGATAAATCAGGATGAAATACTTGAGATCATGTCGATTTTCTATTTCACTGAGCGAAGCGAAGTTTATTTCAATTGTTTTTCAATCGTATTTCCAAAGATTAATAATTCAACCCCAACTTAACTCCCCCATACCAATTCCTTGTCGGTGCCGGCTGATAAAACCGTCCACCGAAAGCATTCAAGTCATTGCCCAAGGAATAGGCCTCGTCCAGCAAATTGTCTACCCCAGCAAATACCTCCAAGTCAAAATTCCCCAGACTTTTCACCCAACCCATCCTAAGATTGACTAGTTGGAAAGTATCCTGATAAACTGTGTTCGCATCGTTAAGCGGAATTTCGTCGGTAAACTGATGGGTAAAATTCAGGTAAATTCCAGGACGGGTTCTTAGGTCGATTCTGCTGACCAGATTGTGTGGAGGAACTCCCGTCAGGTCATTTCCGGAGAAGTCATTCGCTCCTTTGCTATAGTCTGTAAAAGTGAAAAATTGGCCCGTATAGGCTGTTCCGATCAGGAAGTCTTTGATGAATCCATCGGCATTTCTCAGGATGGCATAGTCCAAAGAAGCTTCGATGCCCTTTTGATCCGTGGAACCGGCATTTCGGAAAAGCACCACTCCATTTTCATTGGTGAAGGTGGTGATCGTTTCGTCTAGCTTGAGGTAGTAAGCGATGAGTTCGAGGTTGAATTTCTCTTTTCCCAGACGATAACCGATTTCGTAATTCACGCCTTTTTCAGCTTCCAGATCCAGATTTAAGCTTCCCTCGTTGGTTCGGACTTCATCGATCGTCGGTGGGGAAAAGCCACTGCTGATCGAGCCATAGACCGAACTGAATGGATTCAGTCGATAATTCAGTGCGACTCTGGGTACCACGATCGGGTCGAAGGTTCGGGTTTGAAGTCCTGTCGGCCCGCCCGCAGCATCGATTTGTCGGTCGATTTCGTAGCCAGAGAAGTTTTCACTTAGGCCAAGGGTGAACAATAGCTTTTCGGTGAGATTCAACTCAGCCTGCTGGAAAAGGAATCCTTGATAAGCCCGAAGCTTGTCCGCAAAGCGAACTGTATCAGCCACCCCGTTTCGGTTGCCGAAGTTCTGTGCATCTGTGATTCCGTTTTGGTATTCTGCACCAGCAATCAGGCGAAGCGCTTTTCCTCCCAATCTGCCCTCATGGGTAAATTTGGTGCGGAGTCCATAGCCAAAGCCCAATTCCTTTTTATAATCCAGAATGAATGGGTTTTCGAAATTATTCGCGTTGAGGTAAATCGTGGTGCTATTGCTGGTTTTCTCTGAAAAGCGATACAAGTGTCCCAAAGAAAGCAAGACCGATTGTTGGGAAATGGAGCTGTTTTGGTTGACCGAACCCGGACGGGCTTGCGTCGGGTCCTCTGCCAATTGGTCTGCATTGAGTGCACCGGGGATTTGATAATCTAAATCTGAAATCAGCAATTGGGTTCGGATTTCCTGCTTTTCTGAGACTGGAAAGAATCCTCCCAACTGAAACACTTGTCTATCCACTGCCGAATGCTCCCGATAGCCATCAGATTTTTGGCTGACAAAAGAAGCCTCGATCCCACCTTCTCCCACTTGCTGGGAAATTCCCAGTCGAAATCGCGAAAGTCCAAAATCTCCAGTCAAAAAGTCGGTAGAAATGCGGTTTTCTGCCGCATTCGGCTGAGAGTACAGCGAAATCGCCCCACCGTTTCCTGCTCCATAAATGCTTCCAGAAGGGCCTTTTACCACTTCCGAAGTGTGGATATTGGACAAATCCAGCAGATTTAAAGCCGTAGTCCCATCGGGTGAAGTAAAAGGCACCTCATTCCAATACACTTTTACATTTCGCACTCCAAAAGGTGACCGAAGGGAACTCCCACGGATGGACACCCGATAGCTTGCGGGTGCTCGTTCTTCGATGCGCACACCCGCCTTTTGATTGAAGGCATTGACAGGAGAAATCTCGTTGAATCGGCTAAAGTCCCGCTCAGAAACGGTCACAACCGCAGCTGATTGCTCCAAAAGAGGGCGCTCGGATTCAAAAGCAGTCACTGTTACGGCGGAAAGATTCAGTACACTTGGGATCAGCTGCACTTCAAATTCACCACTGGAAAAGGTTTTTTCCAAGGTCTCATAGCCTTCAAGGGCAAAAGTGATTTTTAGATTTTCTTCTGCAAAAGCAACAATTCCAGAAGCGTTGGTCCGCTGTATGGTTTTGTCGGCTTTAACGCGGACATTTTCCAGAGGAAGACCGGTGATCTGATCGGAGATTTTAAGTTGGATTTGTGCTTTTAGACCGAGAGAAATCAGGAAAAAGAGAAGGGTGATTGCTTTTTTCATGTGGGGAAATTACTAGGAAAGACATTGACAAAAGCCGATTTTCTGCGCAAAGGTTTCCAAACTCAGTCATCGGTCAATTTTTGTTTCCGATTCCCGGGCAAAATCGGTAGGTTTTGAGCCAAATTCCCTCTTTATGAAGAAGTATGTTTGGCCGCTTTTAGCCCTTGGATTGAGTTTTTGTGCAGAAAAGGTCACCCCACCGGAACCCATTTTACCCATACCAAGCGAGCGTCAGATTGCCTGGCAGGAGCTTCAGTTTTACGGCTTTGTGCATTTTAACATGAATACCTTCTCCGACCGGGAATGGGGATTTGGGGATGAAAAGCCGGAGCAGTTCAATCCTACCGCTCTCGATGCCAGACAATGGGCAAGAATCGCCAAAGAAGGCGGAATGAAAGGGCTGATCATCACGGCCAAACATCACGATGGATTTGTCCTTTGGCCGTCAAAGTACACCGAGCATTCGGTGAAAAATAGCCCTTGGCGAGATGGAAAAGGGGATTTGATCCAAGAGTTTGTGGATGCCTGTCGGGAATATGGATTGAAAGTTGGCATTTACTATTCCCCTTGGGACCGAAATCATCCCGATTATGGCAAGCCAGAATACATCACCTACATGCGCAATCAGCTGAGGGAGTTGCTGACCAATTACGGAGAAATCTACGAGGTCTGGTTTGATGGTGCCAATGGCGGAACAGGTTGGTATGGGGGAGCCAATGAAGACCGCAAAGTGGACAAATTCAGCTATTACGACTGGCCAACTACCCAAGCACTAGTTCGAGAGCTGCAACCCAATGCGATGATGTTTTCCGATGCGGGGCCTGATGTACGCTGGGTGGGGAATGAACATGGTTTTGCTTACCAGACTACTTGGTCCAATCTGATGCGGGATTCGGTTTATGCAGGCATGCCGGATTTTGACCGA
Organism: Algoriphagus sp. oki45; assembly: GCF_036245605.1. Classification (NCBI taxonomy): domain Bacteria; kingdom Pseudomonadati; phylum Bacteroidota; class Cytophagia; order Cytophagales; family Cyclobacteriaceae; genus Algoriphagus; species Algoriphagus sp. oki45. The sequence continues at coordinate 746,649 of NZ_BTPC01000002.1, forward strand.
TGGGCGTCGGGTCAGGAAAATGGGACCCATTGGGTGCCCGCCGAATCTGATGTGAGCATCCGTCCGGGTTGGTATTACCATGCCTACGAAGATCATAAGGTGAAAACGCTCCCCGAATTGATGGAGATCTACTACAAAAGCATCGGGCAAAACAGCTCCCTGTTGATCAATTTCCCCGTAGATACCCGAGGCTTGATCCATGAAAAAGACGAAGAAGCCATTTTGAAGATGGCGGCTAAAGTCAAGGAAGATTTTGCGGTCAATCTCGCTAAAGATGTCTCTTTCGAAGCAAGCGCAGATCGAGGCAAAGGATATACGGCAGATTTGCTAAATGATGGGGATTTCAATACCTATTGGACGACTCCCGATGGGCAATTTCAGGCTTCCGTCGTGGTGGATTTTGGAAAATCAGTTTCCTTCAACCGTCTCCTGATTCAGGAATTTGTCAACCTTGGGCAACGTGTGAAAGCCTTTTCCCTAGAAAAAGAAGTAAACGGCAGCTGGGAAAAAATCACAGAAGGGACCACGGTCGGGTACAAGCGGATTCTGAGATTTGCGGATACCGAAGCCCAGAAAATCCGAATCAACTTCCTGAATGGAAAAGGCATTCCTGTGATTTCTGAAATTGGGGTCTATTCCGCACCTGCCTTGCTTTTTCCTCCCAAAATCACCCGAACTCCCCAAGGAAAAGTAACCATCCAAGCCGCAGAGTCTGAGTTGGATGTCTTCTTCACCACGGATGGATCTGCTCCTAAAGTTGGGCAAAATGCCTATTCAGGTGAGTTTGACCTTCTTCAGCCCGTTACTGTTCAGGCTATCACGGTAGATTCCAAAACCGGAAAAACCTCCGATCCTGCCCGAGTGGATTTTGATTTGGCCAAAGGCAGCTGGAAAGTAATTTCATCCGACACGCTTGCCATTCGCTCCATTGATGAGCAGGCTAATTCTTATTGGACTTCAAAAACCAATGATTTGACAATCGATTTGGGACAGGAAGTTGAGTTGAAAGGCTTTACCTATCTACCCATGCAGGCCCGATACCCGAGTGGCTATATCGCTGAGTATGCCCTAGAAGTCAGTGGAGATGGGAAAAGCTGGAAGCGGGTTGCCCAAGGTGAATTTTCCAATATCAAAAACAGCCCGATCGAACAAATGATCCGAGTGGACGCAGTCCCAGCCCGCTATGTAAGATTAAGAGCACTACGCACAGTGGACGGGAATCCAGCTACATTTGGAGAGTTTGGGGTGATTACCCGATAAGCTGCCATATGTAAAATTCAGGTAGGGATTTTTCGATAAAATCCCTACTTTCTACCCTCAATTGCTTTAACCCAATCTATCTATTTCCTTAATTATGAACCGACGTCATGCTTTGCGGCATATTGCGCTGATATCCGGAGGTCTTGCCCTGATTCCTTCCTGCGACTTCAGCAAAGAAGACATCCTCGCCGCCTACCAAAACCTAAAGATCACCCAGTCCCAAAAGGACCTGCTAGGGGCAGTATCCGATACCATTATTCCCGCTGGCGAGATCAAAGGGGCACTCAATCTGGAAGTCCACGATTTTATCCTGGTGATGGTCAATGATTGCTTTACCAAAGAAAATCAAGAGAAATTCACCGCAGGATTGACGGCTTTTCCAGATTATGTCAAGGAATCAAAAGGCAAGAAATACACCGAGCTTTCGACCAAGGAAAAAGAGCAACTTATTCTCGATGCGGCTAAGCTGGAAGGAGATGATTCCGAAGAAGGTAAACGAAAAGCAGCGATCGCCTATTTCGTCAATTCCACCAAGCGATTCACCATCCAAGGCTACATGGCTTCCGAATACATTCAAACCGAAATCATTCCTTACTCTCTGATCCCTGGTGAATACAATGGCGCCGTATTGATCAATGACCTTCAAAAACCACGCATCAATGGCTAATCTGAATATCCGCAGCAAACAGGAACGAACCTATCAAGCCATCGTCATCGGTTCGGGCATCAGCGGGGCATGGGCTGCTAAAGAACTTTGTGACTTGGGTGTAAAAACCCTGATGCTGGAGCGCGGCCGCAATGTGGAACACGTCAAGGACTACCCTACGACCAATATGCTTCCCTACGAATTTCCTCATCGGAACCAGATTCCTCAGGACATTCAGGAGGCCAATCCGGTCATCAGCCGATGCTATGCTTTCCGTGAAGATGCGATGCACTTTTTCGTCAAAGACACCGACCATCCTTATGTGCAGGAGAAGCCTTTTGACTGGATTCGTGGGTATCAGGTAGGCGGTAAATCCCTGCTTTGGGCCAGACAGGTACAGCGTTGGTCTGACTTTGATTTTGACGGGCCGGCTCGTGACGGATTTGCCGTAGATTGGCCGATTCGATACAAAGACATCGAAAAGTGGTACAGCCATGTGGAGAAATTTGCTGGGGTTTCCGGCTTCAAAGACGGCATTCCACATCTTCCCGACGGGGAGTTTTTGCCAGGCTATGAATTGAATGTGGTGGAAAAATACTTTGCGGAGCAGCTTAAAAAGCACTACGGCAATGACCGACACATGATCTCGGCCCGCTGTGCGCACATCCATGGCAATACCGAATACTACGCCCAGCAGGGTCGGGCCATGTGCCAAAACCGAAACCTCTGTCAGCGAGGATGTCCGTTTGGGGGCTATTTCAGTTCCAACTCATCGACCATTCCTTGGGCGTTGAAAACAGGCAACCTGACTCTTCGGCCTGATGCGGTGGTTCACTCCATTATCTATGATGAGGAAAAAGGAAAAGCAACCGGGGTACGCATAATCGACCGCCTGACTAAGGAAACTGAGGAATTTTATGCTGATGTGATCTTTGTGAATGCCGCAGCGTTGAATACCAATGCGATATTACTCAACTCGACTTCAAACCGGTTCCCGAATGGACTGGGTAATGACAATGGTCTGCTTGGCAAATACGTGGCTTTCCATAATTACAGAGCCCGAGTATCCGGGGAGTACGAAGGTCATTCCGAATTCACCACTTCCGGCGGTAGACCGACTAGCGGCTATTTCCCAAGATTCAGAAACGTGTACAAGCAGGAGACTGACTTTCTTCGTGGCTATGCAGCGGGATTCTCTGCCAGCCGTGGAGTAGGACCGGATACCAGTGGCATCGGCATGGACTTGAAAAACAGTCTCCTCAATCCGGATAAGTATGGACCGTGGCGAGTGGGCTCGCACATGATGGGAGAGACTATTCCTAAAGAAAGCAATTACGTAGCTTTGGACCCGAACTTGAAAGACGAATGGGGCATGCCTCAGCTCAAAATCTCTGTAGACTACGACGATAATGATGAGAAAATGGTCAAAGACTACATCGAGCAGATGACGGAGATGTTTACCAAGGCTGGATTTACCAATATCCATTCCAGCGACAGCAAGCAGGCACCTGGCTTGGACATTCACGAGATGGGTGGGGTACGAATGGGCAAGGATCCCAAAACCTCCCTACTCAATGCCAACCATCAGCTGCACGCCGTGCCGAATGTCTATGTGACCGATGGAGCTTCCATGACTTCCACTTCTACCCAAAATCCATCCTTGACTTATATGGCTTTTGCGGCAAGAGCGGCACATCATGCAGTGGCGGAAAGTAAAAAGTAAAGTTTGAATTCAGAAGTTAGAAATCAGAAAGCTGAAAAATGGCCCAAGTCGAGAGATTTGGGCTTTTTTTGTTTCTTAAATTTTTATTTTTCCTTTTTTTAGCCTAAATAACTCGTAATAAAAAAAGACTTTGAAATATGATTAGACTGGTACTCTTTATTGTGATTTTTTCAGCTACTATCTGTGGCTCATATTCCCAAAATTTTACCTATTCAAAAGACTATCCTAAGCTATTCTTAGACTCGGAATCAAACGAAAGTCCTTATTTATATCCATCCTTAAAAACCAGATTTTTGAAAGAAGGTGAAAATTTTTCAAAAGAAGAGATGTTGGCTTTACTAGTAAGACAAACAGCTCAAAAAAGCTACAATACCTAAGATATGGTTGGGTTAGAAAAGTCCTTTTTGATGGCAGAACAATTCCCTGCTGATACCATCTTAAAATACGGAGATAAGGTGCTTGAACTTAATCCTGTAAGTCTTTCTTTAAATTTTGGTCTTTGGAAAACCTATCAAAAAATTCAAGATCTAGCCGAAGCCAATATCTTTAAAATGCGTTTTGAAATGCTTTGTGAGACGATCCTTTACACTGGCGACGGGACAAAAAAACAATCCGTATTTTGTGATTTCTCCAATAGATGGGATGGTAATTATTACCAAAAACAAGGAATATGAAGTAACTACAATGGGTTCAGGAGAAAATGAAGAAGGATATTTTTGGTTTTAAAAGTGAAGTACAGGAGTGGACATTTCATTTTGTAATCGATCACGGAATGGGTGGTTTGAGTAAAATGTTGATGGAAATAAGGCAGAGAAGATGAAGTTTACCATTCTTATTATCGTGTGTTTATTCTTTTCTGTGGGTTTAACCAAAGCCCAAAATCAACATTTAAGAGAAATTGAATTGCTTAATTACCTGGTATGTACTGTAGAAGAAAATGCCCTTGTTGATTCAAGGTTGATCTCCTGGAAAAGCTTGGGATATAATTCCTTCAGCAAGATCAATCCTATAAATTTCAATTTAGGACTTAATCAGGGCGAGGAGAAAAGAATGGACTTTCAAAGCCTCTTTCATCAAGATCAAATTCTAAGAATTAATGAAGTGCTGGAATCTGAGCTTCCTTTGGAAATAGATTCCGAGATTTTGTATTGTAACGCTAAACTAAATTATGCTAAGAGCATTGTTCCCAAAAAGACGATTTACTCTTACTCTTTTCCGATAGTAATAAATGGAAAAGATCAGGAACTCTATGGTCTAATTTTGGGGGGAGAAACTTTTGAGCTCAATTATGAATTGAAATTGAAGTTATATGTAAAGCGAAAAGATTCTTGGGAGTTGATTTATGAAGAATTACTTGGTTTTTCCTAAGAATAAGAAATCTGAAAGGCCCAAATCTCTCGACTTGGGCCTTTCGATTTTAGCAGTAGAGGATCATGGATTACCGAAAAATAGTAATCATGATTCCAATTTTCTTTCAAATTGGGGAAAGTTATAATTGCAAATACAACTTTTTAAACCTCCTTAAAAAGGCAACTTCCCTAAATCCACATTGCCACCGGAGAGGATGATTCCGACTTTTTTACCTGCAAAGCGATCCTTGTTTGCCAATAAGGCCGCCAATGGAACTGCACAGGAAGGCTCGATCACGATTTTCATTCGCTCATAGACCAGCCGCATGGCTTCGATGATCTGTGGGTCGGTGGCAAGCAGGATGTCATCCACATAGGCTTGAATCAACTCAAAGTTCAACTTTCCCAGTGAAGTCAAAAGCCCGTCGGCGATGGTGTTTGGGCCGGTTTGAGGGATAATATGTCCGGCATGGAAAGATCGGAAAGCATCATCCGCACCAGCGGGTTCGCCCGCTATAACTTCGATTTCAGGATTAAGGTAGTGGGTTGTCAAAGCTGTGCCTCCTAGCAATCCGCCTCCACCCACCGGGGCCATGACAATATCGAGATCGGGTTGGTCTTCCAAAAGTTCGAGCGCGCAAGTCGCCTGACCTTCGATCACATCCATGAAATCATAAGGAGGAATAAAGGTCGCTCCAGTTCGCGCTACGACTGCTTCGAGGGTAGTTTCCCTAGCTTTCAAATTCGGTTCGCACTCGATGATTTCACCTCCATAGCCCTTCACCGCTTTCTTTTTGATTTCGGGTGCATTGGAAGGCATGACGATATAGGATGGGATTCCAGCCACGCTAGCTGCTCTGGCTAAGGCAGCGGCATGATTTCCTGAGCTATGTGTGGCCACTCCTTTGGCTCTTTCCTCTGGAGTCAATTTCATCACGGCATTGGCTGCTCCCCGGGCTTTGAAGGCGCCGACTTTCTGGAAATTTTCACACTTGAAAAAGATTTCGCAACCTGCGATTTCATTAATAGCGGTGGAAGTTAGAATTGGCGTGCGATGAATAAAGGGCTGAATGCGGGCATGTACCGCTCGGATATCGGAAAGGGAAGGGAAGTTCATGGGTTAAAGATAGGGGAAGGGAAATACAATGGAAATACTGTTGAAATACACTTCGCTGCGCTCCGTGAAATAAGTTGACTTTTTGTATTCAATCGGCTCAAAAACTTTAAAATAGGGGATAAATACGGCTCAATCTTATTAGGATTTGAGCCGTATTTTTGACAGATTTGAGCCGATTCAATTTGAAGATGAAAGCCAATTCATTAGAAATTCTGTCTTTAATCCAACTCAGAAAGAGACTTTCAAGGCAAGAAATTGCGGAGAGTATTTCTTTTTTGGCAAGTCCTGCTACGCTCAAAAGACTTCTTCAGACTCTTCAGGATGAAGGCTGGATTACAGTTGAGGGAAAAGGGAAAGCTACCACTTATGTCTCCTCAGCGAAATTGGAAGTATGTTTTCCGATTGATCTGGAGACCTACTTTAGCAAAGAACAGGATGATCGGAATGTTAAAAGAAACTTTGATTTTGAGGTCTTTGAAAAACTGAAACAAGTTCAAGTTTTCAACGAAGACGAAACTTTTTCTTTGAATGAAATCCGAGAAAAGTTTCAGGGGCGATCTTCCGAATTAGCTCCTGATGAATACCACAAGGAAATGGAGCGCTTGGCGATAGACCTGAGTTGGAAATCTTCTCAAATTGAGGGCAATACGTATTCGCTTTTGGAAACCGAACTTCTTTTGAAAGAAAAAAGAACTGCATCAGGAAAGACAAAAGATGAAGCTACCATGCTTCTGAACCATAAAGAGGCAATTGATTTTCTAGTCTCGAATTCAGATTATGCTGAGGAGATTTCTGTGAGAGCTATAGAGGAACTGCATGCTATTCTGATCCGAGAATTAGGAATAAATAAAAATATCAGGAGAAGAAGAGTGGGTATCACAGGTACCAACTACCAACCCTTGGATAATGAATTTCAGATTCGGGAGGCATTGGAAAAAACCTGTGACCTGATCAACTCTGCTCAAAATGGCTATGAAAAAGCATTTTTAGCGCTTCTGTTAGTCAGTTACATTCAGCCATTTTCGGACGGAAACAAGCGAACTGCACGGATCCTATCCAATGCCCTACTCTTGGCAAATGGACTTTGCCCGATTTCCTTTCGAACTGTCGATCCCTTGGATTACAAAAAAGCCATGCTGGTTTTTTACGAGCAAACTAACCTGAGTCCGATGAAAAGGATATTTATCGAACAGGCTGAATTTGCAGTCAGGACTTACTTTTAGGTTTGATTCGGCTCAAAAACGGTCTGAAATCAAGCAAATACGGCTCAATTTTATTAGGATTTGAGCCGTATTCCTTGTGAAAATGAGCCGATCAAAACTATTACACCCCGATTTATCGGGACTTATTTCCATAGTATTTCAACTGTGTTTCCATTTATCCCTTCCACTTAAAGCTTTTCTCATCAATCGCCCGCATAGTACAGAGCACCCCATCGAGATGGTCGTATTCGTGCTGGATGAGTTCAGAGATCGCCCCCTCCACAGTCCAGCTTTGTTTTTCCCAGTTTTCGTCTAAATATTCCAAAGTCAGACTTTGGTGCCGTTTCACTTTTACCAGCAGATTGGGAAAGCTCATGCAGTCGTCCCACAGCTCAAAAAGCTCTTCACTGAGCCCCTTCAGTTCGGGATTGAGAATGATATATGGCCGATCCAGATTCAGATAAAACATCCGCTTCATAATCCCCAACTGCGGGGCCGCGATTCCCCTTCCAAATCCATACACCCGGCGAATGTCCTCCATGGCTTCGTGCAGCTGCTGAGTCCACTCGGGAACCATGGGAAGGTCAGATTTCAGGACGGGTTCGCAGACTTCGTAAAGTCTTGGGTCACCTAGTTTGAGGATATCGTGGATGGATTTCATGGTGCTAAAATAAATATGCTTTGCGAAATACATTAGAAATAAACCTCCCTACGGTCGGTGAAATAAGTTGAACCAGCTTTTGTTTCAGAGTGGAATTTCGCCAAATATTTCGTCCGACGAAGGAGGACCTAATTCAATTGTATTTCTACCGTGTTTCAGCAGTAATTCCCTTACTTTTGCCCCATGAATTACCTTTCAGTTGAGAATCTCAGTAAGGCTTTCGGGGAACGGAAGCTTTTTTCCAATATCTCTTTCGGCATTTCCCAGGGACAAAAAATTGCCCTAGTCGGTATCAATGGCGCAGGTAAGTCTACTTTGATGAAAATCATCATGGGCCAGGAAATTCCCGATACAGGACAGGTGGCTATTAACAATTCCGTTAAGATTGCCTATGTGCATCAGAACCCGGTGTTTGACTCCAACCTGACCATCTATAAGACCATTTTTGACCAGAGCAATTCAGAGGTATTGCGTGTGATCGAAGACTACCAGGAAGCCATGCTGGACTCCGAGCGTGGCATTGACAATTCCGCTGAGATGGCTAAGCTGTTTGAGAAAATGGATGCGCTTCAGGCTTGGGATTTTGAATATCAGGTGAAAGAGGTCTTAGGAAAGTTAGGTCTCCACGATACCGAACTGCCCGTGGGAAATCTCTCAGGTGGTCAGCGAAAGCGGGTGGCTTTGGCTAAAGCCATTTTGGAGAAGCCGGATTTGCTCCTGCTCGACGAGCCTACCAACCACCTCGACTTGGAAACGATCGAATGGCTGGAAGATTACTTGGCCAAGGCCAACTTGTCCATCTTTATGGTTACGCACGACCGTTACTTTTTGGATAAAGTGACCAACGAAATCCTCGAACTCGATCAGGGAAAAATCCATCGCTATCAAGGCAACTATGGCTACTTTTTGGACAAAAAAGCCGAGCGACTTCAGATCGAAGACATTGAGATCGAAAAAGCTAAAAGTTTGTACAAGAAGGAGCTCGACTGGATTCGCCGTCAACCCAAAGCCCGAGGAACAAAGGCTAAATACCGCGTGGATGCATTCGAAGAAACCAAAGAAAAAGCTTTCACCAAGCGGGAGGAGCGAGATATCGAACTGACGGTTTCCACACAACGGCTAGGAAACAAGATCCTGGAGATCGAAAAAATCAGCAAATCCTTTGATGAAAAAACACTCGTCAAAGACTTTTCCTACATCTTCAAAAAGAAAGACCGAATCGGTATCGTCGGACCCAATGGTGCAGGAAAGACGACTTTTCTGAAAATGATCACCGGACTGCTAGATCCTGATGCAGGTAAAATCTCCGTAGGCCAGACTACAGCTTTTGGCTACTACCGTCAGGAAGAAGACCGATTTGACGAGGAAAAGCGACTGATCGATGTGGTGAAGGAAGTGGCCGAAGTGGTGGTGTTGGACAAAGGACAGACGATCACCGTGAGTCAGTTTTTGACGCAGTTTGGTTTTCCACCCAAGCAACAATTCACACCGATTGGAAAGATGAGTGGAGGTGAGCGCCGCCGACTTCAGCTTCTAATGGTGTTGATCAAGAATCCAAACTTCCTGATCCTGGACGAACCGACCAACGATCTGGATTTGATGACCCTGAATATCTTGGAGGAATTTCTGGATACGTTTCCGGGTTGCTTGATCATTGTTTCTCACGATCGATACTTTATGGATCGACTGGTGGAGCACTTGTTTGTATTTGAAGGCGAGGGTGTAATACGGGATTTCCCTGGGAATTATACTGATTTCAGGGAATGGGAGAAGGAAAACAGTATCAAGTATCAAGACGCAAGTATCAAGTCTGAAGAGGCAAGAAGCGAGAAGCAAGAACCAATAGTCGAGAAGTCTGAGGCTGCACCAAAAATCAAGGCAAGCTATAAGCAGAAGCAAGAATTCAAAAAAATCAATGAGACCATCGCCAAGCTGGAAGGAGAAAAGGCCAAGATCACGGATCAAATCGCTGTCGGCACCACAGATATGGATCAATTGATGACTTGGACCAATCGACTGCAAGCCATTGACGGAGAATTGGAAGAATTGGAATTGGCTTGGTTGGAACTGAGCGAATTGGATGGGATAGAGGATTAGGGTATTTCTCGCCAAGCCGCAAGTGCGCAAAGAGAGAAAAGTCTTAGCGTCTTTCCGTCTTTGCGAGGCATTTTTTTCAAATTTCAAAATGTGAAATTCTCTTCTTTTTTTACTCAGTTTAAATTAGCAAAACGGGTCACTTTAATCTTCTTTTAATTACAAGCTTCTTTTTCAAAATTCCCCTGCCCCTTTTTATTGAATCTTCAATTTCATATTGACAATGCGATCCAAAAGAGAGTTCGTTTCTCGTAATGTCCTATTTATTAAGCTATCGCTGCTGAATTGTAAGATTTGAAATCGACTGAGTTTAGCGGTTTGAACATTTTAAAATTTAGAAATACGCACTATACAATCCGGTAGTCATAGTCAAAATAGTAATGAATACCGAAAGCTCGCTTTTTGTATTTGAGCGCAAGGCATAAAACAGTAATGAGAGTGAAATAATTAGGTTGACTACCAGAGATATCGTTTTTAAAGAATCACTGATTAAGAAAATCATTTGAAATGAAAAGATGATCGCAATAGCCCAAAGAATTCCGAAATTTATCAAACTTGAATCTTCATTTTTTATGAGCGTCAAAAATCCTTGGAAAGCAAAATATAGCATGAAAAGCATAATACCTGTGATAATAGGAAAAGTCGAGATTTTGTTAATCTCAAATAGGAAAACTGTGATTACTGCAAAAACCGAATAAATAATACCCGCTTTTTTTAAATATTTAACTTTCATGACTTTACGTTTTTTTGCAAAATTATTAGCTAATTGATGCATCCCAAACACAAGATGCCCATGCAACCGGGAAAGAATAAGGGAGGGAATAAAAATTGTAAAGTAAATCAATCCAATTGACATCAGATCCAAATTGCTCTTCCAACTTTCCTTCCATACACCCCAACACATCACATTCCCACTGTGAGTCGCACATGATGCGTTTATTTAGAATATGTAGATTTTTGAAAGCGCTTATAGCTTTCAAGGTAGCCAGCTCTTTTAACAGAAAATCCTTTTTAACATCAGAAAAAGCAGAATTTAGAATTTCTAGCTCCACAGCATAGGCCAATTTATTAAACTTCTCATTAGAAATTATTTTGCTTTCTTGAATTAGCATTCTAACAATTTTTTGATAGTCAATACTTGTTTGAATAAGTTCATCAGGGATTACTAAATTTTCAGAAATTTGAGTTTGAATTCTAGCACCTCCTTTTTCTAGCTTAGGAATCTTCAGATCAAACTCAAATGGATTGATTTTTTCAGGATTCAACAAATTATAGCTGGATGGATTTTTTACAATTCCATTTATTCGATTAAAAAAACTGTATCCATGCTTGAATTCTGATTTTCCTGATCCAGAGAGCAAGAATTTAATAATAGGAAGGCTAGGCAAAATACTTTTACAATATGTTTCATGGTTATATTTTAAAAAGCCCTTTTCGAAAGATTCAGGTTAGAGCAATAAGACCTCTAAAAATCTTTTACTGATACCCTTAGAATTTGAACTAATCTACCCCCCCCCCCCTATTGACTAAAACAAATGTTTTTAAGTTTTTTTTAAAAAAAGTTCTACCTCCAAATTGTTGTTTTATGTGAAGAACCAAAATTGCTAACATCAAAGCCTATTTTAGGCTTAAACCCTAGGTTTTTAAACTCGTCATCTCAAACCCTTCCCTTCAAAAAATCTTGCCTCAAGTCTTCTGGGAATTTCTCAATCGCATAGCGCAAAGCTGTCCTTGGCATAGTTTGGTAGTGTTCTTTCAAAAACCCCAGTTCTACCTCAAAATCCCGATTGCCGATCTCCCGAAGCATCCAGCCAACAGCCTTATGCATCAGGTCGTGGGAATGGTTTTTTAACTTTTCGGCTAAGGCCAAGGCATCGGCAAACTCTCCTTTTTTGATCCAAAAATAGCTACTGATCATTGCTATTCTCTGACTCCAAAGGTGACCGGAATCAGCCAATTCGTAAAAAAGGGATTTGTCCCGCTTCCGGAAAAAATGACCAAGAATGTGATGGCAAGAGCTGTCAACTAAATCCCAGTTATTGACATGGTCCAAATGGGAAAGGTAAAAGTCCACCAAATCCTTTTGATTCGCTTCAGACTTGGTCTTTTCATACCGATAGACCAAGGCCAAAAGTCCGGTGAGACGGACCTCATGGTAGGGGTGTTGAATCAGTTTTGAAAGCTCATCCAATTCGATAAATCGATAAACTTTTTTTGCCACCTTTCGCTGATGGGGTACTTTGACTCCCAAAAAGAGATCTCCTTCTCCGTATCCCCCTGGGAAAGCCTTAAAAAATTTGGGAAAGAAAGAAGCTTTTTCGGGGATAGAGTGATTCTTCAACTCTTCGATCACGTAGGCAAGGCTTGGAGACATTGATTGGAATTAATAAGGATACTTCTCCGAATAATTTTGCTGGAATGAGGTTGAAAGTAACCTTTTTTTAGCTGCTGAGTTAAAAAATCTGTTTTCCTGTATTTCAATTGATATCTTTAACTATGCAATTGAATAATATCAAACTTTTTATTTGCTGCCTTTTTTTTGCTCCTCTAGCTGCTGTTTTTGCCCAAAAAAGAGACAGCTTAGGACAAGTTTTGGAAGGAGGTAATCTTACTAGCCAAGAGGAGCTTTCTACTCTCGAAATGCTTTATCAAGAGACTACTGAAGAAGATTCTCTTTCTGGAGTTTATTTGAGAAGGCTTTTGGAATTGACCCGAAAACTGGATGATAAGGATAAGTTTGGAAGTTGGGCGGTTGCTTTTTTTCACTCCCAATCCCCAGGAGTACAATCTGTAGAAGAGAAAATTAAGTTTCTGAAGGAAGCCGCATCCCAAGAAGAAAAAATTCAGGATTCACGGATCAAAGGAAATGTTTACCTCAAACTAGGGGGTGCCTTTTTTAACCTTTCCCGATTTGATTCTGCCATTTATTATTACCAGGAATCTATCTCACGATTTGGACCCGGGGATTCAATATTTGTTGCGGACGCAGAGTTTTTTACCGGTCAAGCTTATGATTACCAGGGAGATTTGCTCAATGCGATGGAAAAGTACCAGCAAGCCAGAGATATCTATGAGTTGCTGGATGATAAAGACTATGTAAACTATGTGACTGGAGGGATGGCCATTCTTTTTAGCCGTTTTGGCATTTATGAAGAAGCCGATAAGATAAGAGAGACCTTGATTGAAGCCTATCGGGAATCAAATGAGTCTGGGGAAATCGGAATCCAGCTTTACAATCGAGCAGAGGATTTGCGAAAGCAAAACCGATACGATGAACAATTGGCCACACTTCTCCAAATTGAAAAAATGAGGCCTTTAGAGCCCGAAAGGCCCTATTTTGACCTTATGCTTACCATTGCATTTGCTAACTATTTTGGGAAAAAAGAGGATATTCAACAGCAACTTTCCTATTATAAAAAGGCAAAGGAGCTGATCCCCTCCGTTCCGCAATTCCTCGAAAACAATCCCTCTTGGCTCTACATGGAGGCTTTGTTAATGAGAAATCAAAGAAAAACTGAAGAAGCTAATCAACTGGCTATCGCCTACTTGAAAAAAGTCAAACCTACCAATGATATGGACCACATTATCCGAGGCATGGAGATAGTGGCTCAAACTTATGAGGATCTAGGTAGAACGAAGGAGGCCGCTGCCACCTGGAAGAACCTAAACAGCTTTAAAGATTCCCTCAACTCAGCGAATAAAACCACCACATTTGCCTACTATCAGACGCTCTATGAGACAGAGAAGAAAGAAAGGGAAATTCTGGACAAAACCAGGGAATTGGAAGAGGTCAGTCTCAAATCCGAAGCAAGAACCCGCTTGTTTCTGTTCGTAATCGGTGGATTGCTTATTGTAGGAGGTGGGGGATTTTTGACAAAAAGTCTTCAGCAAGCCAAAAAAGAGAAAAAACTTCAGGAAAGATTTTCCCATGAGTTGCTCATCAGTCAAGAAGAGGAAAGAAAACGAATATCCAAGGATTTACATGATGGCTTGGGCCAAAGTCTTCTTTTGATCAAAAACAGAGTAGCCCTTAGCCGCGACGAAAATACAGGGGAAATGCTGGATTCGGCTATTTCTGAGTTACGGGCGATTGCAAGGTCTCTTCATCCCATGCAGTTGGAGAAATTGGGCTTGTCCAAAGCTACAGAGCAGCTTTTGGATCAGATAGACCGGGAAACAGAGCTATTTGTCAGCGCTGAGATTGATCAGCTGAATGACACTCTTACCAAGGTGCAGGAACTCCACCTCTACCGGATTTTGCAGGAATGTCTGAATAATATTCTCAAACATGCGGAGGCTACTGCAATTCGGGTATGTCTCGGCCAAAAGGAAAATGAAATCCAGCTAAAAATCGAAGACAATGGAAAGGGCTTTGATTTTTCAGAGAGGTACCACGACTTCCAGAGTTTGGGATTAAAGACCCTAAAGGAGCGAACTGCGGCTATTCAGGGGATAATGAAGGTAAGCAGCGAAAAGGGGAAGGGGTGTCAATTTACATTTACGGTTTATGCCTGAGTCAATCACTACCATAATCATAGCAGACGATCATCCGATTCTGTTGAAAGGATTAAAAGATTTTCTTCAGGACTTGGGGCTTCATGTTTTGGCCACCGCCAGTGATGGAAAAGAATTGCTGGAACAGGTTCTGGAATTGAAACCGGAAATTGTTCTGATGGATTTGGAAATGCCTGAAATGACGGGATTGGAAGTCGGTGAAAAAATGAATGAACTTAGACTGCCTACCAAGAAAATTCTTCTGACACTTCATAAGGAGCTTTTCATTCTTCAGAAAGCAAAGGACCTTCAGTTTTCAGGATATATACTAAAGGAATTTGCTTTGGGAGAGCTTTCCGAGGCGATCAAAATCATCAATAATGGAGGGCAGTTTTTCAGCGAGAAGATTTGGGGAAACGAAAGAAAACAAAAATTGGAAGAGCTCTCAGAACCTCTTACCCCTTCCGAAACCAAAATTCTTAGACTAATTGCAGATGGGCTTTCGTCCAAGGAAATAGCTGATAAACTTTTTATCTCCGAACGGACCGTAGACAAGCACAGAAGTAATGTGATATCGAAGCTGAATCTGGAAAAAAAGCATAATTCTCTTCTTCTGTGGGCTCAGAGAAATCGGGATATTATTGGATGAAATCCAAAAAAAATGGTTTAAACGTGAAAAATACGTGATTATACGTATTGAATAGGAAAAGGTCTGGATGTAGTTTTACCTATATAATCAAACTTTTTCCGGCCATGAATATTTCTTCACTCAACGGGTCATTCAAAATAATCCAAACTGTAAAAAACCAAGACGAATTGCTTGTTTTGGGTTCATGGGCAGATTTGATAAAGATTTTCGACAGCAAGCGTACTTTCTGCGTGGATAAACAAAAGGGGATTTTTGGAATCTATCTCTGCAAACAGGAATGTGCAGATCTTCTAGCTTATTTAGTTCAAAATATCGACTACCATGAATGGGAAGACTTCAGTTTGGAAAAAGTCTCTCCTACCTCCCGATATCTAGCTTAAGGGTGATGATTTTTATCGGAGCAACTTGAGTGCTGCCTGGATCAGTCGATCCACGGATTTTTCAGCCTCCTTATCAAACTTCTTTAAAGGCCGATTAGCTACTATGGCATTTAGGCTGAGCATTTCATGACCAAGTAATTTGCCTAGTGCATAATATCCTGCAGTTTCCATTTCAAAGTTCGTCAACCGTTTATCTCCGAATCTTAATCCTGCAAGTCGCTCGATCATCCTTTCTAATCTGGGTTTTAGCCGAACTTCTCTTCCCTGAGGCGCATAAAATCCCGGGCAGGTAAGCGTTACTCCTTTTACAATTTCCTCATCAAGTTTATCCAAAAGTATCGCCGATGCAGCTGCTTGATAGGGCAAAAAGGGTAAGCCCAACTCTTTCTGGATTATTTTGGCCATGCTTTGATCCTCGTTTATTTCCGGATAATAAGTCATCAAGGTGTCCATGCCAACTCCAATCTCAGAAGCCAGCATGGTCCCTACCGGCAAATCTGCCTGCATGCTTCCGGAAGTGCCGATTCGGATGATTTGCAGGCTGGTTTTTTCGGCTTTGATCAGCCGGGTTTCCAAATCCACATTGACCAAAGCATCCAGCTCGGTCATCAGAATCTCAATATTGTCTGTCCCCATTCCGGTACTCATCACAGTTACCCTTTTCCCATTTTTCCATCCGGTATGGGTGACAAACTCCCTTTTTTGAGTTTTGAAGTCGATCTGGTCAAAATACTGGGAAACCAAAGCTACCCGATCTGGATCGCCTACGGTAAAAACAGTTGAAGCCAGGTGTTCTGGCTTCAAATGCAAATGATAAATACTCCCGTCAGGATTGATGATCAGTTCAGACGCAGGAATGGGTTGATTCTCCATGGAGTTTTTGGATTAGGTCCTTACTGGGCTTACGGTGAAGACCTTTGTAAGGATTATAGCCATTGGTGTTTTTCTGATAGTATCCGGTGCCGTCATAGGGACGTTTCTCGGGATGCTCTTTGCATTCTGGGGAACAAGCCCCTTCAAGTTCCCAACCGCATTTTTCACAAATCGCCAAGTGTTCATTGCACTTAGGATTAGCACAGTTGACCATTCGATCGCTGGCAGTACCACATACATGACATTTGGAGACGATGGTAGGGTTGACTTTATTGACATCCACTGCGATTCGGTTGTCAAAGACATAACACTTGCCTTCGAAGTCTTCTCCACCGGCTTCCATCCCGTATTTGATGATTCCTCCGTGAAGCTGGTACACATCTTCGAAACCCTGTTCTAAAAGGAAAGCAGAAGCTTTTTCGCACTTGATTCCTCCTGTGCAGTAGGTAAGAACTTTCTTATTCTTTAGATGCTCAAGTTCTTTTACTTTCTCCGGAAAATCCCGGAAGTTGTCGATATCAAGCGTGATGGCGTTTTTGAATCGGCCGAGTTCATGCTCGTAATTGGAGCGAACGTCCAGAATCACCACATCCTCCTGATCTTTCATTTTTTTGAATTCCTCAGGCTCCAGATGCTTGCCAGTTTTAACATTTGGATCCAAGTGGCGGAGTGAGGAGTGCACGATCTCAGGCTTATAGCGCACATGAATTTTGGCAAAAGTATGCGCCTGGTGATAGTCAATTTTGAATTCCGTCTTCGCAAATCGAGGATCGGCATGGATATAGGCCATGTACTTTTCGCAGTCTTCGATCAGACCGGAAACGGTACCATTCAGGCCTTCGTCAGAGATTATGATTCGACCTCGGATGTTGTTTTCTACACAGAAGAGGTGGTGTTCTTCCCGATATTCTTCAGGATTTGTGATCTGCGCATAGCAGTAGTACAGCAATACGCTGTAGGGTTTGTTTTGTGTGTTTTCCATAACTAGAGCCCTGTTTCGGCAGGGTGTTTTGGGGTTTGAGATTTGATATTTAAGATTTGAAATTCACGTGTAAGACAGGCCTAAATGGATGATTAGATGTCGTAAATCGTAAATCCAAAATCGTACTTCTACTTCACTTTGGCGGCCGGGTTTCCGAATACTGTTTCATTTTTTCCAACAGAGGAAATCACCACGGAACCCGCACCCACTCTGGCACCTTTTCCGATGGTCACTCCGGTTACGATAGTCACGCCTGAACCGATGAATGCACCCTCTTCGATCGTCACCTCAGCATTGATAATCGATCCCGCACCGATTTGGACAAAGTCCTCAATTTTTGTCTGATGATCAATAATCGCGCCCGTGTGGAAGATGCAATGGCTTCCCACTTTGGCTCCAGCTCCTACCGTGACTTGAGCATTGATGAAGTTCCCGTGCCCTATTTCGGCATCTGTGGAAATATAGGCCCTCTGATGGATGGCGTTGACTGGCTGGACTTTTCTTTTCTCATGAAGCATCTCCACCAGGAATTTTCTGTACTTGGAATCGTCCACAGCGACAAAGGCCTCGGTTTTTTTACCGATCAGCTTAAGGAAGCCATCATCTTCGGGATGTCCCAAAACCGGGACATTGTTGATTTCTGTGCTATGAAGCGACTCGTCTTCATCCAGCAGACCATAAACAATGACCTGATTGCTGTTGAAAATTTCCAACGCAGGGTGGGCGATTCCTTTTGCTCCCAGAATGATCACTGGATTTTCCATGAATTGATTGAAGTTTGGCCTGCAAAAGTACGGCAAATCACCCGCTTCCGCAATGGATCACTTAGATTGTCCCTTGAGCAGACTTTGGCCGATCTTGCAGTTGAGGCATTTTTGAGGCTGACAATAGCTTCTGTAAAGCCCGATCATTCCTTGGGAATCGAAGGCATTTTGGGCTTTCCAAGCCTTCTCGGCAAACTTCCTGATGATAAAATTATTCTCCGCCGGGATGGTCTGCATCAGATCAAAGCATCGCTCCTGCCATTCCGGTTGCTCAAAAAATCGTCCGTAGGCAAACCAGAGAGGAATCACAAAATTGATGATCAACAGTTCCAAAGTCTGGCCAGAAATCCCTCTGGAGGCTTTTTTTTCCGAGGGTTTACCAAAATTATAGTGATACAGCCAATAGTCAGAAGGCTTGACTTGGAGAAGTTTTTTGAATGCAGAAAACTCCCGACTGTCTTCCATTACGGCTTGCAAAAGGTTGGGTGCATGAGACAAAATAGAAGCCAGCTGGGCGATTCGAAGGGTGGGGAAATTGGTGGGTCTGGCACCCATAAAAGACCAATGCTGCCGGGTGAGTTTTTGAGACCAATTGAACTTTTTCTGATAAAAATCATACTCCCGAATCAGATGTTGGGCGTAAGGTTCCTCCGATTTTTCGGGCAAAAGTCCGGCTTGCCCCAAAAGCATAGCTTCAAGAGCTGAAACTTGAGTACGGTGTTTTTGAAGGGTTTTGTAAGGAACCAAAGCTGCCAGCTCACTCATAGGGAGTGAATTCACCTTGAATCCAAAGCAGGTAAAAAGCCAGCGGTAGGCTGTTTCCTCCCAGTCTCCTTTGGTCTGATCTAGCATGGAAAGGATAAGCTTGGACTTTTCGACCAATCGGTCTACCAGAGCCTTTTCCAAGGCAGAAAAACGAATGATTTCCGGTACGGATTGGAGGGCATGGGCACAGGGAAGATCGGACTTGAAGTCCAGGAGGTTCTCGTAGTTTCTCCAGATTTCCAAAAAAATCTTCCCTTTCAGTTCCAGAGTCGGCATTGGTGTGCCATCATTTCGAAATACTTCCCGGTCATTTTCCCAAACTACATGCAGGATGACCGAATTGTAAGCCGGGTCTCCTCCGTGAGCATGTTGCTTCCACTCCGATGCAAGTCGATGTACTTCCACATGTCCATGGAAAGTAACTCCGTCCAAGACTAGTGAAGCATCTCGGAAGTCAGGTCCCTCTCCTTGGTTGTGAAACCCCACATTGTGGATTTGCAAATGCTGCCCATCTACGGTTTGTAGATCTTTACGGTCGAAGTATTGATACTTCCAGACCAGCTGTAAAAAGTCTTCCCTGAAGTTCATAAAAGTAGTTGACTAAAAGTTTATGGAATTTAGGGAGAAAAAATAAATGAGTCAACCCCAAAATAAACAGGACTTTAGAGATACTTATTCAGGAGAATTTTCATTTCCTCTTGAAGCTTTTTCGCTTCATTTCTTGCAGCTTTTGCAAAGTCCTTTTCCCCGGAAGCATAAATAATCCCCCGACTGGAATTCACTAAAAGTCCGCAGGTGGAATTCATCCCATACTTGGCTACATCTGCAAGGCTTCCTCCCTGGGCACCCACTCCCGGAACCAAAAAGAAATGTTCAGGACCGACTTTCCGCACTTCTCCAATCAACTCACCTCGGGTAGCGCCAACGACATACATGAGATTCTCCGGGCTTCCCCAATTTTGACTTTTTTCCAGCACAGACTGATAAAGGGGCTTTCCGAATTGGTCCTCGATCAGCTGAAAATCCAAAGAGCCCACATTGGAAGTCAAGGCCAAAAGAATGACCCACTTGTTTTCAAACTCCAAGAATGGAGTCACCGAGTCCTTTCCCATATAAGGAGCCACAGTCACCGAATCAAAGTTCATGGTTTCAAAAAAGGCCTTTGCGTAGAGTTTGGAGGTATTTCCGATGTCTCCCCGCTTGGCATCGGCAATGGTAAAGACGTCATTAGGCATGATCTCAGCGACCTTTGCCAAGGTATCCCATCCTTTAGCACCCAAGGCCTCGAAAAAGGCGATATTTGGCTTATAGGCCACCGCATAATCCGCAGTTTCCTCAATGATGGCTTTGCAAAAACTGAAGATCGGATCAGGTTCTGATCGCAGATGAGCCGGAATTTTCTCCAAATCAGGATCTAAGCCTACGCAGAGAAAGGATGATTTTTGTTGGATTTGGGAGAAAAGTTCGGAGCGGGTCATGGGTTGTAGATTTTGGGCAAAGGTATTGATTTAAAAAATTTAGGCTAGCCTTGATCCTGGCAGATTTAAAGTGTCATTTTAAATTGGTAGGAATGATTTGAATAAAAACAATTGAAATACAGCTAGTTGTGATTTTTGTTTAAATCAACTTTGATAAAGGCTCCAGCCATGGAGACTCCGGCTGAAATCAGGAAAAAGATCAAGCTGAAAGCCACGGCTGCTGTCTCTTCGATTCCTGCATACGTGTGGGCATAGACGAATACCAATTCCCGGGCACCCACTCCTCCGATGGTCAAAGGAAGTACAGCCACGATGGAAGAAAGCAAAAAGACTAGCTGATAGGCCAAGATTTTTTCCTCAATTCCCAAAGCCAAAAGAATAGACCAAGCACAGATGAGCTGAGCGAGCTGACCAGCAAATGACCAAACATTGGCCGGCCAGAAGGAGGGAAGGAAGTCCCGGAAAAGGAACTTTTGAAGCAACCAAAAGGCAGGGACCGTCAAAATCAAACCGGCAACCATCAGCCCGTTCCAAAACCCGCTTTCCAAAAAATCAATTTGGATATCCACTACTAAGAAAAGCGCAAACAAAAGAAAAAAGATAGCCACCAATCCACCCAATCGATCCAAAAGAGCAGCCTGAATCAGTTTTTTAACAGGAGTTTTGAAATGCTTGTTAAGTAGGTACACTTTGTAGCCGTCTCCGCCTATTCCTCCGGGAAGAAAAAGATTGTAAAACATCCCGATCAGGTAAAGCCTCCAGTTTTGCTGTTCGGAAAGACGGATTCCGATGTTTTTGAAATACAGATTAAGGCGGATTGCTGTGGCTACTTTGCTCAGGATAAAAAGAACGATGGCAGGAATGATCCAAATCAACTGGATTTTTTGGGCTAAATCCCAAAGTTGAGCTGTATCTATTTTGCGGAAAACCAGAAAAAGAGCCAATCCGGTCAGCAGGAGTTTTCCTGCTGTTTTTGTCTTTTTCAAAAGAGAGTTTTTCGCTTCCAAGGGATTGATTTTACTTCTCTTCTGTGGTGGAAATCACCACCTGGGTGACTTCTGCTGAAGATTGCTGACCTTGAAAAATGGAGCGTATGGTATAAGTCTTCTTGTTTTGAGACTCAAAATAGGTCCGGACAATAATCTCTGCGATGATCCCGGTGGTAATCAACTGAATCCCTCCCAAAATCAGGATAAATCCCAGAATCATGATCGGTCTGCCCCAGATGTCTTCGCCCATGATTTTAAGAATGAGTAAATACATACTGATCAATGAGCCCAGAAAAAAGGAAATCAGACCCAAGCCCCCGAAAAGGTGGATCGGACGCTGAAAATATTTCTGGAAGAAGAGCATTAGGATCAAATCCGCCAGAACCTTAAATGTCCGACTCAATCCGTATTTGGAAGTGCCGTGAATTCTTGGATGATGTTTCACATCCACTTCGGTCATTTTGGCACCCTGCTGCTTGGCCAAAACCGGGATAAAGCGGTGGAGTTCTCCATACAAGCCCATGTTTTGGGCGATTTCTGCTTTGTACACCCGAAGGGTACAGCCGTAATCATTGAGGTAGACTTTGGTTGTATTTCGAATGACCCAATTGGCGATTTTAGAGGGGATTTTCCTCAGGACAAATCCGTCCTTTCGTTTTGCCCGGCGTCCAGCCACCACATCCCATTCTTCATCGATAGCCTTTTGAAGCATGGTTGGGATGTCGGTGGGGTCGTTTTGAAGATCCCCGTCCATAGTGGCTATGTAGGTGCCTACTGCGCTGTCGATACCCGCTGCCAAGGCGGTGGTTTGCCCATAGTTTCTGTTGAAAATAATCAGCCGGGTTCGGTCATTCGCGTATTTCTTTACTTCCTTCACGGTTCCATCTGTGGACCCATCTTCGATCAAAATCACCTCGTAGTCGATTTCCGAAAGAGCGGCGTAGGTAGCTTCCAAAAGTGGTTTGATATTTTCTTCTTCGTTGTATACCGTGATGACTACGGACAAAAGTGGCTGCTTCATGGGATAAAATTTGGTCAAAAATACCCAGAAATCCTTGGGTGGGCAAAATCAAAGCCTCAAATAGGCAATCACCAAAGATTATTTTGATTTTTTCCTCTCAAAATTTGCCGGTATCTACTGGTTTATAATCAAGAAGATTCTCCCAAACCTGAATTTTCGTAAATCCCAAAGTATCCTTTCCAAACAGATAGGGCAATTTTTCCTCATAAATCAATCGGGAAAATTCTGTGACTGACTCGGGAGATTCTTGATTTCTGCTTACAAAAATGAAAGTGCTCTCTTGATTGATAAATTGATCCATCCCCGGCCAAAGGTCCCATTGGTTTTTTCGTGAACCCATATTTACAGTGTAGGTTTGGGGATGTCCTTCTACATAAAAGGCCAACTCTGAGGCCACATGGTAGCTTTCGCTGAAAAGAACCGGTGAGGTCAGACCAAGACTGTCCTGAAGGAAATCAATCCGCTTGCCCAGATCTTCATATCCGACCATTCTTTTGAAAATTGCCTTTTCAGCTTTGAAAAGGGGGCCTTGACTTTTCCATTGAAACACATTTGGAGAAAGCAGGATTATCTGAAGAGCCAAACTGACTCCCACAGCCCATGAGGTGTATTTTTTCCATCCGGATTCCAGATTGGCCACAATTGGGGCTAGGAAGACCGGAAAGGTACTATAGGCAAAGCCGGGCCAGTTGACTTCGATCCAGGTAAACAGGCTAAGTCCTCCGAATCCCAAAAAGGTAAGGAGTCCCGGAAGTGCTACGTAAAAACTTGAAAGCTCTCTGGATCGGATTGTCTTTTTCACTGCAAAAAAGAAAAATGGCAGGAAGAATAAAGACACCATTGCCAATTGGCCGCCAAGGTATTCGGAGGTCCTGCTGAGCAAAAGGCCTAGGTCAAAAGGCTTTGGTTCTCCTCCGGAGGCTCCTCCCAAGGCAGCTAGGTGCTTGAAGGTGTAGAAATCGTTTTGCAGGTTCCATATCAAGCTAGGAAGAAAACCCAAAAGCGAAATGGCAAGTAAAATCAGCCATTGCTTTCCCAACTTTTTCAGCCTGCTGGAAAGGAAAAGGAAAATAATGGAGGCCGGGAAGATCAAAATCATGGTCGCCTTAGACATGATTCCCAAGGCGGTGATGAATCCTGCTGCGACCCAAAGTGAGGTTTTATTTTCCTGAATGGCCCGATAGAGTAGAAACCATGCCCAAGTCCAGAAGAAAGTCATGGACGTGTCTGTGGTGTGAAAGGTGAATTCCAAGAGGTGAATTGGCATCCCCAAAAAGAGTAGCCCTGCCAGACAAGCTGTTTTTTTGGATGAATATAGGTAGTCAGTGAAGCGAAACACCATCAAAGCCGTTCCCAATCCGGCAAAAATGGGAATCAGCCGGACAGCTGCCTCAGTGTGGCCAAAGACTCCTGTGCTGATGAAATTGAGCAAAGCCACCATGGGAGGCTTGGAATAATAATGCCAGTCCAGGTTTCGGGACCAAAGCCAATATTGAGCCTCTTCAGTAAACAAATCCAACTCCGGCCGGAAAGCAAAAAGCAACTTGACTCCTGCAAGTGCAAGGTTCACGGACCAAAAAATCAATAGGTAATTTCGGGAATCGGGATTTTTCATGAGTTGCCTGAAAAACCAAACCCTCAGTTTCCTGAGGGTTTGGTACAAATTTGGCTAAAACTTATTGCTTGGCCAAGACTACTTTTTCTTTATACTTTTTGATTTGTCTTCTGAGGCCTTCTACGGCTTCATCAGCAGCGGCCTCAAAGGAATCATCCTGGTGCTTGGCAAAGAACTGCTTGCCGGGGACATTCAGCTTGATTTCCACAATTTTATTTTCGTTTTTCTCATTTTTATCTAGTCTCATAAAAACCTCTCCATCAATGATCCGGTCGTAAAAGGTGTCCAGTTTGTCTGCCTTTTTCTGAATAAAGTCGATCAGCTTTCTGTCAGCGTCGAAGTGGATGGAGTGCATTTGCAGTTTCATAACGATTTGCATTTAGTGGTTGAACAATTGATTTATTTACGCTTTAGGATGTGCCTGTTCAAACACAGCCTTCAGTTTTTCCAGGGTATTGTGGGTGTAGACTTGGGTTGCGGCGAGATTTGCATGGCCGAGTAGATCCTTGACCGCATTCAAATCCGCACCCTTGTTGAGCAGGTGGGTAGCGAAGGTATGACGCAGGATATGGGGACTTCGTCGCGTATTCTGCGCAAAAAGATCCAAATACTGCCTTACTGTTCTGTAGATCATCATCGGATAGCTTTGCCCGCCCTTATTACTCACAATAAAGTAGTCATTCCCGTCAAGTTTTGAAAACCTTTCCTCAAATTCTTTTTGATACAGAATTATATTCTGAAGCAGGCCATTGGTGAGGGGAATGATTCTTTCTTTTTGTCTTTTTCCTAGCACCTTGACTTGCTTTTCAATTAGGTTGAGGTCTTTCCATTTCAAATTGACCAATTCAGAGAGTCGGATCCCCGTGAGATACAAAAACTCCATCACCATCCTGTCTCGCTGGCCTTCGAAAGTGGCGTCATAAACTTCCTCTTTCAAAACGTCTTCCAAGGTGGATTCTTGCACGAAATCCGGGAGTTTTTTGGGTGTTTTAAGAGATTTTAACTTATAGGTGGGGTCTTTTGTGATGACTTTGGATCTGAGCAAAAATTTGAAATAGGACCGGAGGGTGGCCAGTTTTCGATTGACGGTGGTGGCACTCATTCCCTGCTCTACCAGATCGATGATCCATGCTCTCAATTCGGCATGTGTGCAGGATTCCAGATTGGCAAGCTCAAAGGACAAATGGACGAATTCTGCTGCCTGCTCCAGGTCTTTTCTGTAGGCTAGCACGGTGTGTGCGCTGCTGCGTTTTTCGAACTCCAGGTAATTGATGAAAGAATCGATCATAAGCTAATCTTACTTTAATTAAGGTAAGAGAAAATTCTCCATGATCCAGTGACAAAAATCATTTGGGCAAAAAAAAACCTGCTCGAAGGAGCAGGTTTATGCTGAAGTCAAAGTGAATTACTTGTTAGCTTCGTTCTGAAGTCTTTGCTTGTAAGCCGCTTTGATGACTTGATCTCTTCTTTTGACGGAAGGTTTGGTGAAAGCCTGACGGGCTCTTAGTTCGCGAACCGCACCGGTCTTGTCAAACTTCTTTTTGAAGCGCTTTAGCGCTTTTTCGATGGATTCGTTTTCTTTTACGTTTACTATGATCATAAGTGTACACCCCCTTTCGTGGGGGCAAATGTAAGGGAATAATTTTTAAAAGAATAAGAATGTCTAAAAAAAAGTCCAACCCTTCCGAGTTGGACTTTTTCTTTTATATTTACTGTGGATTAGCTGAGGATTTTTTCAGCCAAAACTACAATTACATTGTTTTTTACCTCCACGACACCGCCTTCGACAATCAATGACTGCTTGCCTCCTTCTTTGACAGTAAAGGATACTGCACCCTTAGCCAAAGCAGACACAATCGGCGCGTGGTTGTTCAGCACCTGAAAAGACCCTGATGCACCGGGGAAGCTGGCCTCGGATACCTCGCCTTCGAAGACTTTCTTGTCAGGAGTGATGATTTCTAATTGCATGTTTGTATAGTTATTGAGTTAGTAAGTTGAAAAGTTATTGGTCCCATTCTGAAACCAATAACTAATAACCAGTAACTAATTTTCTTATTTCACTTCAGCCAACATCTTTTCACCCTTAGCAATGGCATCTTCGATGCTACCTACCAAGTTGAAAGCTGCCTCAGGAAGGTGATCCAATTCCCCGTCCATGATCATGTTGAAGCCTTTGATGGTGTCTTTGATGTCTACCAATACGCCTTTCAAACCGGTAAACTGCTCCGCTACGTGGAAAGGCTGAGAAAGGAATCGTTGAACTCGTCGAGCTCTATGTACTACCATCTTATCCTCTTCAGAAAGTTCTTCCATACCGAGGATGGCGATGATATCCTGCAATTCTTTGTATCGCTGAAGGATTTCCTTCACTCGCTGAGCACAGTTGTAGTGATCATCGCCCAAGATATCCGGAGAAAGAATTCTGGAAGTGGAATCCAAAGGATCCACCGCAGGGTAAATACCCAACTCGGCAATCTTACGGGACAATACGGTAGTGGCATCCAAGTGCGCAAAAGTCGTCGCAGGAGCCGGGTCAGTCAAATCATCCGCAGGTACGTAAACGGCCTGCACGGAAGTAATGGAGCCATTTTTTGTTGAAGTGATTCGCTCCTGCATGGCACCCATTTCGGTAGCTAAAGTAGGCTGATAACCTACCGCTGATGGCATACGACCCAACAAAGCGGATACTTCAGATCCTGCCTGAGTGAATCGGAAGATGTTGTCGATAAAGAATAGGATATCACGTCCCTGTCCTGTACCATCACCATCTCTATAGTATTCTGCCAAAGTCAATCCGGTCAAAGCCACTCGTGCACGGGCTCCAGGAGGCTCGTTCATCTGACCGAATACGAAGGTTGCCTTCGAATCTTCCAGTTTCTTCAAGTCTACTTTGGATAGATCCCAACCGCCTTCTTCTTCCAGGCTATGGATAAAGTCTTCACCGTAAGTCACGATGCCAGACTCGATCATTTCTCTCAAAAGGTCGTTTCCTTCACGGGTTCTTTCACCTACACCGGCAAACACGGACAAACCGGAGTATGCCTTGGCGATGTTGTTGATCAATTCCTGAATCAATACGGTCTTACCCACACCGGCACCACCGAACAAACCGATTTTACCACCTTTTGCATAAGGTTCGATCAAGTCGATTACTTTGATACCGGTGTAAAGTACTTCGGTAGAAGTGGAAAGATCTTCAAATTTGGGTGCGGAACGGTGGATTGGCAGACGCTTTCCAGCAGGAACCTGAGGCAATCCGTCGATTGCTTCACCTACCACATTGAAAAGACGGCCTTTGATTGCTTCACCGGTGGGAACAGAGATGGGCTGTCCCATGTCTCTTACTTCCATACCTCTTACCATACCTTCGGATGAGTCCATCGCGATGGTTCTCACTCGGTCTTCTCCCAGGTGCTGCTGAACCTCCAAAACGACGCTTTGGCCGTTTTCTTTGGTTACTTCCAATGCATCCAGGATGTTGGGTAACTTGCCGTCCTCAAAGGAAACGTCCACTACGGGCCCGATTACCTGAGTTATCTTTCCAATATTTGCCATTTGATTAGATGAAATGTAAAAAGGATACGCTTTTTTAATTCGTGCGCAAAATTAGTCATAAACGGCTAATCCCAAAGGATATTTGGAAAATTAATCCCGAATGTTTCTCTTTTCCTCAGCAGACCTACACCCAGCCTTTTCAGCAGAAGATTTTTTCAGTTTCCCGAGTCCATAAATCTTTCCTAAAACAGGCATAAATTAATTTCATTAAATTTTATTTGGACTGAATCTAATTAAGTATAATTTTGCCATTGTTTTGATTCAGTCTAAATAAATGAAAGCCAACTATTCCTTATTCTTAGCCTTACTACTCCTTATGGGTTCATGCTCAGCACCTAAGCAGACCGATGAGGAATCCGATGAAGTTCCTGAAAGAATTATTACCGCTGGGGGAACCCTAACAGAGGTGGTTTATTCTTTGGGATTTGGAGATCGGATCATTGCTACCGATATCACCTCAACCTATCCGGCCTCCATGCAGGATTTGCCCAGCATTGGCTATAGGAATCAGATCAAATCAGAGGGAATCCTGTCCTTGGGTCCTGAGTTGGTTCTGGTCGAAGAAGCTTATCTCAATGAAGAGGTAGTGGATCAGTTGGAAAGTTCAGGAATTCGGGTTCAACTTTTCCCAAAGCCCAAAAATCTGGAGGAGACCAAATATTTTATCAGCAATCTGGCCAAGTTATTTGAAGCTGAGGAGGCAGGAAATGAACTCATTTCGACCATTGAAGAGGATCAAAAGGCATTGAGCGCCTTCTTGAGTGAGCATAATACTTCTCCTTCTGCAGCCTTTATCATGGCGAGAGGTCCTCAGACGGTTTTTTTGGCCGGGGATGAGACTTTTTCGGCTGAGATGTTCAAAATGGCTGGTATTCAGTCCGTTTCCACGGGTTTCAAAGATTTTATTCCCTTGACCCCCGAGGCTCTCGTAGCAATCAATCCAGACTATCTCGTGCTTTTCGAATCGGGTATCGAAAGTCTGGGTGGAAAAGATGGCCTTGCCGGAGTTCAGGGAATCAAAGAGACCGAAGCCTTCAAAAATGATCGGATTCTTGTTTTTGACGGACATTATTTATCTGCTTTCGGGCCACGAGCAGGAAAAGCTGCTTTGGAACTGGCAAAAGCAACAAGACCTTAAGCCATGAATAATCTTACTCTAAACCATACCAAATCCAGAGTCAACTCCCTTTTGCTAGGGGGAATGCTGGTATTTCTTGTGGTGTTAGGGTTGTTTTCCTTATCCCAAGGGGTATTTTCGATTTCTTTTGCTCAGGTGGTGTCAATCCTCTTTCCGATTGACTGGGTGGAATACGAGTCCCGGCAAGTCAATGTCTTGTATTCTATTCGACTTCCCCGAATCCTGATGGCGACTTTGATCGGTGGTGGGTTGGGTATCGCCGGTGCTTCCTTGCAAGGCTTGTTTAGGAATCCTTTGGTAGAGCCAGGCTTAATTGGAGTCAGTAGCGGAAGCGCCTTGTTTGCTGTGATTTTCTTGGTATTGATTCCGGGGATTGCCCAATCTTTTGCTTGGATTACTCTTGTCGGTCTTCCTTTCTTTGCCTTTTTGGGCGGTTTGATTCATGTATTGGCCGTTTATTTCTTGGGAGGTAGGGGAAAAACCGATACCGCCACCTTGATCCTTGCGGGAGTGGCAATCAATGCGCTCGCCGGAGCCCTGATCGGGTTGACTTTATTCTATGCTGATGATGCGGCTTTGAGAAGCTTCACTTTTTGGAGTTTGGGAGATTTGGGAGGGACCTCCTGGGCCAAAGTCCCACTTGCAGCTGGATTAATCCTTCTTCCCTCTCTGCTCCTAATTGGAGAAAGCAAAAACCTCAACGCCCTCTCTCTGGGAGAGCAGGAGGCCTTCCACATGGGGGTGAATGTCAAACAAACCAAAATCAAACTGCTCCTGCTTACTGCATTGATTGTCGGTGTGGGAGTTGCATTTACCGGGATGATCGGCTTTGTAGGTCTGGTCGTTCCCCACTTGATCCGAATCAGCTTTGGAGCAGATCATCGGCTGGTTTTACCAGCCTCCTTCCTCTTGGGAGCGATCCTTCTCAATGTCGCCGACTTGATTGGAAGGACTTGGGTAGCTCCTGCCGAACTGCCTATCGGAGTCATTACTGCCCTTCTAGGTGCCCCATTCTTCATTGCTTTGATCTTTCAACTTCATAAATCCAGAAGCTAATGCTAAGTGCTCAAGCCATTCATTTTTGCATCCGAAAAAAGCCCATTGTAGATCAGGCCAATCTGGTGATTCAGCCAGGGGAAATTCTGGCCGTGCTTGGACCAAACGGAGCCGGAAAGTCCACACTGTTCAAGATTCTTTCGGGAGAAATCCCCTGCAGCCATGGTCAAGTGGAATACAATGGACTCCAGATTGGCTCACTCAAGCCCCGTCAATTGGCTGAAGTCCGAGCAGTAATGCCTCAGCATTCTTCTGTGAATTTCCCTTTTTCTGCCCGAGAAGTCATTGAATTGGGGCTGATTACAATAAAAGCTAAGAATCCACGGAAAATCCTGGACGAAGTAATGGATCTGACCGGAACTACGCCCCTCCAAAACAAGCTCTACCAGCACCTGTCCGGAGGAGAAAAGCAGCGGGTACAGCTGGCAAGAGTATTGGTGCAGATCTGGGATACCAAGCCTTTCCCGAGATATCTTCTCTTGGATGAACCTACTTCCAGTCTGGATATAGCACAACAGCACGCCGTATTGGGAATACTTGAAAAACTCAAAGCCAAAAACATCGGGATTTTGGTCATTCTGCATGAACTCAATCTGGCCGCTCAATACGCTGACCGAATCGCCTTACTGAAAAATGGCCTGGTCGCCAGAGTCGGTGCGGTCAATGAAATCATGGAAGAAAAGCTTCTTTCCCAAGTTTTCGATTATCCTGTTCAGTTGATGAAAAACCCACTTAATGGCCACTGGATCGTGGGTACTTCTGCCCATTCCTTTTCCAATCTTTCAAAATCTAAACAAGCCTAATTATGGAAACAGCATTCATCACCACCTCCAGCCTAAAAAATGCATGGGAAGAGCTGAAAGCAAAAGAACCTCAGCTGAGAATCAGAGACGCAGCCCAAAAGCTAGGCGTATCCGAAGCGGAACTATTGGCTACCGGAATGGGCGATAATGTCATCCGTCTGAAAGAAGACTTTGTAGATCAGGTGCAGAAGTTTCCCAAGTTGGGAAAAGTCATGTCCCTGACCAGGAATGAGGGATGCGTGCTAGAGCACAAAGGCACTTTTCAAAAAATAGATATCATGCAGGCTGGGCCACAGCAGATAGGAACCGTAATTGGGCCGATAGAACAGCGCGTATTTTTTGGGGCGTGGAAGTTTGGCTTTGCCGTATCCAACGACACCCCAAGAGGACCTCAAAATAGCCTTCAGTATTTTGACAAAGAGGGTAATGCCGTGATGAAGATTTTCTTTCAGGAAGAAACCAATCTGGAATTTGCAGAGCTCTTCCTCAAAGATCATCAGGCAGAAGAGCAGAGCCCCGTACTGGTTTTGGAGTCTTTTCCAGCCAAAGAATACATCGGCAGAGAAGAATTGGATGAAGCCTCTTTTTCGTCGGATTGGGAAAACATGAAGGATACTCATGATTTCTTTGGCATGCTTCGCAAATACAAGCTCAACCGGCTGAATGCAGTAGAATGGATCGACGACAAGTGGGCATACGAAGTGGATAGGCTTTCCTCTCGAAAAATCTTGGAATCAGCTTCAGAGACCCAGTTACCCATTATGATTTTTGCCGGAAATATGGGGAATATTCAAATCCATCAGGGCAAAGTCAACACCATCCGGATGATGGGAGACTGGCTGAATGTGATGGATCCTGAGTTTAATATGCACTTGAATGAATCCAAGGTGGCCCGAGCTTTCGTAGTTCACAAAAATACCACGGAAGGATTGGTTTCGGCTTTGGAGCTTTTCGATAAAGATGGGGAAATGGTCGCCCAATTCTTCGGCCTGAGAAAGCCGGGAATTCCCCAAAAGCCGGAGTGGAAAGCCCTACTGGACACCCTCAATTAAAATACCGGCGGAGGCTACCCCTCCGCCAAAATTTTCAATTTATGTTTAGAATTAATCTAAATAAATTCAAGCTTCTGTTTTCTCTCTTTTTCACCCTAGTTGGATTGGCTTGGGCGGGTGATGGAGCCAAGAAAATTTTGGATGCTCAGGGAAATCCAATTCCTCATGCACTCATCAAGGTAAATGGGACGGCTCCGATTCCAGTGAATGACAAAGGAGAGATACCTGCGATTCCGGTTCAGGAGGGAGAAATCCTCGTCTTTGCGATGGGATTTGAGACTAAAAAACTCAGCACGGAAGAATGGAGGCAGGCAGACGCGGTAGTTTTGAAAGAAAAAACCGGATCCTTGCAGGAGGTAGTTGTGGCCGCCACCCGGACTGACCGCACGGTGGAAGACCTTCCAATGCCCGTCACTGTCCTCAATTCGGAACAAATCCAACAAACCGGGGGATTGAGACTTTCAGAAGTTTTGCGAGAGCAGACCGGCCTTCAGATCACCTCAGACCATGGGGCAGGCTTGCAAATGCAAGGATTGGATTCAGATTACATTCTGATTCTGCTTGACGGCGAACCTTTGATCGGCCGGACTGCAGGTACCTTTGACTTGGACAGAATCTCCGTTTCCTCAATCGAGCGGATAGAAATTCTACGTGGCCCTTCCAGTGCTATTTATGGAAGCGAGGCAATGGCCGGAGTAATCAATATCATTACCAAGCCTGTCGATGAGCAAACTCAGCTGGACTTGGGCTTGAGATTCCGCTCCTTCAATACCTGGAATCCTTATGCGGAAGTGGGTATCGGAAACGAAAAATGGTCTGCCAAAATCCTCTATGATTATTTCTCTACCGATGGATTTGATCTTACTCCCGAGAATGTAGGTCAGACCCAAAATCCCTACCAAGCCCAAACGGCCCAAGTGAAACTTGGAGGAAAAATCAGTGAAAAATTTGATCTGAACCTATTCCTCAGAGGCTACTCCGAGAATTCTTCCGGGCAAATGCAAACCTCCGGCGCTTCTCCTGAAATGCTGGCAATGGAGAATTCAAGACAGGATTTCAACTTCAACCCAACACTTCGATTCAGACCCAGTGAAAACCTTCTTTTCACCCTTCGGGGAATGAGTTCTTGGTTTTCTACGGTTTCAGATACTCGATTCCAGAGTGACGGCAGCGCCTTTGATTTCCAGGATTTTAATCAATTCTATCACCGCACAGAACTGCAAACCGACTGGCAGGCCAATTCAAGGAATCTGTTCACGCTGGGAATGGGACATTTGGTAGAAACCGTAGAAGCTACCCGATACGATGGTCTCAATCGTTTTGACGCAGGCTACTTTTTCCTACAGCATCAATGGGATCCTCATGTCAAGGTCAATTTGGTGACCGGTTTGAGGGCTGATTTTCACAATCAGTATGGTAACAGACTTAGTCCCAAGATTTCCGGACAGTATAAGTTTTCTGAAAAATTCAGCTGGCAGGCTTCTTTTGGAGCAGGCTTTAAGGCTCCGGATTTCCGTCAGCTGTTGCTCAACTTCAACAATGCTGCCTCTGGCTATTATGTCTTTGGAGCATTGCTGGCTGAGGAGGGAATTCAGAGACTTCAGGACCAGGGATTGGTGGCCAGAGTCCTGATTCAGCCGGAGACCTTGGGGAATTTGACCGCTGAAACTTCCTTGGCTTTGAATACAGGATTTCGATGGAAACCGGGTGCAAAGTGGCTGATCCAAGTCAATGCCTACAGAAATGCCATTGACAACCTCATCGAAACAGCTCCGATTGCTCAGTTGGTCTCCGGTCAGAACGCTTTTTCCTACTTCAATATCCGCCAAGTGGTCACCCAAGGTGTGGAGACCGATATCAGCTACCAGATTTCACCGCATCTTAGTCTGAGCTTGGGCTATGCTTTTCTGGACTCCTATGACAAAGATGCCCTTGACCGGATTGATGCTGGGGAGGTCTTCAAGCGAGACAGTCAAAATCGAACCTCTCGTGTAGAAAGATCAGATTATGGAGGCTTATTCAACCGAAGCCGACATAGTGGAAATTTCAAGATCAATTACCGGGAAAACTGGACCGGGACAGACTGGGCGCTTCGTGCTATTTACAGGGGGCGATTCGGTTTTGCCGACCTAAACGGTAACCTCATCCTGGATGATGACCTTGAATATGCTGACGGCTGGGTTAGCCTTAACCTCACGGTAACCAAAACCCTTTCCTCAGGGATTTTCCTGGAGGTGGGAGCAACAAATATCCTGGGCACACTGACTCCACAACAACCCAACAATCCCGGAAGAGTGCTTTTCGCCGGGCTTAGAATTCCTTTTGCAAACCTTATTCAAAAATAAATCAAACCTAAATTACAAATGAAAACGCTAGTAAAACCGCTATTTCTATTCCTATCCCTTGGATTCTTTTCTGCTTGCAGTGAAGATACCCCAGAGCCATTAGTCCCATTGGAAGCTGTGCTGGTTGAAGATCTTGCCGCACCTAATGATGTGATCGACCGGGTGACTGGTCAGGTGACCGAGGAGAGACCGTTTCAGTTTTTCAGTCTGGAGTCCAATTCTCTTGTCAGTGAATCCGAAGACTGGGATTTGGCATTTAAGGGGACCACGATTCGTGTCAATGCATCAAAAGACGTCAAAGCCGCCATCGTAACAGGTATCTTTGAGGAGATTAATAGTGTGCCTTCTTCCGCTGTATTTGCAACAGATACGGAAAGCACCTTTGCAATCCCTACCGGTAGTGGAAGTGGATGGTACAATTACAACCCAGCCACCTTTACCGTGACTCCTATTCCCGGACGCGTGATTTTAGTGCAGACTGCAGCAGGGAACTATTCCAAAATTGAGATTTTGAGTTACTATAAAGGAAATCCTCCCGTTGCGGAAATCAACCCGATGACTACTCCAAGCGCCCATTACACCTTCAGATATGTGCTTCAGGCTAATGGATCTATGAATTTCTGAGTTTAGATAGATTTTTTAAACTGGGTAAAAGAGAGCACTTCGGTGCTCTTTTTTTATTCCAATATCCGTGTTGCAAAAAGAAAGGCCTTTTTCCAGTAAGAATTGCTCAAGTAGTCTTCGGTGACTCCCAAGGAGGTTGAAGCATGGATAAAGCGGATTTCCCCTTTGGCAGCTTCAGTCACTATACCCGAATGTGAGACTTGATTTCTTCTCCGGCCCGTAGCGAAAAAAAGCAAATCTCCCGGCTGCACTTCCTGAATTTTGATCTTTTGGCCGACTTTGCTTTGATCAGCGGACATACGGGGTAGGTTGATCCCGACTGAATAATAGGAATGAAAAACCAAGGCTGAACAATCCATTCCCGCGCGGGTGGTTCCTCCGAACTTGTAAGGAGTGCCCCGGTAGGATTTGGCGGTTTGGATCACGGTAAATGCAGGACTTTCCTCAGCAATCTTCTTTTTTGATTTGCAGCCAAAGACAATTAGGGTGATAAGTGTCAGAAAAAGGAAGGATCGGGATAGAGAAAAATTCTTTAGTCTCAAGGGAATTTGTTTTGCTTGATTCAAGTTTACCTCACTGAGGATTAATTTTCAAGAATTTCTCCGGGGAACATGGATTTTTCTTAAGTGATTTCGATCACCAAAACTGATTTTTGTCAGGTTTTATCTTTGTACCATCAAAACAGAAAAATTACACGACCATGAATATCAAACAGTTTTATGACGAAGGCCTAGCTCATGCAAGCTATGCTATTCTATCTGAAGGAAAAGTAGCGCTGGTAGACCCAAGAAGAAATCCCCAGCAATATTATGACTTTGCAGAGGAAAACGATGCCCAGATCGTGGCAGTTATCGAGACTCATCCACATGCTGACTTTGTGAGTTCACATTTGGAATTCCACAAGAATGAAGGAGCTACCATCTACGTCTCCAAAATGGTTGGGGCTGAGTATCCTCATACAGGATTTGATGAAGGAGATTCCTTCCAAATGGGAAAAGTGATTTTCCACGCTCTTCACACCCCAGGTCACTCACCGGATTCGATCAGCATCTTGTTGAAGGATGAAAATGGAAAAGATCATGCCTTGTTTTCCGGTGATACTTTATTTATCGGTGACGTCGGACGTCCGGATTTGAGAGAAAAAGCCGGGAATATGACCGCTCAGCGCGAGGAATTGGCTCGGATGATGTACCACACTGTTCAGAATAAGTTGAAGCCGCTTGCAGATGATATCCTAGTATTCCCTGCACATGGTGCCGGATCGCTTTGTGGGAAAAACCTTAGCGATGCCCGTCAGTCTACCATCGGTGAGCAGCGTGCTACCAACTGGGCTTTCTCTGATTTGGACGAAAAGACTTTTATGGATTCCCTGCTTCAGGGACAGCCATACATCCCCAAGTACTTTGGCTATGATGTGGATATGAACAAAAAAGGGGCTCCTGCATATCAGCGTTCCCTTTCTCAGATAAGTATTTGGCCGGAAGGATCTACCCTTCCTGAGGGGGCTTTGGTTATCGATGCCAGAAAGAATGAGCAATTTGTAAATGGGCATATCCCAGGAGCGATCAATATCATGAATGGCGGCAAATTTGAAACTTGGTTAGGATCCATTGTTGGTCCTGAGGAGAAGTTTTTCCTAGTCGCTGATTCAGCTGCAGAATTGGAGATTTTGATTACCAAATCTGCCAAAATCGGATACGAGCAATTGATCCATGGCGTAGTGGTCAATCCAGCAGGAATGACCGAAAAAGGGACTTCTTTTGATGTGGAAGGTTTCAAAGCCAATCAGGACGCCTTTACCATCGTGGATATCCGTAGCAGGGATGAGCATGCAAACTCACCCATTTTCGAAGGATCCTTGAATATTCCACTTCAGGAACTGAGAGAGAGAACTGCCGAGATTCCTACCGGAAAGCCGGTCCTAATCCACTGTGCAGGAGGATACCGATCAGCGGCAGGTTCCAGCATTGTGGCTGGTCAGGTCGAAAGCGTTGAAGTTTTTGATTTCAGCGAAGCGATCAAGGACTTTCAGGTACCTGTAGCTCACTAAGGAGAAAAGTTGGAAATCACCCCCAAGCCCCTGGATTTTTCAGGGGCTTTTTTGATGCTTAGCCCTAGATTTTTTGAAAAAAAGCCAACCAAAATGGGTATTTTCATGTCTTTCTCAGAAATGCCAATCCATGAGCCGGGAAGAATTCAGTCAGTTGCCCCTTTTCCAAAAGATCAAAACCCTCTATATGGAAGGTACCTTTGTGGTGGGGATTCGGTACTACCGGCACAAGGTCAATCTGTATCTGCTGGAAGATGAATACGTGGAAGTTTTTTACAATCACAAGGAAGATAAAATCGACAAGATCGATTTTTTACCCCGGGACCATAGTCGGATGAAATTTTACTTGGATCAGATTAAGATTGGCTAATCAAATTTTTCCAATTCTCCCTGATAAAAATCCTCCCGGTATCTAAATCTACCCACGCCTTTCAAATTGCCTTCTTGAATCTCTACTGTTGGGTCAGTGGATTTCATGGGAAGATCAAATTCCAGAACGACCTCGATTTTTCTTACATCTTGTCCAGAAAGATTCTTCACCAGACCTTCCTCCACCGCTAAAATCCGGATTTTCCCACCTTTTTTTGGAAAAAAGTTATCCGTTAAGTAGGCATAATACTTTTCCTGATTTGCTACATCTATTCTAAATTGATCGAAACTGGTATAATTGGGGTCAGAATCAGCTTTTGATTTTTCAGCCAGAAAAACCTCTACTAAATCCTCATAGGGATAATAGGTATTGAATAAGTTCACTATATCCTGAAATGGGACATTTTCACCTCTAGGGATATGATCTGGGAGGGGTTGAGATGGGGTTTCCAGCCCAATAGACCATTTATGATCAAATGTTCTGATATCAAGAAAATGGTAGCCCTGAAATTTCCCATTGATTCCCAAACTCCCACTTCCATTCCCAGATCGAATATTCGTAGTTCCAAAAATACTTCCATCAGGCAAAGTCCCCTCAAAACCCACTTCTTCAAGCAGGTTTTCAGGTTCTTCATTCTCTTGGCAAGAGAAAAGGGTAAAGCATAAAAGCAGTGTAGGGAAAATTTTCAACGCATATTTCATAAAGGCTGATTTTGGTTAAGAAAAAGTATTTTAAGTCAAGACGTTTAGTTCTCAGCTAGCGCTACAATAAAAAACCGCAGAATTTTCATCCTGCGGTTTTTTGTTTTGAATCGGGAGGTTTTTACAACTTTCTCTTCAAGAAATCGGTCATCTGTGTGTACAAATGCCAAGTGGTATTGCCTCCGTAGATGCCATGGTTTCGGTTGGGATAATAAAACGTCTCAAACTGCTTATTAGCTTTGATCAAAGCATCTACGAGGTCAACTGAGTTTTGGAAATGCACATTGTCATCTCCGGTGCCATGAATGAGGAGGAAGTTGCCTTTCAGCTTATTCACATGCGTGATCGGGCTGTTGTCGTCATATCCTGCAGGGTTGAGCTGGGGAGTTTGCAGATAGCGCTCGGTGTAGATCGTGTCGTAGTATCTCCAAGTGGTGACCGGAGCCACGGCGATAGCGGTTTTGAATACGTCATTTCCGATCATCAGGGAAAGCGAGGACATGTAACCTCCGTATGACCAACCCCAGATTCCGATTCGGGAAGGATCTACAAAAGGCATTTTTGCAAAATACTTGGCCCCTTGAATCTGGTCGATAGTTTCAAGCTTCCCTAGGTTGGCATAAGTAGAATGCTTGAAATCACGACCACGGGCTCCGGTGCCTCGATTGTCTACACAGGCCACGATAATTCCCTCTGCTGCCAATGCCTGATGCCAAAAGTCGCGGGTTCCTCCCCAGGAATTCAGGACATTTTGCGAACCCGGACCACCGTACACGTACATCAGGACAGGATACTTTTTGCTTGGGTCAAAGTCCGCCGGCTTAATGATATAGCCGTTCAGTTCAGTTCCATCCACGGTTGGGAAGGTGAAAAACTCCTTTTTACCCAAGGCGAAACCCGCCAAGCGATCTTTCAAAGCCTGATTGTCTTCCAAAACTTTGAGTTCTTTTCCAGCGGCATCATTTAAAGTCACTTTGACAGGAGTATCCGAAGTCGAGTAATAATCAATGAAAAACTTGTGATCCGGACTCATATTGATCGAATGGCTGCCCTTTGCCGGGGTTAGCAGCTTTTTGCCTTTTCCATCCAAGTTGATCACATAGAAATTGCGCTCGAGTGGGGAGGCTTCAGTGGAGATGAAGTAGAGTTTTTTAGCCTTTTCATCGATTCCTACCATGGAAGTGACTTCCCAGTTGCCGGAGGTGATTTGACGAATCAGCGTACCGTCCATATTGTGGTGGTAAATGTGCTTGAAGCCGTCCTGCTCAGAAGTACGGATAAAGGTCTTGCCATCGCTGAGGTATTGCAGGTCATCGTTGTAGTCGAGGTCCACGTAGGTTTTGGATGTTTCGGAGATGATCAGCTTAC
Source organism: Algoriphagus sp. oki45 (assembly GCF_036245605.1). Classification (NCBI taxonomy): domain Bacteria; kingdom Pseudomonadati; phylum Bacteroidota; class Cytophagia; order Cytophagales; family Cyclobacteriaceae; genus Algoriphagus; species Algoriphagus sp. oki45. The sequence continues at coordinate 785,773 of NZ_BTPC01000002.1, forward strand.
TTTCTCCTAAGGTGGCATTGGCATGAAAGAGGTCCAGTTGATTTTGGAGTCGGTTCATTCGGAGGAAAGCCAGCGTGTTGGCATCCTTGGTCCAGTAGATTCTAGGAAGGTAGATATCTGTTTCAGTACCTGCATCGATTTTTTGGGTTTTCGCTGTCGCCAAATCGTAGACATGGATGCTGACCAGGGAGTTTTTTTCTCCTGCCTTTGGATACTTGAACTTGTAATCCTGGGGATAAAGTGGCCCCCAAAGTTGCATATTGAATTCTGGGACTTGGGTCTCATCGAAGCGGATAAAGGCGATCTTTTTTCCGTCAGGAGACCATTTGAAAGCCTTTGCCATGGAAAATTCCTCCTCGTACACCCAGTCGGCTGCTCCGTTGATGATTTTGTTCCATTCTCCGTCGGTAGTGACTTGGGTCAGTTTGTTATTGGCCAGTTCCACCACAAAGAGGTTGTTGTCTTTGACAAAAGCTACTTTGTCATTGTCCGGAGAGAGCGTAGCGTAGGAGATTTTCTCTCCGTTCATCAGCTGCTGCTTTTGGCCAGTGGCCAGATCTACCACGTAGAAAACACCTTTGGAGGAGCGGCGGTAGATGGATTCCACGTCAGTGGCAATTAGTGCCTTGGACTCGTCGGCATTGAAGGAGTAGCTGGAAAAGCTTACACCCAGTTGGGTTCCATCCAGCAAGACTCCGGCTTCTTCTCCAGTGGCTAGGTTGATTTTAACGACAGCCGGTGCTCCACCACGCTGCACCTGCGAACTGTAAAACTGCCCGTCTTTCATCCAGTTGATTCCATTGACGGACTTTTGGCTGAAGGTTCCTTTTTTGAAGACGTCTTCGAGCGTTACTTTTTTCAGGCTTTGGGCCTGAGTGCTGAGAGCCATTCCGATCATCGCCATCCAAGCCAGGCTGAGCACTTTCCAACTTTTAATCATATTTTCTTGATTTGGGTAAAATTCTTTTCTGAAACGTGGGCGAATATATAAAACGCTCCGAGTCATTGGAAACCCTTGGAGGGTAAACGGAAAATTAGCTATTTCGTACTTAGATTTTTCCCCGCTATGAAGAAGAAAATTGCCTTGGTTACCGGAGGCTTCACCGGTGAATCCGTCATTTCGCTTAAAAGTGCCGCTGTCGTCGAAAAGACCATTGATCGTGATCGGTATGATGTCTACAAGATTCTGATTTACCCCGGAGATTGGCATTTTATCTGTGCCTCAGGGGAGAAGATTCCAGTGGATTTGAATGACTTCAGCATCTCTATCGGGGATGAAAAGGTCAAGTTTGACGGAGTGTTCAATATTCTTCACGGCTCTCCCGGAGAAGATGGGAAGTTGGCCGGCTACTTTGATATGTTGGGCATCCCATACACCACTTGCGATCAGCTGACCTCGGCTATCACGATGAACAAGGGCTATACCAAAGCCATTGTGCAGGATATTCCTGAGCTGAACGTGGCCAAATCCATTCAGCTTTTTGAAAATACTCCTGGAAATTCAGCAAAGATCGAGGCTGAACTTGCCCTGCCACTCTTTATCAAACCCAACAACGGAGGAAGCTCCATAGGGATGAGTAAGGTAAAAACCTGGGAAGAGTTGCCTGAGGCCTTGGAAAAGGCCTTCGCAGAGGACAAGCAGGTACTCGTGGAGGAGTTTGTAAGCGGAAGAGAGTTTTCGATTGGGGTTTTCAAAGGAAAAGGGGAGATCACCGTTTTGCCGGCTACGGAGATCGTAAGCAGCAAGGAATTCTTCGATTACGAGGCAAAGTACATTCCAGGAGTGACGGAGGAAATCACCCCCGGTCGGATGAGTGAAGAGGAAGTGGAGCGAGTCGGCCGGATCGTATCCCAAGTCTATGAGAAGCTGAACTGCAAAGGAGCAGTGCGTATTGATTATTTTCTACAGCACGAGACGGGGAAGTTTTATTTCATCGAAATCAATACGGTACCTGGGCAAACCGAAACCAGCTTAATTTCCCAGCAGGTTCGGGCAATTGGGATGGAAGTGCGGGAGTTTTACAACCAGTTGATTGAGGAGATGTTTGAAAAATAATACAGTTGAAATACACGGAGCGAAGCGGAGTGTATTTCTATCTGTTTCTGATTTACTTTTTACTAAACTCAAAAAGCTTCCTTTTTTCTTCTTTGCTCAGCGCATCGTAGCCTTTCTCGGCGATTTTGTCCAGGATTCGGTCGATTTCTTCCTGAGTGGTTTCTGTCGACTTGCTCACCGGACTTGATTTTTGGGAACTTCCAAACCCGGCAAATCCTCCGGAATTGGTAGTTGTTTTGGCTTTGCGGTAGCTGACTTTGACTTTGCTTCTTCTTCCGGAGAGGAGATTTTCAAAGAAAATACCCACTTTCTGCACGGGTTTGCCCCAATCATTTCCTTTGCGTAGCTGCACTACATAGAGGTAGCCCAAAAGCGCTCCTCCCAAGTGCGCAATTTCCCCTCCGGCATTGGCTCCGATGGAGTTGGCAAAGGAAAGGATCACGTAAAAAGCGGCGATATACACGATTTTAACCGGCCCGATCAGAATCAGGAAAAATGTGGTATTCGGAGCCAATGTAGCAGCCCCCACCACCACTCCAAATACTCCGGCACTAGCCCCCAGCATCATGGACGAACTCACCGAATCATTGAAATAGGGAGAAAGATTATAGATCAACACGTAGAAAATCGCCCCAAACAAACCGCCCAGGATGTAGAGATTGGCCAGCTTTCGGCTTCCCAAATACTGATGGACCACCATCCCAAACCAATACAGAAAAAGCATATTGAAGAGGATATGGAATACCCCTTCGTGAAGGAACATGTAGGTAAGCGGTGTCCAAGGCTGGAAAGCCAATTTCTCCAAAGAGGCAGGCATCATCAGCCAGCTTAACCCAGCCCGATAGAGTTCGCCCAAGCCTCCGATGGTGAGAATCACCCGGCTGATCAGCAAAGCAAAAAACACAATCAAATTGATGGCAATCAGCTTATAAAGGCTGTTGTCGCTGTGCCGGAAGGCGTTTCTCAGATTTTCCCAAAAGCTACCGTACATATCAATAGAAGCTGTTTCTGTCTTTTTTCCAATTGTAAACCAAGGCCGCCCCAATGATCAGACCGCTCAGGTGTGCGAAATGGGCCACATTATCCGTGGGATTATTGATCATAACGCTGTATATCGTATATACGGCATAAGCCCCCACCAGATACTTGGCCTTGATAGGCATAGGCGGAAAGAGCAGAAAGAGCTGGGTGTTGGGGAAAAGCATTGCAAAGGCAATCAAAATTCCAAACAAAGCTCCAGAAGCTCCGACCATGGGCTGATTAACATTCAATCGAAGGATAGCCTGAAGGGTTTTTTCAGCCCGTTCTACATAGACCGGATCATTAGGATTTCTACTGTAGGCATCGACAAAGTCAAATACCTCCGGGGAGAAGTACCCTCGGTTTTGCACAACAAGTTTATTGAAGTATTCCGGATCGGGGTTGGCTTCAAAGGTCAAAACTTTGCTTTCCAGAGATTTGTATTGATACACACTGTATCCGGTATAAAGTACCCCGGCACCCACTCCACAGACCATCCAGAGGGTAAACAGTTTTTTGGGTCCCAAAAACTGCTCCAGCAGCGGTCCGAAAATCAGCAGACCAAACATATTGCTGAACAAGTGCCAGAAGTCGGCATGCATAAACATGTAAGTCAAAAACTGAAAGGGTTTGAAATATTCACTTTGGATATTGAACAGGGCAAACCATTGGTTAAGGACTGGTAAAACAAAACTCGCCACCAAGAAGACAACCACGTTGATCAGGAGGAGATTTTGGACTACCGGTGTGATGTTTCTGAACATGTTATTTTCCGAAAAAAGAATGTATGCTATTTAAATCCAATTTGACAAAAGTTTTGTTCCCTGCTGGCGAATAGTTTGGATTTTGGCAGGCAAAAAGCTGCCCAACCAGATTTTCCATTTCCTGGGGATTGAGTTTTTGTCCTTTCTTGATCGATGATCTACGGGAAAGTGAGCGCGCAAGGTTTTCTCTTTTGTCCAGAGAGAGCTCGTTTTTGAAATTTTTAAACTGTTCGAGAAGTCCTTCGAAAAGGTCCTTTTCATTTTTTACCGTCACATCTGCAGGCACACCTTGGATCAAAAAGGTGTCTTTTCCGAAAGGTTCCACCATAAATCCCAAACTGTGCAATTCTTCCACCATGTCCATCACTAGGGCGTAATCCGAAGGATTGAGCTGGATTGTGGCTGGAAAAAGACACTGCTGAGAGGCTCCTTTTGCTGTTTGGATATTTTTCAGATATCGCTCATAGAGTATCCGCTCATGCGCTGACTGCTGATCGAGGATCATCAATCCGGTCGACATCTGGGCCACGATGTAGCTCTGCTCCACCTGAAAGGTAGTGCCGGTGGATTCAGTTTCCTCCGGTACGATCATAAATCGAGGTTCATCCATGGAGGCCCGGCTGGGGAAAGTCAGGATTTCTGTTTCCTCTTCGCCTTTGGGTTGGCTGGGACTGCTTTGGGAAGGCAAGTTTCCTTCAAAAAGGCGCTCCCAGCCAGAAACTGATAATTTTTTGAATTCAGGAGTATTGAAGGTCTTGTAGCTGTATTCCCGGTCTACCTGCAGTTTCTTCTCAGGATCCTTGTTCCAGTTTTCCTGAAAATTCACATCCAAGCTGAAATCCAAAGAGGGAGCCACGTGATGAGCGCCCAAAGCCTGTTTGACCGCGGAGCGAATCACTGCATACACAGTTCGCTCATCGTCAAATTTGATTTCCGTCTTGGTAGGATGCACATTGATATCGATATGTGCCGGGTCAATCTCCAAGAAGAGCACATAAAACGGATGCTGATCTGCCTGAATCAACCCTTCAAAGGCAGAACTGACTGCATGGCTTAGATAGGAGCTTTTGATGTAGCGGTTGTTGACAAAGAAAAACTGCTCTCCCCGTGTTTTTTTGGCACTTTCAGGTTTGCCGATATACCCTTTGACATTGAGGTGAGGAGTCAATTCCTCACAAGGTACGAGTTGGCCTTGGTAGGATTTTCCGAAAAGGCCTACAATCCGCTGACTGAGTTTGCCACTCGGAAGATTGTATGTTTCCAAATCCTGCTGATACAGGGTAAATGCCACTTCCGGGTAGGACAACGCTACTCGTTGAAACTCTTCCACTAAGTGCCGCATCTCCACGGGATTGGACTTGAGGAAATTTCTCCGGGCAGGAACATTGAAAAACAGGTTTCTCATGGAAATAGAGGTACCCACAGGGGCTGCCACCGGTTCCTGTTTTTTGACCTCCGAGCCGTCGATCTGGATCAGGGTACCCAGTTCCGAATCGGCTTGCCGGGTTTTCATTTCCACTTGGGCCACAGCAGCTATGGAGGCCAAAGCCTCTCCACGAAAGCCGAAGGTTCGAATGGCAAAGAGATCTTGAGAAGTCCGGATTTTGGAGGTAGCATGACGCTCAAAACTCATGCGGGCATCCGTGGGGGACATACCTTTTCCATTGTCAATGACTTGGACTAGCTGCTTACCCGCATCCTTGATGATGACCTGAATGTGTGTTGCCCCGGCGTCAATCGCATTTTCCAAAAGTTCTTTAAGTGCTGAGGAGGGTCGTTGGACTACTTCTCCTGCAGCAATCTGATTGGCAATGGCATCCGGAAGCAGCTGGATGACATTGTTCATCTTTTGCCTTGCTTTTTGATTCTGAAGAAAAAGTAAACTGCACCTACTATCACTGCTCCGTAAGCGAGATAGGTGAATATTTCTGGACCGATGTAGATGTATCCAAAAGAAGCTGCAATCAACCCAAAAAAGATGAGTGTGCGGATCATAGCAGTAGAGCTGAAAAGATTGGTGTCTCTCTGCTTGATACCTCTGTAGTTGGAGAATGACCCGCGAATGCCGGCGCCATAACCCATTGGGTTTTCGTCATCACCGCTAATCAGTCCTTCTTCTTTAAGTTCTTGTTTGATTCTGGAAGTTCTTTCCTCTATTTCTTCCTTTACGGGATCGTAGTATCTGGGCTTGATATCAAATCTCTGTGGAGAGGAGGTTCTGAATATGGAAGGAAATTTCATCGGGGTCTTATTTAATTCAGCAAAAGGCAATTTTATCTGTGCCTTTTTACCTTGGATTTGAAGTTAAGTCCGTTCTTTCAAAACTGGGCAAAATTTGGAAGGCCACATTCCTTTACACGTATCTTTTTCTCCAATACCTTAAATTTTGCTCATCCCATACGTCCATGGATCAGATTTTACAGGACATTGGCAGGGATTTCTCAGCTTTCTAACCCAAACTTTATTAACTTGAAATTTGCGTAGGCAGTCTGCGTTGTTGATTCAAAGGTTAAGAAGGATTTCTCCCTTTTCTTTAGTATCAACACAAATTTACTTCAAAAGTTAAGGAATTAAAATCATGTATGGGATGAGAAAGAAGCCTTGGATGCTTCTCAGCTTTTTCATAATTATGGGCCTTTTTTCTTCCGCAAGGATTGATCTTTTTGTGGCCAATGAAGATCCTCTTCTCAGTACAGACCGCTCTCTTCAGCTTTCTTGGGTAGATAGCGTGTTCAATGCGCTGACTTTTGACGAACGTCTGGGACAGCTGTTCATGGTCGCTGCCTATTCCAATAAGGATCAAAAGCATGTGGATGAGATCAGCAATCTGATCAAATCAGAAAACCTGGGAGGTTTGATTTTTTTCCAGGGAGGACCCAATCGGCAGGCGAGGTTGACAAATTATTATCAAGCCCAAGCCAAAACCCCTCTTTTTATTGCCATGGATGCGGAGTGGGGTGTGGGGATGCGACTGGATTCGGTACTGAATTTTCCCAAAGCCATGACTTTGGGGGCCGTGCAGGATGATCAGCTGATTTATGAGATGGGAAAGCAGATTGCCCTGCAATTCAAGGAACTGGGCATGCACATCAACTTTGCCCCTGTGGTAGATGTGAATTCCAATCCAAATAATCCGGTCATAGGCTATCGGGCTTTTGGTGAAAACAAAGACTTGGTAACCCGACAGGCTTTAGCCTACATGAAGGGCCTTCAGGACCACGGGGTCATAGCCAATGCCAAACACTTTCCGGGTCACGGAGATACGGAAACTGACAGTCACCACACTCTTCCGGTCATTAAGCATGCAGAAAATCGAATCTGGAATGTGGACCTATACCCTTATCAGGAGCTATTCAGGGAAAATCTGATGTCCGTCATGGTCGCCCATCTTGATGTGCCAAGTCTGAATCAAGGAACCAGCGTGCCCACTAGCCTTTCCAAGCCTGTGGTCACTGACTTGCTCCAAAAGCGGATGAATTTTCAGGGTTTGGTCTTCACGGATGCCTTGAACATGAGAGGAGTAGCCGTGTCCAACAGACCCGGAGAAGTGGATGTCAAGGCACTTTTGGCAGGTAACGATGTGCTTTTATATTCTCAGGATGTACCCAAAGCCAAAATCCTGATCAAGGAAGCGGTCAGTCAAGGGCTCATTTCGGAAGCAGAAATCAACAGAAGAGTAAAGAAAATTCTGAAGGCAAAATATTGGACAGGTTTACACAAAAGAAAACCCATCGATACCCATAAAATCGCCGAGCGCCTAAATCCCACTGATTCAAAGGTAGTCTTGGAGAAATTGTATGCTGATGCCTTCACGGTGACTTCCAACAAAGGGGATCTTTTGCCTTTCAAGCAGCTGGATATGAGGTCTTTTGCGAGTCTGACCATTGGCGATCCCGGTGAAAAATTCTCCCAATACCTGAACAAATACACGAAAGTGGAGCACTTTTCGGTAGGAAAAGCCGCTACTCAATCCGAGCACTATGCCCTGATGAAAAAGCTGGAGGATTTTGATGTGGTCATCGTGGGACTCATGGGCGTCACCAACAGTCCCAATCGGGCATTCGGCATCGCTCCCATGGACATTCAGCTAATCAAAGCCTTGGAAAAAAGGCAAAAGGTAGTCATCGTACTATTTGGAAATGCCTATGCTGCTACAGCTGTCCAGGGAATGGGAAATGTGGTTCTTGCCTACGAAAACAATGAAATGACTCAAATCCTGGCACCTCAACTTCTCTTTGGAGGTCGTCCCGGCAAGGGAATTCTTCCGGTAAGTGTCAGTGGAGGGTATTCCCAAGGAGTGGGAGGCTTTCTTCCGGGTTTGGAGAAGTTGTCTTACGGGTTGCCTGAAAGTGTGGGGCTCAGTAGTGAAAAACTTGACCGGATAGATGAAGTTGCCCAAAGAATGATCAAAATCCAAGCCGCACCAGGAGCCAATGTGCTGGTAGTAAAGGATGGAAAAGTGGTCTTCGAAAGATCTTACGGATACTTGGATTACAAAAGAACAGCCCGTGTAACCTCGAATACGGTGTATGATTTGGCATCCATCACCAAGGTACTCGCTACCACTCAGGCGGCCATGTTCTTGGAAAGCAGGGGAGAGCTCGATATGGATAAAACCTTGGGCTATTACCTTCCTGAACTGAGAGGGACTAACAAGGCCAATCTGGTGCTGAAAAATGTGATGGCTCATGAAGCAGGACTGAAGGCATTTATTCCTCACTATGTGAAAACGGTAGAGGGAGGCCAATGGAGGTCTGAGTACTACAAACCTGCATCCGAACCGGGATTTTCGCGCCCAGTGTCCAATGATATGTTTGCAAGGGATGGATTGAGGGACAGTATTTGGAACTGGACCGTCAAGTCAGACTTGCTTCCCAAGCCGGTGAAATATGTTTATTCAGACCTCACCATGTACTTCATGCAGGCAGTCATCGAGCGGATAGTTAATCAGCCATTGGATGAATTTTTAGCTCAAAACTTCTACGAACCCTTGGGCCTGCATACGCTTACCTTTAATCCAGCCAACAAAATGCCCATCACGTCGATTGCTCCGACGGAGAATGATGTAGCCTTCAGAAAGAGACAGGTGCAAGGATACGTGCATGACCCGGGAGCAGCCATGTTTGGTGGAGTAGCTGGGCATGCAGGATTATTCGGTACTGCAAATGATCTGGCAGTGATGATGCAGCTGATGCTCAATCAGGGTAAATATGGGGATGTCACGCTGATTCGGCCGCAGACAGTAAAGGAGTTTACCAAAAGGCAATCTACCATGAGTCGCCGAGGTTGGGGTTGGGACAAGCCCGAACCGGAGGCTGGAAAGGGAGGTTCTGCGGGGAAATTGGCTCCCAAGTCTACCTTTGGCCATACCGGATTTACCGGGACTTGTGTTTGGGCAGATCCTGAAAATGACCTGATTTATGTCTTTCTTTCCAATCGCGTCTACCCGGATGCTAATAACAATAAGCTACTATCTGAAGGCATCCGGACTGAGATTCATGATTTGATCTACGAGGCGATGGAGAATTAAAGAGATGTAAAAATTTATATTCTTAAGGCTTTATTTTGGAAGGATTTCTTCTAGTATCAAAAAAATCAGTGATAATTACTTGTTTATTGACTATTCGGTAAATGATTTTAAAATTTCCTTCTAATAGTCTTCTATGTCCAAGATTTAAAAAGGCTAAAAATGGTTCTTCCTGCCCTAAATAAGGTTCTGTAGATAGTTTTTTGCAGGCTGAAAATAAATCTGTTTTTAATCTAGAGACTACCTCTTTTGGGACCTCCATTTCTTTCAAATAAAAGTTCAAGGAGTCTTTTAGGCTACCTAAGGCCTGCCTGGTAATTACTATCTTCATTTAAAGAGCTGCTGATCCAAAAGCTTCTCTGCGTCGTCAAGTGTAAGTAAGTTTCCCGATGCAATATCTTGTTCTGATGCAAGTGCTCGGTTCACCAATTCAATTAAGGATTCATTCCCATGAACTTTACCTAAAAATTTTTCAATTTGGATAAATAATTTTTCATCCATATTCTCGATGGATTGAATTACTACCATTTTTCTTTCTTTAATATTCATTGTCAAATATTTAGTCTTCAATTTAATCAAAAAAGCACTTCAACTGAAGTGCTTTTGATTCTTGACTTTATTCTTTTATCTCAATCACCTTAAACTCGGTCCTTCGGTTGACTTGATGTTCTTCCTCAGTTTGGGCGTCTTTGATGATCAACTGACTTTCTCCGTAGCCTTTGGCCACCAATCGATCAGCCGCTATCCCTTTGGAGACTATGTAATCAACGGCACTTTGAGCTCTTCGCTGAGAAAGATCCAAGTTGTAAGCATCACTTGATCTGGCGTCTGTGTGAGAGCTCAGCTCGATTCGGATGCTTGGATTGTCTGCCAAAATTTTGACCAATTTGTCCAGCTCAAGGGCTGCATCCGGACGGATATCGGCCTTATCCAAATCGTAATAGATGTTTTCCAAGACAATTGACTTCTCCAGAATCAACTGATCCAGATAAATGGTCGTGTCCAGAGTTACGTTGGTCACATCCTGGATGAGAGTAGCCGGATTAGGAGTTTTTCCTTTGGTGGTGTAAGGAACAGACTTGGAGAAGTAGCCATTTTTGGAGGCGATGATGGTATAATCCGAATCAGGAGCCATGGTAAATCTCACACGACCGTTAGCATTGGAGAAGTCTCCTCCCTGCTGTTTATTGTCCGAGCCATACAGAACAATTCGTGTCTGAGGAATTGGGGTATCCGAGCCATCTTCTTTGGATTCCTTGGCAAATACATTCAGCAGGACATTGATGATTTTCGGCTTGGGTGTTTTGTCCTCGAAGAAGTAGATATCATCGTCTCCGATCCCACCTTCTCGATTGGAGGAGATAAAACCGGATTTGGGATATTCGGTGAAGAAAATACCGAAATCATCATCTTTGGTATTGAAGTTCTCTCCCAGGTTTTTGATCACCTGTGTTCCATTTTCGTCTTTTTCAGCCACAAAAAGATCAAGCTTACCATATCCTGGATGTCCGTCTGATGAAAAGAAAAACTTTCCGTCAGGTGCCATTCTTGGGAAAAGCTCATTTCCAGGCGTATTGATGGTTGGACCGAGATTAACTGCATTGCCAAAATCTCCATTGGCAAGCTTGGTGGCCTTGTAGAGATCAATTCCTCCATAGCCTCCGGGTCGGTTGGAAGCAAAGTACAATTCGGAACCATCTGGACTAAAGGCAGGGGTAGAATTCCACCAGAATTCATCTTCATTTACCGGCATCCAGATCGGTTGAGTAAATCCTGATCCCCTGAAATAGGAAACAAAAAGGGCGTTTTCGGGAAGGTCTTTTGGGGAGGTAGAATTGCCCCGGCTGTAGATAATGGTATTGCCATCGGGACTGATTGCGATGGCTCCCTGGTTCAGGCCTTCCTCATTTCTGAATTCTGGAAGAGCTTGAATTGATCCTACATCTACTCTGAGTCCTTCTGCGCGGGTTCGAAACAGCTTGGTGTATGGAGTCCCCGTGGCAGGATAAATTCCTGAGGCCTGTCTTCCGGCAGTAAAGTAAAGGAAGTTTTCGCTCACGACGGGGCTGTAATCCGGTCCTGGGGTGTTCAGTTCTTGATAGTTGACCAAGACATGGTTAGGCCAATAGTCTTCAATGCCTTCGGCTAGTTTGATGGATTCGATTTCCCGCTGGGTTCTTGCCAAAAGTGCTTCATCAGAGGTGTATTGTTTGGCAGATTCAAAGGCTTGTTTGGCTTCTTCGTTTTTCTGTTGGGCTTTCAAGCTTTGGGCTAGGAAAAAGTAATGATTGAAAGAAGGTTCCTGCTCTACCAGTTGCCGATAATAGGGTTCTGATTTTTCAATCCGGTTGGAAAGCCGATAACTCTCAGCTAAAACCTGGTTTGCTCGGAAATCCGTGGAATCCTGCTCCAATATTCCCCCAAAGGTATTGATGGCATATTGATATTGGCCTGAGAGAAACTGATCGTTGCCTTTTTCCAACAAACTTTTACAACCTCCCAAGAGGAGGGTGAAAAGAAGAGAAATTGATAAAAAATTATATTTCATGGATTTCAAATGCATGTTCGGGCTCAGAATAATACAAATTTAATTCGGAAAATATTTGTTCAGCCAGCTATTTCGGACAGGTTGCCAGAGTTGGTGAAGATCGGATTTGGTTTGGATCAGCGGATTGATCACTTTCTGCTCAAGGGTGACTTGTCCTTCTTGTACTTTACCTTTCAGTCCCAAAGCCGGAAAAACATATACCTCACCCTCCGGACCTTTCAGCGTCACTTTTCCCTGATCGGTCAAGTTGATCCCCAGAATAGATTCCAATTCCCTAAGCACCCTCACCGAGCTGTCAATGGAGCATCCGCTGGTACCCAATTGGCTTTCATCTACAGCCAAAATCAAGATTTGCCTGTCAAGGAGTTGAAATGAAGTCGGCATAGTGTTACCATGGGTATTCCAACCTTCGCAAAATTGCCTCAGTCTTTGCTTGATAATTTCTTGTTCTTTTTCATTCAGTGTCCTGTTGGACTGATAAATCCACACTCGGGCATGCCCTGGCAGCTGATCAAATGGAATGTACATGACGTTTTGTTTGGTCAAAGAAAAACCCTTTCTGCATAACGGCAAAAAGGGTCGAATTGATTCAATGCGATCAATCTTATATGCCCATGTCCTTGGCAATCATCTCAGCAAGATCATAGACCTGCACATCATTTTCCTTTTCCTTGTTTTTGACCCCATCGGTCATCATGGTCAGGCAAAAAGGACATCCTACGGCTATGGCCTGGGCTCCGGTAGCCAAAGCCTCTTCGGTTCGCTCGATGTTGATGTCTTTTTTTCCAGGTTCAGGCTCCTTAAACATCTGGGCACCACCGGCTCCGCAGCAGAGTCCTTTGGTACGGCATCGCTTCATTTCCACCAGTTCTACATCGAGGGCTTTGATTACTTCTCTGGGAGCTTCGTAGACGTCATTGGCTCTTCCCAAATAGCAGGAATCATGGAAGGTGATTTTCTTTCCTTTGAACTCCCCTCCTCCTTGCAGCCTTACTTTTCCTTCATTGATCAGCTGCTGGAGAAACTGGGAATGGTGGATCACCTCATAGTTACCGCCCAGAGCGGGGTATTCATTTTTGATGGTATTAAAGCAATGCGGGCAGGCAGTAACGACTTTTTTCACTTCATAGCCATTCATTACCTGAATATTTGCAACTGCTTGCATTTGGAAAAGAAACTCATTTCCGGCACGTCGTGCAGGATCTCCCGTGCAGGTTTCTTCTGGACCCAAGACAGCAAAGCTGACTCCCACTTTGTTGAGAATTTTGACGAAAGCCTGAGTGACGGCCTTATATCTCTCATCAAATGAGCCTGCGCAGCCCACCCAAAACAATACCTCGGGAGATTGGCCACTGGCGGCCACTTCGGCCATGGTTGGAACTTTGTATGTTGACATTTTTCAGATTTTAGACATTAGACACAAGAAGCTAGAAACCAATGGCGAGAGACAAAGTCATCATCGGACATCGGGCATCCAGCATCGGACTTTTTATTTCATTTCCTCCTCTTTGACTTTATCAGCCCAATTGAAGCGGTCAGATGGGCTGAATTTCCAAGGGGAGAAGCTGGTTTCCATGTTTTGGAACATGGCATTCCATTGGGCAGGTGTGCCGGACTCTTCCATGGCCACGTAGCGTCGAAGCTGAAGTATGATCGATAGCGGGTCGATATTTACCGGACAGGCTTCCACGCAGGCATTGCAGCTGGTGCAGGCGTTGATTTCCTCTTTGGTGATGTAGTCCCCCAAAAGTGCCTTGCCATCTTCTAATCCTGGCCCACCGCTATCAATGCTTTTCCCTACTTCTTCTGCACGATCCCTCACGTCCATCATGATCTTTCGGGGAGAAAGTTTCTTCCCGGTCAGGTTGGCGGGGCATTCTGATGTACATCTTCCGCATTCGGTGCAGGAATAGGCATTCATTACATTGACCCAAGTGAGGTCATTGATATCTTTTGCGCCAAAACGTCCTATCTCAGCCGGAGGCTCGGAGGCAGCTTCACTCTGAATCCCCAGCATCATATTGACCTCATCGGTCACTTCGGGCATGTTTTTGATCTCTCCTTTTGGCTTCAAGTTGGAATACCAGGTATTCGGAAATGCCAAAAAGATATGAAGGTGCTTGGAATAGGTCACGTATACGGCAAAGGCGAGGATACCCACGATATGAAACCACCAGGCAAAACGCTCAATGGCCACCAAAGCCCCATCGGAAAACCCTTCAAATAAAGGCTGCAGCATACTGCTGAAAAACAGCGTTCCCAAGGCCAAGTAGTGTTCATCTCCACGGGAAGCCAAGATCTGATCTGTTGCATTCATGGTAAGGATTGCAAACATCAGGATGATCTCAATCACCAAAATTAAATTTCCGTCAAGCGCAGGCCAGCCTTTCATTTCCGGCTTAGTGAAGCGTTCCACTTTCATTACATTTCTGCGAATCAAAAAGGCCACGCAGGAAATCAACACGGCTACGGCGAGAAATTCAAAAATATTGATAGCTACCGTATAGGCTCCTCCCAATACCGGAGCAAACAGGCGATGAGTGCCCAATATCCCGTCAAGAATGAACTCAAGGACTTCAAGATTGATCACCAAAAAGCCGACATAAATCAACAAGTGAAGAAATGCCGGAATCAGTCGGGCAAACATTTTCTGCTGTCCAAAAGCAACGAGCAGCATCGTCTGCCAGCGTTTTTCCGGTTGGTCATTTCTGGTCTCGCCCTTGCCCAAAAGGATATTTCTTCTCAGAAATTTGATCCTTTTACTCAAAATATACCCCGCAACCCCTAAAATCAGGAGAAATGCGAGCTGAGGTAAGATGCTCATAGTGTTTTAATTAGCAGTTTATTCAAGAATTTGGGTTTATTTTTTTCTGAAAACCATTTGTATCAATTCGGCATATTTCTACCTTTGCATCACTTTACGAAAAGGTGATGTAGCTCAGCTGGTAGAGCATCGGACTGAAAATCCGTGAGTCGGTGGTTCGAGTCCACTCATCACCACCCTCCCGATCCCTCAATGGATCGGGATTTTTTTTGCCCCTTGCTTTCTTGCTTACCGTTGTGTTACTCCTGTTTTTCACCTGTGCAAAATATAAAATAGTCTGCATGCATACTATTTTTTCAACTGAATTTAAAATGAATCTAATCTTTGAGAGATGCTTTATGCTTAGAATCCTTGTTTTTAGAGTAAGGTTTTCGAGAAAATTCTTTTTTTTCTTCCAAGCCTGTAACTTTTCCCGCCTATCTGCATCATCCTACTGAATGAATTCATTTTTCGAGACACACATCTGGCCTTTGAAGGGCAGGCTATACCGAATGGTGTACCTCTGGACCAAGGACCGGGACCTGGCTGAGGATGTGCTCCAGAATGTCTTCGAAAAATCGGTGATCCGACAACATGAATTACGGTCCCATCCCAATCTGGGAGGTTGGCTGGTCAAAAGTCTGAAGAATGAAATGCTGATGCATTACCGCAAAATCAAACCTTTGGACAGCTTGGAAAATGCCGGGGAGATTTCTCAGCCTGAGTCCAACAAACTGGAAACTGAGCAGGAGCATCAGCTGGTTTTGGATCTAGTGGAGGAGCTTTCTCCCAAACAGCGGGATGTATTTCTGCTCCGTGAGGTGGAAGAAATGAGTTATGAAGAAATTTCAACCCATTTGGAAATTCCACTTGACCAAGTGAAAGTAAATCTCCATCGTGCCCGGACGAAAATCCGGGAAAAGCTAATCAACCAAGGAATAAGGCCATGAAAGAAAGAATTGAACATCTGGCAAAGAAATACTGGAATGCCGAATCTACCCTCGAAGAGGAAAGAGAGCTAAAAGAACTCCTGAAAAATGAAGATGGATTTGAGCAGGAGAAGTATCTCTTTGGCATTCTGAATAGATATAGCTCCGCAGAACCTAAGCATATCAAGGTGCCAAGTCCGACCCGTCGACGCATGGTAAATCTTCAGTGGCTGGGATGGGCCGCTTCCTTGGTGCTGTTGGTCAGCTCGGTATGGATATGGAGAGACTATGAGCAAAAACAAGAACAGCGGGAGGCCTATGAACAAGTAACCGAAGCCTTGGCCTTAATCCAATCCAATCTTTCCAAAGGAAAAGAGCAAATGGCACCACTTCAGGATTTGAAATACCTCAATACAACCAATCAACTATTCAACCCTGCACCCTGACTATGAAAAAGATATCCATATTTCTGTTTTTAATCCTCGGCTTGGCAATTACTGCCCAAGCGCAGGATGATGCCATTCAGAAGTTTTTCTCCAAATACATGGAAGACGAGCGATTTTCCAGAGTCTACATTTCTCCAAAGATGATGCAGATGGCTGGTGGTTTCTTGAAAAACAATGCCGACGGAGATCAGGATACTGAGGAACTCGGCATTTTGATCGCAAAAATCAAAGGGATTCGGATTCTTTCCTCTGAGGAAGTCAACGGAAAAGCGCTCTACACTGAGGCCATGGGGACTTTGACCAAAAATAAATATGAGGAGCTGATGGATGTCCAGAACAAAAGCAGCAGTTTGAAATTTATGGTCAGGGAGGAGGGAGGCCTGATTCGGGAGCTGATGATGATTTCCGGTGATGCAAAAAGTTTTTCTCTGATATCCATGCTTGGCAACTTCACCTATGATGACCTGAATATGCTGGCCGAAAAGACCACTATTCCTGGAATGGAACAATACAATAAAGGGTCCAAAGGTCCAAAGAGTAGCAAATAATTTAAACTAAACCATACCGAACTATGAAAAAGCTAATTCTCACTTTATCCCTTTTTGCCCTTGTTTTTGGGGTTCAAGCCCAAAGCAAAAGCATTGCATCGCTCAAGGACAAATACAAAAACAATGACGACTTCTTCCACATGGAGCTTGGAGGCAACTTCATGAATTTCGCCGAAGGGTTCAAAATTGATTTGGATGAAAATGACATGGCCACAGTAGCCAAATCTGTGGAGCGGCTTAATTTTTTCACCCTTCCGGAAGGTGCTCAAGCCATTACTGAATATAAAACCCTGCAAAAAGGACTAGCCAGGGAGAATTATGACCTCTTGATGGAAGCGGCCGAAGGTAAGAGTGGAGTTATGATCTATGGAAAAGGATCTAGAAACTTCTCGGACTTGGTTATTTTGGTAGGGGATGAAAAAGAAGGAGACCTTATCGTGGTCGAACTGAAAGGAAGCTTCACTCAAGAAATGTTGGCCAAAGCCCAAAAGCAAATCAAGTAAAACCATCCATACCGAATCAAAAAAAAAGCCCGTTTTTGGGCTTTTTTTGTTGAAAAACTGCAAAACAGAAAATTTTTTCAAATTTTTTTCCCTCCATACAATCGATTGCGAATCAAGAAAAAATAGAACTCGTGTAGTGACATGATTTTGTAAAATAATTGATTTTCAGAATATAATTTTTCATTTACCAAGAAATCGGAATTTATTGAGTTTCGCTATCGATTGCGATTATATTTTATACTTTTATCAATGAATAGCGTAAATTATTAACAAATCGAAAAAATAATACTTGATTTATTGAAACTATTGTAATTAATGCTCCGTTTAGTAACTTTGTAATGTAATTCGAATTAGCCAATTGGCCCGGTAACCCAAAATTACTCCCTGATGGAAGCTGTCCATCCAGAGGTTACAAATCAAATCAAGCACATATTAAACCAAGTACCCTGATCTCTGTCAAAGGATCAGTTATTGAAATTTAAAACCTATTTAAACCAACTAGTAAAATGAAAAAAATTATGTCCATGCTTTTTGTTGCGGGGATCGTAACAGGAGCGTTCGCTTACAACGAAGACAAACCGGTAGAAATCCGTCAGACTGAACCATCCAAAGTTTTGGTAGCTGTAAAAGAAGCACCTCAAGGACCTATGGTGGTAAAAATTCTCGATGAGCAGAATCAGCTTGTATTGAGAGACCGAATCACAAAAACTGAAGCTTTTGCAAAAAGATATGACTTGAACGCGCTTCCTGAAGGTAAATATCAGATTCAGGTAGCTGATGCCTTCGGTAATTTGAGTTCTTCTACTGTGAATACCGCAGTGGAAACCAAGCCTGAAGTTTATTCCAGAGTGACTGTCTTGGGTGATAATCAGTTCAGACTTTTGGTTTCCGCCTTGGATGCCAAAGACGTAACTGTTCAAATTTTTGACGGAGACAAGCTGATCCATACCGAAACAGTGGAAAATCCTCAAGGACTGCACAAGGTGTATACCATCTCCAAGCCTGCCTTCCCTGAAGCCATCAGCTTTAAGGTGTCTACTGCAGGTGGATTCACTGCCTACGTAGCAAGCAAGTAATTAAGCTAAACCAACTTTTACGAAATCCCTGCTCATTCACTTGAATGGGGATTTTTTTTGGATGGTGCTCTTTTCAGAAAAGCCAGTGCAGAATGATTTTGCCAAAAATGTGGTTTTCCGCACTTGAGGTATCTCTGCCTTGAAAGCTAAGCCCGTAAGAAAAACCGATATTCTTATAGTTGAGAACCAAATCCGCGGTGCAGGACCAGCTTTGGGATGAGGCCTGAAAGCCTGATTCTTGTCTTAAATTTCCCCCATTAATACTGCCGTTCCAAAAAGTTTGCCTCGCAAAAAATCCCAATTGAAAGTACTGTTCGAGGCTTTTGCCTTTTGATCCCACCCTGGTTCCATTAAGTTGGGATACCGAAAGTGGCAGTAAATTTCCTAGGCGAAATATGGGGCCCAGTTGGAGGTTTTGATTCCAATTTCCCAAAGCAGCTCTTCCGGAGAGAGTGATATCTGCAATTGAATTTCCCAGCAAATAAACTTTAGCCCCTGCATAAAGATTGCCCAAAATCGAATTCGGTAGCTGTTTCTCCCAGCCTATTGGCTTTGGAAATCCTGCCAATTCATGATACCAATTATGTAAGTTACCTACACCGGACTGAGGACCCAACAATCCACCCAAGGCGCTGAACTCATAAAACCAGCGGCTTTTTCTCCATTGCATTCCTGACTCAAAAAATACCATTCCTGCAAAAGGCCGCTCAATCGGAAGTCCAATTTTATTTTCCCTCAAATCAGGGGTGTACATTTCCTTTCCGATGGTCACTGAAAAACTCTTGCCATCCCGCAAGTAGCGGTGAAAATCCAAATGGATCCCATTGCTGTAGTAGCGATCCATCCTGCCCGGAATGTAGGCGTCATTTTCCAGTCGGATGGTGATTTGAGACTTTCTGAGCGAATCCGGATCTGCAAGAGCTTCCTTCATCCCCAACAAGAAAAGGAGGATAGCAAAAAAGTGTCGGAAATTCATTTTGAGATTTGCATTGCTTTTTCTGCCACCCTTTTTCCCAATCCAAAGCCTTTTCTCAAAAAAATATCATCCATTTTTTCATTTTCAAATGGCCCCTCTCCGGTAATTGCAGAAGCCCCAAAAGCTGCCTCCACCTCTTCTCCTCCCATCACTATCATCCCGTGAATCAACATGGCTCGGAGAATATCGATCATGACTCCCTCCTCCCCGATGGAAATTCCCCCTCCAGTGACGAACGCCGCCCCGAGTTTATCCATCAAAGGCCTGTTTTCAAATGGCCAGGAATTGATAAACTCCAAAACAGGAGGAGCCGGATTGCCATTGTAAACAGGAGAGCCAACAATAATTGCTTCAGCTTCTAGCAATTCCACTGGATTCACTTCTTCTATAGCCAGGAGTTTTACCTCAATCCCTTCTACAGATTTTGCTCCTTCAGCGACTGCCTCTGCGAGTATCTTCGTATTTCCCGACTGGGAAAAATAAGTAATCAGAACGGTGGGCTGGTTTTGCGAAAAGGCCTGCAAGCCAAAAAACAGAAATAGGCTAAGAAGAGTAAGCACTTGTTTCATTTTATCCTGATCGAGTAGGGGTTGGGCCTTTTCAGACTGTAAGGTAATCAAATGGAACCGTGTCAAAAAAATGATATTTCGGGTAAAAAAGAAAGTCAAAAAAAATCCCGTCAACTTAGCTGACGGGATTTCTTTTTACTTTTTTATCAAATGAATCACTTTTTCCAGCTGGCTTTTCCTCCTTTGGCTGAATCCACCGTGATGGAATAGTTGGAAACAGAAGAAACAATCCAGCGGACTTTTACTGCACCCATACCAGGAACATTGTCCACCGCGATTTTTTCAGGCGAAGACTTTTGCTCCTTGAATTTCTTCATGTCCTCGTCCTCCACTACAAATCCGGCAAGGACTTTGGCACCGGAAAGGGTCACGTAATCCGGCCGCTCGATATTGTATTTCAGATCTTGGCTGGCGTGTGTTGGGATCATCCGCTCATTGAATATGGTGGCTGTGATTGCCTTCAGTCCTCCGCCCAGATCTTCTTCCTTGACGTCCATCACTGAAAGCTTAGGCGTATGGTACCCATGGAAAATAGTGAAGGCGGCATTTCTGTGGGCGTCCTGCTCCAATAGGAAGCCTGGATGAGCGCGGCCGAAGGTCTTTTTGAATCCTCCGATCTCCACGGTGCCAAACTGAGGATGTTCGAATTCTTTCCAGTTGACAAAAGCATCTCCAAAGGTCAGCAATTGATCCACTTTCAGCTGCTCATCCTGATTGCCTCGTCCTGCATTTTTGTGGAAGTAGAGATAAGAAACCATTAACTCATTGGAATAGGTGAAAATTCCTCGGTTTCCATAGAACCAGTCCAATTCCCCGCCAAATACAGAATAGAGATCTTTGTAGACGACAATGTATCTATAGCCTGGAATAATCTCTTCACCCACATTTCCGATGGCATCATAGATTCTTATATCCTCTCTGTTGTAGGTATTGACATCTTCCTCGGCCCCTGGTCCTCTAAGAATCATGCCTCCTGAGTTGTGGAAGCTTTGTGCTGCAGCAATATTGGGATGCTTCATCACGAATTCCATCACAGAGCGGTTTTCAGGAAGTGTAAAAGGATACCTCAATGCACCTCGCTGGATGTAATCGGGCTGCCAGTTCCATCCCCAATCTCTGTTCGGATCGTAATAGCCGATACCGTCATCATTGACCACTCCGTCTCCGTCGTTATCGATTCCTTCCTGACCGATCATTTCGTATTCTCCTACTTGATCCGGTCCGACCTGCATCAATTTTCTCGGGTCAAGAGGGTCTTTGATAAATCTTCCTGTTGGAGATTTGCGGATCATCATCGTGATGTTGCCATCTCCATCCAGATCATCCATGCGGTCTTCTCCGGCTTCTCCGTCGCCATCGTTGTCCAATACGAGCATACCCGAACGAGGAGAGCTGGCTGTATTGGGTTCTTTGAAGAAATTGTTTCTAGCGTCGGGATTAATAGTCGGAGTGATGTAGAAGGTCTTATCCTTCAAGAGCTGCTTGATAAATTCATTATCGGCGTGCATTTCCGTCAGATACCAAGCCAGATACAGAGAAAATTCCCCGCCTTGGATTTCATTGGAATGGATATTTCCATCAATCCACATGGCTGGCTTATCTGTGTCTTTTCCGGTGGAAAAGTCCGTGATGGTGATCGTCAGGATGTCTCTGCCTTCTACAGATTTGCCAATAGACTCTACCTTGGCTAATCCCGGATGCGCAGCGGCGATTTTCTTCATCCAGTCCCAAAGTCCTTCTGCACTGTAGTAGCGGTTCCAGGCGATTTCGACTTTTGGTTTATGGGGTGTTCCAATGGCCCGGAAGAAATTTTCCTGTTGGGCATTGACTTTCATTGCTCCCAGACTCAATGCTCCCAAAGCCAGGGTGGCTAGTATTTTCTTGGTATTCATCATCTTCATGGCTTAGAGTTTGACAGTTTGGGTTACAAATCCGGTATGGGCAGCTCCTGCTTTGATATTTACATTGCCGCTTCCTCTTACTATCCAGGATAGGGTCACTTTCTCATAGGCCCCCATGGAGTCCAATAACTTGATTTTGTCACCGGAAATCAGTTTGTCACCGGATGCATCGATATCTATCCGGATTTTTCTCAGCCATCGGGACCTTGCACCCATCTCAGAGTGAGTGGGAAGCGGGGCTTTGTTGAAAAGATCAACCGTGATTCGGGTCAAGCCATTGCCGAGCGCCTCAGTTTTCAGATTGTGAAGCTCCAGCTTAGGCTGCATGGCAGCTAGTTTTAGAATAAACTCTGTATGCTCTTCTGCTATTTCTCCCACTTTTTCAAAAGGAGGATTCACCAGTACAAAAGGCTTGACTCCTCCCACTTCCACTTTTTGGTTGGGGAAATCAGGATGCTGTACTTCAGTCCAAGGAACAAAAGAATTCCATCCCAAAGAATCCGCCCATGCCAGATAGTTGGCCTCGGGATTGGTTTTTCCTTTGAATTCCGGAGTCCAATACCCTGGGGTCGAGAAGCTCAGTCGGGCAAAATGGAAATAAGCCCATTGGAAGAAGTCCCCGTCTGTTCCCTGATTGCTTTGCTGAAATGCTTTTTGGCTTACCGTTTTATTATACATCTCGGAGACCATGGCGTTGATGGCTTGGTCTTTTTCCAAAATGGAAGTCACCACTCGTTTCCTTGCGTCGGAAGCGTTAAACTTCAACGGAGCGCTTAGATTATTTGCAGGGGAAAAAGTGACAAAAGCGAAGATGTTCCATTGCTCAAAGAGGTAGTCCAAGAGTGCCCTTGTTTCCTTTTCAGATGCGGCGATATCTCCCGCCAAAGGTTCAAAAACGGGGAATTTGTAGGTTAGATTTTTATTGAATGCAATGCCTTCCTTCAGGTCTTCGGCAAATTTTCCGTCTTTGTCATCGTCTTTGGACTCTTTGAATACCCTGTATTTTCCGGCTTCACCTTTGGATCGGTCAGCTTTGACCAAGACTCGCTCATCTTCTTTGGACACCGTCCATTCTCCCATCGGATCTTCCACTCGCATCCAGGTGATCAGTCCGTCACCATTCAGATCCGTGTAGCCGTTGTCATTGGGTGTGCCGTCCCGGTCGTGGTCTGCTGAGTTGGCGTTTCCTCTCCGCTCATATTTCAGCGCGGCATGATATTGCTCATAAGCATCAGGAGACATATTAGGGAAAATGTAAAAAGTGGTCGCCTCCAAAGCGTCTGAGTGCTCAGCGATCAGCTTCTCTGCAAACTGCAGGGCCAATTCCACACTGAGTACATGGAAGCCTTCCACTCCACCGACTACTGCGATGGCCGGCTTCTGATCCAGATTTCCTTTGCCGATTTTGAGGACTTGGATGTCCTTGCCTCCAAGGGTTTGGGTAAGAGTTTTGAGCTCTACGGAAGGATTACCTCCGAGTTTTTGGAGTCTTTGATTGACCTGACTGAGTGTGGGGTAGTCACCTTGGGCAAAAGCATGGCCCCCAAGTAATGCCCCAAATATCAGCCCGGTGAGTAAGAATTTTCTCATAGAAATAAGATTGGGTTGATTCTGAAATCGGGTTAAGAATTAGTAGGGAAGTTTACTAAAAAATGCCGGTTTATCGAGAAGTCCTTTTTGAAGCGGGGGAAAAGATTCTCTATCGGATTGGGTTTGGGATAAATGGCTGAAGGAAAGAAGTGGTTTGCGAATTCGTTTAATTTTCCTTATTTGAGGGATTGAAGCAGAATACCATGTATCAGAAAATAGGATTGGCTTTGGCTTTTTCCCCAAGAATGGAGGCCTTGATAGCAGAAGCAAAAAGGCTGGTGGATCTCTTTGACGGGGAATTGATTTTAATTCATGTTGGGGTAAAAACTCCCGAACTCGAGTCCCGATTGAGTGAGATTTTTGACAAGCATTGTTCTTCCCTGAGAAGAGTCAAGATACTTTGGAAAGAAGGCAAACCTGCAAAACAAATCCTGGAGACGTGTGCTGAAGAAAAGGTGGATTTGCTCATTTTGGGGGCATTGAAAAAAGAAGGCCTTTTGACTTATTACCTTGGTTCCGTGGCAAGAAAAATCATCCGTAAAGCCAACTGTTCCCTACTTACGCTGATTGAGCCAAGGCTGGAAACGACAGCTTTCTCCCAAGTGGTCATCAACGGTACCCAGCTGGAAATCACGCCAAAAGTGATCCAGCGTGGAATAGATTTTTCCAAAAAAGTTGAGTCTAAGAATGTCCACATACTCAATGAAATCAAAATGTACGGTTTGGTCATGGGTACAGCGAGTGAGGATTCGGAAGATGAGGTTTCTGGAACGAGGAGAAAACTTGTGCAGGACGAAATTGATTATGTGGAGGAGAATTTAAAAGGATTGGACTTGGGAGATCTGAAAATTAACATAAAAGTGACTGGTGGAAGGTGGGCCACGGAGCTGGCCAGATATTGTGAAAAAATAAATGCAGATCTTCTGGTCATGGGAGATGACCGAAAGCTCAATTTTTTTGATCGGTTATTTCCGCATGACTTGGAAGACTTATTGGGCAATTTGCCTTGTAACCTATTGATGATAAAAAGTTAATTACTTCCATGGAAACATTAAACCATAAGGAGGTCATTAACCTTCTGCTTCAACTCGCATCTATGCTCATCATGGCAAGGGTGTTTTCTGAAATTGCCAGAAAGCTCAAGCAGCCTGCTGTAGTGGGGGAGATTCTGGCAGGAATCATCCTAGGGCCGACTATTTTGGGTATGCTGATGCCGGATTTTTATGCCAGTCTATTCAGCTCCCATTCCATGACCAATATTGCCTTGGATGGCTTTGTGCAGATTGCTGTGGTCTTGCTCTTGTTCATTGCCGGGATCGAAGTAGAGCTTCAGGTAGTTTGGAGTCAAGGCAAAAACGCCCTCAAGATTGCTTTGGCTTCCATGATATTACCCATCATAGCAGGCTTTGTAGTGGCTTATGCATTTCCAGAGTTTCTGGGGGTCAATATCAATGATCGGATTGTAGCGTCGACGTTTTTTGGGCTTGCCATTTCCATCACTGCCTTGGCCGTAGTAGCGAGAGTGCTTATGGATTTGAATCTATTCAAAACCAAAACCGGGCTCTTAATTATCGCAGGAGCTATGGTGGTCGATGTGGTAGGGTGGATTGTCTTTTCGGTGATTCTTTCTCTTTCCGAATCTGGCAAAGAGGGGCTGGGAGTCTGGCCTACGATAGGGCTTACGCTGTTTTTCACCGTATTTATGCTTACAGGAGGCAAAGGTCTGATCAATAGAGTCTTGCCCTGGACGAATAAAAACCTGGCTTGGCCCGGGGGTCTGCTTTCCCTTTCATTGGCGATTTGCTTTCTGGCGGCTTCATTTACAGAGTTTATAGGGATTCATGCCATTTTCGGTGCATTCATAATCGGGGTGGCTTTGGGGGATTCCGAGCATTTGACAGAAAAAGCCAAGGAAATTCTCCATCAGTTTATCAACAATATTTTCGCTCCGATCTTCTTTGTGAGTATCGGGTTGAAGGTCAATTTCATTGAAGCCTTTGATCTAGGCGTAGTGGGTGTGGTGGTGATTGTAGGTTTATTGACCAAATATTTCGGGGCCTATCTCGGGGCCCGTTTTGCAGGATTGAAAAGAAACAAGTCCATGGTAGTGGGCTTTGGACTGAGTACCAGAGGAAGTATGGATATTATTCTTGGGCTGATAGCCTTGGAATATGGAATGGTCTCCGAATCACTGTTTATTGGTTTGGTGATTTTGGCCCTTTTATCCAGTATTCTGTCAGGTCCACTGATGGGTTGGGCCGAAAATCTCAAGCTGTCTCCCTCTTCTAAATAAGCGATTGAAAGTTTCCATCGGTTTTTTTCGAACAAAGGGACTAATTTTGGACTTTTCGAAAGGAACCTGAATATCACCCATGAGTAAAAACAAAGCAAAGATTGGCGTCCTGTTGGTCAATCTCGGAACTCCAGACAGTACCAAAACAGGAGATGTCCGCAAATACCTCCGCGAATTTTTAATGGATGGACGCGTGATCGACTTTCCATTGATTCCACGCTGGATGCTGGTCAATCTGATTATTGCCCCCTTCCGCGCGCCCAAATCTGCAGGAGAATACCGAAAGCTTTGGACGGATAGAGGTTCACCTTTGCTGTTTCACACAGAAGACCTTCGGGACAAACTGATCCAAAAGCTTGACCCGGAGAAATATCTGGTCTCTATTGCAATGCGTTATCAGAATCCGAGCATTGAGAAAGGGCTTGAGGTATTGATGAAGGCTAAGGTGAAAAAAATCATCGTTCTTCCCCTTTTCCCACAGTATGCTTCAGCCACCAATGGTTCCGTAATAGACAAAGTGATGGAGATTGTCCGCACTTGGCAGATTATTCCTGAAATCTCCTTCATTAGCAACTATGTGGATCATCCGCTTTTTCTGGAAGCTTGGGCCGAACTCGGACGGGAGGCTATGGCGAAGGGGGATTATGACCGATATCTTTTTTCTTACCATGGTCTGCCTGAGAGACAGATCAGAAAAGGCAGTGTAGAGGGATACTGTCAGCTCGGAGCCTGCTGCAATAAGTATGGGCTCAAAAACCAATTTTGCTACCGGGCACAATGTTTTCAAACGACCCGTCTGGTTGCTGAAAAGCTCGGACTTCCCGAAGATAAAGTCGTAACCTGTTTCCAATCCCGACTGGGTAAAGATCCTTGGATCAAGCCTTACACTGAGGACATGATCAAGGATTTGGCAAAAGAAGGAGTGAAAAAAGTATTGGTTTTCTCTCCAGCCTTTGTAGCAGACTGCCTGGAAACGACCGTAGAGGTGGGTGAAGAATACAAGGAGCAGTTTGAGGAGCTGGGAGGGGAGCATTGGGAGCTGGTACCCAGCCTTAATTCTAATGATACTTGGGTGGAATGCGTTAAGGATTTGGTGGAATCGAGGGCTTAATTTTACTTCACCTTTAAGTAATCCGAAAAATTTACGATTTCAGACTTACGATTTACGACATTCATGTGGGCTCAGCGACCCCCTTTTTAATCTACATTTTCAAAAGCTCAAGGCTTCATGTTAGGAATCAAAGCTTTAGAAATTAGGGTTGAGGTTCCTTAATATATCGTAAATCGTACTTCGTAAATCGTACTTCTTACTACCCTAATGTCTAATACTACCAGCAAAGCCCTCCTAATTCTCGGCATCATTTTGATCTCAATCAATCTCAGGACTTCGATCGCCTCTGTGGGGCCGTTGATTCCCTTTATTCGGGAAGATTTGGGGATTTCCAATGGTTTGGCGGGATTTCTTACCACCCTTTCCTTGATTACATTTGCCCTATTTTCTCTTTTTGCACCGGCTATTGGGAAAAGGTTGGGGCTGGGAAGAGCAATCTTTGCAGGTATTGCCCTTTTATCTGTAGGTGTGGTAATCCGGGTTTTGGGAGGCATTGAGTTGCTCTACTTTGGAACTGCTTTGACGGGAATAGGAATCGTGATTGCCAATGTATTGATGATTCCTTTTTTCAAAGCCCGGCTTCCAGAGAAAATTGGGCTTTTCACCGCTATCCTTTCTACCGGAATGTCTCTTTTTGCGGCCATTGCTTCCGGGGTGAGTGTTCCCTTGTCCCAGGAGCTAGGTTTGGGTTGGAGAGGATCTTTGGCCTCTTGGGTTGGGCTGATGATTTTGGCCTTAGTCGTTTGGATTCCCCAACTTAGCTCCCGGATCAATCCCCGTAGAACCAGTGTATTGACTGGAAAAAATGTATGGAAAAGCAAATTGGCCTGGCAGGTGACGCTCTTTATGGGGGCACAATCAGTGATGTACTTTACCATGATTACCTGGCTTCCCGATATGTTTATTGCCCGTGGGATGTCTGCATCCAAGGCAGGCTTGGCCTTGTCCTATCTCCAGCTGATTTCGCTCATTGGTACTTTTTTTATTCCCGGCCTGCTGATGAAGCTCAAGGAGCAGTCCCGGGTGATTTTGATCGTTGGGCTCGGGTATTTGTTGGGTTACTCTGCCTTGTTTTTGCATCAGGAATGGATTACCTTTTTGGCATTGACCATAATAGGGATTGGAAGTGGGGCTAGCCTGAGCATAGCTTATACGCTAATCTCTCTCCGAACAGCCGATGACCTGACTACTTCCAGACTTTCGGGGATGGTTCAGTCTGCAGGCTATGTGCTTGCTGCCCTTGGTCCTTTGGTATTTGGTATTTCATTGGACCTGTTTTCCAATTGGAATCTGCTTATAGGATTTCTCCTGGTGATGACGATTCAGTTTATCTATTTTGGACTTCCTGCGGGGAGAGACAGGAAGATTTAGTGCAGATTCTTTCTCGGTTTTGTCTTCCTTGCCGCCGAAAGGGCTAATTTTGCGCATCCCATCTTTCTATTCCCATGCAAGATTTCTTTCATTCTCTGGGTATCTCTGATCAGTTGCTGAACTACGTCCTGATGCCTTTGCTTATATTCTTTGCTAGGATAGGTGACGTGTCTATCAATACGCTCAGGATCATGTTTATGATGAACGGGAAGAAGTCCATTGTCCCTGTATTGGGCTTTTTTGAAGCCATGATTTGGCTTTTGGCGATCGGGCAGATATTCCAAAATGTAAACAATCCCTTTTCCTACATTGCCTATGCCGGAGGGTTTGCCATGGGGACCTATGTAGGGATGACTTTGGATGAAAAACTTGCCCTAGGTCGGGTGCTGGTCCGGGTGATTACCCCACATCCTTTACCTCAGTTGATTGATTTCATGAAGGAAAAGAATTACCGCTTCACCAGTGTAGGCGCAGAGGGAAGGTATGGCAAAGTCAATCTTCTTTTTACCGTGATGAAGCGGGATCAGCTGCAGACTTTCATCGGAAAGGTGAAGGAATGTGACGAACGAGCCTTTTACACCATAGAAAGTGTAAAGCGGGTCTCCGAAGAAGACTTGAATATCATGGAAGATAAGCCCAGATTCCGGTCAAGACTTTTCAGTAGAGCCAGAACCTGATGGGCAATACGTGGTTTCAGTTTCAGCAGTTCCGGGTGGAGCAGGATCGCTGTGCGATGAAGATCAGCACGGATTCGGTTTTATTGGGCACTTTGGTTCAAGGTGAGTCGGCTAGTCGAATTTTGGATATTGGTACTGGCACGGGGGTGATTGCTTTGATCCTGGCTCAGCGTTTTCCCAAAGCCCAGATTCAGGCGGTAGAGCTCGATGAGGAGGCCGGGAATCAGGCCTCTGAAAATTTTGCAAAAAGTCCATTTTCAACCAGGCTAAATCTAGTCAAAGGCCGTTTTCAGGAGTTCCCGGAAAAGGAACAGTTTGACCTTTTGGTCAGTAATCCTCCTTATTTTCCCAATCACCTTAAAGCCAGTGATCCCAGAAGAAATCAGGCATTGCATACTGATGAGCTGTCTTTTTGGGAATTGCTTGAAAAAGCAGGCAAACTTTTGAGCGAAGAAGGGAGTCTTTGGATGATTTTGCCTCCAGCCCAGATGAAAGAGTTTGAGGGTTTGTCAGGAAAACAATCCCTTTTCCCCAAGAAATTGATTTCGGTGAAGGATTCTGCTGATTCCAAAGTAATCAGGCAGGTAGTGCAGTTCCAAAGGAAAATGGAGCTTCAGGTCGAGGAAGAGTTGATTCTAAAGGAAAGCGACGGGAGTTTTTCTGCGTCTTATTCCCGACTTATTTCAGGATTTCTTTTGGGGTTTTGATCCAAATTCAATCAGATTTTTTGATTTATGCTAAAATGTCTTTCTATTTAGAGTCCAAAAGACCCAAGAATAATCTTTTTTCTATTTTTGCTAGCTATTTAATTACCACATTCCATGCGTAAATTACTATCCCTGAGCCTACTACTTGTGCTCATAGGAGGATGGGCTTGCACCGAAGAAATTGAAACGCCTATCATCGTAGCCACCGAGGATGTGCTTTTCGTCGGAGGAAGCAATGTCAGACTTTCAGGCAGATTGATCACCAATCGTGAAGTTGCTGCCACGGATCACGGGTTTCTGATTGCAGAGACTGAGGCCTTCACCTCTCCCATTACCATTTCTTTAGGAACCAAAGACAGTCCTGGCCGATTTATCGGGGAAACTTCGGGCCTAAAGATTGATCAACAATACTG
Source organism: Algoriphagus sp. oki45 (assembly GCF_036245605.1). Classification (NCBI taxonomy): domain Bacteria; kingdom Pseudomonadati; phylum Bacteroidota; class Cytophagia; order Cytophagales; family Cyclobacteriaceae; genus Algoriphagus; species Algoriphagus sp. oki45. The sequence goes on from NZ_BTPC01000002.1 coordinate 815,601, forward strand.
GGTGAAAGCTTTCTCCGAAGTAGAAGGGCAGCAATTATTTGGAGAGGTCATTACCATCCGTACGCTGACCCCTCAATTGGATGAATTTTTTCCGACCTTTTCGAAAGCTGGAGAAATCATGACTATCCAAGGCAGAAATCTTTCTGAAGATACCCGGGTGTTTTTTGGAAATCAGGAAGCACAGATTCTCTCCAATCAGTTTGAGTCAAGACTCACGGTAAGAATCCCTCCTGCTTCAGGAAGTACGCTGGTACCTGTACGAATTCAGATCCAAGAGGATATCGTTGAATTTTCCCAGCCTTTCGAGTATCAGGCCGGCAGATTTACCCTAGTGGGGCAATTTCCCGAATCAGTCCGGATTTACAATACGGTTTCCTTCACCAATCAGGCAGGATTTCATGTGGGCTTGGGAAATATTCGTCTATCTTCTTCTTATTCCAAAATACAGCGATTTGATCCAAGCACCCTTTCCTGGAGTGAAGTAAACTTTCCCGGGAATCCAAGATCCTTTGCTTTTGCAAGCCCAGGGTATTTGGGTGGTGGTGCAGTGGAGCTAGGCTTCAATTCTTTTGAATTTGATCGGTCTTTTTGGAAAATCAACGGGAGCACCTTCGAGCGGTTGGCAGATTTGCCTTTTCAAGGAAGGGAGCAGTTAGCCTTGGAAATCAACGGGGAGCTTTTCGTCATGGGAGGAATCGACCCGGGAGCGAATGATATCTGGAAATATTCCCCGACTACAAAATCATGGTCAAGAGTAGGAAATGCTCCATTTTTCCTCCACAATGGCACCCCTCACTTTGTCTATCAAAACAAAGGCTACGTAGTGAACACTTCCGGGGAACTGTATGAATTTAATCCGCAATCCATCAGTTGGACTTTTAAATCGGTCTATCCCGGCAGTTTGGGTGATGGCTACGGAATGGCTGCTGTGGATGGAAACAAAGCATGGATAGGCTTATACAGAAGGATTCAGGAAATTTTCGAGCTGGATCTGAATACCTTTTCCTGGAAGGCAAAAAATTCCTTTGAAGGCTTTCCAAGAAGCATAAATCTGGGCTCTTTCGTCTATCAGGGTGAAATCTATATCTTAAGGGGCCCTGAAATTTCCGTCACCGGAGAATTGCCTCTAGAACTATTCAAATTTGATCCCAACGGTCTTTAAGCTCAGCCATGATGAAAAAATTATTACTTCTGATTTTCCTTTTCTCGGGCTTTGCTACTCTAGCCCAACAGACCACACCACCGCCTAAGCGGCAGGTAGTAGGGCGTGACATCGGTCAGCTCAAAGGCATCCGTATTTCTGGAAGAATCATCGATGAGATTACCGGAGAGGCTTTGGTAGGCGCTACGATTACCGTGCCTGAATTAGACCTTACCCGAATCACTGATACTAATGGGTTTTTTGAATTGGTACTTGATCGGGCAGAGTACAATCTTACCTTTCGCTATGTAGGCTACGAGACGGTGGATTATCCTATCACGGCAGTAGGTGACGGACGGATTTCCATTCGGATGATCCAGGAGGATTTTCAACTGGATGATGTGGTCATCTACGGGAGGGATCCTGAAAAGAATATCCGGTCTACCGACATGGGGGCAGTCACTCTAAGCATGAATACGATGCGGGAGCTTCCTCCTTTCTTCGGGGAGGTGGATATCGTTCGGTCATTGGCAACATTACCAGGGGTAAGCCAGGTAGGAGAAGCATCATCCGGGCTCAACGTCCGTGGGGGTGGAGTTGACCAAAACTTGATACAGTTTGGGGGAGCACCGATTTACAATCCTTCTCACATGTTTGGATTATTTACAGCCTTCAATCCGGACGTGGTCAATGACGTGACGCTATATAAGGCCGTGGTACCTGCAAGATTTGGAGGCAGAAGCTCAGCGATCCTTGATATTGTGCCAAAAGCAGGAAGTGTGGACAAGTGGGGTGTGGATTTGATGGCAGGAACCTATACCGGAAAAGTTTCCGTCAATGGCCCATTGATCAAAGACAAGGTTTCCATTTTGGGAGGCTTTAGAATTTCTTATATCAATTGGCTTCTTCAGACCCTGACTGATCCGGTGCTGAACAATTCCAATGCAAACTTCTATGATGGGAATTTGGTCATCAGTGCCCCTATCTCAGAAAATAACGAGTTCATGTACAGCTACTATACCAGCTACGATGACTTTGCATTTGCCTCGGATACGACGATTTCCTGGAAGAATACTGCCCATTCCCTTCAATGGAAAAGCAAGTTTAGCGAAAAGCTAAGCATGGAGGCTTTGGGCTTTTATTCAGGCTATAATTTTGGGGTATTCAACCGTTCCGGAATCAATGATTTTCAGATCAACTCCGATATTCTGGACATGGGAGGAAAGTTGTTTCTTACATATTCTTTTTCTCCCACCAACAAGATTACTTTCGGAGGTGAATATAAGCAGCTGGAGATTCAGCCCGGAGAATTGATACCGGGAGAGCAAGGGGAAGTGTTGCCCAGGAAAGTGCAGAATGAATTCGGACGAGAAATGGCGGGTCATTTTCAGCATGAATTTGAGTTGGGAGAAAAATTGGGTTTTTCCTATGGGCTCAGGTATGACTTCTACCAATACCTTGGCGCAAGATCTGTAAGGCAGTATGCTGAAAATCAGCCCATCTCCGATGGAAGTGCCATTGGCGAAATCAATTATTCAGACGGAGAAGTAATCCAAAGCTACGATGGATTTGGCCCAAGAGCATCCATCCGCTATTCCTTCAACAAGTCCACCTCGATCAAAGCGGGATACAATAAAATGTATCAGTTTATCCATTTGATCTCCAACACAGCGACCATCGCTCCATTTGATCTTTGGAAACTCAGCGACAATTACCTCAAGCCACAAATTGCAGATCAATATTCCTTAGGATTTTATAAAAACTTCAAAGGAAACATCTTTGAAACTTCAATTGAGATTTACTACAAGGACCTGCAAAATGTGGTGGAATACAAAGACGGAGCAAATCTCATCGTGAGAAATCATATCGAGACCGAACTGGTGCCGGCTCAAGGGCAAGCTTACGGGGCTGAATTATATATCAAGAAAAATTTGGGAAGATTGACGGGATGGATTTCCTATACCTATTCCAGAGCCTTGAGAAGAGTAATTACCCCTTATGAAGAGGAAAATATCAATGATGGGGAATGGTACGCCTCCAACTTTGACAAGCCTAATGACTTGACCGTAATCGGAAATTATAAAGTCAGTACAAATACTTCTATTTCTGCTACAGTGGCTTACAGCACAGGAAGACCCGTGACCTTCCCGCAGGCTAAGTTTGACTACTCAGGAAACAGTCTGGCATATTTTGACAACAGAAATCAAGACCGAATGCCGGACTTCTTCCGGATAGATTTTGCTACCAATTTCAAACTGAAGGGGAGCGGGAAGTTCTTCGAAGGGGATTGGACCTTCTCCGTTTTGAACGTTTTGGGAAGAAAGAATCCTTATTCCATTTTCTTTGGAGACGCGCCTGGCTTACCTCCTCAATCTCTTCGACTGGCCCTTTTGGGGGTTCCGCTGCCTAGTTTGAGTTATGCGATTAAATTCTGAGAAGATGTTTAGAAATTGGATTTACCTGTTTTTTTTCCTGCTTTTCGGATGTATTGATCCTTTTCCGGTGGAGGTACCTGAGGGAGAGCAGTTACTCACGGTAGAGGGGCTGATTCACTCTGGACCTGGCCCACATACAATAGTTTTGTCCAGAAGTGCCACCTATGGAAGTGACTTACAAAGTTTAATCAGACCAGTGGTGGGTGCTACTGTCATAGTGCGAAGCGAGGATGGTGAGGTTACTTTCTTAAGTGAACGAGAGGGGGTGCGAGGAGCCTATTTTACTCCTACAGGTTGGAGAGCCCAGATTGGCAAGGCTTATACATTATTCATTGAAACTCCGGATGGAGGCTTGTTTTCTTCCCTTCCTGAGCGAGTGGAATCAGTACCTGAAATCCAATCCTTGGGAATCCGGACGGTCACCATTCCCCAACCTGGGGGAGGACCTGAGCGCTCAGGGGTGCAAATCATCGCGGATATCATTGACCCCGCGGATCAGAATAATTTCTATTTCTGGCGATTAGGGGCTGCCAATTACATCCTCGAGACCCGTCCGGAACTCTATACTACTCCAGCCCCAGACAGGACTCCAGCTCCTAAGGATTGCTGTGCGGTCTGCTACCGAGCAGATATTCCCAATAATCGAGGCGTCTTCATTGCGGTAGATGATGATTTTAACGGTTTGAGCACCCGCATTCCGGTAGGTTTTGTGGAGGATGACGGCTTGAGGTTTGTGAACAAGTATAGAGTGGATGTCAAGCAATATTCTATTTCTCAGAATGCCTACCGCTTTCTGAGGCTGGTGAAGCAGCAAGCTGAAATCAGCGGGTCTATTTTTGACCCTCCACCTGCCAATATTCGAGGGAATATGATCTCCTTGAATAATCCCGATGAAGTGGTATTGGGCTATTTCATGGCTGCAGGAGAAGCCTCAAGAAGAATTTACATAGATCAGGCTGAATTGACCTTTAAGCAAAACAGGGCAATTATTCCCGATGATTGCAGAGTAGTACCCAACGCTACCATCGACCCTCCTTTTGATTGGAATCCAAATGAATAAATTAGTAAAGTCAAGTTTTTTCCTTTTGCTGCTCCTTGTGGGATGCATTGATCCATTTCAGGTAGAAATCCCGGAAGGGGAGCAATTGCTTACTGTTGATGCTTTGATTCACTCAGGTCCTGGTCCTCATAGAGTCACTCTCACCCGGAGTGCTACCTATGGAAGTAGCTTTGAAGCCTTGATAAGGCCAGTATCTGGAGCTACTGTATTAGTAAGAGATGAGGAGGGTAAGGTTGTCTTTCTGACTGAAAGCGCAGAATCTAGAGGTTCGTACTTTACCCCAGCAGGATTTTCTGCAGAAGTCGGCAAATCCTACACCTTGTTTATAGAGACTCCGGAGGGGAAATTATATTCTTCCTTTCCTGAACGCGTGGAAGGAGTTCCCCCAATTCAAAACCTCCAACCCCGAACATTGGTAATTACCCAGCCGGGAGGCAACCCACCCCGATCCGGCGTGCAAATTATTGCCGAAATCAATGATCCTGCTGATCAAAACAACTTTTACTTTTGGAGGACAGGGCCTGCAGTCTATATTCTTCAGACTAGACCGGACTTATTTACTCCCAGACCCAGCGATGCCAATCCCTCCCGTGATCCACAGCCCAAACCCTGCTGTAATGTCTGCTACAGAACAGAGATATCAAACAACCAAAGCCTGTTTATTGCTGTTGACGATGATTTCAACGGGCTGACTACCCGTATTCCCGTGGCATTTGTCGAGGATGACGGCTTGCGCTTTGTGGATACTTATCGGGTGGATGTAAGTCAATACGGAATTTCACAGGAAGCTTACCGCTTTCTCAGATTGGTCAAGCAGCAGGCAGAGATCAGCGGGTCTATTTTCGATCCCCCACCTGCCACGATTCGAGGCAATATGATCAGTCTGGATGATCCCGATGAGGTGGTTTTGGGGTATTTTATGGCAGCTTCCGAGCAGACTTCCCGTATCTACATTCAAAAGGATAAGCTGACTTTTGCACAAAACCAAGCCATCATTCCGGATGATTGTAGGGAAGTTCCCGGAGCGGTAGTTGATGCACCATCAGACTGGAGACCCTGAGTTTTTTCAACGATTAGAAATTAGTCAGGAGTAAGCTCTGTCTTTTCTTCAAATCGAATCCCGAATTTTTCCAATTCAGAAAGAATCGGCTCGTAAAGTTCCGGAAGCACGGGGGTTTGAAGTCCGGATAGAGCAATCTTTCCATTCAAGAATAGGTCCACAGCAATCGCCAATGGCAAACCCACTGTTTTGGCCATGGCGGTATAATTAGAATCCTTACCAAAACTCACCAGGCTTGAGGTGACTTTCTTAATCCCTTGGTCGGTTTGGATTTCAAACAGGTGCTGCATGACAATCATGTCTTTGTCCTCGGGCCTCAATGCCCATTCTTTTTCCAGAATGGCTTGAAGAATTTTGGCAGGGCTTCCTTCCCCAATTGGTAAGGCTCGATCATCGAATAGACCCAGCCATTGGAGCTTTTCGAAGGTGGGAAAATCCAAATCCGGAATCAAATCGGCCAGTTTCTCTTCCACAGTAAGGGTCTCATGCCAAGGAAGAAAAGCATTAAGATATTGCCGAAAAGTACAATTCTCCTGAAGTGCCATCTGATAGCTGTCCTCAGTCATCCCGAGTTGGACGAAGACGTCCCAAGCTTTGCAGAATCCCTCTCTCCTCAAGGTGCCTCTGAGCAAAGTGGGGATATTTTCCAAGCCGTAAATTGATCGATAACTAAGCGAATCCCTATTGGGATACCCATCAAAGTTTCCTAAACCAGGAAAGCTTAATGTCTCGTGTCGTCCGAAAAGGCGGTGATAGGGGACATATTTGTAGTCTCCCTTCTCGATGTAGCGGGAAGTACCTTGACCTGCCAAAACCACATTTCTTGGATTCCAGGTGAATTTGTATTTCCAGGGATTGTCTTCTGATTCTGGAGCTAAAAGTCCACCGCAGTAAGACTTGAAGGATGAAATATTCTCTCCCCGGCTTTTCGCCTCGTCGATAATCTTCATGGCAGACATATGGTCAATCCCGGGATCCAAGCCGCATTCGTTTAGGAAAAGAAGTTCTTTCCTTTCGATCTCCGGCTTCATTTTTCTCAATTCCTCGCTTTCGTAGGAGGCTGTGAAAAAATGCTTCCCTAGCTCCAGGCAGTCTTTGGCAATTGTGGGATGCATAAAGGCCGGCAGCATGGATATCACCACATCCGCTTGGGCAATCAGTGACTTTCTTTGACTTTCCTCAGAAGTATTGATCGCTACTGGGCTGGTAAATGGTTTATTCTGGATTTTAGCCTGAGCATTGCTGAGGTCAAGGTCAGCCAGGATAAGTTGCCTTTCCGAGCTACAAGTGCCAGCGAGGTAATCTATCAGGTAAGTAGAGGACTTTCCGGCCCCGAGGATTAATATCGTCTTCATCAAATCTGGATTTCTCCTGAAAATTCGCATAATTTTTCTGACCGAAAAGGGGATCAGCTCAGATTTATTGAACATTTCCTTACCTTGATCGTTAGGATTTCCCTCAATCAAAAGTGTTCTTGTGAAAAAAATTACCTTGAGTTCAGAACTGGAGGAACTGCTTCCGGAGGAATTAAACTCTGCTGAGAGAGAACTTTTGGAAAGTGCAAAATCAGTTTCCAAGCGGGCCTATGCTCCCTATTCGGGCTTTCATGTGGGGTCTGCGGTTCTTCTGGAAAATGGGCAAATCCTTCAGTCCTCCAATCAGGAAAATGTCAGCTTCCCTACAGGAGTATGCGCAGAGCGCTTGGTTTTGGGGTATGCCGGAGCAAATTTTCCCGATTCTGCTCCTGTCATGCTTGCGGTGGTCGCCCAGCGAAGAGGAGAAGAAGAATGGGCGGGTGTTTCTCCCTGTGGAATTTGTCGACAGACGATCAACGAAGTGGAAAATCGCTTTGGGAAACCGATTACGCTCTTGATCCTGAAGTCGGATGGTAATGTCCTTCGAATCCCCGGAATATCCCATCTATTGCCCCTCAAGTTTGACGACCTCAATCAGTAAGATGGAAAAGAAAAAGTTGATTTTTCCTTACGAAGCTTTTTATTCCATTTCTCATCAACCAACAGGAAAAGAACAGGAAATCTGGCTTGTTTTTCATGGATATGGGCAGCTGTCGGAGTTTTTTATCCGAAAGTTTTTGCCGTTTTCCGGTGAAGACCGCCTGATTTTGGCTCCTGAGGGGACCAATTATGGGTTTTTGAAAGATTTTCAGGGAAGAGTAGGAGCCAATTGGATGACCCGGCATGAAAGGGAAACAGCTATAGCCAACAACCATCGGTTTTTGGACCTTTTGATGGAAGAGATTCTTCAAAAATACCCTCAAAAGCCTTCAATCCATGTGCTCGGCTTTTCCCAAGGAGCAGCTACTGCCACCCGCTGGGCAGCAAGATGGGACCACCGGGTAAAGCAAATGATCCTTTGGGCAGGAGGATTTGCCCATGATTTGATTTTGGAAAAAGCCAAAGATCAATTTCGAACTACCGAAATCCTGATGGTCTTTGGGGAAAAGGATGAATTGATCACTTCGGAGAGCATAGCTTCTCAAAGGGCTTTTTTCGGGCTTTTGGAAAAAGAAGTGCGCGAGCTTAACTTTGAGGGCGGACACGAACTGAATATCCCTCTCCTTCAAAAAATCGTTAAAAAAGAGGGATGATCTTTTTTGGCCCGCTGATTGTATTGAGTCAAACAATTTGATGAAATTTCGACTTTCATTATTTTTCAACAACATTTGAAAACCATACATGCTTTCCCTTTCTAATCAGGAGGTCGACTACATAGCCTCCCAACTTCTCAAAGGAATGGTCTGCTTCTATCAGATCGATAGAAAAAAGGTCCATCAAATGCCTGACGACGAGGATTATTTCAATTACGATCTGACAGAAGATGAGGAAGACATCCTGGATGAGATCGAAGAAAACCCGGACAATTTTGCGGAATTCACCAAAATGGAGCCCGCTCAGGAGCATCAAATGATGCAGGATTTCATCGATCGCAAAGTCAAAGAAAGAAATCTAGCTGAGGATCTGGTCGATGCACTGAGCAAACCAAAAGCAGCAACTGGTTTTAAGTTTCTGATCGATGGATCCAAGTACAAGGACGAATGGGTTACCTACCGAAAGAGTAAATACCACGACTGGGTGAAGGAGCAAGTGGACTCTTTCAACTATGCCGAAGACTAAAAACAAACCGTCTGAGCAAATCAGGCGGTTTTTTTATTGAACGGAAATGATAAACACGCCGACGTATTCTATCAGAACCCACCTTCAGCCCGGCGACCTCAGTCAGGTGGCTTGGCTTCATGCCAAAATCTATTTTGAAGAGCAGGGATTCGGGCTGGGCTTTGAAGCCTATGTTTTGGAAAGTTTGGTGGAGTTTTATGGACAATATGATCCAGAAAAAGACGGGGTTTGGGTCGTGGAGGCAGATGGGAAGATGGTTGGTTTTCTTTGCCTGATGCATAGACCGGATAATCAAGCCTAGCTTCGATATTTTGTGCTGGAAAAGGAATATCGTGGATTGGGGCTGGGTAATCAGCTGATGAAGGCTTGGATGGATTTTTATAAGCAAAAAGGATACTCCTCTGCTTACTTATACACCACTTCTGGTTTGGATCCCGCTGTTCACCTCTATGAGAAATTCGGCTTTAGCAAAGAGTCGGAAAAATTCTCGGAGAATTTCGGTGTTCACTTGAAAGAAATGCTTTTCAGGCTATCTTGAAGCTTTTTCCAATCAAAAAATCAGAGTCGACACCCACTGCAATGAATGTAAATCAGGTGAGATTTCATCTGACCGGTAAAAAACAAGTATAAACTGATGAAAAAGTACCTTTCTATTCTCCTCTTTTTTGCAACTATTCCTTTTTCCTTTTCTCAAAATTGGGACTGGGGCGGACCGATTGATCCGATTCAGGCCAAGATGAAAATCAGACATTACCGATTGGAACTGGAGTTGATTCCTGAGACTCAGTCCATCCTTGGATCGAATACGATTACTTTTTCTTCTGAAGAAAAATTAGATACGCTGAGGTTTCAGCTCATTGATGAATATGAGGTAAGTCGAGTCTTGATGGATGGAAAGGAAGTTGTGTTTTTTCACCAAAATGATGTTTTGGATATCCTTCCGGTAGATTGTACTTGCGACCAAGTACAGGTTTTTTATGGAGGGAAAACACCCATTGCCCAAAATCCGCCCTGGACTGGCGGGTTTACCTGGGAAAAGGACCAACTGGACAATCATTGGATGGGCCTGTCCAGTCAGGGAGAGGGAGCGAAAATCTTCATGCCTGCCCTAGACCATCCTTCCAGCGAGCCCAGCGAAGGGGCAGATTTGATCTTCACTGCACCCAAGCCCTATTTTGTAGCTTCTAATGGCAGACTCACGCAGACCGAGGACAAAGAGGACAAGGTCACTTATCGCTGGTCCACCTCTTATCCGATCAACAATTACAATATCAATTTTACGCTGGGAGTATTTCAGGAGGCAAAAATGGAGTTTGAGTCCATTTCCGGAAATAGGATTCCCATGCATGTCTGGGTCCTGCAGGAAAACCGGGCCAAGGCAGAAGAGCTTTTGGAGGTTTTGAAAATCAGCACAAAAACGCAGGAAAAGTACTTTGGGCCTTTTCCATTCCCCAAGGATAAAATAGCCGTAGTCGAAACGCCCTATCTGGGAATGGAGCATCAGACGATCAATGCTTATGGCAATAATTTTCAGTTTGTGAAAATGGGAGGGGTCAAATACGATTGGCTGCTTCATCATGAGCTGGGTCACGAGTGGTTTGGTAACAAGGTATCGGTGGGAGACTGGGCCGATATGTGGATTCATGAAGGCCTGACTGCCTATGGAGATTGGTTGTTTTACTGGGAGCATGGAGGCCCTGAGGCTTACTTTGCCAAGGTCAAATCTGAATCCCGGAATATTCCTCATGCCAAGCCGGTGGTGAGTCCACCCAATTCGACCGAGGAGCAGGCCTACCATCCAGAGATATATACCAAAGGCGCCATGGTGATTCATTCTCTCAGAGGCGTGCTGGGGGATGAATTGTTTTTCCCTGCGGTCAAGGCCTTTGTCATGGACGACCGATTTACTTATCAAAATCAAGTCAATACCCAAGACTTCACGGATTTCATCGAGAGGTTTACAGGTAAGGATTTGAGTGGTTTTTTTGACCTTTATCTTTACTCTACTTCTCTTCCTAAACTTAAAGTTTCCAAAAAAGGGAAGGATGGCTATCTGATTGCTTTGCAGGGGATTGAGTTTGAGATGCCGGTGGAGGTAGAGACCTCAGAGGGCATTCAGCGAGTGAGTGTGGGGAAAAAAGGCACGGAAGTCAAAAGCAGCACCCCGGTGGTCGTTGACCCAAGAGGTTGGCTGATGCTGGAAAAGTAGTTTCATGCCTTTTATTGAGTATTTGAAGGATTTATGTCCTCGATTGGGGAACTGGATTTTTAAATGATTTCCCGGTTCCAAAAGGTAGTCTAGATCTAAAAAGCCCTGTTTCTTTTGGATTCAGGGCTTTTATTTTATTTATTGCCCCTTACCCAGTAGCCTTTTTTTATTTTCTCACCTTAATCATTGATTGATGAACTCGCATATTTATGACTCTGGGCTAATCGGAAACTGTTCCTACATCGCCCATATTCAAAAGGACACGAATGTTTCCTGGCTTTGCTTTCCCCGTTTTGATTCGGATTTTGTGTTTGGCAGTATGCTGGATAAAGACCGGGGTGGGGAATTCACCATTTTGCCAGAGGAGGACTTTGAATCTACTCAGAGCTATCTGGAAAACACCAATATTCTCGAGACCACCATCAAAAGCAAACAAGGAAGCTACAGGGTAACCGATTTTGCTCCCCGATTCAAGAATTTTGACAGATACTTTAAACCCCTGATGCTAATCCGGAAGCTCGAGCCTATCGAAGGTGCTCCCAAAGTGAAAATCACCTGCCAGCCTGTATGGGAAAGAGGAGCGAAGCAACTTACTCCAAGTATGGGCAGCAATCATATCCGCTATATGGGCCAGGATCAGGAAATCCGCCTGACTACGAATGCACCTTTGAGTTATATCTGCGAGGGAAAAGCCTTTGTCTTGCAGCGTCCTGTTTACTTGGTATTTACTTATGGGAGACCTTTAGAAGCGCCAGTGGAATCCACCAGTGAGCGGTTTCTCCAGGCTACGACCGAGTACTGGCAGTCTTGGGTCAAGTCCACCAGTATTTCCACTTTTCACCAAAGATTGGTATTGAGATCTGCCTTAATTCTGAAAATTCATCAATACGAGGATACGGGAGCGATTATCGCAGCTTCTACCACCTCTCTGCCTGAATCTCCGGGTTCGACCCGCAATTGGGATTATCGCTACTGTTGGATTAGGGACAGCTACTATACCCTTACTTCATTTAACAGCGTGGGGCACTTCGAGGAGTTGGAGAAATATTTCGAATACATCCAGAATCTTCCAACCGGGTCTGATGGACGGTATCAGCCCTTGTATTCGATTACTGGAGACAGCTTGCTTACGGAGGAGATTTCTGATCTTCAGGGGTATCTCGGCAATCAGCCGGTGAGATTTGGCAATCAGGCCTATACCCATATCCAAAACGACCTCTATGGTCAGGTCTTGGTTTCCCTCTTGCCTTTGTATTCCGATCAGCGGTTTACGGCCAAGGAAAAGAGCTATTCGGAACCGATGATCATGAACCTTCTGGATAAGATCGACAAGACTATGCATGAGAAAGATGCCGGGCTGTGGGAATTCAGAAATCTTGCCCAAGAGCACTGTTACACTTTCTTGTTTCATTGGGCAGGGGCCTGTGCAGCAGCCAAAATCGGCACCCGATTGAAAAACCAGCGTATGTACGACAAGGCCATTCAGCTGAGAGATGAGGCAGTGAAAAAAATCGAGGCCTGCTATCTGCCTGACCGCAAAGCCTATGCTCAAGCGATCGGTTCACGGCATATGGATGCTTCCACGCTCCAATTGATCACCATGGGATATTTTGGCAGGGACCTTGAGCGCGCCAACGACCATCTGAAAGCTTTGGAAGAGGATCTTCTGGCTAAAGATTATCTTTTCTATCGATACAAGCACATGGATGACTTCGGAGTTCCGGAGACTACTTTCTTGATCTGTGCATTTTGGTATATAGAAGCTTTGGCTTGTGTGAATAGGCTGGATGAGGCCATCGAGGGCTTTGAAACCTTGACCAAATACTGCAACCATCTCCATCTTTTTTCGGAAGATGTGGATCAGGCCACAGGGAGTCAGTGGGGTAATTTTCCTCAAGCTTATTCTCATGTAGGGCTAATGAATGCCGCTTTCCGGATTGGGAAAAAATTGGATCGCCCGAATTTTCTTTAAAGCTTCCAATAATTGGTTTTTAAAGCAAGAAAAGGCCTTTTTAGGCCTTTTCTTGCTTTATCTCACTGAGTCAGCTTGGCCAAAAGGCTCCTTACTTCCCGGAAAGACTTGATGTTATAATTGGCTTGGGTATAGGCATAGCCCACTCGGATGGTAAAGGCATTTTTCGGCATGGCTTTGAACGTGTCCTCATCCGTCCAATCATCACCTATAGCGAGGATGAAGTCGTAGGTTTCTCCTTTCATAAGGGCACTAGCTGCTCTCCCTTTGTTGATGTCCGGGCGCTTGATTTCCAGGACCATGTTGCCTTCCAATACTTGGAGGTTGTGTCCGCGTGCCATGTATTTCAAGTGGGAAAAAAGCTCTCTCATTCTCAAATCCCCGAGTCCACTTTCCACTTTTCGATAGTGCCAAACGAGAGAGTGGTGCTTTTCTTCGATAAATGCCCCCGGGGTCCGCTGCACGTAGTAGTCCATCACTTTTCGGATATCCTCTTTCCAGAAGTCATCCACTTCGGCGTAGAGTTCCCACTGAGCGGGGTCTTCTTTTCTCCTCACCCATACTCCATGCTCGGCAATGAGATCTACGTTTTGACTATCAAACCATTTACCCAAGGTGTCCTTGTCTCTTCCTGAGATGATCACCACCTGAGCCTTTTGGCTGAGTTTTTTGACCAAATTTCGCAGTTCGGTGTCCGGTTTGGCATCTTGGGGATTTCCCACAAATCCAGTCAAGGTACCATCGTAATCCAAGAACAGGACAGGGTTTTTGGCAGCCTTAAACTTTTCCGTTATTTCCCCTTCTACTTTGGAATCTACCTCTTTGGAGGTTAGCTCATTCTGCTTTGCCTTCACATGAGTGAGCCGGTCCATAAACACTTTGACCCACTGAAAAATATCATATCGCTGCAGGACTTCCTGCATGGAAGCCATCCGGGTTTTCTGCTCTGCCTCATCCATGGTCAAGCCCTGATAGATGGCTGAAATGACACCTTCCCGATCGTTGGGATTGACTAGAATGGCATCGCGAAGCTCTTTGGAGGCACCAGCCATTTCTGAAAGGATCAAAACCCCAGTCTGATCGGTGCGGCTAGCCACATATTCCTTGCATACCAGGTTCATACCATCTCTGAGCGGGGTGACCAAAGCAATGTCAGACATGCTGTAAAATGCGCTCAACTCTTCGAAAGGGAAACTCCGATAGAAGTAATGGACTGGAACCCAATTCAAGGTGGAATACTCCGCATTGATCCTTCCCACCAAAAGGTCGATTTCCTCCCGCAGCTCTTTGTAGGATTTGACCTTGTCCCGGCTGGGGACCACGATCATGATCATGGATACTTTGCCGTGGAGTTCCTTATGGTCCTTGAGCAAATCATGAAATGCATGAATGCGCTGGGGGATCCCTTTGGAATAATCCAGCCGGTCAATAGTCAAAATGAGCTTCTGATCGCCGACTTGATTCCGGAAGTTTTTGACGATGTTTTGGGTCTTTTTGCTTTTTGCCTGCTTGACAAATTTTCCATAGTCGATTCCCATAGGAAAAGAATCCACATTGATGATCCGGTTTTCAGCCTGAATGTATCCGCTTTCGCTGGAAAGTCCGGTGATTCTTCCCACAGCGCTCAGAAAGTGGCGCATGTCGTCGTAGGTATGGAACCCGATCAAATCTGCCCCGCATACCCCTTCGAGGAGTTCTTTCCTCCAGGGAATCATTCGCATGATCTCGTAGGATGGGAAGGGGATATGTTGGAAAAAGGCAATGGTAGCATTTGGCAGGGCTTCCCGAAGCATTTGCGGTAGCAAAAGCAGCTGGTAATCATGCACCCAAATGGTGTCATCCGGATCGGCTTTTTTTTGAATGGCATCACAAAACTTGCGATTGACTTCTCGATAAGATTCCCAATGTTCCGGGTTGTATTCAATGTATTGGGTGAAGTAGTGGAAGGCAGGCCAGAGTGTTTCGTTGCTGAAGCCTTCGTAAAACTTGGTTACGTCCTCTTTGGAGAGGAAGACCGGAGCCATTTTTAGCTCGTGAAGCTCAAGAATAATCTCGGCTCGCTGCTCGGGGTCTTCTATGGTGTTGCCCGGCCATCCTATCCAGATATTTTCTCCGGATTTGTAGATGGAGCCAAGGCCGGTTGCCAATCCTCCCGCTGAAGGTTTGAATTCAAATTTTCCATTTCGGTGACGGAGTGAAATAGGAAGTCTGTTGGAGACGATGATGGTTTTTGCCATAAGGGAATAGATAAAAAACAGAAATGCAGCATGCAAGCTGCTTTGTATTAAAAGGTGATCAACTAATATACATCAAAAAGCCTAAAATTGCAGGATTTTAGGCCTTTTTGTAACCCATTCTTTTTCAGATGGAAGGTTGAGCCCTTAGAAGAGCTTTGGTTTTTTCAGAAAAAAATAGCTTTAGTCCGACATAAAAAAGGTCAAAGGGAGGACTTTTAACTGGCACAGACTTACCGGATTTGGATATGAAACGAAAAAATAGGTTGTTGAGGAATTGAATTTTCTTCGAAATAAAGAGATGGACGATTGGGAGTCAAACCAAAATTATAGCTGTCGACTGCCTCTCTTGCCAGATTTCTGGCTTCCCTTCGGAAAAACCCCGAAGTGATGCCCACAGCCAAGCTTCCCACTAAGAAAGGCCAGAATAAGTTGCTCACCTGAGAGGATTGCTGCTGAGGAGCAAAGGCCAAAACAGTAGTGCCTACAAAAAGACCTAAATCCACGAAGGATAAAATATTGTTAATCCTCTGCTTGTTTAAAGATTTTTCATAGAGGTAAAGGGCTTCGGAATTGGTCTGAAGGATGGTTCGGATTTCGGGTTGGGTAAGCATTTTAGGACCATCCAGAATATCAATTTTTTGGGTAAATAGATTCTGTCGCACATCGACCCGCAATAGGGGTGTTTCCTGTGCTTGAATAGTCAGCAAACTGAAGAAAAATGCGAAAATTGAAAAGATGATCCTCATATCCTAGAAGTTTAGCGTGAACCCTATCCCGTTTCCAGTTAAGCTCAATTCAACCGAGCTTGGTGGAGAAGTTTTTTGATAATTGTATCGATAAATGGAAGAATTGATCCGGTTATATCCTTTTTTTCGGAGAGATAATCCGGTAAATCCCAATCCAACAGAAGCAAAGGAAGTAATCAGGGGTATTCTCCAGGCATAGGGATCATCTGCATTGGCAAATAGGACTCCCAATCCTACAGCAAGAGTGGCAAATGAAGCTATCTTCAATCCCGAGCCCGTTTTCATTTGCTTGATTCCTTCATCAAAATCCCGCTTTTCTTGAGCGAATGGAACGAGCATTTCCGAAACCTGTGCTGATGAAAGCTCTTGTCCTCGGCTGAAAAATTTAGGGTTGTTGAAAAAGTTTTCCCTTATCTGAATGGGGTTTTGACCTTGGGCGCTGGCGCAAACAGCTAAGAGGAAAAGGAGAGTAAAAACTGTTTTGCCCATAAACTCTTTTTAATTCAATTTTTACGGGATGAACTTGAGATAAGTTTAAGATGACTAAAGTTTTTCTAAAAAGAAATTCCAAGACCAATGCCCGCAGCGGTGATATTCAAGTATACTTCTGATTTTTTCCTCTTCAAATCAATCTGGGAGTCATTAAATGTAGAGATGGCAAAATCTATTTTGGATCTACCACTTACCCGGAATTGCCTGCCTATCAGGAAGAAGGGCAGTCCGGCAGCTATTCCCATAGGTATAAATAGTCCTTCCAGCCCAAAATCCGGATAGGAATAGATCCAGACTATTGCACTCGTGGCTACTATTCCCCCGGAGATCATAAACCACATGCCCGAATTGAGTTTTTTATTCCCTTTGATGTACTCTTCCTGCAATTTGGGGTAATCCTTCATCACATCGGCAACCTCCGTTTTGGACAGAGGTATTCCTTGGGAATAGTATTTTCTGAAATTGATCCAATTTTCCTTAACCAAAATTGATTGTTGAGCAAAGCCATTAAAAGCCAGAACAAGGAAGAAACTGAAAAGAAAAAGATGTTTCATGTCCAAGAGCTAAATCGTAAGTCCAAAAGGTTAAAGTAAAAAAGCAAAAAACCCGGCAAAAAGCCAGGTTTTTTAAGTCATTTGAGAATCGCTTAGATTCCGAATGCAGCCTTGATTTTGTCTACATAATCCAGCTTTTCCCAAGTGAAAAGTTCAACTTTCTTGGTGACAGCTTCCCGATAGGGTGAGTAGAAGGTTTTTTCCACGATCTCATTTTTTCTACCCATATGCCCATAGGCAGCGGTTTCTTCGTAGATCGGGTTTCTCAACTTCAGTCGCTGCTCGATGGCGTAAGGTCGCATATCGAAAATAGCTTCCACTTTTCTGGCGATTTCTCCGTCACTCATTCCTACTTTGGCAGTGCCGTAGGTGTTGACATAGATACCCATAGGGGCTGCCACTCCGATAGCATAAGATACCTGCACGAGCATTTCATCAGCAATACCTGCCGCAACCATATTTTTTGCGATGTGGCGAGTGGCATAGGCAGCAGAGCGGTCTACTTTGGAAGGATCTTTTCCGGAGAAAGCTCCCCCTCCGTGAGCGCCTTTTCCTCCGTAAGTGTCCACGATGATTTTTCTTCCGGTCAAACCGGTATCCCCATGAGGCCCTCCGATGACAAACTTCCCGGTGGGATTGATATGATATTTGATCTCGGATGTAAACAGCTTCTGCAACTCTGGCTTGAGCTTAGCCTTTACTCTAGGGATGAGAATATTGATGATGTCAGCTTTGATTTTGGCCAGCATGGCTTCTTCGGTGTCGAAGTCGTCGTGCTGGGTAGAAACCACGATCGCGTCGATTCGCTGAGGCTCATTGTCATCGCTGTATTCGATGGTTACCTGAGACTTGGAGTCAGGTCTGAGGTAAGTGATTTCTTTGTTTTCTCTTCGGAGAGCAGCCAGTTCGCGAAGAATCATGTGGGACAGATCCAATGCCAAAGGCATGTAGTTTTCCGTCTCGTTGGTGGCATAGCCAAACATCATTCCCTGATCACCGGCGCCCTGCTCCTCTGGATTTTTGCGTTCTACTCCCTGATTGATGTCAGCGGACTGCTCGTGGATGGCTGAGAGCACCCCGCAGGAGTTACCCTCAAACATGTATTCACTCTTGGTATAGCCAATTCGGTTGATGACATCCCGTGCGATCTTCTGTACGTCCAGATAAATGTCAGATTTCACTTCTCCGGCCAAAAAAACCTGACCTGTGGTCACCAAGGTTTCGCAGGCTACTTTGGAATTGGGATCGAAAGCCAAAAAATTATCGATCAGCGCGTCAGAGATTTGGTCAGCGATTTTGTCAGGATGCCCCTCAGATACTGATTCTGAGGTAAATAAATATGCCATAAACTAGATAATTGAGTCAATTTTTTAGGAAGCCCAAAAATACAGGAACTCAGGGAAATAAAAAACCTGAATTCTACCCTGAAGGGGTTTTATGAGGAAATGGATCTACATGTTTTTTCAAAGTGAATTTGATAGGTTGCATCCTGAAAATTCAGGGTTTATCTTTCCCATTCCCAATTTCCACTAATCTATGCGAACCCTTTCCTTTCTTGCCCTTTTCCTTTTTTCCCTGCTTTTGTTCAGTTGCGAAGAAAAAAACAACACTGTAAGCGCTGATATCAAATCTCCCGCGACCTATACGGACTTAGAAGCTCTTTTTTCAGAATGGCGGGCGTTTGAAAATCCTCCTAAGCTTGAAGGAGCGCCGGATTATCGAAAATCTACCTTTGAGCAACGCATGCCTGAATTTGAAGAACTGCAAACCAGGCTTTTACAAATGGATACTTCCGGCTGGAGGATTCCCGAGCAGGTAGATTGGAGGATCGTTTGGGCTGAAATGAATGGCTTTGATTTCAATTATCGGATCTTGAAACCTTGGGAGCGAGACCCTGCCTTTTATAAATCTATTTGGATGGAGCGAAGCGATGTGCCCGCTCATGAAGGCCCGACCCATCATGGTGTAGTGGAAGTTTGGCAGTATTCTTTTCCTTTGGAAGCAGCGAAAGGGGAAGAGTTTTTGGAAAAAATAAGGGCGGTATCCTCCCTGAATACCCAAGCCAAGGAAAACCTGACTGGAAATGCAAAAGAACTTTGGGCTGCCGGAATTCCCACGATCAGTCAGCAAGTCCAGGACTTAAAGGAGATTTTGGAATTCCCTGGAGTAAAAGATAACCCGGAATTAGTACAGGCTATCCAAGATGCCATGGGATCTACCGAGGACTTGGTCAAATGGCTGGAGGAAGAGGCTCCAAAAAAAGACGGACCATCTGGGATAGGAAAAGAGAATTATACTTGGTATCTCCAAAATGTGCATTTGGTGCCTTTAACTTGGGAAGATGAGATGATGATCTTGAAAAGGGAATTGGCAAGAGCCTGGAGTTCGCTGAAACTCGAAGAACACCAAAACCGAGGCCTCCCTTCACTGGAGGCCGCAAATACTCCGGAGGAATTTGAGCAACTGACCGAAAAGTCCATTCAAAAGATGATGAATTTTCTGGAAAAGGAAGAGATTTTGACCGTGAAGGACTACTTTGAGCCAGCCTTGCGCGAGCATCGAGGGAGCTTTGTGCCAAAAGAAAAGCGGAACTTCTTTTACATCGGAATGCACATCGATCCACTGCCACTTTATTCCCATTTTTATCATTGGTTTGAGTTGGCTATTATGGACAACGAACCTCACAAAAGTCCCATTCGAAGAGGGCCGCTTTTGTATAATATTTTCGATAGCAGAAATGAGGGAACTGCCACAGCTGTGGAAGAGATGTTTATGGATGCAGGATTGTATGCAGATTCACCCAGATCACGGGAGATTGTGTACATCATGATAGCTCAGCGTGCGGCAAGGGGACTGGGATCATTGTATGCTCAAGCCAATGAAATGACCATGGTGGAAGCAGGAGGAATTCACTCGAATTACACACCGAGAGGTTGGATGAAGACAGAGAAAGAACTTCTGCTTTTTGAGCAACATCTCTACATGCGGCAGCCTGGCTACGGATCAAGCTACATTACCGGAAAATATCTTTTGGAAAATGCTTTGGCTGACTTTGCGAGAATCAAAGAAGAAAAAAAAGAGGAGTTTCGGCTTCGGGACTTCTTCGATCAGCTAAACGGGATTGGAAGCATTCCGATTGCCTTGGGGCATTGGCAAATGACTGGATTGGACCCGATGCAAACGAAATAGGATTTCAAAGGGTCAACAGGGTAAAATCACATTTTATCTTCCGAAAAAGTGTAAAGAATCACATAATCGGAACTTAAGATGTGATTTTATACCAATTCGACCAGAAGTGAAGAGGTGACAAAACATCAAACCCACCTATAAATCACCACTTCCAAAGATCTTGATACCAGCTACTTGATACCAAAATCTTGTATCTAATGTCTTGTGTCTAACATCTCTTTCTTCACCAATCCCTCCGTCACCTCATTCATGGCCTTGACCTTGTACTCAAAATCCCCTTTGAGCGTAGCCCGGTATGCATTCAGATTTTCCAATAAATCATCAATTTCCTCAGGGAGTACTTCTTCCAGCAATTGACGAAGCCGTTTGGCTGTGGTAGGGGATTTTCCATTGGTAGAAATAGCAATTTTGAGGTTTCCCTTGGTCACTATGCCACCTAAGTAAAAATCACATAGTTCGGGTGTATCTGCTACATTGACTAAAAGAAAGCGCTCTTTTGCCTCATTCCTGATTTGTCGATTCACTGCCTTATCATCCGTGGCAGCGATGACAATATGCTTTCCGCCCAAGTATTTTTCATGGTAGGCATCTTCGATGAGCGTAACGCTTTCTTTTCCTTCCGCCAATTCCAAAAACTCGGGGCGGTAAAATTTGGAAACCACGGTCACCTGTGCTTCCGGACTGGATTTAAGTAGAAACTCCAGCTTTTCAGTTGCCACAAAACCTCCCCCGATTAAAAGGACATTGAGCTTATGGACTTTGAGGAAAATGGGGTAGAGATGATTCATTTTTTAGAGATTTAAGATAGAAATACGGTTGAAATACATTAGAAATAAGCTCGACTTCGTCGAGCGAAATAATTAAATAACTGGTCTACGTTATATATTGTGACCCCAGGGAGCATATTTCACTGAGCGAAGCGAAGTGTATTTCTACGGTATTTCGCCAAAGGCATATTTCGTGAAGCGAAGCCGAACTCATTTCAACGAACGAAGTGAGTTATATTTCGCAACAGGCCTATTTCGAGACCGAAGGAAGCCTGTTTCACCAAGCACCTCGAGGTATATTTCTATGGTATTTCACAATGTGTGTTTCTACCGTATTTCCATTTTCACAAATTCACGATACACCTCTGCCAATCTCATACTTTCCCGCACTACTTCACCCAAAATGATCACCGCGGGAGCTTCGACTTTGTTTTCCTGGGCTTTTTGTTCGATGTCGTAGATAAATCCTGCGGTTATTTTCTCTTCTTGAGTGGTTCCACTTTGAATGATAGCTACCGGTAAATGGGATTTTCCAGCCTTTTGATAAGTTTCCACGATTTCTCCTAATTTTTTGGTTCCCATCAAGATTACTACCGTGGCTGTGGACTGGGCAGCTAATGCTAAGTCTCTGGAAATCTCTCCCGCTGTAGTCGTGCCTGTCACCACCCAGAAACTCTCAGAAACACCCCGTTTGGTTACGGGAATTCCGGCAGCTGCTGGAACAGCCACAGCGGAAGTGATTCCAGGAATGACAGATGTTGAAATTCCAAAGGCCTCGATGTATTCGATTTCCTCTCCTCCCCGACCAAAGACGAAGGGATCACCACCTTTCAATCGAACTACATGACCATATTTTTTTGCCATGTTCACACAGAGTTGGTTGGTATCTTCCTGAGGCTTCGAATGCTTGCCTACACGCTTACCAACAAAGATTTTAATGGCAGACTTTGGCGCATGCTTCAGCAAAACCGGATCAATCAGTGCATCATACAAAACCACATCAGCGGTATTCAGCGCCAAAATACCCTTCAAAGTCATCAATTCCGGGTCTCCTGGACCTGCACCGACAAGGGTTACCTTTGGATTTATGATGGTTCTCATGCTTCCACCTCCTCTTCCCGATAGGTTTTGAGCAGGCTATAGATCTCCATGGCCTCTTTAGCGTAAGCTTTGGAAAACTCCTCAGTCGGCTCGTTCCGATTGATCTGATAGACTTTCTCTGCGAAAGTGCCATTCAACTGGATTTTGCCGGTTTGGACAAACTTCTCATCAAACAAGCTGATGATATTCGCATAGCTATTTGTGTTCACATCCTCACCGAGCAATAGTGCTTTTGCAGCATTGATCAGCCCGGCATAGTGGTGGTAAATGCTGTCTGACCAGCGACCTTGTTCCAAAGCCTCCTGACCCAAATCGAGCTTTTCCAAAGCCTCCAAAAGTAAGGTCGCCACCAAGTCAATCACCACACCTGCACATTCACCGACTCCAACAGCCACTTCGTAAGCTTCCTGATGTCCCCAATCCACAGAGTCCGACTCTGTAACCGTGGAGGCATCGCTGAGTTCCTTCAGCAAGTCGTAGAAGTACATTTGGCCTTGCTGATCGTAGTAGCTTAGGAAGTCTTTTCCTCCGGCATTTCTCTCAAAATCATCCAGCAAAACCCGCAAAGCCTGAGGGCCTCTACGGCTCGGAACTTTGGTCACCTTGTCTGCAAATCGACCGTTTCCATCCCCGAGATTTCCCCCGCCCAAAAGTACCTGAAGGGCTGGAATCACGGTTTTGCCTGCTTTCATGGACATGCCTTGAAAGCCGATATGAGCCATGTTATGCTGCCCGCAGGCATTCATGCAGCCGGAAATTTTGATCACCAAGTCCTGGTTCTTCAAAAACTGAGGATATTCCTGTTCGATGACCTTTTCCAGCTCTTTGGCAATCCCTGTCGAGCTAGCGATGCCCAAATTACAGGTATCTGTTCCCGGGCAGGCGGTAATGTCGCCAAGGGAATTGTATCCCCTCTGGGCAAGGTTGTTTTTTTTCAACTCCTGATAAAAGAAAGGAACTAAATCCTCCCGTACATCGCGGATCAGGATATTTTGACGAAGGGTAAAGCGGATTTCCCCGGCAGCATACTGCTCAACCAAATCTGCCAAAGGCCTAGCTTGATCCAAGTAAAAATCTCCCAAAGGCACTCGGACCCCAATGGAAACGTAGCCTTCCTGCTTTTGCGGAAGCACATTGGTCAGCTTCCAAAGTTCAAAATCCAAACCCAATTCAGAAGAACTGACTTTGACTTTTTGGGGGTTAGGTAGCGGTTTTTCTTCTTGATTTTCAATGGAAAGCGGATGGGATTGAAAAGGCAGGGCTTTTTTCTCTTTTTCTACCAAATCC
This sequence comes from Algoriphagus sp. oki45, assembly GCF_036245605.1. Classification (NCBI taxonomy): domain Bacteria; kingdom Pseudomonadati; phylum Bacteroidota; class Cytophagia; order Cytophagales; family Cyclobacteriaceae; genus Algoriphagus; species Algoriphagus sp. oki45. The sequence continues at coordinate 838,985 of NZ_BTPC01000002.1, forward strand.
AAAAAGGTCTCAATTCCCAAATCCTTAATCAAAAACTTCATCCGGGCCTTATTTCTTCGGGCCCTTTCCCCATGCCTATCAAAAATGCGTAAAACAGCTTCGATAAAGGGAATCAATTGATCTGTCTCCAAAAACTCCGTGATCAGATCTCCGTGCCGTGGCTGGGAACCCAAGCCTCCGCCCAGCAAGACTTTGAATCCTCGAACCTGATGGCCGTCGACTTCTTTGATTTTTGGGATAAATCCCAAGTCGTGCATATAAGCCAAGCCAGTGTCTTCGTCTGAAGAAGAAAACGCCATCTTGAATTTTCGACCCATCTCCTGACAAATCGGATTTCTCAGGAAATACCGGAAGGTGGCATCCGCATAGGGAGTGACATCAAACGGCTCCTTTGGATCGATACCGGCAGTTTCTGAGGCGGTGACATTTCGAACTGTATTTCCGCAAGCCTCCCGAAGCGTGACATCATCCTTCTCCAACTCAGCCCAAAGCTGAGGCGTGCGATCCAAGCTCACATAGTGAATCTGAATATCTTGTCGGGTAGTAATGTGCAATCTTCCTGTCGAATACTCTTCCGAAACCTTGCAAATCCGTCTCAACTGAGCTGAGGTAGCTCTTCCATAGGGAAGCTTAATCCGAACCATCTGCACGCCCTGTTGACGCTGCCCATAGACCCCGCGGGCGAGGCGAAGACTTCGGAATTTTTCCTCATCGATTTTTCCTTCCCGAAAAAGGGCGATTTTTCGCTCCAGTTCGATGATGTCCCGTTCTACTAGCGGGTTTTCCAGTTCGGTTCGAAAACTTTGCATAACTGATAGTGCTTTAACCCTATAGGTAAAATAGGGATTAGGTTATTAGAAAAAGCCAAGACCAAGGTCTGGGCTGGTTTTTTTTAGTTTGATGTTCGAAGTTCAGCGTTCGACATTCTAACCATGAAAACATCGAATGTTGAATATCGAAGTCTTATGTCTAGCGTCTTGTGCCTAGTATCTAATCTCTTTCTGCTACTCAATAAATCCCACCGAAACTGTATCAAAAGTTCCCTCATCGATCAGGATAAAGGCTCCATTTGACTTATTTCTATGGTAGGAATCAAAGTGAACGGGTTTACTCAGTCTCAGCTGAACTTTGCCGATATCATTCAGTTTCAACTGCTCAGTTTCTTCCGTGCCGGAAAAATCCGCATGGATTTTAGCTTTGATTTGCTCCACCTTGGCCAAAACCCGATTCACTCCGTGCTGAAGGATGTACTTTTGGCCTACACGAAGATTTTTGGAATTTACTTGACAAAGGGTAGCGGAGATGGACTTTTCACTGCTCGGTTCTTCTCCGACTTTCACTATCATATCTCCTCTACTGCAGTCAACTTCGTCCGAAAGAGTTAGTACCACAGAAGCTCCCGGAGCTACACTTTCAAGTTCCTGATCAAAAAAGTGGATGCTTTTGATCGTGGATTCATTCCCGGAAGGAAGCACGGCCACTCGGTCACCGACTTGAAGAGAATTTCCGTAGAGTTTTCCGGAAAAGCCTCTGAAGTCATGATAAGCTTCTGTTTTCGGGCGAATCACCAATTGAACAGGAAATCTTGCTGCCGTACTTTCCTGCAAGTCCTCGGGTTCTAATACTTCCAAGTGATCCAAAAGTGTATTGCCTACATACCAAGGCATGTGTTCAGACTTTCGGGTTACATTTTCTCCTTTCAAAGCAGAAAGGGGGATAAAAGTGATTTGCTCTTCTGCGAAATGGCTTTTCTCCACCAAAGCATCAAAATCAGACTTGATTTTCAAAAAGACATCCTCGCTATAATCCACCAAGTCCATTTTATTGATCGACACGACCACATGGCTCATGCGCAGGAGATTAGCGATAAAGAAATGCCGATAGGTCTGCTCGATGACACCTTTGCGAGCATCAATCAGGATGATGGCGACTTGGGAAGTGGAGGCACCGGTCACCATGTTTCGGGTATATTCCACATGCCCAGGAGTATCAGCTACGATGAAATTGGTCTTATCCGTATTGAAATAAATATGTGCCACATCGATAGTGATTCCCTGTTCCCGCTCGGCTACTAGTCCGTCAGTGGCTAGGGAAAAGTCCAAATAATCATATCCACGCTGCTTTGAGCTTCGCTCGATGGCTTCGATCTTATCCGTGGTCAGGGAATGCGTATCGTACAGCAAACGCCCAATCAGCGTGCTTTTGCCATCATCCACAGAGCCTGCGGTAGCGATTTTGATTAATTTTCTGCCTTGTATGTCCATTTTATATTCTTTTTGAAATATGGTGGAAATAGTTTGAAATAAGCCTCACTGCGTTCGGCGAAATAACCTCCTAATAAGTCTTCTATTTCGTCTCGCTTACGGGACCTATTTCTAGGGTATTTCTACTTGTATTTCTTTTTTCTACCTCTTGTTACTGGATACCAGATACTTGATACTAAAAATACCCTACCTTCTTCCTCGTCTCCATCGCTGCCTCTGATCGCTTGTCGTCAATGCGGGCTCCACGTTCGGAGATGGTAGATTCCCGGATTTCAGCGACCACATCATCCAATGTTTTTGCCTCAGATAATACAGCCGCCGTACAAGTCATATCCCCAACGGTTCGAAAGCGAACCCATTTTTCGGTAACCTCTTCATGGGCTTCTCGGTACACGTGCTCGTTGGCTGTCCAAATCAATCCATCCCGGAAGAAAACCTCTCGCTTGTGAGCGAAATAGATGCTTGGAATTTGGATGTTTTCGGTTCGGATATATTCCCAGACATCCAATTCGGTCCAGTTGGAAATCGGGAATACACGAACGTTTTGACCTACATGAATTTTACCATTGAGCATATCAAAGAGCTCGGGGCGTTGATTTTTCTCATCCCACTGCCCGAAGTCGTCTCGGACAGAAAACACCCGCTCTTTGGCTCGGGCTTTTTCTTCGTCTCGTCTAGCACCACCGATACAAGCGTCAAACTTGAATTCCTCGATGGCATCCAAAAGGGTCGTAGTCTGTAGGGTATTCCGGCTGGCGTAACGGCCTTTTTCCTCACGAACTTTCCCCTGATCTATGGAGTCTTGTACCTTTCGAACAATCAGTTCCAAGCCGAGTTCGGCAACCAACTGATCCCGAAACTCGATGGTCTCGGGGAAGTTATGCCCGGTATCCACATGCAAGAGTGGAAAAGGGATTTTTGCCGGGAAAAAGGCCTTTTGAGCCAATCTGACCAAGGTGATCGAGTCTTTTCCCCCTGAAAAAAGCAGAACCGGACGCTCAAACTGCGCCGCCACTTCCCTCAGGATGTGGATGGATTCTGCTTCTTTGGGGTTAGGTATAAATAGGTTCATAGGATTTACGAATTATGAAGTACGATGCTTCGACTACGCTCAGCACAGGTTTACGAGCTTGTGAGGAGCAGCTAAACCTTGTTTCAAATAGTTACTGTATTTTATGATTCTGGTAATATTTCAATTTTTCAATAAAGAATGTTGAACATCAAATATTGAATGCCGAAGGTTCATCGGACATCCGACATCTGGCATCGGTCACTTGCTGTGCAACCCACACTCCTTTTTTGAGTCTTCCCACCACCATCTGCCGGCACGGGCGTCTTCTCCGGGAAGGATTGCTCGTGTGCAGGGAGCACAGCCAATGCTGATAAAACCCTGATCGTGGAGCGTATTGTAGGGGATCTTATGCCCGTCGATGTAGGCGATCATTTCGTCAAAAGACCAATCCAATAAGGGATTGTATTTGATGATCTGATTGGATTCATCCCATTCGATTTTTTTCATCCCGCTTCGGTTGGCGCTTTGCTCGGCTCGAAGTCCGGTGACCCATATTTCATTACCGGCTAAGGCTCTTTTCAGAGGCTCTACTTTTCGGACATAGCAGCAGGATTTCCTGTTTTCTACCGATTCATAGAACCCGTTGATACCGTTTTTGGCAACCCAAGTTTCGACTGAGTCACGTTCGGGGTAATATACTTTGATCCGGGTCTTGTATTTGGCTTCTGTTCGGGCCAAGAGTTCCAAGGTCTCGGGGAATAACCTTCCCGTATCCAGGGAAAAGATCCGGATCGGTAGGTTTTGCGAAGCGATCAACTGAGTGATCACCTGATCTTCCTGACCTAAAGAGGTAGAAAAGACTACCTTTCCCGGAAAAAGATCAGCCAAAAAGGCCAGCCCTTCAGAGGGGCTGAGGTCTCTTACCCGAATTTCAAGATCGGACCAATTCTGCTTCAGGCTCATCTTTCTTTGTTTTGGTGACATTTTCCCATACACGCTCGTGCACGTAGTAGAGCAAAATCTTGGTGACTACCTCAACAGAGCCAATCGAAACGGCCATCACGAGCTGCCCAGTGATGATGTAAGAAATAACCATGGTGTCAAGCGTCCCTACTATTCTCCAGGAAATGGACTTGGCTATGCTTTTCAGATTGGAGTCGGTCCCTTTTTTGGAAGCGAACCATTTTTTGAGAGGCTGGTCTAGAATCATGCAACTACAACGGTATAGGAAAGCAAAAGTATATAAACCCTATAAAAATTATAGACTTTATGAGGAAAAAATTTTATTCTCCTTCCAAAATATCCTGTAAAGTTTTGTTTTCCAGTATTTTAAGCGTTTCATCCCGGACCTGAGCCATGACCTTATTGATCCCGCAGATGGCCTCATTCTTGCATTCGGCGCAGGGTTCGTAGTAGTTGAGGCTGACGCAGGGGAGCAAAGCGATGGGTCCATCGAGCAGACGAATCACTCGGGAAAGGGGGATGTCTTTGGGTTCTTTGATGAGGTAGTAGCCCCCGCCTTTGCCTTTTTTGCTGCCGAGGTAGCCGGCTTTGCGCAGCTCAAGGAGGATGTTTTCCAAAAACTTATGGGAAATGCCGTGCTCCTCGGCGATGTCGTGAATCAGGACTGTTCCTTCGGCTTTGTGCTTGCCCAGGTAGGTGAGGGCGTGGAGGGCGTACTTGGTCTTTTTGGAAAGCATAGACAAAAATAACCCAATTCCCGAAATAGCCTAGTTGGGTACTGGGGAAATAAACCCTCCAAGAGTTTGAAGCCATTATGGGGGTTGAAAGTACTCAAATTAATTTGGTGCCGTATCGAATTGGATCAAATCTCCTTTGATCCAATTCTCGTCATCTTGGTTTTTTGAGTTGTAGCTGATCCAAAGGCCCTCTGAGGTCACAAAGGAGAATCCCACGTTATACACATTTTCTTTAGGGAGAAAATGATGATCCAGTACCTGGAAATCTTGGTCTAATACCGTCAAGCAGATTGTGTTGTAATTGACATAATGAAAGTCCAGCTCTGAAGCATTTGGCCTCGGGGGGCTACTCAGTCGGTAGTACAGATTTCGATACGGATCAAAATAGATTTTATAGTAAAATGGATTCTTCTTCATAAAGTCCTGTTTTTGTTCTGAGCTCATCGGGCCAAAAGGAATGTCATCTGCCTTTACTTTTTCCCAAGGAGGATTAACTTCAGCTGAAGTTATTTTTTGGGTTTGGAAATCGTATCGGAAAACAAGCGGACTACCAGAGAAGAGGTAAGCAAATCCCGATTTATCTACCGTGCCGGAGGTCAAAAACAGCTTACTCAGATCCAATTTTTTACCCAAATACTGCTCAGGTAGGTGAATAGGTAAGGATTTGGATTCTCGGCTCTCCAAAGAATAGGCAGCAAAGATCCGCTTCTTTTCCGGCTAATCGAAGGGCATAAAGTAGAGCAAAATTTCCTTGTGACCAGGATCATACAGCATTTGGGAAGCAAACCGCAAGGAAGGGCTATTGGAATAAACCTTTTCTTTTTCATCCGGAGGAAATCCTGACAGTAAGTCACTATATCTGTTTTTCAATTCACCTTTGGAGTTAACCAGAGCAACAGAAAAATTTTCCTCTGATAGAAAAATGGAGTCCCGATTATGAAAATAAAAGGAGCTGATGTCATTCACCGCATTGGGGCCATTCAATTCAAACTTTATCCGGTTTACTACCGAATCTGATTTTAAATCAACGAGATCAAGGGAGTGAATAAATGAATTGTACAGAAGCAATGAATCATTTCGGACTTGATTGAAAAAGTAAAACTGAGCAAGGGAATTGCCAGTAGATATGAATTTGGGTTGAGTGGAAATTTCCAGTTTTCTGCCGGAATAATCATTTATCCGGGAAGTGCAGGAAGAAAGGATCAAATAAAGCCAAAATATTGAGCGCAAATAGTTCCTTTTCTTTTTGTATTTCATTCGATCAAGATCTGAAATATAATCACCCTATAAGGGAATGCCATCTATAGGGAAAGACTAATAGTTGTGATATATGGAATTCTTTAAAATCTTCCAAAAGGACAAAATTCCTAAAATTTTAATGATAGGTCCATAAGAAGTTATTTTTCAAGAAACAGATAAGCCTAAAAATCCCTATAAGTCTTATTCCAAATCAAATTTATAGAGGTTGGCTTTACCGTCATCATAGTAACCAATCAAATATTCGTCATTTTCATGTACGGCAATATGACTTAGCTCTTGATCTAGTTCATATATTTTTATTGAAGATCCTGCCCAATCATAAACTAGTATCTTTTTGCTTTTTTGAGGGAATTGATAATTCCATGGTTCATCGTTATATAGTACATATATAAACCTTTTTGAAACAGTGGTACTCAGGTTCCCGAACCTATTCTCTGAAGTAATAGGAGCAGCGAACTCTCCTGCAGTTTCTTCATACAAGAATTCGGTTGGCCAAAAATGCAAACTCTTATAAATTTCCAAATTCCCAGAATTGTCCCAACTCAAAAAATCCATATTGAAAGAAAAACGCGAAGTGGAAATTAGTTTAGATTCTGTTGGATGCTTGATCAATCTATTCTGATAAGCCATTGCTAGTACTTCCCTAGGGACTTTCGGAAATTCGTCTTGGAAGGGGAAGCTACCTAATTTATTGACCGATTTCCCATCAGTAATCAAAGAATAAGGTTGATCATCCAAAGCATAGCCAATTGCAAGCTTTGATCGGATCTTTGCGATAGATAAATGATATTTTTCTAAGTTAAACTTAGTTTCAATGCAATCTAGGTCTCCATTCAAATCGATTATATCTTGGAATAAAAATTCTAAATAAGTTCGGGAAGAACCATTATATATACCTAAAAATTGGCCTTCGGGCCCAAAACGGTTAATGAAAGAAAGTGGGCCCAACTCGCATGGTCCCTCGCCCCGCCTTCCAAAAGAAAAAAGAAATTCATCCTTTGAAACGTCAATGATTTTAAAAATATATTGGAGATCTGGATCATGCACAATCAAATACTTACCTGTCATCAACAAGTCGTTGGTTTTGAAAATAGAATCGGAAGCAACCATTCTTTTTGACCTGAGTAGTTCTTGCCTTTCAAAGTCTTTTAATGGGTCAAATTGGGAATTTTCAGTGTTTACAGCACATGAAAAAAACGAAAACAAAACTGCAATTTGTAAATACCTCATTTTACTAAAGGGATAATTCTTTTGGGATGTGACCGAAGTATTTAATACTTCGGTCATTAAAAATCATTTCTAGGGGATTCTAGGACAGTCAACTCTTATTCCTCCAAAAGGAAAACTTTCTCCTGTACCGGGACCAGTTGGACCTGGATAAATCACTACAACACAATACTCCATTGGAGCTTCAATACAGCATACCCTATCAGGTTATGCAATCGCAGGATTATAACCCAATGTACCCAAGCTAAGTGCTATCAGTGTAATTTTTAACTTTTTCATTTTTTTATGTTTTTGAGGTTTAGAAATTGATTAAAAAGCTCGCCGCGCATTGAACTTGAACTAAATTTAATCCCCCCCCCCCCTTGATTTTGTCAAGAAAAAACGAATAATTCTTTTTCAAAAAATCATAACTAGTTGAAAATCAATCCAATTATTTTTAGTTTACGGAAAAGTTCAATTTTTAACTCGTTGAAATACAATTTGTTGATATGTAATCAGTCCTTAGGTATCAATTCCGATTTATTGTAAATCAACCGTAATAAAAGAAAATCCCCGGCTACTTTCCGGGGATTTAAAAAACCTTTGGGGTTTTCGAAACCTCGAAGGTTTAAGTATATATCAAAGAGGTTGTCTCATAAATCGTTTCGTTGTCAGCCTAAGCACCTGAGAGACGAGAGTCTCGAAGTTGAAGGCCATTTCTAGCTTCCCTGACGACATTTCGACTTCGCTCAATGTGACAAACTTCACTTTTGAGACAGCCTACTCTCACATCAGATCATCTCCACACTTCGCTTCACAAAGGCAGTCAGATCCTTGCCGGTCAGCAAGCCTTGAGACAGCATCGCCAAGTCAAATGCCTGCTTGGCTAGCTTCAGTTGGGATTCTTCGCCATCGGCTTTTAGGATTTTGTCCACTACGGGATGGTTACCGTTGATGGCGACTTTGTAGCTGTCAGGCAGGCTACCGTAGAAGCTCATTGGTCCGCCTCCGGTCTGGGCCATATCTTTCATACGACGCATCCACTCTTCCATGGTAATGGTCACGGGCATCTCCTCAGGGCTTAAGCCCTCGATCTCCACACTGTAGTTTTTGTTGTTGATCGCCTTTTCGAAGAGTTCCTTGACGGATTTGCTCTGATCTTCGGTCAGAAGGTTGGCATAGGTGGAGTCTTTTTGGATGAGCTTTTCCACCACGTCGGCATCCACCCGCTTGAGTTGGGTTTTCTCTAACTTGGTTTCGATATGCTGGATAAAGTGGCTGTCGATCGGAGAGTCCAGCACCAAGACATCGTAGTCTTTTTTATTCGCAGAATCGATAAATCCGTCCTGTTTGTTGAGATCAGTAGCATAGAGGTAGACTACCTGATCGTTTTTATCGGTCTGCACCGCTTTCACTTTCTCACGGTATTCATCTAGGGTAAAATACTCGTTTTTGGTGTTTTTTAGCAGGGTAAATTCCTTGCCTTTCTCGTAGAATTTCTCCTCGGAGATCATACCGTACTTCACAAACAGGCCAATGTCATTCCACTTTTCTTCATAGGCTTTGCGGTCTTTTTTGAAAAGTTCGGATAGCTTGTCAGCTACTTTTTTGGTGATGTAGTTGTTGATTTTCTTCACGTTGCCATCAGCTTGCAAGAAGCTTCGGGACACATTGAGCGGAATATCCGGAGAGTCGATCACCCCGTGAAGCAGCATCAGGAATTCAGGCACGATGTCCTTCACCTCGTCTGTGATGAATACCTGACGGCTAAAAAGTTTGATTTTATTGCGCTGCAGCTCGAATTCGTTTTTGACTTTTGGGAAATACAATACACCGGTCAAGTTGAATGGATAGTCCACATTGAGGTGAATCCAGAAAAGCGGATCCTCGCTCATCGGATAGAGACTCTTGTAGAATGCGAGGTAGTCTTCGTCCTTTAGATCGCTTGGAGATTTGGTCCAGATCGGGGAAGTGGTGTTGATGATATTATCCACTTCTACGGACTTCCATTTCTTTTCCCCTTTGTCATCGACTCCGTCTTCTACTGATTCGCTTTTGGTGCCAAACTTGATCGGCACAGGCAGGAACTTGCAGTATTTATCGAGGATGCCCTGCAACTTCCATTTGTCTAGGAACTCTTCAGAATCCTCGTTGATGTGAAGAATCACGTCGGTTCCTCGGGTCTTTTTCTTGCCTTTTTTGATTTCAAATTCAGTGCTTCCGTCGCAAGTCCAAATCGCTGGTTCGGCGCCGTCCTGATAGGAAAGTGTGTGAATTTCCACGTTTTTGGCGACCATAAATGCGGAATAGAAACCCAAGCCAAACTTGCCGATGATCTCGTTGGCGTCTTTGGCATCTTTGAATTTCTCCACGAATTCTGTAGCTCCGGAGAAAGCAATCTGATTGATGTACTTTTTGATCTCCTCGGCGGTCATCCCGAGGCCTTTGTCGGAGATGGTGATGGTTTTCTTTTTCTCATCAAAAGAAACTTCTACCGTAATGTCTCCCAATTCGCCTTTGTATTGGCCTAGGGTAGCCAGTCGTTTGATTTTTTGCGTGGCATCGACGGCGTTGGATACGAGTTCGCGGAGGAAAATCTCGTGATCAGAGTATAAGAATTTTTTGATGATGGGGAAAATGTTCTCGGTATGAATCGAGATCGTACCTTTTTCCTGCATGGTATAAATCGGTTTAGTAGTTACAAAATGTTGACGGAGTGAGCATATCAATGCCCGTTCCAAGTGGGAAAAAGTGACAAGATGGCATTTTTGAATTGCCACAAAGACACGATGGCGGAAGGCAGAAGTGATCAGAAAGCAGTCGCAGTTGGCAGAATTTGAAAAAAGATATGTTGCACGAGATACAATAGAAATAGGCTCCCTGCGGTCGCGAGATATGATGGAGATATTATTTTTGAGAGATGATTTGCGAATTAAAGAGCAGATAAGCTCCATTAAATATCGTGGAAATAAGCCCTCCTTCGTCGGGGGAAAAAAGAGAAATAAATACCTAGAAAATTCAAGTCCAAAGGAGCTGGTGACAAAAATATTTTGCTGCCGCAGGAAGCTTTATTTCAAATGTATTTCAATAGTGTTTCAACTGTATCTAAACTCCATCGGATCCGGAAACTCAAACTCAAACCCCGTCTCCAGAATCTTACTGGAATCAATCAAACGATCATTTCCTTCGGGTTCATTTTGGTAACTAGCCGGAGGTGCAAAGCCCAATTCAGCCGCATTTTTTTGATAGATATCCCTTCGCAGTGGGTGAATTGGCGCTACTCCATTGAAGGTTTCATTCCAAAGTTCTTTTTCCATCACCCAAGCAAGCAGGGCGACTGCATCCCTGCGATGGATAAAATTGACCCGGGTATGGCCTGCCACATTTTCCTTTCCCGAAAAGTACTTCCCCGGAATCCGGTCATCTCCCAAAAGACCTCCAAATCGCACAATCGTCAAGTCATATTTTCTGGCTTGGGACATCATTTGCTCAGCTCGGAAAAGGGTGTCATTACCGGTATTTTCCAGAGATAGGGGAAAGTCCTCCCCGTACTTTTCGGGAGAATTTGCTTCGGGGTAAACTCCTGTGCTGGAAACAAAAATCACCTTTTTAATGGGTGAGTTATCAATCAAACTTTTCAGATATTTAATCTGCTCGAGGTGGAAAAGTCCATCTCCGGATCGGGTTCGGGGAGGAATGTTAACGACGAGGATTTCGGACTGAAACAAGGCATTAAAACCCACTCCCTCCGGATGGGGATTGAGTGAAAAGCGGATGGCTTGAAGGCCTTTTTGGGAAAGTTTTGCCTTTTTTTCTTCAGAGGTAGTGGAGCCTAGGATTTTATATCCTTTTTCCCTCAGGTGAAAGCCCAAAGGCTCTCCGATCCATCCCAGGCCGATAATTGATATAGTTGTCATTATGGTTTTTGTCAATAAGGCTCAAAGGCGCAAGGCTAGTTATTGGTTAATGAGTTATCGGGTTTTATTTGTTCAGGGTTCAGTGTTCATAGTTTTTAGTATCAAATAATGAACATCTGAGTAAAAGGTCCGGTGAACATGAAGTTTTTCTTCAGAAATTCTAACTTTCTTTCCGTCTTTGTAGCAAACCCATCAAACAAAAAACCTCCCAAAAGGGAGGCTTGTTTTAGTCTTTTTTAGGCATGGTCCCCAGGATGTAGTCCCAAAGAGGAGAGCTTACTCCAAAGGAAGTGTCTGGATCTTTGTAGTGGTGAATTGCGTGATTGACCCACAGAGCCTTGAAGAAGTTTTTGGGAGGACTGTAGGCATGTACGATATAGTGCACACCCAGGTAAGCTGTATACCCCAAAAGAAATCCGGGAAGGAAGTACAAGGCATAATCTCCCATAATCAGATTGAAGACCAAATAGAAAATCGCAGCATAGGCGGCACTCACGAAAGGAGGCATTGCCAAGCGATCTTTGTCTTTCGGGTAATCATGGTGTACACCGTGCACGGTGTATTGTAGCTTGTCCTTAATCGGAGTATTAGGCTCCATGTGGAAGAAATGCTTATGCATCATATATTCCACAAAAGTGAAAGCCAGCAAGCCTGCCAGCAAAACCAACATCCCAACCCACAATCCAATCTCTGTCGAAGTCACTGCATAGTAAAAAGACACCGAGGAGATCGCAACAAACAGCGTGATCGGCACCAAAATGTGGGTTCTGGAGATTTTCTCCAGAAGGGGATTAGAAAACATCTTGGCTGAACCGAAGTTGTCCGGCTTATCCAATCTTCCAATCTTTTTCATAGTATTCAGTTCAATGATCTGTTTTTCGTAGGAATAACAACGGCACAAAGGTAAGGTTTTTCAACTTTTAAAAATTAAGCGCTGATTGATTTAAATCATATTATTAAACCGTACTCAGGGTTTTTGCGATGGTTTCCTCATAATAGGCCACATATCGGGGAAGAATCTGATGGATATCAAATTCTTTAGCACGATTCAAAGCCCGCTCTTTGAAACCGGGAAGATTTTCATCCGCAAGAATGATTTTTGCCTTGGCAGTCATGTCTTCCACGTCACCCACCGCACAGGCAAATCCGGTCTTTCCGTCCAGATTGAGTTCTGGGATACCTCCCGCATTGGATGAAAGGACAGGCACCTCACAGGCCATGGCTTCAAGGGCTGCCAGTCCGAAACTTTCCTTTTCCGAAGGCATCAAAAACAAATCCGACACAGACAAAACCTCCTCGACCGCTTCCAATTTTCCCAAAAAGCGGATGTCATCGCAGGTGCCCAAGGTACGGCAAAGACGCTCCATCCGGTCTCGCTCAGGTCCATCTCCGACCAAAAGTAACTTGGCGGGGATTTCTTTTCGGATATTGTAAAATACTTGGATCACATCCTCGACCCGCTTAACCTTCCGGAAATTGGAGGTGTGTACCAGGAGTTTTTCTCCGTTGGGGCAAATGGCGAGCTTGAAATGTTCCTTTCGTTGCTTTTTGAATCGCTCTAAGTCAATGAAGTTGGGGATGACTGCAATATCCCGCTTGATGTCAAAATACTCATAGGTTTCCTTTTTCAGGTCTTCGGATACCGCTGTGACTCCATCCGATTGGTTGATCGAAAATGTGACTACGGGTTCATAGCTTGGGTCTTTGCCTACAAGGGTAATATCCGTACCATGCAAGGTGGTGACCACTGGTATTTGTATCCCTTCTGTCTTCAGAATCTGCTTGGCCATGTAAGCTGCCGAAGCGTGCGGAATAGCATAATGGACGTGAAGGAGGTCGAGATTCTCGTATTTGACTACGCTGACCATTTTACTTGCAAGTGCCAGTTCGTAAGGGGCAAATTCAAAAAGCGGGTAGCTTTTGATGTCTACCTCATGATAAAAGAGGTTTTCACTGAAAAAATCCAGCCTCATGGGCTGCTTGTAGGTGATGAAGTGGACCTCATGACCGATTTTGGCGAGGCCTTTCCCCAACTCTGTGGCTACTACACCACTTCCTCCAAAGGTAGGATAGCAAACAATTCCTATTTTCATAATGGCGCCGATCAGGCTTTTTTTTACCAGCTTTTAAACACGCGTAAGCCTAATTTTTGTTCAAAATAAAAGAATTTTATACACCTCGCTTTGAATGCCAGTTTGTTGCAGGTAGTGGAAGGGGATTTTGGGGATTGGTTTTTCCTTCCTGTTTTTCCAAAAAAACTCCAAACTCAATCCAAAGATTTTTTTTTTTCTCTGGCCTTTAGGGTCCCAACCTTGGCGGGGAAAGACTGGAAATACCAAGATTCAAAAGAGGCAGTCTTTCCAATGCTTCCTCTTTTTTTATCCTGATTTTAGGGCAAGAAGTGATATGCTTTATCTTTGAGCTTTGATCCAAATTCTCAGCCGTGTACAAGTCCATCCTGAAGCCTTTGCTTTTTTTGAAAAAACCAGAGGATGCTCACCATTTCACTTTCGATCTCACCAAACTCACTTTCAATATTCCCATAATCAGTTCGATTTTGGAGTCAGGATTTGAGCTGGATGATCCCAGATTGGAGAGGGAGGTGTTTGGTCTAAAGTTCAAAAATCCTGTGGGACTGGCTGCTGGCTTTGACAAAGACGCCAAGCTGATTGATGAAATGGCCATGCTGGGATTTGGATTTATCGAAATCGGAACCCTTACGCCAAAGCCTCAGGAAGGCAATCCTCAACCCCGGCTTTTTCGCCTTCCTCAGGATGAAGCCCTGATCAACCGCATGGGATTTAATAACGGAGGAGTTCTTGAGGCAGTAGAAAGGCTGAAGAAGAGAAAGTCTAAAGTCATTGTGGGTGGAAATATTGGTAAAAACAAGGTCACTCCAAATGAAAAGGCAGTCGACGATTACCTTTTCTGTCTGGAAGCTTTACATTCTTATGTTGACTATTTTGTGGTCAATGTCAGCTCTCCCAATACCCCCAATCTCAGGGATTTGCAGGAAAAAGAACCGCTGAAAGCCTTACTTTCTGCTGTGAAAGCAGCCAATGATTTAAAAAAGCAGCCCAAACCCATCTTGTTGAAAATCGCTCCGGATTTGACTGAGGGGCAGTTAGATGATATCATTGAGATTGTCGGAGAAACAAGGATTGATGGAGTGATTGCGACCAATACCACGATTGACCGGTCGCTTTTGAGCACTGACCCTGCTCAGGTGGAAGCTATCGGAGCCGGTGGAGTAAGCGGGAAAGTCCTAGGAAAGCGGAGCACTGAAGTAATCCGATACCTACATACTCATTCCAAAGGGGCTTTTCCGATTGTTGGGGTAGGTGGAATCTTTTCCCCTGAAGATGCAATAGAGAAGCTGGAAGCCGGGGCAAGTCTGGTTCAGATCTACTCGGGCATGATTTATGAGGGGCCAAGCATAGTAAAAAAGATCAAAAAAGGACTTCTGGCATTTTTTTCCCGGTAAGTTGTCTTAGTGTAGCCTTTTGGCTTAAATTAAACTCGTACTTTCACCTCAATGGCGTCCCCAAGCTCCCGTACCAACACCTTTCGTAAAAAATCAGAAAATGTCAAGAAAAGCCCCAAAAAGCCTTCTGGACCTGGATTTTCATTGGGAAAGTTTCAATTCAAGCAGTTGGCATTGGTCTCCGGGCTCAGCTTGATTTCGATCAGTATTTTTTTGGTAATCGCTTTCATCTCTTATCTGCTCAATGGACCTGAAGATCAAAGCTTGGTCTTCAATAATCCCGATCAGGCAGTGAGAGAAGCCGCCCGTGCCTCACAAAATTGGTTGGGATACTTTGGCGCTCAGGTTTCGAATTGGTTGATTTATCGTTGGTTTGGAATAGCCGCCTTTCTTATCCCTCCATTCATTTTTCTGTTGGGTTTCCGCTGGACATTCAAGTTTTCACTAGTTTCCCTCACACGCTACACCGTTTTTTCCCTTTTTTTCATTGTGTGGTTGGGATTGCTGATTGGGTATTTGGTCATTTTGGTGGAGGGGTATTCCTATTGGAGTTTCATTTCCGGAGGATTGGGATATGAATTGGCCAAGCTCTCGGCGGATTTTCTGGGAATGGGAACCTTTATCCTGATCATAGTCTCCCTTTTGATATTTGTTGTGCTGTTTTTCGGGATAGATCAATTGAACATGTTTTCTCCAAAAACCGAATCAGACATCGATGATTTGCAAGAAAACATATCCGCCAAACCCGCTCAAAATCCCTTTTCTTCAGATGAAGAATTAGAAGAGGAAGAAGATATTCTGGATGACGGAAGTTCTTGGGAGGTGAAAAATCTCGAGGTTGAAAAAGCCTTGGACTTGGAGGATGAGCTGGAAGATATGGAAGATGAGGAGTCTGAGTTGGAGGAAGACCTTTTCGATGTACCTCAGGTCAATCTTTTGGATGAAAAAGTGGCACAAGTATCTCCGGAACCGGCGGTAGGAAAATTCACCGTCCACAAGGCTGTTCAAGAGGAAAAGACCGCAGAAGAAGTCGAAAATTTGGATCCTTATGATCCTACCCTGGATCTTCCCCGATATCAATATCCCACGCTGGACTTGCTGAATGAATACGATGTCAAGAAGGTCACGGTGACCCGGCAGGAGTTGGAGGAGAACAAGGACAAGATTGTCACCACGCTGGAGAATTTCCAGATCGGTATTCAGGGGATTCAAGCGACCATTGGTCCAACAGTGACCTTGTATGAAATCGTGCCTAATCCGGGAGTGAAGATTTCCAAAATCAAAAATCTGGAAGACGATATCGCCTTAAGTTTGGCAGCCTTGGGAATCCGGATCATTGCTCCAATCCCTGGTAAGGGAACAATCGGGATAGAGGTTCCAAACAAAAACAGGGAGTTAGTCCCCGCCCGCGCAGTCATTGGCACGGAGAAATTCATGAAGTCAGACAAAGACCTTCCTGTAGCTTTGGGTAAAACCATCGCCAACGAGGTGTTTGTAGTGGATTTGGCCAAAATGCCCCACTTGCTGATGGCCGGTGCTACCGGTCAGGGTAAGTCTGTGGGATTGAACATGATTTTGGCTTCCCTGATTTATAAAAAGCATCCTTCCCAGTTGAAGTTTGTCCTGGTCGATCCTAAAAAGGTAGAGTTGACACTTTTCAACAAAATCGAAAGACACTTTTTGGCCAAGCTTCCCGGCTCGGAGGAAGCGATTATCACCGATACCAAGAAAGTAATTTACACCCTGAATTCCCTCTGTATTGAGATGGATAATCGGTACAATCTGCTCAAAGATGCCGGTTGCCGAAACCTCAAGGAGTACAATGCCAAGTTTATCGCCAGAAAGCTGAATCCGGAGAAGGGTCATTACTTCATGCCTTACATCGTCTTGGTCATCGACGAATTGGCGGACTTGATGATGACTGCAGGGAAGGAGATCGAGGGTCCAATCGCACGTTTGGCCCAATTGGCCCGAGCGATAGGGATTCACCTGGTAGTGGCTACCCAGCGACCATCTGTCAATGTGATCACGGGTATCATCAAGGCCAACTTTCCCGCCCGTCTTTCCTTCCGTGTGACTTCCAAAATCGACTCCCGAACCATCCTTGATGCAGGTGGAGCGGACCAGCTGATCGGTATGGGTGATATGTTGCTTTCCCAGGGTTCGGAGATGATCCGCCTTCAGTGTGCCTTCTTGGATACTCCGGAGGTGGATGCCATCTGTGACTGGATTGGTAATCAAAAGGGCTACTCGGATGCTTATCTTTTGCCGGAATTTGAAGGAGAGGAAGGAGATGGTTCGGCAGCGGATGTAGATCTTTCGGATCGGGATCCTTTGTTTGATGATGCGGCTAGGCTGATCGTCCTCCATCAGCAGGGAAGTACCTCTTTGATCCAGAGAAAGCTCAAGTTGGGCTACAATCGTGCGGGCAGAATCGTGGACCAGCTGGAAGCAGCGGGCATTGTGGGACCTTTTGAGGGCTCTAAAGCGAGGGAGGTTCTGGTCCAGGATGAGGCCAGTTTGGAACGGTTATTGAATAGCTTGTAAAAGCCTAACAATCCGTTTCTACCCATCAATTCATGAAACAAGTTTTCCCCTCTTTGATCCTGATTTTTCTGGTTTTTGTGTCTTCTTTTGCCTTCGGGCAAAAGGATCCAAAAGCCAAAGCTGTCCTCGACGGGATGAGCAAAAAATACCAAAGCTTAAATGGCTTTACTGCCAACTTTGACTTCACCTATTCAGATGCTGGGGTGGTACAAGACCGACAGCAGGGAGAGCTTGCCGTAAAGGGAGAAAAGTACAGGCTCAAGCTTCCAGATCAGGAAATTTTCAATGACGGGAAGACCGTATGGACCTTTATTCAAAGTGATGGGTACAAGGAAGTCACCATCAATGATGTCAGCCAAATGGAAGGAGAACTGACTCCCTCAAACATCTACAAAATGTATGAGACAGGCTACAATTACCGACTCTTGGCAGACAATACCTACAAAGGAAAGCCGGTACAAGTAGTCCTTCTAGTGGCTCAAAAAGCAGATTCTCCTTTTAAGGAGGTGAAGTTGATGGTTGATAAAAACACCCAAGATCTTCTTGCTTGGGAGATGTCTGACGGTCAAGGCGGAACGCTTTCTTATTCTTTCAGGGAATTGAAACAAGCTCCTTCACTTTCAGCAGATTATTTTGTCTTTGATCCCAAAAAATATCCCGGGATTGAAGTGATTGATTTGAGGTAGGTTTTCGAAGGGGGCAAGCATCAAAAGTATCGACGTTTTTTCGTTTGATTTCAATCAAAATTCTTTCCTCAATACCTCTTCATTCCAAGGACTCAGGTTGACAAAACGAAACGGTAATGATGGGTAGCTTTCCGTGAATAGCTTGTATTTGGATTGTTTATTTGATTTTTGATCCAGCTTGACTTCCAGGGCCATCGGGTCCTCTATTTCCGGCAGGACAAAATCTACTTCTTTACCATCCGCTGTCCTCCAAAACCTGATTTCCTCTGGCCCAAAACGGTCTGCCAAACTTCTAAAAATCGCATTTTCCCAAAGTTCACCACGATCCATACGAATTTGAATAGACTGGAAATTCATTAGCAGGCAGTTTCTTAGACCCAAATCCAGGAAATAGATTTTTGGCATTTTGACAAGTTCCTTGCGAACATTAGAGTAGAAGGGTCTGACAGTTTCCACATGAAAACAGATTTGCATGATCCTCAAGTAATTGTGAATAGTCTCTGACCTAGTTTTCAAGGTATTGCTAAGTTCATTTACATTGATCAATTGCCCGGTTTGCTCAGCAAGAATTCGGAAAAGTTGATAAAAGAGTAGCTCATTCTTAATTCCGGATTCCAGAATATCCCGCTTTACAAAGGAGTCTCTTATGTCCTTCAAAAGCTCTTTTTTCTCTCTTTCATCCTGCTCGATGACCACAGCCGGATAACCACCATAAATCAGGTGTTTTTCAAATTCAAGTTTTAAAAAATCCGATTTAACCGATTTGTATTTAGGTGAGGATTTGATTTTTTGATACTCGAGGTGTAATTCTTCTTTGCCCTGAAGAAGAAGTGTTTCCTCAAAATCGCAGGTGTTTAACCTGAAAATCCGCTTTCGCCCAACCAATGAGTCTTTGAATTTTTCATCTAAATAAAAGGCACTACTTCCACTGACCACCAGTTTGACTTGTGCTCGATGCTCATCGTAAAGCAATTTGATAAAATTGGTAGGATCGCTCAGGTATTGAATTTCATCCAGAAAAAAAACTGTTTTTACCAGAGGATTGTATGAATAGGCCAATAAATGAAGTGGATTGGAATCCAGTTCGGCCAAAAAGCTTTTGTTTTCCAGATTAATATAAACTGTTGGGATATTTTCAGATTTACACTCAGCCTCGAGCTGCTTCATTAAGGTAGACTTACCGCTTTGTCTTGGCCCAATCAATAGGGTCGCTTCCTCTCTTTTGAGATGTTCCTTGAGTCGGATGAAAATTTTCCTTCGCATTGGGCTAAACTCATTGAAATTCAGACGTAAATGTATGTATTGTCCGGGTATTATATCTATTACGATAGAAATAATATCCGATATTTTTACTAGTCAAATAGTAAAAAAATCAGATTTATCACCAGATAATATAGAGTTTAACCAAGTGGTTCTAAAAAATACAGGTTGAAGGAAAGACTAAAAAGGCCCTGATTTTTTTTCAAATCCCTCAGAGATTTCCTTCATCGTTTCCACCATTTCCTTCACTTTGGGAAAAAGGGGCTCCAGTACACTGACTATTCCAGGTGCCAAAGGTTCGATGTAGATGAGGGCTTCACTGTCTTTTTTCCATTCCTTGGGCATCTTCAATCCAAACTGCAGCGAAAGCCAAAGAAAAAGGCTGATAAAAAATGCCGTTTGAACGATCCCCAAAATCCCCCCTGCCAGACTATCAAATCCTCCAAGCAGGATGAGATCCATCATTTTTTTCAGGACCCAGCCGGCTAGATTTACCAAGACCAAAGTGATCCCAAAAACAATCAAAAAAGCTAAAATGGGGAAGGCAAAGGTCATTTCATCCAGCCGTGTGGCTAGCCATTTGCTGACCGGGTCCATGAAGTATACTCCCAAAATGATAGCCAATACAAATCCGATCAGGCCTACGATACTCATCAGAAGGCCTTTTTTGTAGCCCTGATAAGCACCCAGGCCGATCAGAATCAGTATGACAATATCCAGTGGAGCCAAGACTATCCGTTTAAAAGCATTTTAACCTTCTCCGCAATAGCCTTGCCGTCTGCTTTTCCGGCGAGTTGCTTGCTTGCCACACCCATGACTTTGCCCATGTCTTTTGGACCTACAGCACCGGTGACATTGATGATTTCCTGGACTGCCAAGCCCAATTCTTCATCGGTAAGTGCTTTGGGCAAAAACTCCTGAATGACCTCCAACTCAGCCAATTCAGTTTCCAAAAGATCATTTCGGCCTTGTTTTTCATAGATCTCGGCGGAGTCCTTTCGTTGCTTGGCGGCTTTGGTCAAAAGTTTCAATTCGTCATCCTCACTCAGACTGCCGGAAAATCCTTCTTTGGTTTCTTCCAGCAAAATCAAAGATTTGATAGCTCGAAGGGCCGTCAATCGGACCTTGTTTTTGGCGATCATAGCCGATTTTATTTCAGTTTCTACTTTCTGCTTTAAACTCATTCGTCCTAAGTTTGTGTTACATCTAGATTACCGGGTAAAAATACCCTTTTATCAACCGATATGACAAAACTGAGTGTAAATATCAACAAGATCGCCACGCTGAGAAATGCCAGGGGTGCCAACAATCCCAATGTGGTAAAAGTAGCGTTGGATTGTGAGCGATTTGGAGCGGAGGGAATTACAGTTCACCCAAGACCGGACGAAAGGCATATTCGCTATCAAGATTGCCTGGACTTGGCCAAGGTGGTGACTACAGAATTCAATATAGAAGGCTATCCTGATCAGCGGTTTATGCAGCTAATCCGTGAAGTGAAGCCGGCGCAAGCGACCTTGGTACCTGATCCGCCGGATGCAATTACTTCCAACACAGGCTGGGACACGATTGCCCATCAAAGCCTGCTGAAGGATATTGTAGCTGAATTAAAAGAAATCGGTACCCGGGTTTCGATTTTCATCAATCCAGAACCCAAGTATTTCGAACCTGCAAAGCTAACGGGAACCGATCGGGTAGAACTCTACACCGAACCCTATGCTTCTCACTACCATCAGGATCGGGAAAAAGCAATCAAAGACTATGTTGAAGTGTCCAAACTTGCCCGGGAATTGGGCTTGGGGCTCAATGCAGGCCATGATTTGGATTTGCATAATTTGGCTTTCCTAAAAAAGAATATCACTTGGCTCGAAGAAGTATCCATCGGTCATGCGCTGATTTGCGACGCGCTCTATTATGGTTTGGAAAACACCATTCAGATGTATAGAAGGCAGTTAGAAGAGTAGGATTTGAAGATTGAAATATTTTAAAAAACTGCCGCCGTAGTGGATTGTAAGAATAATTGTGGCAAGGTAGTAAAGTCGGAAAGAGGTAAGGTTCCTTACCGGGGACAAATAGAATTCTAAAATTAGGCTCGTAAATCGTAATTCGTACTTCGTAAATAAAGATGACCTTAAACTTCAAAAATTTAGGCTCCGGTAAGCCATTAGTCATTTTGCATGGACTTTTTGGTTCTTTGGATAATTGGTTTTCCATAGCCCGAGAGCTGGAAAAGCATTACACCCTTTACCTCGTAGATCAAAGAAATCATGGAGATTCTCCCCATGCAGATGAATGGAATTATCGGGTCATGGTGGAGGATTTGAAGGAATTGCTGGAGGCCGAAGGGTTGGATAAAATCTACCTGATGGGCCACTCCATGGGTGGAAAGACAGCTATGTTTTTTGCCACTGCCTATCCTGAGCGGGTAGAAAAGCTGATCGTAGCCGATATCGCACCGAGATATTACCCCATCCATCATCAGACGATTTTGGAAGGGCTTAATTCCATTGATTTGAAGGGAACCAAAAGTCGAAAAGAGGCCGATGATCAATTGGGGGAATACATTCATGAATTGGGCATCCGGCAGTTTTTGCTGAAAAGCCTTGGTCGAAATACTGAAGGCTTTATCTGGAAAATTAACCTTCCTGTCATTACTAAAAATATTGAGGAAGTGGGAAAGGCACTGCCTGAAGAGGCAAAATACGAAGGGCCAACATTGTTCTTGGGAGGATCAAATTCCAACTACATCAAGCAATCCGATCTTCCGGATTTGGAAAAACATTTCCCGAATTACGAATTGGAGTTTGTCGCCAATGCCGGACATTGGCTACATGCCGAGCGACCGGAGGCGGTGATTGAAACGGTGAGGAGGTTTTTAGAATAAGAAAGGAGCTCAATCGAGCTCCTTTTGCTTAGGCTTCTACTGCGTAGAGTTCTTTTAATTTTTCGACGGTATAATCTACTTCCTCCACTGTGTTAAATCGACTGAAAGAGAATCGCACCGAATCACGCTCAGGATTGTGGTTCAAAGCTCTAAGGACGTGAGAACCCACCGTCGCTCCCGAACTACAGGCTGATCCTCCGGAAGCAGAAATTCCTTCCAGATCCAGATTGAATAGCAGCATACCCCGATTGGCTTCTGAAGGCGGAAGGCTGACATTCAATACGGTGTATAGACTTTTTCCTAAGTCTGCTGAAAGACCATTGAATTCCACTCCAGGGATTTCCTGGGAGAGCTTTTCGATAAAGTGAGCTTTGATTTTCTCAATATGGGCTTGGTGACTAGCCATATCTTCGTAGGCAAGTTCCAATGCCTTTGCGATGCCAATTATACCTATCACATTTTCGGTACCTCCCCGCATGTTTCTTTCCTGAGCTCCACCATGGATAAACGGATGGATTTTCTTGTCTTTTCTTACAAATAAAAATCCAGAACCCTTGGGTCCGTGAAATTTATGTCCACCTGCTACGATAGCATCCACAGAGAGATTTTTCAAATCATGAGAATAATGCCCCATAGTCTGTACGGTGTCCGAATGGAAAAAAGCGCCGTATTCTTTGACTAGGCCTCCGATTTTCTCCAAATCATTCAGATTGCCGATCTCATTATTCGCCTGCATAAGTGACACCAAGCTGTTGGGATTGGCTTTGAGCAATTTTTCCAACTGACCATGGTCAATTTCTCCTTTGGAATTGACATCCAGAAGGCTCAGTTTAATTTTCCCTTTTTTCTCCAACACCTCCAAGGTATGGAGAACGGCATGGTGCTCAATCGGAGAACTGATCGCATGGGTGATGCCGTGGGTTTCCACTCCGCAAACCAAAGCTGTGTTATCTGCCTCGGTGCCTCCAGAGGTGAAGAAAATCTCAGAAGGCGTGGCATTGAGCAATTCCGCTACCTTTTTTCTGGATTTCTCGATGGCATTGCGAACTTCGCGTCCATGGCTATGAACTGAAGATGGATTGCCAAAATGGGACCTCATAAAAGGCAGCATGGCTTCGATCACCCGATCGTCCATGGCTGTGGTGGCGGCATTGTCAAAGTAAACTTTCATTCTTTCTGGCTTGGTGTAGGCTGGATAAATCAGATCAGGGAAGAGCTGACCACTTCTTTGATGTCCAAAATAATCTTTTTGGCCAAATGCTCTGCTGTCGCCCCAGAATCTGACTCAGAATAGATTCGGATAATGGGCTCAGTATTGGACTTTCTGAGATGAACCCACTCTTTTTCAAACTCTATTTTCACTCCGTCAATATCATTGATCGGGTGCTTTTTGTACTTGTTTTTGATCTCCAAAAGGATCTTGTCCACATCTATTTCAGGAGTGAGTTCGATCTTGTTCTTGGAGATATAGTAGTTAGGATAAGAAGCCCGAAGCATGGAAATGGACTTGCCGAATTTGGCCAAGTGAGTCAAAAATAAACCGATTCCCACCAAAGCGTCCCGGCCATAGTGGGAAGTAGGATAGATAATTCCCCCATTGCCTTCTCCTCCGATGACCGCATTGACTGCTTTCATTTGATTGACCACATTGACTTCTCCCACGGCTGCAGCTGTATAAGCACCTCCTCTTTTGAGGGTTACATCTTTCAGCGCCCGGGTGGAGGAAAGATTCGAAACGGTGTTACCTGGAGTCTTGGACAATACATAGTCTGCCACTGCCACCAAGGTATATTCCTCTCCAAACATGGATCCGTCCTCATTGACGAAAGCCAATCGA
Organism: Algoriphagus sp. oki45; assembly: GCF_036245605.1. Classification (NCBI taxonomy): domain Bacteria; kingdom Pseudomonadati; phylum Bacteroidota; class Cytophagia; order Cytophagales; family Cyclobacteriaceae; genus Algoriphagus; species Algoriphagus sp. oki45. The sequence continues at coordinate 863,039 of NZ_BTPC01000002.1, forward strand.
TCCACATCCGGGTCGACTACAATACCCAGATCAAATTTTCCTTTTTCCAGTTTTTTGGAGATTTCTCTCAGGTTTTCAGGAAGTGGCTCAGGATTGTGTGGGAAATGACCATCGGGTGTGCAGTACATCTTTTCGATGGTTTCTACTCCCAAAGCTTCTAAAAGCTTGGGGACAGCGATACCTCCAGTGGAGTTGACTGCGTCCACGACAATGCGGAAATTCCTCTTTTTGATCGCTTCTACGTCTACCAGATCCAATTCCAACACATGCTGGATATGCCGGTCGATGTAGTCACTGATCTGAGTATATTTCCCAAGTTTTTTGACCTCAGCAAAGCTAAAATCTTCTTTATCAGCCTTTTCCAATATAGCTTTTCCCTCTTCATCGGAAATAAATTCCCCAATTGAATTCAAGAGTTTGAGAGCGTTCCATTGAATGGGATTATGACTGGCTGTGAGGATGATCCCTCCGCCTGCATTTTCTCTGGGTACGGCAAATTCCACGGTGGGAGTGGTACTCAGACCCAGATCGATCACATCGATTCCCATTCCCTGAAGGGTGGCGGACACCAGTCTGGAGATCATGTCTCCCGACAGTCTGGCATCTCTTCCGATGACCACTTTGGGATTGCCGGTTTTCTCAATGACCCAAGCTCCATAAGCGGAAGCAAACTTGACGACGTCAATGGGGGTAAGTCCTTCTCCGGATTTCCCACCAATTGTTCCCCTGATTCCGGAAATAGATTTAATAAGCGACACGTACAGTAGATTTAAGTAAAAGTGGATTTAAAAAATCCTGCCAAAGGACAGGATTGGATTTATTTGAATTTGGCTAGAACCTTGTCGACTTCATTGTCGGGATTGCCGCAGGTGCTGTCTGCACTGACTGTCTTGCCACAGTAGCCACAGGTAGCTCCTTCCTTGTTTAGAAATGGACTTTGAGAGGCACAGGTGCCTTTGAATTCCCCGTTTTTGAGGAAAATAAGTCTCACAGACATCAGAACAAAGAATAAGGCCACGAAGCCGAGGGTAATCAGTACAGTTGCCATAACGGATAAATTTGCGCAAATTTAAAGCTTTACTTCGAAAACGTTCACAACTTCCCCATAGTTTCCCAATTCATGTCAAATTTGAGTACCCGTGCTGAGCAATTGGCTGCCTTTGATCGATTGTTGACCATCATGGATGAGCTACGTGCTCAGTGTCCCTGGGATAAAAAGCAAACTACCGAGAGTCTCAGACACTTAACTATTGAGGAAACCTTTGAGCTTTCTGATGCTATTTTGGAAGGAAATCCGGAGGAAATAAAAAAAGAATTGGGAGATATTCTTCTTCATATCGTCTTCTATGCCAAAATCGGTTCTGAAGAAGGGAATTTCGATATCGCTACCCTGACGAATGCATTGTGTGAGAAATTAATCCGCCGTCATCCTCATATCTATGGGGATACCCAAGCCAATGATGCAGACACAGTCAGTCAGAACTGGGAAAAAATCAAGCTAAAGGAAAAGGGCAATGTGTCTGTATTAGGAGGAGTGCCAAAGTCCCTTCCTGCTTTGATCAAGGCGATGCGAATACAGGAAAAAGCCCTCGGTGTGGGGTTTGACTGGGAAGAAAAGCATCAAGTTTGGGAAAAAGTGGAGGAGGAAATGCAGGAATTCAAAGCTGAATTCAATGCTGCGGCTAATGCGGAGATTGACAAGGAAAAGGCCACTGGAGAATTCGGTGATTTACTTTTTTCTCTGATCAACTACGCCCGGTTTATCGATATCAACCCTGAGGAGGCCTTAGAGCGAACCAATCTCAAGTTTATCAAGCGATTTCAGTATTTGGAAAATTCAGCTAAATCCGCCGGGAAAAATCTTAGTGAAATGACCTTGGCTGAAATGGATGTGTACTGGAATGAAGCGAAAAAGCAGTGAGCAGTAGTCAGGATTCAGTGCCCAGTGATTAGTTCCTCGACAGGATCCCTAGTCAGAAGGCAGAGTACTTAAAAATTCAATATTGAAAAATTGGAAGATTTCCAGAATCAAAAAAGAAAGCAACAATTGAAACAAGGTTTGATGCTTGAAAAAAGCTCGTAAATCGTAATTCGCAAATCGTAAATTTTATGTCCAATCAAATCATTTTCACCTCAGAAGCTCCTGCACCAATCGGGCCGTATTCGCAAGCTGTTCTTGCCGGCAACACCTTATATGTCTCCGGGCAAATCGCCTTGGATCCGGATACCGGAGAGCTGATCAATGAAAATATTACAGAGGAGACGCATGCGGTGATGAAAAACATGGAAGCCATTCTTCGTGCCGCAGATTTTGGATTCGGGGATGTGGTCAAGTGTACCATTTTTATCCGGGATATGGGACAGTTTGGAACCATCAACGAAGCTTATGGTCAGTATTTTAAGCAAAACCCTCCGGCCCGAGAAACAGTTGAGGTAAGTAAGCTCCCCAAAAACGTGAATGTGGAAATCTCCTGTATGGCTGTCAAAAATTAACCTTGAACCTTATTCCATACCATAGCGAAGCCCTAGTCAGTATTCTTTCCAAGGAGGAAGTGCTGGGACACCTGATGCGGACTACCCGTCAGGTGAATTTCCTGGGTATGGAAAATTCCACAGATGAAAAGATAAAATTCAACGGAATTGTAGGTCAGGAGGGCTTTCGTATTTCCCGGGTGATCAAGAAAGGAGATTCATTCTTGCCCCTTCTTTCGGGAAAGGTAGAGTCCACGTCCCGGGGAAGTTTGATACTGGTGGAGTATCGGCCATTTCCTGCCACCGTATTCTTTTTGGCTTTTTGGAGTGTGATTTTATTGGCTTTTTCAGCCTATTTCTTCTATCAGCTCAACCCAGGCTATGCCTTTATCTGCCTCAGTCTGGCTTTGGGGAATTATGGGTTGGGGTTGCTGTTTTTTCACAGGCAGGTTCGGATTTCCCGAGCTTTATTCCACGAACAGATCAATTTTGAGATGAAGGACAAGGATTAGTTTTTGTCCGGTTGGGCAAAAAGTCCGATTGATCTTATCTTGCGGCTCAAATCACAAAAGACCAAAATACCATGTCCATTCGAATAGAAAAAGATACCATGGGGCCTGTAGAGGTGCCCGCAGATAAATACTGGGGTGCACAGACCCAGCGCTCCATCAACAACTTTAAAATCGGTGGAGAAAAGAACCGAATGCCGATTGAGATCATCCGTGCTTTTGCCATTCTGAAAAAAGCAGCTGCACAAACCAATGCCGAATTGGGAGTCATGGAGCAGTCTAAGGCGGATATTATTGGCCAAGTCTGCGATGAGATTTTAGCGGGAAAGCTGGATGATCAATTTCCATTGGTGATTTGGCAGACTGGGTCAGGCACGCAATCCAATATGAATACCAACGAGGTGATTGCTTACAGGGCTCACGTCTTATTGGGAGGATCTTTGGAAGATGTCAAGAAGAAAATTCATCCGAATGACGATGTGAATAAGTCTCAGTCTTCCAATGATACCTATCCGACTGCGATGCATATCGCGGCATATCAGATGGTGGTAGAGACGACGATTCCTGGTGTGCAAAAGTTGAGAGATACTTTGGCTGCCAAAGCCGAGGCTTTCAAAAATGTGGTGAAAATCGGGCGAACCCATTTTATGGATGCCACTCCATTGACCTTGGGACAGGAGTTCAGTGGCTATGTGGCCCAATTGGATCATGGTTTGAGAGCCTTGAAAAATACTTTGGCTCACCTTTCTGAGCTTGCTTTGGGAGGAACAGCAGTGGGCACGGGATTGAATACCCCAAAAGGCTATTCTGAATTGGTGGCCAAGAAAATTGCTGATCTTTCCGGTCATCCTTTCGTCACTGCTCCCAACAAGTTTGAAGCTTTGGCGGCTCACGACGGCATGGTAGAAGCCCACGGAGCGTTGAAGCAATTGGCAGTATCTCTGATGAAAATCGCCAATGACATCAGGATGCTTTCTTCGGGACCTCGCTCGGGAATCGGTGAGATTTTGATTCCAGAAAATGAACCGGGGTCATCCATCATGCCCGGCAAAGTCAATCCAACCCAAGTGGAAGCCATGACTATGGTAGCTGCTCAGGTCATGGGAAATGATGTAGCCATCACCATCGGGGGTTCCAATGGTCATTTTGAACTGAACGTGTTCAAGCCATTGATTGCGGCCAATTTCCTTCAGTCTGCAAGGCTGATTGGGGATGCCTGCGTATCCTTCAATGACAACTGTGCCATCGGCATAGAACCCAATACACCGATGATTCAGCGGCATCTGGAAAACTCCCTCATGCTGGTGACTGCTTTGAATACTCATATCGGCTATGAAAATGCGGCTGCCATCGCCAAGAAGGCACATAAGGAAGGAACTAGCTTGAGAGAAGCTGCTATTGGGTTGGGCCTATTGACTTCTGAGCAGTTTGACGAATGGGTCAAGCCAGAAGACATGATCGGAAGCTTGAAATAACCATTATTGAAAAAGTAGAAAGCCCTCGGAGAACTCATCTTCGAGGGCTTTTTTGTGCAAATGAAGTTTGCCTATTTGAGTATTTCTCTGTTGTCAAGCATAAATCCGACCGAGAGATACATCATATTACTCTGAGTAGGCCGATAGTTTACTCCCGCCACATTGACGGCCTGATTTTCTTCGATCAGGTAATCGGTCAAGTAATATTTAAAGCGAATGTAGTTTCCTGTTTTTGCTTTAAACTCGATGAAGGCAGAAGGGAGATAAATTTTGGTTCGATCGCTAAACCAAATATTGGTTTTCGACTTTTCGTCATTCACGTAGGTTTTTTGCTTGTAATTGATAGCAAATTCATTGTTGATACCTATTCCCACAAGGTTTCCTTTCATGTCTCCAAATTTGAGAGCAATAGGAATTCCAAGGTTGTAAGTTCTCTGCTTGACCCGAACCGAATCATTGAGATCCGTGATTATCCCCACATTTCGGATATCCACGCCGAAATAAAATCCTGCTTTGTCGCTAAAGTCCTTGTGAAGCGTGACCGCGTAGTTGAAAAAGGGAGTGAACCTGACCACATTGTTGGTTTCCAATCCTGTGGCCTTAACTGAGCCTAGTGAAAGGATTGTTTCGGTGGAGGATACGCTGTACCAGCCATTTGAGGCGGACTCTTGTGCCCAAAGGCTAAACGAGGAAAAGAAAAGAAGGAGAGAAAGTAGAGCTTTTTTCATAAGAATTGATTTTTAAAAACTGAGAAATAAGGTACGATTTTACAAATAGAAAAATATTCGATCACCCAATTTTTTGCCTTTTTTATCCTCCAGAGAACATGATTAGGTCTTTTTCTCCCAGAATCTCTCCTCCTCAGGAAGTTGCTCCAGGTATTCTATGGTTTGATCGTAGCCTTTTTTGAGGATTTGTTTCCATTTCCTTTCATCAAGTAGGCCTACACCTTTTAGGCTCAGTTCAAAATAGTGAGACACCTTGGACTTGGTTATTTCCTGTCGCTGTTGGCTGTTGAGCATGAGGGAATTGATGATCAGGGAACCCAGATTGGGTAGTTTATACTGCTTTTTCCCCAAGATTTTGTCCCAAAACAAGCTCCAATTGCTCGGAGTATTCTCAAATTCGACTTTTCTGTCGATCAATCCGGATAGAGATACTGCTATTATTTTGGAGATGGGATAGCGATACATGGGTTCGATGGGGAGATTTTCCATGACTGCGCCATCGACATGGAGGTATTGGTCTATTACCACAGGAGGAAAAACACCCGGAATCGCCATACTTGCCAGCACCTGCCTCCAAATAGGACCTCTGTCGTGGATTTTGGCGGTGGCTCGGGAGTAATTGGTGGAGACACAGTAGGAATTCACCCAGATGTCCTCCAGATCATATTTGTTATACAGGTTTTGGACAAAGCGCCTGACTTTTTTCCCGGAAAGGATAGAAATCAAAGGGAGGGAAAGATCATTTGAGGTGAGCTTGGATTTGACGGCATGCTGTATGATGTCCTCGATCTTTTCAAAATCAAAATCCGAAAAGCTCATCGATATCCCATAGATTGCTCCTGCGCTTGTTCCCCCGAGAAAATCGATCTCTATTCCCTTTTCTTGGAGTGCCTTGACCACTCCCAAGTGTGCATAGCCTTTGGCACCTCCCCCTCCCAAAACCAAGCCTGTTGCATCGTTGGTGATGATCCGACAGAATCTTCGGATGTCCTTGAGATTGTCCTGCCGCACATGAATGTGGAGATTGATGGTTCTTTTTTCCAGCCAAGAAGAGGTGCCAATTGGCATACTGGCCTCTTTTCCGTGAAGAAATAGCAGGTAAATCTTTTTATTGAGGATGCTTTGTGAGTAGAGATCCAATTCCTGTTCGATGGGATAAAGCTCTGAACTTGCCCCAAAATCCGTAGCCAAAATCACCAAATCAGCATAGACCAGACACTGATGGGACCAATTTGGATTGGCTTCGCTACAAAGAAGAATATTCACCCCGGCATAGCGCTCGAGCGAGTCAAAAAATTCCTGATCCGAAATGTTTTTCTGGGATTCGTGATCAAATACCTGTACCGGAATCTGGTTTTCCAAGAAATAAGACTCCATATCCGATGTCCATGGGCTTAAATCGTGATCCGCCTGCAGATTGATCAATGCAATATTTTTTGGCGGGGAGGATTGATTCTGCTGAAAGGTGTTTCTCCTCAAGCGATTGATCACAAATTGGGTCATGGAGTTGGCAAGGCTCGGGTTTTTCCCGACCAGCTCTAAATATTCGTGTTGGTCCAACTCCAATACCACAGACTTACGGATCGCCAATACTGAAGCCATTCGTGGTTCTCCTGTAAAGAGCGCAAATTCCCCCACAGGCTCTCCTTCACCGATATCCCCGAGGATTCGAGTGCCCCGGACATCTTCCTTAATGGCTCTCAATCTTCCAGAAATGACTATAAACAGGACATTTTGTCGGTCACCCTGGTGAAACAAGTATTCTCCTGTATTGAGATGTTTTTTGGTACCAGAGTTTAAGATTTGGTTAATAAAGTCATCACTGAGCTCTCCAAAAAGCTTGTGGAAAAGCTGATTTGAAGTGTTTGGACTACTATTCATCTTGGTGGGTTGTCTGGGTTTATTATTAAAAATGGAAACCCATAAAAATTCAATTGCCATCTGAATTTTATGGATTTCTTACTAAATGTAATCTTTAATGATTAAATGGAATAATCAGGCTTTGTTAAAACGCCCTCTGCTATAGGAGAAAAAGAAAAAAGCCGGCGAACCGACTTCAGGGAGAGGGAGTAGCCCCGACGGGAATCCCTGCCGGCCGTCAGGCGGGGAACCCATATCTAAAGTTTAGGAAACTTCTAGTATATCCCCGTCCGACCGCGTCAGCCGGGAGGACATTGAACTACTTAGTCAATTTTTCTTTCAAAAACCGTCTTCCTGCAGAAGATTTAAAGAATTTCTCTCGTTGAATTGCTTCCGACAAACTTTCAAATTCTTCAAAATAGACAATTTTAAAAGGGATGTAGGGACGAATAGATTTAGTTTGTCCGCTATTATGTTGCTTGAGCCTCTGCTCCAAGTTTTTACAATGTCCTTTATAGAAATAATCGTAGGACAAGCTATTGAGGATATAAGCATAAAAAATCTCCTTCATACCATAAAAGGTGAAAGTAGCCCCGACGGGAATCCCTGCCGGCCGTCAGGCGGGGAACCCATATCTAAAGTTTAGGAAACTTCTATTCTATCCCCGTCCGACCGCGTCAGCCGGGCGGACATTGAACTACTTAGTCAATTTTTCTTTCAAAAACCGTCTTCCTGTAGAAGATTTAAAGAATTTCTCTCGTTGAATTGCTTCCGACAAACTTTCAAATTCTTCAAAATAGACAATTTTAAAAGGGATGTAGGGACGAATAGATTTAGTTTGTCCGCTATTATGTTGCTTGAGCCTCTGCTCCAAGTTTTTACAATGTCCTTTATAGAAATAATCGTAGGACAAGCTTTTGAGGATATAAGCATAAAAAATCTCCTTCATACCATAAAAGGTGAAAGTAGCCCCGACGGGAATCGAACCCATATCTAAAGTTTAGGAAACTTCTATTCTATCCATTGAACTACAGGGCCTGGAAAGGACTCGCAAGATAAGCGAATTGGTAAAAAACCTGCAAATATTCTGAACCCAACTTGTGGCTTTCCAATCATTTACCCTATCTTTGCACTCCAAATTTAGGATGGACGGGTTCCATCCACTCACTTAATCTAAACAATTATGTCCGTAAAAATCAGATTAGCACGTCGGGGCAGAAAAAAACAAGCCATTTATGACGTCGTTGTAGCTGATGCAAGAGCTCCACGAGATGGACGCTTCATCGAAAAACTCGGAACTTACAATCCGAACACAAACCCCGCTTCTATTACAATCAACAATGAGCGCGCTCTTACCTGGTTGTTGAATGGAGCTCAGCCAACTGATACCGTGAAGGCGATGCTTTCTTACAGAGGTGTCATGCTGAAAAAACACCTTCAGATCGGTGTATTGAAAGGTGCAATCACTCAGGAGCAAGCCGATGCAAAATTCAATGCTTGGATCTCTGAGAAGGATGCCAAAATCGAAGGTAAAAAAGACAAGTTGGCTACTGCAAAAGCAGACGCTCGTGCGAAGGCACTTGCTGCTGAAGCTGCCAAGAACCAGGCTCGTTTGGATGCCATCAAAGCAAGAGAAGATGAGCAAAAGGCTTTGCTAGCTGCTGCTGAAGCTGCTAACAATCCTGCTGCTGCTGAGACTGCTGCCGAAGAGGCTGCACCTGAAGCTACCGAAGCTCCTGCAGAAGGCGGAGAAGCTGAAGCTTAATAGAATCAATTTCCATGAACAAGGAACAGTGCTTTCAAGTAGGCCGAATTGCCAAAGTTCATGGACTTCGTGGTGAAGTAAATGTGGTGCTGGATGTAGACTATCCTGAAGATTACGAAGGATTGGAGCACCTCTTCCTCGAGCAAAAAGGCCGTTTGGTCCCCTTCTTTCTGGAGCACTTTGTGATCCAGCCCGGAGGAAGGGCCTTGGCTAAGTTTGAGGATTTGAATTCCCTCGATCAGGTGGAGCCTTTGGTAGGTTCGGAAGTTTTTCTTCCGCTGGCAGAGCTTCCCGAATTGGAGGAGGATCAATACTACTACCACGAGCTGATCGGATTTGAGGTTTTTGACCAAACCAAAGGATTGATTGGCCCTGTACAGATCATCTACGATCTGGAAACACAGGATCTCCTCGGAGTGACCCACCAAGGAAAAGAAGTGCTCATCCCGATTCAGGATGGCATCATTACCAAAGTGGACAAGGCAGCTAAAAAAGTTTACTGCCAGTTGCCCGAAGGCTTACTTGACATTTATCTGGAAGACTGATGCATATTGACATCATCACCGTAGTGCCGGGATTATTGGAAGGGCCTTTTTCCCATTCGATTCTGAAAAGAGCCGAGGACAAAGGACTTGCAAAGGTCCGGTTGCATAACCTTAGGGACTATGCGACAGGCAAGCAAAAGCAGGTGGATGATTATGCATTCGGTGGTGGTGCCGGGATGGTAATGATGATCGAGCCGATTGCCCGATGCATCGAAGCCCTTCAAAAGGAACGTCAATACGATCAAATCATCTATATGACACCGGATGGGGAGACCTTTGACCAACCCATGGCCAATGACCTCTCGCTCAAGAAAAACCTCCTGATCCTCTGCGGTCATTACAAAGGGGTCGATCAGCGGGTGAGAGATAAGTTTATCACCAAGGAAATCAGCATCGGAGATTTCGTCCTTTCCGGAGGAGAATTAGCGGCAGCTGTAGTGGCTGATGCGGTGATTCGCCTGATTCCGGGAGTGTTGAATGACGAGACTTCGGCTTTGACAGATTCCTTCCAAGATAATTTGCTGGCTCCACCGGTATATACCCGGCCTGCCGAGTACGAAGGAATGAACGTTCCGGAGGTATTACTCTCAGGACATGAAGCCAAGATAAGCGAATGGAGATTTGAAGCGTCGGTTCGCCGAACCAAAGAAAAACGGCCTGATTTGCTGAAGGGCACAGGCTGGGAATAGGCGAGACAGGATTTTAAAAGAAGTAATTCATTTCAGCCGCTGCGGCGGTAACTGCGAAAGCATAAAAACATAAAGCTATGAGCGATCTAATGAAAATTGTAGAAGCGGAATACAGCGAGGCGAGAGCCAAATTCCCTTCTTTCAAAGCCGGTGATACCATCAACGTACACGTACGTATCAAAGAAGGTAACAAGGAGCGTATCCAGCAGTTTCAGGGAACTGTGATCCAACGTAAAAACCCTAACACCAACGGAGAGACTTTCACCGTGCGTAAAGTTTCCAACGGAGTAGGAGTAGAGCGTATCTTCCCGATCATTTCCCCAGCTATCGAGCAAATCGACCTGGTAAGACAAGGTAAAGTAAGAAGAGCTCGTCTGTTCTACTTGAGAGGTCGTCAGGGTAAAGCTGCGAGAATCAAGGAAAAAATCGTTAACAGACATTAATCTGTTTGTTAATAAAGACAAAAAAGGAACCCAATTTTGGGTTCCTTTTTTGGTTTTGGGTAAATTGACCCAAACCTTCCCGCAATGAACTCCTCCATTTCCTTCACCGATCCCGGGGCTATTCTCGGCAAAACCTTCCTCCGCATCGCACAGGTAATCTTGGTGATTTTAGCGGTTGGTGCCGGATATATGGCCTATTTGGGAAGTGAGGGACTTTTTTCGGATTGGAATATCGAGATGGATTCAGACTTGGTGGAGTTCTTTCCTGGTGTAGATCCAGAATCCTGGATTATTTATCTGTTTCTGGGCCTAGCCCTTAAGTTTTTATTTTGGTTCGGGATTTTGGCTTGGTTGGAGAGGAAGATTTGAAATAGTTCATTAATAATACCTGATTGAATTAGGCTTCTCTCCGTTTAATCTCGCCTTTCCTCCACAATTTCCTATCTTTGCCCCCTGATTTTCAGAAACCCCAACCCGGTTTTTCGGGTTGTTAATCAAGAAATTTGTCCTCATGTCCAGAGAAGTTCGCGTACGTTTCGCTCCATCTCCCACAGGACCACTCCATATCGGAGGTGTCCGAACCGCCTTGTATAACTACCTTTTTGCCAAAAAAATGGGAGGTAAATTCCTCCTACGGATCGAAGATACCGATCAGGGTCGATTCGTTCCCGGTGCGGAAGGCTACATTCAGGAATCCCTGGAATGGTTGGGAATTGCTCCCGAAGAAAGCCCATGGAATCCCGGAAGTGTAGGCCCCTACAGACAATCCGAAAGAAAGGAAATGTACATGCAGTATGCGCTGGACCTGATCGAGAAAGGGCATGCTTATTATGCGTTTGATACGGCGGAGGAACTAGAAGCCATGCGGGAGCGACTGACTGCTGCCCGGGTGGTACAGCCTCAGTACAATGGCATCACCCGCACGCAGATGAAGAACTCCCTCACTCTTCCTGCAGAAGAAGTGAAGGCTAGGTTGGAGTCAGGTGAACCCTATGTAATCCGGGTAAAAATCCCTCTCAAAGAGGACGTTAGACTGAATGACCTTATCCGCGGCTGGGTGATGGTGCATAGCTCTACCTTGGATGACAAGGTCCTGATGAAATCCGACGGCATGCCAACTTACCACTTGGCTAACATTGTGGACGACCACCTAATGGGCATCACCCACGTGATCCGCGGTGAAGAGTGGTTGCCATCAGCGCCTTTGCATGTTTTGTTGTACCAGTTTTTCGGATGGGAGGATACCATGCCTCAGTTTGCACATTTGCCGCTTTTGCTGAAGCCCGATGGAAACGGCAAGCTCAGCAAGCGGGATGGAGATAAGCTCGGCTTCCCGGTTTTTCCTTTGAATTGGACGGATCCCTTTTCGGGCGAAAAATCACCGGGTTTCCGGGAGCAGGGCTATTTGCCGGATGCATTTTTGAACTTCCTGGCCTTCTTGGGCTGGAATCCGGGAGATGATCGGGAAATCTTTTCTCTGGATGAATTGGTGGATGCCTTTTCTATTGATCGGATCGGTAAGTCAGGAACCAAGTTTGACATTGCCAAAGCCAAATGGTACAACGAGCAGTACCTGAGAACCAAACCCGATTCCGTATTGGTTGAGTTTTTGACAACTTCGGCTCAAATGGAAGATATCGAAATTCCATTGGAAAAGGCCTTTGCCATAATTTCTCTGGTAAGAGATCGGGTGACTTTCCCAGCCGAACTTTGGAAAGAAAGCCGATTTGTGATGGTAGCTCCTACCGAATTTGACCAAGATGTGGTTGCCAAAAGGTGGAATGAGGATGCAATGAAGGTACTTGGAGGCTATGCCGAGGCTTTGGATGGATTTACAGGCACATTTGATGCTGTAAACGCGAAAAGTCTGTTGGAATCTACTGCAGAAGCAGAGGGGATTAAGCTAGGCAAAGTGATGCAAGCCGTACGCTTGGCAGTCACCGGGATGGGTGGCGGACCGGATTTGATGGAGGTTTTTGCTATCTTGGGACCTGCTGAAGTGGCCAAAAGAATCCGCTTTGCGTTAGAGACATTGACTAAAGTAGATTGAGATGACTAAGAAGAAAAAAAAGGAAGAGGATCCTAAGGTTCATGAAGAACTGAAAGGATTCAAGATGGAAATCAACTCTTTCGGAGAGATATCAAGCAGTTTTCCTATAGATAAAATCAACGAATTCCTCAACAAGAACGTAGAGGATAAGAAGCTGAAGGATCGGGATGATTTGAAAGAGTCATGATTCAGAAAAAGATCTAAACTAAAAGCTCCATATTGGAGCTTTTTTTATATACTTGTTTGAAATAGCTCATAATTATGGCAAGATATTTAGTTGTTTTATTTTTCTTTTTTGTTTCTTTTTCTTTCGGTCAGACGGGCCGGATAATCGGGAAAGTTACTGATTCTAGTTCTGGTTTGCCGATGGTGGATATTCATGTATTCATCCCAAATACGACCTATCAAGCCTTTTCTGACTCTACAGGGAGATTCATTTTGTCAGATATCCCCGAGGGGAGGTGGGAAATCCAGGTTAGGGGATTTGGATGGCAAACTTTTGAGAAAGAGTTAATAGTCAAGGCAGGGATTGTTAATGATTTGGATTTAAAACTTACTCCGGAAAACTCCCTTGGAATGGCCTCAGACCAATTATCGAAATCCAAACTCTCGAGATTAGAGGAGGAGGTTCGGGAGGTTTTTGTAGGGAAAAACATAAAAAAGGAAAGTGTCCATTTCTTAAATCCGGACAAGCTGATTTTTGAATCCCAATCTGACAAACTATTCAAAATTTCTTCTGTTGGGCCTCTGTTTTTCACAAATAATGAAACTGGGTATCTGGTATCGATTTATTTCAAACCTTTTCTTTTGGGATCGGAGGAAAAGATCGAGCAGACGGTCACGTACTTCGAATTGCCTCGGGAAGAAAGCCTGGAAGCAGAAAGGCGAAAGGCTAGATTGGCAGCATTCCAAAGTACTCCTCAGCATTTCCTTTCCATGCTGATGGAAGGCAAAGCTGATGGTTTTTCATCTAATCCAAATCCCGAAGTGGCCTTCGGAACAATTAATGGGGAGTATTTACTGAGCTTTTCCAAACCACTTCAGGTGGATTTAGGGTCCGGATCGAAAGGAGTTTTGGATTATCCAGGAGAAAACCTAGAAGTGAAAATCAATGGTGCTCCTACATCATCCACTGACCTGAAGCTAGGAGGTGCCTTTTTGGATCTTAACCCCATCTTTGGCGTCCCCTCAAATTTTAATGCAGATCGCCTGACCAAACTGGCCAATCTTGAAAAAAATGCTGAGGTCATGCAAGAGCGCTTGTATGTCCAAACGGATCGAAGGCATTATTGGCCTGCTGAAAACATCTATTTCAAAGCCTATTTAAATTATGGAAATCCCCTGATGGCAGAGGATTTAAGTAAAGTCCTTCATGTTGAATTAGCGGATTCCACAGGATATGTTTGGATTCATCAGGTTTTTGAGATTAAAGATGGCTATAGTGAGGGACATTTGACGCTGCCTGATTTATCAGAGACGGGAATCTTTCTCTTTAGGTCCTATACAGCTTGGGGACTTAATTATGAGCAAGGCGAACACCTTATTCCGATTCAGATTTTAAATCACCAAAGTCAACCTGAGGCTACTCAAATTCCCGGAGAAGCTTTAAAGGTTGGAGTATTTTCTGATAAGGAAAGCTATAAGGGTGGAGAAAAAGTCAAATTGAATATCATGGCAGTGGATGAGAATGGCTTACCTATTCAAGCTAATCTATCGGTCTCCGTCTTAGATTTAAATCAGGCAGTTTATGTGCCCGAGTTCCAGCCCATCGAGCATAGTTTTCTTTCCAAAACTACAATTGGAAATCTTGAAAGCTTCAAATATCCTATTGAAAAGGGATTTGAATTGGAAGGCCAATTGCTGGACGATAGTGGGAAACCTATCGAGGGTTCTGTCAAAGCATTCGTCAATGGGTACGACGATATAAGAAATGTAAAATCAGGAAGAGATGGCGATTTTTCTTTTCCTGCATCTAATTTTCAGGGAGATTTTGAGATATCTCTCCAAGCATCTACGATCCAATCTGGACGGCCTATTCGAACCATCAAGTTGGATTTGAAATCCTATCCCAAACAAGAGATTTTTGAAAATCTAAAATTTCCTGCTGCTGTCAAGCGGGGAATTCAGCCTGATCCGACTATTCAACCAGTAAAACCCTTGCAAGAAGGGGAGGTTTTGCTGGAAGAGGCGGTAGTGGAAGAGAAAAAAGAGAACTCCATCGGACCAATGATATATGGCAGACCTGATAAGGTGGTCATGACTGAAAATATGAATGTTGTAGGCACTACCATTCAGTTCCTTTATGCTCTTTCGGCGCAGGTTTCCGGATTGAGAATCACAGGAAGCCCTCCAAACGTTTCTGTAAGTTTAAGAGGTGGAGAGCCTTTAGTGCTGATCAACGGAGCTCCAGCCAATGGAAGTTCTGGATCACTTTTGGGCGGTGGAGGTGGACGAAGTGTTTACGATGTTTTTGAAAGTGTCAATGTATTTAACATCGAACGAGTGGAAGTAATAAGGCGCTTGGTGCCTCAGTATGGAGATTTGGGAAGAAATGGGGTGATCTCAATCATTTTGAAAACTGGAGAGCAGCAGCGGGCTAATTTGAATAACTTCACACTCTTTAAACTTACCGGATTTCCCAAATCTGTGCCCTTCTCCGAAGCAGAAGAAAGCAGAAAATCATTCCCTTTCTTAGCCCCTTTCCGGCCTACTTTATATTGGAATCCCTTGCTGATAAGTGATGGATCAAGGCTTTCTATCCCGGTAGAATTCTTCTTAAATGATCTTCCTGGACCAATTTTGATAGAAATCCGAGGTATTACGGATCTTGGACAGCCAATTTTTGGAACCTTTGTCCTCAATAAGCCGAATTAATCTTAATGCATTACTTAATTTGACACAAGAAACTGAACCAAATCAACTGCCACTTTGAAAAAACATTTTACTCTAATTGTAATTTTGTTCCTTTTCGGCTTGAAGGGGATTGCGCAAACCGGGACCATTACCGGTACAGTCAAAGATGCCGAGACGGGGGAAACCTTGCCTTTTTGCAATGTCTTTATCAATAACACCACCATCTCTACGGTCACGGATATGGATGGAAGCTATACACTCAGCAATTTGGAGCCCGGTCCTGTGGAATTGGGCTTTTCTTTTTTGGGATACGAATCCCAAAGCAAGACGGTAACTCTGAGTCCCGGGGGAAAGCTTACGGTCAATTTGAACATGAAGCCCTTTGCCCAAGAATTGACCGATGTGGAAATCAAAGCCAAGCGGGATAAAGCCTGGGAAAGAGACCTAAGAAAATTCCAGAATCTCTTCATCGGGATTGACGAAGCAGCATCCAGAACAGAAATATTGAATCCTTGGGTAGTGGATTTTCCCGCTCCTGAAGAGAGAAATTCCTTTGTGGCCAAAGCCGAATTGCCCCTGGAAATCCAAAACAACTACCTAGGCTATAAGATTACTTTTGACCTTAGGGAATTTTTTGATTCACCTACCCAATCCAGAATTTCAGGATCGGCCAGATTTGAAGAGCTGACTCCAGAATCCGACCTTCAAAGGTCTACTTGGGAGAAAAACCGGGCGGATGTCTACCGCAAATCCCCGATGAATATGTTTCGGGCCCTGCTGAATGGGACTGCTGAAAGGGAAGGATTCTATCTCTATGGAGACAAGCCAGGAGGATCGGAAAGCATGAATATGCGAACAGATATCTTTGCCAACGAACTCGGAAAGTCTGTAGTGCCTTATAAAGCAGACCCCTTGGTGATTCCCACCAGTCCCCCCGGAACCTTTCTTATCAATCTCAAAGGAAGAATTGAAGTACACTACCAAAAAGGCTATGCCCAAGCTAATACATACAGAGATGCCCCCTACCCTGTCTCTTGGCTCGAAGTAAGAGGTGGGCAGGTGAAAGTTCGGGAAAATGGCATGGTGCTCAACGCGCAGGATTTGGTCTTCTCAGGAGATATGGACCGGAAGCGAATTTCCAATCTCCTGCCTTTGGACTACAATGCCGAAAAGGCAATTCAGCTGCAAGACTTGGCCAAAACTGCCAAAAACTATCAGGAAAAAGTCTATCTGCATACCGACAAAGCCTATTACTATGCAGGCGATCAGGTGTATTTTCAGGGATATTTTGCTTATGGGAATCCTTACCTGAGAGATGAACTCAGCAAAGTCCTTCATGTGGAATTGATCTCCATGGACAGGGATATGGTCATAGAGAAGAAATTCCCAATCCGTGACGGAGTCGTGACCGGGGATTTTTACCTTCCGGATACCCTGAGCCAAAAGAAATATTTTCTCCGGGCCTATACCAACTGGAACAGAAACTATGGTCCGGGCCATTATTTTCAGCAGCCATTGGCCGTGTTGTCTCCTTACGAAAGGGTTGCCCCAGCCTCTGCGCAGCAGGAGTTTAAAAATCAGGGAATCACCCTTCAAACCAGCAAAAAGGAAGATTTGGGGGCAAGGGAAAAAGTCAGTTTGACCATTTCGACCCAAGGTCCGAAAGGCCAAACCATTCCCGCCCGAATCTCAGTAGCCGTCACCGATGCGAAGACGATAGTGCCTATTTCCCGACCATTAGAAATGAACCAAACCCTGGATTTGGGTGGGGTTCCTGAGGAGATGGGGTTGGATCGCTTTTCTTATCCGGTAGAAAAGAGTCTAATTCAGGAGGGTATCGTCCGGGATGCCAAAGGAAAAGGAAGCAGCGCACAAGTGACTGCTTTTGTCAATGATTTCCAGGGAATGATAGACTTGGAAGCCAACAAGGATGGCATATTTAGGCTGGAAGAAATGGAATTTTATGGTCCGATGAAATTGGCTTTCTCAGCCACAGACAACAAAGGAAAACCACTCAAGGATATTGAACTTCAGGAGCAGCTGAAAGCTCCTGTAGCCCTGCCGGCCGATCCATTTTTCCCAAAAACCACTCAAACGGATCAGCCTATTCGTCCCATAGCCGACGAGGAAGAAAATGTAGAAGAGCTAGAGGAAATCTTGGTAGAAGATAAAGCTGTGGAAGAAAAGCAGGCGATTTATGGCAAGCCTGATTATGTAGTCACCGGCGATCAGCTGACCAAAACAGGGAATAGCTCGGATTTGGTTGCAAGCTTGGCTGGGAATGTCCCCGGAATGCGGGTGACTTTGGTTGGGGCTACCGGGCAGCAGCAGATTCGTCTTCGGGGCGGTTCGGCTACAGTCACAGGGTCATCAGAACCTGTGGTCATGCTCAATGGCTCCATTATGGTGTCCACAGGGACCAGTACTGCCTCGGATAATCTCAGAAGTATCAATCCATTTGACATCGATCGGGTAGAAGTCGTGACCAGAATATCATCCATGCTGGGAGATCAGGGTAGAAACGGTGTGATTGCTGTGTATTTGAAAGAAAACGGAAATTCCGCATTGCCTTTTGCCGGAGAAGGAATCAAAGAATTTGTGATTGAGGGATACCAGCCACCCAGCAATTTTTTCTCGGTGGATTATTCTACAGAAAATGACACCGCCATTCCTGATTTCAGACAGACTTTGTATTGGAATCCGTTTTTGGTTACCGACGAATCCGGAAAGGTGGACATCAGCTTCTTTACCAACGATCGTCCTGGTCCGGTTTTGATTGAGGTAAGAGGAATGGGAGCGGATGGGGAAATTCTTTTCGGCACTTTTCTGATTAATCAGCAATAGGTAAGCTTTGAAAAATACCTAGTTTTGGGCATGAAGAGGCGTCTGTTGATTTTCCTGATTTATTGTCTTCCCCTTACGGCTTGGGCTCAACTCAGTGTAGGAATCCGTGGAGGTTATTCGACCTCCTCCTACAGCTACCAGCCCACAGCTGGTTTTAGAAGCAGGTCCGTTGAGGGGATCGGCGCACCCACATTTGCCTTGGTAGTCGAGTATTTCAACTCCAAAAATGCCGGAGTGGAATTCAATGCTCAGCAGCTGACCATTGGTTTTCGGCAAATAGAAGACGAGCTGATCAATCAGACCGAATTTACTTATTTCAAGTTTCCGCTTTTGGCCAGTTTTTTTGCAGGGAGATCGGGAAGATTCCAGATCAAAATCGGTCCCCATCTCGGGTTCCTTTCAGAAGTAGTGGATATCTCGCGGGAGTTTTCCGGGTCCAATCCCGCAGAGCTTCCCACTTATGGTCAGCCGGGGGACAATCCCAAAGGCTTGATGTACGGGATCACGGCTGGGGCTGGTATTTCCAAACTTTTTGGGAAAAGCACGATTTCTGGAGAGGTGAGATTTGCTTATGATTTCACCAATCCTGAGTCTCAGGACCGCATTTATGACATGAATTCCACCAATCTGGAGTTTACCCTGGCCTATCTTTTCCGGATAAAGGAAAGGAAGTAATCGCTGGAAAGCCAAAAAGTACTCCTTAACTTTGGTAACACCAATCAACCTATCCAAACCTTGAAAATCCAAATCATCAACGGTCCCAACCTCAACCTTTTGGGGAAACGAGAACCGGAAATTTACGGAAGTGAAACCTTCGAGGATTATTTCGAAGGACTCAAAAGACGCTTCCCCCAAATCGAGCTCCACTACTTCCAAAGCAATGTAGAAGGCGAGCTTATCAATAAAATTCAGGAAGTGGGATTTGACTTTGATGCAATTCTGCTCAATGCAGGAGGCTATACGCATACTTCTGTTGCTATCTCGGATGCTATTGCGGGAGTGACTACGCCTGTCTTGGAGGTCCATATCTCCAACATTTACAAGCGGGAGGAATTCCGTCACAAGAGCATCATCTCCAAGTCCTGTGTTGGGATGATTGCCGGTTTGGGGTTGAAAGGGTATGAGTTGGGAGTTCAGTATTTTCTTCATTCGCCACAGTTATGATCACATTTGCTCCGGGACCTTCCAAGGTCTACGATGCCTTGCCTCGATACATGCAGGATGCTTTCGAGCAGGGAATTCTCAGTGCCAATCACCGAAGCTCGGCCTTCATGAGGCTCTATCAGGAGACCGAACAGTTGATGCGGGAAAAGCTGCACATGCCAGATGATTACCGCCTGCTCTTTACTTCTTCGGCTACCGAAAACTGGGAAATCATTTCCCAATCTGTGGTAGAAAATGCCAGTTTCCATATTTACTCCGGGTCTTTTGGGAAAAAGTGGATAGAATTTGCCAAGCATATAATTCCTGAGACCTCCGGGATCAAAATCGGGGCAGATGAAGAAATTGAAGTTCCTTCGCTGGAGATCGGGGAGGAATTTGATCTGATTGCCATCACCCAAAACGAAACATCCAATGCCTCTCAGGTTCCCATGGAAGTCATCGCTGAGATTGGGCGTAAATATCCTGAGAAAATGATCTCGGTGGATACCACTTCTTCCATGGGAGGGATTGAGTTAGATTTTTCTCTGGCAGACATTTGGTATGCTTCTGTCCAAAAATGCTTTGGGCTGCCTGCCGGATTGGGGATTTTGATTTTATCTCCCAAAGCCGTGGAAAAGACGCTGAGAAAAGGAGAAAGAGGGCGTTACAACAGTCTGACTTTTATGTTGGAGAATGCGGATGGATATCAGACCCATTATACTCCCAATGTTTTTGGAATTTACTTACTCAATAGGGTGCTGAAGGACATGGAAGAGATTCAGCATGTCGATGCCCGACTTCGGGACCGAATGAGACAGCTGGAAAATACCATTGCCCAATCTTCAAGTCTTAGAATGCTCGTGCCCAATGAAAAAACCCGCAGCACGACTGTAATGGGTGTAGCGGGGACTGAAGATTTGATCACCAATGTGAAGAAAGCCGCCGAAAAAGTAGGAATGCAAATGGGAAGTGGATATGGCCCACTGAAACCGACGAGCTTCCGGATTGCCAATTTTCCTGCGATCACGGATGAGGAATTTGATCGCTTGATTCACTTTCTAAAATCCTATTAAAACTGAAGCCCTGATTTTTTTGTCAGGGCTTCAGTTTTTTATGTGTTTTCCTCTTCCAGCACACTTTCATTGGCGGTAAAAGGATTGGATTTGCGAAGCAGCCCATCCGGAAGTTCACCTTCTGTACTAGCCACGACTGTAGTGACTACCACGTCTCCAGTCACATTTACCACCGTACGGAACATATCCAAGATTCGGTCAGGGGCCATAATCAAGGCAATTCCAGCTGCAGGAACTCCAATCGATTCCAATACCACGATAAGCATAATCAATCCTGCTCCCGGAACCCCGGCAGAACCTATTGCTGCCAAGGTCGAGGTCAGTACGATCATCAATTGCTGAGAAAGAGAAAGGTCCATCCCCAAAGCCTGAGCGATAAATACGGCTGCCACACTTTGGTAAAGACTGGTTCCGTTCATATTGATCGTAGCACCCAAAGGAAGGACGAAAGAGGTGATGTTTTCAGAAACTCCCAATTCCTCCTCAGTCAGCTTCATGGTCACAGGTAGAGTAGCAGAGCTGGAGCTGGTGGAAAAAGCCAAAAGCTGAGCTGGCCGAATAGCTTTAAAGAAGTCCGCATATTTGACCTTGGTGAAGCTTTTGAGCAAGAGTGGATAGATTACCAGCATCATGAAGAAGAGTCCTCCAAGTACAATCAGACTGTACTTCAAAAGCGCCAACAAGAGATCCACTGCCGCATCCGGATTGTCTCCGGCAATCTCCACGATTAGCGAAGCCATTAGGGCAAATACACCATATGGGGCGATCAGCATGACATAATTCACCACTTGGATAATCAAGTCATTGAATCCGTCAAAAAAGGCAATAACCGGCTCCGCTTTTTTCTTAGGGATTTGCAAAAGTGCTATGCCGGCAATGATGGCAAAAAACACCACCTGAAGCATGGCCGCATTGTCTGTGGTTGCTTGAAACAGGTTTTGGGGAACCATGTCCACGATCGGCTGCAGCGGGCTTTGTTCTTTCAGTTCTGCAGCAGCCAAGGCTCTTGCACCTGCATCACCCTCGTAAAGGCTCATCAGGTTTTCGCGTGTTTCGGCCGGAAGGCCTTTGCCGGGTACAAGAATATTCACCAGAAGCAAACCGGTACAAATGGCAATGACCGTCGTAATC
The DNA here is from genome assembly GCF_036245605.1 of Algoriphagus sp. oki45. Lineage (NCBI taxonomy): Bacteria > Pseudomonadati > Bacteroidota > Cytophagia > Cytophagales > Cyclobacteriaceae > Algoriphagus > Algoriphagus sp. oki45. Next base: position 884,619 of record NZ_BTPC01000002.1, read on the forward strand.
AGGAAGGTCACGATGGTTTTTCCCCCGATTCGGCTGAGCTTGGAGATATCCCCCAAGTTGGAAACTCCGATAATCAAAGAAGCCAAAACGAGTGGCATGGCGATCATCTTGAGGCCATTGATGAAGATGGTTCCTATTGGTTTGATCCAATCTAGGGTCAGCCAGGCTGGAATCCCTGTTTGGATGGCCACGATACCATACACTAGACCCAATACCAGGCCGATGATGATTTGCGTATGAAGAGGTATTTTTTTCAGCATGTTCTGGAATTAAATTTCTTCGAGTTTATTGGTTTTGGATAATAGCAGGTAATCTGCCAAAACTAAGGCGGCCATGGCCTCCACTATAGGGACTGCTCTGGGGACTACACAAGGGTCATGTCTTCCCTTTCCGCTCACCGTGACTGCTTCTCCTGCTTCATTGACGGAGTCCTGGTCCTGCATGATCGTAGCTACAGGCTTGAAGGCCACACGGAAGTAGATATCCTCCCCGTTGCTGATTCCTCCCTGAATTCCCCCGGAATGATTGGTTCGTGTTTTGATTTTTCCGGCTTCATTGACCATGGAGTCATTATGCTGAGAGCCCCGCATTTTTACCCCTTCAAAACCGCTCCCATACTCAAAACCTTTTACGGCATTAATACTTAGCATTGCCTTTCCCAGTTCGGCATGTAATCGGTCAAATACCGGCTCTCCCAGCCCAACAGGAGTATTTTGAACCACACAGGAAACTACTCCTCCAATGGTATCCCGCTCAAGTCGGACTGAGTCGATGAGGGCAATCATCTGCTCTGCGGTGGTTGGGTCAGGACAGCGGACTATATTTTCTTCAGCCTTGGCTAGGTCTAGATTTTGATAGGGGATTTGCAGAGAAAGGTCTCCTACCTGAGAGACATAGGCTTGAACAGTGATTCCTTTTGTGGCCAAGAACTGTTTGGCGACGGCACCGGCTGCGACCCTCGCTGCAGTCTCTCTGGCGCTGGATCGTCCTCCACCCCGGTAGTCCCGTACTCCGAATTTTTCGAAATAGGTATAATCCGCGTGCGAAGGGCGAAATTTATCCGCAATGTGGGAGTAGTCCTTACTCTTTTGGTCCGCATTGGGGATGACTATCCCGATGGGTGTCCCGGTAGTTTTTCCCTCAAAAACCCCAGAGAGAATCTCGATTTCGTCCTCTTCCTTGCGTTGGGTAGTGATTTTGGATTGTCCCGGTTTTCTGCGTTGCATCTCTTTTTGGATCAATTCCAAATCCAACTCCAGTCCGGCCGGGCAACCGTCTATGATGACACCCAGAGCTTTTCCGTGGGATTCCCCGAAGGTGGTGATTCGGAAAAGCCTGCCAAATGAATTCCCCATTATTTTTTTCTGATAATCAATACGGCCAATAGTACGACTGCACCGATAAGTAGCAAATTGATAGCGGTCGTAAAATAGTATTTATATCGCTCGTTTAAAAACTGATTGTTTTCGGTGGCGATTCGGTCATAGATTCCCCCAAGCCGCTGACTGGAAAGTGCCTGATTGACTTTGGACTCTCCCGATACCAACACCTTTCCTTCTGGTCTCAACGTGTCGTACACTGCCCTTACCGGGTCAAAGTAGATCCAGTTGAAATAATCCTTCAGTGGATATTCCCCGGCTTCGTTTAAGGTAATGAAATAACCGAATTCCTTGATCCCGGAGACCCTTCCATACCCTCGGTTGATTTGCTGCTGTACATTGGGGGCAAAGGTGTTCAGATTCGCTTGAGAAAGTTTTCTGGGCTCCTGAATCGCATTGATGTTGCCCACGCCGCTGATGCCAAAATTGTAATTGAAGCCTTTTCCGGTTTCTACTTCGAGAGTGGAAATGTTTTCTCTCAGTTGGTAAACGCCTACGGCGACTTCGTTTTTCAGGGGATGCGGCGGTAGGGGCTTTACCGTAATGGTTTTGGCGGAGGAATAAAAAGTCTTGAAGTCCTCCTGCCGGTTGGAACCAAAAAAGGTAGGATTTTTTGCCACCCGGTATTTGATCATTTCCCAAGGGACTCGGGGGATTTCTATTTTCCCTTCGGAAAAAGGGAAAAAGGTGGCTTCGTAGACCTTGTACTTATTCCACTTCTTGCCGTTGATTTCGACCACGCTGGGTTCAATATTGGTAATGTTGAAGTTTTCTTCCCAGGCATTGGCAGGTTTGATTTTTTTCAAAATGGCATCCAGTTGTTTGCCGGGCTCGTACCAGGTGAAAGGAGCCTGGTTTTGGTCTGACATGTAAAAAGCGATATTCACTGTCACTCCCTCTCCGGCAAAGATTTCCTCTTTGTCCACGGAGACGGCAAAAAATGCATCGTCTTCCAGCTCTATGTATTCCGGTTCTTCTGCTGTCCTCCCAAAAAAGTCCGCAAAAGGATCGAATACATTTCCTCCCGAATTCTGAGAACTAACCGGATCATCCACAGTAATGGTTTTTCCTGGGGAAGAAAAAGAGGCCCCATTGATTTCCATTTCAAAAGGGGGCAGTGTGAATTTGCCTTTGCGGGTGGGTTTGTAGTATTGGATGATGCTGTTGGTACTGCTCATCTGCCCGTTGATGATGTTCATCGAGGAAGATTGAGAAATGCCCTGCTTTTGGAATCCCGGGATCTCGGGAAACTGATCGTAAGATTTGATCTTATCGTTTGAAAGGGTGGCCTTGATGGTGAAGGTTTCATTAAGACCCAGCTGATCAGGCCCAAGCTCAATCTGCACTTCCTGTCCCCAGACATTGCCAACAATAAGGAAGGCAAGGCATACGAATAGAAGGTTCCGGAGCGTTTTTACCATAGTTGCGAAAATAGGGATAATTCTTGGCTTAAAGCTTCCAAAATAACGCAACATCTATGGAAAAGACCTCGTAGGAAAACTTAAAATCAGTTAATAAACCCAAATCAATCAGCTATGCTAGAATATGTGAAGACCATTTTGCAAAAAGTCAGCTTCAGCAGATATCTGTTTGAGCGAGAATTGAGAAAAGGCCTTCGGTATCTGATGCCGGGCGAAATTGAAGAGTTCAGGGATTGGTGCTACGAAATGTTTGGACGACTGTACCTCCCTATCCTAAACCGTCATTTTAGACCAACTTATTAATTATAATCCACGACGAATGCGAAAGCCCCGGAACCTTGAAGAACCGGGGCTTTCTTTTACGATTGGTGGTTGTTTATTAATCTTTTGGAGCAAAGTCCGGATAAGCCCGCATGCTGTGCTCATTGATGTCGAGTCCTTCCGTTTCTTCGTTTTCATGGACTCGGATTCCGATGGTTCGTTTCAAGGAGAAGAAAATCAGCCAAGAGGTAGCGAAGCAGAAAAGTCCAACAGCTGCCACGCCCAATAGCTGGGAGTAAAGCTGTCCCCATCCGGCCAAATCTCCGAAAATACCAACAGCCAGGGTTCCCCAGATTCCACCGACGAGATGCACTGAAATCGCTCCCACGGGATCATCGATTTTGATTTTGTCAAAGAAGACCACAGAGAATACAATCAATCCTCCTCCGATAAATCCAATGATCACTGAGTCCAAAACACCCATTTGGTCCGCACCGGCGGTGATACCGACCAAGCCGGCCAAGATGCCGTTCAAAACCATGGTGATGTCATAGGTTTTAAACTTGAGGTAGGATACAATCAAAGCCCCAATGGCACCTGCTGCTGCAGCAAGTGAGGTAGTCACAAATACCCGAGACACCGCCCCTGGATCAGCGCTGAGTACAGAGCCTCCATTGAATCCAAACCAGCCGAACCAGAGTAAAAATACCCCTATGGTGGCCATGGGCAGATTGTGACCGGGGATAGCTTTCATGCCCTGAGGCGTATATTTTCCGATTCTTGGTCCAAGCAGAAAAGCTCCCACCAAGGCTCCCCATCCTCCTACAGAGTGGACGATCGTGGATCCGGCAAAATCATAGAAAGGAGTAGCAAGCTCATTGAGGAATCCTCCTCCCCATTTCCACATCCCGACGATAGGGTAGCAAATGCCAACATACAATAGGGAAAAAGTAATGAAAGGACCCAGTTTGATCCGCTCAGCCACGGCACCTGATACGATGGTAGCGGCGGTGGCGGCAAACATTGCCTGAAAGATGAAGTCGGTGAAATAGGTGTAGCCAGCATTGTAATTGCTGCTGTCCCATCCCTCGGGGAGAGAAAGGCCAAATCCGGCAAAGCCAAAAATGCTTCCGGCAAAGTCTGCTCCCGGGTACATCAGATTGAAGCCTACAAAGGCGTAGGTCAAAAGCCCAATGGCTGGAATGATCGTGTTTTTAAACAGAATGTTTACCGTGTTTTTGGCCCGGGTGAGTCCCGCCTCCAAAGTGGCGAATCCCAAGTGCATGATGAACACCAAAATGGTAGCAATCATCATCCATAGATTATTGACCGTGAAAAGGTCTTGTACAGGTTCTTGCATAGGTTTGAATAGGTTCGGTGATAGAAATTAAAGCGCGGCTTCTCCGGTATCGTTGTTTCGGATTCGGTAAGCTTCCAGGACGTCGTAGATGAAGATCTTTCCGTCACCCACTTCTCCTGTTTTCCCTTCCTTAAGGATGCATTGGATTACACTTTCGGCAAGTTCGTCAGGGACTACGATTTCCAGCTTGGTCCGTGGGATATAGGCGGGTTCATAGGGGATGCCACGGTACATTTCCAGACGTGCATGCTCAAAACCCATCCCTTTGATCTCATAAAATGAGAGGAATTTCACTCCCATTTTGGAGACACAGGTATGGATTTGATCAAATCGGGAGGTCCGGATGATCGCTTCAATTTTTTTCATTTTGTCAATAGGTTAAAAGGTTTTTTGAGATTATGGCATGAAAGTAAGATAAAAATTGAATTAAAATCAAAATAGGGTTTAAAAAATACCCTATGGAGAATGAAAAAATGTTCCGGAATCGATTTCCGGTTTTTTCAAACACTTATTTGAATATAAAATCTCATGGTTTGTGAGAAAATAAGTAAAAAATGAAACCAGCACCTTCTTTCTGGAGGATGTTTGGTCTTGGGAGATAAACTTCTAATTTTGCCCGCGATTCAATAAAAGACATGACTCAAAAACCAACACTCCTCGTATTGGCAGCCGGTATGGGTAGCCGCTATGGAGGCAATAAGCAGATTGACGGTTTCGGCCCAAATGGGGAGACCATTTTAGAATATTCGATTTTTGATGCAATCCGGGCCGGTTTTGGCAAGGTGGTTTTTATCGTTCGGGAAGAAATCCTGGAAGTAGCCAAAGAAAAATTCCTTCCCAAACTGGAAGGAAAAATCGAAGTGGATTGGGTGATTCAGTCGCTCGATAGCTTTGTACCTGCCCACCTGAAGCAAGCTGATCGGGTGAAACCTTTCGGGACTGCCCATGCTGTACTTTGTGCCAAGGATGCAATCAAAGAACCCTTTGCAGTGATCAATGCGGATGACTTCTATGGAAAAGAGGCCTTTGAAGTATTAGGCAAGTTTCTCTCTACCGAAGTTCGTCCGGACCTGCATGCCATGGTAGGCTATGCGATTCAAAATGTCCTTTCCGAAAACGGAACCGTCAGCCGCGGAGTCTGCGAAACCAATGCCAAAGGACAACTGATTGGCATGACCGAGCGCACCTCTATCTCCAAAGAAGGAGATAAGATCCTCAGTCGTGGAGAAGGAGAAGTTTTGGAGATTGCCGAAAATACTCCCGTGAGCATGAACTTTTGGGGTTTTCACCCGGATGTATTTGCGGATATCGAGCAAATGTGGGAGGAGTTTTTACCGGCCAATCAGCACAATCTGAAATCAGAGTTCTATATTCCTACTGTAGCCAATAATCTGATCAAAGCGGGTAAAGCAGCCTTTGAGATTCTTCCGGGAGGAAGGGTTTGGTTTGGGGTCACTTATACCGAAGACCGGCCGGTGGTCATCGAAGCTTTAAAAAAGCTGCACGAGTCAGGCGAATATCCTACCCAATTATGGTAAAAATAAAGAGGCTTCGGCCTCTTTTTTAGTTTTTAACTTTTCCCTTTTCCACTTCAAAAAAGGCTACCTCGGCGTCCAGTCCTCCCAAAATACCTTTTGATCGCTCGGGTGTAAAATATGCACAAGAGTATTAGGAGACAAAGGCCTAGATTTTTCGTAAAAAAAAATCATAACTAATCATTATTAAAAAAATATAATAAATTAATTAATTTAGGAAAAAAAATACTGTCAAATATTTGCTTAGTTTTTCATGTTTTTTTTTTTTGAATAATTGAAAGCTGCAGCAGCCTAAATAATGTATTCACTGAAACTCGGTGTCTTAATTTGTTAAACAAAAAAATTTTCAAAACCATGAAAAAAATCAAAGTTTTAGCTGTCTTATTTGGCATTTCAGTCGGAATTGTGAACCTATCCTTAGAGTCGAACGCAAAAAGTATTGGCAGTACCATTGGTGGGATAATTGATTGTCCGCTTTCTGGAAAGCCTTGTTCGTCTGACGCAGATAGTGATCAAAAAGAAAGATGTAAAATATCTGTAGGAGCAAGTCTTACACCTCGTGGACCTGCTCCGTCAGTATCTTGTTCTGAGTAAGATTCAACAAGTGCAGGGCATTCAAAGCCCTGCACTACAATAACTCTGGTAAATACCGAAATAATGAAAATCTGTAAAGTCCTATTTTTCTTTAGTATTCTTTGGTCTTGCGTTCAAAAGGAAGACCGAAATTCTAGTGAAACTAAAATTTATAGTAAAAAAGAAATAAATTTTGACGGAAGAATAAATAGATATTTCGTTGATGACAATTCAATACACATCGTAGGATCACCATACGAGATAATCAGAAGTTACAATGACGATGGATCACTGATAAAGGAAACAGGAAAAAAGGGTCCAGCAAGCTGGGAAATAAGCTCAGTTTGGTGGTACGATGAAAATGACAGTATTTACACCATCTATGATTATGGGAAGAATCTGATCAATCGATTTGATTCTGAAACCGATAGTTTACTCCTCAGCTATAAATTTGCCTCCCGATCAAATGTAATTAAATACGATATTAATAAATTCCTATCCTCACAAATAAACGAAAAGGGAGAGTTTGAATTCGTTTTGATTGATATATCAGACGGAACCTACAAGAAAAGTTTCCCAATAAATGACATGCTTGTTGCCTTAGGAGTGGAAGAAAAGAAAGATTTGGATTTTTTATTATATGGAGACTTTGCAGGTAGTCAAGAAAGCCCTGAAATCTTTATTTATTACTGCTTGAATGCCCCTGTCTTTTTTAGGATTGATTTGGAAAAGGAAACTGTTCAGTTATTTAAAGATTTTAGATATGAATTTATGCCAGAAGTTTACAGATCTGGCAATAATGTTGTGCTCAATCCAAATCAGAATTGGTTTGTCTCAGGGACTATAATTGAGAATAAAATTTATTTTTTGACCATAGAACGAAATGAATATTACGTCGAAATTGATTCTAAATGGTTTTTAGATGTATACGATCTGAATAGTGGTATATATATGGAAAGTATTCTTATTGAAAGATCCGAAGACGAATATTTTCCATTTGAAATTAAAAGTAGAAATAATGAAATAATAATAGGTTGGAATTTTGAGAAATTGAAAATTTATGAATTTGGTAAGTAAAATTTCGCATATATCTCGCGAGACATTAGATTATATTATACTGATTTTCAATATATCTTCATTGATTATATTGTTCGTAAAGTTTGAAGAATTTTCAAATGTATTTTTAAGGAGTAGTCATCAATTACTTTCTGAAAATTATAAAATCTGTTTGATTTTTGTAATTATTTTGCTTTCTTTATCGATCGTTTTCTTTTTTTATGATAGGACAAAAGTTTATGGTTTATTTTTAATTTTATTATTTTCTTCCTCCTACAGCTTATACTTGTATTATAATCTATATATTTTATATGATACCTGTTCCTGTCAATCTTTATTCTCTTTCATTTCCTTAAAAGAGAATTTTCAAATTTCTTTATTAATTGTAACGCTTTGTATTGTTTCTTTGATACTTTCAAACAGTGATAGAATTAAATCAAATAAGCAAGCGCTTTAAAAAAAGCCAAGCGCTCCAATCGGTCTCTCTGAAGATTGAACTGAACGGGAAAATTTATGGATTGGTAGGGCCCAATGGAAGTGGGAAAACAACATTGATTTCCATATTGTCTGGATTTATCTCTTCAGATTCGGGGTCTATCAGTGGAATACATAAGGATACGCTTGGCAGTTTCGTTGGAAATGAATCTTTCTTGGATCACCTGACCGTAGAAGATTGGTTGGAATTTTTGCAGGAATTGAAAAACCTTAAAACTGAAGAATCCACAGTCTCGGAGTTGTTAACTGTGTTAAAGTTAGAGGAAGAAGCTGATAAAAAGATCAAATCGCTTTCTTATGGACAAAAACAAAGATTAGGAATAGTTTCAGCCATAGTGGGTAGGCCAAAGCTTGTTATTTTTGATGAACCGCTTAATGGACTTGATCCGTCTGGCGTTTTTCTTTTCAAAAACACGCTTTCCTGGCTGATTCAACAAAAAATCTCAGTGATTTATTCCTCTCATCGTTTGGATGATTTGGCAAATTATTGCAATCATCTATTCCTTCTTAATAAAGGAAAATTATTATTTGACGGGGATTTTGCTTCATTTCTTAAGCTGGGGAATGGTAATATTGAGGAAAGTTATCACTCACTTGTATTATGAGTTTGCTAAAAATCTTCTGGTCGAATTGGTTCAAAAGTGATTTTGTTAAAGGGTACATCCTTTGTTCCGCTTTTCTTATTCTGATTATAAATTTTTATGTATTCTCTTTTGAAAAGGACTTGATTTACCGGTTAGGCGGTTCTTTCAAAATACCCTATGTTTTCAATTTACTTTTTGCACTTAATTATCCCTTTGTGTTTTTATTTCCTTTGCTGATGGGGTATGTTTCAGGAATAAAAGATCGAGGTGGCAGTTTTTTGCGGTATATCCTCTTATCAGGGATAAGTAAGAAACAGCTTTTCATCTTTTTTCAGAAGAATTTGATTATAGCAACCTTTTCATTGACCTTGCTAATCCTTTTATCGGCCTTGATTATTGGATTGGATGAAGGGGTATTTCCAAAAAAAATAACAATCCTTGAAATTATTTGGCCATTTCTTTTCTTTGTACAAGGCATCGCAGTTGGCAATTTCTTCTTGCTGATTTTACTTCTTTCAAGAAGCCTGCTTAAAACCATATTAATCACTTTCTTCTTTGCTTTTTTACTTGAACCACTGTTGGTTTATACCACAAAAGAAGCCTTTGATCTATTTTCATACCTTCCTTTCCGAACGATTAATAATCTAACTTTTGTGCAAGGAATGGAGTTTACCATTTCGAGCACGCCCAGCCGATCATTGAACTTATTGATTGCTTCTTTATACCTTTTTCTTTCTTTATTCTTAAATCTGAGACTGTTCAAAAGATTTAGTGTTTAAAGGAATCTACATCAAATTTTTATGGAAAAAATCATTCAATCTCTCGAAGGATATATCTAAGAAGATACTTTTCCCTTTTCCACTTCAAAAAAGGCCACCTCGGCGTCCAGTCCTCCCAAAATACTTTTTGATCGCTCGGGACGGGCGTCGGTTAGAAAGGAATGCTTAATTGCCTTATGAATGGCTTCCAAGAACAACTCCCAAGTGAAATTGAAATCAAATCATTGGGTTGAGCTTTACTTGAAAAAGGAAAATCATTTTGAGAACTTCAAAAAACTCTATTTAAAAGATTTCTACCTTGTTAGATCAGTCAGTAATCTTATATCTTCACTATTTTTGTATATCAAAGAAATTTCAGGAAAATCCATCAAACAATTTTTATCATTTGGTTTTGCATAATAAATTTCAATTGGTGCAAATTCCCGAAATTCCAATTCTGTTTTTCTTCTAGAAATTGTGTTTATAGAAATTAAATAATATTCTATTTCATTTTTTACTAAGCTATCAACTAATGATAATGCAGTTAGTCTGCACTTTTCACAATATCTTTCATCATATATAAGGTATATTCCATCATTGAAAAATAAATCACATTTTTCCTCTTTACAAGAGAAAAGTATCATAAGTGATAAAATATTCATCTTCCAAGATTTTTTCATAATTTAAAATGTTTAATCCATCTTTACTTACAAAAATATTTGTTTTAACATAATTTCCATATCCTAAATAATATTCCTGTTTAAAATTTCTTGAGGAATCAAGAACTATTATTCCTAGAGGTTTCGTTCTTGGTTGTAAGTAAGGGTTTAATTCGTCTTCATTAACAGGATATTCAACAATACGGTAATATTGATTTCTATATTTATCATAAATCACATTTCCATAGTTTAAGGAATTCATAAATATGGAAAATTCTTGAGATTCATGTTCTGGAATCACCTCGTCAATCGTTTCTACGATATGTCTTTTGGGATAAGTTGTCGTAGTTTTGCATAGAGTGGATGAAATTTTTTTTGAAATATTGTCGAAAAAATGAAGTGAGTCTAAAAGGGAAAAGGAGTAAATTATCCCAAGGTCAATAGATTCTTGTGAAACGAAATTTTGGTAAAGGGGGTAGACTTTTTGACTATACTCTAATGGAAAGCTAATACATTCTTTAACTTCCTGATTGCTTTTAAGGTCATAAATATATTGAAAGCAAGATTTTTCAATTTGCTTATATTCAATAGGTGAATGATATAGGGAAGGACTATATGAGGTTGGAGAGGTCATATAAATTCTCTCGCCTTTTAGAATAATTGTTGATTGATTTGTGGCTAATGGAATTCTTCCTCGGTTTTCATTTGAGAAATTCAATCGATATATCTCACTTTCACCTCCCCTCAAGTTTGTCAGATAAAAATGTGTTATATTCTTTGGCAAGAAAAATATTGAATCTTGACTTAAATAATGAAAATGATGTGAGTCTTTAATACCATTTGGCCCTTCTTTTTCAAATTTAAATTTACTTCTTAAATCTTGGGTTTCTATATTATAAGTATAAAGGTTGTAGGAAGCTGGGCTAAAAACCATTAGCATTTCTTCACCGTTTTCTTCAATGAATTGTATCGAATTTCCGAAATTTGCAATCTCATTATCAAGTTGAAATTTTAGAGTTTTAACTTTCGAGGGAATTGCTAGATCTTCTTTGGAAATTTGACCTTTGCATGCGCATAAAAGAAATAATATTAGCAAATGTTTCATGGGTTTTTTAAAAATAGAATTTAAAAAGGCCTCAATTTAATTTAGAGGCCTTTTCAATTAATTTAAGGGTTTTTAGGGGTGCAGTCAGGATTTACTTCAAAAGCACATGCACTTCCAAAATTAACACAATAACAGGCATCTTCTTCAATTATCATTGCGGCGTTATTCATAGATGAACCGCACACAATGCACCCTTGAGCTTTTGCAGGCTGATACCCGGCAAAACAAATCCCTCCCAACAGAGACAGGGAAATTCCGAAAATTTTTAGGTTTTTCATGATATATTAAAATTTGAACTTGAGATGAAGTTAAAAAATATGTATATCCGCAATGACACCAGTAGCCAAATAAGTTCTTATTGACAGTTAGTGACAATTGCTTTAGTTGGGTTTCAACTTGCTTTAAATTAGGTCAAAATAGACGGTTTTGACCATGAACATTATCAATTTCATTAATCGGTTTCCGGACGAAGCTTCCTGCGTTGACTTCATCAAAGAACAAAGAATCCGGCAAGGGATCATTTGTAAGAAGTGCACTGGTCTCAAACACTATTGGCTTGAAAACAAGCTCTCTTTCCAGTGTGCCGCCTGTGGGTTCAGAACCAGCATCAAGAGCGGTACAGTCATGGAGAGCAGCAACTTACCGATTAGGATCTGGATGATGGCTATCACATTCATTACCGCTACCAAGAAGGGATTCAGTGCCGCTGAACTCCAAAGACAACTGGGGATGAAGCGTTATGAACCGGTTTTCAGAATGTATCACAAGCTCAGGGCTGTCATGGGAAAGCGTGATGACCGCTACAGACTTGAAGACATGGTTGAATACGATGAAGCTTTTGTGGGAAAGTCCACCAAAGCCCAAGTCCGAAGCAAACTCAAGCGAGGCCGAGGTACTCAAAAACAGTCAAAAGTGGCTGTGATGGCCGAATCGACTGTTTTAGAAGACCCTGAGTCGGGAAAGTTTGCTAAGAGCTGTAGGTACTTCAAAATGAAGAAAATAAAGAACTTGGAGGCGAAAACAGCACAGGCTTTAATCAAGGAATACATTGATTCAAACGCTGTACTTCAAACAGATAAGAGTACCACCTTCTCAGATCTGAGTGATTGTATAGATGTCCATGTCAGAGAAATCTCTGGAACCAAAGAGGGCAATTTTAACCTCAAGTGGGTTCATATTGCCATCAGTAACTTAAAGAAACACCTGCAGACATACCATATGATAAGCGAACGAATGATGCAGAACTACCTGGATGAATTTTGCTACAAGCTCAACAGAAGATACTTTGGTCAAAAACTGTTTGACCGACTCATCATTGCTTCGATTTACCCATACTGGTATGATTGCGGATAATCATTTTAAAAAAAAAAAAAATCAGGAAACCAAACTTTTTTTAAAAAATCATTCAATTTTTCGAATGGTATATCTAAGAAGATACTTTTCCCTTTTCCACTTCAAAAAAGGCCACCTCGGCGTCCAAAGCTCCCAAAATACCTTTTGATCGCTCGGGACGGGCATCGGTCAGGAAGATCTGCCCGAAAGTGCCCCTGGACACCAATTCCATCAACTTGGCTATCCGCTCATCATCCAGCTTGTCAAAGATATCATCCATCAGCAGGAGAGGTTTTTCACCTTTAGCCTTTTCAAAAAGCCGAAATTGGGCCAGTTTAAGCGCAATGGTAAAGGACTTTTGCTGTCCCTGACTGCCGATTTTCCGGATGGGATGTCCCTCGATCTGAAAGTCAAAATCATCTTTGTGAATCCCTGCATTGCTGTTTTTGGTGGCAAAGTCCTTTTGCCGAAGGCCGGTAAAGTAGCTTTCAAAATCTTCTCTTAGGACTTCGGTCTCATAGTTCACGCCAATGGTTTCTTCTCCGGAGGAAATCTGCTCATAAAACTGCTGCAAGACGGGAATCATCTCCTCCAAAAGTGCCTTTCTTTTTTCTCCCAAAATACGACTCAGCTGAATAAGCTCCCGGTCATATCCGCCCAATAAAGTCAGGTCTCTGCGTCCCGTCTCTGCAAACTGCTTGAGCAAGGCATTTCTTTGCTTGAGAAAATGATGGTAGCGAATCAGCTGATCGAGATAGGTATTGTCCAGTTGGGAAATCAATCCGTCGAAGAACTTCCGCCTTCCTTCACTGCCGCCTTTGAGCAGTTCGGTATCATCCGGAGCGATCATCACGAGGGGGATCATGCCCACATGATCAGCGGTTTTGGCATGGGCACTTCCGTTGACCCAAATCTGCTTTTTCTTGCCTGCCTCAAAAGAGCATCGGACTTCTACCTGCTTCTGATCGATCCGGTATTTGCCGATGATGGAAAAGAACTCCTCCCCATGATGGATATTCAGGGTATCGCTGCTCTGTATGGCACTTTTGGTCAGGGAGAGGTAGTGAATCGCATCCAGGACATTCGTCTTGCCGCTTCCGTTGAGTCCGACGAGGCAGTTGATCTCCGGGCAAAACTTCAGGCTGGTTTTCAGGTGGTTTTTAAACTGGATCAGATTGAGTGACTCCAAGATCATGGAAGCGGGAATTATTTGAATGGCATCCTGATTTTTAGGTCGGGATTGCTATATTTGGGGCCTAAAATAGCATATTTTGATTCAAGCGATATGGCAAAGAAAGCGACAGCAACCAAGTCCAAAGTAAAATATTCCAAGGAAACCTATGCTTTTTGGTATGAAAGCATGCTTTTGATGAGACGATTTGAGGAAAAAGCGGGACAACTTTACGGTCAGCAAAAAATCCGTGGTTTCTGCCACCTCTACATCGGACAGGAAGCCTGTGCTTCTGGAGCTATCACGGCCCTGACCAAGGACGACAAGTGGATCACAGCCTATCGCTGCCATGCCCATCCGCTAGGCTTGGGTACCGATCCGGGTGCAGTGATGGCGGAGCTTTTTGGCAAAGCCACAGGCACGACCAAAGGCAAAGGCGGATCCATGCATATTTTTGACAAAGAAAGAAACTACATGGGCGGACACGGGATCGTGGGTGCTCAGGTTCCAATGGGCTTGGGTATCGGTTTCGCTGAGAAATATGCCGGTACAAAGAATCTCTGCATTTGCAAAATGGGAGATGGAGCTGTTCGTCAGGGTGCCGTTCATGAGGCTTTCAACTTGGCCATGCTTTACAAGTCCCCGGTCATTTTCGTGATCGAAAACAACGGATATGCCATGGGAACTTCCGTGGCTCGTACCTCCAATGTGACCGAATTGTACAAAATCGGAGAAGCCTACGATATGCCTTCTTTCCCTGTGGACGGGATGAATGTGGAGGCAATTCACGAAGCTGTAGCTGAAGCTGCCGAAAGAGCAAGAAGAGGAGATGGCCCTACGCTGTTAGAGTTCAGAACCTATCGATACAAAGGACACTCCATGTCCGATCCTCAGAAATACCGAACCAAAGAGGAAGTAGAAGAATACAAGCAAAAAGATCCCATCGAGCAGGTCCTTCACACCATCAGGGAAAACAACATCATGACCGAAGAGGAAATTGATGCGGTGATCAAAAAAGTGAAGAAACAGGTAGATGATGCCGTGAAGTTTGCAGAAGAATCTCCTTGGCCTGACGGACAGGATGCCTTCAAGGACGTGTATGTTCAGGAAGATTATCCTTTTGTGATGGAATAAAATCCCTTCCCAACCAAAGAAAGCCATGAAGTCTTTCCTGCTTCATGGCTTTTTTGTTTGGGCTTGTAGATTTGATAAAAACCGTATATTTGCGACCGAAAATTGAGTAACATGGCAACGAAGCAATCGAAAAAAGCAGCTGAAAACGAACTTTTGGAAAATCCGGAAGTGATCGCAGAGCGAATCGGAAGAGGTGAAGCTTTTTTGAAAAAAAATAGCAAAGTATTGGGTGGCGTATTGATCGCTGCCATCGTATTGATCGGAGGAATTCTCTTTTTCCAGATCAACAATCAAAACCAAAATGAAAAAGCACAGGCTGAAATGTTTCAGGCCGTTTATTTCTTCGAGCAGGACAGCATCGAGTTTGCACTCAATGGTGACGGAATCAATAAAGGTTTCCTTTCCATCGTAGAGGATTATCCAAGAACTGACGCAGCCAACTTGGCTAATTTCTACATCGGTTCCATCTATCTTTCTGAGAGAAAATTTCAGGAGGCACTTACTTACTTAGAAGATTTCTCTTCCGATGACTACCTAGTGCAATCCAAAGCCTATTCCCTGATCGGTGATGCCAATTTGGAATTGGGAAATACGGATGCCGCTATTTCTAACTATACGAAGGCAGCACGAACCAATGAAAACAAGTTCATGACTCCGAAGTATTTGGCAAAATTGGCCGTGGCTCAAGAAGAAGCAGGTAAGATTGCTGATGCTATTGCTACTTACACCGAAATCGAAGAGAAGTATTTTGAGTCGTATGAGTATTCCGCTGCGCGAAAACATAAAGCACGCTTAGAAGGCCTTGCCGCTAAGTAATGCTTCTGTATACAAGCATACTAGAGGAGTAGGGCCCGGGGTCTTACTCCTTTTTGTTTTTATTTCCAGTCTTTAAAATCAAATCAACCTATGGCAACAGCCAATAAAAGCCTGAGCGATTACAGCTCCAAAAATATTCAAGATATCTCCGAGAGGAAGTTTGCCATCGTAGTATCCGAGTGGAATGAAGATGTCACAGAGGCCCTCTATTCAGGAGCTTACCAAACACTTCTTCAACATGGCGCAAAGAAGGAAAATGTCATCCGCAAAAATGTACCAGGGTCTTTTGAGTTGAGCCTTGGCGCCCAGTGGTGTGCACAGGATGAAAGCATCGATGCAGTAATCTGTTTGGGATGCGTGATTCAAGGGGAAACCCGCCATTTTGACTTCATCTGTGATGCAGTCGCCCATGGGATTACCAATGTCGGCTTGAAGTACAACAAGCCGGTGATTTTCGGAGTTCTCACTCCGGACAATCAGCAACAGGCTTTGGACCGTGCCGGAGGGAAGCATGGAAACAAAGGTGATGAAGCAGCCATCACTGCCATCAAAATGCTCGGACTTTAAGTACCAACCTATTTCCTATTTAATCCAAAATCCATGAAAATCATGAAGTTTGGCGGTACCTCTGTGGGCCGCCCTGAGCGCATGCATCAAGTTAAGGACTTGATTACCCGAGGCGACGAACCTACCATCGTGGTGCTATCCGCACTTTCCGGTACCACCAACGCCCTGGTAGGGATAGGTGAAGCTTTGGCTGCCGGAGATAAATCGCTTGCAAAGGAGCGAATCGACACTTTGCATGCCCACTATCTGGCTTTTTATCCTGAATTGCTTCAGACGCCAGGAGCCAGAGCACAGGCAGAGGAGATTATCCGGGAGCATTTCGAATTTTTGAATATTCTGCTTAAGATTTCCTTCAATGAGGCGATCAACCGGGATATCTTGGCTCAGGGAGAAATGCTTTCCACCAAGCTTTTCTACACTTTGCTCGGGGAGTTGGAGATACCTGCGGTGTTTCTTCCAGCTTTGGATTTTATGTCTATCGATGAGAATTCTGAGCCTGAATTGCCGAAGATTTCAGAAAAGCTAAAGGCTATTCTGGCGGAACATCCTCAGGAGAGGCTCTTTATCACCCAAGGGTATATCTGCAAAAACCACCGAAATGAGGTGGATAATCTGAAAAGGGGAGGAAGTGACTACACGGCTTCGCTTGTGGCTGCGGCGATTCATGCTTCGGTCTGCGAAATCTGGACCGACATCGACGGTATGCACAACAATGACCCGAGGATCGTAGACCGAACCCGCCCCATCGCGGAGCTTTCCTTCGATGAAGCGGCCGAATTAGCTTATTTCGGAGCCAAAATCCTCCACCCGGCATCCATTTGGCCGGCTCAATTGCACAATATCCCCGTCAAACTGCTCAATACCATGCAGCCTGATGCCGGAGGTACACTCATCAAGGCCTCTGTTGAAACTACCGGGGTAAAGGCCATTGCTGCCAAGGACGGCATCACCGCCATTAAAATCAAATCCAGCCGAATGCTCTTAGCCTACGGTTTCCTGAGAAGGATTTTTGAGATTTTCGAGAAATACAAAACCCCAATTGATATGATCACGACTTCCGAGGTAGCCGTGTCTGTCACTATTGACGATCTCAGTCATTTGGATCAGATCCTGGAAGAGCTAAACGCTTTGGGTTCGGTGGAAGTAGACCGAAATCAGACCATTATCTGTATCGTGGGGAATATGGTCTCCGAGACCAAAGGAGCGATCAAGTCGGTAATGGATTCCTTGGTGGACATTCCGGTTCGGATGGTCTCCTATGGAGGCAGCCGTCACAATGTGTCCATTCTAGTAGATGCACAGTATAAAGTTCAAGCCTTAAAAAGCTTGAATGAAGGAGTGTTTAGCTGGTAGGAAATTGGAAGGTTGAAATATTTCAACATTAGAAAATTGATGGATAAAGAGCCGGATTTCTCCGGCTCTTTTATTTAGAATCTTTCTTAGTACTTTTGGCCATGCAAAATGAAAAGCAGGGATTTCTCCAACGCCTTCAAAACAAATGGAAATTAGACAGCCTCTTCCAAGTCGTGATGGTTTTGGTGGTATTTGCCTGTACTGGATTTACCATTCTTTTTATCAAAAACCCGCTTTTGGATTTTTTTGGCGTGGAAAGAGGAGGAGGTCAAGGATTTGTGAATACTTTGCTCTACTTACTTTTGGTGCTCCCCTTATATCAAATCTTTTTGCTGATCTATGGGTTTATTTTCGGGCAGTTTAAGTTTTTTTGGGAAAAGGAAAAGGAAATCTTTCGGAGAATCGGGAAGCTCTTTGGGAAAAAGTAAATGCGATTGAATATCTAGCTTTTTATTTACGATTTCAGAATTACGATTTACGACATTCAAACGTACTCCCTTTACCAATGTAAAATCCTAACCCTGGAAAATCATGAGTGAGGTTCTTAAAAATGTCGTAAATCCGAAATCTTAAATCGTACATCAACTAATCCGGCTCCAGTTCGTAGCCGTTTTTTTCTGCTGCCTTACTTGCCTCAAAATGGCTGAATTATTGGGTTGGCTTAGCTCCGGATCATTGGCCAAAAGCTGCTGTGCGGCATCTCTGGCCAATGTCAATAAAGGGGCATCCTTGCTCAGGTCTGCAATCATCAAGTCAGTAATCCCGCTTTGTTGAGTGCCCATCAGGTCTCCGGGACCCCTTAGCCTCAAATCCACATCCGCGATTTCAAATCCGTCATTCGTTCGAACCATCGTTTCCAATCGGATTCGGGAGTCTTTGCTCAGTTCGTATTTGCTCATCAGGATGCAATAGCTCTGCTCAGCCCCACGGCCGACCCGACCCCGCAGCTGATGCAGCTGGGAAAGCCCAAAACGCTCCGCATTTTCGATGATCATCACCGAGGCATTGGGCACATTCACCCCTACTTCAATTACCGTGGTCGCTACCATAATTTGGGTTTCTCCTTTCACAAAGCGCTGCATTTCGTAGTCTTTGTCTTCCGCTTTCATGCTTCCATTCACGATGCTGAGATGATACTGAGGGAAAGCCCGAGAAATGCTCTCAAACCCATCCATCAGGTTTTTCAAGTCCATTTTTTCGGACTCCTCGATCAGAGGATAGACGATATACACCTGCCGGCCTTTTTTGACTTCTTCGTTGATAAAGCCAAAGACTTTCAATCGATCCTTATCGTATCGGTGCACCGTCTGGATGGGTTTTCTTCCAGCCGGTAATTCATCAATGACCGACACATCCAAATCTCCGTAGAGGGTCATCGCGAGCGTTCTCGGAATTGGAGTTGCAGTCATCACCAATACATGCGGGATAAATTCCTCATTTTTTGCCCAAAGTTTGGCTCGTTGAGCTACGCCAAATCGGTGCTGCTCATCGACGATCGCAAGCCCGAGATTTTGAAACTGAACCACATCTTCCAGCAGCGCATGGGTCCCGATCAGGATTTTCAACTCGCCACTGAGCAACTCCTCATGGATGATTTTGCGGGCTGATTTTTTGGTCGAGCCGGTGAGCAAGGCGATTTTCAATCCCATCATTGCGGCATATCCTTTCAGCCCATCATAATGCTGATTGGCCAAAATCTCCGTCGGAGCCATCAGACAAGCTTGAGCCCCCGAGCTGATGGCAATCAGCATGGAAATAAACGCCACCATGGTTTTTCCGCTTCCCACATCCCCTTGGATCAGTCGGTTCATCTGCTTTCCCGATTTCATATCGCCGTAAATCTCCCGAATCACCCGCTTTTGGGCATTGGTGAGCTCAAAGGGAATGTGGTTTTTATAGAAATCGGTAAGAAGGTCTGTGTTTCCCAAGGATTGTCCGCGAAACTTTTCCGTGCGGGTGACCTTCATCAGCAAAAGGCGCAGTTGGAGGTAGAAAAACTCCTCAAATTTCAGGCGTTTTCTAGCCCGATGAAGCAATTCAGGATTTGTCGGAAAATGAATTTGACGGACAGCCTCCCTTTTTTCAATGAGCTGGTATTGCTGAAGAATATCGGAAGAAAGGGTTTCCGGGATTTGGCTGTAAACCAAAGGCACCAATTGCTCCAGAATCCGGGAAATGCCTTTGGAATCCAGGAATCTCGCCCGGAGCTTTTCAGTGGTGGAATAGACTGGTTGGAAATTGTTTCGGGTTTCATTGGCAGCAGTGACCGGCTCCATTTCCGGATGGGCCATGCTCCATTTCCTTCCGTATTGGGCAGGTTTTCCGAAAAAAATATAAACTGCCCCAACAGGAAGCTTTTTCTGTACCCATTGAATTCCCTTAAACCATGTCATTTCCATTTCACCCGTCTCATCAAATACATGGGCTACCAAGCGCCTTTTTCCTCCGGCACCAACCAGTTCCACAGTTTTGATTCGGGCAATGACTTGGACATTTTCCAACTCGTCGTTTAGCTCCCGGATTTTGAAAAATTTGGTTCGGTCTTCGTAGCGAAAAGGATAATGCTGTAAAAGGTCCCCGTAAGTGAAGATATTCAGCTCCTTGTTAAGCAATTCGGCCTTTTGCGGGCCGACGCCTTTGAGGTACTCGATGCGGGTATCAAAAATGCCTGACAAGGGAACTGGATTTTGGGTTTGGCAAAATAAATCCAGGCCCGTGCATTTCCCAAGGAAATGAAGCCAAATGTCAGGCTAGTCAGGAATACCGGTGATCTTTTTCCAAATCTCTTGCAGTTGAGGACGTAGGGATTGCTGGCTTTGGAGAAAAAGCATCTGATTTTTGGCCCGGTGGAAATTCTGCTCCGGATAGCTGACCCGGTAATAGATATTGCCTTGCAGATGATCGGTGAAAAACCTCAGTCCCATAATCAAGGTCATCACCTCGCCCCCGAGAAGTATGGATTTACTTTCTTTCGGTGTGGAAAAGGAATGGATGCTTTCCCAATAGCCTCGCAGCAGTTTTTCAAAAATATCGGGAATCAGTTTTAAAGACGCCCATTCAGTGGAGGTTTCAGGAAGGCTGCAGGCCACAGTCCGGACCAAATCTCCAAAATCATACATCAGATAGCCTCCCATCACCGTATCCAAATCGATCAGGGCGTTAACTTTTTCAAGATTTTCGGAAAAAATCAGGTTGTTGATTTTGGTGTCGTTGTGAGTAACACGAAGGGGCAGGTGCTGGATTTGATCCAAATACCAGTCAATCAAGGGTTTTTGGGATAGGTAAAAGTCTCTGAGTGCTGTTTCTTCCGGAGTAAGGGCCTGCTTATGGGCCAGAACACTTCGGAGTTTTTCGAAGCGGAGATCCAATCGATGGAAATTTGGGATGGTTTCCAGAAAATTTTTGGCGTCCAGATTGATACAGGCTTTGGATAACATCCCAAAGGCCCTGGCTGCTAGGTTTGCTTGAAAGGGGTGGGATATCTGTTCCAGTGTTTTCCCCGAGACAAAGGGAAAGAGGCGGTAAAGCCTTTCCCCAAAAAGCTCCAAGGTGTAGCCATTTTTACTGATTAGAGGAAGAGGCAATACAAAGGGCAATTTTACACCTACTTCCTCCTCGGACAGCATCATTAAATTGTGCTGTATCCGATCTGGGAAAGGGAAAACCTGACGGTTATATTCCTGAAGTACAAGGCTGGAAGTATCTTTTAGATTTACTTTATAGGTGCCGTGAATCAACCCATGACCCAAAGGAGAAAAATACTCAATCCGGGAAGGCGGGATTCCAAACTTTTCCAAAATCTCTGATAGCATTGCCTTATTCATCCTGCAAAGCTAGATTTTCTGGAAAGGATGTCGATGTAAGTCAAAAAAAAAGGCCGGATTTTTCCGGCCTTTTGTACTCTTTTCCATCAATTTTGGTAAACCGTAATTTTTCCGTCTCCCTCAGAACTTACCAAAAGTAGGGGCCGTCCGTTGGGGCTGTCAGATGCAGGAATAAACAATAACCCCTCAGGAGCATCATGCGGGGTATCCCCAGGCATATTCGTTCCATCCAGAACCTGTAGAAATCTAAGGCTGGATGCACCGGTAAGTTCATAGACCATCACCGCATCCGAACGCTCCAAACCTACAAAAAGAATATTTCTGCCACGGATATTTCCTACCTCTACAGCTTCCGGCTCCACGCCCTTATTGTCGCTTCTCGTATCGTCATAGCGAGAAGGTCTAGCCATGAGCAAGTCTTTTTCGAGATCCTTGTAATCCCTGATCATCATTCCGGTTCTACCATTCCAAATGGTGAAAGACCTAGCTCCTATTCCATAGATTTCGTCAAAGTCCCCATCTCCATCTGTATCTCCAGCCGTGATTGTAGCCGTGTATCTTCCCAGATTCTCGTCTTCCTGAAGAATGGCTGCATCGGGAAATGCCACAGGGTCCAATTCTAAATCTTTGACTCTTTCCTCTTCTTCAAATCCTTCATAATCCCGTGTGTCTCCTTCGTTTGCAGTAATGAGGAAAGTATTTGACCCCAAACCGTAGGAGGCTATTCCATCGGGCATGAAATAGGCCAAAACTGGCCAATTTTGGAGATTTCCGATTATACCATCACGGTCACTTGCATCCATTTCATTTCCGGGCAATTGATGATTTTTTGTGCCCATAGGGAAAATGTCAGTTATTTTTTTGGTTCTGAGATCCACCTTGGCAATTCCATTGTTCTCTTGAAGTGTCACCCAGGCAGTTTGAGAAAAAGCATCTATGGTGACGTATTCAGGCTCGATATCTTGGGCAAAAGATGCGTTGGGACCAAAAATTCGAAATCCATCCTGTTCCAACTTACTTTTTTGAGATTCAAAGCTTGCAAAGTTCAAGCTGGTCACCTGATACCCTGAAAAAACGTCAATGATGGATACCGAACCTTCCGGGTCTATCGTATAGTCATCATTTGGCTCTCCTTCATCTGCAGTCACGATGTATCGACCGTTGGGACTGAAAGCTACCATATCAGGAAGTGCACCTACCGTCACGACAGCTTCCGGAGAAGAAAGGTCATCGGTCTCGAAAATCACCACTGAGCCTGGATTGGTTTTTGGATCTGCCTCCACTGCTATGGCAAGAAGTCCATTTTTGACCGCAACTGAATTCACCCCTCCTCCAAACTGAAGGATATCAATAGGACTCAAAGGAACTATGGAGCTGGGATTCGAAAAATCGAACACGTCTACCGTAGAGCCTGAACTGTTATTGACCACAAATAATCGGTCTGTTTCAGGATCAAAAGCTGAGATTTCTGCAGCGCCTTCACCACCTACATTAAATTCGGAGATTTTTGCAAATGTAAAGTTTACCGGTCCCGGTCTTCCTGGTCTTTCGCGACAGCTTGCCAAAGCCAAAAGTGTTGCGGCAAGGAAATAGATTTTTCTCATGTTAAAATTGGTTTTTGTGAATACTTAAATGATTCCAGTTAAAAATAAGGGACTATGGCCCATTAGTCTTTTTGAAGTCTGTTACCTTTTAATTAAAAAAAAGAGTAATTAAGATGATGAAAATCAAAGGTTTGTTATCTCAAGGTTATGTGATTTTACAACGATTGGATTTTCTTCTTAAAACTACATGCAAAGTTTTGAGTGCTTCGAAAACATTGATTTTATTGATTCAAGGCATTTAAATATCACTGCTGTTAGTAAAATTTATTAAAAAAGTTATTTTTACTTTTAAAAAAAATTTAATATTTAAATCCAAAATACCAGCTCTATGAATGTAAGCACCCTAGATTGGGCTATAATTGCGTCCTTTTTTGTTATTTCTCTGTTGATTGGTCTTTTTACAGCCAAATCTGCAGGAAGCTCTGCCAAAGAATTCTTTCTCTCGGGCAGAAACATGCCTTGGTGGCTATTAGGTGTTTCCATGGTGGCAACAACCTTTTCTGCAGATACTCCTAATTTGGTTACTGACATCGTCAGGAAAAATGGAGTAGCCGGCAACTGGGCCTGGTGGGCTTTCTTGCTTACTGGGATGCTGACGGTATTTGTCTATGCCAAGCTTTGGAGAAGATCGGAAGTGACTACCGATTTGGAGTTTTATGAATTGCGCTATTCAGGTAAAGGTGCAGCCTTTTTGAGAGCTTTCCGGGCTATCTATTTGGGAGTGTTTTTCAATGTAGTCATCATGGCGACCGTTTCTCTTGCTGCGATCAAAATCGGAGGTGTGATGCTGGGTCTTTCTCCGGTTCAGACCTTATTGATAGCTTCTATCGTCACGGTGGTATATAGCTCTTTGGGTGGCTTGAAAGGGGTGTTATTAACCGATTTTTTCCAGTTCTTTATCGCAATTATCGGTTCCTTCGGTGCGGCATTTTATATTTTGGATTTGCCTGAAATCGGTTCTTTGAACAATCTTCTAGCTCATGAGGTGGTATCTACCAAGTTGGATTTTCTACCTGATTTCTCTGATCCCAATGTGTATATCCCGATTTTCATCCTGCCTATAGCGATTCAGTGGTGGGCCACGTGGTATCCGGGTGCCGAACCAGGCGGAGGCGGCTACATTGCCCAGCGTATGCTTTCTGCCAAGGATGAAAAGAATGCCATTGGAGCCACCTTATTCTTTAACGTGGCCCACTATGCCTTGAGACCTTGGCCATGGATTATTGTCGCACTTTCCTCTCTGGTCATTTTCCCCAATATCTCGGATCTTCAGGAGGCTTTTCCTCATATTCCTGTGGATAAATTGGGAGATGATTTGGCTTATCCTGCCATGCTTTCTTTTCTTCCTAGAGGTTTGGTTGGGATTGTATTGGCTTCTTTGATTGCTGCGGTGATGTCCACGCTGTCCACTCACCTCAACTGGGGCTCAAGCTACGTAGTTAATGACTTCTACCTTCGCTTCATTAAGCCGGATGCTTCGGATAAGCAATTGGTGGCTGTGGGAAGAATTTCCACTGTATTGCTGATGGGCTTTTCGGCTGTTTTGGCCTTAGCACTTTCATCGGCTTTGGATGCCTTTCAGATTTTGCTGCAGATCGGAGCAGGTACCGGTTTGATTTTTATCCTACGCTGGTTTTGGTGGAGGATCAATGCCTACACGGAGATTTCGGCTATGGCGATCTCCTTTGTGGTGGCGATTTTCTTTGAAGTGATCAATCCTAAGCTGGGCTTGATCGATATTCCTGCGGATCAATCTTACCTGAAGTTGATTTACTCTGTTTCGATTACCACTGTAGGATGGTTGATTGTCACCTTTTTGACCCAACCTGAAAAGGATGAAGTTCTGCTTGCTTTCTATCGAAAGGTCACTCCTGCAGCCCTAGGTTGGAGAAAAGTCCTGGACAGATATCCTTCGGAGCAGGTAGTTGTGGGTACCTTAGGGAAAGAAATCGGATTGATGATTACGGGTACGTTTATGGTGTATTCGGCCTTGTTTTCAACCGGATTTTTTATCTACGGAGAAGTAGTCCCCGGATTCATTGCAGCCGTAATTGCTCTTGCTGGCGGATTTATTATCATTAAGTCTTGGAAAAAATTAAAGTAAGCTCCCAATCCTTATTTTGAGAAAATCCTGCTCTGACCTGAGAGCAGGATTTTTTATTCTTTGAATTTGACGGTATTCATCAAGTGGGTTATGTCGATTTTGATGTATTCGATCACAGGAGCCAGCGAGTCATTTTTCATCGCTGTATTAAAATAAAGGGCGCCTCGAAGAAAATGATCCGTGGAATCGGTCACAAAAAACTGGAATTGCGTCGGTACTTCGCCTGTAAGCTCTGCGACCACTCCTGTATAGCCATTTGGGGTCAAAATCACTCCCTCCTCTATTCCATAGGCTTTCATTTGGTGTTTGGCTGTAAGTTTGAAAGCGTCGTTGGAAAGTGTTTTAAAGTCGGTTTCTCCATCTATCGACTTATAGGTCAAATGAACTTTGGCTCCAAAATCCCTGTAATTAAGATTGATCCAGGTTTTTTCAGAAAGGTTGAAAGAATCCGGCTCCACCAAGCTATGCTGTGAATATTCCAGTTGATAGGGGTAGTTGTTTTCCAGTTCCTGAAACTCATGCGGAGGTAAATCGATTCGATTATATCCTGGAGGTTTTGGAAGCCAATTTTTTTCGCAAGCACTGAGTAGGCTTCCTACTATCAAAAATGCCAAGAATCTCTTCATGGCTTAAAATTAGGTTTTCCATTTGATTTGATGAGGGAAATAAGGAACTTTAAGATTCCACCAAATAATGAATGGTTATGATTAATAAAATTAAAGTATCTGTGGCCGCGGTTTTGTCAGCGGTAATAATGGCAATAGGATCTTTGGCTCAGGCTCAGACGACTAAGGAGGAGTTTCTCAGCAAATGGAATAACAGCAAGCAGTTTACTTTGGATGTTTTGGCCAAAATGCCGGATTCAGGAATGGACTACAAGACCGATCCCGGTGCCATGTCTTTCAAAGAGCAGATTCATCACATTGGCACTGCTATAGTAGGAATCTCCCAAGGCTTTCTCAAAGGAGGAGCTGAAACGCCTTCCTTGGATGTCAAAACTGCCACTAGAGCCCAATTGGCAGATTTTGTGGCCAAAGCCTATGATTATGGCGCCGCTGCTGTACAGGGATTAAGTGCTGCGGATGAAGCAGAAAAAATCGAAGTTTTTGGAAATATGGTCTCCAGAAGACAGGTAGAAGCCCTCTTAATCGATCACAGCACCCATCATCGAGGATCGGCGATAGCCTACCTGAGAGCCAATGGAGTAGAGCCTCCGGCATTTGTCGGATTCTGATCAAGTTTTCCTTTTAAGCAAAAAAGCAGCGTGAATTTTCCGCTGCTTTTTTCATTTATAGAGAGTAATTAAGAAAATACTTCAGTTAAATCTTCCCACTTCAAATCCGCCGATTTCCATCGTGGTGTCCTTTTGCTGATGGAGTTCTGCCAACAACTTTCCGGTTGCCGGGGCAAGAGATATTCCCATCATTGAATGCCCGCTTCCCACGAGTACATTAGAGTAGTTTGGTGAAAAGCCGATGTATGGCAACCCATCCGGAGAACAAGGTCTCAGTCCTTTCCAGATTTCCTTCTCTTGTGGAAATTTGGCTTCAAATTCAGGATAATATCGATTGATGGATTCAAAGATTCCCTGAACCCTACGCATATCCACCTTTTGATTCGTTCCGGCGATTTCTAATGTTCCTCCAAACCGGACTGTTTCTCCATAAGGGCTTACTGCCACTTTTTGCTCGGTTAGGATAGTGGCTTGTTTGATTTCAGGTTGGTTTTTTTGGATAAAAGAATATCCTTTTCCTCCCATCATAGGTAGGGAAAATCCCAGCATTTGAGCCAACTCCCCAGACCAAGAACCTCCGCAGAGCAGTATTTTTTCTGCTTCAATTTTACCCTGATCTGTGATGACTGCATGAACTTTTGTGCCTGTTTTTTCAAAACCCAAAACATTGGTTTTGGATAGGAATTTCACCCCTTTTTCTTCGAGGTATTTCTTTAGGAAACTATACAAAGCACCCGGGTCCAGATGCGCATCTCCGGGAAAAAGTACAGCGCCACGGGCTTTGAGCTCCAAGTTGGGTTCCACTTTTCGGATATCTTCCGGAGATAGAATTTCGGCTTCTAAGCCATATTTTCTGGCCAAATGGGCAAATTCTACTTCTTCCTTTTCCACTCCTTCGGTCTGGTAGGCCATCATCAGTCCTTTTTCCTGAAGAGCCAAAGTCGCTTCCGGATGCTCTGCTTTGAAAGTCAGGTAAAGAGCTTTGGAAAGCAAGCTCAGGTTTTTAAGATAAGGGATGGCCTTGGCTACTTGCTTCTCATTGGCAGATTTGAAAAAAAGGAGGCACCACTGCAAGAGTTTGAAGTCCAGCCGGGGATGGATATAGAATGGACTCTTGGAAGAAAACATCCAGGTGATTCCCTTGGTCACCATACCGGGTGCAGCCAAAGGGATGATATGACTCGGTACAATCATCCCGGCATTGCCTGTGGAGCAGTTGTCCAGCAGGTCGGTGCGGTCAAGGACAGTGACTTCAATGCCTTCTTTCTGAAGAAAATAGGCAGAAAACAGTCCGACAATTCCGCCGCCGATGATGAGAGTGGGCTTCATTTCTATTTTTTAAATCTAAGCATGCGAAGATAGGCGAGGCAAGCTGAAAATATTGGACCTAATTTGACCTGTTTTTATTGTGGATTGATGATTTTTTGATGATCAAGACTCGGGAAATGATTGGGTAAATAGAATTTCTTTCTTTATCGCTTACTCTTATCCTCCTACTTTATACT
The DNA here is from genome assembly GCF_036245605.1 of Algoriphagus sp. oki45. NCBI lineage: Bacteria > Pseudomonadati > Bacteroidota > Cytophagia > Cytophagales > Cyclobacteriaceae > Algoriphagus > Algoriphagus sp. oki45. Next base: position 912,449 of record NZ_BTPC01000002.1, read on the forward strand.
CTTGACAGGTGCTGATCATTTGAGATTGAAAAGCCTCCTCGTTTTTCAGGATTTCAAAAAATTCAAGGAGATAGGCTTTGGCTTTTTGGTATGCCGGTGCAGAAAGGTCGGATTTGAACTTTTCCAGAACAAGGAAAAACTGCTCTTCTTTAGCCAAGAAATCATTTTTTACCCATTGGGTGAGTTCAGGATTTCTACATACTCCGCGATAGAGTCTTTCGGTGACAGATTTGATCGGTAGGTAGTCGTAGGGCACTGCATAGGGTGCGTTGACAAAACCGGCGTAATCGAAGTCGTAAGGTACAGGAACGTGCTTCTCCTCCTGCTTCAAATCCAGCATCCGGACATTATGCTGGGTGGTGTTGGACCAATCGGTATTGCCAATCATGTAGGAGAAAAAATCCTGCTTCATGGCCAGGGTGTCATTGATCAGGTGGGGGAAAATTATCCCGGAATTGATCTTTTTAGCATCATGTTTTTTGGCCACCTCATCCACATCTTCGATCACAAATGACAAAATTGTGTAGTTTCTTTTTCTTCTATTTTGCTGATCGGTGAGGGTTAAGTCGACTCTTCTGGTTCGGAAATGGATCGGACTCACCACTTCGTAAAGCTTGTATGCCATGAATTCTTTGGCGACCAACTCTTCATATTCCTCCCATTCCTGGCAGGGGAGGACTAATTTTAGACTTCGATTACCCTGAAACGGCGTGTTTTTCGAATTTCCTTTTGGGATTTTCAACCAAAGCGGCATAAAAAAGCATTGAGCCCTGCGGGAATTTCCTCTTGCCCGTACATCCACGGGGACCGAGTCAGTGGCTCCGGACTCGTTTTTGTACTTGAGGAAAGTGGGAAAATATACCGTGTCGGATTCGGAACCTTTCAAGGATTTGAATTGGGTGGTGAGTTCCAATTCTAAAGGTTGTTCATCCTCAAACAGGACGTCCTTTTGCCTTCCAAATAAGGAAGAAGCAAATGACAACATCAAGATAAAAGCAATTCCACTACTGATTCTATAAATCCCCTTCATGCTAAAAATGATTGTTAATTCCCTGAATTTAAGGATTATCCCTTTACAAAAAAGAAGAGGGGCTGGATTTAGCCCCTCAAAAATGTCCAAATAAATGAGTATAAGGTCTTTTCTTAGATTACCTGAAATCCGTGAACATAAGGATCGTCGTCGTCCAGAATGATAGTGTTGTACCCGTAGACCTTGGCCCAGCCTTCGATACTGGGGACGATGGCCGGCTTTCCTGCGATTTCGGTGACTTCTTCGATTCTTCCGATAAACTTGGAGCCGATAAAACTTTCATGGACAAATTCATCTCCGGGCTTAAGCCAGCCTTTGGCAAACCATTGGGCCATTCGAGCGGAAGTGCCCGTACCGCAAGGGGAGCGATCAATGGCTTTGTCCCCATAGAAAACGGCATTTCGGGCAATGCTGCTTTCATCCAGCGTTTTTCCTGTCCACATCACATGGGAAAGCCCGCGAATCCGATCGTGCTCAGGATGTACAAAGTCGTAGTGCTCGTTCATCTTTTTTCGAAGATTTCTGGCCATAGAGATCAGCTGTTCAGCCTTGAAATGCTCCGGTCCAGGAAAATTTTCCTGTGGATCTACAATACAATAGAAGTTTCCTCCATAGGCTACATCAACGGTCAGCTTGCCAAGTTCCTCGATTTCAATGTCCAGATTTTCTGCCGCCAGGTAGCTTTTGACATTGGTCAGCTTGACCGATTTCACTTTTTTGCCTTCCTGCTTGTACTCTACCAAAACCAGTCCTGCAGGAGCTTCCATTCTGAGAAAACCGGGAGTTTTTGGATGAATCAATCCTTCTTCGATAGCGATAGTGATCGTACCTATGGTGCCGTGGCCGCACATTGGTAGGCAACCGGAAGTTTCGATAAATAGGACTGCAAAGTCGTTTTCCAGATCATGTGGAGGAAAAAGCATAGATCCTGACATCATATCGTGCCCCCGAGGCTCAAACATCAGCCCCGTACGGATCCAATCCAGATTTTCCAGAAAATACTGGCGTTTTTCCAGCATATTATTCCCTTTCAGGAAAGGAACACCACCGGAAACTACCCGAACAGGATTGCCACAGGTATGGGCGTCGATGCAGGAGAAGGTGTGTCTTGATGGCATTGAGATTAGATATTCGAGGTTAAAATAAAATGCTGAAATACTATTGAAATACATTAGAAATAGGTCCCGCAAGCGGGACGAAATTTTTATAGAAAAAACTTCTGGGCTGAAAATATTTCACGGAGCAAAGCGAAGTGTATTTCTATTGTGTTTCCACCGCATTTCCTTAGTCATTCACTTCGTGTAAGTTCCATTCACCAATCTCCAAATCCCCAGTGGATTTCCGTCTCGAAGAGCATCGGGAAGCAGATCCTGTGGCATATCTTGAAAGGCAATGGGTCTGGCGAATCTCTTGATAGCATGCGCTCCCACAGAGGTGCTGTTTGGTGCGGTGGTAGAAGGGAAAGGTCCCCCATGCTGCATGGCATAGCCTACTTCTACTCCGGTTGGTACGCCTTTGAAGAGTAAACGTCCGCATTTCTCCTCCAAAAGACTGATTAGAAACAGCTGGTTTTTCAGCTCCTCTTCCTCTGCCCATACGGTAATGGTCAGCTGCCCGTGAAGATGCTTGGCAATCTCCAACAGCTCCTCCTCACTCTGGTACACCACCATCATGGCGAAGGCTCCGAAAACTTCCTTTTGGAAAAGTGAATCCTTAAGCCAATCCTGAGCCTTAATTTCAGCCAAGGCAGTACTGCCATTGATCAAATGTTTAGGGTCTGCGACTTTCACCCAACGGAGCTCTTCCCGAGACTCCAGAAACTGGATGGAATCGTAATAAGCCTGAGCAATCCCTGGATGAAGCATAGGCGCTGCAGCAATGTCTCTGAGCTCGGCAGCAATAGCTGCTTCAAACCCTTTGGCCTGAGATTCAGGTACAAAGATCAGCCCCGGATTGGTGCAAAATTGACCTACGCCCAAGGTAAGAGAAGCGACGAATGCTTTGGCTAAAGCCTCGTTTTGCTTTTCCAACTTATTTGGAAAGCAGAAAATAGGGTTGACTGAACCCATTTCTGCAAAAACGGGAATTGGTTCTTCCCGTTGATTGGCTAGGTTGAATAGGGCCATTCCACCTGCATGAGAACCGGTAAATGCCACTGCTTTTGCCATGGGATGTTTGACTAAAGCTTGACCTTCTGCAATTCCCCCTTCGACATGAGAAAAAAGAGCTGAAGGAAGGCCGCATTTCAAAATAGCCTGATCGATGCAATCGGCTACTTTTTTGGAAGTCTCCGGATGAGCTGGATGGGCTTTGTAGATGACTGGGCAGCCAGCCGCCAAGGCCGAAATAGTATCTCCGCCTGCAGTAGAAAAAGCCAAAGGAAAATTGCTCGCTCCAAAGACGACTACAGGTCCCAATGGAGTCAGCATTCGGCGAATGTCTGCCCTTGGAAGTGGAGTTCGGTCCGGCATTGCCGGATCAATCGTGGCCTCTACCCAAGATCCTTCCTTGACCAAATTGGCGAAAAGCCGAATTTGGCCAGTGGTTCGTCCCAGTTCCCCATTGATTCGGCCTTCAGGTAGATTAGATTCCTTCACGGCTAAAGGGACGATTTCGGACCGAAGGGCTTCCAAAGTATCGGCCAGAGTATCCAAAAAGGCTGCTTTTTCTTTTCCTGGAAGGTTTTTATAGAAAAGAAAGGCTTCTTGGGCTTCTTGAAAGATGGAGTCGAGGTTCATAAGGATGGAAAGATTGTAAAATTGAAAGATTGGAAAATTGAAGAAGTAGAGGGCCGAAGATCACTTCCGTCTTCTGTCTCCCTTCTTCCAGCTTCATCACAATTTCGGCCTTTTTGCCAATCCTTCAGTAATTGTCTTCTCAATTCTTGCTCTTTCTTCCCCGATCAGAGTCAGTCTTGGAGCTCTTACGTGCTCAGAACCCACCCCGCAATGTTGCTCAGCGAGCTTGATGTATTGCACCAGTTTGGGATGGATGTCCAGCTCCAGCAAAGGCAAAAACCAGCGGTAGATTTCTCTTGCTTCTTGGATTTTCCCTTCTTGCACCAAGTTGAAAATGGTCACCGTTTCTTTAGGAAAAGCACAAACCAAACCGGCTACCCAGCCCACAGCTCCCATGAGCAATTCCTCCAAAGCCAAAGTATCCACCCCGCAAAGCAGTTGGAATCGATCACCAAATCGGTTGATCATGCGGGTGACATTGGAGATGTCTCTTGTGGATTCTTTGATGGCTTGTATGTTTTCACACTCGGCCAATTCAGTAAACATGTCTATTGTTACCAAAGTCTTGTAATCCACCGGATTGTTATAGATCATCATTGGTAGTCGGGTGGAATTGGCGACGGTTTTGAAATAAGTGACTACTTCCCGCGCATCAGCAGCATAGCGCATTGGAGGTAAAATCATCAAGCCTGAAGCTCCGAGTTCTTCCGCTTTTTTAGCCCAGAAAAGCGCGTCTTGAGTGGCCCCTTCGGCAATGTTGAGGATTACGGGTACTCTCCCGTTGATATACTTTACGGTTTCTCCTGTTAGGGTGATTTTTTCTTCATGGGACAAAACCGAGCTCTCACCCAAGGTGCCGCCCAGGATGATCCCATGGACTCCACTTTCGAGTTGGAAGTCCAGATTTTTAAAAAACAAGTCCATATCCAGACTTCCGTCTGCGTGAAATTTGGTCGTGACCGCGGGGAATACGCCTTTCCAATTCATGATTCTGAGGTTTTAGGGCTTGAAGCCGATTTAATTTACATCAAAAATAAAGGACAAGTTGCTGGCAGGCTTTCACAGGATTAGTTCATTTTGATACGATATTGATATAATATGGATGGCTCTTATATATTTATTTGTAATTATCTATCATTTTTGGATTATGGAAAAAGTCATTTCATTTCAGGTTCCAAAATCCCAGCGTGAGTTTGTCCGCTATCAGGAGGATCGAGGAACTCACTTTTATGACAAACTGCACCAGCATCCCCAGCTGCAGTTGACGGTGATTCTGGAGGGGAAAGGGCAGTTGCTAAGTAGGGATTATGTGGGGAGATTCCAGGCAGGAGATTTGTTCTTTTTGGGGGAAAATGCTCCGCACGTGTTTCGTAGCGACCCGGAGTTTTTTGAAGAAGGGACCTTGTTGAAATCAGCAGGAAATACGATTTTCTTTGATTTTCAAGCTTTGGGTAAAGCTTTGGGAGAAATTGACGAGCTGGACTCTTTGAGGAAATTTGAGGAAACACAGGGTTTGTGTTTTCAGGTGCAGGGGAAAACCGCCAAAAGGATCAAGGGACTTTTTCTTCAAGTCGAAGACAGCAAAGGTCTTCACAGATTTCAGCTGGCAGTCCAGTTATTGTCCTGGCTGGAGGGTGCCAGGGAGGATTTGATCCGATTGAATGAAACAGGGCTCATTCGGGGCCTTTCGGAGAAGGATGGTAGCCGAATGAACCGGGTCATGCAATTTATTTTGGAAAATCGCTTTCGATCCATCACACTGGAAGAGGTAGCAGGGCAGGCCCATCTCTCCAAGGAAGCCTTTTGCCGCTTTTTCAAATTGAGAACCCGGAAGACCTTCACCCAATACCTCCAGCAACTTCGAATCAGCGAAGCCCAGAAATTGCTTCAGGAGACTGATTTGGGGGTTTCTGAGATTGCTTACCGGGTCGGCTTTGAGAATCTTTCCTATTTCAACCGAAGTTTTAAAAGTCATACCGGAATGACCCCAAGGGAGTTTAAAAACCTAGCGTAAATGTGCCGCAACCTTTTTGGTGATGGTCTTTTTCACGCTTGTCCAAGTTTGCCCTTTTAGACTTAGAGGATCTTCATCTTCCTCAGCATCCTGAAAATACACCATCACTTGTGGAATGGAGATTAGGAGGTTTTGAGTGCTGTATTTTTCCTTATGGGCTTGGATAAAATCAGCCACAGAATAATGCTGAAGAAGTTCGGAAATATCCCAAAAATCCTTCTTTTTTCCCCGACCCAAAATGGCTTGAATCTTCATGGCCATAATGTCTCTATCTGAGAAAAAGCGGATTTCTTCGATTGACTCAGTTTCCCCGATCAAGGGATGAGGGTGACGCACTAAATCCACTTTCACGTCGTGGATGTAGCAAAAGATTCCAAAAATGGGGGGTTTTTCTTCAATGATGAAATGACTTCCAAACTCCGATCTCAGGCAAAAAATGACTTCTTCATTTTCAAATTTTGAAGTTGAAAAAAGATCCAAATCAATAGATAATCGATGCCCAAACTTAAGTGATAGGGCTGTACCTCCCACCAAACCAAATCCCTTGAGACATGGAAGTTGGCAAAGCCTTTTCAGTAAGGAAAGAGTTCCGGGTTCGACTGTCTGAGTTTGTAGCATCTGAAATCTTCTACAGGACGATCAATCACTGCTGCGGCTAAATACATCCTCATTTGAGGTAAAAACTTTGCACTGAGTAAAACTTCTGCGATCAATTCATCCCCATAATATCTGCGGCAATTACGGATATCAGGCGTGTCTCCCCGCTCAAAAACCCGCTCGATGACAAACTTGTATTTTTTGTCATAATCGATGGCTTCAAAATTCACATCCCAGAAGATGCGCTTGTCAAAGATGGGTTTGGGCTTATCACTCATGATGGGAATTTATAAAGGATCGATCAGACAAAAAACGAATTCCTGATTTCAATTTAGTCCGGCAAAGCAAATGCCACATAAGCATCCCCACTTTTTGTCCCTTTTCCTCCTCCGCAGGCTATGACCAGAAACTGCTTTCCGTCTTTCTCATATACCGCCGGAGTGGCATGACCTGCAGCGGGGAGTTTGGCCTCCCAAAGGAGTTGACCTGTTTCTTTGTCAAAGGCTCTGATTTTCTCATCCTTGGTCGCAGCGATAAAAAGCACACCACCAGCTGTGACGACCGGGCCTCCGTAGTTTTCAATGCCGGTATTTTCAAACCCCATGGTTTTCAGGGAATCGATAGAACCCAAAGGAATCTGCCATTTCTTCAAGCCGGTATTCATGTCGATCGCCGTCAAAAGTCCCCAAGGAGGATTGGAGCCGTAGATCCCTTCTTTGGTAACCAATCGCTTGTAGCCCTTCATGTAGTAGCGGGGATAGAGTTTGGAGCTTTCGGCTTCCATTTCTTTTTTGTCTCCCTGATCTGCTTTCCCCAACAGGAAATCTACCAAAACGCCTCTCTCCTCGGCAGAAATATGAGAAAAAGCAGGCATGGCTCCCCTACCTTTCACTAGGAGTTGATTTAGGGAGTCCGCCGTGTATTTCTCTTTCAAACCTACCAAACTGGGTAATGCAGGAGGGTTTCCCTTGCGGTCTAGGCCATGACAATTGCCGCAGTAATTGCTGTAGATGGAAAGTCCAACGTTGCCGAAACTGGCATTGGGAGTCATTTCGATCAGCCAGGGGATTTGATTGGCATTGACGTAGAGGGTTTGGGTTTGGGGATCAAAAGAAGCTCCACCCCACTCACCGCCTCCATCCATTCCTGGGAAAAGAACAATGGGTCTCTCAGGATGTGGAGGAGCCCAGGTATCTCCCATAATAGCATCCCCTAGTTGATTTCGGATATCTGATTCCCACTCGGGTGTCAGATTAAGGATGTCTTTTTCCTCAAAAACCATATTCATAAATGGCTCAGGAAGGGTAGGAATAGGCTGGGTTTTCGAACTCACCTCTCCAGGCATTACGCTTTGGGTGACGGGAGTCTCTGTGATGGGCCAAATGGGCTCACCGGTTTTCCGATCAAAAACATAAGTCATGCCTTGCTTGGAAATCTGAGCCACTGCATCGACCCATTTTCCGTCTTTTTGGATTCGGATCAGATTGGGATTGGCAGGGAAATCCCTGTCCCAGACATCATGATGAACCGCCTGAAAATGCCAGATTCTTTTTCCGGTACGGGCATCCAAAGCCAAAAGGGAATTGGCGTACAGATTATCTCCCGTGCGGTATCCACCCCAAAAGTCATACGTAGCCGAGCCAGTTGGGACAAAAACAATCCCACGGCTTTGGTCCACGGTCATTCCAGCCCAGTTGTTGGCTGCCCCGATTTGGCGGATGTATTTGGGATCCCAAGTCTCATAGCCTTCCTCGCCTTCATGAGGGATGGTGTGAAAAATCCACTCCCGCTTTCCGGTTTTGATATTGTAGGCTCGGATATGTCCCGGTGCAGCATCCAAGCCTTCTGAGAGTCGCATGCCCATGATCAGTTTGTCTTCGAAAACTACGCCCGGGGAATTGGAGACAATCAGAAAATCCTCTAAATCCGTATCCAAGTCTTTTCGCAGATCCACTTTTCCCTGATCCCCAAAACTCAAAATCGGTTCTCCAGTCCGCGCATTTACCGCCATTAGCCAATTGCCGGCGGTAAACAAAATCCGCTTGTCCTCTCCTTCTTCCCAATAAGTCACTCCCCGATTGGTCCCTGCCCAGGAATTTTCACCACCCAAAACCTCAAAAGGATCAAACCTCCAAATTTCCATTCCCGTGGCCGCATCCAAGGCAAAAACATTCAGCTTGGGAGTGGTTCCATACAGCAGTCCATCCACTACAATGGGCTGACACTGAATCTGACTTCGCTCAGTGGCATCTTCGGTATGGTAGGTCCAGGCTACTTGGAGCTGGGCGACATTAGTTGGGGTGATTTGGGTGAGGGCCGAGTACCTTGATCCGTCCTCCGGTCCTCCGTAATGAGACCAGTCGGTGTAGTCGATTTCCGGGCTTTTTTCAGCACAGGAAAAAGCCAGAAAGCTAAGGGCGGAAAAGAGGATTTTTCTCCTATTCATGAGCATTTCAATGAGTTGAAAATGGGGGTCAGGCCAAGGTTTTTTGCTGACTTTCTGATTGATTCTGAGTGGTTACCTGATCAAATTTTTGATCATAATCTGCTCTCAGCGTTCCAAAAAGCCGGTCCCAAATCAAGGTGTAAAGCCCGTAATTTCCATGGAAATACTGGTGATGCTGATTGTGGGCTGTTCCGGTATTGATCCATTTTCCAATCTTGGTTCGGTGAAAATTTTTGGGATAAAGCTCATAGCCCAAGTGACCGTAGACATTGTACGAAAACTGAAACAGCATGAATAGCCCGAATGCGGCCTGATGAATCGGTAAAACAAAACCCAATACCAGAATAATCCCTGCTTCTACTAAGGCTTCCAAAGGATGAAAGGCATAAGCGGTCCAAGGGGAGGGGTTGGTGGATTGATGATGAACTCGGTGTATCGCCTTAAAAAGCCGAGGATGATGCATTAGCCGATGGGCCCAGTAGAAATAGGCATCGTGAATAAAAAACATCAAAGGGAAACTGAGGTAAAAATAGGCCCATCCAAATTTTTCAACATCCCGATAATAAAGCGTAAAGGGGTCCAAAAGAATAAAAGTCACCGCAGCAATTGTGGCGAAAATCAAAATGGTGATCAAAGAGTAGGTGATGTCTCGGGAGTAATCTTTGAGCTTGGGAAATTTGGTTTGCATTTTTCGGCTGGCCATTATTCGGTTTAAAATGAAATAGAAAAGGAAAAAGACTGTACCCGCAATCAGGAAGTAACGAAAAGTCACATTCCCTGCAATTCTGGTCCATCGAATGAAGAAATCCTCCCAAATCATAGGCTCAACTTTAATGATTTTCAAGTTAATCAGAGAATTCTTTCCAATCAAAAGATGATTTCGTCTCTCGCAGATTGCACGGAAGAATAAAGATCGAAAGCTAATCTGTGCTAATCTGAGCAATCTGTGAGCAAAAAAAGTGTGCAAAATCCCTTGGTTCCTTTAGGCCTTCGTGGCCAAAAATGTATTTACTTTGAAGCATGTGGAAGGAAATCTCGGTTTTGATCCGAAAGGAAATCACCCTCGAGTGGAGACAAAAATATGCCTTGAATGGCATTCTGCTCTATGTGGTGTCGGCCGTTTTTATCACTTATCTCAGTGTAGGAGCCAAGATGGGTAATCTATCTGTTCCGACTTGGAATGCACTGTATTGGATTATTATTCTTTTTTCTGCGGTAAATGCCGTAGCAAAAAGCTTTGTACAAGAGCATCAGGGTCGGCAGCTATACTACTACATGATCGCTTCTCCTGAATCCATTATAGTTTCGAAAATCCTCTACAACACCGGACTGACGATGATTTTGGCTCTTTTAGGGTATGGCGTTTTTTCAGTGATTTTGGGAAATCCCGTTCAGGATCAAGAGCTTTTCCTTCTCAACCTAATCTTGGGATCGGTAGGTTTTTCTGCCTCCTTAACTATGGTCAGTGGGATTGCTTCCAAAGCCGGAAACAATGCCACGCTGATGGCGATTTTGAGTTTCCCTGTGATCATCCCGATTTTGCTGATGGCCATTCGCATTTCAAAAAATGCCTTGGATGGCTTGGACTGGAGTGTAAGCGCGGATAAGTTGCTGAGCCTTTTGGCGATCAATACCATCGTGGCAGCTACGGGCTATATTCTGTTTCCTTATTTGTGGAGAAGCTGAATTTGATTTACGATTTTAGAAGTAAGATTTACGAGGGGAAAAAGAACTTCCACCGTCTGTCTAGAACACACTGCTAAATTCTAACTTTTTCACTTTTCATCCTTCATCTCCTTCCCTTCGCAGAGCAGGAACTCCGTTTGTTTGCAATTTTTCAATCTTTTAATTCCTACTTCAACCCGCTAAAATCAAACGTATGAATCACCAGTTCATCCTCGTTGAATTCGGGATTATCGGGATGCATAGGGAAAAGATTTAGTCCTTTTTCATCTACAAAATAATGATGGGCGAGGTAGGTGTTTCTTGGGAGAGTAAATTCTTTGATCAAGGAGAAATCGGAACCATCGTAAACACTTAATGTGTAAAATGGAGGGGTGGAATTAAATTGATCTACATTTACACCTTCAGGAATTTCTTCTCCAGGCCAACCAAAGCGGTAAAGCAAATTTTTATGAGGGTCGAATTCCAATCCAAAATTATCTGAATATTTGAAGGCCAATTTCATGTTTTTCTCGATTGAACTTGACATCCTAGGTGAAAGGAAATAGGCGTTAGAAAAATTAGTGATTAAATCAGACTTGAGTTCGTGCTCTTTATATGATTTTCCTGAAAAATCAACTTCCAATAGCATATTACTGTGGTTATGGAGAAGTAAAATACCTGTTGAATTGGCTGCTATTCCAAAGTTTATGAAATTATTATATTTCAGGATAGAGTTTGGAACTTTAAATTCTAAGAATTCAAAAGTTCCTTTATCCAAATCAAGTGTCAATATTGGAGGGTATTCTGTTAATGCCTTCTCATCAATATCTTCTAATGGTAGATTTTTTAAATCTTCCATCCCAAAAAATAGTCTCCCCTTTTTGTTTGTTTGAATCATGCTCGAATATCTAGTCATCGATGGTATCACCACACCAATTTTTGAGAATTCAGAGTAATCAAACTTAGCCAATTTGGATCCCTGAGAGTTAATTAAATTAAGTTCGTAGGACATATTGGGTATTATCAAACTGTCAGAATTAATTACAAAAATACCCAAAGCGATTCCTAAACCATCCGGCCCCTCTTCTGCAAGCTTGATCGTTTTTTCTACCTGTTGGCTCTCTAAATCAATAACGCTTATTGTGGATCGATTAGAATTCCACCAATATAATTTACCGTCAAAATGCTGGACTGCCCGAACATAATTTTCGGTTTTTCTGTCAATAGAAATAACAGTTGTATCAGAAACGTAGCTTAATGGATCAGTTGAATGCTCCTTTACTTGCGAGCATGAAGCAAGGCAAAATATGCCAATAAGGATTGAAAGGTTTTTCATGGCTATTTTTTAAAGAAAGACTACCTCAATTCAAAAAGACTACCTCAATTCAATTTCATTTGGAAGCATTCCCAAAGAGCTTGAGAGGAATTTCATTTTTGGTTTTGGGGAATGAATTCCTTGATGATTCCTCATTTTTATTCCAATTTTGACTTATCTGGACACTTTGGATATCATTTATGCTTGAAGAAGTTTTATGAGGTAGTCTTTCTAATTTGAACAAGTTTAATCTAAGACTTCTGGAATAGTTGACTGGCAGCCATCACCGCCATAGGCACAATATCCATCCTTAGCGGACATCAAGCACCATTGCAATTCCGCGTCCCATTTACATAAATAATCACCATTTGGCTGACCTTGGGCATTGGCTGCCTGCATGCTGCTCAGTGTAGTCAAAAGGAAAACAAGGGACATTACCCCTAGAAACTTGAGATAGTTTTTCATAAAACATTGAGTTAAGTTAAACATAGGTAAAAGATCAAACCTTTATTCTTCGTTGCCTATTAAATTTACACCCCCCCCATATTTTACTGATAAATGGTCTAATTCTGGTTTAATCGGTTTAAAATAATTTATTCGATTAGTGGTGATAGTTATTTATCGTCTATTAACTGAAAACCAAATTAAGTTATTGTCTCGATTGGAAGTGAGAAATTCTAATCTGAGAGGACCAATTGTCTTTATTCCATATCCTACAAAATCGTTCAAGCTGTCCTACTATTCGGCCTTAAATTTCAACCTTATCACTTTTCCAATCCGCCTCGGCGGACAAGTTCTTCCAATCCTTTTATCTTTAAATCATGGAAAATAAAATTGCCCTGATTACCGGAGCGACCTCCGGAATCGGAAAAGCCTGTGCGATTACTCTCGCCAAAATGGGGTTTGATATTATCGCCACCGGGAGAAGAAAAGATCGCTTGGAGGAATTAAAGTCGGAACTGCCTACTCCTGTCCGGTATTTGCCTTTGGTTTTTGACGTCCGGGACAGAGAAAAAGTCGGTGAAATCCTCAGAAATCTACCTCCTGAATGGGCTGCAGTTGACGTTCTGATCAACAATGCAGGAAATGCCCATGGCATGGACCCGATCCAAACAGGGAGTTTGGACGACTGGGATGCCATGATGGATATCAACGTGAAGGGCTTGCTGTACGTGTCCAAAGCCATTATCCCCGGAATGACGGAGCGTAATTCGGGCACTATTATCAATATTGGCTCCATTGCCGGTAAGGAGGTCTATCCCAACGGGAATGTATACTGTGGCAGCAAGCATGCGGTAGATGCCATTACCAAAGGCATGCGCATCGACCTGAATCCTTTTGGCATCAAAGTCATTGGCATTCATCCAGGTTTGGTGGAGACGGAGTTTTCCTTGGTCCGGTTTAAAGGGGATGAAAAAAGAGCTGAGACGGTCTATCAAGGGTACGAACCGCTAGTGGCTCAGGATATTGCCGATATCGTTGAGTTTGTGGTAAACAGGCCACCCCATGTGGTTTTGGCAGATATTGTGGTTTTGCCCACTGCCCAGGCCGCTGCGACCTTGGTCAAAAAAAACCTTCCTTCATGAGAAAATTTAGCGTGTTGGGAATTGCCCTTCTTTTGGCCTGTTCGGCTCCTAAGAGTGATCAGGAAACCTTTTCTGAACTGCAGCGGGAGGAAATCGCTCCTATTGCCACTGTGGAAACAACAGCCCCAATTTCTCCTCTTGAGCAGAAATTGATCGATCAGGGATTGGTGGACATTCAGACTGTGGACCCTAGCATCAGGGTGGAATTGAAGTATTCTACTGAGGATAATTTCTTTGGTCAGGATGTTTATGGGGAATTGACTCGATGTTATTTGCAGCCTGAAGTAGCTCAGCGTGTAAAATCTGCCAATGAGGCCCTGCAAAGGGAATTTCCTCACTTGACCTTGCTGATTTACGATGGAGTGCGACCTCAGAGTGTGCAGCAGATTCTCTGGGATAGCTTGGACAAGCCGGACAGCATCAAGCCCCTCTATGTGGCTGATCCTAAAATAGGTGGATTGCACAACTTTGGTGTGGCGGTCGATCTGACTATTTTCGATACCCAATCTGATTCGGTTTTGGATATGGGGACTACTTACGATTACTTCGGTTATCCTGCCTATCCTGACCGGGAAAAGCAGATGCTGGCTGAGGGAAAAATTACCCAAACCCACATTGCCAACCGAGAAATCCTCAGAAAAGTGATGAAAGGGGCAGGTTTTACAGGAATCGGTAGCGAATGGTGGCATTTCAATGCATTTTCACGTAAAAAAGCCGGTGAGAAATTTTCACTGATCAAATAACTTCAGACATTGGATTTCGGAAGTCGGTTAGTCTTTTCGAAATCCGAAATTTCCTTATCAATGACCCATTAACCATCAACACACCATGAATCTCAAACCAACCTTACTGACGCTTTGCCTGATCCTTGGCATTGCCTTTTCTGCTCTTTCACAAGGAGGGGCACAATATAGAGTCTTGGTCTTCTCCAAAACGGCCGGATTCCGTCACCAATCCATCCCTGAGGGGGTAGCAGCTGTTAAAAAACTCGGTCAGGAAAATGGATTCGGAGTCTATGTCACCGAGGACGCCAATCAATTTAATGATGAGAATCTCGCCAAATACGATGTGGTGGTTTTGCTGAGCACCACCGGGACTATTTTCAATGAGGCCCAAAAAGCTGCTTTCCAAAAGTTTGTTCAAAGTGGAAAAGGGGTAGTCGGTATCCACTCCGCTACCGATACAGAATACGAATGGCCGTGGTATAATCAAATGATCGGTGCCTATTTCCTGGCCCATCCACGCCAACAGACGTTGAGAATGCAGGTCTTGGATCAATCTCACCCTTCTACTTGGCATTTGCCTGAGAATTGGCTCTGGTTTGATGAGTTGTACGAATTCAGAAATATCAATCCGGCCATCAAGGTCCTGATCAATGCTGACGAGACCACCTATGAGCCAGCCAAACCCATGGGAGCGAATCACCCGATGGCTTGGTATCATGAGTTTGATGGGGGGAGAGTTTTTTACACTGCTTTGGGACACGTGGAGGCTGCATGGGCCAATCCTGTTTTTCTACAGCATGTGCACGGAGGCATTTGGTATGCAGCCAAAGGTAAGCTTCCTTAGTGATTTGGTGTTAAATCACCTAAAAATCAGGAAAAACACAGGGCTTCGGAACTTCCGGACCCTTTTTTGGTTTTTCTTTACAATCAAATCAAGAATACCATGCTCAAAGCTCAAGCCCGACCTGTCCACCTCTACATGGAGGCTAATCCCAATCCCAATTCCCTGAAGTTTGTAGCCAATTTTATGTTGGTAGATGAGGGAGTAAGTTTTGACTTTCCTGATGTGGAAAGCACGGGAAACAGCCAATTGGCCAAGGAGTTGTTCAATTTTGCTGCGGTGCAGCGGGTATTTATCGCTTCCAATTTTGTCACTGTGACCAAGTCCGAAGATGTGGAATGGCCGGAAATACAGACCATTATCCGGGACCACATCAAACAATTCTTAGAATCCGGACAAAAAGCCGTTCAGGCCAGTTTTGAAAAGGATCCACTTTTTGATGAGAACGATTCGGAAGTGGTCAAAAAAATCAAAGGAATATTGGACGAATACATCCGTCCCGCGGTAGAGCAGGATGGTGGAGCGATAGTTTTTCATTCTTTTCAGGACGGAGTAGTCAAAGTCCTGCTTCAAGGTTCCTGCTCCGGCTGTCCATCCAGTACGGTGACACTCAAAGCGGGAATCCAAAACCTGCTGACCCGCATGCTTCCAGAAGTGAAGGAAGTGGTTGCAGAGGGAATCTAAGCGCAAAACGATATGGGCAATAGGGATTGGTCCTGGGCTTTTCTTGGGGTATTGGCCTTGGGAATCCGGTATTTTGCCATGCAAAATACCGAGCTCACCGATGACCTGTATTCCCGTAAGTTTTTCCCTGGGATAAGAAATGTAGTGGATTTGACACTGGGGTATTTACCTTTCCCCAGTGTCTATCTTTTCTTGGTTTCCGTTTTTTTGGTGATTGGGATATATCTCTTCAGGCTTTCTAAAAAGAATGGCTGGAAAGAGAAAACGCTTTATACTATTCAGGCTTTTGCCAATGGAGCAGGGGCTTTAATTTTCTTTTTTCTCATCCTTTGGGGATACAACTATCAGCGGACTCCGATCTTTCAGCAATTGGAATTGAAGCCCCAATCGCTGAATCTGGAGCAGATTGAATCTGAAATCAAACTCACTCAAAGACTGGTGGAGCTTTATCGCTTGAGGCTGACTCGTGATACCCTGGCTATTCAAAACACCATGCCTTATACAGATTTGGAAGTTTTGGTTAGGTCCAATATGAGTGAAAATCTGGAAATCCTTGGCCTCAATTTCACGGGAAGGCCAAGGACTAAGCTTTTTCCTCCTCCGGGATTTATGAGAAAGATGGGGATTCTTGGTATTTATTTTCCTTTTACCGGAGAAAGCTACATAGACCCGACCCTGCATCCTTTGGAGCAGCCCTTCACTGTAGCTCATGAAATGGCGCATAGCTATGGTGTGACAGACGAGGGTGAGGCAAATTTTATCGCTTGGGTCATCTGCGCCAATTCGGAAAACTACCTTCTTCGCTACTCAGGACACTTGAGATTGCTCCAATATCAAATGAGAGATTACTATCGGATGGAGCCGAAAAAATATAAAGTCTGGGTCAACACCATCAATCCGGGAGTCCTTGCTGACTTGCAATCTATCCGGGAAGCGGCGGAAGCGATCAAACCTTTTTCTTTGGAGCTGTCCAAAAAGTCTAATGATCTCTTTCTCAAGACGCAAGGAGTAAAAGCTGGTGTGAATTCCTATCAGCAGCTTCCTATGCTGGCGTTTGCTTGGAGAAAAAGAATCAATTTTGAGGAATAATTTTTTGATTATACTGTCAAGTCTATTAGTTTTCCTCCCAAGAAAAATAACACTTGATGAAAACTCTATTTTTACTTCTCCTGCTTGTTACAGGTCTTCATTTCACTTCTTTTGGACAGATAGAAATAGAAACCGAACGAGACAAGGAAGGTGTAGTCACCTTCTACGCCATTAACAGAACGGCCGTTCCTCATACCGTATTGATCAATTTTTCTCAGCTTCAGAATATGACCACTACAGGTGGTGGGAATGTGACTGCCCTTGCCTCGCCCGGCAGGTCAAGAGTGGCCACACTCAAGCCTACTTTGTCCGGTCAAGGGACTAATTATAGGTATTCCTACTCCTATATTAAGGGGAATATCTTTGCAAAATCGAAAAACCCGGCTGTCTATCTGATCCCGGTGGAAGCGGGGCAGGAAGTGATGGCTGCGCAAATGAATCCACTTGCCGACCGATTGACCGAAGGGGAAAAGACCGGTAGCTATGTAGGAGTCTCTTTTTCCTTTTCCAACCCTACCATGATCGTAGCCCCGAGAAAAGGAATAGTCTCAGATATCAAAATGGACTACGAAGGGAATAAAGAAAATTTGAGTTTTAATCGGGCGGAAAACTTCATTGAGCTATACCATGAAGATGGAACTTTCACCAAAATCTCTGTACTCAAAGCAGGCTCTGCCAAAGTGAAAGAAGGCGACCTTGTTTTCCCCGGTGATGTAATAGCGCAGTCAGGTGGAGAAAACTACTCCTCCGGACCTCATGTGCGGATGATCAATCTAAAACCTGTCAAATTGGATTCGGAAAAATTGAGTATGGAGGCATTTCCTGTGACTTTTGTGAGTGAGCAGGGGGAGATTTCTTTTAATCAACCCGAAAACTTTATGGTGGCTCATCCCCAAGATGTGGTCACTGCAGAAATGAGCAAAAGAGAATTGAAAGCTTTTCAGGAGGGAAAATAAATCAGCCAGTTTTTTTTCTATTTCCTACCCATACCCCCAAAATAACGGCTGCGATTCCAAAATAATGGCCCAAGAGCAAGACCTCCCCATCCAATACTCCCCATAAAATCGCTACTATAGGAATGGTGTAGGTAACCAAGCTGGCGAAAAAAGGTCCGGATCGCTTTACCATGATATTGAACAGAATGAGGGCAGTACCGGTACCCACCATACCGAGTAGGGTAACGTAGCCCAAGGCCTCTAGGGCATTCGGATGGGAGACCATCTTGTATGAGAATTGGGTGCCTGCAAAAAGGTACATCAAGGCCACTGGCAAAATCATCAAAAGAGAAATCGAGGAAATCTCAATGGAAGTAAGTTTTGTAAATCGGGTTTTGATCACATAGAGATTGAAGCTGTAACAGATGCAAGCTGCTATCACAAACAGGGCGTAGGAATTGATTCCGCTCAGGGAACTCCAGCCTCCGCCTTCCTTATAGGCTACCAAAACTATCACTCCGGCAAAAGCAATAATTAATCCCAGGAGATTTCTCCGGGTGATTTTGGCATCAAAAAATAAGGCCCCCACCACGACTACAAAAAGAGGGGTCAAGGCATTCAAAACCCCGGTCAGAGAACTGCTCAGCTGGGTCTGGGCCATTGGAAACAGGAAGGCAGGAATAAAGCTCCCCAAAAGGCCGGAAATAAGCAGGTTTTTGATCTGTGTTTTATTCAGATTTTTAATTCTGGGAAGGGAAAGAGGAAGAAGAAGCGAAGCTGCTGCCACCATACGATAAGCGCCGACTTCACCGGGAGTGAACACCTCCAGTCCTCTTTTGATCAGAATAAAAGAACTTCCCCAAATCAGGGTGAGAATGGTCAGCAGGCCCCAGCTTAGCAGACTATTTTCTGAGGATGAAGAGTTCATTTGGTTGGTGGCAAAATTAAGATTGCAAAAGAAAGCAATCCAACCCAGAAAAGTTCAAAAAAAAGACCTCCGGAGAAATATCGGGAGGTCTGGTTGATTTCATTTTTCAAAATTCATATTCTGAATAGGCTTCAGCCACCTGATCGAGAATTTCACATACCTGCGAATAAGTGTCAGCAGTGACCATTTCGGTTCGGTAGGGTTTGAAATTGGGCATGCCTCGGAAATAGTTGGTGTAATGCCTTCTCATTTCCAAAATTCCCTGTTTTTCGCCCTTCCATTCGATCGAGAAATCCAGGTGTTTTTTGGCCACTGCCAGTCTTTCAGCCAAATCCGGGGCAGGAAGTTTCTCTCCCGTGGCCAGATAATGCTTGATTTCATTGAAAATCCAAGGATAGCCAATGGATGCCCGACCAATCATCATTCCATCCACATTGTATTTGGATTTGTATTCAGCTGCCTTTTCAGGGGAATCAATATCTCCGTTACCAAAAACCGGGATGTGAAGCCTTGGGTTGGCTTTGACCAGATTCAGCCAGGACCAATCTGCCTCTCCTTTGTACATCTGCTGTCGGGTTCGGGCATGAATGGAAATGGCCTGTATCCCTACATCCTGAAGTCTTTCGGCCACTTCCACGATTTTGATCGTCTCATGACTCCATCCCAGACGGGTTTTGACTGTCACGGGAATATTTACCCGCTTGACAATCTCAGCGGTCATAGAGACCATTTTGGGAATATCCAACAGAATTCCGGCACCGGCTCCTTTGCAGGCTACTTTGTGAACTGGACAACCGTAGTTGATATCCAAAATGTCAGGTCCTGCCTCCTCTGCGATGGCCGCTGCTTCCCGCATGGATTCGATCTCATTACCAAAAATCTGTATACCTATGGGACGTTCATAGTCGTAGACATCGAGCTTTTGGACACTTTTGGCAGCATCCCGAATCAGTCCTTCCGAACTGATAAATTCCGTATACATAAGATCAGCGCCATTCTGCTTGCATACTGCCCGGAAAGGCGGATCACTCACATCTTCCATCGGTGCGAGCAGCAATGGGAAGTCACCTAATTCTATATTTCCAATCTTAACCACTTCTCAATTCTAAATTTGGCGTAAATTTAGCCCAAATATGGAGATTTACGAAACTCAGGCAGAAATCGCCCAACGCAAAAGCTGGCTTTTGTCCTTGGTAGTCATTGTGTTAGTGACTTTTGGAACCCTGATCCTGCTTCAGGCCATTTCTTTGGCCTTTGTTCCTTTTCTTTTCAATCTGTCTGTAGAAGACCTTTTGGGTCTGATGTCAGGCAATTATGATGTGCCAAATGGACGGATGGCTTTGCTCTTCGTACAGGGAATCGGTTCGGGAATAGGCTTTTGGGTTGCGGCATGGATAATTTTGAAATACATTGAAAAAGCCGATCTACATTGGGAAATCCAAGGTGAAAGAATCAATTCCAAAAATTTGATTTTAGCCCTTGGAATCACTTTGGGTGCGATGCTTTTCAACGGACTTTTGGTGTATTGGAATGCGCAACTGACCCTTCCTGAATCCATGTCCGGATTGGAGACTTGGATGAAAGAGATGGAAACGCAACTGATGGAATTGACCAAATACCTGACTGATTTCCAGACTATTCCTGAGCTTTTAGCAGGAGTACTTGTGATAGGGGTTTTAGCCGGAGTGGGAGAAGAGGTGTTTTTTCGGGGACTCATTCAGCCCAAGATGCAGGGATATTTCAAATCTGCCCATTGGGGGATCTGGATTACGGCTATCATTTTCTCAGCAATCCACGTTCAGTTTTATGGATTTGTCCCAAGGGTATTTTTGGGTGCTCTGTTTGGGTATTTGTATCATTATTCCGGTAGTCTTTGGTATCCCATTTTAGCTCATATTTTCAATAACGGGCTCACAGTCTTGATTGTCTATTTTTCCAATCAGGGCGCTTTTGAATTTGATTTGGAGTCTACGGATACAGTTTCTTATCCCGCCGCTTTGTTTGGGCTTTTGGTTCTTATTCTGGGATTCCTTTACTTTAGAAAAGTCAACCTAAAGACAAATGCAGAATTGGATCAGGGTATTTGAGGATCAAAATCAGATCAGAGCTGAAATAGTGAAAGGAGTTTTGGAAGAAAATCAGATTCCTGCCGTGGTTCTCAATAAAAAAGAAACAGTCTATAAACTTTATGGGACATTCGAGGTACTTGTGCCCCACGACCAAGCCCTGATAGCTCTCCAACTGATTCAAAATGAGATCACGTTTTAATATCAATAATTACAGCAATCTCGGACAGCGTGCCATCACCGCGGTGATTGGGGCTTTTATTGTAGTCGGTGGATCGATTTATTCCGATTGGACTTATTTCTTGATTTTTGGAGTCATTTTGGCTTTTTCTCAGATGGAGTTTTACAAGCTTTCGGGCTTGGATGGGATGTTACCGCTGAAGAGTTTTGGTACTGTCTTGGGGTTAATGATTTTCACGCTGACCTTTATGATCGAAAAAGAGCGGCTTCCCCATGAATACCTCTATTTGATCTTTCCCTTAGTCTCCCTCACCTTTTTCATCAAATTGTATAAAAAGACCGACAAAAAGCCTTTCACAGGGGTAGCATTCACTTATTTGGGAATATTCTATGTGGCAGTGCCTTTTTCGCTATTGAATCTGGCCGTGTTTTCCGTAGGCGCAGAATACCATTATGAGATCCTGATTGGATGCCTTTTGATTCTTTGGGCAAGCGATACCGGGGCCTATTTTGCAGGGACCAAGTTTGGAAAGACTAAGCTGTTTGAGCGGGTCTCACCCAAAAAGTCCTGGGAGGGGTTTCTCGGAGGGGCTTTTTCAGCCATTGTTGTAGCTTTCTTGATTTCCCAATATTTCCACGTCTTGGCCGACTGGAAATGGCTGGTCATTGCCGGGATAATCATTATTGCAGGTACTTATGGAGACTTGATTGAGTCTCTGTTCAAGCGCTCGATTGAGATCAAAGACTCCGGAAATGGGCTTCCCGGACACGGAGGATTTATGGATAGATTTGACGGATTGCTACTCTCAGCCCCATTTATTACTGCTTTTTTGAAAATCTTTTAATTCTTTACGGGCAGACTGAAAAACCTCTTAAGTTTGTATCGCATTTCACTTAATAATCAAACCCAATATGGCTTACATTGAACCGGCCCCAATTAAGGATAAAGAGAATCCATTGGAGTCAATGATGGAGAGATTCAATATCGCGGCTGAAAAGCTGGGACTTTCTGATGAAGTCTACAATGTATTGAAGAATCCTGCCAAGCAAGTAATCGTCTCTCTTCCCATCACCATGGACAACGGAAAAATCCAGGTATTTGAAGGGATTCGGGTGATTCACAGTAATATTCTCGGACCTGCAAAAGGCGGGATTCGTTTCGCCCCGGATGTGCACCTGGATGAAGTAAGAGCACTGGCAGCTTGGATGACCTGGAAGTGTGCCGTGGTGGACATTCCTTATGGTGGAGGTAAAGGTGGTGTAAGATGTAACCCCCGCGAAATGTCCAAAGGAGAAATCGAGCGACTGATGCGAGCTTATACCATGGCCATGATCGACGTATTTGGTCCGGACAAAGATATCCCTGCACCGGATATGGGTACCGGTCCTAGAGAAATGGCCTGGTTGATGGACGAATATTCCAAAGCACACGGAATGACCGTTCCTGCTGTGGTGACCGGAAAGCCTTTGGTTTTGGGTGGTTCTTTGGGAAGAACAGAAGCAACTGGACGTGGAGTAATGGTTTCCGCTCTTTCAGCAATGCAAAAACTAAAAATCAACCCTTTCCAAGCGACCTGTGCAGTACAGGGTTTTGGAAACGTGGGAAGCTGGGCAGCTCAGCTTTTGGAAGAAAGAGGGCTTAAAATCACCGCGATTTCTGACCATACCGGAGCTTTCTACAACGAAAAAGGAATCAATATCGAAGAAGCAATCAAGCATAAAGAAGCCAATAATGGAACTTTGGAAGGCTTCAAAGGGGGAGACCTGATGGAAAATCCCGGCGACTTGTTGACTTTGGATGTGGATGTATTGGTGCCTGCAGCACTTGAAGACGTGATCACTGCCGCCAATGCGGACAAAATCAGGGCAAAATTGATCGTAGAAGGGGCAAATGGTCCCACTTCTGCCAAGGCAGACGCCATCATCAATGACAAAGGAATCATGGCGGTACCTGATATATTGGCTAATGCCGGTGGGGTTACTGTTTCTTATTTTGAGTGGGTTCAAAACCGACTCGGTTACAAATGGACTGCCGACCGGGTAAACCGACGCTCCGACCGTATCATGAAGGATGCTTTTGAGCACGTGTATCAAGCATCCAAAAAATATGACGTTCCAATGCGAATTGCAGCGTACATCGTTGCAATAGACAAAGTAGCGAAGACCTACACCTTCCGCGGAGGTTTCTAAATCAATTAATAGAATCTAGTATCTTTGAGGCGTGGATGATGAATCCACGCCTTTATTTATCTCATACCATGACTATACATAGAGAAGGAAGAGTTCTGTTATTTTGGCTTTTGATCATTTTGGTAGCAGGAAACTACCTGATTATCTATTTCTACCCGGATGCCAGACTTTGGTCAAATGTTGCCATTTTGGGAAGCTTGGTATTTTATCTGATTATTCTGCAGTTTTTCAGAAACCCAATTTTCAAACTTCCAAAAGATGATAGCTTGGTATATGCCCCGGCTGATGGAAAAGTGGTAGTGATCGAGGAGGCTTTCGAAGATGAATACCTCAAGGAAAAGCGTAAGCAAGTCTCTATTTTCATGTCTCCGATTAATGTGCATGTCAATCGCTCACCAGTCAAAGGTGTGGTGGAATTTTTCAAGTATCATCCCGGAAAGTACCTCGTGGCTTGGCATCCCAAATCCAGTACCGAAAACGAAAGGACTTCCATGGTGCTAAAGACCGAATCCGGAGTGACCATCATGGTGAGGCAAATTGCAGGAGCTTTGGCCAGAAGGATCAAATGGTATGTCAAGGAAGGAGATCAGCTGGAGCAAAACGGGGAATTTGGATTTATCAAGTTTGGATCGAGAGTGGATTTGTACCTTCCCTTAGATGCGGAGATTTTAGTCTCCATGGATCAAGTGACCAAAGGAGGAAGGACCCCAATTGCCCGATTAAAGCACTAATTTCAGGTTGGTTTTTTTATCCTTTGTAGCGGATTCACAGTAGCGATCGTAATTACGAAGAACAATCACTACTGACTTTTATGAAAACTTTCTTTTACACCTTATCTCTCGCGTTGGTAATAAGCCTTATTGGCTGTCAAGAGTCTGAAGAACCTATCCAGCCCTTAATTTCCGGAACTTGGGAGAATAGGGTCTTTGATGAATCAATTGAACTTTGGTTTGTGGAGGTGCTTACTTTCAAGAATGATAGCGTGATGAGGGTTCAGAAGATTGTTCGGGAGACCGAAACAGGCCCAACTCTGGGTTATAGGTTGATTGCTGATTCGTGGTATAAACTAGAGGGGGATATTTTCCAATATTACTATGCAGACGCCTTGATTTATTTTGGAGGGGGAGCAGATTCAGATGCGCTACCTTACGGGACTAAAGAACAACTTAATCCCGGGATTGTGGACTTTTTCAGAATTCCGACCGGAACTATTACATTTTCTCCTGATAAAAAGCGATTTGAATTTCAGGAGGATTGCTGGCGTGTCGGTACGACTGAGGACTGTTTGCCTTTTCCGATGAGGGAATATATCCGGGTCAATTGATTTTTTTCTTGCTTTGGTAAAGTCCGTATCCCAAACCCAAGCTGCTAAGGAAAAAAATCACACTTGTCCATTCCAGGGTCCTTCTAGAAGAAATTACAGCGTCTATTTCTTTGTCCTTTTCTGATAAGGCCCTTTTTAAGGCCTGAACGTCCTGCTCCAAGCTCAGGGTAATGGTCTTGTAGTCATCCTTTTCCTGGGAAATCACCGTGGTCTCGATTGCCCCGATCATTTTGAGTTCATCCATGATCTGATTGTCTTTGGCTAAAATTCTCTCCAACCATTCTTTGGTTTCGATCATGTCCTTTTTGGTACGATTTCCAAAAATCCCTGACTTTATGGATTCTGAGCCCTTCCATTGTCGGTGTAGACTTTCCCGCTCAGCAACCAGTTTCTCCAGTTTGGCACTTTCCAGGTTTGCAGATTGAGTCAAAGTCAGCAAAAAGGTGAATATAAAAATCAGCATAGTCTTCCGTTTATCGTGTACTTTTGCAAAATACAAGCCAATTCAGTAGGCGGTTCTCAGTAGGCAGTTGTTCGAGTTAAACTATCAGCTTTCTGATTATAGACTTCTGACTTGAAAAAAAAGTAGTGAAAATCCCATAAAGAAGCAGCCATATAGAGAGTGCTTTCTTCAACTTACTACTTACTATTTACCACTTACACTCTTTCCCCGCCTACTGTCCACTGCAAACTGCCATCTGCCTACTCCAAGCCGATCTTCCACCCCCGGGTCATTTCCTTTTTTCCGGGAGGTCCCGGAAGAGTCTCCACTTCCAGCCCGAGATCTTTCAGGTCTCGTTTGACTTGTCCCTTTGCACAGTAGGTAGTAAAGACAGCGCCTGGACGCATATTTTCTACAATTTTGGCCAGCATGGGTTTTTCCCATAGTTCCGGTTGCTTGCTTGGGGCAAAGGCATCAAAAAAGACCACATCCATAGGGTAAAGCTGCGCCTCCTCCAAGGTGACCTGGTCCTTTTTCATATTAAAATAGTCCGACAAAGGTCCTCCAGAATTCCAAGGGGCTGTATGAAGGGCTTCAAAATACTTATGGTAATGCCAAATGCCGTGGTCATGCTCAATGTAATTGAGCTGGGAATAGATCTCTTTTGAAAGAGGAAAGGGGTCGATCGTATGGTAAAGGACCGGGATCTTATTCTGCTCAGCCCACACCAAGGTAAGCCAAGCGTTTAACCCGGTGCCAAAACCCACCTCGAAAATCCGAATAGGATATTTTCGGGGATTTCTTGCCAGCCAGGCATCCAACCCGTAAATCATGAAAACATGGAGAGATTCCCGGTAAGCTCCGTGAAAACTATGATACGTCTCCTGTAGACCCTCATGATAGAGAGAGTGAGAACCATCCTCGGTAGTGATGATTTTTACTTTTTCGCTCATACCTTATAAATCAATGCAGTACAGTAGGCAGAAATCCCCTCTTGCCTGCCCACGAATCCCAACCATTCGGAAGTCGTTGCTTTGATGGAGAGAGCCTCTTCACTTACGTTCATGACTTCAGCAAGGCAGGTTTTCATGGCAGGAATGTGTGGATTGAGCTTGGGGAGTTGAAGGCAAACTGTGGAATCCAGGTTTCCCACATCGTAACCTGCCTCACGGATCATTTTCATCACTTCTTTCAAAAGGATTTTACTGTCAATTCCTTTGAATTTTGGGTCTTTGTCAGAAAAGTGATAGCCGATATTGCGCATGTTTGCAGCTCCCAAAAGGGCATCGCAGATCACATGAATCAATACATCTGCATCAGAGTGCCCCACGGCTCCTTTTTCAAAGTCGATTTTGATGCCTCCCAGCCAGAAATCGTATCCTTCCTTGAGCTGATGGACATCGTACCCAAATCCAATTCTAAATGGTGTCATAGTGCTTGCGCTTGGTAATAAATCACGGAAGATTGATTTTCATCGAGTAGTTTTTTTGCCCAGGTTTGGATTTGGTCCGGATTAAGGGCTGACTTCTTTACAAATTCTTCCTCATACATATCAGGACTTCCCAAGTGGGCATAATAGGCCAGATTCATCGCCCGATTGAGTAATTGAATCGATTCATAGACCTTCATGCTTTCTGATTGATTTTTGATTTTTTGAAGTTGATTTTCAGAAATGGGGCTTTCTAAAAACTCCTCCAGAACTTCATCAAGTGCCTCTTCAGCCTGCGTTGCCTTGATGTTTTTTTCCATTTTTCCGGAAAAGACCAAAAGGCCAGGATCTACAGATCCGGTAATGTAAGCGCCAACGGAGGCAAATCGGTCCCCGTTTCTTACAAGTTTCTGCTCCAAAAGGGAAGACTTGCCAAATCCCAATAAATCGGTAATCAGATCCGCTTCCAAATAACCATCTTCTCCTCGAGCGGGCATTTTGAATGCTTTATATAAAGCATCAGTTGGAACTCGGGCCTCCAATTGCTGTGCTTTTCTGCCGGTTTGGGGCAATTCTTTGGCTATGGACTTCAGGTTGGACTCCGGATTTGGAATAGGACCAAACCATTTTTGCGCCAGCCGAAGGACTTCTTGATGATCGATATTGCCTGCCACAACCAAAATGGAATTGGCCGGAAAGTAATTTTCTTTGTAAAATTCCCACACATCTTCTTGGGTGTAGTTTTCGATGTCCGATAGCGATGCTCCAATGGTCGGCCATCGATAAGGATGGGAATCGTAAGCGAGCTTTCGCATATGGTGCCAGACATCTCCGTAGGGTTGATTCAGATACCGCTGCTTGTATTCTTCTAAAACCACTTTCCGCTGAGTTTCGACCGTTTTTTCAGAAAGAGTCAGTTGCAGCATGCGATCAGATTCCAGCCAGAAAGCCGTCTCAAGATTGCTGGGAGGCAAAGTCATGTAGTAATTGGTGATATCCGGGCTGGTAAAGGCATTGCAGGATCCTCCTGCCCGTTCCAAAGCACGATCAAACTCCGGGACATTTGCCGAACTTCCAAACATCAGATGCTCAAAAAAGTGAGCCAAACCGGTTTTTCCGGGCTTTTCAAATCGTGAACCCACTTTATAAAGAAGATTAAACACAGCAATCTTGCTGTTGGGGTCCTGATGGGTGAGCACTTCAAGACCATTATCCAAGAAGTTCCTTTGGTAGGGAATCATGAATTGGGAATGTTTCGGGTAAATAAAAAGTTCAAGGGGGTATTTTGTTTCTTTTTCAGAAAGAAAAAGCAATTTAGCCTTCTCTGACTGCCACTGATGTAAGATGTCCTGATTTTTGGAAAAAAAAACGAACTTTGGCCAAAACGACTCAGTTACTCTCCCCAAAATCACTCCACCTCTAGATGAAAAAGTACTGTATTGATCTTGATAAAACCGGCCAGTTTTCATCGTTTTTTTTGGATTACATTGAGGGAAAAGAAAGTCTCCGTTCATTTTACACCCATCTTCCCCGGCTGGAAAGCTTCAGCGAGGCGATACAAGCCAAAACCTTTTCGGAGTCAAAAAGAAAAATCCTTCACGATGCTCTATTGGAGCAATATCAATCGCTTTCTCTCAGAGAGGAGGTTCAGTCCAATATTGTATCACTTCTCGACCAAAAGACCTTTACAGTTACCACAGGACATCAGCTGAATTTGTTTACTGGGCCATTATATTTTATATATAAGATTGTTTCTACGATCAATCTGGCAAGGAAACTGAAGAGCGAATTTCCTCAATATCACTTTGTGCCAGTGTATTGGATGGCAACAGAAGATCACGATTTTGATGAAATCAATTATTTCAAACTTGATGGCAAAAAGTATCAATGGAACAGTAATCAGACGGGGGCAGTAGGGGATTTTGAGCTGGATCAGAGCTTTCGGGACTGGATGAAAGGGATTCATTTTGCCCCTGAGGTATTTAAAGAAGCTTACTTAAATAGTAAAACTCTTGCTGAGGCTGTAAGAAAATATGTAGATGGGCTTTTTGGGCAGGAGGGTTTGATTGTGGTAGACGGAAATCATTCTGATCTCAAAAGGGCCTTTGCTCAAGTTATAGAAGAGGATCTGTTTCATCATTCGCCTTATCGGCAAGCAGAAGAATACACTCAAAGACTGGAAGATTTAGGCTATAAAAGTCAGATTTATCCCAGAGAGATTAACTTTTTTTACCTGGATAAAGGAATTAGGGAACGAATTGAGCAGGTGGGAGAGAAGTATCAGGTGCTGAATACTGAGCTTTCTTTTTCCGGAAATGAAATGAAGGACCTGATTCAGGCCCACCCTGAGCGGTTTAGTCCAAACGTTGTCCTTCGGCCCCTCTACCAAGAAATGATTCTGCCTAATTTAGCTTACTTAGGCGGTCCGGCAGAGGTAGTTTATTGGCTGCAGCTCAAAGGAGTCTTTGAACACTTCCATACACCTTTCCCGGTTTTATTGCCAAGAAATTTTGGTCTTATTGTAGATCAAGTCACTTCAAGAAAAATGAATCAACTGGGCTGGACAGCAATGGATTTGTTTCATGATTATTCCTTATGGAAAAAAAGCTATGTAGAGACCCATGCTTCGATAGATTACAGCATGGACGAGGAGAAGAACAAGCTAATTCATCTTTTTCAGGAAAAAGGAAAGGAAGCCGAAGGCTTGGAAAAGAGTCTGAAATCGGCATTCGACGCGGCACAGGTACGGAGTCTGAAAATTCTAGACCATTTGGGGGGTAAACTGAGGAAAGCAGAAGAAAGAAGACAGGAGGTGGTTCTCAGTCGGGCCAGAGCAGTTTTGGATTTTGCAGCTCCCGGTGGAGTGCCTCAGGAGCGGACGGTAAATTTTATGCAGTTTTATCTGGAGAATCCAGGGATGATTTCTGAATTGATGAAAAATTTCGATCCATTAGAGTTTAAGCTATTTGTTTTCCAATACGAATGATCACCAGCGCCAAAGAACAATTGAGGTCCTCCTACCGGGCTCGTAGGATGGAGTTTTCTCCCGAAGAAGTAGAAAGCAGATCTAAAGCTATATCAGATCGAGTACTGGATTGGCTTCAATCGCACCCTGAAATCAATCATCTTCACTTGTTTTTCCCTATTATCAGGTTTAATGAGATCAATACCTTTCTGCTGAGAGAGG
The DNA here is from genome assembly GCF_036245605.1 of Algoriphagus sp. oki45. Lineage (NCBI taxonomy): Bacteria > Pseudomonadati > Bacteroidota > Cytophagia > Cytophagales > Cyclobacteriaceae > Algoriphagus > Algoriphagus sp. oki45. The sequence goes on from NZ_BTPC01000002.1 coordinate 941,860, forward strand.
AGCTGGATAAAATCGGGAAAACTCTATATACTTCCCGGGTGAACCGAAGCGCTACAGAGCTGGAGACTTTGAAGCTGCCAAAGGAAGCTGAGTTTTTTGAAGATGAATGGGGGATTCCGGTTCCTCAGGAATCCATTCAGGTGTCTTCTTCCAAAATCCAGTTGGTATTTGTGCCTTTATTGGCCTATGACATAAAAGGAAACCGGGTAGGATTTGGGAAAGGGTATTATGATTCGTTTTTGGGAAGTATGAATCAACCGGTGGTAAAAATGGGTTTGAGCTTTTTTTCTCCAGAAGATCAAATAGAAGCCGAACCCCATGATGTTTCTCTTGATTATTGCATTACACCGGAAAAAGTCTTTACTTTTTCTCATTAAATCTATTACTCTTGAAAAACAGCTACTTTCTAAGGATTTTCCTTTTTTGCCTCCTTTTTTGCTTTTCTGCCATTCATTCTAAAGCGCAATATAGCTTTAGGGATTACAATGTCATGGTGGGAATCCGTGCTGGAACCTCTTTAGGAGGATCAGTAAAACATTTTGTGACAGATCATTCTGCACTGGAGTTGATGGTTTTTAATAGATGGAAAGGCTGGAATGCCAGCCTACTGTATGAGTATCATATGGATATCAGGGAGTTTCGTGGGATGGAATGGTATGTGGGTGGAGGAGTGCATTATGGAATATGGAAAGAGCCCAAAGCTGAGCCGCCTTGGGTATACAAAGGGACTGAAGATTACAGACCTTTCGGAGTAGATGCAATTGTAGGATTAGAGTATAATTTTTATAATACTAACTTCTATTTAAGTCTAGATTGGAAGCCTGCATATAATTTTGTTGACTTCACAGACCTTTGGTGGGACGAAGCGTCCTTCACGTTAAGATATTCCTTCTAAATTTAGAAAACCGGTTAAAAAATGAACCGGTTTTTTCATTTTTTGCAAAAAAAAGCTAAATCACTGTGCAAGAAGGAAATGAATATTTTGTTTTTGAAAAAAAGAATTCAGGTGATTTGTCAAAAATATAAAAAATCAAAATTTTATATTGAAAAATAAGGTTTGAGTGATTTTTTTCATCAAAAACAGTCAATTTTTCAATAAATGACAGAGATTCCGAGTTTTTTTTCGATTTAAATTTTTTTTTGATTTTTCACTTTTTTGGGATTTCTCAGAATATTGTTTTGCTAATGTTAAAAAATCCACCATAAGCAGTTAATAATTGTTAATATTAGGGTATTGCGCCAAATAATTAGCTTTTTCTTCCGCTCAGACGAATTTTTTACCGCTTTTGAAATTAAAAAAGAATAAATTTTCTTTACGGATCAACTAAACTAAATACCTTATGAGAAAAGCTTTACTCTTTGTTGTTGCGCTTTTCACCATGGCCCTCAGTTTTGAGGTGTCGGCGCAACAACGGGTAATTACCGGACAGGTAATTTCCGAGGAAGACGGACTAGGGTTGCCAGGAGCAACTGTTCTCGTGAAGGGTACAACAGTGGGAACTACCACCGATTTGGATGGTAATTATTCCATTAATGTGCCTGCGGGATCAGATGTTCTTATTTTCTCCTTTGTCGGACTCAAGTCCGTCGAAGAAGCAATTGGCAATCGCTCCGTAGTGAATGTCACTCTGACGACTGACGCGTCTCAACTATCCGAAGTGGTAGTAACGGCGATCGGTATCGAAAGAGAAAAGAAAGCACTGGGTTACGCTGTAACTTCAGTAGGCAATGAGCAGCTTGAAAATCGCCCTGAAGCTGACGTTGCCCGTGTATTGCAAGGAAAAGTACCAGGGGTAAACATCACCTCTACCAATGGTATGTCCGGTTCCGGTACTAACATGGTAATCCGTGGTTACTCTTCCGCAACTGGTTCTAACCAGCCTCTATTCGTAGTAGACGGTGTTCCTTTCAACACCAGCACCAACAATGCCAACGGATTTACTACCGGTGGTGCTGCGACTTCTTCCCGATTCTTGGACATCGATCCAAATAACATCGAGAGCATGTCTGTATTGAAGGGTCTTTCTGCAACAGTACTTTACGGTGACCAAGGACGAAACGGGGTAATCTTGATTACTACCAAGTCTGGTGCGTCAAAAAGAAAAGCTGCTGAAGTAACTGTTAACCAGTCCTTCTTTGCCAACGAGGCGGCTTCTTTGCCAACCTACGGCCAAGTATATGGAAATGGTTTCCAGCAAGCTCCTGGATTCTTCTTCTCCAACTTTGGACCAAGAATGGACGAGGGTCGTACAGTTAACCACCCATATGCTACTTCATCCGTTGCGGCTGTAAGAAATGCCTTCCCTGAGTTTTGGGTTGATGGAATTATCGGAGGTACTCCAGTGCAGTACGAGTATAAGGCTTATGCCGATCCTTCTGAAATTTTCTTCAGAACCGGTTTAGTATCCAATACTTCTGTTCAGATTGCAGGTGGTTCTGATCGCACCGGATTCAATGCCAGCTTTGGTTATACAGATGAGGAAGGATATCTTCCAGGCAACGACTTGGAAAAATTCAACTTCGGTTTGGGTATCAATTCAGCCATCACAGACAAGCTATCTGTGAATTCTTCATTTACCTATGCGATCACCAATTTGTTGACTCCTCCGGTTAACGCGGCATTTGGATCCGGTCCATCAGGTGGTATTCCTTCTGTATTTGCTCACGTTCTATATACTCCGAGATCTGTGGATTTGGCAGGTTTGCCTTTCGAGAATCCGGTGGACAGAAGTTCAGTATACTACAGAGGAGGTAATGATATCGTTAATCCTAACTGGTTGGTAAGAAACTATGTCAATTCTTCAGACGTAAGCCGTTTCTTCAACTCCACTTCAGTAAACTATGACTTGAACGATAACTTTTCTATTACTTACCGATTGGGATTGGATACCTACTCTGAGGTACAGGAATTGAGATACAACAAAGGAGGGCCTTCCTCCTCATTGGCTACCACTTCAGGATACTATAGAACAATCAATATTACCAATACAATTTGGAATCAGGATTTGATCATCAACTGGAAAAAAGACTTCTCTGAGAAATTTGGAATGAGTGCTTTGATCGGTGGAAACTCCAGATTTGACGACTACGAGCAAGTAGGTGTAGCCTCTCAAGGCCAGTTGGCTTTCGGTTTGTTCCGTCACTCTAACTTTACTAATTCTTCCAGTAATGATGCTTATTCAGGGAACAACATGAATTTCATTACCCAAGAAAGAAGATATGGGGTGTACACCAACATCACTTTGGATTATTCTGACTATCTGTTCTTGAATTTGGCTGCTAGAAATGACTGGACTTCTACTTTGGAGCCAGAAAACAGAAGTATCATTTATCCTGGAGCTTCTATCTCCTTCATCCCGACTACTGCATTTGATTGGAATTCTTCCACAGTCAATGACCTTAAGTTGAGATTAGGATATGGTACCTCGGCAGGTTATCCTTCTCCATACAGGACAAGAAACATCTTGAATCAAACTGCCCGTGCTTTTGATAGGAATGGTGTTACTGCTACTCATGCTGTAGCAAACCAATTGGGTAACCCTAATTTGAGACCTGAATTGATCGGTGAATTAGAATTTGGTGTGGAAGCAGTAATGTTTAATAACAAATTAAGATTTGACCTTTCTCTGTATGAGAAAAATACTTCGGACTTAATTACGCAAGCTCCAATTGACCCGTCTACCGGCTTTACCAGTACTTTTATCAATATTGGAAATATCAGAACAAGAGGTGCAGAATTCCAAGCAACAGTAACTCCCATTTCGACCGCTTCAGGATTTGAGTGGAATTCTACTTTGAACTGGTCTAAGTACCAAAGTATTGTTACCGAACTTGGAGGAGGATTGGAAGAAATTGTAGTTGATGGATTTACCAATTTGGGTAACTTCGCCATACCAGGAAGACCATTTAACATTATCAAAGGTATTGGCTTTGACCGAGTTCCAGAGGGACAAGAGTTTGCTGGACAACCAATCATTCTTTCAAACGGTGTGCATAAAGCCGCTGTTGACTTGGTAGAATTGGGAGATCCTAACCCTCAGTGGACTAGTTCTTGGATCAACAACTTCACTTATAAAGGCTTTACCTTCAACTTCATGTTAGAGTATCGTCACAAAGGTGTGGTTTTCTCCAACACTGTTACTGCAACATTGGCTCGAGGTGTAACCAAAGACCCAGTAGCAGATCGCGAAATGACCTTCATTATGCCAGGTGTAAGACAAGATGGTGTCAAGGCAGATGGTTCTCCAAACTACATTCCTAACGATTACCAAATTACTGCTTCTGACTACTTCTTCTCCGGTTATCAAGGAGCAACTGATGAGCCAAACGTATTCGATGGTAGTATGTGGAGACTTCGTGAAGTGTCTTTGGCTTATCAGCTTCCGAATAACCTGATGTCCAAGACTCCTTTCAAGAGAGCTTCTATCGCAGTAAGCGGAACCAACTTGTGGTTCTTGGCTGTCAACTTCCCTCCAAACATGAACTTTGACGTGGACGTGTTGGGAACAGGTGTTGGTAACGGACTTGGATTTGATTTCGTGACTGGACCTAGCTCAAGAAGATTGGGTGGAACGTTAACCCTTACATTCTAACCCTAAACAGACACTATTATGAAAAGAATTTTATATAGCATGACCTTGGCAGGCAGCTTGCTTTTTGCCACTTCATGTGAAGAAAAATTGGATGAACTTTTGGAAAACCCAAACGCGGTTAACGCTGAGACGGCTTCTCCAGATTTTCTTTTGAACAGGATACAATTAGATTATACAGATCTTTGGTTTGGTTTATCAGATGACGGGGAGAGACTTACCCGTATGATCAACCAAGGTTCAGCCCTATATGAACTTGCGTATACCCCTACTGCTAAAAATGGTACTTGGGTTGGGGCTTATGCGGAAATCTTAGCGGATGTTGACTTTCTTCTTCCTTTGGCTGAAGAATCAAATTTCCAACGTCACATGGGAATCGCGAAGACCATCAAGGCCATGGTTTTGTTCGATCTGGTAGACACCTTTGGAGATGTTCCGTTTTCCGAGGCTTTGGATGCGGCAAACTTTAACCCTAATGTGGATTCAGGTGCTTCTATTTACGAAGCTGCATTTGGTCTTTTGAACGAGGCGGCCGCTCACTTCACAGCTAACTCTGCCGGAAATCCTAATGATTATTTCTATAACAGAAATTATACAAGATGGGTAAAACTGGTTAATACCTTGAAGTTGAGATATTTCTTGACCAAGCGTTTAGTAGATCCTTCTGGTTCTACCGCAGGTATCAATGCGCTGATTGCGGAAAACAATATGTTGGGTACAGGGGATGACTTTGTATTCCGTTTTGGTACTTCGCAGGCTGACCCAGATTCCAGACATCCTAAATTTGCAGGTCAATATACAGCAGGTGGTGGTGACTATCAGTCCACGTTCTACATGTGGCATTTGACCGAAGAAAAAGGTTTTGATGATCCTCGTGTAAGATATTATATGTATCGTCAGTCTTTGACAAATACTACCAATCCTGATGAGCAAGAGTGTATTACTCAGCTTGCTCCTCCTCAATATTTGGTTGGTGGGTTTGTTTATTGCAATCCTGGGACAAGAGGATATTGGGGTAGAGATCATTTGGATCCAGATGGTATTCCACCAGATGGTTTGAGAAGAACTGCCTATGGTACTTATCCAGCCGGTGGCCGTTTTGATGACAACTCCGCTGCTCCTGTGAACAATCCTTCCTTGGGTGCTGCAGGAGCGGGCCTTCATCCAATCATGTTGGCAGCTTACGTGGACTTTATGTTGGCTGAAGCTGCTCTGACTCTTGGTACAACTGGAAATGCTAAGTCTTTGATGCTTTCGGGGATTACAAAGCAGATGAATTTTGTTAGAACCTTTGCTTTAGCAAGTGCTCAAGGTGCCGCAATCCGTACGTTTGATCCTGATGATCAGTTTACCCGATCTAGAGATAACTACCTTTCCTTTGTAGGCGACAGATACGATGCTGCTGAAAACAACACCGAGAAGATGAATGTAGTCGCTACTGAGTATTGGTTGGCACTTTACGGAAATGGTTTAGAATCGTACAACCTCTACAGAAGAACGGGTATGCCTTTAAGAATGCAACCTGCGTTGGAAGAAATTCCTGGGCCGTTTATCCGATCTTTCTTCTATCCATTGAACTACGTGGTAACCAATACCAATGCTAAGCAAAAGGATAATCTAGCTCAGCAGGTGTTCTGGGATAATAATCCTCCTTCACCTTGGATTTATTAACCAAAAAATTAGAAAAACATGAAAATGCTAAAATATAGTTTCGGCTTGCTCGCAATTGCGCTTGTCTTTCTAAGCTCCTGTAGAGATACGGTAACGCCTAATGTGCCTTACACTGATTTCGATAACGGGGCTTATTTAAGAACTATTGCGAGAACAAGCACAACGTTCAATTTCTTCGACCTAGCCAATTCTAAATTTGCTTTGACGCTTGAAGCAGTTGATAATGAAGATGGAGCTACAGTTCAAACTGTAGAGGTACGGGTAAGACATAGAAGATTAATTCCGGGTGTAGGTTTGGAATTCACTCCTGCTAATGATGTTCTAGTTACTACCTTGCAGGCTTCTGATTTTCAGCCAAACGCTGATTCTCGTTTCCTTCGAACCTCTTTTGAAGTGTCTGCTTCAGCTGCTATTTCAGCAGTAGGTTTGACTCCTGCGGATATTGAAGGTGGTGATGTCTTTGAATTCCGTTTGGTATTGAATGACAAGTTCGGTAGAAGATTCAGCTCTGACAATGTGACTACGAACGTTGCGGGTGCTCCTTTCTATGCATCTCCGTTCCAGTACCCTGTGTCTGTAATTTGTCCTTCTGATTTGGCTGGTACTTACCAGTTTGATCAGATTGATACATTCTGCGGACGTACAGTTTCTGGTTCTATTACCTGGACAGCAGTTGCAAACACTCCTGGTGCATATACCCTCTCTGATGGTACCTTCGGTGCTTGGAGCGTGTGCTACACTGGTACTCCTTGGGGTAACGGAAACGTGAGAATCAACGATGCTTGTAATGTACTGTCCATGTCTGGTACTGATAGATTTGGAGATTCTTACTCTATGACTGTAATTAGTTCTACTCCTCAAGTATTGACTCTTGAATGGGAAAATACCTATGGAGAGTTTGGAACTGTTGAAGTTAAGTCTAACGCTGGTAAGCCTTGGCCTAATTTCAGATAGTCTAATCCTTTTGGATTGGTTAAGCAGCGTTATTTGGCGCTGCTTTTCTTTTTTTATATGAATATTTGCTAAAACAAATAAGCGGTTTTTTAATCTAACAATTTGATCCTAGTTTTGTTAGGCTTTCAAAAACACACCATGGATAAATTTTCATACATCGCCAATGCGCATGTTTCCTACATCGATGAGTTATACTCTTCGTTCAAAAATGACCCTTCCTCAATAGACCCAAGCTGGAAAGAGTTTTTTGAAGGATTTGACTTTGCCCTTGCCAATTACGGTGAGGAAGAAAATGGTTCTTCTTCCTCAGTCGCAAGCTCTTCTTCTCTTCCAAAAAATGGTTCATTGGCCACTCCGGGGACAATTATGGATATGGAGCAGCTGCCCAAGGAAATTAAGGTACGCGCTCTAATTCACGCCCATCGATCCCGAGCTCATTTGAGGTCAAAGACCAATCCGGTCAGAGAGCGTCGCGATCGAAAAGCCTTGATCGATCCTCAGGATTTTGGATTGGGAGATGCGGATATGAATACAGTATTTCAGGCTGGAAATGAAATCGGAATAGGAAGCGCAAAACTTTCAGACATCATTTCTGCCCTAAAAACTATCTATGAGGGTCCGATGGGTTTTGAATATCTGTATATCCGTGATCCGGAAATGCTGGATTGGTTCAAAACCAAAGTAGAGAAAGAAGCTTTGGCCTTCAACCCTTCTGTTGAAGAGAAGAAAAGAATCTTATTTAAGCTGAACCAAGCTGTTGTATTTGAAAACTTCCTTCATACCAAATATCTGGGTCAGAAGCGGTTTTCACTTGAAGGTGGTGAAAGTACTATCCCTTTTTTGGACGCTGTTATCAATACCGCGGCAAAAAATGGAGTGGAAGAAGTGATGATAGGAATGGCTCACCGGGGACGTCTCAATGTCTTGGCAAATATCATGGGGAAAACCTATGAGCAGATTTTTTCTGAATTTGAAGGCACTGCCAAGCCGGATTTAACAATGGGTGATGGGGATGTGAAGTATCACATGGGTTATTCCTCCGATATCGTTACTCCTGAAGACAACAAGGTTCACCTTAAGCTTGCCCCTAACCCTTCTCACCTCGAAGCTGTAAATCCCGTGGTTGAAGGATTTATTCGCGCGAAGATTGACTCAGAGCATCAAGGAAATGCTAAAAAAGCTCTTCCAATTTTGATCCACGGTGATGCTGCAGTAGCCGGACAAGGCATAGTTTATGAAGTAACCCAAATGGCTGGTTTGAAAGGATACAATACCGGAGGCACCATCCATTTTGTAATCAATAACCAAGTAGGTTTTACTACCGACTTTGACGATGCCCGTTCCTCGATCTATTGTACAGATGTAGCCAAAATTATCGATGCGCCTGTAATTCACGTGAATGGAGATAATGCTGAGGCCGTTGTTTTTGCGGCTAAGTTGGCTGCGGAATTCCGTCAAAAATTCAGCAAGGACATTTTCGTTGACATGGTTTGCTACAGAAGACATGGTCACAACGAGTCCGACGAGCCTAAATTTACTCAGCCAGAGCTGTACAATATCATTTCCAAGCATCCCAATCCAAGAGAGATCTACATTAAAAGATTGACTGAGAGGGGTGATTTTGATGCCAAAATAGCTGCTCAAATGGATGAGGAATTCAGACAACTATTGCAGGATCGTCTGAATATGGTAAAAGAAAAACCTTTGCCTTATCAAGCTACGAAGTTTGAAAGAGAATGGGGAAATCTTCGCCGGTCCAAGCCTGAAGATTTCGAGCAATCTCCTGAGACAGGTATTCAAGAAGATCAAATCACCAAAGTTGCAGAGGCCTTAACTACTATTCCGAAAGGATTTAAGCCGATTAAGCAGATTGAGGTTCAGATGAAGCAAAGAAAGGACATGTTCTTTGAATCCAAAGAATTGAACTGGGCAGCTGCTGAGCTCTTAGCTTATGGCTCTTTGCTTTTGGAAGGAAAAACTGTGAGAATCACTGGACAGGACGTTCAGCGAGGTACCTTTTCCCATCGACATGCAGTCATTCACGATGCCAATACCAACCAACCTTACAATTCTCTAAAGGAAATGAAGGAGAGAAAGGGTCAGTTTCATATCTACAATTCCCTTTTGTCTGAGTATGCAGTATTGGGTTTTGAATATGGATATGGGATGGCTAATCCAAATTCCCTGACTATTTGGGAAGGACAGTTTGGGGATTTTGCCAATGGAGCCCAGACCATGATAGACCAGTTTATTTCCTCTGGTGAATCCAAGTGGCAAAAGCAAAATGGGATCGTCATGCTGCTCCCTCATGGTTATGAAGGTCAAGGTCCAGAACACTCCAATGCCCGACCAGAGCGCTTCCTTCAGCTTTCTGCCGAGTACAATATGATCGTAGCCAATGTGACTGAACCTTCCAATTTCTTCCATTTGCTGAGAAGACAATTGACTTGGGACTTTAGAAAACCATGTGTTGTCATGTCACCAAAGTCACTGCTCCGGCATCCAAAAGTGATTTCTCCTCTTTCTGAATTTACCTCAGGAAGATTCAGGGAAGTGCTGCCGGATACAACCGTGTCGGCAAAAGATGCCAAAAAGGTGATCCTTTGTTCCGGAAAGGTCTACTATGATTTGGAAGAAGCAAGAGAAAAAGAAAAAATCAAGAATGTAGCTATCATCCGCATTGAGCAGCTTCATCCACTTCCTAAAAAACAAATTCTGGAAGTCTTAACCCAATACAAAGGGGCTGAAGTCGTATGGGTACAGGAAGAACCTGAAAATATGGGATATTGGAATTACATTTTGAGATTGCTATACAAGGAACTACCGATGCAGGTCATTGCTCGAAAATCAAGTGCATCCCCTGCGACCGGTTACAACAAAGTCCACGTAGAAGAGCAAAAGAACATTGTTTCTCAAGCGCTAAAAGTATAATCTTATTCCTTTACCGGAGCCAATTTGACTCCAATCCATAAATTCATTTGTATAAACCTCCTTTCTTTAGCCAGAAAGGATAAAAAAAATAACCATGAGCAAAGAAATGAGAGTGCCTACAGTAGGTGAATCCATATCCGAAGTCACCGTAGGTCAATGGTTTAAAAAAGACGGAGATCAGGTTCAGATGGACGAGGTCCTTTGTGAACTTGAATCCGATAAGGCAACCTTCGAGTTTCCTGCAGAAGCTACAGGTATCTTGAAAATAAAAGCACAGGAAGGCGATACGGTAGAGATCGGTGGATTGATATGCATAATTGAAGAATCAGGATCCGGCTCTAGCCCAGAATCTAAAGCTCCCGAAGAAGCAACGCCTTCCAAAAAATCTTCTGCTCCATCAAGCAGTGGAGAGGTTAAAGAAATGATAGTCCCTACAGTGGGAGAATCCATTACTGAAGTGACTTTAGCGAACTGGATTAAGAAAGATGGAGACTTTGTCAGCCTGGATGAAATCATCGCTGAGGTGGACTCTGATAAAGCCACTTTTGAGCTACCCGCTGAAGCTACCGGTATCCTACGCCATGTGGCTAAAGAAGGGGATGTGCTCGGAATCGGAGGCCTAATCTGTAAAATTGAAGTTACAGAAGAAGCTCCCGAAAAAGGAAATGCCAAACCTGCCAATGAGGAAAATCAAACTTCTTCCTCATCCCAATCTGACTCCTATGCTTCCGGACACGCCTCTCCCGCAGCTGCCAAGATACTTTCAGAAAAGGGAATTAAGCCTGAAGAAGTAAAAGGAACTGGCAAAGACGGAAGGATCACTAAGGATGATGCTCAAAATGCTGAAAATCCAGCTCCAAAGGTTGAATCCAAAACAGAAAGCAAATCTGATGCTCCGGCTGCTCAAGTCGCCCCTCAAGGAGGTCCAAGAGACGAGCGTCGTGAGAAAATGTCTTCTTTGAGAAAAACAGTATCAAGAAGATTGGTAGCAGTCAAAAATGAGACCGCCATGTTGACCACCTTCAATGAGGTAAACATGAAGCCTATAATGGATCTAAGGTCCAAATTCAAAGATCAATTTAAAGAAAAGCACGGTGTGGGTCTTGGATTTATGTCTTTCTTCACCAAGGCTGTATGTGTGGCACTTCAAGAATGGCCTGCCGTCAATGCTAAGATTGATGGGAATGAAATCATTTACCACAACTACTGTGATATTTCCATTGCAGTATCTGCTCCAAAAGGCTTGGTGGTCCCTGTTATTCGAAATGCCGAGGGGATGAGTTTTGACCAGATTGAAAAAGAGGTGGTACGGTTGGCTACCAAAGCGAGAGACAACAAGCTTTCTATCGAAGAAATGACCGGAGGGACCTTCACCATTACTAATGGAGGAGTCTTTGGGTCTATGATGTCCACTCCGATCATCAATGCCCCTCAGTCTGCAATATTGGGTATGCACAACATCGTTGAGCGTCCAATGGCAGTAAATGGCGAAGTGAAAATCCTTCCTATGATGTATGTGGCTCTTTCTTACGATCACAGAATCATTGATGGAAGAGAGTCTGTCAGCTTCTTAGTTCGGGTGAAGCAGTTACTTGAAGATCCTACACGCCTGTTGTTTGGAGTCTAATTAGTCATCTATTACGAATTTCGATTTACGAGGGGCTGGGTATAACCGGTCCCTTTTTTAACAAAATTAGTTCAAGGCTTTATCCTTGGATCTAGCTTCTAAAACCATAAAATCATGTATGACGTCATTGTAATCGGTTCCGGTCCTGGAGGATATGTTGCGGCTATCCGTGCTGCCCAATTGGGAATGAAAACCGCAATAATTGAAAAATATTCCACTTTGGGAGGGACTTGCCTTAATGTGGGTTGTATTCCTTCCAAGGCTCTTTTGGACTCCTCTGAGCATTACCACAATGCGGCTCACACCTTTAAAACTCACGGAATCAATCTCTCCAATCTCAAAGTGGATTTGAAGCAGATGATTGCCCGAAAAGACGATGTGGTGAAGCAGAATGTGGATGGTATCCAATTTCTCATGAAGAAAAACAAAATTGATGTCCATCATGGGATGGGCTCTTTTGTAGATAAAAACACCGTGAAAATCACCAAAGAAGACGGTAAATCTGAAGAAATCCAGGGTAAAAACATCATCATTGCCACAGGATCCAAGCCAGCTTCTTTGCCCTTCATCAAATTGGACAAAGACAGAATCATCACTTCTACCGAAGCTCTCAAGATGAAGGAAATTCCCAAGCACCTTATTGTGATTGGGGGAGGTGTGATTGGAATGGAACTGGGCTCAGTCTATGGAAGAATGGGAGCCAAGGTTTCTGTTGTAGAATTCATGGATTCTTTAATCTCGTCTATGGATAAGACAATGGGCAAGGAACTTCAAAAGTCTCTCAAAAAGTTGGGTTTTGAATTTTACCTCAGGCACAAGGTGACTTCTGTGGAGAATAAAGGCAAAGAAGTCATTGTAAAAGCGGAGAACGGAAAAGGAGAAACCATTGAGATCAAAGGGGATTATGTGTTGGTTTCCATTGGCAGAAAGCCCTACACGGATGGCTTGAATGCAGAAGCAGCCGGAGTGAAATTGAATGAAAGAGGTCAAGTGGAAGTCAATGATCATCTGCAGACTTCTGTGCCGCATATTTACGCCATCGGTGACGTCATCAAAGGAGCAATGCTCGCTCACAAAGCCGAAGAAGAAGGGGTGTTTGTAGCCGAAACTATCGCTGGACAAAAGCCTCACATCAATTACTTGCTTATCCCTGGGGTGGTTTATACTTGGCCTGAAGTAGCTTCTGTGGGCTATACTGAAGAGCAGCTCAAGGAAAAAGGAAAGAAATACAAAGCAGGGAAGTTTCCATTCATGGCTTCAGGTAGAGCTAGGGCTTCAATGGATACAGATGGTCTAGTTAAAGTATTGGCTGATGCCGAAACGGACGAAATCCTAGGTGTACATATGATTGGACCACGTACGGCTGATATGATTGCTGAGGCAGTAGTAGCCATGGAGTACCGGGCTTCGGCTGAGGATATTGCAAGGATGTCTCATGCTCACCCAACTTATACAGAAGCTTTCAAAGAGGCTTGTCTTGCCGCTACGGACAACAGAGCGCTTCACGTCTAAGCAACACATATTTTATCTGAGAATCCAAAAGTCATTTCCCCTTCGGAAGTGACTTTTTCTTTTGTATAAAAATCCCTTAATTCCATCATGAAGTTTAAAATAGCCTTGATAGGAGCAGGAAATGTGGCTTGGCAGCTCGCTCCAGCGTTAGAAGATGCCGGACATGAGATTACTGAAGTATATTCTCGTGACTTGGCTAAAGCCATAGAAGTTACGGAACGGGTTTACTCCGCCGAGGCTAAAGATGATTTGGATTTTTCGGAGAGTAAAGCTCAAATATTTATTTTGGCAGTAAAGGATTCTGCCATCCCCGAAGTGGCTGATGCGGTAATTCTTCCTGAAGGAAGCATCCTTGTCCATACTTCTGGGACCATGCCTTTGGATATTTTAGGTTACAGTTCAGCAAGTTTTACAGGTATTTTTTACCCTCTTCAGTCTTTTACAAAAGGAAAAAAGATAGACATGGATGATGTCCCGTTCCTTTTGGAAGCGAAAGATGAGGAAACACTTCAGAAGCTGAAGAAGGTAGCCAAAAGCCTCTCTCCTTTGGTTTATACGGTCCGGTCCAAAGACCGAAAGGCTGTTCACATAGCTGCTGTTTTTGCCAGCAATTTTTCCAATCATATGATCAGAATAGCGGAGGAAATCATGAGACGGCAGGGTTTGGATTTTGAGATGCTGAAGCCTTTAATCATTGAAACCATTTCCAAAAGCCTGCAAATGGGAGCAAAAAAAGCTCAAACAGGTCCGGCAGTAAGAGAGGATTATGAGACCTTGGAGGAGCACTTCAAATTTTTGAATTATAATGAGCAAGTCGCAGAAATTTACCGGCTCATTTCCCAGGATATCATTGATGCATCCTGATAAAAATAGGAGATAAGGTCCGGATGATTTTTTTATGGAACCTATATGGGTTTCAACGATAAATATTGAGTCTTTAGAAGGATTAGGAATTTTTGCATTTTAATTTTTAGGGTATATAAAATTTTACAATTTTTCGAGTTTGTATAGGTAAAATTCTATTAAATCGGAATTAATAAATATTTCTTAATTCCTTTTTCCTTGACATTTCAAATTTAAATTCCTTACTTCCAGTTGTTTAGTACTCGATTTCGTCCGTTTGGATCTCTGATTTTTGAATTCCTTTTTTTTCCACCATAAATAATTTTACTATGAGTTATGTAAATCGAACCCTACGTTCACTGCCTTTTGGCAGAATCATAGGAGGCCCTATGGTCGCTGCAATCCAATCACAAGGCCTCGCCGCGAAATCCACTGTGAACTTCATCAAAGAGGTAGGTTTTAAGTCAGCTCCAGAAGAGCAAAACGGCGACCAAGACGAAACCCTTGGTGACGTACGTAATGTTACTTTCCGCTATTCCAGAAAGACTGCAGGAGGGAGCTCTGGCGGAAATGATGCCGGAGAAGAAACGGTAGCCCTTACCGTACCCATCCTTACGATTGTACCGATTCCTTTTATCCGGATTCAGGAGATGACTATCCAGTTTACGGCCAACATCACTGAGCAGCAAGAGTACAAAAGTGGAAGTGCCAGCAGTGGCAGTGTCGCTACGGATACGACCATGAGCTTTAAGGCGGGCGGATTCTTCTCTCCTGTAAAGTTTAATCTGAATGCTAAGGTGTCTACTCGAAACAATTGGAGCAGTCATCAAAGCAACAAAGTCAATACTTCTACTCAATACACCATGGATATTCAGGTGAAGGCTGTTCAGGACGAAATGCCTGCCGGTTTGGCCAAAGTCTTGGATATCATGGAACAGGCTATTTTGGAAAAACCAGCAACTGGAGGAGGAGGAGGGGGTTAATTCACCCTCCCTCTTTTTTTATTTTAAACCCCTAATTGATTATGAGCCAGTTAAATGGAATAATTGCGTCTATACTCAGCGATATCAATGAGGCCAAATCCAAAGCTGATGAGGCCTCAAGAGAAATAGCCAAGGCCTACGCCTCCGATCAGATTCTCAGGTATTTCCCAGTTCCTAGAATTGGAATTCAAAATCTGGAAGTGGAAATCAAATATGCCGTGACCAGGGTAGAGGAAAAACCGGCCAATCCAGCCCTTTCCAAGCAAAGATTGGCGGATTTGGCAGCAAATTTTTCAAAAGAGACGGCTGCTGAAATCAAATCCCAGGTTAAAAATCTGACGCAGACCAATGAGCTATATAAAGGACTTGGCAATTCCTATCCATCTGATGATTGGGAAAAATCCCTTTCAGAGCAAATCGAGGATACTCTTCTTGAGGGGATAAAAACCAATGACCCAATAAAAATGACTTCTTTGGTGAAAGATTCATTTAGCAAAAGCTTACAGCCCTTATTTCCGGTAGTTCAAAAAAGCGCTTCCTTAGCTGTTGTTCCCTTGGAAACTGGAGAATTTCAAGTAATTGGTTTGGATAAAAAGGGACAATCTGAATTTGCCATCAATGAGCGGTTTGATGATAGTGCGAAAGCACTTGCAGAAGCAAAGCTTTTCTCAGAGTCATTGAAAAAGGGCAAAGTGGAAGTGGGGGCGATCAAAAAAGACACCGATACCAAAACTGAGATTGCCAAAGTAAAGGTTGGGAATAAAGAAGTAGAGATCAGCGCATCTTCCCAAAAAATTGGCGCGGCTAATTCCAAAGCTTTTTTTGATAAATCTGTTTCAGAAAAAGCATTAGCCGTCAATAAGTCAACGGTAATCAAGCCAGTGTGGATGGGGGGGATATCTTCTGTAAGGCGTCCTGGAGGAAACAATCCAACCCCCAATCCAAAGGACGATTTTGAAGAAGATCGAACTATGGTGCAGTTGGCAGAGCGAGTCTTGGCCAAGAAAATGCCATTATTTGAAAGTAGTGCGAGCAAGATCCTTTCCGAAAATGTGGTGACCAAGCTTCAAGTCTCGGTGGACAGCGAAGCAATCAGCAAAGCCAAGCCAGAGAGTATCGCCACAATCAGGTTTACACTTGGATCACAGGATTTCACCCTGCTTGATGACGACAACAAAACTTCCATTCTTTAATCACAGATATCATGATTACTCCAAAATATATTTCTGACCTGTTGGGAGCGCCTATGGCAGCTGTGGTTCAGGCAGAGGCGATTGCGGCCAAAGCGACCGCTGAGTTTATTCAGGAAGTAGGGTTTTCAAAAACTTCCACCTCCAGTGACGAGGACTTTGGAGAGGTAAGAAATATCATTTTTTCTTATCAAAAAGTGGAAGCCGATGGATCTTCAAAAACTGCCAGGATTGCCGTTCCTTTATTGACTATCATTCCAATTCCTTCATTAAAAGTAGCTGAGGCAGAGATCGAGTTTGACTTAGCCCTTTCCCAGCCGGACCAATCTTCAAGTGCCCCAAAAAGCGGGAGCTCCATAGGAAATAAATTTATCGGTGATAGCAGTGCCTTAAGACTGAAGGGGATTTTCGGCAAAAAGCCTACCCCAAATCAGCCCAATACTACACAGGCTGCCACAGCAAATATGAATGTCAAAATCAGACTGGCTCAGGCCGAACCGGCAATCGGGATGGTGCAGCTGTTGAATATTCTGGACAATGCAAATAAAGAATCCTAATGGCTAATTGGATTATCACCTTCAAAGACCGAATTCTAAGCTGGTTTGGGGTGGGGAAAAAGGAATCCCAACCTGCTGAGCCTGAGAAAACTCCCATCGTGGAAGTGGCTCGACAGCCGGGTTTATCCTGTCCGGAGTGTGGTACCAAGCTGGTCATCAGCATCGCTTCTTTGATCAATTATGAGCCTGTACTTTGCCACGGATGTGGATTGGAGCTGACTATTGATCAAGAAAAATCCAGACAATCCATTGAATCTCTGAGGAAATTGCAGGATGGTCTGGATCAGGCTGAGAAAATCAGGTCAGATAATCAACTGAATTGATCAAGCAAATCTTCCAGCTTGGTAATCTTGATAAGCTTCGTAAATCTGCTGTTGGGTGTTCATCACAAAAGGCCCCTGAGCTACTACAGGCTCGTTGAAAGGCAAAGCATGATCCAAAATCAAGATTGACTCTTCCAATGCTTCCACTTCTATTTTTTCTCCAGAATTGGCAAATTCAATTAAATGCCTCATGTGTAGGCCCTCACCATTTACTTTAAGCTCTCCCCTGACGATATAGAAAAACACATTTTCTGAGGCGGGAATGGACTTTTCGAATTTTCCACCCTTGTCTAAATAGATCGTGCTCATTTGGATCGGGAAATTTCCTTCAAAAACTCCCTTTACTCCGTTCCACTCTCCAAATAATTGCTGAATATACACCTTACCATGGTCCAGTTCGAATGCGGGGATTTCCTCTTTTTGCAGACCGATGTAATTGGGAGCGATCATTTTTTTAGCAGCAGGAAGATTCAGCCACAGCTGAAGAATCTCCAATTCCCCTCCTTTGCGCTTAAACTCAGGGCTGGAAACCTCGGCATGAATCAGACCTTTTCCTGCGGTCATGTATTGTACTCCACCGGGTCCTATGACTGAGTTTTTACCTGTAGAATCCGAGTGCATGATGTCCCCCTCCAAGATAAAGGTTACCGTTTCCATGCCTCGGTGAGGATGTGGTCCGAAGGGTAGCCCGTGATTGTTTGCGGGATAAGTCTGCAGTCCGTGATGATTCAGAAACAAAAATGGATCAATCATGGAAAGAGAGCGGGTGGGCATAGGACTGTAAGTGACCAAATCTGCAATGGGTCGGTATTCTGCCTTGTGGATTTTCTTGATGATTTTCATCACTGCTGTAAGTTGGAGTTACTTTTTTCTGAGTTCGAAGAGGTCCTTTCTTCGATCTTTAAGGTTTCTAACACTTCCAAATTCGTTAAGTTCACGAAGTAGCGAAAGGTCCACATCCGCAATCAAAGTCATTTCCGTATTGGGTGTGGCTTCGGCTTTGATTCCATTGCTCGGAAAGGGGAAGTCGCAAGGGGTAATCACCATGGATTGGGCATATTGCATGTCCATGTTGTGTACCTTGGGTAAGTTACCCACGCTTCCGGCCATAGCTACGTAGCATTCATTTTCGATTGCTCTAGCCATAGCACAGTGCCGCACTCGGGAATATCCGTTTTGGGTGTCGGTCAGGAAAGGAATAAATAAAATGTCCATTCCCTGCTCAGCAAGTATTCTGGAAAGTTCGGGGAATTCGGAATCATAGCAGATCAGAATACCGATTTTTCCGCAGTCAGTGTCAAAGGCCTTGAGCTGACTACCTCCTTGCATACCCCATACTCTTGCCTCGAGTGGAGTGACGTGCAGTTTTTCATAGTGCTCTACTGTTCCGTCTCTTTTGCAGAGATATCCCACATTGTAAAGTTTATTGTCAATGATCTTGGGCATTGATCCAGTGATGATATTGATGTTGTACGCTACGGAAAGTTTGGAAAATCTGTCCCGTATTTCGTCCGTGAATTTAGCCAGTCCACGGACCGCATCGGCCTCTGAGAGATGATTGAACTCTGACATCAAGGGAGCATTGAATAGCTCGGGGAATAAGGCAAAGTCGGATCGATATCCGGATACCGCATCGATAAAATACTCCGCCTGCTGCATCAGTTCATCGAGGTTTTCGTACAGCCTCATTTGCCACTGGACCAAACCCAAACGGACGATGGTCTTGTTTGGAAGGGGTTTCTTGGATGGTTTTTCGTAGTAGACGTTGTTCCATTCCAACATGACCGCAAACTCTTTGGAAGCCTTGTCTCCTTCAAGATAGTTGGTCAAAATTCTACTGGGATGGAAATCATTGGCCAATTGGAAGTTTAAAACCGGATCATAGATTTCTTTCATTCGGACCTTTTCCAAGTATTCTTTAGGTCCCATTTGGTCTGCATATCGGTGATAGTTTGGGATCCTTCCCCCAAAAACAATCCCTTTCAGATTCAATTTTTCGCAGAGCTCCTTGCGATAGTCATAAAGTCTCCTGCCAAGTCGAAGCCCTCTAAATTCAGGCTTTATGAATACGTCAATCCCGTACAACAGGTCCCCGTCATCTGTATGGGAGTCAAAAGTGAAGTTTTCTGTTACATCCACATAAGTATGTTCTCCCTCCAGAAGGTCTTCATGGACGATTATGGAAAGGGCACATCCTGCAAGCTGTCCGTTGATTTTGATTACCACCTGACCTTCAGGAAACTTATTGATGAGGGTTTCGATATGCGGCTCCTTCCAGTATGCATCCGGCATGGAGCGATAGGAAGAAACCATTGCTTTTTTTAACTCTTGGTAGTCTGTTAGTTTTAATAATTCCAGGGAAATGGAGTCGATTTTCTGTGGATTCATGGATGGTGGATTAGTAAAAAACTACTTTAATAAGCGGTCTAGCTGCAAAATTGTTCCCAAAAGGACATTAGCCCCATTGGCTATGTCCTCTTTGGAAGAAAACTCCTCGGGGGCATGACTGATACCATCTTTGCTTGGAATGAAGATCATGCCCATTGGGGCTATTCGGGCCATTTCCTGTGCATCATGGCCTGCTCCGCTTGGAAGACTTTTGGTGCTGAGACCAAGTTTCTCCGCCTGATTTGTGATTACCTCACGGATCATGGGGTCTGCCAAAGCCGGTTTGCTGGCTACTTCGATATGCTTGATGTCCAATTGAGTACCACTTTTTTCAGCTAATTCCTTTGCCTTGGATTCGATTTCTTTGTAGATCGTCCAGATTTTTTCAGAAGAAAGGTCTCTCAATTCCAAATTGAGCATTACTTCTCCCGGAATGACATTGCCTGCACCGGGGAAGGCCTGAATTTTCCCCACTGTTCCTACCTGCCTACCTTCATAAGAGGTGACTATCCGGTTGATTTCCAAAATCAATTCAGCAGCTGGGAGCATCGGGTCTTTTCGCATATTCATGGGTGTAGTGCCAGCATGATTGGCCTTGCCCTTGAACGAAATCTCCCACCACTCGATAGCGACTATGCCTTCGACCACACCGATATCCAGTTTTTCATTATAAAGATTTCCTCCTTGCTCGATGTGCAATTCCAAAAATGCGGCTATGTCACCCGGATTTCGCTTTATTTCTGGGATTCTTTCCGGATTGCCTCCAAGAAGCTTTATTCCTTCAGCTTGAGTCACTCCGGCATTGCTGACTACCTGTAGCGCTTCTTGGCTCAAGGCTCCAACTATCGCCCTGCTACCTACCACTCCTCCTTCTTCGTTAGTGAAAATGATGACCTCCAGTGGGTGATCGGTATACAGTCTGTTTTCTGCCAAAACCTGGACTACTTCTATGGCACTCATTGTACCGACCGGACCGTCGTAGTCCCCTCCGTTTGGGACTTCATCGATGTGAGAACCAAAGGCTATGGGGCTCATTTTCGGATTTCTTCCTTGTCTTTTGCCTATAATATTTCCTGCAAAATCCACACTGACTTCCATTCCTGCCTTAGCCATCAGCTCCTTGATGTAACTTCGTGCTTCAATATCGTGAGAAGAGTAGGCGATCCGATCGCTGCCTCCCTTATCGTTTTTGCCATAAGTGGATAAAGTCATCAAAGTGGAATGCAGTCTATCCCCGTTGACCTTGAGGTCTTGTGCCTTGCTTTCGGTAGGGAAATAGAAAAGAATAGCCAGTAGAATTAAAATTGAATATTTCATTTTTGATGAGGTAAAGGAGTCCGGAATTACAAAAAAAAGTCCTTCTTTTCAGAAGGACTTTTAAGTTTATTTCAGCCAGGCAAGCTTTACCTCGTCTGGAGCTTTCATTCGGTCTGCAAGCCTCATGTATCGGTCTGCCAGATTTGCCAGGTAATCCTGTGCTTTTGCTGCTAGGTCATTGAGTCCTGTCACGGCCTCTACCTTCCAGTGATCCACGAGATGTTGAATTATTCTTGCATAATCCCATCCTGTGTAAATGCCCACTTTTTGGGTGATTTCTGAAAAATCCCTATACAAAGACTGTCTGCTACCGCCTTCACCCATGAGTACAGCAGGCATCACGATTTGCTTTCGCATCATTTTCTCAAAAGCAACCATGGCCCCACTGGGGTCAATTTCAAAAATCTTAGACATAAAGGTCTTGTAGGCCTTTTCATGTCTGGCTTCATCCCCAGCGATAGTCTTGCAGATTCTTGCCAAAACGTGGTCTCCGGCCTTGTCTGCCAGTTTTCCGGTATTTACGTGAGAGATTTTGGTAGCTCTTTCCTGAAAGGAAGTGTAAATCATGGCCTGGTAAGGATCGGATTCCGACTTTGGGTCAAACCCATTGGAAATCAGGCGATGGATGGTTTGCTCTACGGCTTTCATATCTACTCTTCCTGTCAGATAAAGGTACTTGTTTAGCAAGTCTCCGTGTCTATTTTCCTCTGCGGTCCATGCTTTGGACCACCTTACCCATCCTGAAGGAGAAAGTAGACTTCTCTCATCGTTGATTCCTTCCAGAAGATTGAAATAGGTCTGATAGGAAGGCAACGCCTCCTCAGTAATCATATTCCCTACCAAGGAGGTCAATACTGTATCCGGAATTCCCTCTGCCCTCATTTGCAGAAGCTTGATATCTTCTAAAGCCTCTGGATTGGACATGTCTGGCAAGAAATCAGACGGCTGCCAGCATTCATCGGGATCCACCAACACATTATCTACAGCATCGCCCACGATGGCATCCAGCTGGGAAATGACTTCCATGTTTTTCTCCAGCTCGTAATTGATAGGTTTTGAACTCATAATATTCGGTTTACCTGATTCTTTTCTTAAACTTTGACTAGAATCTTCATAAAGGTAAGGACAATAATGCAGAATAGATATGTAAAAACTCTAATCCTCATTTGAGTTTCCATGAGTGGATTTAAACCTACTTGGAAATAAAAAAGGGAACTTATTCCAGCTCCCTTTCTTGAATTATGAATTTCGGATTAGTAATCCAGCTTGTAGGCCGCTACTTTATTTTTAAAGAAGGTAGGCACGTATACCACCTTTTCGGCTGGGTTATATCCGATATCTGCGGTATTGGACTCTGCGGCTTTGGTGTCAAGCATATTGGTCTCTCCGTCTGCTGAGGCAAACCAAATTTCTCCCTGCCATCTAGAAGCTACAAAATTGCCGTCTCCCAGGATAATCAGTCCGTCTCCGCCGGTTACCGTAGAGTTCACAATCGTAGTGGTGCCATCAGCATTCCATTTTTTCAGTCCAGAGGCATCCAATCCATAAATAGTCCCGTCATTGGCTACTGCTATCCCGTTTATTGAGGAATTTCCTTCGGAAATAGTGGAGATACTACCTTCTGCATAGGTATGGACCTTACCCGTATTCATGTCTGTAAAGTAAACGGTTCCGTTGTGGGCAGCCACGTCGTTAAGAAACTGAGCTCCCTCAACTTTCCATTTGTTTGAAATTGTAGTGGAAGCAATATCGATTTCTACAAATTCATCGATGTCGGTTACGTAAAGTTTTCCCTCAGAAATAGCCATGCCTTTTGGGGCATTCAATCCCGTCACCCAAGCAGGGTTGAGGATATCTCCAGCCGTAGAAACGATCGCTATCGAACCTTTGCCGTCTTTTTCCAAGGGATCCATTCCTCCGATATTGGACACATACAGGTTGCCGCTTGATGGGTCAAAAAGGACCGATTCATTGGTGATCAGTTCTGCAGGAGTTTCCCAAAGGAGAGTAAGGCTTGGTGTTTTCATAGCTGTGCTTTCCTCGGCAGCCATTTCTTCGGAGCTTTCTGTTTTGGGAGAAGAGCATTGAGCAAACAATAAGATGGCGCTTGCTAAAAGAATTCCTGATTTAAATTTGGTTTTCATTGTTTAGTTTTTGGTTAGTGTCCAGTTGTTTTGATTAAAAGAAGGGGGGGCTGTTTGCTGAAGTCGTTCGGCAATTTTATCCAAATACATGGTATTGTACCGCAGTCGGGTGATGTAGTTGGGTAAATTTGGATCTCCGTTCCAGCAATGCTCAGCCCGATCACCATAAGCAACCTCTCCAGCGTAAAAAGGGTTCTCTGTTTTTTCTAAAAATTCTTCGGTAAGGTATACTGCATTGTTGAGATAGTAATTGTCCATATCTCCGCAATAAATCCTGATTTTTCCCTCCAGTTTGGGTCCAAGCGTTGCCCAATCTCTCTCCATGATGTATCTCAGATCGAAGTTTTCTCTCCAATATGCTGCTACCTCCGAGTCGATTTCTCCTGTGTATTTATCCCAGATTGGCTTGGGATACCCATTTTCTCCTACAGGGGAGTAGACCGCCTGCCAAATGTCGAATTGATCTCCGGATCGGCTTTTTTCTCCTCCCAATGCCAGTTCCCGATGATTCATGTCTTTGACCATGGCATTGACATGCCCTAGATAGTTGCGGTGACCCGGCCGGGGTGTCTTTCTGAAATTCCCTTCTTTGTAATATGCGTTCTTATCCTCGTATAGATTGATTGAGGTAAAGGCTCTGAAATCAATTGGGTCTGGACATGCGGCAAAGCACCCATTATATTCATCTGGATAAAAAACCTGCACAGCCAATGCCTCCCAGCCGCCCGTAGATCCTCCATAAAGAAACCGGGCCCATCCTTCTCCGATTCCCCGAAACTCCTTCTCGATATAAGGAATGAGCTCATAGGTGATTGCATCGCCATAGGGACCCAAATTGGCAGAGTTTACGGCATAGCTGTCATCGTAGTACGGGTTGGCATGCTGGATTTCGATCACAATGAATCGCTTGAAGTCGGGAGAAATCCATTTCTGGTAGAAATCATAGGCTTCCTGTTGCTGCATTTTCTCATAGCCATAGATCCCAAATCTTGCACTATAGTCATCCTCTCCCAAATCCGGGTCAGGAGGAACAGTGCGGAAACCGCCAAAATCAGATGGGAAGTGCCCGTGATAAATCATCAGAGGATAATACTGATTTGGATTTTCTTCAAATCCCTCAGGAAGCAATACATGAGCCCCCAAGTACATATCTCTACCCCAAAATTCAGACAACTTCTCTGATTTGATTTTGATATGCTTGATGTATTGGGTGTCTTCCGGTTCGGTGACTGCTGGGATGATTTGATCTATGGTTAGAGAAAGTGATTTCCCATTTTCCCAAGTGATTTTTTGTGGGGTGGAGTAGATGTTTTTTGGAGCTCGAGCCCACTGTCTTCCCTCTCCTTGGTCCATGGGAAGCTTAACCGTGTGCCCATCAGAGCGGGAAAAAGTTTCATATTTCTGGATGAAAGCCTGAACCGTGTAATCTCCTGCGGGAATATCAGCCATACTTTCGATCGGGTATCCAAAACTCTCCATGTCAAAAATCAAAGGTTCTCCAGCTTGGTAATTTTCAAAATCCATCCCGAAAACCTGATTGGTTCCGACATTGTCGCTGATCCCGAATCGTGGTTCAGCTTCATGATTGGTGGAGAATATGAGCAGGAGTCGGCCATCTTGCAGGTCTCCCTGAAGGGATTCATCGATGAATATTGAAATCGGGGAGTCTTGGACAGTTTGGCAAGAAGCCAAGAGAAAGAGGAGCAGAAAAAGTCCGGATAAATTTTTCATGATTGATGGGTTGGTTGAAAGGAAATTTACACAAAATCCATCGTTTAGTTCGAGACTAAGGCTGTATACCCACAGGTATGCCAAGGATATTCAGTTTTATTGGCCATTTATGGATATTTTATCAACTGACTTTAGAATACTTCTATTTTTAGAACTGTAAAAAACCGCCTTATGAAAAAATACCTTAGCCTAATTGCTCTAGCGGGAATGATCTTTTCCTGCGAAACCAAAAGTCCTCAAATCGATTACACCCAACTCTCCGATGCAAAGCGTTTAGAAATTGCCAAAGAAATCGCCCAATCTACCATCATGGTGGATGGACATGTGGATTTGCCCTATCGGATGAAAGTGGGGGGATTTACACTTCAGCGAGAGATTTTGGACGTGTCAGTTCGTACTCCAGATGGAAATTTTGACTATCCCCGCTCCAAAGAGGGGGGATTGGATGCCCCTTTTATGTCTATCTATATTCCAGCTGGGAACCAAGCTATTCCTGGAGCTTCCAAAGCCTTGGCAGATTCTCTGATATTGATGACTGAAAGATTGGCCTCGACTTTCCCGGATAAGTTTGCAATGGCATATAGCCCGGCGGATATTGAAGCCAATTTTGCCAAAGGGCTGATTTCATTACCGATGGGTATGGAGAACGGAGCAGGCATCGAGGATGATTTGGCCAATGTGGAATATTTTCACAAAAGAGGGATCCGATACATTACGCTTACCCATGGAAAGGACAATTTGATTGGGGATGCTAGCTATGATACTACGGGTACTCACGGAGGACTGAGTGAATTCGGGGAAAAAGTAGTGGCTGAAATGAACCGCGTGGGAATCATGGTGGACTTGAGCCACGTTTCGGACTATACCTTCCGGGATGCCTTGGCCATCACCCAAGTTCCGGTGATCGCATCCCACTCGTCTGTCAGGAAGTTCACTCCGGGTTTTGAGCGAAATATGAGTGACGAATTGATTCAGGCCATGGCAAAAAACGGCGGGGTGATGATGATCAATTTTGGAGGTAGTTTCATTGACTCTGCCTACGCAGCTGGCTCTGCCAAGGTCCGAGAGCATTTGGTTAATTACATGGCAGAGAATAACCTGAGCAGATCGGATTCTGCATTTAGAGCCTATGCCGAAGCTTATGCGGCAGCCAATAATCCTTTCCCAACGGTGCAGCGCGTGGCGGACCATATCGATCATGTAAGAAATCTGGTTGGAATCGATTATGTGGGCCTTGGTTCGGACTTTGACGGAGTCGGGGATTCTTTGCCTACTGGTCTGAAGGATGTGTCGATGTTCCCCAATCTGATCGCAGAATTATTAAAAAGAGGATATTCCAAAGAGGATATCGAGAAAATCTGTTATAAAAATATTTTCCGCGTTTGGAAAGCGGTAGAGGAATATGCAGCTAATTCAAAATGAGAAAAATCAACAGATAATTTAGGCTTCCTCCTCATTTGCCTGTTGAAAGAAATAGTACAGTCAAACGAAGTAATGAAGAAAAAATAAAAATATTTTTAAATAGGAATATATTCCTTTAGTTTGAAAAAATTTCAATCAAACAATCATATGAAAAAGTATTTTGTAGCTCTACTTCTCTCCGTTGGCTTTTTTCAAGCTAATGCACAGCAAGAAGCAAGTATATTCAAACAGGGTGTTCAGGGTTGCTACACTGACTATTACATTGAGTTTCACAATCGAGGGGCTAGTGAGCCAACTGATGGAGAGCATATAGTTGTGATTTCCGTGATTCACAATAATCAAAGTGAATGCTATATGGGAAAGGCCACCATCAAAGATGGCAAATTGACCAATCCTGTCTTTGTACAAAAGGATGATGGTTCTTATAGTCCATTAAATAGGATGTTCAAAGCTTTGGATCCAGAGTGGTTTGAGGAGCAAGATATGGAGACCATCAATTTGATTTCCGATGGGATGAGCTCGATTTATTTGACCCAAGAACAGTATCGCGTAAGATTATTTTTCCCTGATTTGATCAATAA
Source organism: Algoriphagus sp. oki45 (assembly GCF_036245605.1). Lineage (NCBI taxonomy): Bacteria > Pseudomonadati > Bacteroidota > Cytophagia > Cytophagales > Cyclobacteriaceae > Algoriphagus > Algoriphagus sp. oki45. Next base: position 968,623 of record NZ_BTPC01000002.1, read on the forward strand.
AAATTCTGTTGTCAATAAAAGAGCTCCTTCAGCGAAGGAACTTTTAAAGGAAAAAAACTAATTCTTTTTTCCACTTAAGTAAAGCACCTGATTTAGAAATCAGGTGTTTTTTTATGTCAAAATTTCCGAAAAAAGATTTTTTTCACATTGATTTCAGACATAGTGGCTTGGATTTGTTCTTGGCGAAAGATTTGAGCTTTGGATGCAAGAACACTAAACCACTAGCAATACATGGATTTCAAACAATTCACCATCAAGTCTCAGGAAGCTATCCAAAAAGCAGCTGAACTGGCTATGGCTTCGGGGCAACCCAACATTGAGCCAGCTCATTTGCTGAAGGGGATATTTTCTGAGGATGAAAATGTTTCTGAGTTTCTATTCAAGAAACTCGGAACGAATAAGCAGCTAATCACCCAAAAGCTGGAGGAGCAATTGGGTAAACTTCCCAAAGTCAGCGGAGCCAATCAGCAGCCCTACTTATCCGGTGCTGCCAATCAGGCTTTGACCAAAGCCAAAGATTATCTCAAAACTTTCGGGGATGAATATGTCGCCATTGAGCATTTGCTTTTGGGGATTTTGGCAGGAAGCGATGCTACTGCCCAACTGTTGAAAGATCAGGGTGTATCAGAAAAGCCCCTGATCGAAGCTATCAAGGAATTAAGAAAAGGAAATAAAGTGACTGATCCCAACGCAGAAAGCAAGTACAGGGCTTTGGAAAAGTATTCCAAAAACCTGAACGAATTGGCCAAAAAGGGTAAAATTGACCCGGTAATTGGCCGAGATGAAGAAATCAGACGGGTACTGCAGATTCTCGCTAGACGTACCAAAAACAACCCTATTCTCCTCGGAGAACCCGGTGTGGGTAAGACTGCGATCGTCGAGGGACTGGCACAGCGAATCGTCTCCGGTGACGTGCCGGAAAACCTGAAAAGTAAAACCTTGATCTCTCTGGATATGGGCTTGCTTGTCGCAGGCGCCAAATACAAGGGAGAATTTGAGGAGCGATTGAAGGCCGTGATCAAAGAAGTGACGGATTCGGATGGAGAGATCATTCTCTTTATCGATGAGATTCACACCTTGATCGGTGCTGGAGGTGGAGGAGAAGGTGCTATGGATGCAGCCAACTTGCTCAAGCCTGCTTTGGCACGTGGTGAACTCCATGCCATCGGTGCAACCACCCTGAAGGAGTATCAAAAATACATCGAGAAGGACAAAGCATTGGAACGAAGATTCCAAGCCGTGATCGTGGATGAACCGGATGCAGCAGACGCCATTTCCATCCTTCGAGGCATCAAGGATAAATATGAGCTTCACCATGGGGTTCGAATCAAAGACGATGCAGTCATTGCGGCTGTTGAGCTTTCGCAGCGATACATTTCAGATCGATTTTTGCCGGATAAAGCCATTGACTTGATGGATGAGGCAGCTGCCAAGCTTAGAATGGAGATCGATTCTTTGCCTCAAGAGCTGGACGAACTCAACCGGAGAATTATGCAACTGGAAATCGAGCGAGAAGCAATTCGACGGGAAAATAATAAGGATAAGGAGGTGGTTTTAAGTAAAGAAATCGCAGAATTGTCCGAAAAGAGACAGTCCGTAAAAGCCAAATGGGAAAGCGAAAAAGCCGTGATCATGGGCATTCAGCGTGAAAAAGAGGCCATCGAAAAGCTGAAATTGGAAGCGGAACAAGCCGAGCGTGCAGGGGATTTTGGAAAAGTAGCCGAGATCCGTTACGGCAAAATCGTCGAGGCTGAGAAAAAGCTCGAATCCTTCAAAAGCCAATTGGCAGAAATGCAGGCTGGTTCCCCCCTTCTCAAAGAAGAAGTGGATCAGGAAGACATCGCCTCTGTCGTATCCAAATGGACCGGAATTCCGGTTTCGAAAATGATCCAATCCGAGCGGGAAAAGTTACTTCATTTGGAAGATGAGCTTGGAAAAAGAGTTGCCGGTCAGCGGGAAGCCATTGCAGCCTTGTCCGATGCGGTTCGCAGAAGTCGTGCAGGTTTGCAGGATCCAAAGCGTCCGATTGGCAGTTTTATCTTTATGGGTACTACCGGGGTCGGAAAGACCGAGTTGGCGAAAGCCCTGGCGGAATACCTTTTCAATGACGAAAATGCAATGGTGCGTATCGATATGTCGGAGTACCAAGAACGACATGCCGTCAGCCGATTGGTGGGAGCGCCTCCGGGATACGTTGGGTACGATGAAGGTGGGCAATTAACAGAAGCCGTAAGGAGAAAGCCTTACTCCGTCATCTTGCTGGATGAGATCGAAAAAGCCCATCCGGATGTCTTCAATATCTTGCTTCAGGTCTTGGATGATGGTCGTTTGACCGACAACAAGGGTCGTATCGCCAATTTCAAGAATACGATTATCATTCTGACCACGAATATCGGTTCGCATCTGATTCAGGAGCGATTTGCTGAGATGGAGGAGTGGAACAAAGAGGGAATTCTTGAAAAAACCAAAGCAGAAGTCTTCGATTTGCTCAAGAAGACAGTCCGACCGGAATTCCTCAACCGAATCGATGAAACGATTATGTTTGAGCCGCTCAACAAGCAGATCATTCGTAAAATCGTCGACATCCAATGGAGAGAAATCCAAAAGCGGCTTTCTGAATCCAACATTGAGATAGAGGCAACCAAAGAAGTTTTGGATTATCTTGGGGAAGTAGGATTTGATTCACAGTTTGGTGCGAGACCTTTGAAAAGGACCATGCAGCGTTTGATTTTAAATGAGCTTTCCAAGCAGATTTTGGCAGGCTATATCAAGAATGATTCAGCTGTCTTGGTTGATTTGGATGCCGATAAGCAGGTGTACTTCAAAAATGTAGACGCTGCTGTAGAGGTGGAGTAAATCTAAAATACTGATCATATTTAACCTCCGGTCTTGAATAGAGGTCGGGGGTTCTTTTCACCCCCCAATCCAATCCAGATAATTCCCCGAATGAATCAATTCAAAGTGCGCTTGAGGATAGGCTTTTGACCAAGCAGTTGGGGCTTTTGGAGTTTTATTCAGGGAGTATTTGAATTCGTAGCTTCGTAATTGATCACCTTCTTCTTCCACCCAATCCAATTCTTGCTGATCGTATGTTCTCCAGAAGTAATTGTTGCAGTGCATTTGAGTATAGCTCTGGAATTTCAGGCGCTCAGCTGCCAAATAATTTTCCCATAATTCTCCTACATCCATTCTTAAATTCAGACGATTGAAGTTCTGAATCAAGGCATTTCGTACGCCATTGTCATAAAAGTACCAACGGCTATTTTTGACGATTTCCTTCCTTAGATTTTTGCTGAATCCGCCGATTCGGTATACTACAAAAACTTTGGATAGCATATCCAAGTATCGTTCTACCGTATTTTTGGACATGCTGAGTTGCCGGCCCAGCTCTTCTAGTGAGACTTCTTTCCCCACTTGAAAGGCTATTAGTCTCAGCAAGGAATAAAGCTTCTCTGAGTTTCTGATTCCGTCTACCATCAAGATGTCCTTCAGTAGGTAATCATTCATGATTTGGTAGAGATAATCCTGTTTATCTTTCCAGTCCGGATATTGGTTTAACTCCGGATAGCCTCCAAAAATGAGTCGCTCTTCACGTTTTTCCAACGTGGTCTTATAATCTTCCCGCTCCTTGAATTCCATTTGAGCTAAAGGAAAAAGGTAAAGGGTGTTTTTCCGTCCGACCAATGGCTCACCCACTTGCTGATGAAGGTCAAAAGCTGAAGATCCCGTAGCGATCACATGAATTCCCTCGATGGTATCTACGATAAGCTTTAAAGCCATTCCGATATCAGGTATGTGCTGCGCCTCGTCGATGACAAGGAGTTTTTTACCTGCTAGCAATCGGGTATAATTTGCGACAGACCTTTCCTGAACCAATGCCGCGTCTGTGACGTCATCGCCGTTTATGGTGAGTCTTTCTTCAGTTTTCCACCGGGAAATATAGTCTCGGATAAAGGCAGTCTTTCCCACTCTTCTTGGGCCGATCAGCATCAGCACCTTGTTGGGTCTTAGCTTTTTTTCAAAAACTTCCTGAATCGCTCTTGGATAAATTACCATTAAATATCTTATATCACTGAATATCAGTCTAAAATTGACTCATTCATTCAATAAATCCAAATTAAGTTGACGTAATTTATGTTAATTCCGTCAGTTATTTGACGCAATTAACGTTAATTCAGTCAATTAATTGACGCAATTCATGTAAATTCCGTCAGTTACTTCCTTTTAGGAAAAGCTAATTTATGTTTTCTGTACTCATTTTTCCCAGCCTTTTGTAACTTACTCCTTACCACCAAACCCAATCCATCATGCGTTTAAAATTCAGCCCCCTTTTCCTAGGGTTGCTTTTGCTTTTGTCACCCGAAAGTGTCTTTTCACAGAAATCCAAAAAGAAATCTGAGCCGGCTCAAGAAGTCAATTATGATACAGCACTTTACAATGCCATGGAATTCCGTCTTGTCGGACCTTTCCGGGGAGGTCGCGCTACGGCCGTGGCAGGAGTAGTTCAGGAACCTTTGACTTTCTATCAAGGCTCAGTCGGCGGAGTATGGAAAACCACCGATGCCGGTGAAAGCTGGTTCAATGTTTCCGACGGATTCTTTGGCACTGCATCCGTAGGTGCTATCACCGTTGCGGAATCCGATCCAAATGTAGTCTATGTAGGAATGGGAGAAGCGCCTGTCAGAGGAGTGATGACATCTCATGGAGATGGAGTCTACAAATCAGTGGATGGAGGAAAAACCTGGAAGCACATAGGGCTTTCTGAGGTCCGACAAATTTCCAAGATTGTAGTTCATCCAAGCAATCCTGACCTAGTCATCGTGGGTGGACAGGGAAGTCCCTACGGCGCGACCGATGCCAGGGGAATCTATCGCTCCGAGGATGGAGGGGAATCTTGGGAGAAAGTCCATTATGTAGACGAAAACTCCGGAGTTTCCGACCTCAGTATGGATATGACGAATCCACGAATGATCTATGCTGCCTATTGGGATCATCGAAGATTTCCCTGGAAGGTACAGAGTGGAGGCCCGGGTTCAGGAATCTACAAGTCCTCGGATATGGGAAAAACCTGGACCAAACTTAGCGAAGGTCTTCCTAAAGGAGTGATGGGGAAAATCGGAATATCCGTTTCCCGTGCCAATAACAATATCGTCTGGGCTATCATCGAAGCCGAAGACGGTGGGCTTTACCGATCTAATGATGCGGGGAAAACTTGGAAATTGGTCAATGAGGATCGACTCCTTCGGGCCCGATCTTGGTATTACATGCATATTTTGGCTCATCCTACCGAGCCGGAGACAGTTTACATTATGAATGCGCCTTTGGTGGAGTCCAAGGATGGGGGGAAGACATTTGTCAATCTCCGAACCCGTCATGGTGACAATCATCAGCTTTGGATCAATCCGAAGCATCCCCAATACATGGTTAATGCCAATGACGGGGGAGGAAACGTATCTATCGATGGCGGTAAAAATTGGTCCCGTCAGGATAATCAGCCTACTGCTCAATTCTATCGGGTAAATGTGGATCAGCAATTCCCTTATCGCATTTATGGAGGTCAGCAGGATAATTCATCCGTTTCTTTAGCCTCCCGTGCAAATGGTTCAGGAATCGGCTGGGAGGAGTTTTATCCTGTGGGTGGCTGCGAATCTGCTTATTCTGCTTTCGACCCGGAAAATCCAATTTACATCTATTCGGGCTGCTATCAGGGCATCATCACGGAGTGGAATGCAAAGACTAAGCAGGAAAAGGACGTGATGGCCTATCCTTACCAAGGCTTGGCTTCCAAGCCAGCCGAAGTCAAGTATCGATTCAACTGGAATGCACCCATCATTGCTTCCAAGCATGATCCTTCGGTGATTTACCATGCCGGAAATGTGATTTTGAAGACGACCAATCGAGGATTAAGCTGGGAGGAAGTTTCGCCGGATTTGACCAAAAATGATCCAGCCCATTTGGATTATGGTGGAGGTCCGATTACCAATGAGGGTGCCGGCGGGGAGGTTTTCCATACGATTATGTATTTGGCAGAATCTCCGCATACTCCGGATGTCTTGTATGCCGGTGCGGACGATGGTTTGCTTCATGTCACCAAGGATGGAGGCCAAAGCTGGTCCAATATCACCATCCCCAATACACCCGAAGGCATGGTCAATCAGATCGAGGTATCTCCTCATGATCCAGCGACCGTTTATGTGGCCTTTACCAGTTACAAATACAATGACTTCACCCCTCATATTTTCAAATCGACCGATTACGGCGCCACTTGGACCCGCTTGGTCAATGGAATAGCGCAGGAAGCTTTTGTAAGGGTCGTACGGGAAGATCCTAACCAAAAGGACTTGCTGTATGCTGGTACAGAGACGGGTCTCTATGTCTCTTTCAATGGAGGCCAGCAATGGGAAAAATTCCAGCAGAATTTGCCGGTAGTGCCCATCAATGACCTGATGATTCAGGACAATGATATGATCATTGCCACTTCCGGAAGGGCATTTTGGGTGATGGATGATTTGAATCCGCTGTATGAACTGAAAGCTGCCGCAGACGCTAACTTCTACGTTTATGAACCTGAGGCTGCGATTCGTGATTTTGCTTTCCGTGGAAATAATCCACAAGCAGGGCAAAATCCTTATCCCGGATTTTCAGTGATGTATTACCTAAAAGAAAATGTGGATTCGGTGCTTTTGGAAGCCGAATTTCAGGATATGAGTGGAAAAGTGCTACGCAAATTCACGACTGATTCGGAGGCTAAAACCGGGAAAATCAAGAAGAAAACCGGTATGAATCGCCTGAATTGGGATTTGAGTCTGGATTCTTTTGAATCTGTCAAAGGTGTGTTTTCAGGAATCGGTTCTTCGGCCCAGCGAGTGATTCCCGGTAAATACAAATTGGTGATGCGCTACGGAGACCAGGAGATCAGCAAGGAAATAGAAGTAAAGCCCGACCCAAGATGGACCGTTACAGCTACACAGTATCAAGAGCAGGATGCTCAGTTGACGAGCCTTCGAGAAGCGATCATTGATACCCGTTCGATGGCTGAAGATTTACGCAGTATTCGCACACAGATCACAGATTTGCAAAGTCGAGTCGATTCAGAAAAGTATGAGGCTTGGCATACTCAGGCCAAAGAAGTGCTGACAGCCATCGATGAAGCCGAGTCAGAATTGATTCAGACTAAGCAGAAGACCTTCCAGGATGTGATTAATTTCCCGAATAAACTGGATGCCGACCTCTTGCATATCTATGGAGCAATCAATGAAGGTGAACCTCCGATCACCGAGGGCCAAAAGCAACGAGCCAAAGATCTTATGGATGTTTATGAAAAAGTCAAAGGGCAAGTCGAAAGGGTAATGGCTTCTACCCAAGCCTTAGAAAAGTCCATGATCGATCAGAAAATTCCGATTTTGGGACCAAAGAAGGATTAAGGAGATAAAATATCTCCATTGCGAGGCTTTACATTTAAGATAAAGCTGAAAACGAAATGAAAATTTCCAATAGCTCCCGAATTCTGGTCACCCTGAGCGGAGTCGAAGGGTTCTCGACTCCGCTCAGGGTGATCCATTTTATAAAGCCTCTATTCAACTTTTTCCATCCTCACAAGTTTCTACATCATGCACGAACACTACTTCCAATGCCCTCATTGCTTTCAGGAGATTTCTATGTTGCTTGATCCCTCAGTTTCCAGGCAGGAGTACATTGAGGATTGCGAAGTTTGCTGCAATCCCATTGAGCTTCATGTGGAGTTTGAAGAGGGAGAATTGGTCTTTTTTGAAGCCAACTCGATCGAGCAATAATGCTGTTTAAGGACACAGATAGTTTGGAAGATATCTGGCAGGCGGTCAAGCACGAATTACATCGCGGGGCTTTGAACGTCAAGCACCCCTTTCATTGGGTTAATTTGGGGACGGTTTCTGGGGATTTTCCCTCAGTTCGTACGGTGGTGCTAAGAAAGGTAAGTGAGGAGCTTCATTTTTTTGTCTACACCGATTATCGGTCTGAAAAGTGCTCGAACTTACAGCAAAATTCCAACGCATCCCTTCATTTTTACCATCCCAAAAAGCAGGTTCAAATCCGGATAAAGACTCAGGCTAAGCTTCATTTTCAGGATGATTTGTCTAAAGAAATATGGAAAACAATTCCCGTCCACCGAAGGTCAGAATATACCTGCGCCCTAGCTCCGGGAACACCCATTTCTAATCCTCAGGAAGGAGGGAAGCAAGGAGATTTAGAAAATCACTTTTTCTGCGTTTTGGAATTTTCTCCGATGGAAATCGAGGTTTTACAGCTTCGAAGAGAAGGACATCTTCGGGTGATGTTTTCCAAGGATAAGGATTGGAAAGGGGCTTGGTTGGTTCCTTGATTTTTGGGGTGATTTTACTTTCCAGAAAGTATTCTCAACAACTCATGAACTGAAATTGCCGGAACAGAAGAGGATTTAAAATCTTTAAGATTTCGGGTTATGATATAATGCACGTCTCCAATGTGCTCTGCAGTGCTGATTTGAACCGCATCTTCAAAGTCCTTATGATTTGACTTGAGCGCAGTCAAAAAACCCTTGGAAGTTACATCAGCGATCGTAATCATCTCGGCTAATTCGAGGAGTGTTTCTCTGAGTTTTTTGTCCTCAACAAACTTTTTCAAAACATAATGGGTATTGGCCAAAACATGTGTAGAGGTGAAAAGATCAATTTTTCCGTCTTCTGCAAGTTGAAAAAGAGCTATTGCTTCCTCCGTAAATGGCGGCCGATTGGTCAAAAAGTCAATGATGATATTGGTGTCCAAAAAAAGCTTCATCTCAGGTGCTTTTCTTCTAAGCCTTTTCTCAACTCTTCCTCCCAATCAAAGTCAGAAGGAACTTCGATTTTCCCTGAAATACGTTTGATTTTCGCTGAAATTTGAGTGGATGAGGATTTCTCGGTCAGGTTTTCAAAAAAATCCTCCACAAGACTCGAAAGACTTCTTCCGGTTTGGGAAGCATAGATTTTTGCTTTCTCAATGATGTCCTCATCTAAAGAAAGAGTAAGCTTTTTATTCATACGTATAAAATTAATTCTTATACGTGAAATTTTCAAGCAGAGTCCATTTTTTGATCAGACATTCCACCAATAGGTGAATTTTAGCACGATTGAGCGGTTTTTGGTATAAAATGGTGCTGGTAGATAATTATCCGTGTACACGATAAATAAGTCCGAAGCCGGCTGAAATCTCCACTGGAAGCGGGTATTCAGGTTGATGTTTTTGATCTGCTCATTGTATTGAACAAAGGCCGTGAAAAAAAGCGTATTGGTCATCGTCACATCCACCCGTGGGCCGACCAACCAAAAATTGGTCGTATTCCAAGGTTCCGGAAGTACGATCCGGTTGTAATTGGTGCTCATGGCGATGCTGACATAGGGCTGGAATCGATAGCCCAGCTCGGTGCTGATATTGTACCGATCCCCATCAGCGTAGTATCCGCCCATTCGAGTGGAAAAGCTGTAAGTGAATAGACTTTGAGGTTTGGAAGCATACTCGGTGCCCCAAGCTCTCCAAGTGTGAATGGTTCCTGCGGGCAGGGTTTCTCCCGAGAAATTGGTTGGGTCAAAAGGCCGTTGCAGCTTTACAAAATCATAGCCTGCCCACAGCATAAAGGTACTTTGGCTTCTCCATTTTACATTATATGCAGCATAGGTGGTGTTGTCGGTTTGTTCTCCAGAAGTATTGAAAAAGAAGTTTGTTCCCACATCCGGACCGTGGGAAAGGATCTTTTCGCTTTTTGGGAACCAGCGGTACCCTACTGTAGGACTGATTTTATAGAAGCCGTTTCTGGGTACAAAGCCCACCTCAGCAGTGTAGTTTTCAGACACATACTCATGCTGCCAGTTCCAAGTCAGGTTTCCTGAAGCGTAGCGGAGATTGGCGGCATGGACAAAGCCTTCCTGAGTGCCGTCCGGACCAAAACTTTTCAGAACCATGGCCTTTCCTGTCCAAAGGTTATTGGATGAAGCCAAATTGTATTCCAAACCTACATTGCGGTTGAATTGGCTGTAGACTGGATGCTCAGATTCGGGGTCCGGGTTGTAGTTCAGGGATTGCTTGTTGATCAGGATGCCGGTGATATTGGAGCGGGCACCAACCTGTCTTTGAAGAGCAACGACTGTGAAGTTTTGGGAAGGAAGGCCTTCTGAGTCGACGGCTCCAGTTTGCATATTCATGGCACCTATACGCCAGTCCTTGTTGATCTTTCCACTGAGTCGGGCTCCAAATTGGATTGGCGCATTGAGACCAATTCTTCTGGAGAAAAAGGGCCGAATGGTGCTGTAGCCGAAGTTGGCGAAGAGGTCTCCGTTTTCCAGAAAAAACTGCCTTCGTTCGGGGAAAAAGAGCTCAAACCGATCCAGATTGGTCACTTGGCGATCGACTTCTACCTGAGAAAAGTCCGGGTTCACCGTCAAGTCCAGATTCAATGAAGAAGTCAGGGCAATCTTGGCATCCATTCCAAACTCCCTCCGATACTGGGTTTCTCCCTCCGATTCGAAATCTTTGGACACCCCTCCCAACAGGTAAGGGATCACGGAAACATTGGCTCCAGCTTCCGGAGGGGCCTCATCCCAAACCAAAACGCCTGTGTAAGCCAAAGAAGCTGAAGGAAACTGACGGGGTACGGGTGCCCAGCCTGATTTTTCGGTGGCTTTTAGATCCAGTCGTGAGAAGTTGATTCCCCATTCTTTGATACCCTTTTTATACCGGATAGACTTGAAAGGAATTGCCGCTTCAAAGATCCATTTGTCTTCGTAATTGCTGACTTTGGAGGTCCATTTGTTATCCCAGCTCAAATCCACCGATCCTCCGTTGAACATGATTCCATCCCATTGGGCTCCAGCAGCATTTGCCCCGAAGGTGAAGCCGTTGGTCTGATCATCAAATGGGTCCATGAATAGCAGGAAGTTGTCGTTTTTACCAAAAGAGAAATCTCTTCGAAGCGACTCGACCATGTAAGGTCCCTCCAACAGATGATGATTGACCACGATGAGATATAGATTTTGATCATCGTAAGTCATCCGGACGTCCGTCTGCACCTGTGCAAAGCTGGTATCCATCGGTGTGATCATAAAAAAATCAGAGGCCACCTCAGCCTCTTCCCAAGCTTGCTCATCCATCACTCCGTCGATCAAAATCGGAGATGTAGCCCGCTTCATGTGGAGGCGGTAGGCATCATTGATTTTTTGAGCCTGAACGAGACTATTGCAAACCAGGGAAAGGAAGAGAAGTGAAGCGGTAAATCGGAGCATAGCATTTAACCTCCCAAAATTGAGAAAGGATGGCTTGGATTTCAGTGACAGGAGTCGCAAAAGGAAGGGTTTTATGGATTGATTTGGTAAGAAAAAGTCAGATTGATCTGCCGTCGGATAAACTGAGAGTCTCCTTCGGTGAAGAAATTTTCTCCTTCGATGATGTAGCGGTTTCTTCGGGAATTGAAGATATCATTGGCAGTCAATATCAGCCTGCCTCGCTCCTGCATGATTTGTTTGCTCGCCGAGAGATCAAGGAAGAAAATGCCTTTTCTGACTCCTTGAGCCGTTTTTTGTCGTGCATCGTAGTTTGCCCGCAGCTGCAAATCCCAGCCCCCATCCAAGGTGAACCTGGAGGAATGCCGGGCAAGGAATGAGGTAGTCCTTGCCTCAAAGTCCGCCTGAATATTACTTCCGTCGATATTGGCATGAAAGAAGTTCAGGTTCAGATCCAGCTTCCACCAGTCTTTGGGCCGGTAATCGGCACTGAATTCCAGGCCAAAGGATTTTTCCCCATTCAGATTATAAGGCAAAGTGGTCGCAAAACCTTCCTCATTTACTGTTCGGATCCGCTCGATTTTATCTACCGTGTTTCGGAAGTAAGCCGTGGAAAACAGGGTTCCTTTCTCGAAATACTTGATGTGCCCCAACTCAAAGGCATCGGTAAATTCCGGGTCCAGATCCGGGTTTCCGCTAAAGAAATTTCGCTGATCGGAAAAAGTCACATAGGGGCTGAGGTCATTGTAAACCGGTCTTCTCACTCTCCGGGAGTAGCTGAGTTGGAAGGCGTTTTCCTCGGAGACATTGTAAGTCAAATGAGCACTTGGGAAAAGATTGGTGTAGTTTCTGGGGTTGCGCTCGTTGGTTTCTGCGAGGATGGTTTCCACATCGGTATGCTCTACGCGAAGCCCTGCCTGATAGGTCCAGTCTCCGGTTTTATTGCCGATTATTCCATAGGCAGCAAGGATATTTTCATTGTAGAGGAAAATATTGTCCAGTCCGGGCAAGGGAACCAATTCCCCGCTTTCGTTTTCTTCGGAAACAATGAAGTCATTTTCCATTTCCCGAAAGCTCGTCCGCAGCCCGGTTTCGAATTTGCCCTCTGAGCCTATGGGTTTGACATAATCGAGCTGAAAGAGGTATTGATTTTCAAACTCATCATTGAGAGAAGTCTGCACCAAATCCTCTTCAGGAACTGGCTGTCCATTTGCATCAAAGCGGAATTCGGTGAATAGCTGATCGGAATTTTCCCAGTAGTTCAGATAGGTGAAATTAGCCGTCAGTTCATGTCCTTTTTGCCCAAAAGTCCGCTTGTAGTTCAAAGCTATTTCTGAATTGGGTTCTTTTTCCTTTTCATCCTGCCTGCGTAGGGAATAACCTTGGAAGTTGTCCAGAGAATTCAGGTAATCATCGTAGCGAATGTCGGTGATTCTACGACCGTCAGTTCTTCTCCAGAGGTAGGAAGCGGTGAAAATGCTTTGCTCCGAAAAGAAATAGTCCAATCCTCCCCGGATGCTGTTGTTCCAGCCGCGGAGCTCACCGGCATTAGCCTGACTGAGAATGAGTGTTTCACCGTTTTCGTAAACTTCCTGATACTGCTCACTGACGTAGGGCTGATAGCGTCGGGCGAAGCTGTAATTGATAAACCAGTTGATGCGATTTTTACGGTAATTCAGATTGGTGGAAAAACCCAAGTTGAGCGGGGTACCTGCTATCACCTCAAAGGAACCGTTAAAACCCTGATTGCTGTCTTTTTTCAGGATGATGTTGATGACTCCGGCCATGCCTTCGGCTTCGTAACGGGCGGAGGGATTGGTGATGACCTCGACCCGCTCTACCATATTGGCTTGCAGCTGTCTGAGCCCTGAAGAGCCTTTGAAGCTGACGAGTCCAGAAGGTTTTCCGTCGATCAAAATCCGGACATTGGAGGAGCCGCGAAGGCTGACATTGCCTTCGGTATCTACTGCTACTGAAGGTAAGTTCATCAAAATATCCGTGGCGGTACCTCCGGCATTTGCCAAATCTTTCCCCACATTAAAAATGCGCTTGTCCAGAGAAAGCTCCATCAAAGTCTTTTCGCCTTGGACGACTACTTCATCCAGTTTCTGATCAGATGCTTGAAGGGTGACAGTTCCTAAGTTGACATTTGCATTTGCTCTGGAGAGCTCAAAGACTGAGCTTTTGAAGGAGTCAAAACCCATAAACTCCACCAAAGCATAAAACCTTCCCAAAGGGAGGTCAATTGAAAAGCTTCCGTTGTCTTCTGTAATTCCACCTCCAATCAGACTGTCTCTTTCTGAATAAACGGCTACTGAGGCAAAAGGCAGGGCCTGTTTGGAGGTTTGGTCTTGAACCATCCCTCGTAGTTTCCCTTGAGAGAAAGCAGCACTGGTTCCTAATAGAAATAGTGCAAAAACGGCAAGGCAATACCGAAGGAGGCTTTTTGGGCGGTGCATAGGTTTTCAGGCTGGGAGGGCAAATGGTTAGTCTACCAAATTAGGTTTCAAAATTACCTCGTTATTTGGTGATATAGCCTCTCTTTTTGATCAATGGCAGGAGAAAATTTTGAGTTGAAAAAAGCTGGGATCTGATTAATCCCAAATAAAACTATTCAGTGACACTTACTGTCAAAAGTTAGTTCCAAAATTCTTTTGCCCGTAAATTTATCCCTGTAATCAATTCAAAATCAAAATGTGGATTGCCAGTAAAAATGGGTTTGTTTCTATCGTACAACATAGAGATAAGCCAGATCAGGTACTTTTTCGAGCTCGGGTTAGAAAGGATTTGGAATCACTTTTTCCAAAGGAAAGTATTCTCGAAACTCCCGAAGCGGACTATGGCTATCGGGTCTATGTCGGCAAACAGCAAGCGGTATCGGTCATTTCTCAGCAGGTGTGGGAAATAGACTATCCAAATTTCAAAAATGCCATCGCTCAGAACCCGGAGCAGCGAGACAAACTGTCTGCCTATCATGATATCTGGGGAGTGATGTGGGATTATGCCAAGAACCACTGATTGTCATGAAAGTAATATTTGTCATCGGGCCAAGTGGGGTAGGAAAAAGTAGTTTTATTGAGCGGGAGTATGCCGAAAAGAGAGAGGTCTGCATTTTCAATATAGCGAGGAAAGCAAAAGAGTTTTTTGGGAGCTATCAAGCGATGGAAGATGGGGATCAGGAGCTGAAAGCCATCAATGCCTCCTGCAGCGAAGCATTTATGTCCCTGATGGACGGGAAGGAAGTAGTGGTCGAATACTACACGGATGGCTATGATGATGGGCTTTTTGCGATGATCAAGAAAGCTAAATCTCTGGGGATAAGAACTGAGGTGATTGCGCTGACTTGTGAGGCAGATGAGGCTTGGAACCGGGTTCAAAAATCTGGATTGGACTATTTTCCTTCAATAAGGATAAAGGAAGATACCGAACTCATCTTCATGGGAGTGCTGGAAGATGTGGAGTTCAATCTGGACTTTGATCGGATTTGTGAAATTGGCGGGGAGGGAGGCACGATCAGTTTTTTCCGATTCAAAAAGGGAAGTCAGGATCGGTTTTTCTTCACTACGGATGAAAATGGGTATTTTGACTTTGAGCCTGACTTTGAGTTTGAGAAAAAAGAGGGGGTCAACTACATCGAAGAGTTCGACAATTTCAAGGAAGCTTTTACTGCACTCTTGGACAAATACCCGATTTTCGGTTTGGTTCCCTTGGAAGTCCATTCCCGATACAAATCTGAGTTTCGATCGGCCTATCACCACTACCTAGGGGGAAAGCAAGCCCTTCAAGCCAACCAAAAATGGAATTTCTACTTAAACTAATCGAAAGATGAACTATCAGGAAAAAGTAAAAGAGGCATTTGAAGCTTTAGAAAATGCTAAAATCCAGGTTTTTACAGCATTGATCAATGTGGCCATGGCTTCCGAATTCAAGGATATCGATGAGCTGTTTGATGAAGGAGAGCTTTTCTCTTTTAGATCCAGCGATTTTGATCATGCCTCTGATCCCAATATCCAAAGCCTTCAATACGTGGTCAAAGCTATGGAGATTGCGGAAGAAGAAATGATCGCCTGGAATGGACTCAATAATCTGAATCTGCAGGGGAATGAGTGAGTATCAACTTTCCAGTCCTATCAAATAGCCGGTGTAAAGCAGGTAGGAACTCAATAAAACCAAAGCTTCCCAGCGATCCAATTTTTGCCGCTTTCCGGTAAACATCGCGAGGAAAAGAAATACGGTTCCTGCGCCGAGAATGTAGAGATCAGTATTGAAGGAGATATTGAATTCTAAAGGTCGGATAACTGAACTGACACCAAGAATTAGAAAGAGGTTGAAAATATTTGAGCCTACGATGTTTCCGATTGCGATATCGGCATTTTTCCGCATCGCCGCGACCACTGAAGTGGCAAGTTCCGGAAGGGATGTTCCTGCAGCCACGATGGTAAGCCCGATGATTTTTTCACTTACTCCCAGAGATTGGGCCATGGACACTGCATTGTCAACCACGAGTTTACCTCCGCCGACTAAGCCGGCCAGTCCTATGGCGATCAAGGTCCATATTTTCAAGTTGGAGTAATCTTTTGCCTCTACTTGCTCTGCCTCGGGGTCGGATTTGAGCTGAGTGGCCACGTAGTACAAAAAGGCTGCAAAACATATAAGCAAGATCAGCCCATCCCAGCGGGAAAGAAGTGTTTCCTCTGAGAAAAAGAAGTTGTTGGCTAGGAAAAATAAGCCTACAGCAGCAATGAGAGAAAAGGGAATCTCCTTCCATACCGTACTTGATTGGACCGAAAGTGGGATTATCAGCCCAGAAATTCCCAAAATGACAAAGAGATTGAAATTATTGGACCCGATCACATTCCCAAAGACGATGTCCGGATAATTGCCCGAAGCTGCGACTACATTGACTACCAACTCAGGAGCTGAGGTACCAAAAGCCACGATTGTCAAACCTATGGCTAGGTCCGAGACATTTTTCTTTTTGGCCAAAACGGAGGCTCCGTCTACCAGCCAATCAGCACCTTTGACTAAGAGGACTAGACCTAAAATGAGCAATCCAATTTGAATCAGCATAGCGGTAAGGAAAGGTAAAGTTTGGAGAATGTTGATAGGATAAATTCTTCAAATCTACAGCTATTTTCAGCTTCAAATTGCAGGGCCAGCTAAATTTATTTTTTTATGATTTTGAATTATAAATCACTGAAAATATGGGGTTTAATAGTACTTTGTAAGCAATCAAACAGAAACACTATGAAAAGGATTTTTCTTGGGATGATGCTATCCTTCCTCGCTCTTTCCCCTGACCTGATTGCACAGCAGGAAATGCCAGATTACATCAAAAATAAGATCACCTATCCAGTACTCGATTTTCATCCTTGGGTGGGAGTCATTCCCATTGAAAATCCGGCGATGCCTTACGACTCCTCGATAGATTATAAAGTTGCCATTGATCTATACGGGCGTGTCAAAGACTCTACGGCCATTCATCCGGTGATTTTGGAAGTAGCACGAACGTATAATTTGGGAATTGCCAATGGGGTGCCGGCAGAAAAATTAAAAATAGCAGGGATTGTCCATGGTGGGCTGACTGCGGCAGTTTTCTCCGATGAGGAGTATCAGAAGAAATACGGGATCCCCAACCCCAATCTCCCTGCTATTCAAAAATTGAAAGAGGTCGGAGTGGAATTTTTCATCTGTGGACAAAGCATGGCCTTTTGGAACAATACCAAAGAGCAAATCACACCCATGGTCACTCAGGTCATATCCGCCAAATTTGCCTTCATTACCTTGGATCAGAAAGGCTACAGCTATTTGGACGTCAGCGGGGATTAGATTGGGGGGTTATTTGTGTTGGAATAGCCTTGATATTCCTGTTCCGATCAATTCTAATCTACTTCTTGGTCCAGCGAGATTGCTGTGAAGGAAATCATGAGAATGAATCGTTCTGGCATCTAAGGGATTTGGATATACCAGTAGAAAACTATGTTCTTTCAGCCAAGTTTTGACTAACTCCGGCACCAAATCCATATTGGGATGATAGGATGGATTTCCCTTTCTGCTTAGAATCATAATGAGATTGTCATCAGGTTTCAAAAGGATATTTAGGTTTCCCGGATCATCCCAACTAGGAAAAGGCCTGAAATCCACCCGGATTGGATTGTTATCGAGGATTTTTTGAAGGTAATGCTGGGTATCCTCATTTGCATAGAAAATCATCCTTTTCCCCGAATTCTTGGCGATGTTCCATACCTTTTTCAGCCAAAATGGAAATCCCAGCTCCTCTTCTGCCCTCGGGGGTATGATGACTAAGTGTCTTTTGTGGGAAGAAAAAGACTGATGGGGTTTGTAGATATAAGTGGTGGCGTTTACTTTTTCCAACAACGAGTTGGTCATCTTTCCCAAAAACGAATCATCCAGATCCTGCTGAACGTGAAGTCCCAGAATCAGGTCTGTGATCTTGTTTTCATAAACAGTGCTGGCGATACCATGCACTACATCAGCATCATATCGGAGCAGTTCTATCAGAAAATTATCCGTCGCGGCAGCCAAAATACTAGTTTTATTGAGGATTTTTTGGGCCTTTACCTCTGCGTCATAGATTTGATTTTCGGGATTTAAGATACTCAAGCCGTAGAGGGAGCTCTTTTTTCCGGAGGATTTCAAAAAAAGCGCAAGCGAAAGCAATTCCTCTGCAGTTTCTTCATTTCGGATAGGAATCAGGATTTTCTCAGGAAATTCCCTCTTTCCGATATTTTCTTCCAATCCTGCCTGAGATAGGATGATTTTTTGGGCACCACGCTGGGCCTCCAGTGTGGCTAAAGAACAAGTCACCAAGATCATGACAATAGTTCCATTCAGGACCGATTCCGAAAGAAGACGAATGGGTTCGCCTAATTCATTTGTTCCCAATAGGGTATTGTATCCTACCAATACGGCAGCCAAAGTGGCTGCAGCTTGGGCATTGCTCAGTCCAAAAATGATTCTTCGCTCTGCCAATGTGTAGCCGAATGATTTTTGCGCAGCTACGGCAGCAAGAAACTTGGCCAGTGTAGCCACGACGGTCATCACCAGCGCAACAAATATCGTCTCCCGGTCACTGATAAATACCCGAAAGTCGACTAGCATCCCCACGCTGATCAGGAAAAAAGGAATGAAGATGGCATTTCCCACAAATTCGATTCGGTTCATTAAAGGGGAAGTTTTGGAGATGATTGGACTCAAAGCCAAGCCTACCAAAAATGCACCGATGATTCCTTCCATTCCAGCGAGTTCGGCAAGGATAGCGCCCAGAAAAACTAAGGCCAAAACAAAAATATACTGGGTTACTTTGTCCTCATTCTTTTTCAAAAACCAATGGCCAAATCTTGGGAGCAGTACCAGCACCAAAAAACCGAAAACAACCAACGAGCCTCCCAACTTTACCCAAAATATCCCATTCACCTCACCTTGCGCCATTCCCACGACAATGGCCAAAATCAGCAAAGCCAGCGTGTCGGTAATCAGGGTTCCTCCTATGGCCACTGTCACGGCTCTGTTTTTTGCAACTCCAAGTTTGGAAATGATGGGATAGGCAATCAAGGTATGGGAGGCAAACATACTCGCAAGAAGAATGGAAGAGCTCCAAGTGAATTCAAAAAGATATAGTCCGGCGAGTGTCCCCAGAATCATGGGAATCCAGAACGTATACATTCCAAATACAAAGCTTTTATAACTGTTTTTCTTGAATTCCTCCAGCTCGATCTCCAAGCCCGCCAAAAACATGATATACAATAAGCCAGCAGAACCCGATAGCAATATCCCGCTGTCCCGTTCCATCAGTCCAAAACCTTTGGGACCAATAAGGGCGCCGGCAAGAATAAGTCCCAGCAGGGGTGGAATTCTCAGTCGATTAAGGATTAGCGGGGCAAGCAGGATGATCAGTAAGATCAAAAAAAACTTGACTCCCTGATGGGATAACGGGAGGTCAAATTCTATCATTCCAAGGAGACTGATCATAGAAAATCGGGGATTGAAATAGATGCTCTCCTTTTAGCTGATAAGTTGAAAATCAAACGGATATCCTGATATTCAATTCAGAGCTTGAGTAGAATTGGATCAAAGATAAGCACAGGTTAGATTCAAAAAATAAGGGGCAAAAAAAATCCCCCGATGCGAATCGGAGGATTTTTTGACTTGTGATTTCTGAATGAAGTTTTTTTAAAAAGCTCTGTCTTCCAAATGTTCGCCCAGTTGAAGTCTCGGAACCCCTTTGCTCATCCAGTCCGGAGCCTCAGTTCCTTTGAGATGATGGTCAAAAAACTCCATCATCCGGACGGCATAGTCCTTCCGGTTTTCGGTTTTGCCCAGCCCGTGATTTTCACCCAAATACTGAACCATGATGACCGGTTTTTTCAATCGGCGAAGGGCATTGTAATATTCCACTCCCTGAGTGAAGTCTACAGCTCCATCCTTGTCATTGTGCAAGAGCAAAAGAGGGGTTTGCACGTTTTTCACATGGTAGATTGGGCTGTTTCGTTCGTAAGCTTCCCAGTTTTCCCAAGGTCCTCCCCTGAATCTTCCCTGAGAGGCTTCAAAGATGGACATATTTCCCCCGCCTGAATTCCAATAGATCAAGTCGTACATGGAGATCATATTCGTCAGAGGTGCTCCGGCCGCTGCGGCTTTGAAGCGAGTCGTCTGAGTGATCAGGAAGGAAGTCTGATACCCACCCCAGCTGTGTCCGTGGAGGCCCATGGTGTTTTCGTCAATCACTCCGGTTTTGATAGCAGCATCTACTGCAGGAAGCACAGCCCATACCGCAGACATCCCTGGGTCGTCCAGTTTGTACACGATATCCGGAATCAATACCGCATAGCCATTGGACGTGTAAAGGGAGGGATTCCAGCCGGTGCCGCTGTAGCTTGGATTAGCCCAGTTGTGGAGGGTTTGGGATAGCTTTTCGTAGTAGTAGACCACGGTAGGGTACTTTTGGCCTTCCACATAGCCTGCAGGAAGGAAAAGTGCAGCCTGAAGGGAATCTCCTTTGGCAGTCACATAATCGACTAGTTTTACTCCGGCTGACCAAGCGAATTTACCTGCATCCGGTGCATTTTCGGTGACTTGCTTCGGGGTAGACAAGGAAGCATCAGTCAGGTATACTTGGGTGGGCTCGTTCGCTTTTTCTTTGGTAAAGGTGAAAACTGACGCTTTTTCAGCTTTGGACAAGCTTTGAATTGAGGCATCTTCCCAGATCAAAACATTCACACCCGGAGCAAGTCCTCCTTTTTTGGCTGGATTGAGCTGGGCTATTCCACTCTTTTTGGTGTTTTCTCCATACATGCGGATGTAGGCAGTCTTGCGGAGGTCTATGCCTTTTTCCTCAGGGTCCAATCCAAATCGATATTGATACCGAATCTTTTGAGCTCTTCCGTTTTGGGTCAAGTTGACCGCAGTCTCTTTTCCACCCATGGGAATCTGCCAGATGTCCCATCCATCCCTCAGCAGAACATACTGACTGTCGGAGCTCCAGCCCAAAGGATTCTGCATGGGCTTTTCCACATTGTGGTCATCTTCCGTATTGACAAAGGTCACCGGTAGATTTTCCGTGATATTGGTATGGGTTTTTGCCAGAATATCATACACGTAAAAGTGCCCGTCTTTTCCATAAAGGAGCTTTTTTCCGTCCGTGGAAGGACGGGGCATTGAGGCAAAGGATGGCTGGTAAAAGTTGCTGAAAAGGGAAGTTCGGGCTCCTGTCTTCAGATCCACCAGATAATAATCACGGTAAGCTTGCCCGTCCAGATTTCCCTGTAGCTCGTAGGCTTGATTATCCGAACCCAGGGCAAAATGCTCCTGCGGTAATAGATTCAAATCCCTCATGCTGCTGTCCTGCAGGGCAATGTGTTTTTTGGAAGCGACATCGTACATGGCCCAGAAACTGTAGTTTTTGTCCATGTTTTCCATCACTTGCTGACGGCTTTGGAGTCTGGAATCATTCCAGTGCCAAATGGTCATTTCCGGCTTTTTGGCGTCGTTGGATTTTTTGTCATCTGACTTGCCGGAGTTGAGTTTTCCGATCGCCTTTTGCAAATCCGAAATGGACTTGATGGTCGTGTCGGCCATGATTTTAGCCAAGTTTTCAGCTTCAGCGGCTTTCACCGAATCGGCATCGACTTCTTTTTTTGGTTTCTCTTTTTCTGCCAAAACCAAAGGATGGATTCCGTAAAACAATCGTGTCAAATCCTCAGACCACATCGGTCGTCGATTGGGACTGATGGTGTATTTCTGGTCAAAACCAGTGCTGTCTTTTGCAGGTTCGTAAAAGGTGACTTGTGGATTGGACAGGTTTTTCACCCCCAACAAGATCCCCTGATCCTGCTTGTACTTTTTGTCTTTTTTCATCTTCAGCGCGGCAAAGGCATCCCCTTTTTCGGTCCAGTTGAGACTCTGATAGCCTGCCTCATCTGAATCCAGTACTTGAATGGAATTGGTCGCCAAAGTCAATAGATAAAGTCCATTGCCCTGAGAATTGGCCGCGTCGACGGTATAAGCGAGATGAGTTCCGGCCTTGTTGACTGCATGCTCGCGGACATTGCCCAGATTTTGGGATTTGCCAGAGGCTAGATGATAGATTAGCAGATCAGAGCCTTTGGCCTCACCATTGCCTTCTTTGGGAAGATTAAGAATCAGGTGGGTAGCGGCCTCACCGTTGAAACTGTAGCTGCTGACCCCTTCAAAGGACTTTTTGTCCTCGGTGCCGAGCTTGAGCAGGTGCACTTTGTCTTTGAGTGGTTTTCCTTTGGCTTTTTCGTTGGCTTGCTTTTCGGCAAACTTGGGAAATTCCCTGAAAGCGAGCCATTGGCTGTTTTCGCTGAATTCAAAATTACCTGAGTTGGTATTTCCGATAGGGAATGTCTTCTGTCCGGTGGTATCAGAGCTATTTCTCAGGATTAATTCACCGTCTGCCTCCAAGCCGGCAAGAACGTAAGCGGCCCATTTTCCGTCCGGGGAAAGTTTGAAGCCGTTGCCTGGCATGGATTTCCAGGTGGCGACGTCTTTCCAGGACATGGCTTTGGGAGCGTCTTGTGCAAATGCTAGTTGTATAGTTAAGGCAAAAAGCCAAAGAATCAGTAGGGGTTTTCTCATGGGTAAATGGATTAGACTGGGAAAATAGGGGATTTTTTGGAGAGCTGGGTAGAATTGGGACACGAGGAGATATTTTTTTGCAATTCTGTAGCATTTATGGGATTGGATTTCGTCCTTTGACTAAATCTAACTATTTGTTTATGAATAATTTTAAGATGAGCATTAATCGAATTGCACTATTTTTTCTGATGGTCTTCGGCATTTTTTCCTTAGGAGGATGCTTTTGGTTTAATGCCCCAAAGCACAGAAAAGCTTATTTTCCTTCCGAAGTGACTGCAATGGAAAGCTTAAACACGCCTTTCAATGATTACAACATGGACATTCAGATTCTTTTTCATGAAATGGACCTGATTTTTTCTTCTGACAGAAACAGTTTGCCGGGTTCTTTACAATATGATTTGATTGGAAAAACGGTATCCTTTGCTTGGGATCAGCAGGAGGGAACTCTGGCGATGCAAGAAGTTTCGAGCTCAATTGCGGGCGTCCAAATGGCGAAAAATCTCGCACAATCCACCCACACCTCTTTTAACGAAAGAGGGCCTTATTCATTTGGCACCCCAGAAAGTGGGAGCTATCTGTTATTTAGCAGGGATGATCAGGGTTTTTTTACTGTTTTTTCTAAGAAATTTCAGATTCCTTATTCAGTCAGCACCTCTCAGGAGATTTTTCCTGGTGAGAGCTCATTTAGAATCTTATCTGAATCAAGCAATGAAATGTATCCTTGCCTTTATGGGAAAGCTTTTCAAAAAGTCAACAACCTTGGGAGCAGAAATAGAGCAGAGAAATTGCTCCTAGCTTCCGATCATGAAGGAAGTTTTAATATTTACGAAATCGACTTGCCAGAGAATCAGGAAGTAATATCTTTTCTTCAAAGTGAAGGCTTGAAGCAAGGGAAAAAGTTGGAGATCAACTCGGAGTTTCAGGATCAGGCTCCCTTCATTAGCAAGTCAAGGATGGTCTTTGCTTCCGATCGTCCCGGAGGTTTTGGAGGATTTGATTTGTATTATTCAGATTTTGACGGGCAGAAATGGTCAACTCCAAAAAATATGGGTCCTGAGATCAATACCGAATTCGATGAGTTTCGTCCGATCATCGATCCTGCACCTTATTATCAGAATTCCGTTTTACTTTTCTCCTCCAATCGTCCTCGGGGACTAGGTGGTTTCGACTTGTATTTTGTGGGGATTGATAAGTTCTAAAAAAAAAGGCCTGTCACTTCGCTCAATCGAAATGACAGGCCTCTAACTTTTTCAGATTTCTGACTTAAGAATTCTGAATTCCCAAACTGCCTATTGCCTACTGAACACTACTTTTCCCCCCATCACTGTCATCGCAACCTGAGTTTTCAGTATTTCATCCTCAGCCACCTCCATGATGTTCTGGTCAAAAACCGTGAAGTCAGCCGCCTTTCCCACTTCGATTGAGCCTTTGAATTCTTCTTCGAACTCGGCATAAGCTCCGTCTAAAGTGTAGGACTTCAATGCTTGTTCACGGGTCATTTTTTGATCTCCTTCATAGCCTCCTTCCGGAAGTCCTTCCAAAGTCTTGCGGGTTACGGAGGCATAAAAGGAAGGAATTGGATCTACCGGCTCCACAGGTGCATCGGTTCCATTACAGATTCTTGCACCCGTTTGGAATAGCTTCTGCCATACATACGCTCCGTCGATGATGCGCTTTTCTCCCAATCGGTCAATAGCCCAAGGGCGATCCGAACTCAAATGAATGGCCTGCATTGCTGCTATCACCCCCAACTGACCAAATCTCGGAATGTCATCCGGATGCAAGTGCTGGGCATGCTCGATGCGGAAGCGATGATTTTTAGCTTCGGGATTTTTGGCAAAAGCTGCCTCATATCGATCCAAAATCTCTTGATTGGCTCGGTCCCCGATCGCATGGGAGCAGACCTGAAAACCAAGCGGCAAGGCCTTTTCTGATACTTCTGTTACGACAGACATAGGAAGTGTCTCATGCCCGCGATGGCCCGGTCTGTCCGCATAGTCTTCCAGAAGCCAAGCACCTCTTGGCCCCAGTGCGCCGTCACAGTTTAATTTGATCGACCTTACGGTAAGCATGTGGTCTGAGTCGATCATCGGGCCTTTTTGGTACCACTCTTCCAAAAGCTCAGGCTGACGGCCGGTCAGCATGATGTATTGGCGAACGGTGAGCTTGCCTTCGTTTTTGAATTTCTGAACCAAGTCGATCACATCCTGACCTGAACCTGCATCATGGAAAGAAGTGATTCCTTTTTCTACCAATTCCTTTAAAGCCAAAGTCAATGCCTCCTCTGCTCTTTCAGGAGTTTCTTCAGGCACTAATCTTGCCACTAGATTGGAAGCCCTTTCGGTCAGGACCCCTGTGGGATTGCCTAATTCGTCGGTGATGATTTCTCCTCCTTCGACCTCTCCGGGTCTTTCCCCTTTCAGGTTGGCTATGCCAGCCAGTTCCAAGGCTTTGGCATTGGCAAAGGAAGCATGGCCTGAAGCGTGGCGAAGAAATACCGGATTGTCTGGAGATACTTCATTCAAAGGCTCGTTGGTTTGAAAACCCTTGACCATTTTCTCGGGTTTTTCGATCCACTTGTCCTGATGCCAGCCCCTCCCGGTAATCCAGTCGCCCGGTTTGGATTTGGCAACCGCCTCGGCTACTTTTTCGACCAGTTCGTCATAGGTTTTGACATACATGAGATCGAGTTCCAGCTTATTGTAGCCGATTCCCATCAAGTGAGCGTGGGATTCAATAAATCCCGGAGTCATGGTTTTGCCCTGCAAATCGATCACTTCGGTGGCCTCGCCCACAAAGGCTTGTATTTCCTCGGAAGTGCCTAAAGCGAGAATCAAACCGTCCTTGACGGCCACTGCATCCACTTTGGGATTGGATTCATCCACAGTGTAGATGGTTCCGTTGGTAAAAACTTTGTCGGCGGGATTTTCGGGCCCCGATTTACATGCCCAGGCGAAAAGTGCCAGGAATAGGAGGAGGTAAATGTTCTTCATTGGATTTAATAATTCTTATCCTAAGCTAGACTTTTTGAGGGAGGTGGGCAAATGGGATAGTTGGAAAGGTGGATAGCTCAAATCACAAATCTGAAAAAATGGCTTAATTACCAATTTTTGGTAACTTCACCGGAAAGGAAAAATTATGGGACGCAACACATCAGTTTCTTTGGGGGATTATTTTGAAAATTTCGTGGATTCTAAGGTCTCAGAAGGAAGGTTTTCAAGCGCCAGTGAGGTTATTCGTGCGGGCTTACGCCTGCTTGAAGAGGAGGAAAACAAGATTTTAGCCCTTAAAAATGCGATTCAAGAAGGAATAGAAAGTGGATTTGTGGAGGATTTCGATCCCCAAAAACATCTGGAATCGCTGAAAGCAAAGAAAAGGAATGGGTAGCTATTTGTTGTCCCGAAAAGCAATTGATGACCTATCTGCCATTTGGGAATACACATTTGAAACTTGGTCAGAACATCAAGCTGATTCCTACTATTTTGCTTTGGTTGAGGATTGCCAAAAGCTTGCAGAACATTCCTATTTAGGTAGAAATTACCATGAAATCAGCACTGATATCTTTGGCTATAAATCGGGTGAGCATCTCATTTTTTACAGAAAATTGGATCAATTCACCATCGAAGTAACACGGATTTTGCACTATAGGATGGATTTGAAAAGAAGAATTCAGGAATGATCTTTTCGGTTTTAATTTATACTAGTTGGGCGAGACAAATCCTTCAAAATCTGTGTTAATCTGTGCTTTTAATCAGTGAAAATCTATGGGAAAAGTAATCATCCCACCACCACCTTCTTCACTACCACTTTCCTATCTTCTGTTTCCAGTTGCAAAAAGTAAAGTCCAGGTTGTAGAGTTTGAGCTTGGATTTCTACTTCCCGGTTGGCGGGAATCAGGATTTCCTCTATAAGGATTTGTCCCAAAGAATTGATCAAACGCCCTTTTGCTTCGGTATTGGAAATCACTTTAAAAGGTCCCTCGGTCGGATTGGGATAAACTTTAACCAAGAGTTCGCCGTCAGTTGGAGAGTCGGATTTTACGGATTTCAGATAGGTAATTCCCCCGCCACGACTTCCCAAAATCAGATCCACATTTTCATCGAAACCCGGATTGACTATGGAGATCCATGTGTTTCTTCCCGATCGGAAAGGGAAATTTTGATCTCCGATTTTGAGTAAGACTTCTTCTCGAACTTCCGAGTTCATCATGTCCTCGATCAGAAAAATCCGGCCAGTTTGGTCCACGGAGTACAAGTCCGGACTTTCCTGAATTCGTACTGCTACACTCAAATTTCGATTGGCAGGATTGTCCTGAAAGCCCAGGAAATTGGCAGTTTTCAGGGTTGCCGTTTGGGCTTCCAAATCCACTTCATAGAGTGTCAGGCTTCCATTTTGCGCAGCAACAAGTAGATGATCTTTTCCTTGATAGGGGAAAAAAGTAAGTTGATCTCCCACTCGAAGCGTCAGCCCGGAAAGCTGAAAATCTGTCCAATTTTGGCCCGGTCCAAGTAGCAGAACTTGACTGGGAACCCCATTGGTAGTACGCAATCCAGAAACCAATAGGAAAGATTGGTTTTGGACACTACCGTATTCAATGAGCTGGACTTCCAGCAGATTTAAAGCCGAAAGGCCGATGTAATCTTCATTCAACAGTTCAAATTGATCTCCGGAGTAGCTCAATCGGTAGGCTTGGCCGATTACATTTTCACCTTTTTTGCCATTGGCAGTCAGCCAAAGTTCCCCGGCAAAGACATTTCCCTTGAA
Organism: Algoriphagus sp. oki45; assembly: GCF_036245605.1. NCBI lineage: Bacteria > Pseudomonadati > Bacteroidota > Cytophagia > Cytophagales > Cyclobacteriaceae > Algoriphagus > Algoriphagus sp. oki45. The sequence goes on from NZ_BTPC01000002.1 coordinate 995,775, forward strand.
ATAGGGCCGGACATTTTCTCCCAAATCAAAAAGTTGATCCTGAAGAATCGGGCTGATCGCTCCTGTAGTATTCTCCAGCTTCACCACCGAGTTGGCGAAGTCGATGCCAAAAGGGGCGGAGGTCTCGTTGGTGTTCAAACTGATCAGCAAATCCTCTTCCGTCGCCTGCCCGACATGGAATCTGGGGAAAACAGGCAAAGTACCATAGCCGGGAAGTTGTGTAGAAAAAGAAGTAAATCTGGGACGGGCAGAAGTGCCAGAATTGGGCAAGAAATAGAGCGTATTGCACTCGTCCCGACCCAAAAGTAAGTCTTCAACTCCGTCTCCTGTAAAGTCCCGATACAGAATGCTGTGTCCACCTGCGTGCTGGATTCGTGTATTTTCATCCTTTCGATCGTCAATCTCCAAAGGTCTGCCATCACAGGTCTGTCCGAAGCTGATTTCCGAGCAGGCACAAAACTCAAAATTGCCCCAATGTCGTATGGGAAACGCAAATCCGTCGATATCCGGGGTTCCTTTTCGCTCCACGGAGGTGTTCAGATAAAATTCCAAAAAGTCGCCCACCGCAAAATTGAAAATCACCAGATCCAAGTCCCCGTCTCCGTCCACATCCTGAAGCAGGGGAGTGTCGAGGTTATTGGCAGGGATATTATTGGCGCCCCCCAGTCGTAGGAAATTTTGGGCCACTGCCCAAGAAATCCGGTTTCCGGTGGAAGTATTGCGGTAAGCTTTGATACCAAGCGGAGTGGAAGTGAAGAGATCCTTTTTCCCGTCGCGGTCAAAGTCAGCCAAAACCAAAAATCCGCTGATGTCCTCGGGAAAGAAATAGGTGAGCTCGGGGCGTAGGGTGAAGTTTTCCCCGTTTTTTTCAAAGACTTGAAGTTGTCGGGAATTGATATCCCAAATCACCCATTCGTCCTTTCCATCTCCGGTGAGATCAAGGGTTTGGATTTGGGCGGAGTTGATGCCTTGGGAAAAAGGAATAGGGATTTCCTGATCGGCTACTTGGATTTTTTTTTCCTGATCAAACTGAAAAACCTGCTGTGCCAAACCATTCCAAGACAGAAAAATGGAAAGTAAGATGAGGATTTTTCGCATGGGAACCCGAAGTTAGCTGACTGCAAAATAAAACGTGTGAGCTTCCACAAAGATGTATCCTTTGCGTTATTTTGTGGCAAATTTCCTGGAAAAATGAACCTCGACATCCTTTACCAACTCTTTTTGAATAGTACAGGCGTAAGTACCGATACCCGCAAAATTGATCCGGGTAATCTCTTTTTTGCACTTAAGGGACCGAATTTCAATGCCAATGAGTTTGCTGCCAAAGCCCTGGAAATGGGAGCTTCTGCTGTGGTGATCGATGAGGTGAATTATTTTGTAGAAGACGATGAGCGTTATTTTATCTGTGAGGATGTATTGACCACCTTACAACATCTGGCTACGCATCATCGCCGAAAATTTGCCATTCCGGTGATCGGATTGACCGGCTCCAACGGGAAAACCACTTCTAAGGAACTTTTGCATGCGGTTTTGAAGCAAAAGTTCAATACGCTGGCTACTATCGGCAATCTCAATAATCACATCGGAGTTCCTTTGACGTTACTCCGATTAAAGTCCGAGCATGAAATCGCCATCATCGAAATGGGGGCAAATAAACAGGGCGACATCAAGGAGCTCTGCGACATAGCAGAACCGACCCATGGCTTTATTACCAATATTGGTAAGGCACACTTGGAAGGAATGGGCGGTCCAGAAGGCGTGCTCAAAACCAAAACAGAACTTTATCAACACTTGAGAGAACATAAGGGAACGGTATTTATCAACACCCAAGACCCGATCCTTTCCAATATGATCAAGCGGTTTGAAAATCCAGTGCTTTATCCTGCGAAGGGAGATTTCTGTGAAGTTCAGTTCCTAGGTGCGGATCCGTTTGTAAAGTTTTCGGTAGAAGGAGTCGATGGAGAGCATTTGACCTCGCTGATCGGAGCTTATAATTTTGGGAATATCGCCAACGCCTTGACCATAGGGAAGTTTTTTGGCGTACCGATGGAAAAAGCGGTGGAGGGAATTGTCAATTACAAACCCGAAAACATGCGTTCCCAGCTGATCGAAAAGCGGAGCAACCTGATTATTCTCGATGCATACAATGCTAATCCATCCAGTATGGAAGTGGCCATCCGGACTTTTGGTCAAATGACTGGGAAAAAGCATAAAATGATCATTCTGGGAGACATGTTTGAGCTTGGGGAACATGCCGAGGCAGAGCACCGAAAGCTGGGTGAAATTGTAAGCGAGTATCCTATTGACAAGGTTTGTTTTACCGGAAAGTTGATTGTCTCCGCACTGGAAAAAGCTCCAAAGGCATTGTATTTCCCAGATCCGTTTTCGTTCAGAAATTGGCTTGAAGACAGCAAGCTGGAAGATTACCTCATTTTGATCAAAGGTAGCCGTGGGATGAAGTTAGAGACCTTGGTGGATTTTATTTGAAGGTAGAAAGAAAGACTTCAGGTGTAAAGACAGGAAGCTGTGCTTTTCGGTAATCCGCTAAATTTCGGGTTATAATTCCTTCAATATCTGGATTTTGGATCGCTGTAAAATGCTGGATAGCATCTTCAAAATCAGAGAAACCACTTTTCATCGCCGCAAATATTTCTCTTTCCGAGATGGGCAGAATTTTACAGAAGCTCAACAATTCTGAAATTTTATCAAGTGCGATATCATTTCCGTATTGTTTTCGAAGGAGGTAATGGATGTTGGCTACTGTCAGAGATGAAAAATAAATCTGGATTTCCTTATTAACTGCCATTTCAAAAATTTCATCAGCTGAAAAATTAAAAGGATCCCTATTCAGCAGAAAATCAAGAATGACATCCGAATCTAAAAAGTAACTAGAGTCCATATTTTTCCTCCAAAGCCTTGGTCAGTTCTTCCTTGTAGTTAAACTCTCCTTCATGCTTTAGGCAGCCTTTTAACTTTAAGAAGCTTTCTGGAAGTGGCTTTCTTTCTTTTTTCTTGGGCTCTTCTTTATGCTCAAAGGTGAGTAGCTTGAAATAATTTTCCACTAAGGAAGAAAGACTCTGTCCCTGTCGGGCTGCAAATTCTTTAGCTTTTTCGATTACCTCTTTTTCGAGTGTCAAGGTTAATTTCGTATTCATTACACGTGTTGATTTTTGAAATTTAACACGTGTAATTTACCGAAAAGTTCATCTATTCCAAATCTCGAAAACCTCCATCACCCCAGCTGAGTTAATTCTACAATCTCAGATTTTCTACCTTTAGCTTTCAAAATTCTTACTTCCTATGCGTCCCTATCTCGAATTTCTTTCTGCCCTAGCCCAAAACAACCACAAAGACTGGATGGATGCCAACAAAAAATGGTACACGGATACTAGGAATCGATTCCTAGAAGACGTAGAAGTCATGTTGAAGGAAATGACAGAAATTGAGCCGGCACTTTCAGCTTTCAAGCCCAAAGATTGCGTTTTTAGGCAAAATAGGGACATCCGCTTTTCGGCCAACAAGGATCCTTACAAAACCAATTTCGGAGCTTATTTTTCCCCGGGCGGGAAAAAATCTCCGGGTCCGGGGTATTACTTGCAGATCCAACCCGGAAATTCCTTTCTGGCTGGAGGAATCTGGATGCCGGAAGCAGATACGCTGAAAAAAATCCGAAAAGAAATTGACTACAGTGGGGCAGAACTGGAGCAGATTGAAAATAATCCTGAATTCAAAAAGCTGTTTTCAGGCATTGAAGGGGATAAGTTAAAGACTAGTCCCCGAGAGTATGAAGCAGACCATCCTTACATTGAGTATCTGAGATTGAAAAGCTTTACGGTATCTCATCCCATTTCAGATAAGGCGGTAGAATCCGGAGCATTTATGACTTTTGCGCTGGACGGTTTTCGTCGGATGAAACCTTTTAATGATTTTTTGGCTAAAGCTATTGAAGAGGTAGAAGACGGCTCAGGAATCCTCTAAACCAAAATCTTTGACCTGAAACGCATATTCCTCCATGGCTACATTTTGTGGATTTTGGGGATCAGTCTGAAAAAATTGTACTGTGATCTGCTCATACTCTTTTGCATTTTCGAAGTCATTGAGGTAAAGTTCAGCACATTTACGGGCTAGTGACTCTCTTCCTTGGCCAAGCTTGATAGGATCTCCATTTTCCAGTTTGAGAAATATGGTGGCTGGTTCACCGTAGGACTTGCTGAGGTTTACACTCATTCCCTGGAAATCTCCCAATGCTCTGATTTCTTCCGAGGGCATAAAACCTTCACCCATCATCGTTTCCATTCCGGAGAGGGCAAGTCGGGCTAGATCTTCCGGCTCACAGGAACATGAGGTGAAGATCGGAATCAAAAAAACCAATAGGAGCTTTTTCATGAAAGGGGAAACTGAAAACAGAACCTAAGATCCTTAAATATTCAAAAACAAAAAAGATTTTGGGCGATCAATAGGGCTTTGGTACGTACAGAAACCATTTCTAGAATAATTTCGATGACCTTACCGCGTGCTGGCGTGAAGGTTTAGCCAACTGAGGTAATCAGCCACTCGATGTAGCGCTTACTTTTTTTTCTTCTTGATCTCCAATTCTCGCTTCAATGCCGAGGTTCGATCAGGTAAAGTTTCAACCTATCTGATCTCCCATAATGGAGCACCTGATTTGGTAGAGGGAGTAGCACCTGAATTGTGATGTTTTAATCTAGATCCAAGATTGTCCGTGGAACCGATAAAGTATCTCTCAGTTTTTGAAGAGTATAAAATGAAAACGAAATACATTGCTAACTAAAAAATAAAAAAAGGGCAATTATTAAACTGCCCTTATTTGAAAGTGGAGGATAACGGATTCGAACCGATGACCTTCCCGCTAGCAAGCGGGACGTTCTAGTGAACTGAGCTGATCAAATACTCCAGATATTTTCTACTTTTCTTTCTCTTTATTTCCAATTCTCTTTTTAAAGCAGCTGATCTATCAAGTAGGCATTCCAAATATTTTATTTCCCAAAATGGTGCGCCTGACTTGGCAGAAGGGGTTGCACCGGAATTATGATGCTTAAGTCTTGATTCAGGGGAATCTGTTGACCCGATATAAAATTTATTGGTCTTTGGGCTAAAAATGATGTAAACGAAGTACATGACTGAAAATAAAAAAGGCTTGCATATTTATCAAGCCTTAGTGGAGGATAACGGATTCGAACCGATGACCTTCCCGCTAGCAAGCGGGACGCACTAGCCAACTGATCCAATCAAATACTCAATAAACTTTCGGCTTTTTTTCTTTTTAATCTCGAGCTCTCTTTTCAATGCGATAGAC
>NZ_BTPC01000003.1:0-472740 GCF_036245605.1 Algoriphagus sp. oki45
GCCTAAAGCATAGACATCAGCCCGACTAGCTCATCAGATTTTTTTCGCCTTACATCACTTCAATGAACTTGTTCCTTGTCTTCACAAGAACTGGTGGATTCCAGCCGCATCACCGGCTTTTTTCCTTTCGCTTTTCGCTTTTTTTGACCCGTTCCTTTCGAACAGGACTGCAAAGGTACGCGATATTTTTTACCCGGCAAGAAGAAAATTGAATATTTTTTTTCTCCCCTCCCCTTTTGAACTCCCCGTCTTTTCAAACTTCCAAAGCCTCCTTCCTACCTCCCCAACGCCTTCTGCGTCGATTGGGAGTGCAAATATCGACAGAAATATGTCCGTAGCAATAGCTGCTTCACATTTTTTCCAAAAGAAATTGTAAACCTCTGATATTGATCGGGAAAAATTAAAATAGAAAGAACCTTGAGGTAAATGATCCCCAAGGTTCTTTATAAACTCATTTTTTATATCCCCTATTTGTCTTGAAGTCAAAAACCAGTCTTACCCTTTTTTTTTCTCAAAGCAAAAAGAAACTGCTTTGGAATTCTTTCATTGAAGGAAATTTCAAAAGCTTTTACCTTAAAGCTTTTTCAAGACTATATTCTTCCAGTAAACTTTGATTCCTCCACCATCGTGAATCTGAAGCAAAACGCCTCCTTTTCCCTGACCGATTTTTTCGTCAGAGAAATTGACCATCTCCACTCCATTAAGGTAAGGAGTAACATTATCTCCTTTTACCACAATTCTCATTTTGTTCCATTCCCCAAATTTCAGGGCTTTGTCTTTTTCAGGATCAGGTTTGATTAACCATCCTCTTCCATAAGATTCATAGATTCCTCCTGTGTCGCTTCCGGGAGGTGCTACTTCTACCTGCCAGCCCGAAACTTTGGTACCGTCTACGGTGGATCGGATGAAAACTCCGCTGTTTCCATTGGCTTCTTGTTTGAATTCCAATTCAATCTCAAAATCATCGAAGTTTTCTTCGGTACCCAAGTAGCCATAACCTTTGTCGGGACCACTTTCAGAAACCAACAAGCCGTCTTCCACATACCACTTTTCAGTACCATAAATCACCCAGCCAGTTAAATCTTTTCCATTGAAAAGCTTTTGTTTTTTCTGGGCATAAGCACCTTGCACAATAAACAGGGTCAGAAGGATGAATCCTATTTTTCTCATAGAGGTCTAATTTTGATGTTTTTGAACCAAACAGGATCCCCGTGATCCTGCAATGCAATTAATCCCTTGCGGGCAATTTTATAATCAGGGAAATCATTCCATTTGCCGGAGTTTCTTCTTGCTGTCCAGTCTTCTGAGTAAGGGATAAACTCTACCGTCTTTTTCCCATTCAACCAATAGCTTGCTCCCTCTTCCGAGAAAATGATTTTGGAAACATTCCACTCTCCGGCAGGCTTGACCACTCCCTCATAATCCGGTTCATACATCGCATAGTCTCCAGCGAGAGACTGCCATTTTTCCAAAGGCTGAGCAAATCCCAGCTGATCAATTACCTGATATTCGGGACCTGTGTAATAAGGTGCCTTGTAATCAGGCCCCTCCACTACGTGGTAAAACACCCCACTATTGCCTCCGGGAGATATCTTCCAAGTGAATTCCATTTCAAACTCCTCAAACTCCATCGGACCAAATACTATGTCTCCTCCAAAGTCTTCACCCCCGGTAGCACCCAAACCCTTCATCGCTCCATCCTCAATTATCCAATTGGGAGGAGTGCTGTCTCCATTGAAGGCACGCCAGCCATCCATCGATGTCCCATCAAAAAGAAGCATCCAGCCTTCTGCCTTCTCTTCTTCTGTGAGGGAGTTGTCTACTATTACCACCTCTTCCTCCACAACCTCTTCAGTTGCTTTGGGACCACAAGCCCATACCAGAGGGACTAGCATTCCCAGAAATAACCATTTTTGTTTTTTCATGGATTGATCAATTAATTTTCATTCAATTTCGCCAACGACCTGAGAATTCAAAGTCGAAAAGCTTGAGGTAGAAAAGTTAATTGAATTTTTTAAAAAAGTACCTAGCAGTATTTATAATTTTTACAAATGGAAAGTCAAGTCTCTGAAAGGATTTCCTTATAAATTCCGAAAGTAATTCCCAGAATGGATCAACCGGCTTCCATACCATGAGAAAAGCTCTCCATCGACAAGCTTAATTTGGGAATTGGGAAGAAGAGACCGAAAAAAATCAAGGTGCTTTTCTTTGAAAGGAAAAGGTTCGGAGCTCAATAGCAGGAATTCGGGGGAAAGGTTCTGCAGATCCTCCGCCGAAAGCTGAGGATATCTTGTTTGCCTAACCAGGTTTTCAAAGCCAGCCAATTTCAACATAGAATCAATGAAGGTGGATCCACCCGCAACCATAATGGGATCATTCCAAATCAGGTAAACGCAGGTTCCTTTTTTTGCAATCGGTTCTGCAAAGGAAGATTTGATTTTCCCGATTATTTCTTCTGCTCTTAAATCTGATTGGGTAAATCGCCCGACTTGTTCAATCATCCTATAATTATCCTCCAGCGAAAAAATTTCGCTCATCCAGACCTGATATTTCTCTGCTAATTTTTCAATCCCCTCTCGATCATTCTCCTCCTTATTGCCTATGATCAAATCCGGATGGAGTGAATCAATGACTTCAAATCGATAATTCTTGGTTCCCCCTACGATGGCTTTACTCTTTCTAAGATGCTTGGGATGTATACAAAACTTGGTGACCCCTACGATGCTTTCTTCCAAACCCAAATCCACCAACAATTCCGTTTGGGAAGGCACCAGTGAAATGATCCGCTTAGGTGGATCCGATAAAAAAATGGATCGATTGAGTTGATCAGTGAAGAGCATTTGAGTCAATAGTCGACAGACCACCGACCACTGCTGTTGACTGGGGCCGGTGGTCTGTTGACCTATTTAATATACCTGAAATCAAAACTTGGGTCAAAATCAACCAAGAACGCATACATCAGCTCAATCACTTGCTCAATATCCTGCTTACTGGCAGTCTCAACAGTAGTATGCATATATTTTAGAGGCAAAGAAATCAAAGCTGAAGGCACTCCTTCATTAGAATAAGCAAAAGCATCCGTATCGGTACCTGTGCTCCTTGAGGCAGCTGCTCGCTGAAATGGAATTTCATTTTTTCGCGCAGCAGCAATAATCAAATCCAGCAGTTTCTTGTGAACCGATGCACCATAGGTTAATACCGGGCCTTTTCCTGCTGTCTGATCACCGCTCGTCACCTTATTATATAAAGGTGCAGTGGTATCGTGACATACATCCGTGATGATGGCCACATTGGGTTTGATTCGGTGAGCAATCATCTCAGCACCGCGAAGACCTATTTCTTCCTGAACCGCATTGACTACATACAGCCCGAAAGGAAGCTTCTTCCCGGATTCCTTTAGTTTTCTGGCCACTTGAGCGATCATGTAGCCACCGATTCGGTTGTCCAATGCTCGACCTGACCAGAATTTACCATTCAATTCGATTAACTCATCTTTGAAGGTGATCACGCATCCCACATGGATTCCCATTTCCTCCACCTCGGTTTTGGAGCGGGCGCCCACATCGATGAAAATATTATCCAAGGTAGGTGCATCTTCCTTTCCTTCCTTTCGCACATGGATAGCCGGCCAACCAAAAACTCCAGGAATAATCCCCTTGTCGGTATGAATATTCACCCGCATGGAAGGCGCGATCATATGATCCGAGCCTCCATTGCGACGGACGTAGATGTACCCATCGTCCTTGATGTAATTTACAAACCAGCTGATTTCATCCGCATGAGCCTCAATTACCACCCTGTACTCTGCCTCGGGGTTGATCACCCCTACGGCAGTTCCATAGTTATCAGTAAAATAGCTATCTACAAAAGGCCGGATATAATCTAACCAGATTTCCTGCCCGGAGGCTTCAAACCCGGTTGGGGAGGCATTGTTGAGGTATTTGTTCAAAAAGGAATTTGATTCCATTGAAAATTGAATTTTGTTGATTGAAAATTGAGGATTGTCAAAGCGGAATATTCCCATGCTTCTTCTTTGGAAGCTTATCCACCTTGTTTTCCAGCATTTTGAAGGCTTTGATCAGTTTGGTTCGGGTTTCGGATGGAATGATGACCTCGTCTATGAAGCCCCGATGAGCCGCCCGATACGGATTGGCAAACTTAGCGGTGTATTCATCTACCTTTTCCTGAAGTTTGGCTTCTGGGTTTTCAGCTTCGGCTATTTCTTTCTTGAAAATAATCTCTGCAGCTCCTTTTGCCCCCATCACAGCAATCTCCGCAGTGGGCCAAGCGTAGTTCATATCGGCTCCGATATGCTTGGAGTTCATCACATCATAGGCACCACCGTATGCCTTTCGAGTAATGACAGTGATTCTTGGAACCGTCGCTTCAGAAAAAGCATACAAAAGCTTAGCTCCATTAGTGATGATTCCATTCCACTCCTGATCTGTACCCGGTAAAAAGCCCGGTACATCCACTAAAACCAATAATGGCACATTAAAGCTATCGCAAAAACGAACAAAACGGGCAGCTTTAATCGATGCATGATTATCCAGCACACCCGCCATGGACTGGGGCTGATTGCCAACAATCCCAATGCTCCGACCTGCAATGCGGGCAAAACCCACCACGATATTATCCGCGTAGTTTTCATGAACTTCCAAGAAGGACTCTTCATCCACAATCCCCCTCACCACATCTCTCATATCGTATGGATGATTCGGGTTTTCTGGAATCAGTGCATCCAGTTCCTTCCTGGACTCATCCTTTTTCAGTTCATAGGGATAAATGGGAGCCGTATCTTCACAGTTTTGAGGTATGTAACTCAGCAATCTTTTGATATGTCGGATTGCCTCCACTTCGTTTGCACAGGCAAAATGGGTGACCCCAGACTTGGTACTGTGGGTAGATGCTCCACCTAGCTCCTCGGCAGTGACAGTCTCCTGGGTCACGGTTTTGACTACGTTTGGACCGGTCACAAACATGTAAGAAGTATTCTCCACCATAAGAATAAAGTCCGTAATGGCCGGAGAGTAAACTGCCCCTCCTGCACAAGGACCCATTATGGCGGAAATCTGAGGGATCACACCGGAAGCCAAAGTGTTTCGATAAAAAATATCCGCATAGCCTCCCAGAGAATTGACTCCCTCCTGAATACGGGCACCACCAGAATCATTCAATCCGATCACTGGAGCACCATTTTTCATAGCCAAATCCATGATTTTGCAGATTTTTTCCGCGTGGGTTTCTGAAAGCGAACCTCCAAAGACAGTAAAATCCTGGGAGAAGACATACACGAGACGACCGTTGATTTCACCATATCCTGTCACTACACCATCTCCAAGGTAATGTTCTTTGTCAAGACCAAAATCCTTTGCCCGGTGCATGACAAACTTGTCAATCTCTTCAAAAGTACCCTCATCCAGAAGCAGGTCTATTCGCTCTCTTGCTGTCAGCTTTCCTTTTTTATGCTGAGAATCTATTCGGGATTTTCCTCCTCCCAACTCCGCTTCTGCATTTTTTTTGGCCAAAAGCTCGATTTTTTCCGCATTGCTTGGCAGGGTATACAAAGTATTTTTTGGGTCAGTCATATTCGGGATTTTCGTTCTGTCATCAAATATAGGCCCTTGAGTCGATTGGAAAGCCGAAAAATAGGAAGATTGGAAAATTCAATAGATGAATAACCGATTCTACCTGACTCTCACTCTTTTTCAATCGACTGGGCTATTCAACCTTGAACTTTTCAAAAACTTTCTATATTCGCCCATCCAAAAATTTTGGCAGAATATGAGTACCAGAAAGGCTGCGGTGATCGACATGGGGACCAATACATTTCATTTGTTATTGGTGGAATTAAATGGCGTCGATTTCAAAACACTTTACAAAGAAAAAATCCCGGTAAAGCTTGGACAGGGCGGTATCAGCCAAAATCAACTTGCTCAAGATGCCCAAAAAAGGGCTTTTCATACTCTCAAGCATTTCAAAAACCTGATTGATGGAGAAAACATCGATCAGGTTTTTGCTTTTGCAACCTCAGCAGTCCGAAATGCCGGTAATGGGGCAGAATTTGTCCAAAAGGTGAAAGAGGATATAGGAATAGAAATTCATGTCATTTCAGGAGAAGAGGAAGCTCAGTTGATCTATGAGGGCATTAATCTCTCTGGCTCGCTCAATGGCCATGTAAATCTGATGATGGACATCGGAGGAGGTTCAGTGGAATTCATCATCGGGACTTCTCAGGAGGTTTTCTGGAAAAGAAGCTTCGAAATCGGCGGACAACGCCTTCTGGATGCTTTCCATTATCATGATCCTATTTTACCTAATGAAGTGGAAAAGCTCGAAGCTCACTGTCAGGAAAAGCTTTCGCCTTTAATAGAAGCCATTCACCGGTACAAGCCAACCGGACTTGTGGGAGCATCAGGTACGTTTGACACGCTGACGGATATTTATTTTGAATCCATGCTTCAGTGCAAGCTCACAGGACAGCATGTATTTGAGTTGCCAAAAGCCGAATTCGAGCGGATTTTTGAGCTGCTCAAAACCAAAAATCGAGAAGAGCGACTGAATATCCCTGGAATGATTCCAATGCGGGTGGATATGATCGTGGTAGCCAGTTGCCTGATCGAATTTATCCTTCGCTATGTGCCAGTAGAGGCTATTGTCTGTTCCCATTATTCTTTGAAAGAGGGTGCTGTTTCCCGTCTTTTGTCCGGAAAAGTAGCAGTTTAAGGTTTTTAGCCATAAAGGCTAAAAAAGGTCAACTTCTTTCTTGACCAAAACTGCTGGTTACCTCGCTCAATTATCTTTGCCTCATCGACAATTAATATTTCATGCAAAACTTCTCCTACGAACACCTTTACCGCTTCACCTATGACATGCTGATCCAAATCGGCTGTCCGGAATCTGACGCAAAGACTGCCACAGAAGTATTGCTTTCGGCTGACCTAAGGGGGGTAGATAGTCATGGAGTGGCCAGGCTGAGCGGCTATGTGAGGCTATGGGAAAAAGGCCGAATAAATGCTAAACCTAAGGTACGGGTGACCTACGAAACTCCATCCACAGCTGTAGTCGACGGGGATAGTGGTCTAGGATTGGTGGTCGCACCTTTTGCAATGAAAGTGGCTATGGAAAAAGCCAAAAACGTAGGAACGGGTTGGGTTTCTGTAAGGAATTCCAATCACTACGGCATCGCCGGATACCATGCCATGATGGCCTTGGAGCAAGACATGATTGGAATATCTCTGACTAATGCCAGTCCGCTGGTGGCCCCTACTTTTTCTAAAGAAAGGCTTCTAGGCACCAACCCGATTTCTGTGGCTATTCCTGCCAATGAGGAACCTCCCTTCGTAGCTGATATGGCGACTACCACCGCTGCCAATGGAAAACTGGAAATCCTGCAACGAAAAGGGCTGGATACTCCTACGGGCTGGGTTCAGGATAAATCTGGAAACCCAACCACCTCGGCGAACGGGGTCAAAGATGGCGGAGCACTTCTGCCTTTGGGTGGAGATAGAGAGCATGGTTCGCACAAAGGATATGCCTTGGGAGCAATTGTGGATATCTTCTCAGCCGTACTTTCAGGAGCCAATTACGGACCTTGGGTTCCTCCATTTGTAGCATTTTTGGACCCTCTTCCCAACTTGGTGGGTGAGGGAATCGGTCATTTCTTTGGAGCTATGCGGGTGGATGCCTTCCGCCCTGCAGATGAATTCAAATCCCATATGGACAACTGGATTAGAAGATTCAGAACTGCCGAGACCACGCCCGGAAATGAAAAGGTACTAATCCCGGGTGATCCGGAAAGAGAGCTGGAATCCATCCGGATGAAAGATGGAATTCCTTTGCTTGAACCGGTAGTGAAAGATTTGACTCAACTGGGAGAGCGGTTTGGGGTCAAGTTTTGATTTCAGATTTGGGATTTCAGAATTCAGATTTTTATAACACGAATTTCTTAACTTCCAATCATGAGCGATTCTCCAAAAAAATACCGACTAGACCGAACTGCCTTTCAAGCCAGAAACGCTTCTGAACAAGTCAATTATGGCAAAGAATACCGAGATACAACTTGGCAGGAACGACTTCGGATTCACCAATATCTGAATAGTATTGCTTACGGATATGACTTAGAAAATCCTCCTAAAATGGACAAGACTTTTTTTCAGATTAAAGTCAGAAAATAATGGGGAGTATTTTTCAAGATGATTTCAGAGATTTTCTAAATGCACTCAACGAGCAGAGTGTGGACTACATTTTGGTGGGAGGATTTTCTGTAATCATACATGGATACTCCAGAACCACCGGAGACATGGATATCTGGGTGAAGAGGACAAAAAAGAACTACAAAAAACTAGAAAAGGCTTTCTATCAATTTGGAATGCCAGTTTTCGATATGACTGAGGAGAATTTTCTACACCATCCGGAATGGAATGTTTTTTCTTATGGCAAATCACCAGTTGCCATTGACATCATGACTGAGGTAAAAGGACTCAACTTTGATCAAGCATTTTCCAAATCAAAAATCTATGATGACGGAGGTCTGAAAGTTAGAACACTTCATAAGAATGATTTGATAGATGCAAAAAATGCATCTAAAAGATCAAAGGATCTGGATGATTTAGAAAATCTGGAGAAAAGTTAAACCCCAGCCCAATCACCGGATTTTGAAAATCGAAATAAAACTTTTTAACCTTTCCACCTTACAACTTCTCCCTCCCATCCCTACCCTGTTTGCATCTGAGTGCCCTTTTTGTAAATTGTTGATCAACATCACGCTTTAACCCAAAAACCTATGAATCAATTGAATCGAAGAGATTTTTTGAAAGGATCCTCTGCCCTGATGACTTTGGCCAGTTTTGGCCTTTTTGGAATGGACTTCAAAGATCGGGAAGGCCCGCTGAAAGTAGCACTAATCGGTACCGGCTGGTATGGGAAATCCGATCTGTTCCGACTCATCCAAGTGGCTGACGTGGAAGTGGTAGCCCTATGTGATGTGGACAAAAACATGCTTACTGCCGCCGGTGAACTCGTCTCCCAACGGCAAAAATCCAAAAACGTACCCGAGCTTTTTGAAGACTACCGGGAATTGCTTAAAAAACATAAATGCGATCTGGTGCTGATTGGTTCTCCGGATCACTGGCATGCTCTTCAGGCTATAGAAGCACTGAAATCAGGGGCTCATGTCTATCTGCAAAAGCCTATTTCCGTAGACGTGATCGAAGGAGAAGCCATCTTGGCCGCTGCAAGAAAATACAACCGGAAGTGCCAAATCGGTACTCAGCGAAAAAGCACCCCACACCTGATTGATGCCAAGAAGCAAATCATTGACACCGGCAAATTGGGTAAAATCAGTCACGCGGAAGTCTGCTGCTATTTCCACATGCGAGCAAACGGAAACCCTCCCGTAGAACCTGTTCCTGATTTCTTCAATTACGAAATGTGGACCGGGCCAGCCCCGATGAGGCCCTATGATGGACTTCCTCACATCCGCTGGTGGAGAACCTTCATGGAATACGGCAACGGAATCACCGGTGACATGTGCGTGCACATGCTGGACACAGTCCGCTGGATGCTCAAGCTGGGATGGCCTAGCCAAATCACCTCGACAGGAGGTATTTTTGTCCAAAAAGAAGGAAAATCAAACATCTCCGACACACAAACGGCCATTTTCGAATTCCCTGAACTGAATGTGGTATGGCAGCACCGTACTTGGGGCAATCCCGTCGATCCGGAATATCCTTGGTCCTTTAAGATTTTCGGAGAAAAAGGAATGCTAGCCGGTAGTACCATGCAGGCAGATTATTTCCCCTATGATCAAAAGGAGGAGAAAATCCACTTTGACTGTGTCTTTGAGCGGGAGCAGTACCCTGAAGACCTGACCGAAGACCGAATCGAACTCAATGCGGCTCCGGCAACACGACTTCATATGAAAAACTGGCTTGAATCCATCGACAAGGATACTTTGCCTATTGCAGATGTAGAAGAAGGCCACATCTCTACCGCATCTTGCATTTTGGCGAACATCTCCATGGAACTGGGTGGCCGACCCCTTCGGTACGACCCAAAAACCATGACTGTAATCAACGATCCCGAGGCGACTGCCAAGCTCCGGAGACCCTATCGCGGACCTTGGGTGCATCCAGAGCCGAATAAAGTATAATTAGAGATTTGAGGTTTGACGAATCAACTCCACTCAGCATAAGGATTGAATCCCGGACATGGAAATGTTCGGGATTTATTTGTTGGCATTCCAAACCTTCCAGATTTTGAAATCCCGAAAGGTATTTGTTCTGATTTTCAACTATCTATAAAAAATCTATCCCCGAAAATTTAAAATTTGATTTTAATTTTGCAGGGATGAAGCCCAGTAATTCAAACACCTAGAAAAAGTGTCCTTTTTTTCAATCATCAAAAATAATAATCCTGAAATTCAGAAATTTACAAATAATTTATCCCTGCATTTCTAAAATTTATTTTTAGATTTGCAGGGATGATACAAAGAAAAATTGAGGATGATTTTTACTTTTCAATCCAAAATTTCCCCGTAACTGGATTGATCGGGCCGAGGCAGGTAGGAAAAACCACTCTGGCCAAAACAGCTTCATATCCATCTAACTCAATCTATCTAGATCTTGAAAAAAATTCAGATCTAAACAAAATTGAAGACCCAGAACTATTCTTTACTGAGTACCAAAACAAAACCATCATTCTCGATGAGATTCAGCACGTACCCAACCTTTTCCCTCTAATTCGGTCAATGGTAGACGAAAATAGAAGGCCTGGGAAATTCATCATTTTGGGATCAGCTTCTCCTGAACTCTTAAGACAAAGCTCCGAAAGTTTGGCTGGAAGGATCAACTACCTAGAAATGACTCCCCTTAACCTTCTTGAAATCAATCCTGAAGATCAAAATAAACTATGGCTAATGGGAGGGTTTCCTGAGCCTTACCTCAAAGACAACAGGAGATTTACCACAGAATGGTACAGGTCTTTCATTGCCAGTTATGTACAGCGAGATTTACCAAACTATGGGCTACCGGCTGATCCAAGCATTACCCGGAAATTCCTGATGATGATTGCCTCTTCAAATGGGGGAGTCCTCAACTACTCTACATTTGGTAAATCTTTGGGACTGACTATTCCGACAATTAAAACCTATTTAAGCTTCTTAATAGAAGCGTTTTTGGTGAGAGAGCTTCCCTCTTGGCATATGAATATGAAAAAAAGACTGGTCAAGTCTCCCAAGCTTTATTTCAGAGATACAGGAATGCTTCATAACCTTTTGGGAATCTCATCTCTGGAAAACTTATTCGGCAATATTATTCTGGGCGCTTCTTGGGAAGCCTTCGTGTTAAATCAGGTTCACTCTGTCTTGAATTCGGATGATGAGATGTATTACTATCGCACCCAAGACGGGGCAGAAATCGACCTACTTATCCGCCGAAACGACCAATGGGTGGCTGCAGCAGAAATCAAGTTCAGTTCTGCCCCTATCCTGACCAAAGGAACTTACATCGCGATGGAAGACTTGGGAATCCCTTTGCTTCATGTGATCGTTCCAAAGGATGAAAATTACCCAATAGCAAAAAATATCCGAGTGATGGGTTTGAGGGGGTTTTTGGAGTTTTTGGAAAAGAGAAAATAGAAAGGATAAACTCCATTTCAAAAACCATCCCTCCCCTCTTTTTCGTAGGAAGAAACAAGTCTTACGATATGAAAAAACTAATCCAACTAGTCTTTTTGATGGCTTTGGGAAATTTTGCCCATGCCCAAGTATGGTCTGCTGGTGGCCATTTCAATGGAGGGATAGCTGTAGGAGAGCTGAAGAATGAAGTGGGAGGCCTGTTTATACCTTCTCTCTCAGGCCTTTTCCTCTATGAAGCACCTACCGCACCGGTATCTCTTGGCCTGGAACTGGGCTAAGGCATCTATGGAAGCAAGCTGGAAAGGAGAACAGATCTATACCGGGGTTTTTCGGATGAACTCCGACTCCGCAGGAACAACAATATCGCTACCGGAATGGCAGTCATTCGCTACCAAACCAATCCCTTGGGGAAAATCAGGCATTTCATCGAGACTAAGTTTGGGGCGAACTATCTCTACACTAGATATAAAGTCCGGGAAACCATCCTTTCTGAAGAGATAATCGAATCAGGAAAGGATTTTGAAAACTGGACACTTGCCTACAGTCTGGGCACCGGGGTACAAATTCCCATTGCTGCTGAGCCCGGACTTTTCTTGGAATTCAAAGCAAACTACCAAAGCAGCAGTGACCTGCGCTTTTTGACCAAGGGAGATGTGAGATATGTTCCTTTTCCTGATGGAGGAGGAGCGTTTTAATTTGAAACCAAAAGAGCTCCCCTTCAGCAACTCATTCTTTCTTTTGGTCTGGTTTACGGCGGTTTGTTTGATTGACCGATTAAAGAAATATCCCAGTTAAAAAGAAGTTCCCCACCTATATTTCAAATCATTTTTTGTCAAAAAGCACATTTGCCTGCATTCTTAACCTCTTTTTAACCCCATTTTAAAATAAATACCGGATATTGTTTAGGGAATGAGATTGCCCGCAAGCTCCCGGCTCTCCCACTTTCTTTTATTTACCACGAACCTAATACTTACAATGAAACAATTCCTGACCTTTTTCATCGGACTGATATTCCTCGGACCCTCCATTTCCCTTTCCCAAACCCTAATCGGTGCCCAAATCGACAATCGGGCCGGAATCAAAGGCTTGAGTCTAAACCCTGCCAACGTAATCAATCCCAGACTGAAATCTGAGATTCATTTGTTTTCGATGAGTGCCTATGTAGGCAATGACTACATTGGGCTGAGTCTGGGAGACTTGGACCAAATCAATAATTTCCAGCGACTACAGTCCAGTACCAATATCAACGCCAAACCCGACAACAATTTTGTGGGAAACTTGGATGTGTTTGGGCCTGGGTTTCAATTCAATTTGGATTCCAAAAACAGCTTGGCCCTAACGACTCGTTTTCGGACCTTTTTCAATCTGAATAACATCGGCGGGGACTTTTTTGAAACCATAGTCGGGGAGGATGAATCAGAAAGTTTTGAAGTAGTGATGCAGGATTTGTCGGGAATTGCTCACACTTGGGGAGAAATCGGCCTCACCTACGGAAGGGTTTTTGTGGAAAATGAAAATTACAGTCTCCGAGGTGCAGCCACCGTCAAGTACCTCGTAGGCGGCGGAGGTGCTGTGGGCTCCAGTCGGGTATTGGGTGCAGTATATCTGGAGACTCCCAATACGCTGACCACCAGAGGAAATCTTAATTTTGGCTATTCTGAAGGCTTTGACTCAGAGAATGACTTTTTCAGCGAATTGGAATCCGGATTCGGAGCGGATTTGGGCTTGATTTTCCAAGTAAAGGATCAAAGTAAAAACGCCTATACTGACGGATACAAATTCAAAGCTGGCATTTCCGTTTTGGACTTGGGCGGAATCCGGTACCAGAACTTTACGGATTGGGATTACGATATGAACCAAACTCTGTTTTTGGATCAGATTCCAGATCAGGATTTGATTGAGTTTTTGGAGGAAAACTACACTGGAACTCAGCAGATCAGCTCTCCCGTTTTGGGAATGCCCACTTCCCTGCAAATATTCGCTGACTATGCGATCACCAACCGGTTTTATCTATCCGGCCATGGCTCCATCAGTATCAAAAACAACGAGCAGTTCCCTGTCAGTCAAATCGTCAACAGCTTCGTTTTGACTCCAAGATTGGAATCGGGATGGTTTAGCCTATACAGTCCGATTTCCTACCGTCAATACGAGGGAAGTATTTCTTGGGGAGTTGGGGTTCGCTTAGGTCCTGTGACCTTAGGCTCAGGATCAATCCTCACCAATCTGCTTTCCAAAAATTCAAGAAGTACGGATGCCTACTTTGGCGTACAAATCCCGATTTATAAAAAGGGAGTTAAGACAGGTTCCAATCCCTAAGTCCTCCAACTATTTTATTTGAGTTCTTTTCTCCTCAGTCTTTCCCAATATTTGGTAGCGGTAAAAGACATTATTATCCTTCTCTACTTCAGATTTGGGTTTGATGTACAGCACGTCGTTTTTATCGAGATGGTGGACTGTACCCTCAATAGGCAGATTCCTCAAAGGGTAACTTTCCCCAAACTGATTCACAAGTAGATATTTGTATTTCCAATACTTTTGAAAGGCCTCATTGAACTCCGGATTGTTTCTGTAATCAGGAATCCTAGCTTTATACTCATCTCTGACCGCCACTGGAATCTCTGTATGGAATTGGATCAAAAAATAGTGCCCTCCGGCCTTTAGGTCAGAAAAACTCGGATAAAGAAAATAATCATCATTCGAATCATAGTCTAGCCGATCATTTCGATCGGGATGGCTTAGGAGAGTTTCTTTCACAGGAATTAGCTCTTGATTCTCCCATCGATACAGGAAAAACTGATTCCCGACCCGTGGTAAAACCCCAATCAATTCCTCTTCTCCCAAGGCTTGGACAAAAGGGAAAACATACCCTTTCCATTCTCGGGTTTTTCTGTATTCCCAGTTTTCCGGAAATGAATTGAATCTCCATAGAGAATCCAATTCCGGATCATAAACGAATCCAGCTTTTGCTTGATCGTAAAACTCAGCCTTTTTCCAACTCTCTGTCATCAGTTCAGGATCTACTCCGTTACCTTCCATACCAACAAGGAGTATTTTTCCTTCTTTTTGGATCGGGCTAAAACTCACCCAATAAGGATTGATTTCCAGAAAACTAAGTCCAAGTGCTAAAGAGGGGCTTTTCTTCACTTTCTTGAAATCCTTATTGAAAAAATTTAGTGGCATCCCCGCCTCCAAATCTTTGACAATCAATCCTCCTTCATCAAAAACCATCTCCACAGGTAATGAAACTTGGTCTGGTGCTTCTCCTTTCAACTCCAAAGTATCTAAAATCTCACCTTTTAAATCAGTCAAAAGAATATGGTTCAAAGAACGATCCTTGAAAATCATCCGCCCATCTTCCGGGTCTACCGCTGCCAAAGTCAGGTCAATAAAGGAATCCACCACGACGGAGTCCAACCATACCAATTCAGCCTCAAAACCGGAGCTTTTTTCAGCTAACTCATCTTCTCCACAGCTCCAAAGAACATAGGTAAGGCTACCAAAAATCAAGAGTTTTCTCATGGTGTTTTTTTGTTAATCGCAGAAGTCAATAAAAAATAGGACAGGAGAGCCCGATTTTTCAGGCAAGCTTTTTCGCCTTCCTCCACATCATCACAGGCAAAATCCAAAAGACTCCCAGCAAGCTGAAAACCAATCCGCCAATCGTCCCGATGGCCAGAGAAAACCAAAAGATCTCATTTTGGCCCTCGATCAGAAAGGGAATCAAACCAAAACAGGTCGAAAGCACCGTCAGCAAAATCGGAATGGCCTTACCGGCGATTGACTTGAGGAGCTTGCGGTTTTCTTTTCTTCCGGATCGGTTGTTGAAATCATTCAGGATAAAAATTCCCGCATTCACGGCCAAACCTCCAAGCATCACAAAGGCTGCATAGCCTCCTTGGTCAAAGTAGAAGTCGAAGAGCGAAAAGATCAAAAACAGCCCAATAAAGCTGATCGGTATCAGGAAGATGATCAAGAAAGGCTGCCGGAAGTTTTCAAACAAGATCGTACAGATAAAGAAAATGGCCACGATCAAGAGCCCCAAAAGCCCGTACTGTCTTTTGGTCTGCTCAAAACTCCATCCCCATTCCTGCTTTTTCGCTTCGTAGCCAATGGGCATCTGTGCCTTCATTTCTTTCAGCACTTCGTCCAGGTACTCGTTGCCAAACTTCGCCGAACCCATGTATTCGAAGGACACCACCCGCAGATACTGCCTATCCTCTTTGTGAAGCGCGTTGGTAGTGGTCTCCAAAGACAGCGCCCCAAAATCAGAGATTTTGACGATTTTATCCTCCCCGCTGAAAAGTCCCTTTTGCTCCAGATCAAACTTGGAAAACCCTTCCGATTGAACCTCTCTGAGCATCAGCCCATAGTTTTGATCTTCCAAATTCAGGTAGGTGGCCGGGCGCTGAGGCTTGGACAGGTCCTGAAGGGTGTTGACCAATTCGTACTGAGAGGTACCTCCCAAGGCTATTTGGGTTTGATCCAAGCGGAGGACATACTCTTGGGTTTTCTGCTCATTGTAGCTGAGTCGCTCGTTGGTATTGACAGTCTGGATTCGCTTGTGTTTTAGGAGTTTTTCTGCAATTACATCTGCCTGCCGCTCCAGTTCGTCGAAATTATACCCCCGCATTTCCACCCGAAAGCTGGGAATCCCCTCACCCCCTCCACCGGTATAGAAGCCCTGCCCTACGCCGTAGATGTTCCATTGGGCTCCACTCCAGTCGGTGGATTTGACGGAAAGCTTGCCTTTCAGCTGATAGGGCAAGGCCCCTTTTTCGTAGGCTTCCTTGAAGGTAATCACGATTTGGGCGTATTGCCCGGAGACCACATAGGTGACAAACTGATCGATACCCTCCACGCCTTTCAGGTACGCTTCAAACTCCCGCATGATGAAGTCCATCTGCTGAAGGGTATTGCCAAAAGGAAGACGGGCTGTGACAAAGAGTCGGGTCTTCTCCGGCTCCCGGTAGCTGCTTTTCTCATACACTCCCCGTACAAACATCCTTAAAGAACCTCCCAAAGCCCTGTCTACATAGGGACGGATTTCCTCCTGGTAGAAAGTATTTCCGACGGTCTTATTGTACCACTCCTGACCTTCCCACTTGGCAGGAAGGAAAAAAATCGGGGTACCGAAAAGCAAAATTACGGCAAAGAGGAAAGCCTTTCTAAAGCGGGCCGTACCACCCACCCAGCTTTCGTAGCGATTCAGCCACTTGGCTCGGCTTCTGAGTCGGGAAAAAGCCAGCTTTCTCCCTTTCACCACCGAATCCTTGAACAAGACCTCATAAAATGCCGGTGTGAAAAACAAAGCCACCAACAAACTCACCCCCAGCATCACCGAAACCACGATCGAAAAC
Source organism: Algoriphagus sp. oki45 (assembly GCF_036245605.1). Classification (NCBI taxonomy): domain Bacteria; kingdom Pseudomonadati; phylum Bacteroidota; class Cytophagia; order Cytophagales; family Cyclobacteriaceae; genus Algoriphagus; species Algoriphagus sp. oki45. The sequence continues at coordinate 16,996 of NZ_BTPC01000003.1, forward strand.
TCGGTCAGGTTTTTCCGGTCTTCCTCCGGCAAAAGCAAAACCAGCAAGAGAGCTGCAACTGTAGTCAATGACGCTGCCAAAAGGGCCAAAAACACTTTTCTGTTTCGATACTTGTGTAAGTGATCGATCATCACGATGGCATTGTCCACCACCAGCCCAAAGCTGATGGTCAGGCCAGCGATGGAGTACAAATGGATATCTACTCCCAAAAAATACAGGATCATCGAAGTCAAACTGAGATTGACCACGATCCCCAAAAAGAGTATGCTGAGGTATTTCAGGTTTCGGTTGATCAGAAAAATAAAGGCGATCAGGATCAAAATCGACAAGCCCGAGCGCTGATAGATTTTGTTAAGCTCCTTTTCCAAAAACTCGGTGTCGTCGTTTTCCAGCCGTACTTCGAAGCCCTGCGGCAGATTGATCTTGGCTGCCTCGAGAGAGGCTTTTAGGCTTTTGGCCAAAAGGACCTTGTTCACTCCGTCCCGATTGTAAATCGACAGCGTCACGGAGTTATTCCCATTGATCCGATAGAAGCTGATCGGCTCCGCTTCTTCCAAGGTCACCTGAGCAATGTCCCTCAGGCGGATTTCCAGCCCCCGATCCTGCTTGATGATGAGGTTTTCCAGCTGATCCAAACTGTTCAGCTTACGGTCGAGGGTGACAAAAAGCGTCTCCCCCCGATCGTTGTACACCGTCCCGGGAAACTGCTGCCCAAAGGCCCGGCTTAGCTGCTGATTAAGCTGATTGCGGGTGAGCCCAAAGGCCTGAAGCCGCTGCCCGTCAAAGGTGACAAAAAGCTGCAGTTCATTGGCCCCCCGTACCTGTACCTCCTCCACCTCGGCAAATCGGGTGATGGCGGGTTTGAGTACATCTTCGGCGATTTTTTTGATCTCGAAGCTGGCAAAAGGTCCATTGACACTGTAGGTGAGAATCGGCGTCTTGAAATCTCTTCGGGATTCTTCACTTTGGGTCACCACCGGGTAGGACATCCGCTCATCCAGCTGAGGATAAATCTGCCGAATCAGGGCCAGAACCTCAAACTTTTTCAACTCCATATCCGCCTTCTTGTCAAAGCGAAGGGTGACAGAACCTTGGTTATAATTGGAGACAGACTTGATCTGCTTGAGCTCGGTGAGTTGGGAAAAAGCCCCCTCCAGAGGAGAGGTACCCAGTTTTTCGATGATTTCTGGAGAAGATTGGGGAATGGAAAAACCGACCGAAAGCACAGGTTCCCGCTCCCGGGGATTCAGATCCACGGAGAGCAGAGGGACTGTGGCAAAGCCCAGAATCCCCAACACCACAAATGCAATCAAAACCCGAAACGGCGTCATAGCTTCTCTCTTTTGCCTACATTTTTGTCAAAAAACCAATACATCAAGGGTACAAAATACAACGCAGTGGCTGTCCCGATGGTAAGTCCTCCGATCACCGAATACACCAATGGCCGCTGCAAATCCGCTCCCAAGCCTGAACTGAAAATAATCGGAATCAGGGCCAGAATCGTAGTGATCGAGGTCATCAGGATGGGCTTGAGCCGGATTTTCCCTCCGGCATGTATCGCCTTATTTCTTACTTCCTTTTCACTCAAAGAGGAATCTTTGGCAAATTCCACCTTCAGTCGGTTGATCGTGTCGATCTTCAGAATCGCGTCGTTGACCATGATTCCGAGCATGACAACCAGGCCAATGGCAGACATGACATTCAGGGAAGAACCCGTGATCAGCAGGATCAAAAAGGCTCCCCCTATCCCCAAAGGAAGGGTAAAGACCACGATCAAGGGCTGCACAAAGCTTTCAAACTGGGCGGCTAGGATAAAGTACAACAGCAGAACCGATACCAACAGGATTCCTATCAACTGACGGAGATTTTCCCGATCCCGGAAAAACTGCCCCTGCGTTTCCACTGCCAAGTCATGCCCTACACCCCACCGAATGTAATCCGTCTCCATCTTTTCGGGATTGGGATCGGCCACTTCCACACTTTGATAGATTCCGCCGCGGTCAGCGGTAATGTACTTGTACTGATTTCGGTATTGGAAATCCACAAACTCTCCCAAAAGATACGAGGTACTGTCCGAAGCATAGATCCGGGTGGTCCGAAGCAGATGCTCGAAGCGATCCTGATTTTCCTTGAGCCGAATAGGAGTCACCTCCCCAAATCGTCGGATATCGGTAATCGTAAATACACCAAACAAGCGGGAAAGCTGCTCCTGCACATTCTCTACAGGAATTTGGTACAGGGCCATTTTTTCTGCCAAAAGGGAAAAGACCACGGAGCGTTCTTCCTGAAGACCGGGACCCGGTGTCCAATTTTCTGTAGGAAAATCATCCAGCCAGCCCTTCATTTTTTCAGCAGGAATGGGCTTCTTCTGAGTCAGGTCTTTCCAACGTACTTCGTAAAAGGGCAAGTTACTGGAAAACAGCTGATCAAAAGTATTTGGCGCATCTCCCAAGACATAGGTGGCTAAAGGGAAATCGGCCTCCAATCGCTTTCTCAGGACTTCGATTTGGGTATTTTTCTCCGACTCGGAAGGAAAAAGCAGGTAAAGCAGGGACTTTTGGATGGAATTGTCCCCGTCAAAGAGGAGAAACTGCCGCACGCCGACATCGGTCTCCGCTTGCGAATAATTCCTCACGCCCTGAATCAAACTGAGCATCCGATCCCGGTTTTGCGCAGCAGAGATGGGTTCATTCCAGTCGATTTCCAGAGTGGCATCGGGCTTTTCGATTTCAGGAAGCCCTTCGGATCGGAGCAAAAGCCCCAAACCCAAACCCATAGGAATCAGGATAAAAAAGCCGATCAAAGCCGTTTTTCTTCGGGAAAAAACCCAGTCAAAAACCCGCTCATACAGTCCAAGAGTTTTAATAAATGCTTTGGGTTCTCCCTGCACGTCTCCTCTTTTCCCTACCCTGAAGATCAACCAATAAAGCAGAGGAAGCAGCACAAAGGCCACCATCAGGGAAACAGACAGAATCGCTGCCACAGCCACTGCCTGATCATAAAACAAGGCCCCGGAAATCCCGCTCAAAAATACCAGGGGCACAAATACCGCCAAGGTCGTGAGCACGGAAGAAATCAAAGCTCCCATCACCTCATTGGCACCCTGCACGCAAGCCTCAAAAGGCGGCAAGCCACTCTCCCGCTTTCGGGTGATATTGTCCAAAACGATGATCGCATTGTCAATCAGCATCCCGATCCCCAGAGCGAGGCCGGATAGAGAAATGATATTGATGGATATGCCGAAAAAGTAAAAAACGAGAAAGCTGATCAAGAGCGAGGTCGGCAAACTCACCCCCATAATCAGCGGAATACGGAAGTCTTTGATGAAAAGGAAAAGTACAGCGAAGGCGAAAATACCCCCAAAAAGCAAGCTGGTCTGCAGGTTGGAAATGGCTGCATTAAGCAGATTGCTTTGGTCTTGGGTGAGTTCAAATTCTACTTGAGGATAGTCTGCCCGGAAGTAATCCAAGGAAGCCTTCAGCTCGGGAATCAGCTCATTCATTTTGGCAGAAGCCTGCTTATGTACAGTGATCACAAGCCCCTCCTGCAGGCCAAAAAGGTGAAATCCCAACATCTCCTGAGTCTCATATCGAGCCTTGGCCACTCTTCCCAAAGGCACGATGGCCCCCTTGGCAGATCGCACGGGAAGAGACTCCACATCTTCGGGCGTATCTACGCGGGTGGCGAGTCGGAGGAAATAGCGAAACTGCCCGTCTTTGACGCTGATACCCGGGAGCTCGGCATTTCCTGCTTGGATGGCGTCGATGAGATTTTGTTGGGTCATGCCCAAAGCAGCCAAGGCTTCATCATCCGGCTCCACGGAGATGATCCGCTCCCGCTTCCCATTGATATCGACCAGAGAGACTCCGGGAAGCTGCTCGATTCGCTTTTTGAGCACATTTTCGGCGAGGAGGCTGACCTCCACCGGGTCGGTGTCGGCTTTGGGAATGACCTGAACCCGGGCTACAGGAATATCCGAAGTATTGATTCGGATCACTTCGGGGCGGGTCAAGTCCCGGGGGAGGGTATTGACCAGTCGGTCGATTTTTTCATTGACATCGATGTAGGCCAGCTCCATTTGGGTGCCGTAGTCGAAGGTCAGCCGGACAGTCCCTACTTCCGAACCGGCCTTGCTTTCCATCTCTTCCAAGCCATTAAGGGTGATCAGTCCCTCCCGGATTTGCTGCAGGACGTTCTGCTCGATGGACTCCGGGGAGGCATTGGGATAGGTGACCTTGACCACGATCTGAGGCACATCGATGGGAGGCAAAAGCGAAATAGGCAACAGGCGAAAGACAATGCCTGAAAAGACCACCAAGGCCAAAAAGGACATCATGACCGCAATCGGCCGCTCCAGCAAAAATCGGATCATAGCTTACTCGGTTACGATTTGGACAGGAGCCTGATGAGCAAGTTGAAGGTTATTGGTCGTGATGACGGTACTGTTTTCGGGGATGCCCTCCAGCACTTCGATCTCCCGGCCATTGTCCCGGCCCACTTCCACGTAGTTCCATTTGGACTCTTTGCCGCCCTCGACTGTGAAGACCACGGCTCTTCCTGATCGATAGACCACCGCATCCTTGGGTACGACCAGGCTATTGCTTTGCGGGGCTCGGATGATGGCCCGGGCATTCATCCCGGGAAGGAGGTTTTTGGCAGAATTCAAGCTCAAGGTCACCTGCACCAGTCCGTTTTCATCTACTTTGGGATTGACGGCGATGACCCGACCCTCCAAAGCATTTTGGGGATCGGAGATGGGATAGATTTCGGCCTTTTGATTGGAGGAGATCAGAGGAACGTCCGACTCGAGGACCTTGACCCGAAGGAGCAACTGATCGGTGGATAGGAGCTCGGCAAATTCCGCATTTTTGGTGACCAGGCTTCCTTCCTTGAATTTGATATTGGCTATGCGGCCAGCCACAGGAGCCCGCACTTCACATCGGGCAAGGTTCAGCTCGGCTTCTTTGAGCTCCACCTCAGCAAGGGAAAGGCCGGAATTAACCCGGATACGCTCCTGCACTGTCTGTACGACTGTGGGGTCTTTGGACTCCAAGGCCAGCTGAAACTGCGCTTTGAGCACTTCCAGCTCGGATTGGGCTTTGGTCAGATTGATTTGAGCTTTTTCCAGGGCAAACTCTGCCTCCCGACGGTCAAGGGTGGCGATGACTTGACCTTTTTGGACATACTGTCCTTCGAGGACCTGCACCTTTTCGAGGTATCCTTCCCGCTCCACGAGGGCCTTGACTTCGGATAGGGCCTCCAGCTTGCCGGTGGCATTGATGAGGTAGTCAAAACTTTTCCGCTCGGCGGTGGCGACCCTGACTTCTGTGGCAGCCACTTCATTGCGGAAGGACTCGGAAGGAATCTCTTGGGATTCGGTCTTGGACTCTGTACAGCCCAAAGTACTGATAATCAGTAAAAAGAATAAATAAAAGGATAAACGCATGTGGTACGAGTTGGGAGTAATCGAACTAAGATATAAAAATAATTTTGAGAAATAATCCCGCTTAAAAATTTATTCAATCCTTAGAAGGAATAGATGAAACCATGAATCAATCCATCATAAATACTCTTCAATTTGAATTCAAATTTTACAAAACTGTTACAATTATTAATTGAACACGGGTATAATTAAACCAATAAACCAAATTAGAGAGCACAATTATTTTTAAGGTAATCCTCAAGTACGCTTAAAGACTGCTGATTCTCAGGACTAATTTCATCAATATCACCAGTAGAATAAACAATAAATGGATAAAATCCAGTAACACCATATTCATCAAAAATATCTCCATTCTCAATTTTTATATTCTCATAATCTAATATATCCTGACCCAATTTAATTTTCAGTTGTTTTTGAGACAACACATTAACTAAAATAAATGAAACACATTTCGACCCTTTATTTCTTAACAAAAATTCCTCCGCATAACTAATACAACCCGGACAGCCTGCATTTGGGATATAAACAATCGGTTCCTGCTTGGGAAAATTCCCAATATCATTAAATTCACTCAATCTTGAATTACTGCAACCCATCAAGATCAAAAACAAGTAAATCTTCATCATAATTTTGAATTTTTTCTAAGTAAATTTTCCCATCCTTAAAGAACATAGAAGTTAGATAATATTGATTATTGGGCAAATCAACAATATCAAAAAAATTAAAATCTTTATCCAAAAACACCAAAGAATATTCTCCAAAAACTGAATTCAAGCCTGAGAAAGACTCAATAAAATCGTCTTTAAACTTCTTATTCAATACTCTAATGTAAATATTATTAGTCGGATCAAACTTGATGAAGGAATAATAATCTTGTCTCATTTGATGCTTTACCTCATCAATTATATCTGGTGCGATTTTTCCAATTTTATAAGACAAAGGTTCAACATTTACTCTACCTCCCCCATTAGACGAAACCCTCCTTACTTGATTGTTTTTTAAATGTATCCACCCGGGCAACTGCGTCTTTATGTAGTGTGATTTTTTGCTAGAGATTGTTTATAATTTTTGGGCAGGAGTTCGTGTATTTTCTGGATGTTGGTGTCCATGACATTGTCGAAGAGGTACTTGAGCCAGTGCTGAGGGTTGACTTCTTCGGTTTTACACATGGCAAAAAAGGAGTAGATCATTGCTGCTCGCTGTGCTGCCTCATGTGATCCTGCGAACAGGTAGTTTTTCCTTCCCAGGGCTACAGGTCTGATCCTGTTCTCCACGGTATTGTTGTCGATTTCGAGTACCCCGTCCAGGAGATAGTTTGACAGCTCTTTCCATAGTCTCATGGTATAGGCCATGGCCATACCGATGGCACTTTTTGGAAGTGTCTGGGCATAGTTTTCGGTCAGCCATTTGGAAAAGGCATCTAAAACAGGCAGGGCCTTGTCCAGCCGGTAAGCTTTTCTGTCTTTTGGAGTCAGCTTCTTTTCCCTGCAATGGGCCTCGATCTCATAGAGTTTCCCGATAAAGACCAGTGCCAGTTCTGCCCTTGCCCTGTCATTTTCCTGGGCCTCAAAGAATTTTCTCCGTGCATGTGCCCAGCAGCAGAGGTGGGTGACACCCGGTAATGCGGCATACGGGTCATAGCCAATATAGCCGTCGGTCTGCAGGTATCCTTTAAACCCTTCCAGTATCTTTTGGGGAGCCTCTTGATTACGGCCTTTCTGGTAATCAAACAATACGGTGCCGTCCACAGGGTTATGGTAAACCCAGTAGTAGCCCAGATGGGTGTCTTTCTTTTTGGTGCTGTCCAGTACTTTGATGGTGGTTTCGTCCGCCTGGAGGTATCCTTTCCCGCAGGTGTCTTTTACCAACCAGCCGTAAAGGATTTCCAGCCGCTCGAGCCCCTGTCTCACCCAGCCGTCCAGTGTGGAGGAGGCGATTGGGATGTTTTCCCGTTTGAAGCGTTGGAGCTGTCGGTATAGCGGGAGGTGATCTACGTATTTATCTGTCAGGATGGAAGCGAGCAAACCTGTTCCCACGATGCTTTTGTCAATCAGGCGGGAAGGGAGTGCTGCGATGACTATCGGGGATTTATCATCCTGGGCTTTGGATACATACTTATAACGGATGTAGCGGCGGATGATAAACTTGGCCGGCACGTAGTCCAGTTCTTCAGTGATTTCTTTGCCGATGCAGGTCATCTCTTCCAGATTGCCTTCAGGATACAACTCGATCTCTTCCACGGGGAGGTGTTCGGGCAGTTTTGTCCTGCCGGGATGTACAGCGCCGGATTTCCTGCGGACATACTCCACCTTTTGGGTGAGTTCTTCCTGTAGGACCTGCTGTACTTCGGCTGTGGTTTCAAAAGGCAGACTCAGCTGGTCAGGGGACTCAAAGCGCTCCCGCTTCTGACCGAAGAGCATCTTTTGAAACTTGGCAAGAATCCCCTCCAGCTTTTCGATGCGCTGATCCCGCTCGCCCAGTAGGGCGATGAGTTCGGCAGTGGAGAGCTGGTCTAGGGGTTTGTTCATGCACCGAAAATAACACCCCGAAAGAAGCGGTCAAAGCATTAGTTTCCCACACCACCTGTGGATAAACAGTCCCCCGAGAATGATTATTGTCTTAACTCATAAAATACTGCCACGGTATCCTCAGAGCCTGTTCCCTTCCCCAAAACCTGAACCCCGGTCGATAAAAAAGGAGTAAAAATCCTGAAAAAAATCCTCAGGGTCGGGTAAATCTGGGAAGCTGACGGGATTCCAGAATCCTGATGCCCTCGACCATCAGCACCAGTGAACTCCAGGGGAGTTTGCCGCCAGCCTCCATTCCCTCGGGTGGCCGGAAGGTACCTTTTTCCAGCCGCTTGTAGTAGATCACCAGTCCGCCGGCTTCCCAGTGGAGCAGCTTGACCAGGGTTCGGCTGCGGTTCAGGAAGATGTACACTTCCCCGGACAGCGGATCCCGGTCCAGTGAATTGCGGACCAGACCGCAAAGCCCGTCAAAGCCTTTGCGCATGTCCACCGCCCCGCCGAAAAGAAAGAACCGGTGCGAAGATCCTAAGGCAAACATCTTACAGCTTGACCAGTAGCTCAAGTAGTGACAGATCCTGGATCCCCCGAATCCTTACACCATTGGGATAGACTACCTCAAGATCGCCAGAAGGCAAAGAAGGGCTCACTTCAGTGAAACCGGATGAGACAGCCGTAGCTCCAGCTCCTACTTTTCGGTACCAGTAGGAGAAGGTGGGCAGCTTGATATTCTCCCGCAGACAAAAGTCACGTTGGGTCAGACCACTGGATTTGAAGGAAGCTACCATCGCCTCCATTTCTTGTTGACTCGCTCTTTTCATAAGTTTGTTTTTGAAGCAAAATTAGCTGGTCAATGGAGGCTGAAAAATATGCAGTTGCTCGGGTGGATACTTTTAAATCATAAATAGTTAAATCATTATCAATAGGAAAACTTAAAACGAGCAAATTGTCAATTTTATTAAAATCATGATAAAATTGAAAAAATTGGACTCCCCAAATCGCCCCTTTATATGCATCAGGGTATGATATTCTATACTGTTTTTCTTCATTTTCGAGATCAAAAAACATAAATGCATTTTCATCAAATTCTGAATTGTTATAATACTCTTTCTCTGAACCCCAACAATTAAAGCCAACTTTGTTTCCAAACCGAAAAAGAGGTCTCGAACTATCTAATTCAGGCCTTACAGCACTTCCACCATTATCTATATGGTACCCCCTTTTTACAATTCCCTCGGAATCAACAATAGTGAACTTCGCACTACCATAAGAATAAAGAAATATTGAATCTTTGCTAAGCCAATAGTAATTTGACAACTTTCCAATCGCCTCTTTTCCATTTATCTCAAAAGAAATCTTATTTTTAAAGTCAAGGGAAGATAAATCATATAGATATATTGAATTATTCTTTTTATTTAAAAATGAAAAATAATAATCATTATCTACTTCAACAATTTGTGTAGATGAATTCCTAGAAGTTGAAAGACTATCAAGTTGAAAATAAATTGAATCATTTTTAATAAGGGAAACTCTATTTCCTTGGAAATAACTTGATTCAACTTTTTCATTCTTACATGATACTAATAATCCGCAACCCAAAATAAACAAATAAATTGATTTCATTTTTTCATGAATAAATGAGGGGGAGAGGAGTAGCCCCCGCCCCCATAGTTACACATAATGATTATCCAACCTGGCCAGGTCCAGTCCCTGTAGAAACAAAACATTGGGTATCCTCTGATCTTTCTAAACAGACATATTCACCATCTCGAGTGAAACATCTTCCGTCTGTACCAGGAGCAGTGGTTAGTGTGCAATCAGCTTTAACAAAGTTCACAGAACCTAGAATCATTAAAAGAAATGAAGCTTTAATAATTGATTTCATATAATAAAAGAGTTATTTACCCACCTTTCACACCATGCAGGGCGAGGTTATTCTCCCAAAAAATCCAGACCTGCGCGCCGACCTTGATCTTTCGTTGGTAAGTTTACATTTGAAAAAAAAAAAAAAACAAGTGTAGTTTTTAAATATTTTTCCATTTTTATGCAAGTAGTTGATTTTCAAGGATAAAATTTTTAGTTAGTAATGCTAACGGGTTTATTTTCAATCAACTAGCTAGCTACGCTGAGCTGATTAAGTCTCCGTCCAGCCCTTCATTTTCCATAAGTTCAGCCGCATAGGGTATCCAAAGGTTTTCAGGAAAGAAAACGGAAATCAGCCTATTACCTATTTCAAAGTGAAAACCAATAAAATAGGCTGCTCAAAATCCTCTACTGACTCAAGAAAACTTTTGATTTTGGAATAATCTCTCCCGTTTTCTTTAGCGAGCTTTTGAAAAAGATCACTCAAGTCATATTCTCTAAAATGTTCCAGGCTTAATTCTGTAATGCAGGTATTGCCTCTGCATGCCATAGGAAAACTAAAAGAAATCAAATCCTCAAAATCAAAATCCACCGTCTTGCCGGATAATACCTCGCCGGATTTTAAATTATGAAAAACATAAAGTTCACTTCTCGATGCATCGAACTTCATCCCTATCCAATTGGGAGTGACAAAATGAAATCCAAACCCATAGAATTTTTTATCCTCTCTTCTTTCCGAGATAAATTCCGGACCCACATTTTTCAAATCTTCATCAGACAATCCCTCCGAACCTAAATCTACATGGATCAATGGTTTTAAGGTTTTACTTTCCCTTTCTATCTGAAATAACTCACTAGAAAATCTTGGAAAATAGGTAACCGTGCCCCCATTTTCTCGAATCACATCCCTTGGAATATACTGCGAAAGCTTCTGATCGATTTTGGGGTATTTGTATATGTTTCTTATGGTATAGTTGCTATCCAACAAAAACAAATCACTGGCTCCAGTCTTTCCCAAATGATCATTGGCATCACCAATACTTGAGAATAGGAGTTGATTATCAGGGAAAATTTTGAAGGAATGCCCCCTTATCGGAAGTCGCTTTTCAAAAAGAAACTTACCCTCAAAAGTAAAATACAACATTTTGGCTAAAGAATTATCATAGATCAATATCCTCCTATTAGACTCATCCAAGTCAAATTCGGCGATATTTTTCATCTCTCCAGGCCCCTCTCCTGTAGGATAAAAAAGGCCGACTTGCTCTCCGGAAAAAAGATCAAATACCTGAAGGGAGTTGTAGATGTATTGGTCAAAAATAAATGCAAGCGAATCAGTAAAGAGAATTTTGTCAACTGCCCCCACTACCCCACCTTCCCAGTTTTTCAGACTTACCAATCGATAATCAGCCATCAAATCCGAGAGTTTGACTTTCGAGTTAATTTGATCCTGATTTAGGCTGATTTTAATCGGGCTCCCTTCAGAAAAGACAAATTCACTACTCAAGGAATCCGCTCCTACAAAACCTAAAAATTTGCTATTGCCAGTTTCTTCGGGCGTCTCATTTTTTTTGCTACAAGACCCAAATAAGGAAAGGGTGGCAATAACTGCCACCCAAATTGAACATCTAATCATGGAATTATCGACAATCTGAGGCCCAACACCAAGAATCTCCGTCCCGACAAACATCTTTTTTTCCATCCCACGTTTCTTCAAAACCGACTGAAACAGAAGCAAGCTTATTTCCTTCTCCAATTGTGACTGATGTGGTCAATTTAGCTTTGCAGTCTACGGTATACTCTTTCCACCAAAAGGCATTTGCATCTTGAGCAGATCCTAAGGTCATCGCTAAACCAAAGGCAAATACAAAGATTTTTTTCATTTTTTAAGATTCAATTAGTTAAAAACTCACCAGAACCAACCCTTGGTTCTGCAAAAAATCCAGACCTGCGCGCCGACCTTGATCTTTCGTTGATAAGTTTACATTTGAAAAAAAAAAAAAAAACAAGTGTAGTTTTTAAATATTTTACCATTTTTATGCAAGTAGTTGATTTTCAAGGATAAAATTTTTAGTTAGTATTGCTAACAGGCAGTAAATCAAGGACTAGCCAATAGCTCCAAAGAAATCAAATCGCCTGCGAACTCTTCCTTTTCCATCAGTTCGGGAGCATACGGGATCCAAAGTCCTTCGGAAAAGACAAAGGCATTGGAAGGATCGTACTTCCCTTTTTCCAAGGGATAATTCCCCAAAATCTCCAGCTTTTCATTCAGGACAGTCAGATAGAGCTGCCTATTTCTCAAATGAAAAGTATAATAATCCTCCCCTAGCGGGACCTCTTTCGCCAAGGCCTCTTGGGAGATCCGATAATAGACTTTTCGATAAGGATCATAGAGGAGTTTTAAGTAATTGGGCGAAGTCAGCACCCAATTTTGAAAATAGGCTTGGTCCCAAGAATCCCGAAATGTCTGATGCTCGGAAGATTGCTTTCCTTCAAAGGAAGAAATTGATACTTCCTTCTGCTCACTGCCTTCAAAAGAATAGCCGGAGATCGTCGGTGAAATGGAGTAAATAAACGCAAAACCACTTTGCCCTACAGCCACCGAGGGAAAGGTGGTGTAATCAAACGCAACCCCTTCAAAATCAGCAGGATGATAGACTGGAAAGGAAATCCAGGTTTTTGTCACTAAAGAATAGCTTGCAAAAACCCGCCTCTTGGCCGCATCGGCCTTGGCAAAATAGAATAAAACACTTTTCTGATCCTGAAGATAAACTAGGCTATTGGCAATTCGCTCGTAAGGGTATTGTGCATAGACCTCTCCCTCCAGCTCAGAAAGCCTTTCAAAAAAGGGGGAGATTTGTTGCTCTCCACCTCCGCCCCGATACAGCAAAAGCCGAGATCCATCGTAAAACAGGATCGAGTCAGTGGAAATGTAATGCATCTTGGAGGGTTTAAAATCACCAATAAGATTCAATCCCACTTGATAGAGTCGCTGATCGAGTAAGGAAAACTTGGAAAGCTTTTGGCCTGAATCATCCACAAAAAACAAAGTGTCCTCTTTAACATGTGAGATGCGAAAGGAAAATGGGTCCAAGTCGGGAAAAGAAAGGGGGAGGATATCAATTTCTTTGGTATTTGGGAGAGCTGAACCTTGTTTAGAACAACTCCATTCAAAAAGCAATGTTGGAATCAAAAAGACATAAAAAAACCGTCGTTTTACCATTAGTAAGGTGATTTATTCCACATCCTTTACCAAACGGATCCCCATTCCGTCAAGCGGCCTATTCTTTTCAATTTTAATAGCTGCTCTTTTACCAATTTGAAGCCAAATAACCGAGGAGAAAAAGGCCCCTCCAACCAATTCAAATTTTTGCTGTCCAACATCAGAATAAACCAATTCCTCGGCATTACCTAACAAATCATAAATTCCTAATTCATTGGGCGTCTTTGTCCCCACATCTTTAGGAAACCAACTATTCGTATTCCCTTCATACCAGGCTACCTTCTTTAGATTGCCACTACCTGGATACTTATTTGGATAACTTTCCTGACCTGCTTTGGCCGCATGTACCCACTCTCCATAGGTAGGTACCCGCTTTCCCACCCATTGGGCATAGGCCAATACATCGGCTGGGGCTAGGCTCATCACCGGATTGTTCATGAACTGAGGTTCTTCATAAAGTTTGACATCATAGCCCCGCTTTTTTAGTGATCCATGACTCATCCAAGTATTGCCTTCCCTCAATTCCCAAACACCCTCTGAATTTAGCTGCATCACTCCGCCAATCTTCTCCGCCTCCGTCACATACCCGGTCGCATCGACAAACTTCTTAAATTCCACCACGGTCACTTCATACTGATCCATGTAAAAGGGCTTAATCTGATCATTTCCGGGCACCAATACCATTCTATCGGGTACTTGGGTCTTTTGCTGGGCAGATATCGAAATTAGAAAAGTCAAATATATTAACAGGAATATCCCCATTTGTATTTCCTAAAGTGTTGATTTAATGACCTATTCCACATCCTTCACCAAACGGAATCCTATTCCTTCAGAGGGCCTATTCAATTCCAAGGGGCTAGGTGAAATTTTTCCAATTACTTGCCATTCTTTAGATTCATAGAATGCTCCACCAACTAATACATATTTTTTTTCTCCTTTGTTAAACCAAACCAACTCTCCAATATTTCCTGCCAAATCATAGATTCCCAATTCATTGGGTTCCTTTGTCCCCACATCTTTAGGAAACCAACTATCCGTATTCCCTTCATACCAAGCCAATTTTTTTAGATTATCTCCTCCCGGATAGGAATAGGAATAGTTTTTCTGACCTGCTTTGGCTGCATGAATCCACTCTTGATAGGTCGGAACCCGCTTTCCCATCCACCTGGCATAGGCCAATACATCGGCTGGGGCCAGACTCATCACCGGATTGTTCATGAATCGGGGTTCTTCATACAGTTTGACGTCATACCCCCGCTTATGTAGGGATGCATGACTATTCCAAGTACCTCCCTCCACGAGTTCCCATTCACTCCTTGAATTAAGCTGCATCACTCCGCCAATCTTCTCCGCCTCCGTCACATACCCGGTCGCATCGACAAACTTCTTAAATTCCAACACGGTCACTTCATACTGATCCATATAAAAGGGCTTAATCTGATCATTTCCGGGCACCAATACCATTCTATCGGGTACTTGGGACTTTTGCTGGGCAGTCGACACAAGGCCAAAGAGGCACAGAAGTAGGGTAAGCAGTTTAGTATTCATATACACAGAGCAGCATTTTAGTTTTCATATTCATCAAATCCGGAAATTTCTCCTTTAATCTACCTATCACCAATCCTTCCTCATCCTGTGCCTCGATTTGGTCAAAATACTCGCTGTCCAAAAGTCGAAAGACTTGCCGGTCTTGGACATCCAAATAAGGAACTAGCGGAAGTTCCAATTCGCCATCCATCAATCCTTCAGCGAGGGTAAGGCTGTGATCCGCCTGATTATAAGCTCCCCACCTTGCAGAAATTCCATACTTGTAGATAAAAAACAGGGCACGATCCCCCAAATCCACAAAATTATCCGCAAAAGCCAAGCTTCTATCCTCCTGGAGTCGCTCGAAATAGGTATCAAGACCGGATAGGCCAAAGAAATTGTCTGTTAGTGCAAAAGACAAATACTTCTTTTGGGCTAAATTCCTCTCAACAGGTCCCAAAGTATAAACTGAGTTACCAAAAACAGGTGCAAAAACTACATTCCCGTTTTGAAAAGTAAGTTCCTTGCTTCCTGAGACCTGTGCGATTCTTCCTTCAGGGATAGAAAGTAACGAATCTATTTTGGCACCCTTTTCCAAATCAATCAAAGAAAGTAATCGAACCTCCTTGGTCTCCTCTCCTGCATAAGGAGGAGGAAGGGTATAGAGCCAAACTTGATTTTCTCCACCATAGGCGATGAAGTGGAAGACTTCGGAGACTGGCAGTGATATCAGATTTCGGAATTCACCTTTGGTACTATACTCAAAAATCTTCCAACCCGTCAAAAACAAGAGCGAGTTCCGATCCGGATGATAGATAAAATCCTCAAATCGGGGGATTTCTCCGGGACCATTTCCTCCGGTAATGATCTGATCGATAAATTCCCCGGCTTCATTGACTATCAGGACCGTATTTTCCAACTCAATGTCACCAAGGAAGAACTTGCCATCTCCAGCCTGAATTTTATCGGCTGTATAGAAAGGCTGATCCTCAGGAAGAGCTATCGGAACATAGCGACTTTTAGCTATGAAATTCTGGATATCCAATTGCTCTATTTCATCAATGGAATTAAATGAAATCTCTTCCAGACTTCTATTGGAATTCTTCTTATCAATACAAGATTGATTGATGATAAGAAACAGAAAAACCCATCTGATTGGAAACATTTTGTAAAGCATTTCGCAAAAATTTGTCTAGAGAGGGAAGGACATAAGTCCTTCCCTTTGAGCTTATTTGCAACCAGTTTGATTACACCCTTCTAAAAATCCAGGCTTGCACTTTATCCTTCTTCCGGTCCCGATCTTAACACCAATTGAAGGGTCAGGGTCACCACTTTTGAAACTCAAACCCAAGTTAACTTCAGCTTTTACACAAAATACATCTTGGGGAGAATAGGTATCGGAACTTGCCACACTAGCTAAATCCTGCGCTTGGGCCAAATAGCCACTGGTGCTTGTCGCACCGAGACCAAATACAATTAATGCACCTGTCAAGAGAACGATTTTTAAAGATTTTTTGAACATGATTAAAGAAATAAATGGAAAATAATAAAAGAACCAACCTTTGGTTTCAGTGAAAAATTAAGGCTATGCGCACTGACCTTGACTTTTCAATCCCTATCCACGACCAGCAAAAAAAAAGGATTAGTTTCTACAATTAATCTTTTTTATGAAGATCATATATCGCTGATTTACAGTGGTATAGTTTTAAAAATATCTTTTTTCAAGTGGTCTTAAACTCAAATCAATTTCCCTCTTCGGCGCCGCAATACTCCGATAATAAGGTCTTATTCTCAATCCCGGATGCTCCTTATCCGCATAGTACTCCACCAAGCGATCCAGTTGGTCCAAATCCACTGCCTCGATGCGCACTTTGGCCAGTCCGTCCTGAATCATTTCCAATCGAGTCGCCGCAGCCCGAGACAGATCAATTTGACGTTTAGAATAGAGGGGAAGGCGATCATTGATGCGGACTACAACCGATAAGCCATTCTTTTGGTTGATCACGCGCACCCAAGTTCCCAAAGGCAAACGCTTATGAGCTGCGGTCATGCTATCCAAGGAAAAAACCTCCCCACTGGCGGTCTTTCTGCCATGAAACCTCCGACCATAAAAGCTAGCTGTCCCTTCTTGAATCAACAAAGAATCCACTTGAGCATAGGCTTCCGTCCCGATTAGGGTGAGCAGAAATAAAAAGACAAGTCGGGTGAGCACAGACTAAGCTAGCATTTAATGTGTTTATTTTTTGTTTTTTATTTGCCACATTTAATCTCGCATGTCTTATCATCATGTCAATTTGTAACATGGTCATCATGCTCGATTTAAGACCCATTTTTCAATAAAAGTGCCAATTCCTGTCATCCCTATTCTTTCCCTTGGAGGATGCTCTACCTTGGACTATCTTAGTATATAAAGTTTAGTCAAAAGCAGAAAATGACTAATCCCAATCCACTTATACTTCCGGAACTGCCTACTGCCTACTGAAAACTGCCTACTGAAATGATCCGAATCCTCCACACCGCCGACTGGCACTTGGGCAAGCGCCTGCAGGAATACTCCCGACTCGAGGAGCAGAAGCTCGTCCTGGATGAAATATGCCAGATCGCCGATCAAGAGCAAGTCGATTTGGTATTGCTTGCGGGAGATATTTTTGACAGCTTCAATCCCGCCCACGAAGCGGTGGAGCTACTCTACAAAACCCTACACCGACTCTCTAAAAACGGAACCCGACCCATCCTCGCCATCTCCGGCAATCACGACAGTACACAATTTGTCGAGGCACCCGATCCATTGGCCAGAGAATTGGGGATATTCTTCTACAGCCGATACGATAGCGTGATTCCCTGCGGAAAGCTGGACTCAGGCGTGGAAATTCTGAAGTCTGATAGCGGATTTGTAGAAATCCAACTGCCTCAGGCGGACTTCCCCGTTCGTGTTATCTTGGCCCCCTACGCCAATGAGGTCAGCCTGCGCACTTACCTCGGAGAGGAAGATCGGGAAGCCGAATTCCGAAAAATCCTTTCCGCCAAATGGCAGGACTTGGCAGATCGAAATTGCGATGAGCAAGGACTCAATCTCTTTATGGGCCATTTCTTTTTTATGAAAGAAGGAGAAAAGGCCGAGGTCGAACCCGAATCCGAGCGACCCATCCTCCACGTGGGAGGCACGCAAGCCCTTTTCACCCAAAACATCCCCACCCAAATCCAATACGCCGCATTGGGGCACCTTCACCGATACCATTCCGTGGGACATGACTCCATTCCGGTCGTGTATTCGAGTTCTCCCTTGGCCTATTCTTTTTCGGAAGCCGATCAGGAGAAAAAAGTAGTCCTGATCGAGGCCCAGGCTGGAAAGCCGGTCAGCTATCGCCCCATCGGACTCAAGCAAGGCCGACCGCTCTATCGGGTGAAGTTTGACAACCTAGCCGACACGCTCGCTTGGCTGGAATCCAACCCCTACTGCTTCGTGGAAATCACTTTCGTAGCCGACGAATCCATCGATGCCACTACCCGAAAAGCCATCCTAAAAGCCCATGACGGCATCGTGAGCTTGATCCCCCAACTCAAAAACACAGGCGGACAGGAATCTTTTGGGCTCCATGTAGATGACCTGGGAAAGGACATGGAGACCCTCTTCCGCCTTTTCTACCAAAGTGAAAAAGGGCAGGAGCCCAATGCCCAACTGCTCGGGCTTTTCAGAGAAATAATCAGCCAAACCGACCCCGCATGATCCCCGTACGACTGGAAATCGAAGGCCTTTACTCCTACCGTGAAAAGCAAACCGTAGAATTTGAAACGCTGACTGCTGCCGGTCTTTTTGGGATTTTCGGGGCTGTGGGCAGTGGCAAGTCTTCCATTTTGGAAGGGATTCTACTCGCACTCTATGGCAGTACCGAGAGACTGGCAGCCACCGGAGAGCGCTCCTCCATGCTCAATCTGCAGAGCGATCACCTGCTGATCAACTTTACTTTCCGTGCCGGAAAAAACAATGCCCAAACTTACCTATCCCGGTATTCTGCCAAGCGAAATAAGAAAGACCCCGAGAAAATCGATACCGGAGAACATGTATTTTACAGCTTCAAGGAAGGCCGATGGGAAGCGATAGCCGAAAAGGCTGAAACGGTCCTTGGCATGAGCAAGGAGCACTTCAAGCAGACCATCATCATCCCTCAGGGTAAATTCCGGGAGTTTATTGATCAGTCTCCCAAAGAGCGGGCGGACATGATGCAACAATTGTTTGGCTTGGAGCGATTTGATCTTTCCGCCAAAGCAGGAGAACTCAGAAAAGCTGCCGAACTGGAAAAAACCCGCCTGAAAGCCTTGCTGGACAATCTGGAAGGCATTTCCTCAGAAAGCCTCGGCGAAAAGAGGCAGGAAACTGCCGAATTGGAAGCTGAGAATCAAAAGGCCATCCAAGCTTTGAAAGAAGCAGAAGAAGAATACCGGAACCTGGAGCTCACCCGTAAGTCGTTCCTTCAGCTGGAGGAAATCAAAACCCAATTAGTCCATTTGGAGCAAAAAAGCTCTGAAATAGAGGAAAAACGCCAGCTCCACAAAGAGTTTATCACTGCCAAAACCTACCTACGTCCGGTTTGGGATCAATTGCAGGATCGGAAAAAAGACTTGGAAAAGTACGAGGTCAGTCTGACGGATTGCGAGCGGTTCAAGGAGGGGTTCGTGAAGGAAATCGCCCAATTGGAAGCCGAAGAACTCGAGCTTCGCAAAAAAAACGAGGAACGCCCTGCCCGGGAAGCTAAAATCCGGGACCTGCGGAAAGTCATCGAAATTCAGGAACTAATCCAAAAACAGGAAGCTGCCCAAAAGCAAGTAGAAATGCTTCAGCCCGAATTGGAAGCAAAAAAAGCCGAACTGCTCCAAGTTGAGTTGGCTATTCAACAGCTCGAAAATCAATCCGAAACACTGCCCTCAGCCGATCCGGAGCTATTGTCGGAGCTGAAAAGCATACAGAATCAATTGAAAACCAACGAGGAGCGGATGAAAGATTTGCTCCGGATCAAGGGGAATTTTGAACAGGAAGAGAAGAAAATCAGAACGCTCTTGACGGAAATCAATCAGAAAGTTCCGGCAGGTGAAAAAAGCCTGGAATCCTGGACTCAGACCCAAAAGTCCGTCATTTTCACTATCGAAACCGAGCGGGAAAAGCTCCTGAGAAAACAAGGCTTGAATACCCATGCCCACCTGCTCACTGACGGAGAACCTTGTCCACTTTGTGGATCTCTGGAGCATCCTTTGCCTCTCGAAGGTCAGTCCGATGAAAAAGAGATCAAAGCCAAAGAGTTGGAGATCAGCAAGGAGAAAGACTACCTGGAAAAGATCCTGGCCTTGATCCAAAGAGAAAAAGTGGAGCAAAACAACTTGGAAAACCTAGGAAGAAATCTCCAAGACAAGCTGAAAGAAATCAAAATTATCGAAGGTCAACAAGCTGATTTTTGGAAAAAACTCAAGCAGAAAACCATTCAAACAGAAGAGGAGTTGGCCGATCAGATCTCCCAACTGGCTCAGAATCACAGCAAAAAAGAAAGCCTAATCCGGCAAATCCAAACCCAACGAAAGGCTTGGAATTTGGGACGTGAAATCGCAGAGAAAGCTGAAAAACAACTCCAATCAGCCCAAATAGCGGCTCAGGATATCTCCTCCCGAATCCAATCCAAGCAGGAGGAAATCAAGGATCCGACCTTTTGCAAGCCTTTTTTCCAAAAAGAGCCCCTTTTCATTCAAACCGCCATTGCAAAAGTTGAGCGGGATATCGAAGAGGCTGCCGAACTCCTCGAGGGGAAAAGAAAACATCTGCAGGAACGAAAAACTGCCCAAACCAGAAACCTGTCCGACATTGAAAATTACAGAAGGCTGATCGAGGAAAACCGGGAAAAAATCTCTTTGCTGAGTACAGAATTCGAGCGATTGAAAAGCGAGTATGGATTCTTGGATGAGCCTGGATTGATTCGACTTTTCCATCATTCGTTGGATGCTGAAAAAACGGCGCTGGAAATCCGGCAATTCGACCAAAAACTGGCAATCACCCGCTCCAAGATGTCCGACCTACAAGCGGAAGCTGGAGTCCTTTCCTTCTCTGAAGAGGTCTTCCAGTCCAAAAAGGAAAAGCTTGAACATCTTCGAGAGCAATCAAAAACCCTTCAAAACCAACTGCTTCTCCTTCAGGAATCCATCAAAGAAATGAAGCAGAAATTGGAAGAAAAGGAGAAACTGAGTCAAAGCTTTTTGGAAATCGAAAGTCGGGAAACTGGGCTGAGAGAGCTGGAGAGACTCTTTTTCGGAAAAGGCTTTGTCAAATATGTCAGCTCGATCTATCTCCGTGAGCTCTGCAATACAGCCAATCTGCGCTTCATGAGGCTGACCAAAAACAGCCTTAGCCTCGAAATCGATGACAACAATACCTTTTGGGTGGTGGATTATCTGAACGGAGGCAAGAAGCGATTGCTCAAAACCCTATCCGGAGGGCAGACTTTTCAGGCTTCACTTTGTTTGGCTTTGGCTTTGGCCGAAAAAGTCAAAGCACTCAATCAAGCCGATCAGAGCTTTTTCTTCCTGGATGAAGGGTTTGGAGCGCTGGATAGAAATTCCCTTCGGGTGGTGTTTGAGACACTCAAGGCTCTCCGCCATGAAAACCGCGTGGTCGGCATCATCAGCCATGTGGAAGAATTGCAGCAGGAGATCGGAGTCTTTGCCCAGATCGAGCTGGATGCGGAGCGCGGGTCACAAATCCGGTATTCCTATTAGTTTTTGTCAAAAAGGGCTCAAAGGTTAAATAGATAGCACGAAGGGTTTGTAGCAAGAGGACACCAAATCTGTGAACATTTGTGTCTTTTTCTGTGTAAATCTGTGGGAAACTTTTTCCAAAAAACCATAGAATCTCTTATCGTACCTTCCTGCTTTTGTGGCCAACTCAATCCATTGAGTAATTTTACTCAGCACATTGAGTAAATTTCAAAAAATGATTTTAAATAATTGAATATCAATTATTTACAAAATAATTTTAAGCTTAAAATATAGACGAAAAGGCAAAAAAAATACCCCGACAACCTGCCGGGGACTTTTTAAACTAAATAGACCTTACAAGAAAATATACACATCCGCGAAAGGGCTGATTTTACTTTTCCCCTCGGACGAAAATATTTTTATTGACCCAATCGATCTCTTCCGGTCTTATTGTGTGATCCGGATCATCGAATAACTTTACAGTCACTTCTGCTCCCATCTGCCTGAGCAATGCCGCAGAATCTTGGATTCTGGAGGCAGGAACGTGAAAATCCCGATCACTGCTACCGATAAAAATCGGAGTTTGCTGAAAATCGCCGGAATAATTATCCGGATTAAGCATTTCTCCAATCAATCCACCTGTGAACGCCACTACTCCACCCAATTTTTGGGCATTTCGGGCGGCAAATTCCAAACTCAAACATGCCCCTTGAGAAAATCCCAGGAGATATAAATTCTCCGGTGAAATCCCCGCATCCATTACCTCTTCGAAAAGGGTTTGGATTTGATTCAAAGACGAATTCATTGCAACAAAGTTGCCACTATCTGACTTCATAAAGCCAAACGGATACCAAGAGTTTCCGTTTGCCTGAGGAGCCAAAATTGCATAGTCGGTCAAATTCAGGTATGAACTGATGCCCAAAATGCTTTCAGCGGTGGCTCCTCTTCCATGGATCATAATGATAGCCTTTCTGGCTTCACTAATCGAAACTCCCTTTCGAACGACTTTATGCATAATTTTCAGGATTTAAAGTGACGGGTACCAAAGCGGCTTCAATTCTCTTACGGCTCGGCTCTGCCCATTCAGGCAACTTGAGCAATTCACCTAAATGGGCCTCTTCCTCGTCGATGGCAAAACCGGGTTCGTCTGTTGCTATTTCAAACAATACCCCGCCTGGCTCTCTGAAATAAATTGACTTGAAATAGTTACGGTCCCTTACTTCGGTGACCTGATATCCATTTTGCATGAGGATTTCCTGGATTGCCAATTGACTTTGGGTATTTGCAGTCCGAAAGGCAATGTGATGTACGGTCCCTGCACTTTGCATGCCCCGATTTCCGCTTTTATCGATCAGGATGTCTACGATATCCCCGGGCTTGCCTTCAGTACCAAAGCGATAACGATCCCCTTCCTGACCAATAAACTTATAGTCCATATGACGGGTAAGAAGCTGCTCAGTGAGTTCTTTGGCTCTAAGGTTTAAGGTGGCTCCATAAAAGCCTTTGACAGCGTGTTCAGCCGGAATTTGACCATAGGTCCAGCCTGCACGGTCGTCTTGGTTATTGGCTATCAGTTCGATCCCCATGCCATCATGATCTTCAAATCGGATCAGCTTGTCTTCAAATCGAGTGAGGACATCTGAAACCGGCACTCCAAAGCGCTTCAGCCTTTCGATCCAAAATTCCAAAGAATCCTTACCAATAGAGAAGGCGGTGTAGGTCAACTCCCCGGTGCCTTTGGTACCTCTTCTGGCTCCCTGAAAGGGAAAAGTGGTGAATACCGTACCCGGTCTGCCTAATTCATCTCCAAAGTAGAAGTGATACACATCCGGTGCGTCGAAATTGATGGTCTTTTTGACCAATCTAAGCCCAAGGATGCCGGTATAGAAATCGATGTTTTTCTGTGCATCACCTGCTATCGCAGTGATGTGATGTATTCCTGTGATGTAGGGTCTCATGGTATTGTGGTTAAATGATAAATTCAATTATTGGATAAATAAAACCCCGAGGGCTCAGAAAACCTTCGGGGTATTAATCAAAAACCTCAAAGGTTTGTTATGCTTGCTTCACCAACTGTACGCTGAGGATCAATCGAACCTGGTCGCTGACCACTACGCTTCCTGCCTCAGTGATTGCTGACCAAGCCAGTCCAAAGTCTTTTCTGTTCAGCTTACCTTCGATTTCAAATCCAGCCTTGGTCTGTCCATAAGGATCTGCTACCACCCCTCCAAAGTCTACTGAGAGCTCGATCGCATGGGTTGTGCCTCTCATGGTCAAGTCACCCTTCAGCGAGTAATCACCTCCGTCATTTGAAAGAGTCCCCTCAAAACTCAATTTTGGATGGTTGGCTGCATCAAAGAAATCTGCTGACTTCAGGTGGTTATCACGGTCAGTCTGATTGGTGTCGATGCTGTCAATGTCAGCGGTAAAGGCAACCTTGGCTCCGTTAAAATCTTCAGATCCTACTTCGGCACTGCCTTCAAACTTGCAGAAATAGCCGGTCACTGTAGAAATCACCAAGTGTTTTACCTTGAAAGATACCTCAGAGTGGGTAGGGTCAATAATCCATTTTGTCGTGCTCATTGTTTTGATTGGTTTAAATTGTTTGTAATAAATTGTTTTAACATTATTTGTATATACATCTATTGATGTAAATTTTTTAACCTCTCAGCTTGTCCAGAAGAAAATTCAATTGCTCAACCTCCTCCAGGTTCAGGTTGACAAACTGTCGATTAGCGTCTTCGACTTGCTTTTCCAGGGACTGAAGAAGTTCCAAGCCCTTTTCAGTAATCAACACATCCACTTGACGCCGATCCGAGGGACACTCTTCCCTTCGGACCAATTCTTTCATCTTTAGCTTTTCTACCAGTCTGGAAGCATTGGACATTTTGTTTAGCATTCTTTCTTGAATAGATGAAACTGTAGTCGGAGCTCCGTTTTGGCCCCTGAGTATTCTGAGGACATTGTATTGCTCAGGAGAAATATCACAGGGCTTAAATAAAGCGCTTTGAGCACTGACCAAGTAGCTATGTGTGAAAAGCAGGTTGACCACTGCTTTGTTATAAGGATCCTTAAACTCCCGCTGTCGGATTGCTTCTTCTATTTTCCCCATATTCAATACAAGTGAATTTAATGTATATACATCTAATTTATCCAAAAGGTTTCACTCCTCATTCATCTTTTTCAGATTTTTTTAAAAAAATGCCAATTCAGAAAAGAATAAGCTATTTTACTTGATAAAAACTTTAATTTTTCCTGAGATGTATCATTCATTTCCACCTTCTAAATCAGCTTCTGGGGTAGTTACATTCTTTTATCAGATGAAAAAATCCCCCATGGCTGCTAATGACCCGGGTGAGCTTTTGATGCCATCAGGCACCGGGATTTTAGGAATTCATTTAGAGGGCCGATACCAGGTGACCGGGTTTCATTCCTACGATGGGCCTTTGCCGGAAATTTATCTGGTGGGTCAACAAACACGAAGCTACCGATTAAAAGTAGAAAATGAGGAGGCTGATATATTTGGAATAGCCCTTCTTCCTACTGCAATCTGGAGGCTTACGAAAAGACCATCCATTCAATTCACAGATAGGCCAACTCCCCTAGAGCAAGTATTTGATAAAGCTCTTTTGACTTATTTAAAACGAATAAAAGAAGAGCAAAGCTTTGAGAAAAGGGTAGAAAAAGCAGAGGAATTTATTTTGGAAATCCTCTCCGGCCTAGACATGTCCAAAACCCTGGTGGACTATGCCATGGAGTTGATTTTTGAGAAAAAAGGATGTATCAGCACAAGAGAGCTTTGCAAAGAGCTACATGTCAGCGAACGACACCTTCAGCATCTCTTTCGTCAGCAAGTAGGCCTTTCTCCACTTCAATATGCTCGAATCACCCGATTCAATTCCATATTCGTGGAATTTACCCGAGCAGGAGAAAATCCTGATTTGCCTTTTCTCACTTCTTTTTTCAACTATTACGACATTTCCCACTTTTTCAAAGACTTCAAAGCCTACAGTGGAGAATCTCCGAGTCAATTTCATCTGGAGAAGTTTTCTCTCCTCAAAGAACTGGTCGAAAATCAGCCCTATCTCACGCAAGTCCAAAACATCAAGAAATAATACTGCAAGCATTTAGCGGGTTTTTACAAGTGATTATCCATTCTCAGGGGTAATATGGATTTCGTTTTTCAAAATCCCTCAATCCCAATGAAAACCCTTAATTCACGCCCTATCTTTCTCCTTTTAACCTTTTTCGCATTTTCTTCTTTGCCTCTTCATGCCCAGTCCAAGTTTATCAAGGATTTGAAGAAAACCGCAGAAGAATCAGCCAAGCGAACAGTCGAACGAAAAGTGGAGGAAAAAGCAAGTCAGGTCACCGATGAGGCTTTTGAGACGGTGATGGAGGCTCCCAATATTTTCAAATCAAAAAAAGGACAAAAAAAGCAGGCTAAAGAAACACAGATAGAAGAAGAAGGAAGCAGTTCTTCAAAAAAACAAAATAAATCCAGCCAAAGTCCCGCTACTCCGACCCAAGAAAGCAACGACCCCTCACTTTCTATCGCTGGCCAATTCATCCCTAACGGTCAGGTCATGTACACGGATTATTTTGAACGTGACGCTTTAGGTGACTTTCCCGCCAAGTGGGAGACCAACACAGGAGGGGAAATCATTACTATCGATGATTTTAAGGCCTTGAGAACTTCGGGAACAGGCTACTATTTACCAGTGCTGCCAAAAGAACTCCCAGAAAACTATGCTGTGGAGTTTGATCTATTCACCTACAATCTTGAATACAAAACCACCACGTCAGTACGATTTGCCATTCATTTAATAGATCAGGCACTCTATACCAAAGCAAAAAAAGGAGCGAGTATGGAATTTAACCTTTGGTATGATGGAGGGTCCAAAAGAATTGCAGTGGAATCCTACGGGACCGCCAATAAAATGAGCAACACTATTCCTTATGAATACACCAATCAGCTCAATGATTTGATTCATTTTACTTTGGTCAAAAACGGCAAAAGAGTACGACTCTTCATGGAGGATGAAAAAGTGGTGGACATTCCTTCCTTGGCAGCAGAAGACCTTGGGAAATACATTCAGTTTTATGTGCGGGATGTCGATCTCCAAAAGGATTTGGTAGTAGCCATCGCCAACCTCAAGATCACAGAGGAAGGAGAAGATCTACGGTCAAAACTCTTGAGAGCTGAGGGCTTCAGCACCACTGCCATTCTATTCCAGACTGCCTCTGACCAGCTTCAATCCTCCTCTTACGATTTTTTGGATCAATTGGGGGAAGTATTGAAATCGGATGAATTCCTGAGAATCCAAATCATCGGCCATACAGACAGCGATGGTGACGATAGCAGCAATCAGATCCTCTCTGAGAAAAGGGCAATTGCAGTGGCAGATTACCTGAAGGAAAAGTTTGGAATAGCTGAAAACCGACTTCAAACTCAAGGAAAAGGAGAAGCAGAACCGCTGAATTCCAATTCTACTTCAGCAGAAAAAGCAGCCAATCGAAGAGTAGAGTTCAAGAAATTTTAATCAAAAAAAAGAAATCATGAAAGAATTTTTGAAAGCCGTTCTCTTAGTGATGCTCCTAGCACCGATTTATTCACATGCCCAGTTCAGCACCAAGACAAAAGTCCCAAGCAATGCAACTGTAAAACCAGGTACGAACCTGTCCAAAACTTCAAACCTGACTTTAACAAAAACTACTCTTCAACAAGTCCAAGCAATCAAATTAGACAAATCGCTGAGTTCTATTCCAAAAATCCAATTGAACCCAGAGGATATAGAACGAAACCGGGTAAAATCTTGGGAGATTACTCCAACTAGACCCATCACCTCTGGGATGGATCTTAGCTTTACGGGCAATTATTCCAAGGATGCGTTTTATGTTAGGCCGATTCTAGTGGGCGAATCAAACAACCTGAGGTTTTATCAGGCACTCAATCTAACCTTGATTACTTCAATGGTTGTTGATAAAGATTTCCGATTTACGATTGAACTCGAAAACCCCAACGAATTCCCTAGAGGCGCAGAAATTCTTGTATCCTTAGGTGGATTAAATTATTTACTAAAACCCGAACCAGGCAAAAAAGAAATCTATTTTTTGTTTCGAAACACAACAGCAGCGCCTCAATTCATAAGCATAGGACCCGCTGTGATTCAGGAGGACTGGCAAAACCCAAAAGGTTATGGCATATCCAAATTAAGGCTTGAAGAACTAGCTCCTGCTCAGTAATTTGTATTAATCCATTCCCCAGGAAAACATCAAATAGACCTCAGTGAGAATTCACTGAGGTTTTTTTATAACCTTCACTATTCCCTATGTCACTCCGGAAAAACCAGAGATCCGACTATTTCAACCTCTACAAGGCCCAGGCGAAAAGGAATGAAATCCTACTAAAGATTAATCATATACTTTATTTTTGCTAAATAAAGACTGTAAAATCCTTTTCATTTTTTGATGCAATTGACGAATTGCATGATTCCAAAAAACAGCCTAAAAATCGTTGAAAATGTATTTTTCACCGTCTTGATGAGTTTTTGATGTAGTGGTTTTTTCATTTGATGAAATGAAGATGCAGTTTGTTTTTTGGGACACATCAAGCATTACAAGAAATTGGGTCCAAAATAAAAACATATGAAAACCCAATACACCAAACTAATCATGATGCTCTCCCTTTTGGTAGGGGTTTGGGCATGTGACAATTACGAGCAACCACCTGTGGTGGATACTCCTCCTTCTATTACTCTCAGACCGATTACCAGCGGATTAGTAGAGGGTCAGGACTTTAGAATGGAAGTTGTTTTATCCGATGGAGTGGAAGGATCCACTATCAGCACATTGGAATCCCTGAGCTATGACTTTATCCGAGGGGGAGCTGTTGTACTTTCCGGATCAGAAGTTTTGACCGGTGACAACGCTACTGTGACTATCTCTGTGCCGGGTGGATTTGAGCCTGGAGATTACACTTTGGATTTAACAGTAAGAGACACAAATGGCAATGCGACTTCTACTGTAAGAAGTTTTACAGTTGCTTCTTTGCGCCCTGCATTTGACATCACCGGTACATGGCAAATGGAGCCGGTAGCAGGATCATTGGCTGTGGGACCAGGACCTGGCAATGGAGAATGGTTTTCTATTTCTCAAGCTGATGTGACTACCAGAGCTTGTTACTATGACGACACTTACACTTTCGGAGCTGATGGCACATTTACTATCGAAATGGGTGACCAAACTTGGTTAGAAACTTGGCAAGGTGTAGGTTCAGACCAGTGCGGTACTCCTGTAGCTCCGTTTGACGGTTCGGGCACCTACCAGTATTCTTATGCTGGAAACTCACTCACAGTAAGTGGTGAAGGTGCATTTATCGGTCTGGCAAAAGTCCACAACGCTGGCGAAATCTCAAATGGTGTACCTGCACAGGATGAAATCACCTACACAATTGTGGATCCAGTACAGGACGGCAACACCCGAAGAATGACCTTGAGAATCGAGGCCGGATCTGGAGTATGGTGGGATTTCAAGCTGATTTCCGGTGAAATCGGAGGTGTTGATGAAGTTTCTATTGTAGGAGACTGGAAAATGGAACCTGTAGCGGGTTCATTCGGAGTAGGACCAACAGAGGGAAGTACTGAGTGGTTTGCAAATTCCGCTGCAGACGTAACTACAAGAGCTTGCTTCTTCGATGATGTCTACACATTTGGTGCTGATGGTAGCTTCTCTTACGAAATGGGAACGCAAACTTGGCTTGAAGCTTGGCAGGGAGTTGCTTCAGATGCTTGTGGTGCGCCCGTTGCTCCTCATGATGGAAAGGGCACCTATTCCTACACATTTGACGGAACCTCACTTACCCTTATCGGTGAAGGAGCCCACGTAGCTTTACCAAAGGCAGTGAATGCAGGCGAACTTCCTAATGTGGAAGTTCCTGACAGTGTTACTTACAAGGTAATCAGCCTCACAGAATCAGGTGGAGTGAAAAAGATGACCCTCCATATCGAGACAGGCAGTGGAGTCTGGTGGACATTCAAACTTATATCTGAATAAGCAGTTTAAAATAAGGCAGAGCGTCAAATACAAAACGCTCTGCCTTTTAGATTTAATTAACCCAAAAACCCCATGAAACATCCGATCAATTATTTCTTTGCAGCCTTACTTTTAGGTTTCATTGGTTGCTCATCAGAGGATGACAATCCTGGCTCAGGCTCCTCCGGCTCAACTGAGGTTATTATCCCTACTACGGGATTTACTTCCCCAACGTCCTACCCTGGGATGACCCTTGTTTGGGAAGACGAGTTTAATGGAAACAGCCTTGACCTTTCTTCTTGGACTCATGAAACAGGAAAAGGGGATAATGGATGGGGTAACAATGAACTCCAGCATTACCGGTCACAAAACACCTCTGTAGAAAGAGGTCATTTGATCATCACAGCCAAAAAAGAGTCTTTTTCAGGTAGCGATTACACTTCCTCAAGAATCATCACAGAAAATAAAAAGCAATTCCGATACGGAAGAGTTGACATCCGGGCAGTAATGCCTAAAGGACAGGGGCTTTGGCCAGCTCTGTGGATGCTAGGCGCAAACATCCGAACAGTAGGATGGCCTGCCTGTGGAGAAATTGATATCATGGAAATGATCGGAGGACAAGGCAGAGAAAAAACAGTTCATGGTACGGTTCACTGGCAACAGGATGGCAACCGGGCGCAATTTGGAGGTGAATATTCACTTGCATCCGGCACTTTATCCGACCAGTTTCATGTGTACTCTATTGAATGGGATGCCACATCCATTCGCTGGTTTATAGACAACAAGCAATACCATGTGATCGATACTACACCAGAGCAATTGGATGAATTCAGAAGAAGCTTCTTTTTCATCTTCAACGTAGCTGTGGGCGGAAATTGGCCCGGTTCACCCGATAGCTCTACCAGCTTCCCTCAGCACATGATTGTGGATTATGTCAGAGTATTCCAAAAGAATTAAAAAAAGCCCCAAGGGGCTTTTTTTATGAATTGGCATTTAACCAATCTATAATCAACTGATTCACCACATCAGGCTTCTCAATGCAGCTGCTGTGACCTGCACCTGGAATACGATGGAGTTCTGCTCCGGAGATTCCCATTTGGATGAATTTTGCCTTTTCCGGTTTAGTGGCAACATCTTCATCTCCTACCATGATCAGGGTGGGACAGGTAATTTTCGATAACTCCTCCTCAACTCCCTTTCTATATATCACTCCCTCCACTGGTCCGGTAATTGATTTTTTATTTGCCATCAATTCCTTCTTCCAATGCTTGATTTCTACTGAATTGGACGGGTTAGTAAGCCAAGATTCGGCAAACATGATCGGCATGACTTTATTTGCAACCGGTGCAATAACCCCCAACCACTTTACAATTCCATTTAGCGTTTTGTACTTGGGAAGATTCTCGACAGGTTCTGCATTGGCACTCGTTTCCATCAAAATCAAACTTTTGATTAAATCAGGCCTTCTTGCGGCCAAACGCATCCCAACAAATCCTCCCATGGAAAGTCCTGCAAAATGTACTTTTCCCAATCCGAGATTTTCTATAAGTGCGGCAGCATCTTCAGCCACAGTATCCATGTCAAAAGGCCCCTTTGATTCGCTTTGACCTTGTCCCCGATGGTCATAAGCAATCACTCGATAGGATTTCGAAAGAACTTCCACTTGAGCAGCAAACATCTTATGACTCCATAGCAACCCATGAGAAAAGAGGACAACTTCTTTTCCGTTGCCTTTCTCTTCGTAATACAGGTTTACTCCATTGGCTTCTATAAATGGCATTTCACTTGATTTTGGTTACAGAATTAAGTTAAAAAGAAAATGAGAATGAAGACTGACTTCCTCATTCTCATTTCAAGAATTTCCTGATCTTAAGAATTATTCCCAGTCCAATCCCGGCTGAGTCAATCGAGCATTTTCTCTTGCCTTATGCTCATCTACAATGCGCTTTACATCCTCCAAAAGCTGTTTGGCATCATATACGATTCCATCCTTCACGGTGTACTTCACCCCACCTACTCGGACGGGTTTGTTATTGTCATCTATCCTGATCGAACCTGTCCCGTAAAGCACCTTTAGGTTTTGGAGGGGATTTTCTTCTAAAATCACAAAATCAGCCAACTTCCCCACTTCTACAGAGCCGATTTCCTTTTCCATCCCCAAGGCCTCTGCTCCATACAAGGTGGCACTGCGCAATACCTCCAAAGGATGAAAACCTGCCTCTCGAAGCAATTCCAATTCCCGGATATAGGCGAAGCCGTACAATTGGTAGATAAATCCTGAGTCCGAACCAGCTGTTACTCGTCCACCTCGGTTTTTGTATTCATTGATAAACGTCATCCAAAGTTGGTAATTTTCCTTCCACTGCACCTCTTCTTCTGTGGTCCAATCAAACCAATAGGAACCATGGGACTGTCTGCTTGGCGCATAAAACCGCCAAAGGGAAGGTAGAGTATATGTCTCATGCCATTCCTGGGTTCGGGCACGCATCAAGTCACGGTTAGCTTCATAGATATTAAATGTGGGATCTAGGGTAAAATCCAACTCCAGCAGCTCATTCATGACCTTATTCCAATGGTCAGAATAAGGTGGAGCAGCTTGCTTCCACAGCTTTCCAGCTTCTCCAAAGCGGTGCTGCTCATTTTGATAATTGTAGTCCAGTCTAAAGTCCTGAATCGTACGGTCTTCGAAAAGAGCTTCAGGTAGGCCATACCAATGCTCCATAGAGGTCAATCCTGCCCTGGCAGAATTCAGTACGTTCCATCGGGCTACATCCAACTGCTGATGGTGCATGGCAGAACGAAGCCCAATCCGCTTGTTTTCTGAAATGGCTGCCTGCATGACTTCGGGATTTGCTCCGAAAAACTTGATCCCATCAGCTCCTTTCGCTTTGTTCTCATTGACCCAAGCCTTGGCTTGTTCGGCAGTGGTGATGGGCTTCTCTGCACCTTGGCCAAAAGAAGTATAAGCCAAAATTCTAGGTGCAGTGATCTGATTGGCTGCAGATTTTTTCTTCTGGTCCAAAACCCAAGCCAATCCATTGCCAGCAGAAGGGTCCCGGATAGTAGTGATCCCATGGGCCATCCAAAGTTTGAACACATATTCAGCCGGAGTTCCCTGGCCAGTCCCTCCGATATGTCCATGCATATCCACCAATCCCGGAAGTAAGTAATGCCCCTCCATATCCAATACTTTGGTGTTTTCATCTGCCTTGGGACGTCGGTTATCATTAATCGGTAAGCCAGGGTAGCCTACTACCTGAATTTGGGCGATTCGGTTTTTCTCCACTACAATATCCACCGGGCCAATCGGGGGAGCACCTGTACCATCAATGAGGGTTACCCCACGGATGATTAGCCGATCATAAGGGCCATCTCCCTCAGATCGATCCGGTGCAGGCATAATTTGCGCTGTCGCTAATATCTGACTGGCAAAAACTGAAAATACAAACAGGGTGATCTTTTTCAACATGAGGCTGGTGGGTTAGTACAGGGATAAGTTAAGCGAAAATCAGTAATCAAAAAAAGGAATTGGGATGTGGGAAAATGAAAAAGCCTCGCTGATTGAGTATCTGCGAGGCTCATATTTACTTTTGGTTGGCTTAAAGATCCTTGAACTTGTCCATGATCTCTTCAGAAATTCCTGTAAAAGAGTATCCTCCGTCGTGGAAAAGGTTTTGCATGGTCACCATGCGGGTGAAGTCGGAAAAGAGTGTAACTATGTAATCAGCGCAAGCTTCTGCTGAGGCATTTCCAAGTGGAGAAAGTGCTTCCGCGAAGTTGAAGAAGGAATCAAAACCTCCGATACCTGTTCCTGCAGTGGTTTTGGTTGGGGACTGGGAAATGGTATTTACCCTAACTTTCTTAAGCTTTCCTAATCGGTATCCGTATCCTCTGGCAATACTCTCCAGAAGAGCTTTGGCATCTGCCATATCGGTATAGAAAGGATACACTCGCTGTGCAGCAATGTAAGAAAGTCCAATAATCGAACCCCATTCCTTCATCACGTCCATTTTCTCAGCCACATGCATCATCTTGTGAAACGAAATAGCAGATACATCGTAGGATTTCATTGCCCAATCATAGTTCAAATCACCATAGGATCTGCCTTTTCTGATATTTGGGGACATCCCGATGGAGTGAAGTAGAAAGTCAAAATCGCTTCCCAAAAACTCCTTGGCTTCTGCGTACAGCTTTTCGATATCTTCCACCAAAGTGGCATCCGCCGGAATGACAATGGTATTGCACTCTTCGGCCAATTCCTTGATGGCTCCCATTCTCATGGCAATCGGGGCGTTGGTCAGGACAAACTTCCCTCCCTGTTCTTTGACTTTAAGGGCCGTTTTCCAAGCAATGGAATTTTCATCCAGTGCACCTGTGATGATCCCTACTTTCCCTTTGAGCAAATTTTCTGGCATATTTCTTTTTTGGGTTGGTTCAAAAATTCAGGTAAAAATAGCTAAAATTTTACCATTTACGCCCTCACCCAGCCAATAGCTCTTTAGCGCTCTCAACTGCTGCTGGGGATGGACTGGCTCCGGCAATCATTTTGGCTAATTCCTGAACTCTCTCCTCTTGACTCAAAAGCTTGATTTTGGAAAGGGTTTTATCCGAAGAGTTATCTTTGAAAACAAAATAGTGCAGCTCTCCTTTGGCTGCCACTTGCGGCAAATGAGTGATGCAAATGACCTGATGCTTTTGGGCTATTTCCTTCATCATTTTCACCATCTGCAAAGCCACTTCACCCGAAATTCCCGTATCGATCTCATCAAAAATCAAAGTAGGTAAGGACATCTTATCTGCCATGAGATATTTGATGGCAAACAGCAATCTGGAAAATTCTCCTCCTGAAGCTACTTTTTTTAAGGCTTGAGGCTGACTGCCTTTATTTGCTGAAAAAAGAATTTCCACCTCATCCAATCCTGAAGGACCGGGAGAAACCTCCTTCGCCTCGATTCGGATTTGAGCATTTTCCATTCCAAGACCTGAAAGAAGACCCTCCAAGGATTTTTGGAAATCAACAAAACAGGATCTTCGCTTTTCGCTGAGCTTCTTTCCCGATTCCAGTAGCGTCTTTTCTGAATAAATAAATTCCTTTTCTGCCCTTTCCAAGCTCTCGTCCAGATTTTGAAATTGAAATACCTGATCGGCTAGCTGGGCTTCGATAGCTATCAACTCCCCTACCGAGGATACTCCATGCTTTTTCTGGAGTTGATAGATTTTGCTCAATCGATCCCGGATTTCGTCCAATTTTTCAAAATCCACTTCTACTTGGCTTTCCTCCTCTCCCAAACTGTCCACGAGGTCTTTCAGCTCGATATATACGGATTGAAATCTATCTTTTAAGCCTCCAAACTTATGAGCCAGACGCTCTAAGGCTTGCATTCCCTGATTTACTTGTGCCAGTCCCTGTAAAACGCCAAATTGATCATCCTGAAAAAGAGAAAGCATCTCATTGATTTTCAGCTTGATTTCTTCCGCATTTTCCAGGACTTCCTGAGTAGACTCCAACTCTCCCTGCTCTCCCTCCTGCAATCCCAAAACGCTGAGCTCATCCAGCTGAAACTGATTAAAATCAGCCTCCTTTTGAAGTTCGAGAGCTTTTTTCTTCAGGTCTTCGAAATTTTTCTTGGCAATTTTGAAGTCTTTGAAAGCCTTTTGATAGATTTTCAATACTTCTCCAGCCTCAGAAAACGCATCCACCAGACCCAATTGGTAAGTACCCTCTGCCAAAAGTAAGGTGTCATGCTGAGAATGCACATCCATCAGCTTTGACCCCAACTCTTTCAGCACTTCCAGCAGAACTGGAGTGTCATTTACGAAAGACCGGGATTTTCCGCTAGGGCTGATTTCTCTACGAATAATGCATGAATCAGCGTAATCCAGCTCCTGCTCATCAAAAAATTCCCGTAGTCCGTATTCGCTTAAATCAAAGACCCCTTCGACTACGCATTTTTTGTCTTCGAAAAGCAAAACTTTTGTATCTGCCCGGTTACCCAGAAGCAATCCTACTGCACCCAGCATAATGGACTTACCTGCTCCTGTTTCACCGGTTATCATACTGAGACCGGGACTAGGCTGCATCATCAGCTGGTCAATAAGGGCGTAATTGGAAATCTGAAGAGATTGTAGCATGGCAGAATTACTCAGGGCAAAGCTAAAAAATCAAGGCTAGCTTCTCAGCAGTTCGTTGTACTTTTTGGCATTGTTTGGGTCTACTTCCAAGAGGAGTTTCACAGCTTCATCCCGGATTTCGAAGGGGGCATTTTTTAGGACTTGGGAGATTTCATCCCCTTTAGCATCCATGAAGCTGATCGTAAAAATCCCGTTGGGTTGAAGTTTGTTTGCCTGCGCGACGAGACGAATCGCTTCGAGAATATTTCCGAAGGCCTTCTCCTCATCAATCTGAATCAAATCCATTCCTTGTCGATGATAGAGATAATAGGCATCCCTGATGGGAGAATAAACCGGGGAAACAAAGATGTCATTGATCAGCCAATATCGGCTTCTGCGGTCGTTAGGATTTTGTACCCAGCCTGGCCTACCGGATTGCTGCGCATTGTTGACAATCTCATTGGCAATTTCAAAGTACGGATTCCCTCCACGGTTGGAGAAGGAATCATAATCAATCCCCAATGAGATGTAGGCATAAAAAGCCAAGAGGGAACTGATGTTGTTCAAAAAGGAAAAGCGGTTGAATTCCAGAGGTTGGGATTCAATGTATTCAAAGTTCCAGCTTCTGTCTGCAAAATTGAAAAGCAAAGATTCATAATTAGTCCCATATACCGGTCTGACCACCTGTACCTGTACTGTGGCACTGTATATCCCCACTTGCGGCACATCATTGATCGTGATCAGTAGGTTCCCTTTGATTCGCTCCTCAGGGCGAAATTCATCATCAGTCCAGGATCTCCCATTCAGAAACTGCTCAAAATTGGTTTTCATCTGGGAAAAAATATCTGTGTTTTGAAAGCGGGACCGATCGCTGTTGATGATTACGGTGAAATTCAATTCCTGAGCGGAAAGCTCCAAAGCAGCTAGACAAAGGAGAAGTAAAAGTGAGATTCGCTTCATGAATTTAAACTTAGCAAAATTCCCTTGCTCAAACCCAAACCGGAATAGTTTTGATTTGATCCAAAATGAGTTCGGCAATCTGTTCTTTGGGAAGAAGGTCCGAATTAAACTTTTTTCCGTCTTTGTGGAAAATCCGCACCTTGTTTGTATCATGCCTGAATCCGGCTCCCTCTTCCTTTG
Organism: Algoriphagus sp. oki45; assembly: GCF_036245605.1. Lineage (NCBI taxonomy): Bacteria > Pseudomonadati > Bacteroidota > Cytophagia > Cytophagales > Cyclobacteriaceae > Algoriphagus > Algoriphagus sp. oki45. Next base: position 53,594 of record NZ_BTPC01000003.1, read on the forward strand.
CAGAATTAAGAACGATCAAATCAAAGTTTTTCTTATCCAATTTAGATTTGGCGTTTACTTCTTCATTTTCAGTTTCCAAAGCAAAGCCAATATGAAGCTGCCTTGAACCTTTCATTTTACCCAATTCCTTGGCTATATCTACGTTTTTCACCAAATCCAAGGAAAGAGTAGACTCATCCTTTTTGATCTTTTCCGAGGCTACTTGAGCAGGAGCATAATCTGCCACAGCTGCCGCAAATACACAAATATCCATTTGAGGATGAAGTGCTTGACACGCATCAAACATTTCTTTTGCTGAATGAACGTGAGTGACAAGAAATTGGTCTTTTGAAAAATCCAAAGCAACAGGTCCCGAAACGACATGAACCTCGGCTCCTCTTGAAGCAAATGATCTAGCTAATGAAAGGCCCATTTTACCGCTGGAATGATTACTGATGAACCTGACGGGATCAATAGCCTCTTGGGTTGGGCCCATGGTGATAAGGACTTTTTTTCCTGAAAAGTCACTTTTTGACTGAAAAAAATGGACTACCTGCTGGAGAATATGCTCTGGCTCAATCATTCTTCCCTGACCTGAAAGCCCACTTGCCAATTCTCCGCTTTCAGCCTCCAAAACCAGATTCCCAAAAGACTGTAATCGACGAAGGTTGGACTGGACGGAGGGGTGTTGATACATGTCCAAATCCATAGCTGGAGCGACCATCACCGGGCAGCGTGCCGATAGATACGTAGCGCTTAGCAAATTGTCACAAAGCCCGTTGGCAAACTTGGCCAAGGTATTGGCGCTCAGCGGGGCTACTATAAAAAGATCGGCCCAAAGTCCCAGCTCCACGTGGTTGCTCCATTCTCCTGTTTGTTTATTTGAAAATTCACTCAAAACAGGATTTTTCGAGAGGGTAGCCAAAGTCAACGGGGTAATAAAATCAAGCGCAGAAGCGCTCATGATGATTTGCACTTCTGCCCCGGATTTGATCAGAAGGCGGGTCAAGAGGGCTGACTTGTAAGCAGCTATACTGCCTGTCACACCCAATAGAATCCGCTTTCCTTTTAAATTCATTGGAATTACTCCTGTACCTGGTCTGGAAATCGGTGATAAACCTTGCCTTCCATGAACTCTTCCATTGCCAAAGTAGAAGGCTTAGGCATTCTTTCGTAGAATTTGGAGATTTCGATTTGCTCTTTGTTTTCGAAAACCTCCTCCAGGTTATCAACAGTGGATGCAAACTCAGAAAGTTTGTTATTCAACTCTTCCTTGAGATTGCTGGAAATCTGCTTGGCCCGCTGTCCCACGATGTGGATGGATTCGTAGATGTTGCCGGTTGGTTCTGCTACTTTATCCAAGTCCCGGGTAATGATGGATGGATTGATTGCCATATCGATTAATTTAAATTTTTCTTGTTTTAATTTTCATTTGAAGTCACCTGACCTGAATTCTGAAGTCCCTGTCTTTCGTTGTATTCAGCCTTCAGCTTCATGTGATCATCGTATTCTTTTCTTGCTTCAGATTCAAATTTCTTGACTTCCGAGGTGAATCCACTATTGGGATATCTTCTGTAAAAATCTCCAGCGAACCTGATCGCATCGTTTAGCCTTTCCTCTTTCTTCAAAAAAGCACTGTTTTCTGCATAGCCATACGCCACCTCAACCAACTTCACGGCAAGCTCTTCATTATGTTTGCTTTCTGGATAATCCTTGATGAAATTCTGAAAGTTGATAATACATGCCCTGTAGAAATCACCCGGATAGAGTCCATCTTTAAGTCTGTAGTACATCATTGCCTCGCTAAATGACTTTTGCTCGAATCTATCCTCGAGATCACTGAGCATCTCCATCGCTCGCTCGTAGCTAGCAGATCCAGGAAATCTGGTCACAAACTGCTGAATTGCCGCCACTGCTTCCCTACTGCTTTGCTGGTCCAAATTATAATCCGGAGAATCTAGATAAAGGGAGTAAGCATGCATAAACAGGGCTTCTTCGGCTAGTGGACTACGATTGTATGTCCTGAAAAAGTTATTGAAATAGCCTGCTGCCTCAATGTACCTTTTGGTTTTGAAGTGACAGTTGGCATAATTGTATTCAGCCATCTCGGCTTTTTCGGAGCCTTTGATTACGGGAAGAACTTTTTCGTAAAGAATGATCGCTTTGTTGTACTCCCCTTCTTGATAGTATCGGTTAGCACCGTTGTATAATTCTTCCCAATTGGTACTTTTTTCCAGCTTGTTGAATGGACCACAAGAGGCAAGTAGTGCGAAGAAAAACAGGAAAAGGATGGATTTGTACTGCATGCTGATTTACAAGACCGCAAATATACGGGATAATTATTGAGATTCAAGGGGATAATCCAAGTGTGAATAGCTTACTTCTTCACTTGGAGCTTTTTGGTAACCACATTTTTGTTGTCCACAAAAAGGGTGTAGAAATATACTCCGGGCTGGAATTCGGCGACATTAATCACCAGAGAGTTTCTGGTAGGGTCCAATTCATACTCGGCGATGGGATTTCCGATAAAGCTATTGATTGAGATTTTGGCCTTGGATTTCGGATTAAGAATCTCATAGTCCAATTGAGCCACTCGATTACTTGGATTGGGGTAGATTTCACTGATTTGGATATCCTTATGGAAGAAGTCATTAACCAACTCAGCCTCCACTTGGTACTTAGCTTCAACGATGAAATTGTCTCTTAAATTTTCAACGTTAACAAATAAAAGATCAAAACTACCACGTGTCTCTACGATTCCAGACTCAAACTCCAGATAAAGGTCAGTCAGAATTTCCCCAGGTTGTAGCTTTATATTGATTTTGGCCAAATCCCTTTTTGGGTCAAAACACTGCTCTCCGATACAAACTCTCACTTTTTGGGAGGAGCCGACGCTTCCTCGAAGACTCTTGAGAATATAAGTTTTTGATTGGTTGGAGGTATTTTGTAAAAGAATGGTTTTCCTCTGACTACTTCCTATCGCTCCTCTGAAGTCCAATCCCTCACTCAAAACCTGCACATCCTGCGCCAAAGACACCACGGGCATTGCCAAAAAGATGGACAGAAAAAGTTTGAGCAGGAGTTTCATGTAAAGTTCTAATCAATAAGTCTACACTTAGGTCAATTAAGTCTATTAATATACGTACAAAAATAACTTTTAGGTTGCCAACACAATAAAATTCACGGTTAATTGTTGTTAACCTTTTGTTCTTTGGCTGAGTGAAAAACAAATTCTAATCAAAAGCACTCCAAAAGGAAAAAAGGAACTACGGTTTAACAGGTGCCAACCCCGAATTTTTGAGTTTATTTTGAATTTCCTCCTCGGTTGGCATCCTCAATCTGACATCCGGCTCATTAAACAGATTTTTTTGCTGAGAATCGATTTCCTCGACTTTTCTCCAGGCATCAATAGTTTCTTTTGTCGGTTTTTCCTCAATTCTCCATTGGAACCCATCTAATCGGGAATTTTCCTCATTGATCAACTGAATTGGTGTAAATTTACCGTCAGGTCTAACGGAAAAATTAGCCCTCCTCACAGCCCCATCCTCAAAGTCCATTTTGATAGATGCACTTAAAATCTTATTGATCCCTTGATTTACTGTATCTGCTTCCAGCGCATAGTACAAGGATTCTGCATTTCCCACGACCTCCAGCGTCTTTATCTGACCTTCGACAAACTTTCCATCCATCTGCCGGCCTTTCATTTGATTGAAGTTTAATAGGGTATCCGTCATGATGGCAAAAGCCTTATCCTTCATTCTCACCCGGTCCAGATTCTCATTGGCTATATAAAAAACCATACTGTCGGCTGATATCTGACTTTTCTGATTCCAGAGAACAGGTTTTTGAAACAGCTGAATGGATGAATCTGAATAATTATATAACAAGGAATCCGCAAGACCCGATAAGTCAGTTTTATACAGCTTAATGGATTTGAAAGCCAAGAGATATTTGGCCGTATCGGCCTCATTGTCTTGGGAAATCAGCGTGTCCGCAGTCATGTAGAGGGTATCTTTTTCAAAATACCTTCTGACCAGACTCTTACCATAGACCAAACTGTACTTTCTTTCTTCCCAATATTTCCCTTCGTCTCCAAACACCTCGGTTTGCTGCTCTTTGTTCAGAACGCGGACATCCTCTTTCCCTTCATAATAAGCCAGATTCTCGTCATAAAACAGCTCCATGGCTTTGACTCGGCTTTCTTCAGTCTCCACGATCCCGTCAAAAAACCGAAACTGCTTCTTTTGGGTATCGTAGAAGCTTCCCTTTTGAGCATCAAGAGTATTCCCTTCCTTGGAAATCAGATTGGTAAGACCTATTGTCTCCGCAGTCTTTGGGATAGTCAAATAGACCAAATTATCGGTTTTCATCGTGTAGTCCGGGTTGACCAAAACCACATCTTCCAAAAAAGTAATCTTCTCAAAATTGATCTCATAGACTCCCCGCTTGCTCGTCAGTACATTGACTGAGTCTACCACTTTCCCGTCATTGAAATAGGTAGCTACATTGGTCTCTCGATTGTAATCCAAAAACTCAGTGGTCAAGGTGGTCTCCTGATTGGTAAATACAACTTTGTTCCTGAGCTTGGCTATTTTGGTGTTCCCGTCGTACTCTGCATACCGGCTGTTGGTGACAATGGGATCTTCCACATCCTTAATTTGCACATTCCCAAAAAGTCTTGCCTTATTTTCTGCACGAAAAAAATGAGCCGAATCACAGGAAATCAGGGAATTTTGATGCTTCATTTTCACATTTCCGACCAAGCGCTCAAATCCACTGGCACCAATCAGGACATCTGCCTGATTGATCTCCAAGGTAGACCCTTGCTGAGCGAAGAGCTTTTCTCCGGAAAAACTTATCAGCAATAACAAGCAAAACAAAAAGGAGATTCGGGTCATATAGTCAAACACTGCGGGGGCAAAATTAGCACAAACCAGCAGACCGACCGCTCTGAGGCTCATAAATCCGGTTAAAAACAGGTCAATTTCCTAATTGTCCCGAATTCACCTAATCCAAATAAAAACCTATTTTTGATCGATGTTGGACCAGTTTACTTCCGAGATTCTTCCCCGACTTGACCTGAAAAAGGAAGGTCGTTACCTGCTTGGATTCAGTGGAGGAGTGGACAGTGTATGTCTCGCCCACTTACTTTGGAAATCAGGAATCCCCTTTGAAATAGCCCATGTCAATTTTCAATTGAGAGGTGAAGAAAGCGAGCAGGATGCAGAATTCTCAGCCAGGATTTCCGACGAATGGGGAATCCCTTTTCACCTCCACCATGGGAATACTCAGAAAATCGCCGAGGAGAAAGGAATTTCCATACAAATGGCAGCCCGGGAAATCCGTTATGATTTTTTTGAAAAAATCAGAGCACAAAATCACCTTCAAGGAATCTTCCTAGCTCATCATGAGGATGATCAGTTGGAGACCATTTTCCTCAATTTACTTCGGGGTACCGGGATAGAAGGCCTTTATGGCATGGCTGAAAAAAAGGGTTGGCTCATCCGGCCTTTATTGTCCTTTTCTAAAGAAAACCTTCTTGAATATGCAAAATCCAACCAACTGGAATGGAGGGAAGACAGCTCCAATGCCAAATCAGACTACAAACGAAACAAACTAAGGCTAGAGGCCCTGCCTGCACTGTATGAGGTTGCGTCGGATGCCAAAGCCAACCTGCTAACGAGTTTTTCCCGACTCAAAGATACCGGAAAGGCCTTTTCAGGGCTATTTGAGGATTGGAAATCCATCCATGTCCAGACAGACGAAGATGGATCTTTTCTCCCCTATACCTCAATTCAGCATCAGCCCGGGGGAGCAAGTCTTCTTTACTTCTGGTTGAGGCCCTATGGATTCCAGCCGGACCAAGTAAATCAAATTCACTCCTCGGTAGCAGAACCCAAGCCGGGAACGGTTTTTTACAGCCCAAGTCACCTAATCAATTTGGATAGAACCGGAATATATCTTGCTCCAAAGCCTATCGAATTTGACGGAATTTCTGTAGAAGAAAAGTCTGTGGAAATTTATCTTCCTGAAGGCACTTATCGGATAGCCAGGGTTTCACCTACTATCCCCATCGATTCTTCTCCTGAAAACGCTCAATTGGACGAAGATCTGCTGGAATTTCCCCTGGAAATAAGAAACTGGAAGGAAGGCGATCGATTTATGCCTTTGGGAATGAATGCGGAAAAGAAAATCTCTGACTTTCTTATCGACTCCAAAGTCCCTTTGATCAAAAAACAGCAGGTGAAGGTGCTGGTTTCCAGTGGAAAAATAGCCTGGGTGATCGGTTTCCGAATCGCAGATTGGGCCAAGCGGGGTCCATCTACAAGAAAAGTCTTTTACTTCAAAAAAAGCTGAATCATGCGCAATCCTTTTTCTAAAACCTATGAACCCGAGGAAATCCAAATGTTTGAATTTCTCCAAGGAATCAAATTTTTTGAAAGGCTAAGACAAAAGGAACTCGCTCGATTTCTTCCTACCCTACATCACCGAAAGTATATGAAGGACGAGGTGGTCTTCTTTAGCAAAGATCCCAGTCAGGCGATGTACTTGATTAAAAAAGGGACCATCGAACTGACCATCGATATCAAAGATAACTTTGAGACTATCATGGAACTGGGAAAAGGAGATGCTTTCGGGGAAAACTCTCTGATAGAAAATGCCAAAAGAACCTACACGGCCATTATCACCTCCGATGAAGCTCAGCTGATCGTGATTCCGCATTTTGCCATTCAGGAGATTTTCGACAGCAACCCAAAGATCAAGGCAAAAATGATGACTTCACTGGCTGAATATTACAATGCAAATAATCAGCGGCTGTTTCGCTCCTACAGGGAATCATTCGGGTTTTTCAGCCTCAGGCAGATGTTTGAATAGGCTGTTTATCCCGCCCTGTTTTCGTTCATCAAAATTCCCCGCCTTCTGCCAAAGTATTCTGAAACCGGCTTCAATTCCTTGCCGTTGTTTAATATCTTAGCGCCGCTTTTCAAGGCATTCATTCAAAAAAACAGATAAAATCATGAGCAAAGTAACCGTAGTAGGTGCAGGTAACGTAGGTGCCACCTGTGCTGATGTTTTAGCCTATCGGGAAATAGCCGAGGAGATTGTTTTGGTAGATATCAAAGAGGGAGTGGCTGAGGGTAAAGCACTCGACATCTGGCAAAAAGCTCCCATCAATCAATACGACAGCAAAACAGTCGGTAGCACCGCAGATTACAGCAAAACAGCCAACTCGGACGTAGTCGTAATTACTTCCGGACTTCCAAGAAAACCCGGAATGACCCGCGACGACCTGATCGAAACCAATGCTGGTATCGTAAAGTCTGTGACAGAAAATGTAATCAAATATTCTCCTGACGCAATCATCATCGTGGTATCCAATCCACTTGATGTCATGACCTATCAGGCCCACCTGACTTCCGGACTTCCACGTACCAAAGTAATGGGTATGGCAGGAATCCTCGACACTGCTCGTTACAGAGCATTTTTGGCAGACGAACTCAATGTATCCGGAAAGGAAATCCAGGCTATCCTGATGGGAGGTCACGGAGACACTATGGTGCCACTTCCTCGATACACTACGGTAGCAGGTATCCCTGTCACTGAGCTTGTAGCCAAAGATAAGCTGGACGCGATCATCGAAAGAACCAAATTTGGCGGTGGCGAATTGGTCAAGCTGATGGGCACTTCTGCTTGGTATGCACCGGGTTCGGCAGCTGCTCAAATGGTAGAAGCCATCCTGAAAAATCAAAAAAGAGTATTCCCTGTATGCATCAAGCTGGATGGAGAGTACGGAATCGACGATTGCTACTTGGGAGTACCTGTAATCCTAGGCAAAAACGGAATCGAAAAAGTCATTGAACTGGACTTGAACGAAGAAGAAAAGGCTCTTCTGGAAACTTCAAGGGGCCACGTGAAAGAAGTGATGAATGTCCTCGACAAGCTGGCAAAGTAATCCACTTTCTGAATAAAATCAGACCCAAGAATATGCCCTATGATGGGGAATTCTTGGGTCTTTTTTGTAAACTCGAAATTCATTCACCCAAAATTCGTCAGTGAAAATCTGGAAAAGTCTTCTGGTCCTGATTGCCCTACTCGCCATGGGCTGGGGTGGATATTCACTGTACCAAACTTACTTTTCCTCCCGGTCGATCAGTAATCTCGAACTCATTTCCAGTGAGGCAGCATTCACCTTCGAGACCAATTCGGCCGATCAAGCCTGGAATGACCTGGTTTCTCATCCTGTGTGGAATTTGCTTTCCCAGCTTCCGGCAATGGAAAGCCTGGCAGACCAGTTGGTAACTTTGGACAGCCTGACCGGTAATGCGGGACTGGTGACCAAAGCTCTTAGAAACAAACAAGTCACCATCAGCTACCACTCCACCGGAATCGATAGCTTTGACTTGATGTATGCCCTAAATTTTGGCAATCAATCTGCGACGGAGTACTTGGAAGATTTTAGAACTCAACTGGCAGAAAAAGGCCAATTCAAGTCCAGAAAGTACAGTGACCAGCCGATTTGGGAGTTTATTGACTCATCCAACAATCCCCAATGGACAATTACAGCGCTTGGTAATGTTTTGGTCATCTCCTCCACTTCATTCCTGATTGAGGAGGCTATCCGTCTTTTTCTTGACCCCACCCAACCAAACCTCTCTTCTACCTTAGACCCCAATTCCTCACCTCCCTCTGGCTTGGGGCGCCTGATTTTGACCTCCAAGGGTGTGTCCCGGCTTCTATCCGGAATCAGTGTAGATCGGGAAAACGGAGTGATCCGCGAAATGAGCAGTCAAGACTATGCAGTAGCACTTAATCTGGCTTTGGAGGAAAACCAAATTCAGCTAAAAGGGCCTATATCTCTGGAGACCGAGATCCAGTTTCTCCCTTCAGTAAAAGCTAATTTTCCCGATTTCGAAAAGCTGATTACCAATAATACCCTTGCATTGACCCAAATTAATTTACCGGATATTTTCCAAGCTCAAAGACTACAAAACAAATCCTTTGTCCCCAAGTCTACCTTGAGTGGGGAGTTTCAGGCCAAATTATTGGACCGTGGATTTCTGGATAGTTTTACCGGAGAGCAATACCTGCTCAAACTCGAAAACTTGGGCAACCAAAGAAACAATCAAATTCTTCTGGCAAAAACTAACAATCCGGAACAGACTTGGGCCTTTCTCCAAGAATTCCGAAATGAAGCTGAGGGGCTTTCCCGCGATTTCTACCGGGACAATGAAATCCTGTTTTTCCCTGAGGAGGAGTTTCCTGCCCATCTTTTCAGCGGAAAATTTTGGGGATTTCCCCAGTCCCATCTTACCCTTGTCGGTGAAATTCTGGTCATAGCCAATTCCGCTTCAGGGATGAAGATGTTTCTGGATGATTTCTATCTAGGCAATACTTGGAACAAAGCCAAGGCAAATGACCCTAGCCCAAAGTCCATTTCACCTGCTGCCGGCTACAGCAAAACCTTTTTCCTTCCCAAAATCTGGAATCAATGGACAAAGGAAGCCAATCCTTCCTGGAGTACTTTTCTACAGAAATATGGCTCAGTATTCCGTTCTTTTCCTTACCTGACTTTCCGAATCAATGAGTATTCTGGCAAAAAAGAAGCTACAATTCTGATCCCGTTTGAAAGTGAAGGTCCAAAGGAAAAAATCACCAATCCAACTCTGGTCTTAGCCCCTAACCAGGAAATCACTTTCAGCAATCCGCTGATTTTTGGTCCACGTGCTGTTCTCAACTTCAATGACAAAACCCAAGATTTGGTCCTTCAGGATGAGCAAAACACGCTTTTTCTGCTCAATTCAGCAGGTCAAACTGTGTTTACCAAAGAGCTATCAGGCCCTATCATTTCAGAAGTTTTCCAAATCGACTACTACAAAAACGGAAAGCTCCAATTGCTTTTTGCGACAGCAGATCAAGTGCATGGTATAGACAGGCTAGGCAATTCACTTCCCGGCTTCCCTTTTTCCCTCAAAAATGAGAAAATAACCCATCTCAATCTGGTCGATTACGATAACTCCAAGGACTACCGCTATTTCCTTGCTACAGCGAATGGTAACCTTTGGCTGACTGACCGATCCGGACAAAAGCTGGATGGCTGGAATCCGCTAGCTCTAAAAGACCCCCTACTCAAAGCACCGGAACACGTCCGAGTACCCGGCATGGGTGACTACATGGTGGCTCAGGGTAAATCGGGAAAGCTTCACCTGCTCAATCGACGTGGGGAAAGGCAAGAAGGAGGGCCAATTGATTTCGGGGCAGAGATTACCACCTCATTAGCCATCACCAAGGACAAGACTCCCTTCCAAATCCAGGGGATTTCCCAATCCGGAGAACTTATCCGTTCGGGTTTTTCGGGAGAAATCAATTACCGAAATCAGCTGATTAAAGACAACCGGGACGACCGATTTGAATTGCTCTCTGACCAGTCCGAGCTAACCTACCTGATTTTGGTGCGGCAGTTCAACAAAACCCTGATTTTGGACGGTGAAGAAAAGTTGCTTTTCAGTTTGCCTTTGGCTGGGGAGCAGTTGATTTTTAAATTATTTGACTTTGGAGCCAACCGCCGCCTCCTTGCAGTCACTGACCCGGAGCAGGGCTTTGGCTACCTCTATGACCTGCAGGGCACCCTGCTTACCCAGCCACCTCTGGAAAGTGAAGGGCCAATTCAAATCCTTCACCGGGCGTCTGAGGGTCAATATGCCATCTATACCCGCTCAGGGAAAAATACATTCCAGTACTTGATGCCCGATTGATTCGGAAGTTTTTGGGCAGACTTTATTGATTGCGTAACTTGCGGCCTCATTCAAATGACTGAAATGAAGCGTATACCCTGTTTTCTACTATTTTCCTTACTTTTTTTTACCCTGAATCCGGCCTTTGCTCAGCTCATCATAGATGAGCAACAGGCAGAGGGACTCTCCGAAGAGGTCAATCTGACAACACCCTATCATACCACCTTGACTTTCTTTTTCAATCTGGAGAAAAACCATTTCCAGCCCGATATCTCTGCAAAGACACTGGACATTCGGGGAGTGGAAGGAGATCCGGAAGACTTAGCCATTAAGCTGAAACAAATCTTGGAAGGGAAAGGAGTCATCATTCGCACGAGTGAAATTCCCAACGATCCTGTCTATGTAGATTCTACCGCAGGAGGGGAGCCCAGATTCTACTTTGATGCGGCCAAAGTTCCCAGCATATACCTCGAGAAAAGGGGGAATCAATGGAAATTCTCCGCTTTTTCTGTCTCCCGGATCGAGCGACTCCATGACGAAACCTACCCATTCGGGACTGACAAGCTGCTCAATATCCTTCCAAAAATCGGAACTGATGAATATCTCGGGCTGCAGACTTGGCAACTGACCGGGCTCTTTTTACTCATCATCCTTACCTTTTTGGCACATCTGATTTTCACCTTTTTGGTAGATCGGGGATTGATTTACCTGTTGAAAAGGCTGGGCTACGGATATATCGGAGAAAACTACCTGCTTCCCATAGCCAAAATCACCAGTTTTTATCTGATTGTGGTTTTGCTTTCTCTCTTTGTCCGAGTCCTTCAGCTGCCTGCTGAGATTTGGAGCTGGGTGATCATTGTCTTCAATACCTTGAAGCCTTTCCTGATCACGGTGATTTTCTACAAAATTGTGGATGTGGTCGCGGCGTATTTCCAGCATTTGGCTACCAAAACAGAATCAACTCTCGATGATCAGCTCGTTCCATTGATTCGCAAGACGCTTAAAGCACTTGTCATCCTGGTGGGTACTCTTTTCATACTCCGGGATGGATTAAACTTCGACATCATTCCTTTTCTGACCGGCTTGTCCATTGGTGGGGTGGCAATCGCCTTGGCAGCCCAGGACACCATCAAAAACTTCTTCGGGTCTATCATGATTTTCATTGACAAGCCCTTCCAAGTGGGCGATTGGGTGACTTCTGGAGATATTGACGGTACGGTGGAGGAAGTGGGTTTCCGCTCTACCCGAATCCGTACCTTCCGAAATTCGGTCATGTATGTCCCAAATGGAAAGATTGCCGACTCTGTAGTGGATAATCACGGGCTGAGAAAATACCGACGCTTTTTCACCACACTGACCATCACCTATGACACCCCGCCTGAGCTGATCGAAAAATTTGTGGAAGGCCTAAGGGAAATTGTAATTTCCCATCCGGACACGAGAAAAGATCTCTATCACGTCTATTTCAACAATCTTTCTTCCTACAGCCAAGACATCATGTTTTACATATTCTTCGAGCTTCCTACTTGGGGTGAAGAATTGAGAGCAAGACATGAAATCCTCGTTCAGACTGTCAAACTGGCTAATTCCCTGGGAGTTCGTTTTGCCTTCCCTACTCAGACCTTGCATATGGAGACCTTCCCGGAAAAGAAAGGGCTGATTCCAGAATATCCTGAATCCAAAGCCTATGAGGCCAAGTTGAATAAGTTTCTGAAGGAAGAATTGGGAAGAAAAGCGGACTGAGCTATCAATCTACCCTGAAATAGGTTCGCTCCACTTGCTGTTTGCCATCCGCTGTGGGGATCCTTTTCCAAATCAAAAACACGCCCTCCCAATCCGGAGCAGCGATGGAAGCAGGAAGGGGCGAAGAGCTTGACCAATAAAGAACCGTCCTCCAGTCGGGATAGCGTCGGTTTTCGGCAGGTTTTGAAAACTGCCCCTTATCTAAAACAGACAAAGGCTGCAGTCCGAAATAATCAAAAAAACGGGCATTATTGGCCAAAGGGAAAAGACCAAAGTCATTTTGGTAGCTGCTAAAGCTCAACACCCCGTCATAGGTTCGTTCGTTAAGAAAAAACTCCCGGTTTAGCACCTCCAATTTGGAAAAATACTTGGGATTAAACTGAGCCAAAAGATCCGAATCAAAGACCGGCATGGCATCAACCAAGATCAGCGGATTGGAATCAAAGACCTTATTTCCCGGATTATCCACGAGACGGAATACTTTTTTCCTTTGTTCTGAGCGGACAAAAACCGAAGGGACATATTCTCTCAATACCGTCTCTACCTCCTCAAATCGGGTATAATCATCCAAGAAGTAGGTGAAATCCGCCACAAACCCCGTCACGACTTTCAAAGAGTCGTCGATAAATTGGGTTTGATAGTTAGCCTCCACAATGGATGCTTTGAGCAGCTTTTCCAAATAAGGTAAATCACCCTCCTCCAGCACCAAAGGAGGAATGGAGAACCCATCTTTAAATCTGGTTTTGATCAGAGGAGGAACCACCTCGATTCCGGGCATTTCGGCTCCATCTTCCAACTGAATAATCATCCGGTCCCAATGCTTGAGTCCGCCAATATCAAAAAGCAATTTCCCCTCCCCGTCAGGAATATCGGTAAACAGGGCACTTTGACTTCCATGCACGGAAAGAAAGTAGGTGGATTCGGGAATAAATTCCGGCACCCTGACTTGCACTATATGACCAAACAACTCCGGTAAGAGGGTTTGACTTTCGATGGGTTGGTAGATTTCGCCGGAGAGTAGTTGTTTTTGCTCTTCAGGCAGAAATGGATTGGCTATGGAAATCCCAAAAGAGGAAGCGGAAGAGTCCCAGTTGATCGAAGATTCGGGAAGTTGACTGGATTTTTTTGCTTGAAAGGTCTCTTGGGGAGGGCTTGACCGCTGTGCCGAAGGTTCAGCCGGGGAAGACGGAGGAAGAGTGGGATTGATGATCGTGATCAGCTGCTGAGCCATCCCTGACTCCGGATTGAGGTAGGGGCTGATCCGAGTGTATACTCTCAGGAGGTAGTTTCCTGAGGGGATTTTTTGGTTGATGGAAAAATAATTCAATGCCTTTCCTTGCTGCAGAGGGATTTTGACGTAATCCATGGAGTTGGAGTTGGCATCCACCAATTCCGCATAAAGGACCTGAGAAGGACTGATTCTGTCCTTGATGTTCACTTGGGCTTCCAGCCAGATTTTTTCTCCAGTGAAAAATAGGGTTTTGGGTATCGAAAAAGACACCTCCTCGATCAGGTTGGTTTCCTGTCTTGCAAGGCTGAAATTCACCGAAGCAAGAATGAGTATTGCAATCCAACTGGTTTTGGAAGAGAAAAAGGAAATTATCTTGTTCATTTTGGTCTTATTCATCTTCCCAAAAATCAGGTCTTACCGGTGATGCATATAGCGTGCAGTCTGCACATCTTCGATCAGTGGGGTAATAGCCCACGATGGACGTCCCTACTAACAATTCTCTGGCAGGAAGGGTAAATCCACTTCCGAAAATTGCAGAATAGTCGGGAATTCTCACTTCGTCCGATCCGATCACACAATCGTTAAACTGCGGGTCGATATATGGCCAAGGCAATACATCTACAAAGTCAACATAAAGCCGGATTTCCTGAACCACTCCCATGCTGACTTGCCCGACCACGGGGCGGCCTTCCTCATCCAAGCTTCGGATATTTCCTGTGATTTGCGAAGGAAGAGGGCTGAAAATGGAGCCAATATCCTCTGTGTTTTTCTTCAGAATATCCCAAAACTGAACCGCATCCTCTGAGATTGCCTTTTGAGCAATCAAAATGCTGTAGCGCTCCATGATACGCTCATCTCCCTCAGGGATTTGCGTAATGGTTTTTTGAAAAACCACTTGATCCTGAAATCTTGAACTTGTTTCCAATAAAATATCCGGGCTGGATTCTGTTTTGAAGCAAAGAGAAATCTGCTCCGCTTCAGTTCGAAATCTCACATCCCTCAATTCGGGGTCATAGATATACGTAGTCCTGATTCTAGGTCGGTAAATCCAGGTTTCTTCATAGGTCCAGAGAAAATCATCCGCGTTTTCATCCCCTTTTGTTGATATAAATACCTCTACACCATCTTCATTTCGGTTATAACCCACATCGATGATCTCAGGGGTCAAAATAGGGCGGATAGGCTGGGATTGATACCGATCTCCATTGGCGAGCTGAATCTCCAAAGTATAGGTCCCCTCCTCTGGCACATCTGCCTGAAAAAGGTAAATCCCCGGTTCTGTTTCGGTCAAAGGATAAGATTCTCCTGAGAAGGCTGTCAAAAAAACCCTGGCATTGGTTTCAGGAAGGGAAGAAGTATCCGCACTCAAAGGAACCGTCTTGCTAAGTCGTAATTCACTGGGTTTCCCTTCCGAATCCAAATATCCCTCCACGATCAGCACATCAGTAAACGTATCCGGCACCTCAGGGTCAAAAGGAATCCTGCAGGACGTCATCCCCAAGGCAATCACCACAAAAAGTCTAAGCAGCATATTCATCAAAATCGGAAATTATAGGTAATGAATGGAATCGGCTCAGCAAAAATGGCCAACTGATAGCCCTGAAGTGAACCTCCTTCCGGCACATAATACACGGAGTAGGCATTGTCCCGCCCGAGAATATTGTACACCCCAAAGGACCAAGAACCGTGAGCCACCTTGTTTACTTTGTGATTGCCTTCCAAATTGATCGAAAGGTCCAGCCTAAAGTAATCCGGTACCCGGAAGGAGTTCCTATCCCCAAAGTACACCCGCTCGGATCCTCCGTATTCAAATTTGGAAATAGGCAAAGTCACCGGCCGGCCCGTACTGTATTTCCCTGCCAAAGTGGTATTGATCCTTTTGCTTAGCTCATAATTCAAGACCAAATTGGCATTGTGAGGCTGGTCAAAATTGCTGGGGTACCACTCCCCACGATTGATTTGTTCCTTTTGCTCGCTGGGGTCAGATCTCAACAAAGACCGGCTATAAGTATATGCCAAAGAACCGTTCAGCTTTCCTGTGCTTTTCTTCAGAAAAAGCTCCAAACCATAGGCCTGCCCCTGTGTCACCAAGACATCCTGCTCGATCCGTTCATTGAGTACGATCGTTGCTCCGGAACGGTAATCCAGCAAATTCTGCATGGAGCGGTAGTAGACTTCTGCCGAAAACTCCAAGGTATTGTTGTTCATATTCCGGAAATAGCCCAAGGCGTACTGAATCCCCCGCTGAGGCGCAAGGAAAGCGTCGCTGAGCTTCCAAGTATCCGTAGGAGTGATCACTGAAGAATTGCTGAGCAAGTGGATGTTTTGCCGCATGGAATTGACTCCAGCCTTGATGGATGACCAGTTATTCAGCGCATACCGGGCAGAAAAGCGGAATTCCGGACCAAAATAACTCTTGATTAACTCACCGGAGGAATAGTTTTCTTCTCCTATAATGTTTTCCGGCAAGTAAGGAGCTCCTTCCGCGTAGGCAGGCAAAACCTGTGGCCCCAAAAACCCAAACCAGTTCAACCGCACTCCCCCGCTTACTGTCCACTGCTCGTTGATTTTAAACTCGTCTCCCAAAAATGCTGAAAGCTCCAATCCTTGTTCCTCCGGAAGCTCATCCGGAATCACGATACTTTCAGCTCCCAGTGGGTTTAAAGTCCCCGGATTGAGTCGGTAATGAATCCCATGGAATCCATAAGTAAGGATGTGACGATCTCCTTTTTCCTGTCGAAACTGAGCCTTCAAAAAGCGTTGGAGTATTTCAAATCGGTAGATATAAGAATTCAGTGGATTATCCTGACCTTCCACTTCAAAAGAATACCCATCCTGCCCCACAGAAAAGTCTGCCTCCAGTTCATCATTGAAATAATGAGTCCAAGTCAGGGAAAAATTCTCATTGGAATACCGATAGACCGTATCCGGGTCAAACTGAAACTCATCTCTACTCAGATAGCCAGAAAGGGTAAGTCGGTCTTTCTCCCCAATCTCATTCTGGATAGAGCCATTCAAATCTCCAAAAAACGCCCGGCTAGCTCCCAAATCCGCTCTTTCCTCCAAATAGTCCAACAACCAATCCGAATAGGTGAGTCGAGTACCCAAAGTAAAGGTGGTCTTTTGACCGATGGGTCCTTCGAGAGACAGACGACTGGTCAGTGGCCCTATACCTCCCGAGCCACCAATTCGGTCTTTCCTCCCCACTTTGGGAGTCACCTGAAGGACTGAAGACAAGCGGCCTCCATAGCTGACAGGAATTCCTGCTTTGTAAAGCTCCACTCCCTCCACCATATCGGAATTGACTGCTGAGAAAAACCCGAAAAGATGGGATGGGTTGAACAAGGTATTTTGTCCCAAAAGAATCAGGTTTTGATCGGCGGCACCTCCACGGACATTGAACCCCACACTCGCCTCTCCAGCCGTATTGACTCCGGGAAGGGTGAGAATCCCCCGGATGATATCCACCTCTCCGAGTACTGCAGGGAGCTTTTTCATCTGCTGTACACTCAGGGCCTGTACTCCCATCTCCGGACGACTCACCTGAGTCAAAGCTCCGGAGCGAACAGTCACCTCGGCCAAAGAGAATATCCCCTCTCCTATCTGAATATCCAGCTGATCACTTCCCTGCAGGGTAATCAGACGCTGCTCGGTGTAGCCACCAATATTTTGAATCATCAGGGTCAAATCCCCTTTGGGAAGGAGCAACTCATATCTTCCCTCCGGATCGGTAATGGTCTGCCTGAGTGATGTTTTGTCATAGACAATAGCCCCCTCAATCGGTTTCTGATTTTCCAAACTGATGATTTGCCCTTGGATTCTGGCTTCATCACCCGGACCCGGCACCCCCAAGACATAGCGCCGATTGCGCACAAATTCATCCATGGGGCGGGAAGAGGAAGTGCCTTCACTGCCTCTGCTTAGGTAGTCTGCAGGGAATTCCACCGGCGACTTTTCCCCAGAAAAAAGAAAAACCTCCTTACTTGAAGAAATGGAAAAGGTCAGTGGGGTCTTTTCGAAAATCACCCGAAGCACATCCTCCAGCTTGTCCTGATTGGCCGAAAGGTTCACGGTAAGCTCCTTGACCATCCTTGGATCGAAGTAAAACCGATAGGAAGTCTCCTTCTCCACCAAATCCACAAACCGCTCAAAGGAAATCCCGGGATAAAACCCGGAAATTCGGTCAGAGGTCTGGGCCTGAATAGAAAGGGCTGATAAAAGAAAAATCAGAACTATCGCACTCTTTCTCATGGCTGGGAAGGAGTTAGATGAACCAAAAGCTGGAGATAGCCTTCAGGGTTTTGTTTAAAATTGAGCTGCTCTGCACGAAGCTTTCGCTTGGCTTCTGCTTTGTTCAGACCGAGAAGAGCTATGGCCTCCTTGCCTTTGGATATGGGGAAAAAAGCACCGCCTTTCCAGAGAAAAAAGGTCTCTTTTTCTACATAGACTTCATCGTAACGGGACATTTCACGGAGAGCTTTGGCGGTCTTGTAGGGTTTGGAAACAGCCCAATAGTCTCCCTCAGCGATGACTTTGTAAAATCCACTTCCATCTTTTCCAAAACTCTCATTTCCCTCCATTCTGGCAAAAGCAGCCCCATCTCCCATCACAAATCGATCTACCTTTTCGGGTTTGATCAGAGTCTTTTGGTTGAAAAGCGGATGAAATGTCAAAATCTGATCCCGGAAAATATCATACAGAAGTGGCACTCCCGGATAAGTGATTTCATTAATGGTCAGGCTGCCGGATTCAAATTGTCGGGTATGGTAGTAAGGATCTCCCTGAATGAGTGACGAAGGTTCCTCATACTTACCCCCGGTAATCAGCTCCTGAAAAAAAGGAAGCTGCTCTTGGTATTCGGGCAAAAAAGCCAAATTACGACCGACAGTCTGAGCCAAAAGCCCGCTGGAAAGAAAATAAAAAACCAAAAGCGGTAAAAATTGTATTTTATGCATTCTATAAAATTGACAATAGAAAATTGCCTTTCTACCTATTTCTTCAAAATATCTTTAAGCGGTAAATTTAATTTACTGAACGGACAAAAAATTTAGAATCCATGACCTTCTCCCGACGAAACCTGCTCAAAACCCTCGCTTTGGCTCCCCTTGCCACCGCCCCTTCTTTAGCCCAAGCCTCCTCAGCTCCCAAGGAAAATACGCTATTCAAGTTTTCCCTGAACACCTCCACCATCCGCGGGCAAAAGCTCAGTCTACCACAAATCATCGAGCTTGCAGCACGGGCCGGATACGATGGCTTCGAGCCCTGGATGATGGAAATCGAGGCCTATCTCGGCGAAGGTAAATCCGTAGCTTCTCTGAAAAAGCTGGCTTCTGATGCCGGATTGGAATTTTTTGACTGCATCGGCTTTCCCACTTGGATGGCTCAGGATGCGGAGAAAAGCAAAGCGGGATTTGCGCAGATGGAAAAGGAAATGGGAATTTTGGCAGAATTGGGCTGTCCTCGGGTGGCTGCACCGGCTATTGGCTCGGAGGCTCCTCTGGACCTGATGCAGGCTGGAGAAAAGTATAAGCGATTACTGGACTTGGGGAGAAAAACGGGGGTCATGCCTCAGCTGGAATTCTGGGGGGCATTTCCCTCATTTTACCACTTGGGACAAGCAATGATGGTCGCTGCGGTGGCAGACGACAAGGATGCCAAGATTCTTGCGGATGTCTATCACCTCTTTCGGGGAGGTTCAGGCTTTGAGGGGATGAAACTATTGGACGGACAGGCCATCGATATTTTCCACATGAACGATGTCCCTGCAGCTATTCCCCGATTGGAGCAGCAGGACAAAGACCGGGTGATGCCCGGAGATGGTGCCGCCCCCATGCAGGAACTTGCCAATACCCTTAAATCCAAAGGCGGAGAGATTATCCTTTCTCTGGAACTCTTCAATCCAACTTATTATGCTATGGACGCTCAAGTGGTAGTGAAAGAAGGATTGGAGAAGATGAAGCGGTTTTTCTAAAGATTCAACCCTTGAGGAATCAAAAAACCTCAAGGGTTTTTATTTTTCCCCTTTTTTCATCTGACACTTTCTGCCAACTCACCGAAAAAGACTTCCAATTTTCAATTCATCCCATATCTTTAGGGAGAAGTTTTTGATTTCCTTTTTTCAATGGCGCTATTCCAAAGTTCTGTTCTCAAAAAATACCTCGCCGCTCAGGCCAATCAACCCATTCAGGAGGCTCTAGCCGCCTATTTGACCTATTTTCACAATCCCCGAATACGGGATAATATCCGCGCCGCCAAAGAGGAGCAGTTTCAGGAGGGTTTCCTTCGGGAATTGTTTGTCAAAATCCTAGGCTATACCATCAATCCCGAGCCGGACTTCAACCTGACCACCGAGCTTAAGAATATCAAGGATTCCAAAAAGACCGACGGAGCCATTCTCAAAGACGGCAATGCCCTTGCCGTGATCGAACTCAAAGGCACTGATACCAAGGACTTGGATAAAATCCGCGATCAGGCCTTCAATTACAAAAACAACCAACCCGACTGCGTCTATGTGATCACGAGCAACTTTGAAAAGCTGCGCTTCTACATCGACAATGCCGTGGACTATGTGGAGTTCAATATCCTTGCGATGGATAATGAGCAGTTTAAGCTGCTTTGGCTGCTGCTTCAAAAAGACAATCTCCTGCAGGGACTCCCCAAAAAGATCAAGGAGGAATCCTTGCTTGCCGAGGAGCAGATCACCAAACAACTCTACAAGGATTACTCCTCCTTCAAGCAGGAACTCTGGCAGGACTTGGTGACCCAGAATCCCGAGCAAGACGAGCTACTTCTCTACAAGAAAAGCCAAAAGCTCCTCGACCGATTCCTCTTTATCTTCTTTGCCGAGGACAAAGGGCTGCTACCACCCAACTCCATCATGGAGATCGTCAATCAATGGAAAAAGCTTGCGGAACTGGACGAGTACCGTCCCATCTACGAGCGATTCAAAAAATACTTCGGCTACCTGAATACCGGAAGAGTCCAACCCGGCAAAGCCGAAATCCACGCTTACAACGGGGGACTCTTCGCCATCGATCCCGTCCTGGAGGAGCTGAAGATCTCCGACAGCGTACTGGAAAAGCACGTCCGTAAGCTCACCGAGTATGACTTCGACACGGAAGTGGACACGAATATCCTCGGGCATATCTTCGAACATTCCCTGAATGATATCGAGAATGTCCGTGCCCAACTCGCCGGGGAAACGGTGGACAAGTCCAAAACCAAGCGCAAGCGGGATGGGGTCTTCTACACCCCCAAGTACATCACCAAGTACATCGTAGACAATACCCTAGGTCGGCTCTGTACCGAGAAAAAAGCTGAACTCGAACTGGTGGACGAGGAATTCTCCAAATACCTCAGCTATAAAACCAAGGAAGCCGAGCGAAAGCGCAAGACCGAACTCAAGCAAAAGCTCGATACCTATCGCAACTGGCTCCTCCAACTCACCATCTGTGACCCGGCTTGCGGTTCCGGTGCTTTTCCCCGACTGGGAATAGAATGTTAGCCCCCTTCTGGGAGTAGAGCCCCTTCTGAGTGTAGAATGTTCGTTTGACTAGGCGGAGTTTGCAACTCCGCCTTAATATCCTTTGGAATTTGCAATTCCTGTTGGGCTTTTCATCAAGATCGTTCATCCCGTAGGGATGTTATATAGGTAGAAATTAAGGATTGAGATTATTTATTCGACTCCGCCGCGGCGGATCGGATTGATCTATAGATGATTGTTTTCTACCGATATCAGACCCGTACCGGGTCAGTTCCTATACTGGGTGTAGACTAGGTGTCGGTCTAAGCGTAGTCCCGACAGCTGTACGGGAGCATCTACGCTTTTATATCATTTGGATCCCCTACAACTGTCGGGATGAAATTCCCTTTTCCACAAGTTCAACCCCTTCAGGGTTGCCAAAACCAATAACAACCATTCACTCCTACCCCCGGTTGCACCGGGGGCTATTGAAAAGTTCGATCTCCGCCACAGCGGACAGGCATTTCAGGATCATTTGATTATCACAAAATTTTTCAAAATCATGACCCCTGACAAGGGGTCAAACCTCTCATTAACCGCGGGTGACCCCGATGGCTATCGGGGCCGTGGATAAAAGGATCCGTCATCAATGATTTTCCCGACCCCGAAGCGGGTCGAACTTATTTCCACCTCATTTTTCCCTTGCCATTTTTGAATTATTTGGCGATTTTCAAATCATCTTTTTCAATCAAAACCAATATGTTATGGCCACTCATACCCAACTTTTGTATCACTTTGTTTTCTCCACCAAACACCGAGAACCTACCATCGTACCAGACCAGAAAAAACGACTTTTTGCTTATCTCCACCAACTTTTAACCAATAAAAACTGCCATCTCTATCGAATCAATGGCGTTGAAGATCACCTACACATTTTGACTCATGTCCATCCTACACTATCTATTTCCTCTTTGATCAAAGACATCAAATTAGCTGCAGATGACTTTATAAAAAAAGAAAGCATTTTTCCGAAGTTCAAAGGTTGGCAGGATGGTTATGGTGCTTTTTCAGAGTCGATTAAAGAAAAAAACCGATTAATCAACTACATCAAAAATCAAGAAGAACATCATCGCAAAATTTCATTTAGGGAAGAATACAAGGCTCTTTTGAAAGAACATGAAATTGAATTCGATGAAAAATATCTTTTGTGATTACCTACCAGTTCAACCCCTATCAGGGTTGCCAGATCCAAAAACTATATTCCTTTTTCCCTAGGTTGCACCTAGGGCTATTGAGAGGTTGGATCCTTTCAGGATCATTTAATTATCACAAAATTTTTCAAAATCATGACCCCTGACAAGGGGTCAAACTTTTCAATAGCCGCGGGTTGGTGGGTGAGCTTGCGAACCCCAACCCGTGGAAATCATAGATCAATCATCATGGTTTTCCCGACCCCGAAGTGGGTCGAACTTTAAGGATTGCTTGCCCCCTTCTGGGAGTAGAGCCTTGGTCTAACCGAAGTCCCGACTGCTGTACGGGAGCATCTACGCTTTTATATTTTTCTGGAATTTGCAATTCCATTTTCCTAAAGCTATCATTAGGATTGGGCTAAAGCCAGGAAATCTTGTTGTAGGATTCCGATCCCCCTGCTAAAGCAGGAGGCAAGTCAATTTTTCCCCAGCAGAAGCATGAGGCAAGTAAATTTTTCCCCATCTGAAGTAGGAGACAATTAAAAGCTATGGTACCTGTTTTTGAATTGGAATGTGGCTTTAGCCCATTCAAACCAGAGGATTTTTGTTTCATCGGGCTTTAGCCCAATTCTTTCTTTTGATATTGCTTCGTAGTCGTTTCTCCTTCCCGCCTCATTGGCAGACAGGCTCGCAATGAGGGGTGGGGGTACTTCGGAAGTACCCCTACCCACTTCCGAAGTACCCCAGTTTGCCTTTTTTCTCAACTAGTTCGCCTCGGAGAGAAACCTTTTCGGCAAATCAGCGAACCGGTTCGACTATTCGGTGAAAAAGTTCGGCAGTTCGAGAAACCGGTTTACCGTTTTGCTCGCTCTTTTCGAAGAATTGCTAAACTCTTTCGGCACTTGGGTGAAAAATTTCAGCAAATCGGGAAGCGTGTTCGTCTTTTAGATGAAAAGTTTGGATTCTGAGGCGAAGCGGTTTTCTTTTTATCCAAGAAAAGGGAGTAAACTTCCCAGGGAGTTTGCTTGTGTAGGGAGGTACCAGGTCTTTTTGGGCAGCAGTGCCATAAAAAAGCCGGACGCTTTCGCATCCGGCCCCTGTGTTAAGTGTAATCCGGCAATTTTTCTTTTACTCAGGGAGTTGGAGGAGTTCTTCTTCCCTGCCCCTCAAAGCGTTTTCGCAGGTCCTCGTAGATGGCTTTGGCATCAGGGACATTCATCTTGGCGGCCTGCTTCACCGAATTGTAATAGCTCAGAGCGCTGATATAGGCCTCCGAACCGGCAAGCATGGTCGTATCGCTGAGGGTATCCTCGATCTGCGTACAGAGTCTCAACAGGGGCAGCAGGCCACTGACTGCCTCCCAATCCTTCTCAAATTCCTCCCTCGGGACAAACGGGGGCATAAATTGGGGATTGCTGACTGCATACTCCGATACTTTCCCCACGAAGGGTTCAGTGCCGTCACTCATCTTCGGAATGGTCTTCCGCTGCTCAGGAGTGAGGGCGACTACATAGGGTGCCAAAATACTTTGCACCTGTTCCAGCGCTGCTTTTGCAGCTGCCAAATCCGCCGCTGGGATTTGGATTGAGATTTTGTTCTCCATAAAAATTGAGGTTTTTGTGAAAGAATAGGACGATACAGTAATAAACTGTAGTAAAATTTAGGTAGTGGGAATTAATAAAACAAGAGTTTAGTAGTAAATTTTTAGGAAAGGGAAATTGAGCGTAAAACGTTGAGCGTATGGGGATAACCTTGTATGGCTTGGTGGGTGTTACATGGAGGTCCAAGCCCACCTGTGTCGGGCAGGCCCGCCTGCATCGGGCAGGCCCGCCTGATGAAGGCAGGTCAGGAGACCTGTCCGTCCTCAAGGGGGAATTGAACCAATTGGGCTAAAGCCCATAAAATTGTTTTCTCATTATTTCAGCCTCCAGCTGAAGCAGGAGGCAATACAAGTCAAATAAAATTGGCATTTGAATAGGAATGCGGCTTTAGCCCATTCCCTTCTTAGGTTTTGATTCCAATGGGGCTTGAACCAAGGTGTTTCTGAAACGAACTTTACAACTTTTCAACCTTCCCACTTTCCAACTTCACTAATCTTCAAATTTTAAATTGCCCTTTACCCAAACAAATCCGAGCTCAAATACCGATCTCCCCGGTCACAGGTGATGCAGACGATCAGGCCTTCTTCAAGCTCTTTGGACAATTCTATGGCTGCATGGAGCGCTCCGCCGCTGCTCATTCCCGCCAGGATTCCTTCTTCTTTGGCCATGCGTCGGGTCATTTGGGTAGCCTGTTCTTGGGACACATCGATCACCCGATCTACCCGTTCTTTTTCAAAAATGGCAGGCAAAAAATCCGGGGACCAGCGTCGGATACCCGGGATACTTGATCCATCGGTGGGTTGAGTCCCTACGATTTGAATAGCCGGATTCATTTCTTTCAGGTAGCGGGACACGCCCATGATGGTTCCAGTAGTCCCCATGGCAGATACAAAATGAGTGACTTTTCCCTCGGTATCTCTCCAAATCTCCGGTCCGGTAGTCTTGTAGTGGGCTAGGTAATTATCCGGATTACCAAACTGATTGAGCATAAAATAACCCTCCTCATCCCGCATTTGCTCGGCGAGCGTCCGGGAATACTCGATGGTCTTTGCAGCCGGAGTCAAGATGACTTTCGCACCATAGGCTTCCATGGATAGGACTCGCTCTCTGGTGGAATTGTCCGGCATGATCAAGGTCATATCCAGTCCCAAAACTTTGGCGACCATGGCAAGGGCTATCCCTGTATTTCCGCTGGTAGCTTCGACGAGTTTATCTCCTTTTTTGATATCCCCTCGATCCAAAGCCGACTGCAGCATATTGTAGGCTGCCCGGTCTTTCACACTTCCTCCGGGATTTTGTCCTTCCATCTTGCAGAGGATTTTCACTTTGGGATGGCTAGGAATATGCTCCAACTGGATTAGCGGAGTATTTCCGATCAATTCAAAGAGTCGCATCGATGTCATTTTTGAATACGTACCGGTCGGTCACCAAGCCATCCTCATGATGGATTTGAGTTTGGTAATAGACTTTGGAATGAGCAGGGACAGATTTAGTCAGCCATACATTGCCACCAATCACCGAGTTTTTGCCGATGACGGTATTTCCACCCAAAATAGTAGCCCCAGCATAAATAACCACTCCATCCTCGATAGTAGGGTGTCTTTTGGTATCTGCATCGGCCTTGTCTACACTCAATGCCCCGAGGGTGACTCCCTGATAGATTTTTACCCGATCTCCGATATGGGTGGTCTCCCCAATGACCACTCCTGTACCGTGGTCGATACAGAAATACTGACCGATCGTAGCCCCGGGATGGATATCAATCCCCGTCCGGCTATGGGCAATCTCAGTAATCATCCGGGGAATCAGTTTGATTCCCAACTCATGCAATAAATTGGCTATACGGTAGGCTGCTATCGCATAAAATCCTGGATAGCTGCGCAAAATTTCTGTTTTGGATTTGGCAGCGGGATCTCCTTCAAACATCGCATCCACATCCTGATGCACCCAATCAAAGACTTGCTCCAGCTGATCAAAAAAGGTTTGTGCCAAATCGGAACCTTTTCCTGAGTGCAGATGCTGATTCCTCGAAAGAATTGCCCCTAATTGCTCTCTGAGCAAAATCAGGCGAGCTGAAACCTCTTCTTCTGATTTGACTTTTTGCAGGGCATATTCCGGAAAAAGCAGACCCAGCAATTCCTCAAAAAAGGACTGGATCACCTGTGGAGAGGGGCAATCCGAACAGGATTGATGGGTTTTAAAGATTTTGGATACAAGAGAGTTCATCGATTTGAGGTGCAGTAGCTATAGCACAAAACCCACTCGGATCACATAAGGTTCGGCATAGTAGGAATTTTGGTTGTCATGGAGGACATTGTACAAAAAGGTAAAATTAGCTCCTCCCCTTCTCCCAAACGGCGCAAAGTACCCTCCTCCAATAAACAGCGCATCTGTCCATACTCTTCGAAAAGCCTGTTCGGCTATGCTATAAGTCTCCCAGTTGATATTTTCATATTCAACGTGGGTAAAAATATTCGGAAGTACGTTGTATCGACCGAAAACCCGCCCTCCATAAGAGGACCCATTGGCTCCCTGAAAGCGATTGTCATCATAATACTGGTAGGTAATCCCCGCACCTGCAGAGAGTCTCGGAGTAATCATCACCCCCGCCAAAGGAGAAACGTCGATAAAGGTTACCGTCCCAAATTGAAGGCCAAGATTCCCTCCAAAAAACAGCCTATCCTTCAGGCTGGTGGAATCCCCATAAATCTCCCGCTGGGCAAATGCATCCAGTTGAATAAAGGCAAAGCCTAGAAGAAGAATTGCAAAAACTCTATTTTTCCACGATGACATAGATATCCTCCGTTTGTTTTTTCATGAAATACTTTTCCCTTGCAAACTTCTCCAGAAGCTCCGGATTGCTCATCAATTCTTCCCGTTCTGCTTTGACTTGGGCTTTTTTCTCCAGATAAAACTCCTTTTGATCTTCCAAGTCCCATAGCTTTTTGCTCAGTCGAAATTGATTAATCAGGTTATTGGAATCGATAAAAATCATCCAAAAGAGGAAAAAAGAAGTCGCCAGGACGTAAAAATTGCTGCTGTATTTGAGGATCTTCTTCATGGGATCAATTTGCTAGGTCAAGGTACAAAAATGATGCAAAAAAAGAGGCAATCCGATTGGACTGCCTCTTAAGTGTTTTTCTGATAATGGAATTTTACTTCAATCGTCCTTTGAATACGGCAGAATCACCCAATTGCTCCTCGATTCTCAACAATTGGTTATACTTAGCCATACGGTCAGAACGGGAAGCAGAACCAGTCTTGATCTGTCCGCAATTGGTAGCTACAGCCAAATCTGCAATGGTGGAATCCTCCGTTTCACCGGAACGGTGAGACATCACTGCAGTGAAACCAGCCTTATGAGCCAAGTTCACAGCATTCAAAGTCTCAGTCAAGGTTCCGATTTGGTTTACCTTGACTAGGATGGAGTTGGCAGATTTTTCTTCGATTCCACGCTTCAAGAATTTCACGTTGGTTACAAAAAGGTCATCACCTACCAGCTGCACACGGTCACCGATTTTGGCAGTCAGCATGGCCCATCCAGCCCAGTCTTCCTCAGCGCAACCATCTTCGATAGAATCGATAGG
Source organism: Algoriphagus sp. oki45 (assembly GCF_036245605.1). Taxonomy (NCBI): domain Bacteria; kingdom Pseudomonadati; phylum Bacteroidota; class Cytophagia; order Cytophagales; family Cyclobacteriaceae; genus Algoriphagus; species Algoriphagus sp. oki45. Next base: position 81,120 of record NZ_BTPC01000003.1, read on the forward strand.
ATACTTTTCGGTCAACTCAGCTAAGTAAGCCACTTGCTCTTCTCTGGAGCGAACTTTTCCATTGGGACCTTCAAACTTGGAGTAATCGTATTTCCCGTCTTTGTAGAATTCGGAAGAAGCACAGTCCAAAGCGATAGTGACATCGTCTCCGGGCTTATACCCAGCCTTTGCAATCGCATCCAAGATACAGGCCAGAGCCTCTTCAGTACCTCCGGAGAAGTTGGGAGCAAATCCTCCTTCATCCCCCACTGCAGTGCTGAGGTTTTTGTCATGAAGGATTTTCTTCAAATTGTGGAAAATCTCAGCGCCCATACGGATGGCTTCAGAGAAGCTTGGTGCACCTACGGGACGAACCATGAATTCCTGAAAAGCAATCGGAGCATCCGAGTGAGAACCTCCATTGATAATGTTCAACATGGGAACAGGAAGGGTATTGGCATTGACACCACCAATGTATCGGTAAAGCGGCTGTCCTGCTTCCATAGCAGCTGCTTTGGCCACAGCGAGAGAAACGCCTAGGATGGCATTTGCTCCCAATTTGCTTTTGGTAGGAGTTCCATCCAAATCAATCATGATTTGGTCGATAAGATTTTGCTCAAATACATCCATCCCCACCAATTCCGGAGCGATGATATCGTTGACATTGGAAACGGCCTTGAGAACTCCCTTTCCAAGGTATTTGCTTTTGTCTCCATCTCGAAGCTCTACTGCTTCATTGACGCCTGTAGAAGCCCCACTAGGGACTGCTGCGCGCCCAAAAGCACCATTTTCGGTAAATACGTCTACTTCTACAGTTGGATTACCTCTGGAATCGAGGATTTGTCTTGCATGAATTGATTGAATCAACGTCATAGTTTTAAAAGGTTTATGAAAATTAGTTTTGGTTGATGAGGGCTATAAAATCATCGAATAAGTATCGGGAATCATGAGGTCCCGGGGAGGATTCTGGGTGGTATTGCACCGAGAAAGCCGGTTTATTTTTCAGACGGATTCCTGCTACGGTTTGGTCATTCAGATGCACATGGGTGATTTCCACTTCCGGATTTTGCTCTGCATCCTCTCTTACGATATTGAAGCCATGGTTTTGGGAGGTGATTTCACTTTTCCCGGTCAAGAGGTTTTTGATCGGATGATTGAGTCCACGGTGGCCATGGTGCATTTTGTAAGTTTTGATACCTACTGCCTCTGCGAGAAGCTGATGACCCAAGCAAATCCCAAAAACGGGTTTGCCTGTACCCAAAATTTCTTTTACTGTATCTACTGCATATTCCATTACAGCCGGATCCCCCGGTCCGTTGGATAAGAAGTACGCATCTGGATTCCATTTTTGGATTTCTTCCAGTTTTTCTTTGGCAGGAAAAACCTTACAATAGACTCCTCTTGAGGCAAGGTTTCGTAGGATGTTCTTTTTGATCCCAAAATCCAAACAAGCTACTTTGATGGGAGCATTTTCATCCCCGTAGAAATAAGGCTCTTGGGTACAAACGGTAGAGGAAAGTTCCAAGCCGTTCATATCCGGCACTTTTTCCAATTCCTTCTTCAATCCTTCTAAATTCCCTTCATATTCGGAGCTGATGATGGCATTCATTGCACCTTTGGATCGAAGATGACGGACAAGCTTTCGAGTATCAATATCTGCAATGCCTGTGATTCCATACCGAACCAGATAATCCTGTAGGGATCCAGAAGCATCCAATCTTGAAAATACTTCAGAAAAGCTATTGACCACGATACCTGCCACGCAAGGGTGATCAGATTCGATCTCATCTGCGTGTACCCCATAGTTTCCAATATGGGAGGTAGTCGTGACTACGATCTGTCCAGTGTAAGAGGGATCTGTATAGATTTCCTGATAGCCGGTCATTCCGGTGTTGAAGCAAATTTCACCCCCATTTGTGCCGGGATTACCGATGAGAGTACCATGAAAGGCCGTGCCATCGGCCAGAAGAAGTGTAGCTTTTTGTTTGTTCATTTTGCTTGAGATTGCCCAAAGTTAACCATTTCTTGGGAAGGAGGGTAAGCGTTTAGGGTATAAAAAAAGGATTGAACGAGTGTCCAATCCTTTGTTATGTGAAAGTAAACTTTCAATTTATTTTTCTTCAGTTTCGCCTTCAACAGGAGCTTCAGGAGCACTAGGCTCTTCAGTTTTTGCTTCTGCAACAGGAGCGGCTGGAGCTGCATCTGTAGCTTTGCTTCCGCTGCTTCTTCTGGATCGACGGGTAGTCTTCTTAGCTGGCTTGGCATCCTTGAGCATCAATTCGTTGAAATCAACTAGCTCGATGATACACATTTCAGCATTGTCACCCAATCTGAAACCAGTTTTGATAATGCGGGTATATCCGCCTGGACGAGTACCTACTTTTTCGATTACTTCTCCAAAGAGCGCTTTGATCGCTTCTTTGCTTTTCAGATAAGAGAAAGCAATTCGTCTGTTGTGGGTAGTATCTTCTTTAGCTCTGGTCACCAGAGGCTCAACATACTTCTTCAATTCTTTAGCCTTGGCAAGCGTGGTGGAGATACGCTTGTGAAGAATGAGGGAAGTTGCCATGTTGGAAAGCATTGCCTTCCTGTGAGCGGACGTCCTACCAAGGTGGTTAATTTTCTTTCCGTGTCTCATTTTATTTATTCTTCATCAAGTTTGTACTTAGAAATATCCATCCCGAAGGTGAGTCCTTTCTCTTGGATCAGCTGCTCCAATTCCGCAAGGGATTTTTTACCGAAGTTTCTGAATTTCATCATATCTGAAATCTCCAACTTGGCAAGGTCTCCCAAAGTCTTCACATCAGCAGCTTTGAGGCAGTTGAATGCTCTGACAGAAAGGTCAAGGTCGCTGAGAGAGGTCTTCAACAGCTTACGCATGTGAAGGAATTCTTCATCGATTGGCTCTGGCTCGGCGATACCGGTAGAATCCAAGACCATAGTTTGGTCTGAGAATAGCATGAAGTGCTGAATCAAAATCTTAGCTGATTCCTGGAGTGCTTTCTCTGGATGGATAGACCCATCGGTAGTTACTTCCAAGATCAACTTTTCGAAGTCAGTCTTTTGCTCTACTCGGGTATTTTCTACGCTATACTTCACATTTTTGATGGGTGTGAAGATCGCATCGATTGCAATTTGGCCGAAAACCTGCTCCTTTGGTTTGGATTCTTCAGCTGGCAGATACCCTCTTCCTTTTTCAATAGTCAGTTCAATTTCGAAAACCTTAGACTCGTCAATGTGACAAATCACCAATTCAGGATTGAGTACCTCAAAGGAGGAAGTAAATTTAGCAATGTCCCCTGCGGTGAAAACAGACTGATTTTTGATCTCAACAGTGATTTTGCCGTCGAAAGCCTCATGGACTTTCTTGAATCTCACCTGCTTGAGGTTCAAAATGATATCAGTAACGTCTTCTACTACACCCTCGATGGTGGAAAACTCGTGAACCACACCCGGGATTTTTACGGTAGTGATCGCGTATCCTTCCAAAGAAGAAAGTAAGATTCTTCTTAGGGCGTTACCGATGGTAACTCCATAGCCTTTTTCAAGTGGTTTGAAGGTGAAAAGACCGTGAAAGTCATCTGCTTTCTCCATCACCACTTTTTCAGGCATTTGAAATGCTAGTATGGACATATATTTAGTTCTGTTTTTAGCTGAAAATAGTAAATTATTACTTAGAGTAAAGTTCGACAATGAGCTGCTCCTTGATATTCTCAGGAATATCATCTCTGCCAGGCACACTTACAAACTTACCTGAAAGGGAAGCATTGTCCCACTCCAGCCAAGGATATCTGTTGGCGCCTTTTCCTGCCAAACTGCTGGTAATTGCCTCCAAAGACTTGGAACGCTCCCTTACGGAAACTACGTCTCCAGGCTTTAGGGTATAAGAAGGGATGTTTACCACTTCTCCATTGACAAGGATGTGCTTGTGACCCACCAATTGTCTGGCTCCTCTTCTTGTAGGTGAAATTCCCAATCTGTACACGGTGTTATCCAAACGAGCCTCCAATAGTTGAAGCAAGTTTTCACCGGTGATACCTGACTTTCTGGAAGCGATATCAAACATTTTGGCGAATTGTCTTTCCAATACTCCGTAGATGTATTTTGCTTTCTGCTTTTCGGCAAGCTGGATTGCATATTCAGACTGCTTCTTTCTTCTTCCTCTTCCGTGCTGACCGGGAGGATAGTTTTTCTTCTGAAGCGCTTTGCTATGCCCTTCGATAGGCTCTCCAAATTTTCTGGAGATTTTTGCTTTAGGACCTGTATATCTAGCCATTCTGTTACCTTTTTAAAATTAAACTCTTCTACGCTTTGGTGGACGACAACCGTTGTGCGGAAGTGGAGTAACGTCTACGATGGTAGTCACATCCAATCCAACGTTTTGCAAGGTTCTGATCGCGGATTCACGACCTGCGCCTGGACCTTTCACGAATACTTCGATCTTTCTCAAACCTAGATCGTAAGCAACCTGACCGCAGTTTTGAGCGGCCATCTGTGCAGCATAAGGAGTATTTTTCTTAGAACCTCTGAAACCCATTTTACCGGCAGAAGCCCATGAGATCACTTGACCTGCATTGTTGGTAATAGAGATAATGATATTGTTGAAGGAAGCCTTGATGTGAGCCTGTCCTACAGCTTCTACCTTTACTACTCTCTTTTTACCTTTTGATTTATCGTTTCTTTTCTGAGCCATAATCTAAATCAGGTTTTATTTGGTTGCCTTCTTCTTGTTAGCAACAGTCTTTCTTTTACCCTTCCTTGTTCTGGCGTTGTTTTTGGTACCCTGACCACGCACTGGAAGTCCTTTTCTGTGTCTCAAACCTCTGTAGCAACCGATATCCATCAATCGCTTGATGTTCAATTGAACCTCTGACTTCAGAGCACCTTCAGTTCTGTATTCCTCGGCGATGATATTTCGGATCGCAGTAGACTCATCGTCGTTCCACTCACCTGCTTTTTTGTCAAAAGAAATACCGGCCTTGCTTAAGATCGCACGGGCAGAGCTTCTGCCAATTCCGAAGATATAGGTAAGCCCAATCTCGCCGCGCTTATTGTCTGGTATGTCTACACCTGCAATTCTAGCCATGATTAACCTTGTCTTTGTTTATACTTAGGATTTTTTTTGTTGATGACGTAAAGCTTTCCTTTTCTGCGGATCACCTTGCAGTCAGCACTTCTCTTTTTAATAGATGCCTTTACTTTCATAGGATTGTTATTTTACTTTTTTGCCGCTTTTGTACGAAAAACTAAACCCAATGGTAAATGGATTCGATTTTCCTGATTCTGGTTAGGCTATTTGTATCGATATACTATTCTGCCTTTTGTCAAATCATAGGGAGAAAGCTCCAACTTGACCTTATCTCCGGGAAGGATTTTGATGTAATTCATCCTCATCTTACCGGAAATATGAGCAATCAGTTGATGTCCATTTTCCAGTTCCACTTTAAACATCGCGTTAGACAACGCTTCCGTGATGGTACCGTCTTGTTCGATTGATGTCTGTTTGGCCATATTAGAATTTAAAGATCTCCTCTATGTATTTGTGGGTTGTCAAAACCTCTGTCCTATCTTCAAATATTGCGACGGTATGTTCGTAATGGGCAGAAGGCTTCCTGTCTGCCGTACGAATCGTCCACCCGTCTCTTTCTTGTACAATATTTCGTGTACCTAGATTGATCATGGGTTCGATCGCAATCACCATTCCCTGTTTCAATAAGGGTCCGCTACCTTTTTTGCCATAATTGGGTACTTCAGGAGCTTCGTGCAGCTTTTTGCCTAAACCATGTCCAACTAATTCCCGAACAACAGTGTAGCCTTTGGCTTCTACGAATTTCTGAATGGCAAATCCAATATCACCGATTCGATTACCGGCTTTGGCTGCCTCAATACCCAAATAGAGCGAATCTCGGGTGGCTTTTAATAATTCCAGAACAGCAGGGGAAACCTCACCAATAGGATACGTATAAGCGGAATCGCTATGAAAACCTTGGTGAAAGACTCCACAATCTACTGAGATTATATCGCCATCTTTCAATTCATAATCACTCGGAAATCCATGAACAACAACCTCATTCACAGAAATACAAAGTGATGCAGGAAACCCATTGTAGCCCTTAAATGAAGGTACTGCACCATGGTCCCTGATAAACTCTTCAGCAATTTGGTCAAGAAAAGAGGTCTTTACCCCTTCTTTGATATACTTGGCGATTTCTCCGTGAGCTCTTCCAAGAATATCCGCACTCTGTTTTATTCTATTAACCTCTTCAGAGGTCTTGTAATGAATCATTTTAAGCTACTTGGTAATTAGAAGCACTATTCTTCATATTACCGCTTTTCATCATTCCTTCGTAGTGTCTCATCAAAAGATAACTTTCGATCTGACGTAGGGTATCCATAATCACACCCACCATAATCAAAAGAGAGGTACCTCCATAGAACTGAGCAAACTCCCCGCCTACACCTGCCACTATAGCCAAAGCAGGAAGAATAGCAACTACAGAAAGTAAGATTGACCCTGGAAGTGTAATCTTGGAAATGATCCCATCGATGAACTCTGCGGTAGGCGCACCTGGCTTGATTCCTGGTACGAAACCACCATTTCTCTTCATATCCTCTGCGATTTGCTCCGGGTTAACGGTGATAGCGGTGTAGAAGAAAGTGAAAATAATGATCAAGACGGCGAAGAGTAAATTATACTGCCAAGAGGTAAAATCACTGAAAGTGGTTCCGATGTAATTGGCAATGTCGCTTTCACCAGCCCAAATCTGAGCTACCAAGGCAGGTACAAACATCAAAGATTGAGCGAAAATGATTGGCATAACACCTGAAGCATTCACCTTGATAGGAATATATTGCCTCTGTCCACCATATACTTTTCCACCCACTACTTGCTTGGCATATTGAACTGGAATTCTTCTGGTTGCTTCTGTTAAAGCAACAACTGCAAGAACAACGAAAAACAATACACCTGCTTCAATCAACAACAGTAACAATCCTCCCGATCCTTTTTCAACCACCTCAGCGATAATCGCTCCAGGAAATCTAGAAATGATACCAATCATGATCAGCATGGAAATACCATTGCCGATACCTTTTTCGGTGATTTTTTCACCCAACCACATACAGAACATTGTTCCTGCTGAGAGCAAAACCAAAGAACTGAACATGAAAAGGGAAGTACTGACCATTACTGCCCCTGTAGGAAGGATAGTTGCGGTAACATATCCAATCCCTTGAGCGACTGTAATTGCTATAGTCAGAACTCGGGTAATCTGATTGATTCGTTTTCTACCAGATTCCCCCTCCTTCTGCATCTTTTGGAAATAGGGTACTCCGACAGTTAGCAACTGCAGCACGATGGAAGCAGAGATATATGGCATAATTCCCAAACCGAAGATGGACGCATTACTAAATGCACCTCCAAGGAAAGTGTCAATCAAGCCGAAAATCCCTTCAGGAGCTCCACCCAATTTGCTTGGATCTACCCCGGGAAGAACGATGAATGACCCCAATCGGAAAATGATGAGAAATCCAATGGTATTTAGAATACGCACTCTCAAATCCTCGATCGAGAAAATGTTTTTAACCGTCGAAATAAACTTTTTCATTTACTTAAATCTTATTTACAGTACCACCAAGTTTCTCGATAGCTTCAACGGCTGAAGCTGAAAATTGGTGTGCAGTCACGTCTAATTTGGCTTTCAATTCTCCGCCACCCAATACCTTAATTCTGTCGTTCTTAGAAGCGATGCCATGTGCTACCAAAGCTTCCATATCGATACCAGTCAAGTTGTATTGTTCGGCAAGAATCTGCAAGGTATCCAAATTCACGGGCTTGTATTCAACCCTATTGAAAGATTTAAAGCCAAATTTAGGCACTCGTCTTTGAAGTGGCATCTGACCACCTTCAAATCCGATCTTTTTCTTGTATCCAGATCTTGACTTAGCGCCTTTGTGACCTCTTGTAGAAGTTCCACCTCGACCAGAACCGGTACCACGACCAATTCTTTTTCTGTTTTTGGTAGATCCTTCAGCCGGAGTTAATGTATTCAGTTTCATAATTAAGCTTCCTCCACTTTTACCAGGTGATTCACTTTATTTACCATACCTGCGATCTGAGGAGTATTCTCCACAATCACAGACTTGCTGATACGACCCAGTCCTAAAGCTGCAACAGTTGCCTTTTGATCTTTTGGTCTCTTGATCGTACTCTTAACCTGTGTGATTCTAATCTTTGCCATGATGATTATCCGTTAAAGACTTTAGCCATTTTTACACCTCTTTGCTGAGATACTGCGATCGCATCTCTAAGCTGGACTAAAGCATCAATGGTTGCTTTTACCACGTTGTGAGGATTTGAAGATCCTTTGGATTTAGCCAATACGTCTGTTACGCCAGCTGATTCCAATACTGCACGCATTGCACCACCGGCGATTACACCGGTACCGGCTGCTGCAGGCTTGATCAATACGAAACCTCCACCGAATTTTCCGATTTGCTCATGAGGGATTGTGCCTTTCAAAACCGGTACTTTTACCAAGTTTTTCTTTGCATCTTCGATGCCCTTAGTGATCGCATCAGTCACCTCATTGGCTTTACCCAATCCGTAACCTACTACACCTTGACCATCGCCTACCACCACGATAGCTGAGAAGGAGAATCTTCTACCCCCTTTCACCACTTTGGCTACTCGGTTGATAGCTACTACTTTCTCTTTTAATTCTGTATCTGTAGCCCTAATGGGTTTTCTTCTTACTTGGGACATATCGATTAAAATTTAAGGCCTCCTTCTCTGGCACCTTCAGCCAAAGCTTTTACATTACCATGATACAGGTAGCCGTTTCTGTCGAAGACAACGGAAGAAATTCCGTTAGCTACAGCTCTTTCGGCCAATTTTTTACCCACTTCTTTGGATACTTCAAGTTTGGTGTTAGCCTTTGCACCTAGCTCCTTGGAAGAAGCCTGTGCCAAAGTGTGACCCTTAAGGTCATCCACCAACTGAGCATAAATACCTGTATTACTCTTGAATACAGACAAACGAGGTCTGGAATCAGTACCGGAGATTTTTCTACGGATACCCTGCTTGATTCTAAGTCTTCTGGAATTCTTATTAAATGCCATAACCTATTATTTTTTACCGGCAGTTTTACCAGCCTTACGTCTAACATTTTCACCAACGAAGCGCACACCTTTTCCTTTGTAAGGTTCTACCTTTCTCAAGGATCTGATTTTGGCTGCTACCTGACCAATCAATTCTTTGTCAATTCCCTCAAGAGTAATCACTGGGTTTTTACCTTTAGGAGTCTCGGTCTTGAGAGCGATCTCATTAGGCAAAGCCATGAAAATACTGTGAGAATAACCCAAGCTTAGCTCAAGAATCTGACCTTGATTGGACGCCTTATAACCTACACCGACAAGCTCCAAATCCTTTTTGTATCCTTCAGATACTCCGATCACCATATTGTTGATCAGCGCACGATAAAGTCCGTGCATGGATTTGTGTCTTTTAGAATCAGTAGGTCTGGCAAGGACAAGTTCTTGTCCCTCCACTTTCACCTGAATATCAGGATTCACATCCTGAGTCAGTGTACCCTTTGGACCTTTAACAGTGACAGTTCCATGAGCTGACACGTCTACAGTAACACCGCTGGGTAGATTTATTGGTTTTTTACCTATTCTAGACATGATAGTTAATTAATATACGTAGCAAAGTACTTCGCCACCGATTCCTTCGGTACGGGCTTCTTTGTCTGTCATTACCCCTTTGGAGGTGGAAATGATCGCAATACCCAAGCCGTTGATTACTCGAGGCAATTCATCGTGCTTGGCATATTTTCTTAAACCTGGAGTACTTACTCGCTCCAGGCTTACAATCGCGTTCTGCTTAGTTGAAGGATTATACTTCAACGCAATCTTGATTGTGCCCTGTGGACCATTCTGCTCAAACTTATAGTTTTGAATGTATCCTTTGTCGTGCAATACTTTGGTAATCTCCTTCTTGATATTAGAAGCAGGGATCTCGACGATTCTGTGAGAAGCTTTGATAGCATTTCTCAATCTGGTCAGATAATCGGCTATTGGATCAGTCATAATAAATTTAGTCTAGCACCACCCAAATTGGGCGTGCAAAGTTACGAATTGATTTTTAGAATAAAAACTACTGTCGTTTTATTTACCAGCTAGACTTTGTCAGACCAGGAATCTTACCTGCAGCTGCCATTTCTCTGAAGGTAACCCTGTTGATACCGAACTTTCTCATGTATCCTTTAGGACGGCCGGTCAGCTTACATCTGTTGTGAAGTCTTACCGGAGAGGCGTTCTTTGGTAATTTGTCAAGGGCCTCGTAGTCACCGGCTGCTTTCAGCTCAGCTCTTTTCTTGGCATACTTGGCTACCAGTCTTTCTCTTTTTCTCTCACGAGCTTTGATGGACTCTTTTGCCATGATTATTCTTGGTTTTTATTTACGAAAGGCATACCGAAAGCTTTCAACATTGCAAAAGCCTCTTCATCTGTATTTGCAGTAGTCACGAAAGTGATGTCCATTCCGGAGATTCTGTTCACCTTTTCGATGGAAATCTCAGGGAAAATGATCTGCTCTGTCACTCCTAAAGTGTAGTTACCTCTACCATCGAATCCTTTATCGGAAACGCCTTTGAAATCTCTTACACGAGGAAGGGCAACAGTCATCAAACGGTCTAGGAATTCATACATTCTCTCACCTCTGAGGGTCACTTTGGCACCGATAGGCATTCCTTCTCTCAATTTGAAGTTAGATACGGCGATTTTAGCTTTGGTAGCCACAGCCTTTTGGCCAGTAATCAAAGACAGTTCTTCAACGCCCTGATCTGCAAGTTTCTTGTCCGCAACAGCCGCTCCGATACCTTTATTAAGGACGATTTTGGTAAGTTTTGGCACTTGCATTACAGAAGTGTACTGGAATTTTTCTTTCAAAGCCGGAACGATATCGTTCAGGTACTTTTCTTTCATTCTTGGATTAGCCATTGATCACCTCCCCGGTTTTCTTTGAATATCTGACTAGTTTACCGTTTTCGTTTAGCTTGCGACCTGTACGGGTAGCTTCACCAGTTTTAGGATCTACAAGCATCAAGTTGCTGATATGAAGTGCAGCTTCTTTCTTTTCGATACCTCCTTGAGGCTTGGCCGCAGTGGGCTTCACGTGCTTGGTGATCATATTGATTCCTTCTACGATTGCCTTACTTTTCTGGGTATCTACGGAAAGTACTTTACCGGTTTTTCCTTTGTCATCTCCGGCGATCACTTTTACTGTATCTCCGGTCTTGATGTGCAGCTTTTGCTGCTTATTGAATTTTCTTTCCATGATTACAATACTTCAGGGGCCAAGGAAACAATCTTCATGAACTGCTTTTCTCTGAGCTCGCGGGCAACAGGTCCGAAGATACGGGTACCTCTTGGCTCATCGTTGTTGTTCAACAACACAGCTGCATTGTCTTCGAATCTGATATAGGAACCATCCTTTCTGCGGATTTCTTTTTTGGTTCTTACAATCACCGCTTTGGAAACGGTACCTTTTTTCATGTTGCTGGAAGATAGGGCTGACTTTACTGTCACGACTACTTTATCACCAATAGAAGCATATCGCTTTTTAGTTCCTCCCAATACGCGGATGACCAATACCTCTTTGGCACCGGAGTTGTCCGCCACACTTAGTCTGGATTCTTGCTGTATCATGATTACTTAGCCCTTTCAATAATTTCAACTAATCTCCAACGCTTGTTCTTACTCAGCGGACGAGTTTCGCTTATTCTCACGGTGTCACCTGGGTTACACTCGTTGTTCTCGTCATGAGCCATAAATTTGGTAGTCTTAGCAACAAACTTACCGTAGATAGGATGTTTTACCATTCGCTCTACAGCTACAGTAATGGACTTATCCATGTTGTTGCTTACGACTTTACCAATTCTCTCTTTTCGAAGATTTCTCTCAATCGTAGCCATTTTCTTTTCTGTTAGCTAGTTATTTGGAGGCCAATGCAGTCTGCAATCTTGCGATCAAACGCTTGGTCTCGCGGATTCTGTTAGGATTTTCAATTGGAGAAATCGAATGGGCAAATTTCAATTTGCTTAGATTCTCCTGCTCAGCGACTATTCGCTCGGCGATTTCACTTGCTGCAAGTGATCTGATTTCAGTGTTTTTCATAATTCCTGATTATTCAGCGTAGTCTCTTCTTACCACAAATCTTGTACTTACAGGCAGCTTCTGCTGCGCAAGTCTCAATGCTTCCTGAGCGGTCTCCAGGCTAACGCCTGTAGCTTCGAAAAGGATCGTTCCTGGCTTGATAACGGCTACCCAATATTCTGGTGCACCTTTACCTTTACCCATACGAACCTCAGCGGGCTTTTTGGTGATCGGCTTGTCAGGGAAAATTCTGATCCAAACCTGACCTTCTCTCTTCATCGCTCGGGTCATGGCAATACGCGCTGCCTCGATCTGGCGTGAAGTAATCCATCCTGGCTCCAGGGATTTGATGCCAAAGTTGCCAAAAGAAAGCTCATGCCCTCTTTGTGCAATGCCTTTGACACGGCCCTTTTGCATTTTCCTATATTTAGTTCTTTTTGGCTGTAACATGATTTCTCACTTAGAACGGTGAAAATTAGTTATTTCTTTTTCTTCGTCTCGGACCGTTGTCTCTTCCCTTAGGACCTGCAGGTCTCTGGCCTTTAGGCTCATTGGCTGCACCCTGATTAGGAGAAAGATCTCTCTTGCCGTATACTTCACCTTTGAATATCCATACTTTGATACCGATGATTCCGTAGACAGTCAAGGCTTCGGAGATAGCATAGTCAATGTCAGCTCTCAGAGTATGCAAAGGAATTCTTCCTTCCTTGTACATTTCAGATCTTGCCATTTCTGCACCTCCCAAACGTCCGGAGAGTTTTACTTTGATTCCTTCTGCTCCTACTCGCATGGAAGCGGCGATTGCCTGCTTCATTGCCCGGCGGAAGGAAATTCTTGCCTGAAGCTGCTGAGCGATAGATTCACCTACCAACTTTGCATCCAGTTCAGGACGCTTGATTTCGAAGATGTTGATCTGAATATCCTTATTAGTGATTTTCTTCAACTCTTCTTTCAGCTTATCTACTTCGGCGCCACCTTTACCAATTACTACCCCTGGTCTAGCGGTGTGGATAGTCAAAGTGATTCTTTTAAGCGTACGCTCAATGATCACCTTGGAGATACCGCCCTTAGGGATTCTGGCAAGGACATACTTTCGGATTTGCTGATCTTCGTATAGTTTTTCAGCAAAGTCTTTTCCACCATACCAGTTGGAATCCCAGCCTTTGACTACACCAAGTCTAAATCCTATTGGGTTAATCTTTTGTCCCATAGTCTTTTCTTAATTTGCCTTTTCGTTTAATTCTTCAAAATCAGCGGTAACTTCTCCGGAGTTGAATGCATCAACAACGAGGGTTACATGATTGGATCTTTTACGGATTCTGTGACCTCTACCCTGAGGGGCAGGTCTGAGTCTTTTCAAGGATCTACCTTCGTCTACCATGATGGTTTTGATGTACAGATCAGCCTCTTCCAGCTTGGCATCAGGATTCTTGGCTTGCCAGTTGGCAATTGCTGAGAGAAGTAATTTCTCCAGTCTGAGAGCTCCATGATTTGGGGTGTATTTCAACAGGCTCAAAGCCATTCCCACTCGCTTACCTCTCACGAGATCAGCAACCAGGCGCATTTTGCGCGGGGAGGTAGGAACATTTCGTAATCTTGCTATTGCTTCCATGATTATCTCTTTCCTTTATCTTTTTTAGCAACGTGGCCACGGAAATTTCTCGTAGGAGCAAATTCGCCCAACTTGTGACCTACCATGTTGTCAGTGACAAAAACAGGAATAAACTTGTTACCGTTATGCACAGCGAAGGTGTGGCCTACGAAATCCGGAGAAATCATTGATCTTCTTGACCACGTCTTGATGACAGATTTCTTGCCCGACTCGTTCATGGCGTCTACTTTCTTTACCAAGTGGTGCTCGATATAAGGACCTTTTTTTAATGATCGTGCCATGTTTATTTAGATCTTTTGCTAACGATAAACTTGTTTGAATACTTCTTAGGGGATCTGGTTTTCTTACCCTTGGCAAGAAGACCTTTTCTGGATCTTGGGTGACCACCGGAGGATCTACCTTCACCACCACCCATTGGGTGATCGACTGGGTTCATCGCTACACCTCTGGTTCGTGGTCTAACGCCTAGCCATCTCTTACGACCTGCTTTGCCCAAGACTACGTTCATATGATCACCATTGGAAACTGTTCCAACTGTAGCCATACATACTCCCAAAACCAATCTCATTTCACCAGAAGGAAGCTTAACGGTCACATACTTGCCATCTCTAGCAACGATCTGAGCGTATCCACCTGCACTCCTAGCCAATGCTCCACCTTTACCTGGCTTCAATTCCACATTGTGTACAATGGTACCCATTGGAATATTTGCCATTTGCATGGCGTTGCCCACTTCTGGAGCAACTTTCTCTCCGGAAATCACTGTTTGTCCTACTTGCAAACCTTCCGGGGCGATAATGTAGGCTTTGGCACCGTCTGCATAGTAAAGTAGGGCAAGACGTGCTGTTCTGTTTGGATCGTACTCAATCGCCTTTACAGTCGCTGGTACACCAAACTTGTTTCTTTGGAAGTCTACAATTCTCAGTCTTCTCTTATGACCACCACCGATATAACGGGCAGTCATTTTGCCTTCATTATTTCTACCGCCTGATTTCTTCAAAGGAGCGATCAAAGATTTCTCTGGCTTGGACGAAGTGATTTCGTCGAAAGCTGGAGCCACTCTGAATCGGGTTCCCGGAGTTACAGGCCTTAATTTTTTAATTGCCATGATATTGATTCAATTAAATTTCTCCGTAAAAATCAATCACCTCACCGTCAGCTACCTGTACAATTGCCTTTTTGAAGGAATTGGTGAAGCCTGATACGATTCTATTCTTAGTATATCTGGTCTTATGCTTCGCAGCATATCGCATGGTGCGAATAGACACTACTTTCACGCCATAGGTCTTTTCTACAGCATTCTTGATCTGAAGCTTATCTGCGGTTTTTTCTACGATGAATCCGTATACTCCCTTTTCGTTAAGTCCTGAGATCTTCTCTGTAATCAAAGGCTGTTTCAGAATCTCCATTGTCTTATTTCGATAAAATGGTTTCCAACTTACTTACAGAACCTTCGCACAACACCAAGTGATCTGCGTGAAGAAGCTGATAAGTATTGACATCATTCACAGTGACTACTTTCGCCTTAGGAAGGTTTCTGCTGGACAAGAAGACATTCTTGTTGTCTTCTGGAAGTACCAAAAGGGTCTTTTTGTCAGCTAGAGCAAGTCCATTAAGCAATGCGATGTAGCTTTTGGTCTTTGGAGCCTCAAATGAAAGATCTTCCAAAACCACTAGGCTGTTGTCTTTTACCTTATAAGAAAGGGCAGACTTTCTAGCCAACTGCTTCATTTTCTTATTCAATTTGAAGGAATAGTCTCTTGGCTTAGGGCCAAATACTCTACCTCCACCTCTGAAAAGCGGGGACTTCAAAGATCCTGCACGTGCACCACCGGTACCCTTTTGCTTCTTGATCTTTTTGGTAGAACCTGCTACTTCATTTCTTTCTTTTGACTTGTGAGTTCCCTGTCTCTGATTGGCCAGGTATTGTTTCACATCCAGATAGATGGCATTGTCATTGGGCTCGATTGCAAAAATCTCGTCCGAAAGAGTCACCTTTCTACCTGTATCTTGTCCTTGATGATTAATTACTGCTAATTCCATGGCTTACTTCTCCAGAATAACAAATGAATTTTTTGGACCAGGCACTGAACCAGAAACCAACAAGAGGTTTTGCTCAGGGTAGATTTTCAACACACGAAGGTTGATCACCTTTACTCTGTCTCCTCCAGTTCTTCCGGCCATTCTCATCCCCTTGAATACTCGGGAAGGCCAAGAACATGCACCAATAGAACCTGGGTGTCTCTGTCTGTTGTGCTGACCGTGAGTTTGTCCACCCACACCGCCAAACCCATGACGCTTTACCACACCCTGAAATCCTTTACCTTTGGAAGTACCGATGGCGTCTACGAAGTCGCCCTCAACAAATACTTCACCAGCTTTCACTGTAGCCCCTAGATTAACCTGGCCTTCAAATTCGACCCGGAAATCTCGGAACTCAACAACTTTCTGCTTTGGAGTGGTGCCGGCCTTTTTGAAATGGCCCATCAATGGCTTAGGAGTGTTTTTCTCCTTTCGCTCACCAAACCCCAACTGCACTGCGTTGTACCCGTCTGTTTCAACGTTTTTTACTTGCGTCACTACGCAAGGACCAGCTTCGATTAGCGTGCATGCGACATTACGTCCATCGGCACTGAAGATGCTAGTCATTCCGACTTTTTTACCTATAATACCAGACATCTTAAATAAGATAATTTGATAATCCACAAGCATTTATGCGCTTGGGCCCTTTTTAAGGACTGCAAAGTTACTGAAATAAAATTTGGCAGCAAATCCCAACTCTAATATTTTCAAACAATTAGAAAAAAATGATTGGCTGAAGCCTAAGATTTGAACTTCTTACCAATGAAAATTTTATAATTCCCCACAAAAACAAAAGACCTGCATGATTTGCAGGCCTTTTGAAGGAAGGTTTCAGAGTCGATCAAACTTTGATCTCTACATCCACACCGCTTGGAAGCTCAATCTTCATGAGTGCATCCACCGTCTTAGAAGAGTTGGAGTAGATATCTACCAATCTCTTATAAGTACAAAGCTGGTATTGATCTCTAGCTTTCTTGTTTACGTGTGGGGATTTCAACACGGTAAACTTCTCTTTCTTGGTAGGCAAAGGAATAGGACCTACTACTACAGCGCCTGTGGCCTTTACTGCCTTCACGATCTTCTCTGATGACTTGTCCACCAGGCTATGATCGTATGATTTTAGTTTTATTCTGATTTTCTGATTCATTTTCTTGAAGATTAGGCTTTTTCACCTTTTACTTTGGCAATCACTGTTTCAGCAATATTGCTTGGAACTGGCTCGTAGTGAGAGAAGGTCAGGGACGCAGTCGCTCTACCGGAAGAGATCGTTCTCAAGTCAGTCACGTAACCGAACAACTCGGACAAAGGAACAGCTGCTCTGACTACGGTAGAAGTACCCTTGGTATCCATCCCTTTCATCAAACCTCTTCTTCTGTTCAAGTCACCGGTGATAGGACCTGTGTACTCATCTGGAGTCACCACGTCCACGGACATGATTGGTTCCAAAAGCTGAGGCTTACACTTTTTGGCTGCCTCTTTAAATCCAATTCTTGCTGCCAATTCGAAAGAAAGCGCATCGGAGTCCACATCGTGGAAGGATCCGTGGAACAATCTTACTTTCATGGATTCGATTGGATAGCCTGCCAAAGGACCATTTTTCATGGCTTCGTTAAATCCTTTCTGGATAGCTGGGATAAATTCTTTAGGAATCACACCACCTACGATGCCATTTACGAAATCCAAACCTGGCTTGATTTCACCGGTTTCGGCATCAGCCTCTCTTGGACCCAATTCGAAGACAATGTCCGCAAATTTACCCTTACCACCTGTCTGTTTCTTGTAGACTTCTTTGTGTTCCACATTGCCAAACAAAGCTTCTTTGTAAGCAACCTGAGGTGCACCTTGGTTGATTTCTACTTTGAATTCTCTCTTCAATCGATCGATGATGATTTCCAAGTGAAGCTCACCCATACCTCTCAAGATCGTCTGACCAGTTTCGTGGTCGGTGTTTACCTGAAGTGTAGGATCTTCTTCCACCAATTTGGCAATCGCCATACCCAATTTATCCACGTCAGCTTGAGTCTTAGGCTCAATTGCATAACCGATAACTGGCTCAGGGAAGATCATAGATTCCAATACTACTTTGCGCTTTTCGTCACAAAGCGTATCACCGGTCTTGATATCTTTAAAGCCTACTACCGCTCCGATATCCCCGGCTACCAATCTTTCGATTTGGTTTTGCTTGTTAGCATGCATTTGGAATACTCGGGAGATACGCTCTTTATTGCCAGATCGGCTGTTGAACACATAAGAACCGGATTCAAGAACACCTGAGTAAGCTCTTACAAAGCAAAGTCTACCTACGAATGGGTCAGTGGCAATTTTGAACGCAAGACCTGTAAAAGGTTCTTTCTCATCTGGAGCGATTCTTACTTCCTGCTCTTCGTTGTCCAAAGCATGACCAATGATATCGTCCTTATCCAATGGAGAAGGAAGCAATTCCATCACCAAATCAAGCATGGTCTGAACTCCTTTGTTTTTGAAAGAAGAACCACAAACCATAGGAACGATCTTCATGTCAATTGTTGCTTTTCTCAAAGCAGTGAGAATTTCTTCTTCAGAAATAGAATCTGGATCGTCAAAGAATTTCTCCATCAAAGACTCGTCGTACTCAGCTACAGCTTCAAGCAAGTGCTCTCTCCACTGCGCTGCTTCTTCCTGCAAGTCTTCAGGAATCGGAACTACTTCATAGGTCATTCCCATGTCGTGCTCGTTCCAGATAATTCCTCTGTTGTTGATCAAATCAACAACACCTCGGAACTTATCTTCTGCACCGATTGGAATCTGCAAAGGAACAGCATAGCTGCCAAGCATATCTTTCACTTGCTTGCAAACATCCAAAAAGTTAGCACCTGCACGGTCCATTTTATTGACGAAACCGATTCGTGCTACATTATAATTATCGGCCAATCTCCAGTTGGTCTCAGACTGAGGCTCCACACCATCTACTGCACTGAATAAGAATACCAAGCCATCCAATACCCGAAGGGAACGGTTAACTTCAACAGTAAAGTCTACGTGACCCGGGGTATCGATAATGTTCACATTGTATTTTTGGTCTCGATAATTCCAAAATACGGTAGTAGCTGCAGAGGTGATGGTAATCCCTCTTTCCTGCTCCTGAGCCATCCAGTCCATTGTGGCAGCACCGTCGTGCACTTCACCAATTTTGTGGGAAACACCAGCATAAAAAAGAATTCGCTCAGTGGTAGTCGTTTTACCGGCATCGATGTGAGCAGCGATACCGATATTTCTAGTATATCTTAAGTCTCTTGCCATCGGGATTAAAATCTAAAGTGGGAGAATGCTTTGTTGGCTTCGGCCATTCTGTGCGTATCATCTTTCTTCTTCACTGCGGCACCTTCGCCTTTTGCAGCTGCGATGATTTCACCGGCTAGTCTATCCATCATGGTTTTCTCACCTCTTTTACGAGCATAGGTGATCATCCACTTGATTCCAAGGGACATCTTTCTTTCAGGTCTCACTTCCATTGGAACCTGGAAAGTAGCACCACCAACTCTACGACTCTTCACCTCAACGGATGGAGCAATATTGTTAAGCGCCTTTTTCCAAACTTCAAGACCATTCTCACCTACTTTGGATTCTACTTTTGCTACTGCATCGTAGAAAATGTTGTAAGCAATACTCTTCTTCCCGTCGATCATTAGACAGTTTACAAACTTGGTGACCAAAGTATCATTGAACTTTGGGTCAGGAAGAATATATCTCTTCTTTGGTTTCGCTTTTCTCATTTCTTTTTAAAACGTTTTGTTATTTCTTCTTGCCTGGAGCCGCAGCAGGTGCGCCTTTTCCAGCCTTAGGTCTTTTTGCACCATACTTGGAGCGACCTTGCTTACGGTCTTTTACTCCGGCGGTGTCCAATGCACCACGGATGATGTGGTATCTTACTCCTGGAAGATCCTTCACACGACCACCTCTGATCAGTACGATAGAGTGTTCCTGCAGATTGTGTCCTTCTCCCGGAATGTAAGCGTTCACTTCTTTTCCGTTGGTCAATCTTACCCTTGCCACCTTTCTCATTGCAGAGTTAGGCTTCTTTGGGGTCGTAGTATATACCCTGGTACAAACCCCTCTTCGCTGAGGACATGCGTCCAAAGCGCGAGACTTTGACTTGAATTCCAGTGTATTTCTACCTTTTCTTACTAACTGTTGAATAGTAGGCATTAACTGATGATATTTATTTTTGCTGTAAACTGTTAATTTTTGGACTGCAAAGGTACAAGAAGTAATAAGAGTAACAAAATTAAGCAGTTATATTTTTCTTAAGCTTCTCCTGGTGTTCCAAAGGAAATGGGAAAAGAGGGTGCCCCGCCACTAGGGTTAATTTTGCCAAATGCAGCTTCGTATTTTTCAATATTATCCTTCAAGGCAGCCAATAATCGCTTGGCATGATCCGGGGTAACAATGATTCTGCTTTTCACTTTTGCCTTGGGTACTCCTGGCATTAGGCGGATAAAATCAATCACAAATTCCGAATTAGAATGAGCAATCATGGCTAGATTGGAATAAATACCTTCTGCTACCTCTTCGGATAGCTCTACATTGATCTGCTGATCAGGTCTTTTGTTGTCTTCCATTTTTTCTTGAGATTAAAAAAGGCCTGTACTTGAGATACAGGCCTTTCGGGTTCAATTATTCTTTATTTAAAGGATGGCCTCACTTGATTTTTTTGAGGTAGCTCTTTCCATGTTTTCGGAAAGTTTCTCGTATTCCTCTTTGGAACCGACAATTAGATTTTGCAATCTTCTCTGTCCGGTACCTGCAGGAATCAGGTGACCAACGATTACGTTTTCTTTCAAACCGAGCAGTTCATCACGCTTTCCACGGATAGCTGCTTCGGAGAGTACCTTGGTAGTCTCTTGGAAAGAAGCTGCAGAAATGAAGCTTTCTGTACCCAAAGAGGCTGCTGTGATACCCTGAAGAGTAGGTTTGGAAACAGCAGTTTCTGCATCTCTTACTTGAACCAGTTTCAAATCTTTTCTTTTCAGGCTGGAGTTTTCATCTCTCAATCTTCTGGCAGAAATGATCATACCTGGCTTCAAGGTAGAGGAGTCACCTGCGTCCATCACCACTTTTTTGTCCAAGATATTGTCGTTTTCCTCACGGAATGCCCACTTGTCTACTACTTGACCCTGCAAGAAGTTGGTATCGCCTGCATCAAGAATTTCAACTTTTTGCATCATTTGAGATACAATGACCTCAATGTGCTTATCGTTAATCTTCACCCCTTGAAGTCTGTAAACTTCCTGGATTTCATTGACAAGATATTCCTGAACCGCAGTTGGTCCTTTGATAGCAAGAATGTCATTTGGAGTGATTGCCCCATCAGACAATGGCTCGCCTGCGCGGATAAAGTCATTTTCCTGAACCAAGATGTGCTTGGAAAGAGAGACCATGTATTTCTTGATCACGCCATCTTTAGATTCAATGACGATTTCACGGTTACCTCTCTTGATTCCTCCATAAGATACCACACCGTCGATTTCAGAAACTACGGCCGGATTGGAAGGATTTCTTGCTTCGAAGAGTTCGGTTACCCGTGGAAGACCACCGGTGATGTCTCGGGTTTTACCCACAGATCTAGGAATCTTCACAAGGATTTGACCAGATTTCACTTTATCACCAGCTTCCACTGCCAAGTGAGCCCCTACCGGAATATTGTATGCTTTCGCATCTTCTCCGTAGTTGACCACAATCGCAGGGTTTTTGGTTCTATCCTTGGATTCAATGATTACTTTCTCACGGAAACCAGTCTGATCATCGGCTACTTCCTTGTAGGTGATTCCTTCTACGATCGCTTCGAATTCAACGTTTCCGTCAAACTCAGAAAGGATAACCGCATTATATGGATCCCAAGTACACAAGGATTCACCCTTGGCTATTTTCTGTCCGTCTTTCACGTTCAACACAGCACCATAAGGCACGTGGTTGGAAACGAGCGTCTTACCAGACTTGGCATCATTGATTTTGATTTCACCGGAACGGCCCATCACTACTGTGGTTGGTTCACCGTCTCTGTTGGTGGTCTCGATAAATCTCAATTCCTCATCAAACTCGATCACCCCCTCGAACTTGGCATTGATGCTGGCATCCACAGCCATGTTGGAAGCTGTACCCCCTACGTGGAAAGTTCTCAAAGTCAACTGAGTACCTGGCTCTCCGATAGATTGAGCTGCAATTACCCCTACTGATTCACCTGCTTGCACCATCTTGCCTGTAGCAAGATTTCTACCATAACACTTGGAGCAAACGCCTCTTCGTGTTTCGCAAGTCAATACGGAACGGATTTCTACTTCCTCAATGGCAGACTCATCCACCAACTTGGCAATTTCGTCTGTGATTTCGACTCCAGCAGGTACAATCAATTCGTCAGAAACGGGATCATACACATCGTGTACAGATACTCTACCGAGAATACGCTCAGAAAGTGGCTCAACGATTTCGTCGTTGTCTTTCAAAGGCTGAACTACCAGTCCTCTCAAAGTTCCGCAATCCTCCTCAGTCACAATCATATCCTGGGCCACGTCCACCAGTCGACGAGTCAAATAACCCGCATCGGCAGTTTTCAATGCTGTATCGGCAAGACCTTTACGAGCACCGTGAGTGGAGATGAAGTATTCCAATACATCTAGACCTTCTTTGAAGTTGGAAAGGATTGGGTTTTCGATGATTTCCCCCACAGAACCCTGAAGGTTTTTCTGAGGCTTAGCCATTAGACCTCTCATACCACCCAATTGACGGATTTGTTCTCTGGAACCTCTAGCTCCTGAGTGCATCATCATGTAGATGGCATTGAATCCTTGCTTGTCCTCCTCCATTTTCTTCATCAGATTGTTAGTCAAATGAGAATTGGTACGAGTCCAAATATCAATTACCTGATTGTATCGTTCGTTATCGGTGATCAGCCCCATAAGGTAGTTGTTCCATACTTGGTCCACTTCCTCCTTGGCCTTAGCGATCATTGGCTCTTTTTCGTCAGGGATGATTACATCGTTCAAGCCCATAGAAAGGCCGCCCTGGTAGGCCATCTGGAATCCTAGATTCTTGATGTCGTCCAAGAACTGAGCAGTTCTCGCAATACCACAAACCTTTACTACCTCGGCAATGATCTGCTGAAGCTTTTTCTTGGTCAAAAGCTCATTCACATATCCTACTTCCTCTGGTACAAACTGATTGAAAATCAATCGGCCAGCGACAGTTTCGATGATTTGCTCAGAAATTTCACCTTCTCCGGTTCTCACCTTCACTTTGCACTTAATGTGTGCATGCTTGGAAATTTGGCCTTCATTGAGGGCGATAATGACTTCTTCCTGAGAATAGAAAGTCATTCCTTCACCTGCCACAGGCTCTTCAGGAGTGGATTTCTTTCCTTTGGTCACATAGTACAAGCCCAAAACCATGTCCTGAGAAGGTACAGTGATCGGCGCACCGTTGGCAGGGTTGAGAATATTGTGGGCTGAAAGCATCAAAGTAGATGCTTCCAAAATAGCTTCATGACCTAGCGGCACGTGAACGGCCATTTGGTCACCGTCAAAGTCAGCGTTGAATGCAGTACACACCAATGGGTGCAACTGAATCGCTTTTCCTTCGATCAGCTTAGGCTGGAATGCCTGAATACCCAATCTGTGAAGGGTTGGGGCACGGTTCAAAAGAACAGGGTGTCCTTTCAACACGTTTTCCAAAATATCCCATACCACTGGATCTTTGCGATCCACAATTTTCTTGGCAGACTTCACCGTCTTCACAATGCCTCTTTCGATCAGTTTTCTGATGATAAATGGCTTGAAAAGTTCAGCCGCCATATTTTTAGGAAGACCACACTCATGAAGCTTTAACTCTGGACCTACGACGATCACAGATCGACCAGAATAATCCACACGCTTACCAAGTAGGTTTTGACGGAATCGACCTTGCTTACCTTTCAGCATATCAGAAAGGGATTTCAAAGCACGGTTTCCATCCGCTCTTACCGCATTTACTTTTCTTGAATTGTCGAATAGAGAATCTACAGCTTCCTGAAGCATTCGCTTTTCGTTTCTCAAAATCACCTCAGGAGCCTTGATATCGATCAATCGCTTCAATCGGTTGTTTCGGATGATTACTCTTCTGTACAAGTCATTCAAGTCAGAAGTAGCAAATCTACCACCATCTAAAGGTACCAATGGACGCAATTCTGGTGGAATCACAGGAACCATTCGGACTACCATCCACTCTGGACGGTTTTCGATACGGGTTCTTGCATCACGGAATGCTTCCACAACTTTCAGACGCTTCAAAGCTTCTGCTTTTCTCTGTTGAGAAGTATCTGTAGCCGCTTGATGACGAAGAGAATAAGATAGATCATCCAAATCCAATCTCGCCAACAACATTTCCAAAGCTTCTGCACCCATCTTGGCGATGAATTTGTTTGGATCGTCATCGTCAAGCATGTGGTTTTCCTTAGGAAGCTTGTCCATGATGTCCAGGTATTCATCTTCAGTGAGGAAGTCCAAATATTGAACTCCTTCTTCCGCCTTAATACCAGCTTGGACTACTACATAGCGCTCATAGTAAACAATCTGGTCCAACTTTTTGGTTGGAAGACCCAAAAGGTATCCAATCTTATTTGGAAGAGACTTGAAATACCAGATATGAGCTACGGGAACTACAAGCTCAATATGGCCCATTCGCTCACGACGGACCTTTTTCTCAGTCACCTCTACACCGCATCGATCACAGATGATGCCTTTGTATCGGATTCTTTTGTATTTGCCACAATGACACTCCCAGTCTTTCACAGGACCGAAAATCCGCTCGCAGAACAACCCGCCCATTTCTGGCTTGTAGGTTCTGTAGTTGATGGTTTCCGGCTGGGTTACTTCACCATTGGAGCTATCCAAAATAGATTCTGGAGAGGCCAAGCTGATCGTAACTCGGGAAAAATCGTTGTTGAGTTTTTTATTTTTTCTAAACGACATAATTTTTTGAGATATGTTCAGGGCGGTTGCCCGCCCTATGAGCCAAATTAATCCAAGGTAATTTCAAGAGCCAAACCTCTCAATTCGTGAACCAATACATTGAATGATTCAGGAATGTTCGGTTTAGGAAGGTTTTCACCTTTCACGATCGCTTCGTAAGCTTTAGCCCTGCCGATTACGTCATCAGACTTCACGGTTAGGATTTCCTGAAGGACATGAGATGCTCCGAATGCTTCCAAAGCCCACACTTCCATCTCTCCGAATCGCTGACCACCAAACTGGGCTTTACCACCCAATGGCTGTTGAGTAATCAAAGAGTATGGTCCGATAGATCTGGCGTGCATCTTATCGTCTACCAAGTGACCTAGCTTAAGCATGTAGGCGATACCTACGGTGACAGGCTGATCAAACTTGTGTCCAGTCAAGCCATCGTATAAGTAAGTACGTCCATAAGCCGGTAGGCCTGCAGCTTCCAACTCTGCAGAAACCTCTTCCAAAGAAGCTCCGTCAAAAATTGGAGTTGCATACTTTTTACCCATCTTCTGTCCAGCCCAAGCCAAAACAGTCTCGAAGATCTGCCCAATGTTCATTCGGGATGGTACACCCAATGGATTCAATACGATGTCCATTGGAGTTCCGTCTTCCAAGAACGGCATGTCTTCGTCTCGGACAATTCGCGCTACGATACCCTTGTTACCGTGACGACCAGCCATCTTATCACCCACCTTGAGCTTTCTTTTCTTGGCAATGTACACTTTGGCGAGCTGAACGATACCTGCCGGCAATTCATCTCCTACCTCCAAAGTAAATCGCTCTCTCTTGAAGTTGCCGGAAATCTCGTTTCGGGCATTGGTATAGTTTTTCACCAATTGCACGATGAGAGAATTGGTGTGCGCATCTTCTGTCCAATCATCCAGGATGATATCGGAGATCAGATTTGCTTCCTCAGGAACATTGTAGTTAGACTCATCTCTGTAAGGGTTCTTAGCAGGGAAAAGGTTGTTTTCAATATTCTTCTGATTGAACTTCATGCCTTTGCTGATGATTTCATCACCAAACTTGTGCTTTACTCCCTGAGAAGTCTTGCCATCCAGCAAAGTGACCAATTTGTTGATCATTCTGGCACGGATACCCAAAAGGTCCTTGGAGTATTTGGCCTTGAGCTTTTCTACTTCAGCCTTAGCCTTTGCTCGGACGTCTTTGTCTTTCTTAGGTCTGGAGAAAAGCTTGGTTTCGATTACCACACCATTCAGGGAAGGAGATGCCTTCAAAGAAGCATCCTTCACGTCACCGGCCTTATCACCGAAGATCGCTCTAAGGAGTTTTTCTTCAGGGGTTGGATCGGTTTCACCTTTTGGAGTAATCTTACCAATGATGATGTCCCCCTCTTTAACCTCAGCACCGATTCGGATAATACCGTTTTCGTCCAGGTGCTTAACCGCTTCCTCAGAAACGTTAGGGATTTCAGAAGTCAATTCTTCCTCACCTCTCTTGGTATCTCTTACTTCAAGTTGGAACTCTTCTACGTGAATGGAAGTAAAGATATCTTCACGAACCACTCTTTCGGAGATTACGATCGCATCCTCGAAGTTATAACCTTGCCAAGGCATGTAAGCTACCTTCAGGTTTTTACCCAAAGCCAACTCACCGTTATTTGTAGAATAACCTTCGACCAAAACTTGACCTTTCTCTACTCTTTCTCCTTTCAATACCAAAGGAGTCAAGTTGATCGTAGTGTCTTGGTTAGTTCTTCTGAATTTGATCAGATCATAAGTCTTGTATTCGTCAGTGAAGTTGACCAAAAGTTCGTCCTGAGATAGGTCGTATTTAATGGTGATCTTCTTGGCATCTACATAATCAACTACACCGTTTGCCTCTGCGATAATCAATGCTCTGGAGTCAATAGCTGCTTTGGCTTCCAAACCAGTACCCACAATTGGTGCTTCTGGTCTTAGCAAAGGAACAGCCTGACGTTGCATGTTGGATCCCATCAATGCTCTGTTTGCATCATCATGCTCCAAGAACGGAATCAGAGAAGCTGCCACAGAAACAATTTGGTTTGGCGCGACATCCATGTATGAGATTTCACTTGGATCCAAAACAGGGAAATCCCCTTCGAAACGCGCTTTTACTTTTTCATTGACAAACTTGCCGGAAGGATCCAATGGCGCATTGGCCTGTGCAATGTTGTTATTGTCTTCTTCCTCAGCGGTCAAAAACACGATATCTTCCGTGCTCATGCCAACTTTTCCATTATCTACTTTTCGATACGGAGTTTCCAAGAAGCCCATGGAGTTCACTTTTGCATGAACACAAAGGGAGGAAATCAAACCGATGTTTGGTCCTTCAGGAGTCTCGATCGTACAAAGACGGCCGTAGTGAGTATAGTGAACGTCCCGCACTTCGAAGCCGGCTCTTTCTCTTGAAAGTCCACCAGGACCTAAAGCAGAAAGTCTTCTCTTGTGAGTCAACTCAGCCAATGGATTGGTTTGATCCATAAACTGAGAAAGCTGGTTTGTACCAAAGAAGGAATTAATCACAGAAGAAAGGGTACGTGCGTTGATCAAATCGACAGGTTTGAAGTCTTCATTGTCACGAACGTTCATTCTTTCGCGGATAGTTCTGGCCATTCTTGCCAAACCTACTCCAAACTGGCTATATAGCTGCTCTCCAACTGTACGAACCCGTCTGTTGGACAAGTGATCGATATCATCGACTACTGCCTTAGAGTTGATCAAACCGATCAAGTACTTCACAATAGAAATGATATCTTCCTTCGTCAAGACAATTTTTTCTGGCTCGATTTCAAGTCCAAGCTTTTTATTTATTCTATATCGTCCTACTTCACCCAAGTCATAACGCTTGTCTGAGAAGAACAGGCTATTGATCACCTCACGGGCAGTGGCCTCATCAGGTGCTTCAGTGTTTCTCAATTGTCTATAAATAACTTCCACCGCCTCTTTTTCAGAGTTGGAGTTATCTTTTTGAAGGGTATTGTAAATGATGGAGAAGTCAGCCACGTTTACATCTTCTCTATGGAGAATGATGGACTTGGAGCCTGAATCCAAAATCATTTCAATATCTTCCTCGGTAAGAATTGTATCTCTTTCTAGCAATACTTCATTTCGGTCGATGGATACTACCTCACCGGTATCCTCATCTACGAAATCCTCTACCCAAGTTCTCAAGACCCTTGCCGCCAATTTTCTTCCTGCCACTTTTTTCAAGGCAGTTTTGGTAGCAGACACTTCTTCGGAAAGACCAAAAAGATCAAGGATATCTTTATCAGAACCATAACCGATGGCACGGAGAAGCGTAGTCACCGGGAATTTTTTCTTACGGTCGATGTAGGCATACATGACATTGTTGATGTCAGTAGCAAATTCGATCCAAGAACCTTTGAAAGGAATAATTCGGGCAGAATATAACTTCGTTCCGTTGGTGTGCTTGCTTTGCGCAAAAAATACTCCTGGAGATCGGTGCAATTGAGACACGATGACTCGCTCAGCACCATTGATCACAAAGGAGCCCTTTTCAGTCATATAGGGCAAATTACCCAAGAAGACTTCCTGCTCGATGGTTTCAAAATCCTCATTGTCCTCGTCATGGCAAAGTAATCTCAGCTTTGCTTTCAATGGGACAGAATAAGTCAAGCCACGATCGATGCATTCTTCCACACTGTATTTGGGCGGATCGACGGCATAATCGATAAACTCCAAAGTGAAATTTTCTCTGGAATCACTAATCGGGAAGTTTTCAGCGAAAACTTTGAATAACCCATCTGCTCTTCTCTTCTCGGCAGGAGTATCCAGCTGGAAGAAATCTTTGAAAGATTGCAGCTGAATATCGAGAAAATCAGGATAGTCTTTGACCACCTTAATGGAGGAGAAACTTTTCCTTACGGTTTGATTCTTGATAGCCAAGGTAGTGTATTGTTTATAGTGAAATTTCTTATTGAAAAGCGACAATTTTCGCTTAGAATAATGCAATTTTTAACCTGTGCATAAACAGGAAAAGACCTGACTATTTTAGTCAGGTCTTAAGGCTACTCCCTTACCTAGAGGCGAGGGAGTACCAAATTATTTAATCTCTACTTCAGCACCAGCTTCTTCAAGAGACTTCTTCAAAGCCTCAGCTTCGTCCTTAGCGATACCTTCCTTCAAAGGCTTAGGAGCTGCGTCAACAAGATCTTTAGCATCTTTCAATCCAAGACCAGTCAATTCTTTAACCAGTTTCACAACTGCCAATTTCTGAGCACCAGCAGCTTTAAGGATTACGTCGAAAGAAGTCTTTTCTTCTTCAGCAGCAGCTTCTCCTCCACCAGCAGCAGCACCACCAGCCATTACCACAGCACCAGCTGCAGCAGGCTCGATACCATACTGATCCTTAAGGATATCTGTCAATTCTTTTACTTCTTTTACAGTCAAGTTTACCAACTGTTCTGCAAGTTGTGTAAGATCTGCCATTGTATTAATTAGTTAATTTTGTTTTTGATGATTTGATAAGAATATTAAGCCTCTTTTTCTGCCAAGGTCTTCAACACACCAGTGATGTTGTTTTGACCGGATTGCAGAGCAGAGATAAGATTTCTTGCAGGAGACTGTAGCAATCCGATAAGGTCGCCCAGCAACTCTTGCTTGGATTTGAGGTTAGACAGCATCTCGAGGTTGTTCTCGCCCAGAATTACATCTGAATCGATACCAGCTCCTTTGAATGCAGGTCTTGTTTCCTTTTTACCCAATTTTTTTCTAAAGTCAAGAAGCACTTTCGCAGGAAGATTGCTATTTTCCTTTGAGAAGATGATTCCTGAGAACCCTTTAAGGGCACCGTCAACCAGCTTGGAGTAGTCTGCATCCAGATTTTCCAAAGCTTTTTTGATCAATGTATTCTTGTAGACTTTATATTCTACACCTCTTTCGAAACAAGTTCTTCTAAAGGCGTTGATTTGAGCAACACTAAATCCAGACGCATCAGTGATATAGAAGAAAGGGGTTTCCCTAAACTTATCAGTCAGACCGTCGATTACAACTTTTTTCTCGTCTCTAGTCATGATTATATACCTTGAATGCTTCCCTTGTCTACTGAAATACCAGGAGACATGGTGCTGGAAAGATGAATACTTTTGAAATATGTCCCTTTTGCAGAAGAAGGCTTCAGCTTGGAAATGGTCATAATCAGCTCTTTCACATTATCCTCAATTTGCTGGGGAGTGAAGGAAACTTTTCCGACACCGGCATGAATAATTCCAAACTTATCTACTTTGAAATCAATCTTACCTGCTTTCACTTCTTTTACCGCTTTACCTACTTCTAGAGTAACGGTTCCTGATTTAGGATTGGGCATCAAACCTCTAGGGCCTAATACTCTACCTAATCTACCTACCTTAGCCATAACGTTAGGCATAGTGATGATGACGTCTACGTCAGTCCATCCGCCTTCGATTTTGGCAATGTAATCGTCCAAACCTACGTAATCTGCACCTGCTTCGGTGGCTTCTGCAACTTTGTCAGGAGTACAAAGCACCAATACTTTGATGTCTTTGCCGGTACCATGAGGAAGGGCTACAACCCCTCTTACCATTTGATCTGCTTTTCGAGGATCAACGCCCAAACGGACATCTACATCGACAGAAGCATCAAATTTGGTCATGGTGATTTCCTTAACCAGTGAAGAAGCAGCCTCGAGGGAGTACATTTGGCTTGGGTCGTACTTCGAAAGAGCTTCTTTTTGCTTTTTTGTTAACTTAGCCATTGTTTTTTATTTATACTTCCCAAGGGGCTTTACCAGATACTGTGATACCCATGCTTCGTGCAGTACCAGCCACCATTTTCATGGCAGATTCTACTTTGAAAGCATTCAGGTCAGGCATTTTCGTCTCAGCAATCGCTCTCACTTGATCCCAAGTGACAGATCCTACTTTCTTTCTGTTTGGCTCCGCAGAACCTCCTTTAACTTTTGCAGCTTCCAACAGCATATTTGCAGCTGGAGGAGTTTTTACCACAAAATCAAAAGATTTATCAGAATACACCGTAATCAGTACAGGAAGCACGGTGCCCATTTTATCTTGGGTACGTGCATTGAACTGCTTACAGAACTCCATGATGTTCAAACCCTTGGAACCAAGAGCTGGACCTACTGGAGGCGACGGGTTAGCCTGGCCACCTTTCACCTGTAGTTTTACATAACCAGTGATTTCCTTAGCCATTGCTTAGTCTTGTTTTTCTACTTGTATAAAGTTTAACTCTACTGGAGTATTTCGGCCGAAGATCTTAACCATAACATTAAGCTTCTTCTTCTCCTCAAATATCTCCTCAATTGTTCCGGTGAATCCACTGAAAGGACCGTCCATTACCTTTACGGCCTCTCCGACTATAAATGGTGTATCCTGCTTCTCGGCAAACTCATCAATCTCCTCAACCTTACCTAAGATACGGTTGACTTCTGATTGTCGTAATGGTTCAGGGGTTTTGGAAGCTCCCCCCTGGTTTGATCCAAGAAAACCGATTACTCCCGGAATACTCGTTATTACGTGATTGGCTTCCCCATTAGAAAGATCCGCATTGACCAAAACGTAACCAGGAAAGAAGTTTCTTTCTCTTACACGCTTTTTGCCGTTGCGCATCTCGTACACTTTCTCAGAGGGGATCAGGACTTCAGGAATAAATTCCTCGATCTTCTGCCGGAAAATTTCATTCTCCAGATAAGTCTTCGTCTTTTTTTCCTGCCCTGCTACTACTCTGAGGACGTACCATTTATGTTCAGCCATTCTGTAATGTCAATTAAAATAAATCATAAAACCATGTCATGACATTTTCGAATCCCAGATCAATTACCCCGATAAACAAGGCAAAGATGAGAGATGCTACCAATACCAATACGGCACTATTCTGAAGAAATGAATACTTAGGCCAAGTGACCTTGTTTTTCATTTCATCAACTGATTCGAGGACAAAGTTTTTAAGATTCATAGTCAATAACTGCTGCACGGGCAGAGAGATTCGAACTCCCATCAACGGTTTTGGAGACCGCTATTCTGCCATTGAACTATGCCCGTGTGAATGAACGCTCCCCAAAAGGGAACGCAAAATTAGGGATAATGTCTTTAGAAACAAATGCGATCCCAAAAAATATTTCGGGATCGCATCGTTAATTTATCTATCGGAGGATTAGTCCAAGATTTCAGTAACCTGTCCGGCACCTACTGTACGGCCACCTTCACGGATTGCGAATCTCAAACCTTTTTCCAAAGCTACCGCAGAAAGCAAGTTTACTTCGATAGTTACGTTGTCACCTGGCATAACCATTTCCACGTTTTCTGGAAGTTTGATTTCGCCGGTTACGTCTGTAGTTCTCAAGTAGAACTGAGGTCTGTACTTGTTGAAGAATGGAGTATGACGTCCACCTTCTTCCTTAGAAAGTACGTAAACTTCAGCCTTAAAGTGAGCGTGAGGCTTCACAGAACCTGGCTTACAGATGATCATACCACGCTTGATTTGAGATTTTTCAATACCTCTCAACAACAAACCTACGTTGTCACCAGCTTCACCTCTGTCAAGGATCTTACGGAACATCTCAACACCAGTTACTGTAGACTTAAGGCCTTCAGCACCCATACCAATGATATCTACAGGATCACCAGAGTTGATGATACCTCTTTCAATTCTACCAGTAGCTACGGTACCTCTACCAGTGATAGAGAATACGTCTTCAACAGGCATCAAGAAGTCTTTGTCGATCAAACGCTCAGGAAGTGGAATGTAAGAATCAACAGCATCCATCAATTGCATAACTGTGTCAACCCACTTGTCTTCACCGTTCAATGCTCCAAGAGCAGAACCAGCGATAACTGGGATATTGTCACCGTCGAATTCGTAAAAAGAAAGCAATTCTCTAACTTCCATTTCAACAAGCTCAAGCAATTCAGGGTCGTCCACCATGTCAACTTTGTTCAAGAAAACAACTAGTGCAGGTACACCTACCTGACGAGCCAAAAGGATGTGCTCTCTAGTTTGAGGCATAGGTCCGTCTGTAGCGGCTACCACTAGGATAGCACCGTCCATCTGAGCAGCACCAGTTACCATGTTCTTAACGTAGTCAGCGTGACCAGGACAGTCTACGTGAGCGTAGTGTCTCTTTTCAGTCTGATATTCTACGTGTGAGGTATTGATAGTGATACCTCTTTCTTTCTCTTCGGGAGCGTTGTCGATAGAAGAGAAATCTCTCATTTCAGAAAGACCTTTTTTTGCCAATACGGTAGTAATGGCGGCAGTCAAAGTTGTTTTGCCATGGTCTACGTGTCCAATCGTACCGATGTTAACGTGCGGCTTGGAACGGTCGAATGTTGCTTTTGCCATGCGTGAAAATCCTCAGTTTAAGTTTAAAGATATGTTTAGATAATAATTTTCGTGTTGAGCCAACGACGGGATTTGAACCCGTGACCCCTTCCTTACCAAGGAAGTACTCTACCCCTGAGCTACGTCGGCTTTCACTTCTCAGTGCTTATAAAAGCACAGAGCGGGAGACGAGGCTCGAACCCGCGACCTGCAGCTTGGAAGGCTGCCGCTCTACCAACTGAGCTACTCCCGCTTGTTTCCGGCGCACCGGATTTTTTTGCCCTGCAAAACTAGAAAAAAATTTTGCAATTCAACAATTCTGTGGGGGAAACAGGATTCGAACCTGTGAAGACATAAGTCAACGGATTTACAGTCCGTCCCAGTTGGCCGCTTTGGTATTCCCCCAACTGCGTTAAAATTTCATGGCTATTTGAACCCTTATAACCTTAACGGATGGCAAAATTATAGCCTTTTGACAAAGTATCAAAGGGTGTATGATAAAAAAGGATTTTTTTTCAGCAGATATCTTTCAAGCCTTTCATTTTCAATCCATTAATTTTCATCTGAGAGTACCTGTAAAAAATAATCGTAATAATTCCTGAGCTGAGGATCCTGCTCCTTGCTAGCTATTTCTTTCAATTTGGCCACTACATCGGGTTGATCAGCAAAGCCCATTAGAGCTTGAAATGCTCCCATACGCAGATAATTTTGTGTAGATCTCCCCATCAAGTTGAATAAATACCCAATCGCTTCCTGAGCACCTTCCTCAGGCATTCGGATAAAATATTCCGAAAAATACCCGAGAAAATAATAAAGCCCTTCCTGAGTCAGTTGGGAACTTTTCTCGAAAAACCACTCTCCTTTGCCAGCAATACTTTGATCAATGTAGAATTCCGCCAAAGGGATGACCATCCTGAAGTTGTTCTCTGATTCAAAACGCTCAAAAAACTCAACTTCTTGGGAATCTTCCCCGGAAAGCACCAATCCTGTCAAGGCTGATCCTGCCACCAAATAAGAAGGTGCATTCACTTTTCTCTGAAAGAGCGGCTGATACTTGTCCACATCCCATGAAGCCAAAACTTCCAAAGCTCCTGCCTGAACTGAATTAACGGGATCATTCTCGGCGAGAGTAAATACGGCCTCTTCTATGCCGGGTATCTTTTCAGCCCATGAGGGATCCAACTGCAAAATCCCCAAGGCCTTTTCCCGAATAGCCCAGAAAGAGTCCTGTAAAGCCTTCGTAAGAATTGATTCCAATTCTACTTCTGACTTCCTTGCTATCAAGCTATCCAAAGCCTCGTACCTAGCCACCCCCAGCAAAGATTCCTCAAATTGTCTCTGATATTGAGATGCATTCATTTCCTGAGTTCTTCTGGCTAAAAGATTCTTCCCCTCGTCTATATATAGCTGAGTTAGCGGAGTCTCATTTCCCAAAGCAAACTGCTGAAACCCTTTGTTTACAAAAAACCTTCTGGACTTTCTTTCTTTTCCTTCGTACCAGCTTACTTCCAATGAAAACTGAAAAACAGGACTCTCCTCCAAACTCTGAACTTGATGCACCGATATCAAAATGTTTTCCGGAATGGAATAATCGATGTCAAAAATCAGCTCAGGATGACCTCTGTCCAGAAACCATTGGTTGAAAAACCAATTCAAATCCTTTCCACTAACCCGCTCAAAGGCCAGTCTCAAATCATGAACTTCCACGGATTGAAAAGCATGCCTCCTGAGGTATTCATTTAATCCGGCAAAAAATGCATCGTCCCCAAGGTATAGTCTAAGCATATGGAGAATTACTCCTCCTTTATTATATCTGTGTGCATCAAATAAATCCTCTTCATCTTCATATTGAAACTGGATTAGCCTATCCAGCTTTTCTTCAGACTCACTGAAATATCCTTCCATTTCGGCAATCAACTTCAGCGCCGCTTCATCCTTTCCATATTTGTACTCATTCCAGAGATACTCGCTGTAATTGGCAAAGGCCTCATTGAGTGTCAGGTTGGACCAGGACTCGGCAGTCACCAAGTCTCCAAACCACTGATGAAAAAGCTCATGAGCAATGATGTAATCCCAATCTGAGTCGATGGCCTCCCGCTCGTTCAGCAGAAGATTCTCCATGAAAATGGATGCCGTTGTGTTTTCCATCGCTCCTGATACAAAGTCCCTCACCACAATTTGATCGTATTTTTGCCAGGGAAAATGGTAGCCGAGCTTTTCCTCGAAGAAAGCAATCATCTCCGGGGTATGGGCAAATACTTTTTCTGCGCCTTTCTCGTAGCCTTTTTCTACATAATAGCCCAAGGGAAGATCCCCGTGCCTGTCCTCTACTTTTGCAAAATTTCCGATAGCCAAGGCTGCCAAATAAGGAGCATGAGGAAGGTCCATCTCCCAATAATCCTTTCTCATCCCCCCTTCCAAAGATTCCTGCCGGACTAATCTTCCATTACTAATAGTGACCAAAGAATCTTCTACTGTCAACTTGAAGAGTTGGGTAAAGCGCTCATTGGGGTGGTCAATGGTTGGAAACCACTTGCTGTTGTGCTCGGTCTCTCCCTGAGTCCAAATCATCCTGGGCTTGCCGGGAATGGTATCCAGAGGATCGATGAAATACAAGCCCTTGGTATCAGTAATGGCCTGGGAGCCCGCACCTGAATTTCTCTCGGGGAAGGCTTGGTAATTAATTTCCACGAGGAATGTGTCTACTGCACCGAATTCTTTTGTCAAATAAATAGTGAGCTCGCGCTCATTGTATCCATAATTCAGCTTTTGTCGATTTTCCCCATCCAACAAATAGACTGCGCCCATTTCGTAATCTTTGGCATCCAACTGAAGGTTTTTTTGAGAATAGAAAAAGGGTTTGATGGTCAAAATAGCCTTCCCAATGACCGACTGATTGGACCAGTCAAAGGACAAATCCAAATCCGTATGAAGGATATCAAAATCCCGCGTCGCTGAAGCTTTATAATTTTCCAGGACGTTTTCCTTTTGGCGCATCAAAAAGATTCGATCCAGACTATCCTGCTTTTTTTCCCTATCAGGATAAGCTGTGATTTGGGGCTCTGAAGAAGAACTAATCGGTTGCTCAGACTTACAGGCCGCTAAAAAAGTCAGACCCGAAACCAAGCATATTTTTAAACCACGCAGGAAATTTTCTTTGGGTAGGGAAATCAATTCTTTCATATTTGGGGAAAATCTATCGGAAAACGACGATAGGACATAAATTTTGATCCAAAATAGCAGGAATGTTTTCAGTAATTCTCCAAAATGACACGCAACAGGTAGAAAAAAACGAAGGTTTTTTTCAGGTCAACGGCCAAAAACTCGCTTGGGATATCCAATGGCTGGGCGAGGGAAAAATCCATTTGATCAAAGGAAATGAGTCCTTGGAGGCTGAATTGATCGATTGGGACAGGGAAACTCAATCCATGAGAATCCGACTGGGATACCAGACCGCCACTATCCAACTGAAAGACCGCTTTGACCTTTTGCTGGAAAAAATGGGGATGTCCGCTGCAGGCTCCGGTGCACTCAAAGACATCAAAGCTCCTATGCCTGGACTGATTCTAGACTTAAAAGTAAAACCGGGCGATGAAGTCAAAAAAGGAGATGTCGTTTTGATTTTGGAGGCGATGAAAATGGAAAATATTATCAAAGCTCCCGGTGATGGTGTGGTAAAAGAAGTGAAAGTGAATTTGAAACAAAGCGTAGAGAAAAATCAGGTTTTGATTCAATTCTAATACTTCACTTGATTCCAAAAAAACTCTTAATCATCTTAAGCTTCTGCAAAGGATTGGAGCGAATGATCAAGCGGTTTAGTCCAGGAAAAATCCGGTTGAAAAACACAGTAAACCGCTCCATTCCCCCAACCACAAATTCTTCTTTCCCTTTCTGAATTCCTTTTAAGATCAATTCAGCACAGCGCTCGGGTTCCATTCCCTTTTATTTTTCCAGAAATCCATGGACTTTTTGAGACATTGCCTTAGGATCAATTTATACCATTCTAAGCCAAATTTTATTTTCCTTCTAGCATTATGGACTGAAGAAATTATATTTGTCGGATTGTTAACTCTCCTTTGGGGGAACCCAATCAAATTTTGGTCAAATCAACCCAAAAGTCCTTTCAAAAAAGGTCAATTACAAAAACCAATACCAACCCATGAAATACAAAAGAATTCTTCTGAAGCTAAGTGGAGAGGCCCTGATGGGTGAGAAAAAATACGGAATCGATCCGGAGAGGCTTCAGCAGTATGCAGATGAAATCAAAAAAGTCAAAGAACTAGGCGTAGAAATAGCCATTGTGATCGGAGGAGGGAATATTTTCCGGGGCGTACAAGCCGAAAAATCGGGAATTGACCGGGTTCAGGGAGACTATATGGGCATGTTGGCCACACTTATCAATGCCATGGCATTGCAAAGTGCTTTGGAGCAAAACGGAATGTTTACCCGATTGATGTCCGGGATCAAGATCGAAAGTGTCTGTGAACCTTTTATCCGAAGAAGAGCTATCCGGCATTTGGAAAAAGGAAGAATTGTAATTTTCGGAGCGGGAATCGGAAATCCATACTTTACCACAGACTCCACTGCAGCGCTTCGGGCGATTGAGATCGAGTCAGATGTGGTTTTAAAAGGAACAAGAGTAGATGGAGTGTACACCGCAGACCCTGAAAAAGACCTTTCGGCTACCAAGTACCACAATATTACCTTTTCGGAAGTGTATGAGAAAAATCTCAGCGTAATGGACATGACTGCCTTTACTCTGTGTCATGAAAACAATCTTCCGATCATCGTATTTGACATGAACAAAGCAGGAAATCTAAGCAAGTTGGTTTTGGGTGAAGAAATCGGAACCCTTATCACCGCCTAAAAAACAAACATACCATGGAAGAAATCGAATTATTTCTGGATGAAGCTCAAGAACTGATGCAAAAAGCAGTGGATCACACTGCAGGAGAATTGGTAAAAATCAGAGCAGGTAAAGCAATGCCTAATCTTTTGGACGGAATTATGGTACAATATTATGGTGCCCCTACTCCGCTCAATCAGGTCTCCTCTGTCAATACTCCGGATGCCCGAACCTTGGCAATCAAACCTTTCGAAAGAAATCTTATCTCCGAAATTGAAAAAGCCATCATCAATTCCGACTTGGGCTTGGCACCTCAAAACAACGGCGAAATCATCATTCTTACCATTCCAGCTTTGACTGAGGAGCGACGAGTGCAACTGGTCAAAATGGCTAAGCAGGAATGTGAAACAGGCAAAATATCCATTCGCTCTGTAAGAAAAGAGATCAATGATTCCCTTAAAAAACTCCAAAAAGAAGGAGCCTCTGAGGACGAAGTAAAAAAAGCAGAAGAAAAAGTCCAAAAATTCACCGATCAGTACTCTACAAAAATAGATGAGCTTCTAGCCAAAAAAGAAGCTGACATCATGAAAGTCTAATCTCCCAAATCAAAATAAAGAGCCCGGTACAGCCGGGCTTTATTTTTTCAGCTCATTCTCAGCTCCGAAAAGCAAAAATGCTCCGCAAAACTCATTTCTTGATCAATCGACAATCCAGTAAAAAAAAAATCTCATTTTTTATTTTGAAGAAAAGTCAGGCCTAAGCCTTATGCGATAAGGCCAATTTGACAGAAAAATCACCTATCTGCCTGATTACAAATATTCCTACTGAATAACTGAAAGGAAGTACAAAAACCACTGATCAAAATCCCATTCCCGTCCTTTTGCACCTCGATTAATTTTACAGAATGGGAAGGAAATCTCTATTTATCCTAGGATTATGTTTTGTCTTTAATTACCTGACTGCCCAAGATATTCAATTCAAAAGAGTGAATACTCCTATTGAAATTGACGGAGTGATTGAAAAGGAATGGGCAATGGCAGATTCAGCTTTCAACTGGATGCAATATTTTCCATTTGACTCTTCTCTTGCTGTGAATCAATCTGTAGCCAAGGTCCTATTTGACGATAAAAACATCTACATTCTAGGAGTCCTCTATAGTGAGAAAAAGGAAAAGGAATACGTTACTCCTTCTCTTCGAAGAGATTTTAGAGGAGCTGCAAATGATAATTTTACGGTCATTTTCGACACCTTCCAGGACAGAACCAATGCTTTTACATTTGGAATAAATCCTTTCGGAGTACAAAGAGAAGGCTTAGTAGTCAATGGAGGCACCGGCGAAACCTCATTTAGTCTGGACTGGGACAATGTATGGAAGGGAGAAGCCAGACAATATGGAAATTATTGGGTCGCAGAAATGGCCATTCCTTTCAATACTCTCCGGTTTAATGAAGGGCAAACTGAATGGAATATTAATTTTTATCGGATAGACAGCGAAAGTGCAGAAAGGTCCACTTGGGCTCCAATCCCCAGAAATTTCACCCTGTTTAATCTTGCTTCTTTGAGAGTGGGAAGTTGGGAAGTACCTACCAAAACGGGGGGAAAAAACCTTTCAGTCATCCCTTATATTTCAGGAAACTCAAGCACTAATTTTGAATCCAATGGGGAAACCCAATCCGGATTCAGCGCCGGATTTGACGTCAAATACGGAATTACACCAGGTTTAAACTTAGATCTGACTGTAAATCCTGATTTTTCCCAAGTAGAGGTAGACCAACAGGTAACCAACCTAGATAGATTCGAAATTTTCTTCCCTGAGAGAAGACAGTTTTTTCTGGAAAATGCGGATTTATTCTCCAATTATGGGAATAGGAGCACTCGACCTTTTTTCAGCCGAAGAATAGGTGTTTCCAGAGATGAGAGTACTGGTCAAAATATCGAGTCAACCATTCCTTTTGGAGCTAGGGTCAGCGGAAAGGCTAATGACAATTTGCGAGTGGGCATTCTAAGTATGCAGGTAGCCGATGATCAGGCGGCAGGTTTACCTTCTTATAACTATTCCATGGTTTCGCTTCAGCAAAAGGTTTTTGCAAGGTCAAACGTTTCCGCATTTTTTGTCAATAAGCAAACCTTCCAAAGTTCAAAAGAGTATTCGGATAGCTTATATAATGCCTGGGATAGAACTTTTGGGGTAGATTATAATTTAGCTTCTGAGGATAATCGGATTACCGGAAAGTTTTTTTATCACCGAAATATCCAAGAGACACCAGTGGATAGTGCCTTTGCGGGAGGCATAGAATTACAATATAGTGTCCCTAAGTGGTCCTTGGATATGAGGGCGCAATCCGTTGGGGCAAACTATGCTCCCGAAGTTGGATTTGTTCGCAGAACAGATATTCAACAATTAGCTATGACTTACCGCCGGAGTATATTTCCCTCAAAAGGAGGAATTCAGCGCCATGGCCCTGGTTTAGATTTTGATATGGTGGGAAATGAAACTTATGGATTCTTGGACTGGGATGTGAATTTCCTTTACGATATCAATTGGAAGTCTTCGGCCCGCTTTTCCCTGCGATTAAGAAGACAGTACACCTACTTATTCAATGGTTTTGATCCAAGCGGAAGCGGAGGTCTGAGTTTACCGGCAAATACAGAATACAAAAACAATCTGATCATCGCTCGATACGAGTCGGACGAAAGAAAGAAAGTATCCTTTAATATAAGTACTCGATCAGGGGAGTACTTCAATGGTACGAGAATCAATTTGGAGGGAGGCATACAATGGAGGTATCAGCCATTAGGTTTTACAAGTATTGATTTTGCTTACAATCGAATCAGGCTTCCCAAACCCTACAACAGTTCTAATTTGTTTTTAATAGGACCAAGATTCGATTTCACGTTTAGTAAGGAACTGTTTTGGACCACCTTCGTCCAGTACAACAGTCAAATCGAAAATGTAAATATTAACTCGAGGCTACAATGGAGATTTGCTCCGGTATCGGATATATTCCTAGTCTATACCGACAACTATTTGGCAGAAATGAATCCTGATGGATTTATCGAGTTTGGAAGCTCCAAGTCGAGGGCAATTGTTTTCAAAATGACCTATTGGTTAAACTTGTAAGCATAAGACCAACGAAGCATTTTCAAAATTCTCCCAAAATCGGAAAAGCTTTAATCCTCAAAGCTAACATTGATAAAAGTGGCTATCCCAAACAAGGGACCTGCGCGGAGAAACTCCCCATTTTCAAACCCTACTCCTACCTCGACCCGGAAGATCCTGAATAGGTTGTCCAGAGAATAGCCTATTTCGGTGTAATGCGGGGAGTTTTCTGTTTTGAGGTAATTCACGAAAATATTTTCCCTTAGCCCGGAAAACCGAAGCATGGGGAGTTGGGTAAAGAGAAATTTCCGAAACTGATAGTGTGCGATGCCTGCCACATAAGAGGATGCAGTGCTGTATCGGTAATAATCCATCAGGCGATAATTGCTTGCCGGACCGAAATTGGAAAAGATGGTTCGGTTACCTCCAAAATGCTTGAAATCCGCAAAATACACCCGGTTGTTATTAAGGAAGGTTCCGGCTGTGACATTGAAATCCAACTTCCCGCTGACCCCGAAGGAAAAATCATGCTCAATCCCCATTTCGATTTGGTCAAAATCAGCGGCATTTCCTCCCCCGGCCAGTTGAGGAATAGCTTTTTGGTAAGAAAAGGTAAGCAGCGGTGAGCGCTCATAATTCGGCAACTTTCTCCCGTTTCTTATGGTATAGGTCAGGCCGGGCCTCCATTCCGCTGAAGCACTGAACCGGGCTACCCGATGAGTTCCAAAATCTCCCTCGATTGCTTCCACATTTTCAGGTCGATTGGAAGTGTATTCTCTTTCGGGCTTGTTGTAAAAGCTGTAATCACTCATATTGAAAAGTTCTCTTCGCTCTGCCCAAAGGAAATTGGCCCGATAGGTAAAACCATAATTGACCCGATGAGCCCAATAGACCCGGGCAAAGTCTTGCTCATAAAGCTTCATGTAATTTCTCCTCACCAAAAGTGAATAAAAGGCATT
Organism: Algoriphagus sp. oki45; assembly: GCF_036245605.1. Lineage (NCBI taxonomy): Bacteria > Pseudomonadati > Bacteroidota > Cytophagia > Cytophagales > Cyclobacteriaceae > Algoriphagus > Algoriphagus sp. oki45. The sequence continues at coordinate 123,165 of NZ_BTPC01000003.1, forward strand.
GACCTGCTCATTGATGGGTTCGGAAGTATTGAACTGATAGATAAATCGTCCTCCCTCCAGACCCCAAGTCTGTCCAGAAGTGGGTTGAGTATGGGACCAGCGGAAATTTACTTTTCCATAAAACCGCCGACTGGAAAAGCCATACCTCAATTCCGGCTCGATATTGAAGCTCTTACGGATTCGATTGACGCTATCTGCCAGTTTGATTTCGCTGTACTTTCGATAATACATACCCAATCCCACCTTCCAACCTTCGACGGTGTTAAAGGAAAACTTGGTCCAGTTTTGCCTAAAGCCCAGAGAAACTCCCTTTCCAAAGCTATAATTTGAACCATTCAGAAAATCAAGAGGCTTGTATTTCGATCGGGCCTTTTTGGCTATGGAGTCCACTTCACTGACTTTGGCAGCCTCTACCGTGGCCAGGCTGTCATCTCTTTTGTAGCCTTCCACTTCCTTTATCGTGAGTGGAACCGGCCGAATGCTATCCCAATACGCCAAGTCTCTTTTTCTCGCCAAAGAATCTACGGAATAATTCCGCTCCGAGACCACGGGGTCTTGTTTCTCCTCCGCTTCCTCTTTGAGCATTTCTTTTTCATACTGATTGATCAGCTTGCGGTATTCTTTCCGTGTCTTCGGCTCTTCGGTAGCCAATTGCTCCAAGGCAGATTGGGTCTTGTTGACCTTCAGGGCATCTGCGGGGATTTCCTGGACTTTTTCATCAATGATTTCGGGTACTGCAGCCAAATCAGGATTGAGTTTGATCTGATATTCCCGGGTAGAAGCCAGATAGTTGAATTCCCCGGCAAATCCGAAGATCTTACCGCCAAAGGAATAGGTATGAGTGAGGGGCATCCAGACATTATCCGCGACAGGTGCATATTGCTGCTTGGCCGTGATCTCAAAACCAAGGAGTGAGGTTTTCAAATCCAGGCTGAAAATTGCCCACAAGTCTTCTATTATATAAATATATCCCTCGAAGACCTGCTCTCCCCTTGATCGTGGGGTCACCCGGATTTTGCTGACCATGACTCCCTGATCAAAAAAGCTCCCCTCGTAGCGAAACTGATAATATTGAAAAGCATATCGGGAGAGTGGGGACACTATCCCGTTGATCTGATCCTGATAGAAAGAAGTCTGGATATAGGGAGCAGGAGAGGTTCCTTGGTTATCCCCATTGGTACGGATGGAAATGACTTTCTCCTCGACTTTATCCGGAAGCGCAAAAGAGATCCGGGATACCGACTCAGAGGTGTAGGCTTCATTCAGTTTCATGCCCTCTTCTTCCAGTTTTTTCCTCAGGAAAAAAGGAGCATCTGTCAGCTGACCGGTTCCTTTCAGGTAGACGGTCATGGAATACTCCTGAAGCTGAAGTCTGTGATATTTTGCTTTGGCAATTGCTTTCCTCATAATGGTCAGGGCAGGGTCTTCAGCCCCTGCTTGTACCTCCACTGTTTGGAGAGCAATTACCTGCTCCTCCAATACCACATCCAAATCAACCCACTGATCCTTGACTTCCACGGTGATGAGTTGGGACTTGTAGCCTAAAAACTGGATTAGAACATCGTAAAATCCAGGCTGAAGTCTATATTCATAGCGCCCGTTTTCATTGGTAGGCACCCCATCCTCGAGATTTCGGATAAAAACTGAAGCAAAAGGTAAAGGCTCCTGATTTTTATTGGTTATCAATCCCCGAATTCCTTGAGAGAAAAGAGGGGGGAGAGAAAGCAGAAAAAGCAAGGAAAAGCAGAGCAGAAAAGCCCGAGAAGAAAGAGTCATGAACAAAATGAAATGTTTTACTCTATAAAGATGCAAATTGATACGGGGAGGTTGTTTCAGAGTTTGATTTTCTAATAGAAATTAACATATCTAGGCTAAGAGTTCGGAACACTCTTTAATATACCTATTTCCCGAGCAAGCCTTACTGAAATACCTCTAATCGACAATTGGATGGAAATCAACTAAACGAATTCATTCTTTTATTTTAACAAGGAAGCCCTCTTACTTCTTTAAAAATTTTAAAAATGTCCCTGACGTGCTGGAAAAGGGCTTTCTGCAAAATGAATAAATTTTAAAATAATTAATAAAAAGTGATTTTTTTGATAGTGCTTAAAAGGAAAACGTTTTCCATTAAATATTTATCAACAAAGATTAATTTTTGTTAAGTAATTGTTAAAATTAGGAATATTCCATTACAGATGGGGTTTTCTGTTACAGGATTTGGCAAATGTTAACAATTGCAAAATTAAAATTATTGCTTCACCTTAGAATTGAAATTAAGTACTCATACCTATTTCGCTTTTTCAAAAAACAAAAAACCCTATGAGAAATTATTTACCAAAACTCAAGTCGTTGCTGCTTGCGATGGTGCTGACAATAAGCTCTATCGCATTCGCCAACGCCCAAAGCCGCACACTGACCGGTACTGTGTTGGATGCGTCCTTTGGAGACCCTGTTCCGGGTGCTACTGTCCTGATCAAGGGCACCACTCGAGGAACTGCCACCGATTTGGACGGGAAGTTTAGCCTTCCTCTTCAGGCCGGAGATCAAATTCTTGTCGTTTCCTTTGTGGGCTACTTGACCCAAGAAATCGAAATCGGCAACCAATCTTCTATCACCATTAATCTGGAGGAAGACATTCAAAGCCTTCAGGAAGCAGTGGTAATTGGTTATGGTAGCCAAGACAAGAAAGAAATCACTTCTGCTGTAGTAGGTGTAAAACCCGAAGACTTCAACCGAGGTAATGTGACTAACCCTGCTCAGCTTTTGCAAGGTAAAGTAGCGGGTCTGTCTATCACCCGTCCGGGGGGTAACCCAAATAACGGCTTCAATGTACGTTTGAGAGGTCTTTCTACTTTCGGTGCAAACTCCTCTCCCCTCATCGTATTGGATGGAGTCATTGGCGCTTCTTTGGAAAACGTTGACCCGAATGATATTCAGTCCATCGATGTATTGAAGGATGGTTCTGCTGCGGCAATCTATGGTGCAAGAGGTTCTTCCGGTGTAATTTTGATTACCACTACCCGTCAGGGAAAGAAAGACGGAACAACCAATGTAAACATCAATTCTTTTGCGACGCTTGACCAAGCGACCAACTTGATTCCGATCCTTTCTCCTGAAGAGTTTGTGGCCAGAGGTGGAACTGACTTCGGCAGCAGAACTGACTGGAGAGACGAATTGATTGATGATGCTTTGTCATTTACTACCAATGCCAGTGTATCCGGAAGCTTCAACAATACCAGCTACATGGCTTCTGTTAACTATCGAGACAACAACGGTATTGTAAATGGAGTAGGAAATGAAAGATTGAATACCCGTTTGAATCTTTCTCAGGGTGCCCTTAACAACCGATTGAGATTGAATGTGAATCTTTCATTTACGAACGAAGATAGAGAAAGCATTAATGACGCGGCATTCCGATATGCTACGATCTACAACCCAACCGCTCCAATTTTCGAGGATACGGAAGATGCACTTAACAGATTCGGAGGTTATTTCCAAAGAGATTTGTTTGATTTCTTCAACCCAGTTGCTTTGGCTAACCAGCAGAAGTTTATAAGAGAGACTAAAACTTCCCTAGTTTCATACAGAGCAGAGTTTGATATCTTAGACAACTTGACGATATCTGCTCAGTATTCTCAGGATAGAAGGAATGAATTGGACGGTAACTTTTGGTCTCTTCAGGATTATCAAGTTGGATTAGGTGCAGTTGGATCTGCAGAGAGGGCTACTTTCGATCGTTCTCAGCGAATCTTTGAATCCACACTCCGTTACGAGACTGATCTTTCTGATAAATTAAATATGACCCTTTTGGGTGGTGTGGGAACTCAGTTTACTAGCAACGAAGGATTTAGAGCTAGAACAAGGCAATTCCTTTTTGATACTGGTTGGAACAACTTAGGTGCCGGTGCTATCCGTTTCGGTAACAATACCAACGTGTCCTCATTCGCCAATGAGGATCAATTGAACTCTGTTTTTGGTAGAGCCAACTTCAATTGGGATAACATGTTCTTCGTATCTGCATCAGTGAGAGCAGAGACCTATTCTGGATTCGGTGCAAACAACCAAACCGGTTATTTCCCAGCATTCTCAGTAGGTTCTGACTTTACTCAAATTTTCGACATGGGTGTTTTCAGCCAATTCAAACCAAGAGTATCTTACGGTGTAACCGGTAACTTGCCTCCATCACCAACCTTGGCTTTGGGAGTATTCGGAAACGGAAACCGAATCGACTTGGATGGAGATCCATTGACAGAGAGTGATATTTTTGTAGGCCTTAATCAGTTCGCAAACCCTAACAGAGATTTGAAATGGGAAACCAAGAAAGAATTTAACGTAGGGGTTGACTTCGGTATTTGGAATGGAAAAGTGACCGGTAGCGTGGACTACTACACCAGAAATATTTCTGACCTTCTTTTCAATGTCCCTGTGGCGGCAGGTGCTCCTAACCCATTTGACCCAGGAAGATTCAACACCGCAGGTTCTACTTGGGTAAACTTGGCTGACCTGAGAGCTGCTGGTTTTGAATTCGTAACCACAGTAAATCAAGTAGGTAAAGGTATGCTAAAGTGGACCCCAACTTTTAACTTTACCATTTATGACAAGACTACTATCGAAAGTTTGTCAAACGGAGAGCTAGGATTCGAAGAATTAAGATTTGCAACTCCTGGTTCTCCAGGACAGAACAACAATCCAATCATTTACAACAGAGTTGGTCAAAACTTAGGTGATATCTACGGACCAACCGTCATCGGTTTCACTGAGGCAGGTGAGTATATTTTGAATACTACCGATCCAAACGAATGGACAAGAGTCGGAAATGGTCTCCCTAAAGGTGAATTTGGCTTTGCCAACTCATTTAGCTACGGCGCTTGGTCTTTGAATGTATTCTTAAGAGGCGCTTGGGGTCATGATTTGTACAACTCTTACAGAGGTTTCTATGAAAATGCAGATACTCCTTCCAATACTTGGAACTCTGTAATTACAGACAAAACCCCAACCAATCCATTGGTAACTTCGTCTCCTACTATGAATAACACTGTGGTGGAAGATGCTTCTTTCATCCGACTGGACAACATGGAATTAGGATACAATATCCCAACAAAATCAGCTAATCTGAGTTCTTTGAGAGTGTATTTTGCTGCTCAGAACCTGTTCACTATCACAGGTTACACGGGTATCGACCCGGAAGTGAGAACCAATGATGCTGAAAACAATGATCCATTTACCTCAGCACTTTCTCCGGGTATTGAGCGTAGAAATACCTATTTCCAGACTCGTTCATTCACTTTGGGTGTAACTGTAAACTTTAAATAACCAATCAAATTCTACAGATATGTTTAAATCAGTAAAAAAAATCTGTTTAGTGCTCCCGGTGGTATTTGCCATGGGTGCATGTCAGGAATTGGAGCAGGAGGTTTTGGATGGCGTGACGGCGGATGATATTGCAAACAGTACCAATCCGAATTTGATTGACGTCCTCAAAGCTTCCGCGTACTCCAGAATCGTAGGTTCATGGGGAGGCCACAATAGTATTTGGTCTATCAATGAAGTAGCTTCCGACGAACTAGCAATCCCTCAAAAAGGGGCTGACTGGGAAGATGGTGGTCAGTGGCTGAGAATGCACAGACACTTGTGGAATCCATCCGAAGAATCTTTCAATAACTCTTGGGCTTATTGCTACAGTGCAATTGGGGAAATCAACAACTTGATTATTGCCTATCCGGATGTAACTGCCCTTACTAGTGAATTGAAAGTTCTTAGAGCCTTGATTTACATGTGGTTGATCGATTCATTCGGTAATGTACCCATCATTGATGAGAACTCTACAGGAGGTAATCCTTCCAACAGCTCCAGAGCAGAAGTATTCTCATTTATTGAATCTTCTATCCTGGATAACATCGATGCACTACCAGAGGAAGGTTCTAAGTATTACATCAACTATTTCACAGCTAAGGCCATGTTGGCAAGATTGTACATCAATGCTGAAATCTACACCGGTACTCAAAGATGGGCTGATGCAGAAGCCGCAGCTGATGAAGTGATCAATAGCGGAAATTATTCTCTGACCAGTAACTTCTTTGCCAACTTTGGCGAAAGAAACAATGGATCAACAGAAAATATCCTTACCCTTCCTTATGACCAAAACAATGCAGGTGGCTTCAACCTAGCACAGATGACTTTGCACTATCTGAGCCAAAACACCTACAATTTGCAGGAACAGCCTTGGAACGGATATGCTTCTTTGGAGGAATTCTACAACAGCTTCGATGATAATGATGCTCGTAAAAACTCCTTCTTGGTAGGTCCTCAGTTCTCTTCTGATGGCAGCAGATTGTTGGATATCTCTGTGGAGCCAGGTGATCCGGATGGAGAGCCTTTGACTTTCACTCCAGAGATCAACATGCTTGCTCCTAATGCATTCAGACAAGCTGGTGTAAGAGTAGGTAAATTTGAGTTTGCTTCAGGAGCGGCTTCCAGCTTGAACAACGATTATCCTTTGTTCAGATTGGGTGAAATCATCCTAATCAAAGCCGAAGCTGCATTACGTCAAGGCAAAACTGCAGACGCCTTGGCAGCTGTAAATCAAATTAGAACCCGTGCCGGTATGCCAGCATATAGCAGCATCACATTAGACGAGCTATTTGATGAAATCGGACGTGAAATGTTTGCTGAGGCTAACAGAAGAACCGCACAGATCCGATTCGGAAAGTGGAGTCAGCCATGGTGGGAAAAAGATCAATCCGCTGCTTTCCGCGTGTTGTTCCCAATTCCTTTGAACCAAATCAACGCTAACCCTAACCTGACGCAAAATCCAGGTTACTAATAGCGCAGATTGCTAAATTTGAAAAGAAGTGTGCTTCGGTACACTTCTTTTTTTTACCCCAGGCTCATGAGATGTCATTCTGTTTTACTACTGCTAATTCTCCTTCTGTTTTCCTGCAAAAAGGAAAATGACACACTTTTTGTCCTTCTGGATAGCTCAAAAACAGGACTGAAGTTCAGAAATGACCTTACCTACACCGAAACGGTAAATCCCTACACCTTTAGAAACTTCTACAACGGCGCCGGAGTGGCCGTAGGCGACCTTAACAACGACGGATTACCGGATATTTTTTTGGCAGGTAATCAAACCTCTAACCGACTCTTCCTCAATCTCGGAGGAATGAAATATAAAGACATTACCCTAGAAGCAGGCTTGGATTCCCAAGGCTACTGGACTACCGGAGTGAGCATGGCCGATATCAACGGGGACGGCCTTCTGGATATTTACATTTGCAAATCCGGCCCCATGGGAGGAGAAAAGCGTCACAATGAACTTTTCATCAATCAGGGCGACCTTACTTTTTTTGAAAAATCAAAAGAATTTGGACTGGCGGAATCAGGGCTCAGTCAGCATGCTGTTTTCTTCGATTACGACCGGGACGGTGACTTGGACATGTATCTCCTGAGCAATTCAGGGCGATCCGTCGGAGTCTTCGACTTGCGAGCAGGCCAAAGGGAAATCAGAGACCCTGAGGGAGGGAACAAGCTTTTTAGGAATGATGGAAATCAGTTTACCGATGTATCCGAACAAGCAGGAATCTACGGCAGTGCCATTGGCTACGGTCTAGGAGTCACGGTCGCAGATCTTAACGAAGACCAATGGCCGGATCTCTATGTTTCCAATGACTTTTTCGAACGGGATTACCTTTACCTTAACAATCAGGACGGGACGTTCAGCGAGGTTTTGCCTGAATTGCTGCCAGAGATCAGCATGGGTTCCATGGGCGCAGATATCGCAGACCTAGACAACGACGCCCGGCCGGATATTTTTGTCACAGAAATGCTTCCTGCCACTTGGGAACGGATCAAAACCAAAACCCCCTTTGAGGAGTGGGATAAATATAAAGCCAATGTGCAGGCAGGCTACCACCATCAATTCACCAGAAACACCTTGCAAAGAAATCTGGGACTCCGACCGGGAACTCAAATGCCGGTTTGGGCCGAAGTCTCCCGATTTGCCAGAGTAGAAGCCACAGACTGGAGCTGGGGAGCTTTGATATTCGATGCTGACTTGGATGGGCAAAAAGACATTTTTGTGGCCAATGGCATTGTCAAAGACCTGACGGACTTTGATTTTGTTGACTTCTATGTCAACAACCAAAGCAAAATCCAAGAATTCAAAGAAGATTCAATCTTGGTAACCCAAATGATCGATGCCTTTCCCTCTTCTCCCCAGCCCAATTTCTGGTTTAAAAATTTGGGCAATTGGCAATTTGAAAATCAAGCAGAAAAAGAAGGCCTCTCGGCCAAAACCTTCAGCACAGGTGCAGCCTATGCAGATTTGGACAATGACGGAGACTTGGACCTAGTCATTAACAATCTGAATGAGGAGGTCTTTCTTTACCAAAACCAAGCAGTGGAAAAGAAAAAAGGCAATTTCCTAAGCGTCGATTTGAAACAGGCATTCGGGGCAAAGGTTTTTGTCTATTTGGAAGAGAACACACTCTACCAGGAATATCAGCCTGTCAAAGGCTATATGTCCTCTGTTGATTCCCGGATTCATTTTGGTCTGGGAAAATCAGAAGTCATCGATTCTATCCGGATTATTTGGCCAGATGGAGCCGAAAACATCTTTTCCAATGTCCAAGTCAATCAGATCTGGAAACCGGAAAGGCAATCAGCATCCCCCAAGACACCTTCCACATCAACAAATTCAGTTCCTTTTTACCAGGCAATTTTTGAACTTCCTTTTACTCACCTGGAGAGTGAGTTTGTGGATTTTGACCGGGATAGACTTCGGTTTTGGATGATCAGCAATGAAGGCCCCAAGGCCACTTCGGCAGACGTCAATGGAGACGGGCTAGAGGATGTTTTTCTTCCCGGATCCAAAGGACAGTCATCCCAACTGCTCCTTCAACAGGCCTCAGGCGAATTTATTTCCAGTCAAACAGCCCTTTTTGAACAAGATGCACTGGCAGAAGACATCACAGCGGTCTTCTTCGATGCCAACGGGGATTCCTTTCTGGATTTGCTTGTGGGAAGCGGAGGAGTAGAAAGCTCCAATTTTTCCCCAACCTACTCTGATCGCCTATACCTCAATGACGGAAAGGGAAACTTCCGGAAAAGTCCACAACTTTTCGCATCCACCCCCACGTCTTTCATCGAGATAGTAGACTGGGATAAGGATGGAGAAATGGATCTGATCATCGGAGAACGGGCTGTACCTTTTGCTTACGGCATTCCGGTGGGGGTTCAGTTTTGGGAGAATGACGGCAAGGGAAACTTTACCGACCGCAGTGCGGACTATCCGGAATTGCGCCAGCTGGGGATGCTTACCGACGGTAAAATCACTGACCTCAACGGAGATGGCATGCTTGAACTCGTTTTGGTTGGGGAATGGATGCCGATTCGGATTTTTACTCAAGAAGGTAAAAAGTGGGTTGAAAAAAGTGAAGAATTCGGTTTTTCCGGCACTTCCGGACTATGGAACTGCCTGAAAATAGCTGATGTGAACGGAGATGGAAAGCCGGATATCCTTGCCGGAAATCTGGGACTCAACTCCCGAATCCGCACCTCCTCCTCTTCTCCGCTTCAGCTGATCATCAATGACTTTGATCAAAACGGAAGTGTGGAACAGATTCTTTCCAGAAAAGAAGCTTCATACACCATCCCTTTGGTTTTGAAAAACCCCTTGCTCAAGCAGATTCCATCTTTGAAGAAGCAACTCACAACCTATTCAGCTTATCAGAACGCCAGTTTGGAGTCGCTTTTTCCTCCTGCAGTTTGGTCAAAATCCCTAACTTTGCAGGCGGATTTGCTGGCTACTTCCCTCTGGCTCAACGGAGCAGCAGGTCAGTTCACTAAAGTCTACCTACCCGACGAAATCCAACTGTCTCCGGTATATTCCATTGCAGTCATTCCAAGACCAGATTCCTTACCCTTACTGGTTTTTGCAGGAAATCAAAGCCGCATCAAACCAGAGCTAGGAACCCAAATGGGAAGCTATGCCTGGGTTTTGACTCCTTTGGAAAATGGGACCTGGAAAACCCTCCTACCGGAAGAAAGTGGCCTCTTTGTGCCCGGAGAAACGAGAAGTTGGCTTCAAGTCCCAATCAAACAGAAATTACATTTAGTCGCATTTAGAAATGATGATACGCCCTTGGCTTTTGAAATACGTTAGTATAGGATTGGTCGCCCTGCTTTTTTCCTGCAAATCTGACTATCAGAAGTTGGAGGAAAGAGAGTTAGCTTCTGGAAAAAAGGTTAATGAACTGTTCCTCGGCCTGGAGTTGGGCATGACTCGCAAGGACTTTTTTCAAACCTGCTGGGACCTGAACAAGGAAGGAATTCTGACCAATGGGCCTACCGAACTCTCCGTGGAATATAGCCTCACCCTTCCCTCTGGAAATCCTGCCAAAATGCGATTTTATCCCCAGTTTGAAGAGGATAAAATCTACCTGATGCCCGCAGAAATCACCTACGAAAACTGGGCTCCCTGGAATGAAGAGCTTAGCGTGGAAAATCTTCGGGCCGATGTGGTTAAGTTGATGGAAAGCTGGTATGGGCCTGGCTTCTTGGAAATCTCTGATCCCGATCAATCCAAAGTGGTATTTGTAAAAATGGACGGAAACCGACGAATCCGCGTTTTCAAAAAGCATATCTCCTCAGTCAGAGTGGAAATCAGCGATCTGCCCACAGAGAAAAAATTAAAAGCAAGCCCCCAATCATGAGAAAATTCCTTCTTCCTGCCTTTATCCTGGGTCTTGCGATTTCTTGCGGGGAAAAAAAGCCTTCTGAGCCTACGCTTTTTTCGGAAATCAGTCCTGAATCCTCCGGAGTTGACTTCCGAAATGACCTGAGCTTTCAGGAGGAATTCAACATTTTCACTTACAGAAATTTCTATAACGGTGGGGGAGTAGCCATCGGAGATGTCAACAATGACGGACTGGTGGACCTCTACCTTACAGCCAACTTAGGTCCAAACCGGCTTTACCTAAACCAAGGTGATTTCAAGTTTGAAGAGGTCACGGAAAAGGCAGGAGTGGCAGGGACAAGAGCTTGGAGCACAGGAGTGGCCATGGCTGATGTCAATGGAGACGGGTGGCTGGACATCTATGTCTGCAACTCAGGAGACATTTCGGGAGACAACAAGCAAAATGAGCTTTTCATCAACCAAGGAGATGGTACTTTCCAGGAAAAAGCGGAAGAATACGGGCTTGCGGATCAGGGATTTTCTACCCATGCAGTCTTCTTTGATTACGACAAGGATGGTGATTTGGACGTCTACCTGCTCAATAATTCCTATCAGGCCATCGGCTCTTTCAATAAAATGCAGAATGAGCGTCCCAAGCGTGACCCTGTGGGAGGAGATAAGCTATTCAGAAATGATGGAGACCGATTTGTGGATGTAAGTGAGGAAGCCGGAATCTATGGTTCGATTATCGGCTTTGGATTAGGGATTACCATCGGGGATGTAAATCAGGACTCTTGGCCGGATATTTTCATCTCCAATGACTTTTTTGAAAAAGACTACCTCTACATCAACAATCAGGACGGAACTTTCACCGAATCTCTGGAATCCTACATGCGTTCCATCTCTGCCGCCTCCATGGGAGCGGACATTGCAGATATGAACGGGGACGGACTGCTGGATATTTTCGTGACGGATATGCTTCCCGAGCCGCAGACTAGGCTGAAGCAGGTCACGACTTTCGAAAACTGGGATAAATTTCAGTTTAATAAGCAGCACGGCTACCATTACCAGTTTTCCAGAAACATGCTCCACCTCAACAACGGGGACGGGACTTTTAGCGAAATCGGTCGCCTTGCAGGGGTGGAAGCCACGGATTGGAGCTGGGGGGCTTTGCTTTTCGACATGGACAGCGACGGGCAGCGGGATATCTTCGTAGCCAACGGCATCTATCAGGATATCACCGACCTGGACTACCTGAATTTTATCGATGATGAGCAGACTAAGATCAAAATCATCTCTCAGGAAGGGGTGGATTACCGGGCCCTGATTGACCCGATTCCCGTGAATCCCGTTTCCAATTACGCTTTTCAAAATCAGGGAAACCTCAAGTTTGAAAATAAAGCAGAAGCTTGGGGCTTGGGAAAAGCCATCCATTCCAACGGAGCGGCTTATGGGGATTTGGACAATGACGGTATGCTCGATCTCGTGATCAACAATGTCAATCAACCTGCTCAAATCTTCAGAAACCAAAGCAAAACCCTGCTTCCTGAGCATCATTCCATTCAGTTTGTATTGGAAGGAAAGGAGAAAAATACGCATGCCATAGGCACTCAGATTCGAGTAAGTGCTGGTGAAAAACTCTTTTATCTGGAACAGATGCCCAACCGGGGATTTCAGTCCTCGGTAGATCCCAAACTGACTTTGGGATTGGGTTCGGTATCGATTTTGGAAAAAGTTGAGGTCCTTTGGCCCGATGGAAAATACACCCTTTTAGAAAATATCCCTGCTGATCAAGTGCTTTCTCTCAAGTGGACCGATGCAGGTGATCTTCCCGAAGGACAACTCTTTTTCCCATCCACAAGCAGTCCTTTCTACTTCCAAAAAGAACCTGTATCCAACTTGGATTTTACCCATCAGGACAACGAGTTTGTTGACTTTGACCGGGACAGGTTGACCTATTTTATGCTTTCCACAGAAGGCCCTGCTTTTGCCAAAGGAGATGTAAATGGAGATGGAATCGAGGACTTGTTTTTTGGAGGGGGAAAAACCTTTGCTGGAAAGCTCTATATCGGAGAGGCCAATGGCACTTACCGTTTGGTTTCTCAGGAAGCCTTTGAAGCCAATGCCTTGTCCGAGGACACAGATGCTGTCTTTTTTGATGCAGATGGGGATGGAGATTTAGACCTTTTTGTTACCTCAGGAGGAAATGAATCTGGCTTTGGATCGTCTGACCTAGCGGATCGCCTGTACATCAATGACGGGAAAGGAAACTTTGAGGCTGGATTCAGCACTGCGCTTGGAGGCGTATTCGGAAGTAGCGGAAGTGTAAGCTTATTGGATATCAATGGAGATGGTGCCTTGGACCTTTTTGTGGGAGGAAGGCTGGTTCCTTTCACCTATGGAGCCCCTGCCGACTCCCAACTTTGGATTAATGACGGAAAGGGAAATTTCACCGAACAGTCTTCCTCCCTCGCTCCGGAATTGAAGGGACTGGGCATGGTTACTGCTTCCCAAGCTTTGGATTGGGATGGGGACGGAAACATGGATTTGGCGGTAGTAGGCGACTGGATGGCCCCTACTCTATTTAGAAATACCGGAGGCAACCTCGAAAAAATCATTCTTCCTGAAGCCGATCAACTTATGGGCTGGTACCGGTCTCTGGAAGTTGCTGACCTGAACAGAGACGGATTACCCGATTTGATTTTGGGAAATCAGGGACTAAACTCCCGATTCAAGCCCCAAACCGATCGTCCCATTCATCTTTATCTCAATGATTTTGATCAAAATGGATCAATCGAGCAGATTTATACCCAAAAGATCGAAGGCAAAGAGATTCCATTTACACTCAAGCACGAGCTTGAAAAGCAGGTTCCCGGCATAAAAAAGAAGTACATCCGGTACACGGATTACAATGGAGAAGCCCTGACTGACATTTTCCCCAAGGAAGTTCTAGATAAGTCCATCATCCAATCCGCCAATTCCTTTGAATCCGGAGTCTTGATCAATCAGGGGGAAGGGAAGTTTTCCTGGAAGCCTTTCCCCTCTTTTGCCCAAAAAACATGGATCTATGCCATCCAAATCGGAGACTTCAATCAGGATGGGGTTCAAGACATTCTGTTGGGTGGGAATCTCTTTGGAGTCAAGCCCGAAATGGGTAAGTACGACGCAGGATTCGGAGAACTGCTTCTCGGAAAAGGTGACGGAACCTTCGAGTTCCTTCCCAACCGTCTTCATGGGTTGAAATTGGAAGGGGACATCCGTGCGCTTAGTTTACTGGAAGGAAATCGGCTTCTCGTTGCGAAAAATAAAGGGCAGGCAGAAATCTGGAGGATATCGAAATGAAAATCCGCTTCCTTTTTCTTTCTTCCTTTCTCCTGGGAGGGCTTTTTTCCTGCCAAAAACAGGAAGAACAAAAAGACACCCTTTTTCAGCTTCGATCTTCGGAAGAGACTGGAATTGGCTTTGCCAATACTCTGAATTCCAATGCTGAGCTGAATATTTTGGAATACCTCTATTTCTATAACGGAGGCGGTGTTGCAGCTGGAGATATCAACAACGACGGATGGGTGGACTTGTACTTTACCGGCAATCAGGTTCCCAACAAGCTGTACCTCAATCAGGGCAATTTCCAGTTTGAGGACATCACGGAATCCGCCGGGGTATCCGGAGACGGTGGCTGGTCCACAGGGGTGACTATGGCGGATGTCAACGGTGACGGATTATTGGACATTTACGTCTGCCAAGTAGGAGGTTTCGGAAGTATTCAAGGAAAAAATCTGCTTTACCTCAACTTGGGTGATGGAAAATTCCGGGAAGCTGCCGAAGAGTTCGGGCTGGGCTACCGGGGATTCAGCACGCATGCCGTATTTTTTGACTACGACCGGGACGGAGACCTGGATCTCTATCTTCTAAATCACAACGTCAAATCCCCGGAAGTATTTGCCCAAGCCAAAAATCGGATGATCTACGACCCGAGCGGAGATCAATTGTACAAAAACCTCCTGATCGAAGGAGGAAAAGGATTTGAAAACGTAACCCAAAGCTCCGGAATCTACTCCAGCATCTTGGGTTTTGGATTGGGAGTGGCTGCCGAGGACTTCAACGGTGACGGTTGGTTGGATCTGTACGTTTCCAACGATTTCACCGAAAACGACTACCTCTACCTTAACAATCAGGACGGCACTTTCCGGGAGGCTTTGGGGGAAATGATCTCCAATACCAGCCGATACAGTATGGGAAATGACGCCGCGGACCTTAATAGGGATGGCTTCCCGGAGATTTTCACCACCGACATGCTTCCAGAAGATCCCGAAATCTGGATGAAATCCGTTGGGGAAGACAAGGCTGAGGTCTATCAGGTCAAAGAGCGATTTGGATATTCGGATCAATACGTGAGAAATCACCTTCAGCTCAATCAGTCCGGCAAAAATTTTGCGGAAATCGCCCTATTCTCCGGTGTGCATGCCTCAGACTGGAGCTGGTCTCCCCTACTTTTTGATATGGACAATGACGGCTTGGTAGACATTCATGTCACCAATGGGATCACCAAACGTCCCAATGACTTGGATTTTATCCAATACAGCCAAGATGCCGATGCCAAAACTCCTCTGGAGGAGCTTCGCAAAAAGCAAATCGACCTCTTGCCCCAGCTGAAAATCTCTAATTTTGCCTGGAAACAAACCGAAAATCTCCAATTCGAAAACCAGGCTAAAGCTCTAGGTTTGGACCAGGAAAGCTATTCCAATGGATCCACTTATGCTGATTTGGACAATGACGGAGATTTGGATTTGATCGTGAACAATATCGATCAGGAAGCCTTCCTCTACGAAAACCAAAGCGAAATATCCGGAAATCACTTCCTAAAAGTCAACCTCAAAGGAGGTCCCGGCAATCCTTTCGGGATCGGATCGAAAGTAACGCTCTTTTCTTCTGGAAAAACATACCATCAGCGCCTCAGTACTTCCCGGGGATTTCAGTCAGGCCCTTCCACCTCACTGGTTTTCGGTTTGGGAAAAGAAGAAAAAATCGACTCCATTCAAGTTTTCTGGCCGGAAGGATTCACCGAGATTTTTCTGGAAAGCAGCGTAAATCAAACCCTTTCCTTGGAAAAAGGAAAAGGAAAGGAAGTGCCCATTACGTCTTTCCCTGCAAGCCCTAATTCTTCGGAATTTCCCCCTTTCCTACCCTGGAAACATCAGGAGAAAAACGAGGTGGATTTTCTCAAAAGGGAGTATTTGGCTCCCAAAAGCTTTACCCAAATGGGCCCTGCCTTGGCTGTGGGAGATGTCAACGGAGACGGCTTGGATGACCTATACCACGGCGGGGCCATGGATCAGCCGGGGGCTATTTTCCTACAAAATGCAAAGGGAGAGTTTGAAGAAGTAGAGAACCCTGTTTTCCGACAATTGGCCAAGGCTGAGGATGTGGTGGCTGAGTTTGCGGACTTCAACGGCGACGGAAACCTGGACCTTTTTGTAGGAAGCGGAGGCAATGAGTACGCCTCAGGCAACCTGTTTAATTTTGACCGGATTTTCTTCGGAGATGGACAAGGACGTTTCTCCTTTTCCATGAATTCCCTCCCTCCTGTGGGGGAAAATACCTCTTGCGTCGCCGTGCATGATGTGGACGGAGATGGAGACTTGGACCTGTTTATCGGAGCTGCGGTGAAAACCGGTGACTATGGGGCTTCCCCCAAATCCGTCCTGCTGATCAATCAGGGCCGGGGACAGTTTCGGGAGGAAAACGCTCAATGGTTTGGAGAAAATATGGAATTCGGAATGATAAATTCCGCCCGATTCGCTGATCTGGATGGGGATAATCAGGCCGAGCTGATCCTTAGCGGAGACTGGAATCCCATCAGGATCTTTTCTCTCGTAGGTGGAAAGGCTACAGAAATCAAGCTCAAAGGGCTGGAATATTCAGCCGGATGGATTTCCTCCCTGGAAATAGCCGATGTAGATGGAAATGGTAAGCCGGACATTTTGGTAGGCAATTTGGGCCTCAACTCCAAGCTGAAAGCAAGCAGAGAAAAACCTGTTTGGTTGTATCACCATGACTTTGACGGGAATGGACAGGCAGACCCATTGATTTTCCACTATATGGGAGAGAAGTTGGTGCCTTTTGCTACAAGAGATGACCTGATCCGTCAGATTCCGGGGATCAAGCGTAAGCATCCTTCCTACGCTGCTTATGCACAAATCTCCAAGCCGGAGGACCTTTTCTCCGAAGAAGAGCTTAAGGATACCCGGAAACTTCCAGCCTATGAATTCCGCTCAGGGGTGTATCTCCAGCAGGAGTCCGGAGAATTCCAATTCGTCCCCTTCCCGGATGAAGCTCAGTGGAGTCAGGTGATGAGTTTGGCATTTTCTCCACATACCCAAAAGATCGCCCTTGGATTCAATTCCTCGGAACTCCGGGTGGATTTGGGAAAATCCCTGAGTGGAAGGCCTATGCTCCTTCACTGGGATGACCAATCCTGGTCGATCGAATATCTAAAGGCTGCCAACACCTCTAAAACTGAAATCCGTCAAATCAGGGAAATCCAGTGGAAAGGCATTCCCCTGTTTCTGGGAGCAGAAAACAATGGTCCTCTTTTCCCGTACCGATAAAAAGCTGAGAGAAATCATTTGTCCTTGGCTGGCTTATCTTTAGCTTTGAAGTCTCATGTAAGTTGATAAATCGCTCAAACCCAATCTGGAGCAATCATTTATCACACTTAATTTGAAATACCCACTATGCGTAAGTTTAAAATTACCCTAAGCGCCTTCCTACTGGTTCTGTTGGCTTCTTCCTGTCAGGAAAAAAAGGACTATTCCCAAGCTATCACCGACGGAAGCTATTTCCACCGGGCTCAAAACCGGATCACCGAGGTCATTATTCATGACATCTTCTCTCCTCCTGTCGCGGCGAGGATTTACTCGTATGCCTCCTTGGCTGCCTATGAAGTAGCCGCTGCCACCGACCCAGCCAACTATGCCTCGCTCATGGGGCAATTGAATGGGTCCGAGCCGATTCAGGTAAGTGTGCCGGAGGGAATCTACCCTCCTTTGGCGGCTTTAGCTGCCTACTATCAGGTAGGGACAGCTTTGATTTTCTCCGAAAACATGATGCACGAGCATCGGGATGCAGTCTATGCAGAGTTGAAGGAAAAAGGAATCCCTTCCGACGTATTTGAAACTTCTCTGGCTTTTGGAACCGAGATCGCCAATCAGGTGATCGCTTACTCCAAAACCGACAATTACCACCAAAGCCGTTCTTTCCCCAAGTACACGGTAGTCAGCGACCCGGGCACTTGGCAACCGACTCCTCCGGCCTACATGGAAGCGATCGAGCCACATTGGAACAAGATCAGAACCTTTGTGCTGGACTCTGCCGCCCAATTCAAGCCCCTCCCTCCTCCTCCCTTCTCTACCGAACCGGGTTCTCCATTCTATGAGTTGGCCAAGGAAGTGTATGAGGCGGACATCAACGCTACTAAGGAAAATAAGGACATCGCGATGTTTTGGGATTGCAATCCATACAAGATGAATGTAAAAGGGCATGTGATGTTTGCAGAGAAAAAAATCACTCCGGGAGGACACTGGATGAGTATCGCATCCATCGCTGCAGCCGGTGCAGGCAAGGACTGGAAAGGAACCGTGGAAGCCTTGGCTTTGACCGGTATTTCCCTGAATGAAGCCTTTATCTCCTGCTGGGATGAGAAATACCGCAGCAAGCTCATCCGCCCTGAGACCTATATCAATCAGCACATCGATGAGGATTGGGTGCCTTTGCTCCAGACTCCTCCTTTTCCCGAGCATACCAGCGGACACAGTGTGGCCTCAGCCGCCTCGGCCTATACCTTGGCTCAGCTTTTCGGGGATGAGTTTCATCTGGTAGACAGCTCTGAAGTGAACTATGGATTGCCGATCCGGGAATTTGATTCCTTTTCCCAAGCGGCACAAGAAGCGGCCATCAGCCGATTTTACGGAGGAATTCATTACCGCCCTGCCATCGAGTACGGAGTGACTCAAGGTACTCAGGTGGGAGAACTGATCTGGCAGCGGATATCGACCAAGCCGGATCGAGTGGCGATGAAGAAGTGAGAGATAGACTTTAGACGCTAGACATTAGACATAAGATAGTTGAATCGTATGCTTTAGTTTATTTTAGAAGAAAAGTAAAATCCCGGGCGAGGAGCTCGGGATTTTTTATGGCAGGAAGTAGATGGTTTGAATTAAAAGGGGGATGTGTTTTCAAGAAAGATTCAGATTTTTCCTGAGCCTTAAAACTTGAATTTGCAGAACATCAGAATCGGATTATCCCCAGATGAGACCTTTTCGATAGATGCTTTAGCTTTCTCGGGAAATTCAGTTCGATCCTCAGCCAATTGCGAAGGGTCAATAGCCGCTACAAACCAATCGGCAGTGGTAAAAGTAAACGCCAAAGGATTCGTAAAGGTGACGTCATTTTCCAGATTCATGAAATTGATCAAATAAGTGTTTTGATTTTTCTTATTTCTAAGGGAAAAATAGGGGTTCATGGATTGTAAGAAATAAAGAATCTGATGATCTGAGTTTTCCAAAAACAATTGATTCACAGAATATTCTACCATTCTTTCCTCCAATAAATCCTGACTGATCGTGGCATCTGTCTTGAAGGCTTTTTCCCCATGATCAATAAAGAGGTGTGGATTCGGTGTGCCCATTTCATCGATGACAAAAATGGTATCATTGAGATAACGCCGATAAATCACCGAGCCGTCGATCCGCTTGGATAGAGGGGATAAAATCAATTGGTCAACGATCCTGTTTTGGTACGGAAAAAAACTTTTGGAAGAACTAAAATCTTTATCGGTAGTCACCAAATTTGACTCAGTACCGCCATTGATGAATACATATCCCTTGTCTTTATTCTTCTCAATTCTAAAGCCTGCAACTCCAGTTTTTTTTGCATCTACAAAATTTCCTTCGAGATCAAATCGCAACAGATTTTCCGGATTGTCATATAGGTAAACATATATTCCGTCAATAAACAGGTCAATCGGATTATTATACTCACCGGGTCCACCTCCCTTTTTGCCAATATTTCTTAAGTGCTTTCCTGTGGCATCAAAGACCTTAACAGGCTGAGGACTTAAAGGATCTAGCACAAAGATTCGATCATTTTCCAAAACGACCTTTTCAATTTTCACAATGAGTGAAGAATCATTAGTCTCCAAGGGCACCAAAAAATAATTATCATCGATAAGAGTACTTAGCTTTTTCTCAGAATTTTCTAAAGAAGGAATTTTCCAAGAATCTGGCATTACTAATTCCTTTTTCTTTTCATGGCTACAGGAGTAAAATACTACTACGATTGAAAAAAAGAATAAACTAATATGGCTTTTTTTAAATTTCATAAACAATAAGAACGAATTAATGGTAATTTAATTAAGGAAAGGGGCTTGATTATTCCCTGTTTTATAAAAACTAGTTTGTGAAATTGGATTGTAAATCAAGGAAGGTTCGTGCCTTTGGTATTCAGTACTATTTTTAAAAATAAGAGAGAGGAAACTTCCTCCCTCTTACTAATTCATTAACAGTTTCTTGTTACATCACCACAACTACAAGGCAAACCATCTCCATTGACCAAGCATGCTTCATAAGAGCCTTAAAACAGACCGCAACTTTGTCTTTTCCAGAGGCATTGATCTCCAGGCACCGATTCATCTGCCTTCAAATTTTGATTGAATATCAGGACTGATCCCATAAACGCCAGTCCGAAGAATACTTTTTTCATAGTTTTTAAAGAGTTTGATTTGGTTAAAAAGTTTTTGGCCCAAAAACAACTTCGTCTTGAAGTTGAAACTAAGTTAAACTTAACCTCATGTCTAGACAATACCTAGCTGGTTAATTTTAAAAACATTTCCATGGGAGGTGTTTTTTTTTTGCATACGGCATTAAAATTATTTTAAGGTAGGATACAACCAAATAAAGTGTTTTAAGCGTTTTCGTATGGGCTATATTGAATCCAGCTTAAGCTTAAATTGAACTAAGAAAATGAATTTTTCTGGATGGGAATCCATAGTAGTTTTCAGGAGTGAATTCTCAAATCCAGCCTCACTTGGATTTATCTGATCCTTAAATAAAAAAGCTAAAAACTTGTCCTTATCTACTCCGATTACTTTTGGAAAAGGCTGGTCAAAACTTATGTCATTCTTAAAGTTTTGGAACCTGAAACTCAATCCGAATTCTCCATCAACCAAGGCCATTTTTGGCACCTCATTGATTATATGGAAAAGCAAGAATTGATTTGCTGTTTTTTCAAAGATGGTAAAAAAAGATGGTTGACTTTGAAGTGTGGCCCTGAATTGATCAAACCCTCCCTGATCAAGACGAAAGTCTGTTTTTTCAGGGGTTTTCAATGGTTCACCACCAAAGGCAAAACTTTTGTATTCTACTAATTCACCCTGGTCTACCCTGTAGATAAGGGGAGAAAATTGGGTATGGAGTAATACCATGGACTTATTCCCATCATTTACTTGATGAAAGGGGTTCATTGGAGTCATCAAATATTCTATTGAAAAAGGCAGATGAGTAGTTATGATTTTACCATTGGAATCAACAAATACCAAGGCATATTCCTGTCCGCCACCCGTAAGACCTACAAACCCGGATTCCGTCTTGGCAAATTTTCGCAAAGGCACTTCCAAAGCAATAGCATTAAGGAGACTAATACTGTTATTTTCAATTTTCATGACAAGAATTTTTTTCCCAACTCCGTCTAGGATATAAAGGAAATCATTGCCAATCCAAAAATCTGAGACTTCTTTGGCTTCATTTGGACCTTCGCCTTTCCGCAATGGAATAGGAAAAATCTCCCAGGATTCCTTTTCAATTACATACAAGCTTTGGGAATAAGTAAAATCTCCCACTACAATAAATTGATCTGAGACCATTGCTTTGTCTAGCTCATTTGGAAAAAAAGCCGGGTCACCTGCTATAGGGATAATTTCCACCTCTTCAAACAAACTGGAAATAAGGATTGGATCTTGGGATTCCTGAGGGATAGTCAGATACGCTGAATAAGGACTACTACGCTTGCAGGCTAAATTAAAAAGCAAGAAAATGATACAAGCAAATTTGAATTTGTTCATTGGGTATATTCAGTATTGAGGTTTTAAGGGATTGAAAACCCTCCACCAGATAGATGCAGGGTGTGCTTATTTAATCAGGGACAAGTTGTGGATTGACCGCAAGGGCATTCTACACCAGTGCCATTTTGATGACATATTTGCCGGGTAGTACCATGCCACCAACTACAGACTAGTATTTCAACTTTGCAAGTAAATTGACTTCCCCCATCCCCTGGGAGCGAAGCCTGTGCCATCACACCTTGATTGAACATCAGGACTGATCCCAAAAACGCCAGTCCGAAGAATACTTTTTTCATAGTTTTTAAAGAGTTTGATTTGGTTAAAAAGTTTTTGGTCCAAAAACAACTTCATCTTGACGTTGAAACTAAGTTAAACTTAACCTCATGTCTAGGCAATACCTAGCTAATTAATTTTAAACCAATTCAATGGGAGGTATTTTTTTTTGCAGACGGATTCAAATCAGTTTAAACAGTAATCTTCATTTTTTCTGTTCCCAAAGTTGAAACTAATAATACCATGCTTTTAGTAAGCAGTAGATCTCTCGATTGGTAATTTTACTCCTTTAAAAACTCCTCTACCTGCCCCTGGAAAAGTTCAGGAATACCCACTTGGGGAGAAGAAAAGTACACATCGTCTTTGGTAAAGAAGAATTTAAGACTGCTTTTGGGATTGATGCCCTGTTGGAGTCCATTCATCTCGAAAAACCTGTTTTCCGGATCATAGAGCACCTGAAAGGGAAACCGAGCCTCTTCCAAACTTCGGATCACATAGTTTCTATCCCGTTTTTTCTCAGCGTTTTTTCCGGCGAGCACACATACCACACCAATTTCGGGATACTTGTCTCGCATATCCGTCCAAAAATCCGGATTCATCCCAAACAAATACATGGAGTTGATTTCCAGATTTAGGTAAACGATCAACTTTTTTGAGCAACTTAAACACAGCTCTTTTGAATTTTCCCCGTATCCAACTGCCTCAAGACCTTCCGGAATGCTGATCTTTTCAATTTCGGCTTTCTCTTTACATCCTAAAAAGCCCAAAAAAAACAAATAAATCAAAAATCGCCTCATTCTATTTAGTTGAGTTTTGCTTTGATCAAAATAGGATAATCGAATTCTTGCTCAGGAATTTTAGCCAATAGTTCAGGAGATAAGCTTGGATGCTGACTTTCCCTGAGAAAGGAATGATAGGTCAAAAACCAGATTTGATCCTCTTCTAAGCCCATGGGATCGTTCCAGATTTCGGCTTCCTGTTCGGGGTAATCCAACACCTGAAATTCGCCCATGATTCTGTCGTAGAGGTAAACCTTCTTTTGGGTACCGATCTCATTCCCCTGGAAATGGATATTGGCAATAATCCGATTGGAATTGCCAAAAGCAGAATTGAATACTGCAAAACCTTGCTCTTGGATCAGCTCAAACCCCTGCATCAAGTCCATTTCCCAAAACTCCTTGGGAATCTGATAACGGCCCAAATCAATATTTACTAAAGCTTGTACCCTCCCATTTTGAAGAGTATAAAGTGTATCGTTGAAAATCTCAGCCAATACCAAGTCTCCTCCCTCTGTCTCATAAAAATTCCGCTCGGTCATAGGAAGCATCTCATTGGTGTAGTCATTGGGAAAATAAGACTGCAAGACCTTGCCTGAAGAATCAACACGCGCCAAACGGTGCGTCACCAAAGGCTTATTGTAACTCCCATAAAGGTAAAATTCACCATTTTCTTCAAGGGTAAATGCACTGGCTAAATATTCCGTATCTGTAAGTTTATGAAGCTCTCCCTCTTCACTGATCTGATAAATGGTCGTACGATCACCTAGTGTAGCGAGTAAAAAAAGCTGCCCTAGATTATCGATTTGAAAGTCCTGTAATCCTTTCAATTCATTGGGTCCTTCACCTTTGACCGCAACGGTTTTTAAGAACTGTCCTGTATCTGAAAAGATATGGATTCCATCCCGCTGCGCGATATCCATCACAAAGATTTTGTTTTCACCCCTTCTCACTCTTAGGTCATTTCCCATCAGATTTTGGGAGGTGGTCTCCAAAGGGATAAGGTCAACTATCTCCAAGTCAGCAACCGATAAGGATGCAGCATCTGAAATGGAAAGGGAAAGAAAATCAGGGTTGGAAGGTTTAGTTTCTTTAGAGGTACAGCTGCAGAAGAAAAATAGAACTTGAAGAGATACCAAAAGGAAGCATTTCATAATAAATATTTAGAAGATTTTAAAAAAGAGGCGGTTTAAAACCGCCTCAACATTTAATTACAACTATAACACTGAGGCAAATATCTAGAACACCTAGTTCCAGTTTGATAAGTCTCACAATTCAATGCTTCTACTTTATAACCACACCAGTACATTCGCTGATAACAAGATCCTCCTTCGAGACCTTCGTCTTGCGCCTTTGCACCTTGGTTAAACATCAGGACTGATCCCAAAAACGCCAGTCCGAAGAATACTTTTTTAATAGTTTTTTAAAGAGTTTGATTTGCTTAAAAAGTTTTTGGCCCAAAAACAACTTCATCTTGAAGTTGAAACTAAGTTAAACTTAACCTCATGTCTAGGCAATACCTAGCTGATTAATTTTAAATACATTTCCATGGGAGGTATTTTTTTTTTTCAGACGGTAAAAATTGAGCGATTGCTAGTGATACAGCTTCTTGGCCAGGATATACTCCTCCACCTTTTCTGGCAAAAGGTACTTGACCGAAAATCCTTCCTGAATGGACTTCCGGATAAAAGTCGCCGAAATGTCCAAAAGAGGCGCTTCAATGGTCTTTACCTTAGGGTGATCAAAACTGACCAGATCTCCGGGACGGGGATAGACCAAGACCTCGTATTGCTCCAAGATGACCTGGTAGTTTTTCCACTTTTTGAAATGGGTCAGATTATCCGAACCCAAAAACAGGACAAACTGATGTTGGGGATGCTGCTCACTAAGGTAGGTCAGCGTGTCGATGGTGTAGCTGGGCTTGGGCATACGAAATTCCACATCACAGGCCCGAAAATGAAAATGGTCTTCGATGGCGAGTTCGACCATCCGTAGCCGGTCAAACTCGTGGACGAGAGACTGCTGCTTTTTGAAGGGATTCTGCGGACTGACTACAAACCATACCTCATCCAGATCAGTGCGATCGTAGAGTGTATTGGCGATTATCAGATGGCCAATATGGATGGGATTGAAGCTTCCAAAATACAGCCCGATTTTCATGAACCCTTATTTGGCTAAAAAATCTGACACCAACTTCACGGCTTCACTGGAAGATTTTCCAAAGTCGTCATTCAGGAGGGTCACATCAAACTGCGGAGCAAAGGTCATCTCAAATTCGGCTTTGTACAACCTTCTCGAAAGGGATTCCGGAGATTCTGTCCCCCGGTCATTGAGTCGGGAGGCCAGTACTTCCATGCTGGGAACTTGCACAAAAATGGCCAATGCCTGATCTCCAAAGTACTTTTTCAAAGCCAATCCCCCTTTGACATCCACATCAAAAATAACCGCCTTGCCGCTGTCCCAGATACGCTGCACTTCTTCCTTGAGCGTACCGTAAAAATTCCCCTCGTAAACTTCTTCCCACTCCACGAAGGCATCCTGATCGATTTTCTGCTTGAACTCGGCGATGCTCAAAAAGTAGTAATCTCTTCCATGTACTTCATGCCGACCTCGCTTATCCCGGGTACAGGCCGAGATGGAAAATCCTAGATCGGGGACTTGCTGAATCAGGTGCTTGACCAGGGAGGTTTTCCCGGAACCAGACGGGGCAGAAAAGATAATGGCTTTGCCGGAGGCTTTACTCATTTGATTTCTTGGATCTTTTGGCGGATGGAATCAGCCAGTTTATCAGGACAGGGTTGCTTGGTACATTTGGTTTTGAGTACTTCCCGGATGGCCTGCTCCAGGTGAAAATGCTCAAAGCAAGGCTGACATTTAGCCAGCTTTTCTTTGAGGACGTCCTTGCCTTCCTCACCCATTTCACCGTCCAGAATACTTTCCAGCAGCTGAAAACACTTGCTCACGTCGCTGCATTGCAGCTTCCGCTCTCCTGCTGATTGTTCGTTTTTTTCCATTGGTAATCGTTTTATTCCTCCTCTTCGTCTGTATTGTAGCCCATGGATTGGGCGTATCCTCTCAGTTTGTCCTTGAGCAGATTCCTTGCTCTGTGAAGCCTGGACCGGACCGTCCCGATGGGAATGTCCAGAATCTTGGCCATTTCTTCGTAAGTAAATCCTTCCAGATCCGCCAAGATAATGACTGTACGGAAGTCTACTGCCAAAGCATTAAGGGCATTGGATATCTCATCGCCGAGCATATCCTTGACCGATTCAGCCCTCAGATCGGTAGTACTTTGGTAGTCAACATCATCTGAGTTGTAGAAAGTTTCCACTTCCTGATAATCTACCTTTGCGGGCTGCTTGCTCTTCTTCCGATACTCGTTGATAAAGCTGTTTTTCAGGATTCTGAAAAGCCAAGCTTTGGCGTTGGTTCCCTGCTCAAATGAGTTGATAAACCGGAAAGCC
This sequence comes from Algoriphagus sp. oki45, assembly GCF_036245605.1. NCBI lineage: Bacteria > Pseudomonadati > Bacteroidota > Cytophagia > Cytophagales > Cyclobacteriaceae > Algoriphagus > Algoriphagus sp. oki45. The sequence goes on from NZ_BTPC01000003.1 coordinate 149,469, forward strand.
TTCATGTAGGTATCCTGTACCAAATCCTTGGCATCGTCTTCATCAAAAGTGAGCCGAAAGGCAAAATTGTACATGGAGTCGATGTGTGGCATAAACTCCCCATCAAAGATGGCGGTCTTCTCCTCCGGAGTGTATTTCCTGCGTTGTACTTCAGACATAAGGTTCAAAAGTAATCAAAGCCTGAATTTATCCCTAAAGTCTGAACCGAAAGTCAGTCTATTTCATTTATTTTGTTGCAAAGGCTCAAAGACAGGAGCCAAAATTTCCCTGCATATCTTTAGCTATGTTTTTCTTCAGACTCATTTCCCGTCTGCCCCTTCCTGTTTTGTATCTGTTTTCGGATGTACTGTATCTGATCGCCAGATACCTGATTCGCTATCGTAAAAAAGTCATTGACGAAAACCTACGGCATGCCTTTCCCGAAAAATCAGATGAAAAGCGAAAAGCAATCCGAAATCGCTTCTACCGCAACTTCACCGATGCTTTTTTTGCCGAAACCATCAAAATGCTGACCATCTCCGAAAAGGAATTGAGACAACGCTTTCGGGTGGTAGGACAGGAAATCATCGATGCGGAAGTACTGAAGGGAAAAAGCGCGCTGATGATGGCCGGGCACGTATTCAACTGGGAAATGGCAATTCTCGGTGTGGCCCTGAATACCCAAGTCACCGCGGAGACGGTCTACCTCAAGTTGAACAATCCCTTCTTCGACAAGCTTATGCTCGCCATCCGAACCCATTTCGGAGGAGTGATGACCGAGAAAAGGGAGTTCAGAAAAAGCATGATTACCATGAGATCTGAGCCGAGAATTGTACATTTGGCAGCGGACCAAAGGCCTCCCGGAAAGGAAAAGCGCTACCAAAGAGACTTTCTGAACCGACCGGCTTATTTCTTCGAAGGGGGAGAGTTCATGGCCAAAAAGATGGAACTTCCGGTGTTTTTTGGCAAAATGACCAAATTAAAACGGGGACATTATCGATTTGAATATACTTCCCTGGACAGCCCCCCCTATGAAAACGCAGCTCCGCACAGCATCACGGATGAATTTTGCCGGAGGCTGGAAGACAATATTCGTCAGCAACCGGATTTATATCTCTGGAGTCATAAGCGATGGAAAGTGTAAAAGTTGGAAAGTGGAAATGTTTTAAGGTTGGAAAGTTTGGGATGTGAAGATTATAAGGAAGATTCAAAAATGTTTCTCCATAAATCGCTACCTGACCCTTCCGCCTTCCATCTCCGGTCTTCCGTCTTCCATCTCCAAACTTGATACTCGATACTTACTAATGGATTATCTCAAGGAACTCAACCCCCCGCAGCGGGAAGCTGTAGAACGTACCGATGGACCGGTCATGATCATTGCCGGTGCAGGATCAGGTAAAACCCGTGTGCTTACCTACCGGATTGCCCATCTGATCTATGCCAAAGGGGTCGATCCTTTTCAGATTTTGTCTTTGACATTTACCAATAAGGCTGCGAGCGAGATGAAGCACCGGATCGAAAAGCTCGTGGGACTGGAAGCCAGAAATACCTGGATGGGGACTTTTCACTCTGTTTTTGCAAAAATCCTGCGAGTGGAGGCCGACAAAATCGGCTATCCTTCCAACTTCACCATCTACGATACCGACGATTCGAAATCCCTGATCCGCTCTATCGTCAAGGAAATGAGGCTCGATGACAAAGTGTACAAGCCGGGAGTGGTACTTTCCCGGATTTCGGGAGCCAAAAACCGACTTATTTCCTGGCAGGCCTATCAGGCAGATCCCTTCGTGAAAGCGGATGACGAGGCCGCCATGAAACCCAAAATGGGTGTCATCTATCAGAGGTATCAAGAGCGCCTGTTCAAAGCTGGAGCAATGGACTTTGACGACCTGCTTTTCAATACCAATGTACTCTTCCGCGACCACCTGGATGTGCTCAACAAGTATCAACAGCGCTTTCGCTACGTGATGGTGGATGAGTTTCAGGACACCAACGTCTCCCAATATTTGATCACCAAAAAGCTCGCCGCTGTCCACCAAAACATCTGTGTGGTCGGAGATGATGCCCAAAGTATCTATGCTTTCCGCGGAGCGGATATCCAAAACATCCTCAACTTCGAAAAAGACTATCCGGACCTCTTTGTCGTCAAGCTGGAGCAAAACTACCGCTCCACCAAGACCATTGTGGAGGCAGCCAATTCCATCATTGACAAGAACAAGGCTCAGCTCAAAAAGGTCGTATGGACCTCCAATCCCGATGGCGACCTGATCGAGCTGATCAAAGCCACCTCAGACAATGAGGAAGGAAGGATCGTGGCCACGACTATTTTCGAAGAAAAAAACAACAAAAAGCTAAACAACAGCGACTTTGCCGTCCTCTACCGAACCAACTCCCAATCCCGTGCGATAGAAGAAGCGCTTCGCAAAATGAACCTGACCTACAAGATCGTCGGAGGCCTCTCCTTCTACCAAAGAAAGGAAATCAAGGACCTGATGGCCTACTTGCGGTTTACGGTTAATCCTGCCGATGAAGAAGCCTTCAAGCGAATTATCAATTTTCCCAAAAGAGGAATCGGGGATACCTCGGTAGAAAAAATCCTGGTCGCCGCTTATGAGCATGATATCCCGCTTTGGGAGGTTGTGCGAAATGCGCACAGTTTTCTCCCGGGAAGAGCAGGAAATGCGGTGGATGATTTTGCCACGACGATCAAGGCCTTCCAGATCGAAATGGAGCGAAAAGACGCCTACGAAGTGGCTAGCTCCGTAGCCAAGCAGAGTGGCTTGCTGCGCGAACTCTATGAGGACAAAACAATCGAAGGACTCAACCGCTACGAAAACGTACAGGAACTGCTCAATGCGGTCAAAGAATACGTGGACAACCCCGAAAATCCTGACAAAAGCCTTGGTGCTTTCCTTCAGGAAATCGCCTTGCTCACCGACAATGATCAGGACAAAAACCAGACAGATGCCATCACGCTGATGACCATTCACTCCTCCAAAGGCTTGGAATTTAAGCAGGTGTTTGTCGTGGGGATGGAGGAAGACCTTTTCCCCTCCCAAATGATGATGCAGAGCCGGGAAGACCTTGAAGAGGAGCGTAGACTCTTCTACGTAGCCACTACCCGAGCCATGGACAAACTTTATTTGACCTATGCTTTGACCCGCTACCGCTTTGGGCGCTTGCTCAACTGTGAGCCCAGCCGGTTTTTGGAAGAAGTGGATCCCTCCACTATCAAGGTCAACAAGCGCATGTCTGCAACCAGAGAAATGCCAGGAGCCTTACGAAGTGAGGGACTTCCGGGAGCTCAGGGATTTATCGGAATCAAAAAGCAACGCGAGACCCGCACCCCGGTGCAGATGAAAATCCACACCCCTAGCCCGGACTTCAAGCCTTCCAATACCAACAACCTCCAAGCGGGGCAGTTGGTGGAGCATCCCAAATTCGGCTATGGAAAGGTACAGAAAATTGAAACCGAGGGACTTAACCGAAAAGCTACCATCCAATTTGAGCATTTTGGGGAGAAAACATTATTGCTTAGCTTTGCCAAGCTCAGAATCATAGACTGATCCCCTGCTTCGGAATCCTTTTGGTGAATTTTTTTTTACCTTTTACATGGAAAACCGAGAAGCAAAATGGAGCATACACCACCTGATAAACAACATCTTATTTTGAAAGAATACGGAAATAACATCCAACAGCTCGTAGATCATGTAGCTGGCATCGAGGATAGGGAAAAGCGGACGCAAAGTGCCTACACCATCATCGAAATCATCAAGCAGCTCAACCCCTCCATGAAGCTGGAAAACGATCAGAAACTTTGGGATGATCTCTACATCATGTCTGACTTCAAGCTGGATGTGGATGGACCTTTTCCCAAGCCTGAAAAAGAGTTGCTTGGCAAAAAGCCGCTTCCCATTGGCTATCCACGAGGAGAGGTCAAATTCAAGCATTATGGCCGAAACATTGAAAAGCTGATCGAAAAAGCCATTGAAATCGAAAACGATGAGGAGCAGGAAAATGCCATCATCTACATCGGTCAGCTGATGAGGAGCTTTCATTCCACATGGAACAGGGACAATTTTGATGATGGCATCATCATTGATGACATCAAAACACTCTCACGAGGCAAGCTTCATATCGACTTGGAGAAGGTAAGAGAAAACGCCCTCTTTGAATCCAATACCCGAAGGGACTTCAAAATCCCTCATGTGGAAGAAGGATCCCATAACTCCAAGAAGAAGCATCACAATAAAAAACACCGAAACGGTCACAAAAAACGCAGATAATAAATGGCATCTTTTAGAGTCACCGGAGGCACCCGCCTCCAAGGTGAAATCATCCCCCAAGGAGCAAAAAACGAGGCGCTTCAGATTCTTTGCGCTGTACTCCTCACCCCGGAAAAAGTGACCATTCACAAAATCCCCAATATTCGGGATGTGAATAAGCTCATCGAGCTGCTGTCCGACATGGGGGTGAAAGTGGAAAAATTAGGCCCTGAATCTTACCTTTTCCAAGCCGATCAGGTCAATCTCGATTATCTGGAAACAGAGGATTTCCTCAAAAAAGCTTCAGCGCTAAGAGGTTCGGTGATGATTTTGGGACCACTCTTAGCCCGATTTGGCAAAGGCAAACTTTCCAAGCCGGGAGGAGACAAAATCGGGCGAAGAAGAATGGACACCCACTTTTTCGGTTTCCAAAAACTGGGGGCAAAATTCCACTACGATTCCAAAAATGAGATTTTCCATATTGACGGAAAAAATCTGAAGGGAACTTATATGCTCCTTGATGAGGCTTCGGTCACCGGTACGGCCAATATCGTCATGGCAGCTGTCTTGGCCGAAGGGAAAACTACCATTTACAATGCCGCCTGCGAACCCTACTTGCAGCAGCTCTGTGACATGCTCAATCGCATGGGCGCAAAAATCACCGGGGTAGGCTCCAATCTCCTTCACATCGAAGGCGTCAAAGAATTGGGAGGAACAGATCACACCATGCTTCCCGATATGATTGAAATTGGCTCCTTCATCGGGATGGCTGCCATGACCCAGTCTGAGATTACGATCAAAGACTGTCAGATTCACCGATTGGGCATCATTCCCGACACTTTCCGCAGGATGGGAATACAGATGGAGTTCAGAGGAGATGATATTTTCATCCCAGCTCAGAAGCATTACGAGATCGAAACCTTCATCGACGGGTCGATTTTGACTGTTGCTGATCAGATTTGGCCAGGGTTCACTCCGGATTTGCTCTCCATCGTGCTTGTCACGGCCACTCAGGCCAAAGGGACAGTTTTGGTTCATCAAAAGATGTTTGAGTCCCGTCTCTTTTTCGTGGACAAATTGATCGATATGGGAGCTCAGATTATCCTTTGTGATCCACACAGAGCCACCGTCATCGGACTTGACAGAAAATACCCACTGAGAGGCATACGCATGACTTCTCCGGACATCCGCGCTGGAGTAGCCCTGCTTATTGCAGCCATGTCTGCCAATGGAGTCTCTGTCATTGACAATATCGAGCAGATCGACCGGGGCTATCAGAATATCGATGCGCGATTGAATGCCTTAGGGGCAAAGATTGAGCGGATTTCCTGACAATTGGGTTTAATCAGATCAAAACCATTTCCCTTGCTTTAAGAAATTTATTTCAAACGGACACTTTTTGTAAATCTTCGGGAAGAGGTGAACCCACTTTCCGAAGATTTATTTCTGATAAATTATAAAGATTCCCCTTAGAATAAAGGGCCAAAAGTTTTCAACAGATAGGTTTTTCTCTGGAATGGGGATTTTTTGGTAACTTCTGACCAAAATCTCTCAACCCGAAAAACCAATGTCAAAGAAAAAACTCCGAAGCCAAGAATGGTACGGCCGTACCGGCAAAGACGGAATCATTTACCGCTCTTGGATGAAAAATCAGGGGCTTCCCCACCATCTTTTTACCGGAGAAAAGCCGGTCATCGGCATTTGCAATACTTGGTCCGAACTCACGCCCTGCAATGCCCATTTCCGGGATTTGGCCGAAGCCCTCAAGCGCGGCATCTGGGAAGCAGGAGGATTCCCACTGGAATTCCCGGTGATGTCACTTGGCGAGTGCTCCATCAAGCCCACAGCCATGCTTTTCCGCAATCTTGCCTCCATGGATGTGGAAGAGAGTATCCGCGCCAATCCTATGGACGGGGTCGTGCTGATGTGCGGCTGCGATAAAACCACTCCTTCACTCGTGATGGGCGCTGCCTCTGTCAATCTTCCCACCTTAGTCCTTTCCGGAGGTCCTATGCTGATCGGAAGATTCAGGGGGAAAAAGATCGGCACTTCCGACATCTGGAGGTTTGCGGAGGACTACAAAGTAGGCAAACTCACCCAGGAGGACATGATCGAGGTTGAATCCTCCATGTCCCGATCAATTGGGCATTGCGCTCCCATGGGTACCGCCTCCACCATGGCTGCAATGGTAGAAGCTCTTGGGTTGGCACTTCCAGACAATGCCACCATTCCGGCGGCTGATTCCAGACGAAAAGTCCTGGCACATTTGGCGGGAATGCGGATCGTGGAGATGGTCAAAGAAGACCTCACCATGGACAAAATCCTGACCCGAAAAGCCTTCGAAAACTCTATCATGGTCAATGCCGCTATCGGAGGCTCTACCAATTATATTCTTCATCTGACTGCCATCGCCAAGCGTATCGGAGTGGAGCTGGACCTGACTGATTTTGACCATTTCTCAGCAAAAATCCCCCTCATTGCCAATGTGCAGCCTTCGGGCGAACACTGGGTGGAAGATCTTTTCTATGCAGGAGGTATGCCCGCCGTCATGAAGGAAATCCAAAAACATCTGCATACCGATGCCCTGACAGTCAACGGAAAAACTATCGGCGAAAATATCTCGAATGCCCAATGCTGGGACCGCAATCTGATCGGAACACTCGAAAATCCCATCAAACCGGAGTCCGGAATTGCAGTACTGAAAGGAAATCTCTGTCCAAACGGCGCGGTGCTCAAGCCCTCAGCCGCTACTCCAAGTCTGCTCAAACATACCGGAAGGGCAGTTGTATTCGAAAATATCGATGAATACAAAGCAAAGGTGGACGATCCCAACCTGGATATTGATGAGACCTGTGTGATGGTGATGAAAAACGTGGGACCCAAAGGCTATCCGGGCATGCCGGAAGTAGGCAACATGGGATTGCCCAAAAGGCTCCTCGAAAAGGGTGTAAAAGACATGGTAAGAATCTCCGATGGACGGATGAGCGGAACAGGATTTGGCACCGTGGTGCTGCACGTATCCCCCGAATCGGCCATTGGAGGTCCTTTGGCTTTGGTACAAAACGGTGACCTGATCGAACTGGACGTGCCGAATCGGACCTTGAATCTGCTTATTTCCGAGGAGGAATTCGAGGCCAGAAGAAAAGACTTTGTGCCGACAGAGCTTCCTTACGAAAGAGGTTATGTCAACCTTTTCTTGGATAAAGTAAATCAGGCTCACGAAGGGGTCGACTTTGATTTCCTTCAGGGAAGCTCAGGCTCGGAGGTGAAAAGAGATTCTCATTAATTGAGGAAACCAATCCTCCAAGGGGCTTAAACCCTTGGAGTCCCTAATACCAGCGCAATATGAAAAACCCAAAAGTTGCCATCATCACCGGGGCCGGACAGGGAATCGGCTTGGAAATCGCCCGAAAACTGGTCGAAAACGGAGGTCAGGTCATCCTGAATGATTTGGAAAAAAGTCTGACCGAAGAAGCCGTGGCCAACCTTTCCCGAATGGGGAAAGGCTCTGTTTTGGGTTGCTCCGGAGATTCGGCGGATGAAGCTGTGATCGATGAGTTGATTTCCCTTGCTTTGGAAAACTTCGGAAGAATCGATCAAGTGGTTTGTAATGCGGGAATCACCTTGTTTGGGGGATTTTTGGACTATTCCCGTGAGGATTTCCAAGAAGTGATGCGGGTCAATCAAGCCGGAACTTTCTTTCTCACCCAAGCAGCAGCCCGAGTCATGCGCGAGCAGGAAAACGGTGGAGCTATCCTTTTCACCTCCTCCGTCACAGCCCATCAAAGCCACGAAAATCTGGCAGCCTATGCCATGAGCAAAGCAGCCGTGGAGATGTTGGCCAAAAATCTGGTCTTGGAATTGGCACCGCTTGGCATCCGGGTCAACGCCATCGCTCCCGGGGCGACGCTGACAGAAAGAACCACCTCTGACCCTGACTACGCCACCACTTGGTCCAAACTGACTCCAACCGGAAGACCTGCCTCCACTACAGATATTGCTGAGGCAGCTTTCTTTTTGCTTTCCGATTCAGCAAGGCATATCACCGGCCAAACTCTTGTTGTAGACGGAGGCTGGACTTCCATAAGCCCTTCTCCCTATGCCTGAAAACCAAGAAGCTGAAATCAATTCTGAACTGATAAAGCGAGTCCCCCCTCCATGGGATCTCAAAGGTGAGGGCATTATTTTGATCTATTCCTTCAAAATGGATTGGGTAGAACAAGAAGGTAATCTTCCAAAAGGACTAAGGGGGAAATTTCGGGGAGGCTTGGGTTTTGTCATGCTGGTGGACTATACCGAATCCCCCGTGGGGCCTTACAAGGAATTGCTGATTATCCCGGGGAAGTTTGGACAGCCCAAAAAGCAAGCGATCACCCGCATCTACGTGGACTCCGAGGCAAGCACTCAAAACGGTAGAGCCAATTGGGGAATACCCAAAAAGACAGCCCCCTTTACCTGGGAAAAAAGCGAAGGCACAGACCAAATTTCCATTTTCTCAGAAGGGAAAAAAGTGTTCTCTGCGACAATCGCCCATGGAGGAATCCCTTTCCCTGTCACTACCTCCCTCATTCCTATTGACCTTAGGCAACTTTGGGAAAAGAAATCTTACCTCACCCAGCCAAAAGGAACTGGCTGGGGCAAACTTGCCAAAATAAAAGGCTTGGACATTGATCCGGTTTTTTTCCCGGATATCCGCGAAATCCGCCCTCTTTTGGCAGTGAAGGTCAATCCATTTCATATTCACTTTCCCCAACCTACCATTTTGGATGAGTCCATTTGATCAGGCGAAAATAATTCTCACCGGCGCGGGTTCAGGAATCGGCTTGGCTCTTTTGCGTCAGCTTTATCCCCATACCCGACAAATCCTTGCCGTGGACTTTAATCCAGTCTATTTAGAAAAACTCCGTCAGGAATTTCCAGAACTCGGAGGAATTTTAGAGGCAGATTTAAGCAAAAAAGAAGGAAATGAAAAGATACTCGAATGGGTAAGCAACCATTGGGAGGGAGTCGAATTTTGCTTTGCCAATGCAGGAAAGGCAGAATATGGACTGGCTGTGAATCAGGATTGGGAAAATATGGAAAGCCTTTTCCAGCTCAATGTATTTTCCCCGATCCAGCTCGGATTCCAATTGAGAAAGCAATTTCCAAGTGAAAAATTCAGGCATGTGATCACCTGTTCGGCGATTGCCTTTTGGGCAGTGCCGGGATACAGCATTTATGGAGCTACAAAGTCCGCCCTTTTGCAATGGGCCAGAGGGCTTTGGGCAGAAAAAGACGGGGATTGGCTGACCTTGGTTTTCCCGATCTCTACCTCCACCGGTTTTTTTGAAACTGCAGGAAAAAACATCCCCAAAGCATTTCCCATGCAATCTCCTGAAACTGTCGCCAGAAAAATCCTGATAGGTAGCAGTAAGGGCAAAAAGAAAATCTTTCCCTCTCCCCTTTTCCGGATAATGCTCCATTTGAACAATTTTCTGTACCTCATCCGTCCTGGCTATCAACTCGCCGAATATCAAAAACTGAAATCTTGGATATCCAAACCAAGTTAATTATCTGTAGTTTAGTCTTTAATCACTTCTATTCTATGAAAAACCTCCTCCCTTTACTCCTTTCTGTCCTTCTTCTGTACTCCTGTGCGACCAAAGAAGAGACTCCCGATTCACTTCCTGTCAAGGTGGCCAAAGCCTACGGAATCGAGAATTTTGATCAAGTCAACTCCATCGCCTACACCTGGAATGTGCAGCGGGATTCGGTAAATGTGCTTTCCAGAGACTGGAAATGGAACATTAAAGAGCGAACCGTATACTACTCCGGACCGGATACTACCTACACCTATTTCCTGGATGCGGATTCCCTACCTCCTGCTGACGCAGGCTTTGTCAATGACAAATACTGGCTGATGATGCCTTTCCAGCTTGCATGGGATACAGGCTACACCTTTGAGACCAAGGAAAATGTCTCTACCCCGATCAAAGGCACCAATTCCACCCAGCTGACCATTGTCTATGCCCCAGGAGAATCCAAATCACCCGGTATGGGTTATACTCCAGGAGATGCCTACGATTTGTATTTGGATGAAAACAACAAGATTCTGGAGTGGACTTTCCGAAGAGGAAACGGGGACAGCGGCAGAACCTGGACTTGGGAAAACGAGCAACAGTTTGGACCGATCTCCTTTGCCTTGGATCATATGGGTCAAGATGGCAACCGATTCATTTGGTTTACCAATGTGAAAGTAGACTAAACCCTCTATTTAGAATAATACAGCTGTGGGCGAACTCGCTTACAGCTTTTTTTTTACTTTTAAGGGAACCTATCCCCTATTTCACCATGAACAGAAGAAACTTTATCCATACGTCCAGCGCTCTGATTGGAGCGGGTATGATTGCCAATCCCTGGGATGCTTTTTCTTTTTCCCATCAAAAAAACTGGACTGTGGGTGAGATTATGGACACCTTTATCGCTCAGGTTCCCAATGCTCCTTTTGCCCAAACTGTGGACACGATCAAGGTGGGTTCCAGAGACACGGTAGTGACCGGAGTGGTAACGACCATGTTTACCACCATGGAAATCATCCAAAAAACGATAGAATTGAAAGCCAACCTGATTATTCCCCACGAGCCGACTTTTTTCTCCGGGCAGGATGAGACGGATTATCTGCAAGAGGACCCGGTATTCCGTGCCAAATATGATTTGATGGAGAAAAACGGAATCACGCTGTGGAGAAATCACGACTATGTACACCGAATGACCGATGATGGAGTGAGAGTTGGCGTAGTCGGAGATTTGGGCTGGAATGCATACTACACACCGGGAAGCAGGATTCTGAACATTCCCAAAACTGACCTTCGAGGTTTGATCAATCATATCAAAGCCAAATTGGGAGTGCCAGCCATGCGCTATGTGGGAGACTTGAATCAGTCATGCGAAAAAGTTTTGCTACTTCCAGGGGCTGTAGGCGGTCGACTCCAAATCACTCAAATCATGGAGCACCGGCCGGATGTGCTCGTCTGCGGGGAATCCAACGAATGGGAAACTCCCGAATATATCAGGGCTGCCAATGAGATCGGAATGAAGCTTTCCATGATTGAGATTGGCCACTCTGCGAGCGAGGAGGGCGGTTCTGAATTTGTCAAAAACTGGCTCAATCAAAATATGCCGGGCTTACCCGTGTATCATATTCCTTCTGGGAACTCATTGAAAGTGTTTTAAAAAGTCGAATTAGAAAGTTGATTATTCAAAATCATAACAAATCATTCAAAATCGAGCAAATTGAATTGAATTATTTAAAAAATGAAAACAATAACCCTAAAGGTTCCTGAGTCTGCAGATGAAAAAGAAATAAAAATGCAAATCGCAGCAGTGCTTTTTGAGCGGGGAATACTTTCCTCAGGTCAAGCTGCTGAACTTGTTGGAATAAGCAAAAGAAAGTTCATCGAATCCGTAGGAAAATATGGGGTTACAGTTTTTGGAGAGACTGAAGAGGATTTGAAAAAACTCCTTCATGAATAAAGCGGTCATTTCTGATACCAGTTGTCTTATAGCCCTTCAAAGGGTCAAAAAGCTGGAAATATTGAAATCACTTTTTAAAAACGTCATAATCACAAAAGAAGTATATCAAGAATTTGGAGAAACCCTACCCGAATGGATTTCTCTTGTAAAAAATCAAAATGAATCCAAATTCTTTGAACTAAAAAAGATTTTGGATTTTGGTGAAGCAAGTTCGATCGCTCTTGCTCTTGATACTGGAAATTCTCTATGAATAATTGACGAAAGCAAAGGGAGAAAAATTGCCTTAAAAAACGGACTTGATATCATCGGAACTTTGGGGATTCTGACTTTAGCCAAGAAAGCCGGTCTAATTGATGATTTTGAGAAAGTCCTTGAAGATCTTAGGGAAAATGGGTTCCATATTTCAAAAAAATTAATGGATATACTTTTAAGCTAGTCTTATCAAATAAAAAGCCGATTCAAAATGATCGGCTTTTGTCTGATTCAGGGAAAATTAATTTTTCTCAAAAATCCCCTCCATGGTCGACTTCAGGTCTTCCCATTCTTTTTCAATGTCTTTGGAAGTGTTTTTAGCAGCTTTCTTGATGTCTTTCCAGGTATCTTCGCTGGCTTTCTCCACATCCTTCAAAGCTTTTTCCACTTCGGATTTTTCACCTTTGAGTTCCTTTTCCATTTCCTCCAACTCTGATTTCATCTCCTCAGAAGCTTCTTCTTTTTTGGCTTTTAGTTCGGCTATTTTTTGATCAATCTCCGATTGAAGATCTTCCAGTTCCTGTTTCAGCTCTTTTTTCTCCGTTTCAAATTCAACCTCAATAGATTCTACTTGAGAAGAATCTTTTTGGGTTCCTTCACAGGAAACGAGAGACAAGCTCAAAAAGGCTAATCCTAAAACTATCTGACTTTTGGTTTTCATAAATAAAATGATTGGTGAAAGAATTAATTAGCTTGAAAAAGGGCAATAGCCATGCCAAGCTATGAGCAAAGTGTGAATGTGGGATATGAGTAAGGCTCCCAATCCAATTTTCCTTATAAGGAGGATTGAGCTAACAACAAATACTAAAAGAACTTCTTAGGCAAAATATCTCGAGCGTACTTCTGCATTCATTTGTTCACAGTTTATGCAGATCATTTCTGATTCTTTTATCTGTGAGAAAAACTACAAACTCCAGGTATTCCCCACCTCTGAAAGGGGCATACAGCCCCGGTATTCTCCCGGAATAGGATCGTAGCTAAGGACATTTTTCCCGATTTCCTCCGAACTGAAATAGGCCCAAAGCACGGTGGATTTCAGACCTCTGTAGAACCCAACCGGCTCCCGAGGGCCCACATCTCCGCCCCACACTTTTTTTGGAAACTTAGGAGAATTGGCCTCGTGCTCCTTGAAGCAGGCTGCTTTGTCCTGCGCAGAAAGCTCAGCAAAGACTTTCCCGTACTTTTCTTTACAGTCAGCATTGAATTTTTCTATTTGGTCGACTACCTGCTTTTGCCCAGCCTCGTCGTAGGTCTTGGCATACATCAGGTCGATGAAAATATCTGCCTTCACATCCAAACCACCGGGAGTTTCGGTTTTGGGCAAAAGGAAGTCCACAAATGAGGACAGAAATCTAGCATGATCCTCCCCAAGAAACCGGGGAGTCCAAGTCAAGCGATCCTGCTGGGCACAGGACTGAAGCAATCCGAGCAAAGTGGGAGCTCCGGCAGCTGCACCGAGTGCTAATGCTGATTTTTTGAGTGCGTCGCGTCTGTTCATGGCTTAGAGGTTGAGTTTTTTGAGTTCGGATACGGCATGATTGGCAGCTCTTGCAGTGAGTGCCATGTAGGTCAAAGAAGGATTGACACAGGAGGAGGAGGTCATACAGGCCCCGTCGGTGACAAATACATTTTCACATCCATGCACTTGATTGTTGCCATTTAGCACGGAGGTTTTGGGATCCCTACCCATTCGGGCGGTACCCATTTCGTGAATTCCATAACCCATCTCGTGCTTGTTGTCAAATTCCATCACATCTTTCAACCCAGCGCGTTCCAGCATTTCCTTAGCATCCTGACGGGCCTGATCATTGAGAGCCAGTTCATTGGCTTTCCATTCCGCATCGATGGAGAGTGTGGGTTGCCCCCATTTATCCAAGACATCTTTATTCAGATACACCTGATTTTCATGGTAAGGAAGGCATTCTGAGAACCCGGTAATGAAAAACTCCCAAGGTCCGGGCTTCATCAGTCCGTCTTTGAAATCCCCTCCAAAAGCCTCCTGATTGCTTCCTGCTCCCCAACCGGATCTACCTCCTCCACCTTGGAAACCAAAGCCCCGAACAAATTTGTCAGACTGAGGTCCATCTTTCAGATTGACATAGCGGGGAATATAAATACCGTTGGGTCGGCGACCTTTGTAGTATTGATCTTCGAATCCTTCCACGGTTCCCATGGCTCCTACCCGATAGGTGTGATCCATGAGGTTATGCCCCAATTCCCCGGAATCATTTCCCAATCCATTGGGGAATCTCGAAGAGGTAGAATTGAGTAAAATTTGGGTGGTGCTCAATGTAGATGCGTTTACAAAAATGATTTTGGCTTTGTACACAATCTCCTCGCTGGTCTCGGCATCGATAATTCGCACTCCTGAAGCTTTTCCTTTTTGCTCGTCATAGACAACAGACTGCACGATGGAAAAAGGTCGGATAGTCAAATTGCCCGTGGCATTGGCAGCAGGAAGGGTTACCGCATTACTGGAAAAATACGCACCATATGGACAGCCCCGATCACAGCGATTTCGGAACTGGCATTTCCCTCTGCCATTCAATGGTTCGGTTAGATGAGCTACCCTTCCGATGATCATATTTCTTCCTTTGAAATCTTTCTCGATTCGCTCCTTTACGTGTTTCTCCACACAATTCAGCTCCATGGGAGGCAAAAAGTGCGAATCCGGCAACTGAGGAAGTCCTAAGGCTTCCCCGCTGATCCCGGCAAATTTCTCGACATGGGTGTACCAAGGTTCGATATCCTTGTATCGAATCGGCCAATCCACACCATGCCCATCTTTGGCATTCGCTTCAAAATCCAGATCTGACCAGCGGTAGGTTTGCTTTCCCCAAAGCAGGGATCGACCACCCATTTGGTGAGCACGAACCCACATAAAGGGTTTGACTTCCGTGTAGGGATTTTCCAGATCATTGGCATGAAAGTGTTCATTGAAAGCTCCGATGAATCCAGAACGCCCTCCTTTCGGATGCTTAGCTTTTTGCTCGGGAGTGAGTCCACCCCGAAGTTCATGCTCCCAGGGGTCCAGCGTCATGGTAGGATAATCCACCACATGCTCCACGATGCGTCCTCGCTCGAGGACAAGGGTTTTTAGTCCGGCTTCGCAAAGTTCCTTTGCCGCCCAGCCACCGCTGATTCCCGAACCGATGACGATGGCGTCATAGGTTAGGTTTTTGTCGGCGTCGATGTTAAAATTGGCCATTATTGGTTTCTTAGGTTTTTTGAGTTTGATTTTTGAGGAAAATAATATCCATTCAATCTTATGAAAAAGAAACAAAAAGCGTGTTTTTCTCCAGCTTAAATTTGGGTTCAAGTCCATCTGGAGAGTTGCTCTCAAAGGTCGCAATGGGATAAGAATCCAAATTTGACGCAGACAAAATTCTATATTTTCTTCCTGGCTCGATTGGATCATTTGCATTCCAGGTAAATAGAAACCTTGTATGTTTCGATTGAATATCCAAGGATTCAGAAATAACCATGCACGAATCTTCAGTCCCCAAGTTCAGCTCAATCAACCCTTCATTGAGTACCATTTTTTTACAATGAAATTGCCCAACGTGCCAACTCAAATCCAAAATCCCATTGCCAAAAAGCTGGATTACTGAATCCTCTCCTTGGGATTGATCGGAAAAAATGATTTTTCCTCCCAACCCTCCATTGATCCCTCCATAGGCAATTAGCGTGGCTTTTTCTGCCCGGCAGGTTTCAGAAAAGGATACAAAACCTCCTAACGCTCCCTGGACCGTGCCTCCAAAGTTTTCAATCGTAGATTTATCAGCTGTAGGCACATTCTTTCCGGGTTCCCCATCTCCACGAATCTTGAAAGTGGTTCGGCCAGGGGACGAACCTTTGACTACACCGGGATAATTTCTGATTACTGCTTCGCCTGCCGAAGGAAAATAGTTGGAAGGCAATGTCACTGAAAAAAGGGTATATCCAGCGGTATTATCCAATTCCAGCACGCTCCCATAGTTCATGATAGTGGCTCTAAAGGCAGAAGCAGAACCAAACTTCGCTGTAAATTCAGTATGGCCACCGCCCCCGTCCGTTTTTTCCTTGGCTCCGAAATTATGGAAAAAGGCGTGGCCTGCAGAAGCACCTACAGAATCCATGAAAGGTTTGTTGTTATTGAAACTGGTCACTCCTCCGAATCCACCCTCAGCAGTTGCTGCAAAATTTTGGAACACTCCATGACTGGCACTGGCAAATCCATCGAAGGCGACGTCTCCCCCGTTCCCTTTTTCATGGGATGCCCCAAAATTCAGAAACAAACCATGATCCGAGGTGGAATGATCATAAAACTGGGTATTTCCCCCGTCCCCATTTGCCACTGTGGCTCCCACATTGATGAATGTCCCGTGGTCGGCAGAGGCATAATCGTGAAAGACCGTGTTTCCAAAGGTATCTCCATCATCCAAGCTCAAGGAACCATAAATGGTGAACTTGGCCCGGTTGGCTCGGGAATGATCCTTAAAACTCACCTCTCCACCGACCGTGCTAGGCTTAACTTTAGGATTCGGTGGGTCTTTTTTTCCCGTACGAACTACAAAATTGGCCTCCCCGGCATGACTTTTTTCGGTAAATCCGATGATTCCTCCCCCATACCCTTCTTCCAAGGATTCCGGCCCAGACTCATAGTAGACATCATTGCCTCCTGCTGAAGCTGATCCGGCAAATTGAAGCTGAGGGTCGTAGTAGTGATAATTGGTGGCGGCAACCTTTAGGCATTGAGGCCGACCGGACCGGTTGACCACACCTTCTCCGGAAATAGTAAGCATGAGCTTCTCGTCTGTGGTTCGGGTCCCAAATTTCAGCTGGAATGAAGAGGCATTTTCATCAAAAATCAAGGCCCCAACTTGAGCACTTTGCTCTTTCGAGAAAGTGATTTCTGTTTCATTTGAGGATGAAAAAACTGCCTCATCACTGGGTAATTGTCCCTCCTCCCAGTTGTCGGGATTGTTCCACTCTCCGGATTGGGGGTTCTTTTTCCACTTTGAATTGGATTGATATTTTGTCATAACTGGCGGTATTATAAAAATTAGATTAAAACTCAGGCTAAGTGTCGAAAATCAAGATACTCCGAAACTTCCGAAAAGCCTGAAATCCAGGAAATAATCCGATCTAATAATTGGGGAAAGGAGATCATCTTTCCATGAAAACTTCAATCTGAAGCCCAGGAGGTTTCTTGAGTAAGTTAAATAGAGATCGCCCCGTTGGGGCTCTGCGATGTTTTTTTGCATAAAGCCCCCAAATTGAATTTGGGGTTAATACAAAATGCGCCTTAAGCGCTATTGGTATTTCAACCAAGTTTTAGGAAAAGTGCCACCGGAACGTCCCTTTCCAGCCCGGAATTCAATTCTGGGTTTAAAATCAATTTTATATTTTTAAAGAGTGCCAAAGGCCTGCCTGACGGTCAGGCAGGCACGATCTGTAATCCATTTTTCAAACCATGCCTCAGTCCCTAGCCAAAGTCTACCTCCACATCGTTTTTTCTACCAAGAACCGAATCCCGATGATTTCAGAAGAAATCAGGCCAAACGCTCAAGCCTATTTTGTCAAAGTCGGTGCGGGTTTGGGTTCATTTACAGAAGAGATTTTCATGATGCCAGATCATATTCACTGGCTTTGCACACTGCCACGAACCATCACCATTGCCGATTTGGTGAAAAATGTCAAAATCTCCAGCTCGATCAAATTCAAGGAATTGATCTGTCGGGATTTCGAATGGCAGAAGGGTTATGGCGTATTTTCCGTTAGCCAATCCAAATTAGAGACGGTCAAAAAATATATCCAAAACCAGCAAGAGCATCATCAAAAAATAGATTTCCAAACCGAGTATCGAAGGTTTTTGGAGGAATATCATATTGAATTTGATGAAAAATATGTGTGGGATTGATGTAAAATACAGATCGCCCCTTCAGGGCTCTTGGGTTTAAACCCCCAATTTGATACCCCAAATTGAATTTGGGGCTATTACAGGACGCACCTTTGGTGCTACTTAAAAATCTTCCGATGTTAGAAAAGTGCCAACGGCACGCCCTGTTCTAACCCAGAATTCAATTCTGGGTAATAACCATAGATTTCGATATCCAAGAGCCCCAAGGGGGCGATCTGTATCAAATATTTCATCCAATCACCCCTGATTAAAAATCCATCCTTGCCCCCACACCAGATTTCCCCTATTTTTCAAGCATGAAAAAAATCCCCCTGATCCTCATTCTGGCCCTTAGCCCTCTTTTTTCTTTTGCGCAGCAAAAACTCAATGCTGACGAGCAAAAACTCATCGAACTGATCGACAAAAACTACCAAGAAACGGTCGCTCTCCTCGAGGAAGTCATCAATATCAATTCCGGTTCGCTGAACAAAGAAGGCGTGCGGGAAGTAGGACGTGTTTTCGCCCGGGAATTCGAAAAAATCGGCTTCCAAACGGAATGGGTGGAAGTGCCCGAGAAAGTGAATCGGGCAGGTCATTTTGTCGCCACACGAAAAGGAACGAAAGGTAAAAAACTCTTTCTGATCGGGCATATTGATACGGTTTTTGAAAAAGACATGCCCTTCACTCCCTTCACTTGGCTAAATGACAGCACTGCCACCGGACAGGGCGCCAATGACATGAAAGGCGGTGATGTGTTGGTTTTTGCCAGCCTGAAAGCTCTTTACGAACTCGGATTCTTGGACGACCGAACTGTGACTGTGTATTTTATGGGGGATGAGGAGAGTTCGGGGGACAATGAGCTTTCCAGAAAAGACTTTATCGAGCGATCCAAATCCCACGATATCGCTTTTGGCTATGAGACTGCTCAGGGCTTCAATTCTGTCACCGTTGCCCGGAGAGGTTCCAGCGGCTGGACTTTGAAAACAACAGGTCGTCAAAGCCATTCCAGTGGGGTTTTTGGCCAAAATGCCGGCTATGGGGCGATCTACGAAGCCGCTAGAATTCTGAATGAGTTTCGCGAAGCCCTTTCGGAAGAAAAGTACCTGACCTTCAATCCTGGCCAGTTTATCGGGGGCTCGGATATTTCCTACGATTCGAAAACCGGAAAAGGGGAAGCCTTGGGCAAAACCAATATTGTGGCAAGAGAAGCTTATGTGACCGGAGATCTACGCTTTTTGGGAGAGGCCCAAAAAGAGGCTGCTAGAGCCAAAATGCGTGAAATCGTCGCCAAAAACCTCCACCAAACGGATGCAGAAATTACTTTTCGGGATGGGATTCCTTCCATGAGTCCTCGGGAAGAAAACTACAAGTTGGCAGCTGTGCTGAATCAGGTGAGTTTGGATATGGGATTGGGTGAGGTCAAGCCAGGCGATCCTGGAAGCCGGGGTGCGGCAGATATCGCCTATGTAGCGGAGATTCTCCCCGGCTTGGATGGTTTGGGGGCTTCGGGTCGCGGTGCCCACGCTCCCGGAGAGACAATCAACATGAAGCAATTCCCCGATCTGATCAAAAGAAATACGATTTTACTGTACCGATTGACCCGATAACCTGATGAAGAAATTTTTAATCCCAGCGGTTTTGGTAGCAGCAGCCCTTTCCTGCCAAGCTCCCCAACCCCAAGAACCCGAGCCTATGAAACCCCAGAAAATAGTCGTTTATCAGGTTTTTACTCGCCTTTTTGGCAATACCAATACGAACAACAAACCTTGGGGTACCAAAGAAGAAAATGGGGTTGGGAAGTTCAATGACTTCACAGATACCGCTTTGGAAGAAATCAAAAAGCTTGGGGTGTCCCATATCTGGTACACGGGAGTCCCGCATCATGGCGTGATCGGGGATTTTCCAGAGATAGGGGTGAGTTCGGACGATCCGGATGTGATCAAAGGGCGCGCAGGTTCACCCTATGCCGTACGGGATTACTATCAGGTCAATCCTGATCTGGCGGTGGATGTGACCAAGCGGATGGAGGAGTTTGAGGCGCTGATCGCCCGAACGCACAAGCATGGAATGAAGGTGATCATCGACATTGTCCCTAATCATGTGTCACGGCATTATGAAGGAAAAAACAACCCTGCCGGAGTTCGGGACTTTGGGGCAGACGATGACAAAACAGTAGAATACTCCAAAAACAACAACTTCTACTACATTCCAGGTCAGGATTTTGTCGTGCCTGCGGCAAAAAATGGATACAAGCCTCTCGGGGGAGAAAAGCATCCGCTGGCCGATGGGAGATTTGAAGAAAAGCCAGCGAAATGGACAGGTAACGGTTCACGATTGGCTCAGCCTGATTTCTATGACTGGTACGAAACGGTAAAAATCAATTACGGAATCAAACCCGATGGCAGCAAAGATTTCGAAGAGTTACCTGCCGGCTCGGATTCTCTGGACTGGAAGGCGCATTATGACTTTTGGCAGGGGAAAGACGTGCCGGATTCCTGGAAAAAATTCAAGGACATTACCCAATTTTGGCTGGGCAAAGGCGTAGACGGATTTCGCTTCGACATGGCCGAGATGGTGCCGGTGGAGTTTTGGTCCTATCTGAATTCCCATATCAAAATGACCAATCCGGAGGCTTTCTTATTGGCGGAAGTTTACAACCCGAGTTTGTATCGGGATTACATCCACAAGGGTAAAATGGACTACCTCTACGATAAGGTGGAGCTTTACGACACGCTGAAGCATATCATGCAGGGTCACGGTTCGACGGATAATCTTGTACCGATTTTAGAAGGGCTAAAAGACATTGAGGATCATATGCTGCACTTTTTGGAAAATCATGACGAGCAGCGGATTGCCAGTCCGGAGTTTGCCGGGAATCCCTGGAAAGCCATGCCTGCTATGGTGGTTTCTGCGACGGTTTCTACTTCTCCTACCATGATCTATTTCGGGCAGGAAGTGGGCGAACCGGGAGCAGAAGATGCAGGTTTTGGTGATCCTAGCCGGACCTCCATTTTTGATTACATCGGGGTACCGCAGCATCAGAAATGGATGAACGGAGGAAAATTTGATGGAGGACAACTTTCCGAAAATGAAAAAGCGCTTCGAAACTACTACTCTGAAGTGCTCAACTTCACCAGAAACAGTTCGGCGCTGATGGGAGAGTATATGGAATTGCATTCTTTCAACCGAAAGCAAAACCCAGCATACACAGACAAAGCCTTTGCTTTTGCCCGATGGGATGAAAGCCAAAAGCTAATTGTGGTGACCAATTTCGACGAATTCCAATCGGTGAAAACAACCTTGAAACTTTCTCCAGAATTGCTGAAGGCATGGAAACTGGAAAAAGGCGAGTGGGAAATCAAGGAAGTGATGTTTGGAAAAAAGAAGACTAAACTTCTGGTGACTGACTCAGGTGCAGAGATCGAATTGGACTTTGGGCCTTGGGAGTCGGCTGTTTTTGAGATTAGATAAAAAAGCATACCACAAAGAACACGAAGAAATACTGCGGTTTTCGCAGATTTGCTCCTTGAGGACTTATCAAAGGATTTCCAATCCTAAAACTTAGACAAGATCAGATTAGAAATATAGGGATTTGACCTCGGGATAATAAAATCCAAATAATTGGTCTATACAGATAGGGATTATTCGGATTTGATTTTAAGACGATAAATAAAAAAGGATTCTGCGTATTCCGGGGAAAGTCGATGTTTGAAAGAATCTGGAATTCTGTCATAATTCTCAAGAATTTGTTCACCGGAAATTCCGAAAAACAGTTCTCCTCCTTTCGAAAATTGAGGGAAATATAGAATCATGTTTGAGATGGAATTATCAACTATTCCCGGATAAACAGTCAACTCTTTAGACTCTATATTCATCAAACCGATTTTTCTGTTTCCCTTTTCATTGATTTGAAAAAGAACTCGATCATGGTCCATACCATAAACTTCTCCGGGTAAGTAATGGTATTTTTTCTCATTAAAAAATGCCAACATATCTAAAGGATGCTGGATTTGGGTGAGTCGATCTGAAACGGCATTTACCCCAAAATTCACATGAAACAGTGGCAGAAACCCCTCCTGATCCCAAACATAAACCGTATCATTGAAGGCTTGGGAAAACAGAACCTTACCATTCCATTCAGAAAAAGGTGAATAGGATTTATAAACAAAATTGTATTCATCCTTTCGAATTGGAAGTTCTTTTTTTACTTCTCCATTTTGTTGGATTAAAATGTCAAAATCCTCCTGATCGTCAATTCGATTAGTAAATGAGATCATTCGATTTTCATCCATTATAAAATGAAAATTGGCCATAAAAGGAAGCTTTTCCGACTCCATTTCTTCCAAATTCTCGTCAAACCAGACAACCAAATTCCCTCTGGAAACGATTCCTACCCTATTTTCCTTTAATACAACTTGAGTAATCGCATCTGCATTCAGCTTATCGTCATACCCAAAATCAATACTTTTCCGGACTTTTCCATCCAAACTGACTTGATGTAATGAAGTGACTATTCCCTCTTCAAACAAATAATAATACCGATCGGATTTCAAAATAGTTGGAGTACCCGAAATGGGATATTTGGTCTGGATCTCAAGGATTTCTAAACTTTCACCTATTTCAGATACGCACAGTGGTTTTTGAACACTAATTGGTTCAAATGAAAATTGATTAATATCTTGTTTACAAGAAATGAAAGACAGTAAAAAGATAGATAAAGACTTTCGCAGCATAATTCTTAGTTGAAAAAGTACCTTGAAAGGTTTACTATCAAGGTACTTGCTTTAAAATTAATCTAGCCCTGCACCTGGCTCATCACAATGTCCCTGCCAATTGGCAAAGCATTCATCACCTCCGACCAAACGACATCGGATAACCATTTCAACTTCAGCTCCTGTTCCGCAGTGTTGCCAAACAATTTTGTAGGGATTACCAGCCCAGGCGTTTGAAGTTGGAGTTAAGGTTGCGGAAAGAAAAAACAATCCCATCAACCCAAAAAACATTTTTTTCATTATAAAATTAATTTATGTAAAACAAGCTGAAAACTTCAGCGACTGACTGACCAGTCAGTTGAGTCAAACATATTATTATTATTATTATGCAAATATTTCAACGATTTATTTTAAAAAAGCATTTTTCAATTGATCAAGCTTAATTTTTTGATGATTTTTTTAAACCTTTCTCGTCCCCATCTGGGTGGCTAGATACAACCATAACATGAAAACTGAATTATCTGGCAGTTTTCCGAAAAGGGAAGTTAACCCGGAATCGGGGAGAAGATTGACTTGAATGTGTTGGTTGGAGGAAAAAGAAGATTGGAGGAGTCGATCATTCTTT
This sequence comes from Algoriphagus sp. oki45, assembly GCF_036245605.1. NCBI lineage: Bacteria > Pseudomonadati > Bacteroidota > Cytophagia > Cytophagales > Cyclobacteriaceae > Algoriphagus > Algoriphagus sp. oki45. The sequence continues at coordinate 172,695 of NZ_BTPC01000003.1, forward strand.
AGTTTCCCAATATCCGATACAACTCCAGATTCAGGTAATAATCCCCTCCGCTGATTCTTCACTTTTCACTAACCCCCAAACCGATAAGAAATCCCAAATTGAACCGCAAGATTTCTGTATCGAATTTCATCCTGAATTTTATATCCAATAGATGCTGCCAGCAAACTGGTCCAATAGTCATAAGGATGGTCAGAACGAAGATAGGTGGCTGAAAGGTTTATATTGAGCTTTTTAGACAGCGAGTAGGCTACTTTGGTTTCGAGTCCATAAGCAAATTCCCGTAAGCTAGTCGGCACTGGTCCATCTACAGGAAATGGCCTGAGTGGAATGGCTGTGGTCTCTGAAATCTGATAGGTCCAGGAATAAAAAGGAAACTCCATGTTATTTATCCCTGCCAAGCCAGTAAATCGAACCTCCAGGCGATGAATAGGCAAACGATACCCTATTCCCAAATAAAAAAGATTAGCGCGATAAGGGTCGCTTTCCAATCTTCCCGGAACTTCAAATGGTAATCCGTTTAGATCAATTTCAGATTTAAAATTGGCATCGTAAAAAGTCTGTTGGGGATGGGTATCTATGGAATTTTGGGTATTAAGATAATTTAGGCTTATAAAAACCGAAGAAGTGAGATGATAAGTTAGATTTAGTCCCAGACTGTAGCCCAGTTGTGCTTGGCCTCCTTCATTTTTGAGAAATCCCTGAAATCTCTCCGGACTAGAGTCCGGTGGGACAGGTTCTAAAGATGGAGCGACAGAAATTTCCTTAAAATGACCAACCGGTACAGCCCATCCACCGGAAAAACCAAATTCGATTTTTTCGAAAAACTTTTCTTGACCGAAGGAACCAATATGGTTGATGAAAACAAGGAGTATTGAAAAGAATAATTTTTTCATTCTGCTAACTTAAAGGCCACTCCCACTGATGTGGTAATAACTCTAAAATTGATCTGATCATCAATTTCATAAACTCGCGACCCCACGAGGGGTACGGTCCAGTACTCATGACTGTGGTTTGATGCTAAGTATTTAAATTTAAGGCTCACGCCGATTCTATCCGATAGAGATTTTTCTAGTCCAAGACCCATTCCGTAGAGAATTGCGGGTAACTTATCTGGGACGGGACGTTCTGCAATAGGAGCTGGGCGCAAGATTGTAGTTGGTCCAGGAGAATCAAAAGTCCAGGTATAAAATGGGAATCTTAATTGATTTACTCCTAAATATCCCTCTCCAAAGAAGGCCCAAGTGCCTATGGCCTTGCGATAGCCAAATCCGGAATACCAGCCATTAGCTTGATAATGATCTGATTCGAGTGAACCGAAAATTTGATACTCATTCCCAAAGAAGTCTGTCCTGTTCTGCAAATTAGCTGCAAAATAGTCTTCCTGGGGACTGACATCTATTGGGTTGGTAAATCTTGAATAGTTTAAAGAAAAATAAAAGGAAGGAGAAAGGGCGTATGCCAAAGTGACTCCTAAATTACTTCCGAGTTGTGCCTGTCCTCCTTCTTGCTTCACAAATCCTCTAAACTCCCGATATTGATTTTCAGGATTGAAGTTTTGATCTAAAGAGGGCTCCACGACTGATTTGGAAAATGATCCAATTGGAATGCTTGCGCCTAGTTGAATTCCCAGTTCAAGCTTATTTAGAAATTTCTGTTGAGAAAAACAGGAAATACTCATAAAACAACAAAGTCCCAGAAGCAAAGAAATTTTATTCATTTTTTATTAATCTAGATTCCAAAACCACATCCTCACCTATTTTTACTCTGACAAGGTAATCTCCCTTTGGAAGATCCTGGATATCCACTTTTTCATCAGCGGAAATCTTAAATTCAAGAATCAGTTCTTCAAGTCCCAATAGTTATCGTGGATGTAATCTCGAGGCTCAATCCAGAGATTTTAATCTCAGAATTATAACTTTCTCAAAGATGGATCAGAAGATCTTAATCTTTAGTGAAAATTTCTTTCTCGCTCACCCAAATTCTATCAATTTGATATGTCCTTTCCTTTGATTTTCTGTAAAAGTCAAATAATGGACTGCTCCCTCATATCGAATTTTAAATTCAATGCCTGTAGTTCAATCATTAGGAATTAGAATTAACTTATTCGGATTTAAAATCCAATGATCCCCGTTCAGAAGTGTGAATCCTGAACAGCTAGTTAGTACACATCAAATCCAATTTTCATTTAGACCTTTCTTCAATTATGCCTTTTATTGCCTTGACTTTCAGTTTGGAGAGGTTTATCCAAAGGGGATAAAAAACAAAAAATAAAATTAGTTTTTTTTACTAAAGAATTGGTTTTTGTTGAAATATGCTTTAAATTCCTTTTGGTCTTATCCGATAAAAGTCCCATTCTACTATGAATGCAATTACCCCTCTCCCCACACACACAAACACATAATTTCCTAACGCGAAAAGTATCATTTCTGGTCACCTACTGGAATCGATCAAAAACCCTTTTTGTCTTCCTTTTTCTATGCGCAGGCTTTTTTTCTCAAACGGCGCAGGCGGTAAATGTAGTTATCGAGGGATCATCCACTTTTGTTTGCCCAAATAAATCCGTGACGTACACTGCGAGGACATTCGAAGAGACGTTTGGGATTGAAGTTTATACTTGCAGCATACACAGGGAAGTACTTAATGGCAGCACACTCGTAGGTCAGGGATCTGGTGTAAATTTCACATATACTTTTCCTGATATTGGGCTTTATCAAATCAAGGTTGTGGCTAATTTTTGTGCTCCATTTGGAGGAGGAGAAAAAACTGTTTCGACAACTTCACGAGTCCCAATTCCTAGCCCAATCTCAGGCCCCGCGATGTGCACTTCAGGCCAAACATACTCCTATACGACTAGTCCCACTTTAGCCAGCATTTTCCCTCCGCCTTCTTTAGGAGGAAACTGTTATTACCACTATCCCTACCGATGGGAAGCACCATCTGGCTGGTCTATTAATGGTGGTGGTAATATAGTTGAGGACAATGAAACGGTTAATATAGTCGATCCTGCTGGAACTCCTTCGGGAAGTTACATTATTTCTGTTCAAGGCATGATCGAAAAACCAGGCCCAGGTAATTTCTGGTATAGTCAAAAAAGAAATTTTTCGGTTCAGATAGGGCCATTCAATCAAACACAGGTCTCAGTAGCTGGCCCAGGAATGGTTTGTAACGGCAATTCATATACCTACACCGCCAATGTTCCTACCGGACACCAAAATGGATACTCATATAACTGGACTTACCCATCTGGATGGACAGTTCAGAGTACTTCGAACAATACCATAACATTCTTCCTTCCCTCCACAAATAATACCTTTGGTCCCGTCCGAGTATCTGTTAACAATGGATGTGGTGCCACTCATTTGACAGGCATTACCGTCATACCTTGCGGCTACATGTATTCTTCGGGAGATTTTAACATTTATCCCAATCCTTCACATGGAGAATTATTTGTAGAGTATGGCGGTTATGAAATCAAGTCAGAGGTGCCGCTACAGGGGCAATCCCAGCTTCAAATAAACAAACCAAGCGTCTTAGCCTTTAAAGTGCATGTTTTCGACCGAAGTGAAAAACTGGTAATCAGTGGCGAGTCCAAGGATAATAAGATACAGTTAGATACAAGAGATTTACAACCTGGAAATTACTTCCTACATATTTATGCAGGTGACCATGTGTTCAGAGAGCAAATTATTATTGAAAATTGATCAAGACATCTATTACAAGTTTCACACCTCAAACAAAATTGATAAAACATGAAGCCTCAACATAAACATTCGTTCTTTTTGCTTTTGGGTTTTACCCTCTGGCTATCCTTTGATGGACTGGCCCAATCCACAGCAGAGCCTTTTACTGCCAAAAAAGCCGTTTACTTGGAACTAGGAGGTACCTCTGGGGTTTATGCGTTTAACTATAGCACCATTTTTCACCAAAAAGGAAAACTTAAATTGAATGCCAGTGCTGGATTTTCAATGCTGATTAGAGAAACATCAAATTCAAGGACTTTTTGGCTACCTGCAATTCCTTTAGAACTGACGGCCTTCTATGGAAAATCAAAACATCATTTGGAAATAGGGTTTGGAGTTTTACCCTATTTAGATGCAGGTTCTTTTCTTGATTCTGAAACACTAGAATTTAAGGATAAAGTTGTATTTGGCACTGCTATACCCCTAAGATTCGGCTATAGATACCAAAAACCCGAAGGTGGATTCTTTTTTAGGGTTGGCTATACCCCTTTTTTTAGTTCACCTATTGGAAATAGGGAAGAATGGACATTTATGCCTATTTTTGGGGGGATAAGCTTTGGCAAAAGTTTTTGATAATGCACCGTTTTTTAGTCTTTACCTGCTCTTGACTGGCATTATCTCTAGTGACGAAAAGATCAATGATTGTATCTACTTTTCTAACTTCGGTATTTTAAATTTCAAAGAGCTCTTCTATTGATAAACTTGACTTAAACACCAAACCCTAAACCCGGACAGACCTTAACTTTTTGAAATTTTAATGTCAATGCTATTTTTTGAGCTTAATGCTGAGGTCAGATGCTGATTTCATCTTAAAATGATTGAATTCTAAGGTTAGGTCAGGATTGCAATCATAAGTAGGAACGAAAAAAATCACGTCTCCCCATTTTGTGAAACCTTTGGAATCCATCTGATGGCAAATTAAATTCATAGAAATTCCAAACCATGAAACTTGAAGGTAAATCCATCAGAACTTTTATCGGCTCAAAAGATTTTGAGCTTTCTAGAAAATTTTATGTTGAATTGGGATTCAAGGAGATCATTCTTTCCGAAAAGATGTCCTATTTCTATGCAAACCAACTCGGGTTCTATCTTCAGGACTACTTCCTCAAGGATTGGGTGGAAAATTCTATGGTTTTTTTGGAGGTAAAAGATTTGGAAGCAACCCTGAAAGAAATCGAAAACCTTAATCTCCCAAATAAATATGCAGGAGTAAAACTTTCCAAAATCCATGAAAATGAGTGGGGAGATGAATTTTTTCTCCATGATCCAGCTGGAATTTTATGGCATTTTGGAAGATTCAATTAAAGCTACCTATTGCCCCGTCTTCACATACTCAATCGCCCGCTCCAAGATCGGATCTCGCTCTGCCGCAATGTCCTCAGGAGTCATTTCTACGCGGATGTCAACAGGGACTCCTCCTTCGAAGTTAAGCCCGTCTACCGTGTAGCCAATCGTACTGCTGTAATTGAAATACCAACCATTCGGGAGATCGTAGCCTGCCGGCACGCCGCAGCCACCCCCGGTATCATCTCCCATCAGCACCACCTCAGGCAAGGCTTTGGTGTAGGCGGCAAAATAACTTCCCGCGCTGTAAACCGTCCGATTGGTCAGCACCACGATTCGTCCAGAAAATTTGGGATTTTCTGTGTCAGGATCTAAAAAAACTTCCTTTTCCTCCGAAAAATCATCCGGTCCGGGACCGGTTTTCAACTGATAGGAGTACAACTTGGTCCGCTCTGAAATGATCCGGGAGATGATTTTCAGCCCGTTTGCCGGATCCCCGCCTTCGTTGTTTCGGATGTCGATAATCACCCCCGGTAGGCCTTTAAAGCGATCCACGACAAAATCCAGTTCCGAATCCAAAATAGGCGTTGCAAAGCTCCGGTAATGGATGTAGCCTACTCCATCGATTTCCTGATTCAACAGATAGCCGGTGATTCGGTAGTCTTCCAGATAGTTCTGCTCCAGCACATCAAAACTATAATTGGCCGGTTCGCCTAGATAGGGGAGGTATCGACTGATGTCAAAGGGCGTTCGCAGATTGACATGGCCGTCTCGAAGCGTGTTGAGCATGGCAGCAAATACGTCGTAGAGCTCGGTGTCATTTTGAGCTTGCAGTGCCAGCGGTCGATACACCGTCCGGATGCTGTCCCAGTCGATATTTTTAAACTCAAAAAGCGAATACCGCTCATTCATCACTTCCCAGAGCACATCAAAATTCTCCGCATTCGTATTGTCTGGTTGGGGATCCAACAGCAGCTGCTCACAAGACCCGCAAAGGAGGAGAATGGATAGCGTCAAAATTCCAGTTAGCTTTTTCATTTGGTGCGCATTAGAAAGTTGATACCAAAAGTATGAGCGGCGGTCTGCACCGGATTGGGATCCTGAAAGGAATAGTACTCCCAATTGTAAATCACCTGGATTTTATTTCCCCCGGCGATGGGAAACTCGACAAAATTATCAAATTGAATTCTGGGAAAATTTCCCAGCCAACTCACGCTGGTATTTTCAAAAAGTTGACTTTCGAAACTCCTCTCCTGATCCAAAAAGTCCGGGACACCGGCGTAAATGGGCCTTGCGATATACCCAATAATCGGAAGCTTAAGTCCGATATTTCCTTTCATTGCTTTCCCAAAAAGCTCAAAACTCCGGCGGTAACGAACCTCAGCCTGAAGATTCCCGCTGAAATCATAGTTTATTGCGCTATTGTCCCAGCGGGGAGAGTAGCGCACATGGATCAGATGAGAGAGTGATGGCCCAAACCACCACTCTCCTTTTTCCTTGGCACGCCAAAGAAAAAGACTGGAATAGGTGATTTCATTCCAATAAGAGCTAATCTGAGGTTGCTGATATCGACTCAAATTTTTCCCTAATTCAAACTCCTTGGTTTTCAATGAGCCAATACTTCCTTCAAACTGGAAGTTGCTGATTTTCTTGGGTTTTTGCCGCTCGTGGTTTAGCATGAAGTAAATGGGTGCTCCACTGTAGCGACTTCGGGTGATGAGTTGGTCTTGGACGATTTGGTATCGTAAACCAATTGCCAAGCCCCAATAGCCTTCTTTTTCTTGGGCTTTGAGGGATTGGAAACCCAAAAGCAAAACCAAGACGATTATGATTTTTTTGAAAACAGTACGGTTTGATCAAAAGTAAAAGTTAACTTAAGTAGTAGATGCACTATTTAGCCCAATGGTTGCATCGAGTTTAATTTTTTTCTCCACATGCAATCAAGAGATACCTTTGGAATCAACCCGATAGCAAACTAAATTCAGGAAAATGCCTAGCCTATGAAAAGCCTACTACTTGCATCATCTCTTTTTTTCTGCTCCTTATTTGCGACAAAAGCCCAAAGCAAACAACCCAACATCCTCTTCCTGATTGCCGATGACTGGTCCTTTCCCCATGCCGGAGTTTATGGAGACAAAGTGGTCAGAACCCCTACTTTTGACCGATTGGCTGCTGAGGGAGCACTTTTTACAAATGCCTACACGGCCTCGCCTTCCTGTTCCCCTTCCCGGGCTTCTATTCTTCTGGGCCGCTATCCTCATCAAAATGGAGACGGGGGAAACCTCTGGTCGGAATTCCCCAATGCGCATCCTACCTATGTGCAGATTTTGGAGAAAGCCGGCTACTTCATCGGCGCTACCCGCAAAGGCTGGGGACCGGGAGAGTTTAAAGTGACAGGTTTTGAGCACAATCCTGCCGGGAAAGGCTTTGCAGATTTTGCCACTTTTTTAAAGGAAAGAGAGCCCAGAACCCCATTTACTTTCTGGTTTGGTAGCTCGGATCCACACCGGGAGTATGTGCCCAATACCGGGATTCAGGCTGGAATGAAATTGGAAAACGTGGTTGTGCCTGGCTTTTTCCCTGATAATGATTGTGTCAGAAACGATATTCTTGATTACTACTTCGAGATTGAGCGTTTTGACCGGGAATGTGGGCAACTCATCGCCATGCTGGAGGAAATGGGCGAACTTGACAATACCATAATCGTGATGACGAGTGATAATGGGATGCCTTTCCCAAGGGCCAAAGCCAATCTCTACGATTACGGCACGCGAATGCCATTAGCAATCCGTTGGCCTAAAAAAGTCAAGGCCGGAACAGTAATTCATGATTTTGTGAATTTCGTGGACTTTGCGCCAAGCTTTGTGGAGGCGGCGGGGCTATCGCAAAATTCCATGTCCGGGGAATCCCTTTGGCCGCTTTTGGCAGGAGAAAAGCAGGATCGAAACCAAGTTTTCCTCGAACGAGAGCGCCATGCGAATGTACGGAAAGGTGATCTGAGCTATCCCATGCGGGCAGTCAGAAATCAGGAGTATCTCTACATCTGGAATCCCATGCCAGAACGCAATCCTGCCGGAGACCCCTCAGTGCATCAGTCGGTTGGCCAATATGGAGATGTGGATCACTCCATCACCAAGTTCTTGATTATGGCGATGGGGGGAAAAGCCGAAGCTGGACAACCGGATCTGTTCCATCTCAGCTTTGACCTGCGGCCTGAAGAAGAACTCTACGATGTGAAAAAGGATCCCTATCAGCTGCATAACCTGGCTGCTGACCCGGCTTTTGCCGAAGTAAAAACTGCGCTCCGCCAGCAACTTATAGCTTGGATGGAAGAGACGAATGATCCCCGATTTGAGAACCCAAAATCCACCTTTTGGGATCAGGTACGCTACACGCCGGACTATCAGATGAAAGATATTGACTGGCAAAAGCAAATCGAGGAATATCGGATTCGCCCGCCTTTTGGTTCGGTGAGGGAGATTCCTTGCCTTCAGGAATAATAGACACCTTTTTCCTAAATCTTACTCCACCAAAATGCTTCTCCATTGAGTGAGAGCTGACTTTGATTTAACCGCTCTAGGATAAACCGTTTGTTTGGAATATCCCATAAAGTCAAATCCAATGAATTGCCTTGGTGAGCCCAAGTACCTCTGCTCTCTCTTTGATCCATTCCTCCACTTAAGGCCGGGATAGAAACCACCTTCAAATACCGGTAAAAACACGAAGAGTCACCATACAAATAAATGGATTCTTCGATACTGTAGGACCCACCTCCAGAATAAAAGCCCGAATCATAAGACTCCACCCGCTCCAACTTGGAATTTCCAAAATTATATCGGGTAGGTCTGGGTATGGAGATTTGAGGAACTACAACTGGTGCTGAAAAATAAAACTGCTTTAAAAGGGCCAAAAAATCACCAAAATAAGATTTTTCCTTTCCGATGCCTTCATTGGAATACTGGAGCGTCCCAGTCAAATAAATATTGCCTTCAGAATAGGGATGGATCACTAACCCAACGTAAAATCGGAGATTCCCTGCGGGAATTGTCATGGGTACCTCAGACTTGCCTAGTTCAGCACAATAGGAAAGAGGTACACCGGAGCATTTCCAGACTTTACCCACCAAATTAAGATTTGAGCCCTTTCCTTTTTCTTTGAGAAACAGGGAAGGATTGGATTGAAATCGACCTAGATCATAGTTCGGGGAAATGTAGCCCACTACTTTCAAGCTCCACTTCTCTTTTATGAAATCCATTTGTAATGACCCATTCTCTGATTTAGAAAACCTCCAAGCCTTATTTGATGGGTTTAATGTGATGGTTGGGGTCAAAGTGAACATAGGCGAGATTTTTTTAAAAATGATTCTTTCCTAAATATCGGATAAAAAAATCTGATTAATTCATGGTTCAAATATCTCCAAACTACTGATTACCAGCTATTCAAAATAAAATATTCAGACTTTCTTTAATTCTATTCCATCATCCTTGCTATTTGACTTGGCTCATACCCAATCCGATGGGTATTCACATACAGGGAATCTCCTGTAGTGGCCTCAAAAGGCCCGGTGTAAACCTTCCATGCCTCCCCACTGGACTTTCTCCAGCCAATCAGGGCTGAGGGTGTAGGACATGAAAGAGTGACTTTCCCATCGGAGAAACTTACCTCAGCTTCCGCAGTGATTGGTGGATTTTCCACTCCATTCCACCAACTTCGGACCATTTCCATTTCATGAGCGCTTCTCTGCCATCGTATTACGTGATTCAATCTTCTTGGGCGTAGCTTACTTAAAGTATTTTTACTTTTCAAATGTCAATTAATGTGTTTGACATTTTTTTTATATTTTTCCCTAAATATTCTTTAAATGAAAAATCTTTTTCTTCTGGTTTTATTCTTTGGCTTTATGCTTCAATCTTCCTTTTCCCAGGAAAATCCACCTCAAAGATTTTCATTATCTGTAAGTGCAGGTCCTTCCTTTCCAGTGGGTGTATTCGGAGGAAATAATATGGAAGAGGCTGCGATTTATTTTCCAGATTCCAGCATACCCAATCTTGCAAGTATTTCAAAGGATAGCAATGGATTTGCAAAAGTAGGCTATTCTATTCACGGAACTCTTAATTATCATTTCGGCAGTCACTTTTATGTATTTCTGAGATCAGGTGTTACAAACAATCCGATCTCGGTTACCGAAATGGAAGATTTCGTCAATGATCTTTACGGATTGGATTTTCGCTTTTCTCATGAAAATAACAACATGCTATCAATCACTCCCGGACTGGGATATTTTTTGAAAAAAGGAAGTTGGGAATATCGAACGGGAATATTTCTAGGCTATGGACAGATCAACTACCCATATTACGAGATGGTAAGGGCAGTTGGTAACGAAACTCTTACATGGGCACATGCCGGCCCTAGACCCAATTCATCCTCTCTCACAGCGGGAGGAAATCTGCAAGTATCCAGGGCTATTGGAAAATTTCAATTAGGCTTGGAAGCCAGTTATCAACGGGCTGATTTTGACTACTCTATATTTCCCCGTACAAGTCCAGGAGGTAGTCAATCAGTAACCTACGAGGATACAATTAAGGTCCGAACCTTGAATTTTGGACTTTTCTTATTGTATCCTCTGCTTGGACATGAAAAATAAACCATGTGAATATATTTCACAGAAAACCGAATTAATTATTTCTCATTAGTTCAAGATTTGCTTAATTTTTTCAATCCCTATTATTCAATTTTATAGAAACCTCCACCGCCTCATACCCGATCCGATGCGTATTCACATACAGGGAATCTCCTGCTGTCGCCTCAAAAGGCCCATTATAAATCTTCCAAGCATCCCCACTGGACTTTCTCCAGCCGATCAAAGCTGAAGGTGTAGGGCAAGTAAGGGTGACCTTCCCTTCGGAGAAACTTACCTCAGCTTCCGCAGTGATTGGTGGATTTTCCGCTCCATTCCACCAACTTCGGACCATTTCCATTTCATTCATCGCCCCCATATCCCCATACTTGGCGATCCAATCCTCATGAGCCTTCCTCATTTCGGCTAGCTTTTCAGCGTAGTCCGGATTGCCTGCCAGATTGGTAAACTCCCAAGGATCGCTTTGGGTATCGTACAGCTCTTCCTCAGGCTTGCTTTGGGCAAACCAGCGGGCTTGATTTTCATTGAGTTCTCCTTGCTTATTCAGTTCCAGTAGGTGTCCCATCAAGGGGTTTTGAAGCCGAAAGCGGATATTTTGGTAATTAGCCTTCTCAGGCATGTAATTTCGGATGTATTTGAAGCGGCCATCTGATACTGCCCTCACTCGGTCATACTCGCTATCCATTCGATCCCGGCCAGCATAGATGTATTTTCGAGGTTCTGCTTTTTGCTTTCCTAAAAAAGCCTGCCCTTGCATGGATTCAGGAATAGGTACTCCTGCGAGAGAAAGCAGAGTTGGTCCAAAATCCACAAAGCTGACCAATTCATCTGTTTTTGTTCCTCCTTCCAGCCAAGGTGCTTTGACCAAAAGCGGCACTTTCAAACCCCGATCGTATAACTCCCGCTTGAAATAAGGCATCCCATCCCCGTGATCAGAATAGAAGAAAATAATGGTATTCTCGTACAAGCCATCTTCTTTCAGTTGCGCAATCACCTCTCCGACTTGGGCATCCATCCGCATCACGTTGGTGATGAAGCGAGCAAGAGTTCTTCGGGTCAGGTAATCATCCGGATAGACTGGTGGCACGGTCACGTCCTTTGGATCCACCAGCAAGCTGTCCTGACCTTCTCTAGCCCAAACTTGGGATTCATGGGTGGTGGTAAAGTTGAAAATGGAGAAAAATGGCTGGTTTTTATCGGGCCGATTGCGGTAGTGGGCATTTCGGCTGCTTTCATCCCACATCATCACCGGACTGCGGAATTGATAGTCTTCTTTGACATTATTGCTCACGTAGTAGCCGGCCATTCGAAGATGAACCGGATAGGGCCACATTCCTTCAGGCAATACGGTGGAATACCCCTTAAATCCTTCCGGATAAGCATCCCCTGCTGCTGCCGATGGAGCCAAAGTCCGCATATGATGGGCACCAATGGAAGTTTGATAGGCCCCTGTAATCAAAGCTGCCCTACTGGGAGCACAGACTCCAGCCGTGGAAAAGGCATTTTGGTATTGCAGAGATTCCGCGGCCAAAGCATTCAAGTTGGGAGTCTTCCCTCCTGTGCCTCCATAGCTCTCCAGATGTTCGGGAGACATATCCTCCACAACGATCCAAACGATATTGGGACGCTCGGGATAGGTGATTTGGGGAGCTTCTGATGTTTTTTCCTGGCAGGAGAAAAGAAGTGAAGTAATCAGGCTGAGGAAGAAAAGCTTTTGCATGACAGAAGTATTTATCTCCTCAAGATAAGCTTTTCCGGAAAAGTAGCTAGCCTGTACCTCGTCGGAATAAAAATTGGTATTTTGAGTGAAATTCCTTCTCAATTCATGAAAACCAAGCTATATCTTATTATTACCCTTTTTCTTCTGTTGAGTAACTCCATCTTTTCCCAGCAAAAAGTCTGGCTAGACTCCGACACAGGCAATGAAATGGACGATCTCTATGCAATTGCCTATTTGGTCAAAGTGCCGGGAATCGATCTGATCGGCTTGAGTTCGGCTCACTTCAATAATGCCGATCTGAAGGTCTTTGAAAAGTGGAATGCCTACGAAACCGCCACACTCAAGCCCGTCGAAGAAAGTCAGCGACTCAATGAGGAAATCCTCACAGCCATGGGACGAATGGACATCCCGCATCCCTTGGGTGCGGATCGGCAGATCGGAAGGGCATGGGGACAGCAGGACCCAAGAGATTCTCCGGCTGCCCAGGCCATTATCGCCGAAGCCCGGAAGATGAAAGGAGAAGAAAAACTCCATGTCCTGACACTTGGGGCCATGACCAATGTGGCCACGGCTTTGATTTTGGCACCCGATATCAAAGATAAAATCCGACTTTTCTCCTTGGGTTCTTGGTATACCCCTGAATCACGGGCTTGGAACAAAAGTGAATTCAATATCCGCTGTGACTTAAATGCCTTCGACTACTTGCTAAATCTGGAGGAATTGGATTTTACCATCATGACTACCACCACCTCTTTTGCCTTGAAGTTTGATCGGGATGAGACCTATGCGAGACTGGATGAAAACGTGGAGATCGAAAAGATTTTGGCTGATCGCTGGCGCATTCATAATCCACAAGACAAAACCCGGGTGATGTGGGATTTGGCATTGGTGATGGCTTACATTCATCCCGAATGGGCGACGGTTTCATCGGTGATGACTCCTCCGGAGAATACTCCTCGAGTAGTTCAAGTCTATACCGAGATCGATGCAGATAGCATGCGCGAGGAGTTTTGGAGACTCCTCAAATCCCATTGAATCTAACTATTCTGTCTTTGCTCAAATTCCCTAAATTACCTTCCCAACCAAAAAACCTCAACCATGTCCATGCTAAACCGCCGGGATTTTCTGGCCTCCGCCGCTACTTTTGCCGCCTCATTCACCATTGTCCCCTCCAATGTGATCGCCGGACTGGGCAAGGTCCCACCCTCGGATCAACTTGCCGTAGCGAATATCGGTTGCGGAACGCAGGGACTACGGGAGATGGGAAGCCTTTTGCAGAACCCGAAAGTACGTTTGGTAGCCGTCTGCGACGTGAATAAATTCTCCACCGATTACTTTGACTGGTCAGCCCACGGAATCCGAAACGATATTCGGAAAACCCTCGGGGATGATTCATGGTGGGAAGGCAAACCCGGGATCCCCGGTGGACGTGACATTGGACAGGAATACGTGGAGAAGTTTTATGCAAAAAAACAGCCTTCTGGAAAATACAAGGGTTGTGTCAGCTACGAAGATTACAGAGAGCTTTTTGCTAAGGAAAAGGGAATCGACGCTGTCAAAATCATGACCCCCGATCATACCCATGCGCCGATTGCCTTGGCTGCCATGGATCAGAAAATGCATGTGGTCACCCACAAGCCCATCGCCAACCGACTGCTTGAAGGGCGAAAAGTAATCCAACAGGCGAAAGATACCGGATTGGTGACCCACCTTTTAGCTTGGTCGGATCGACCCGAATACCGACAGATCAAAACCTGGATGGATGCCGGACTAATTGGGGAATTGAAAGAAATCCACAATTGGTCCTACCGACCTGTCTGGCAGCAATGGACCAAGAGACCCGCAGAATCCCAGCCTATCCCAGATGGCTTGAACTGGGAACTTTGGCTAGGACCGGTGCCTGATATGCCTTATCATAAAAACTACACACACAATGTCTTCCGTGGTTGGTATGAATTCGGTGGTGGATCGGTAGCCGATATGGGGCATTACAGTTTGTTCCCACTTTTTGAAACTTTGGGCATCGATCGAAGTCCAGTTTCCGCTCGGGCCTTCGGCACGACTACCCGGGAGGAAGTCAATCAGGTCTATCAATGGGTGAAAAATGATGTAGCGTTCCCTGCAAGCTGCACGATAAAATGGAATTTTCCGGCCCAAGCTTCACTTCCTGCCTTCGATCTTTTTTGGTATGATGGGGGAATGAAGCCCTTTGCCTGCGAAGAACTGGAAATCGATGGAAAAGACACTCCTGAAGAGGGATTGATGATTGTTGGGACAAAAGGAAAAATTCTGGGAGGATTCCGTGGAGAAAATCCGGTTCTATTGCCAGAATCCAAAATGATGGTAGGCCGGGATTCAGAGCAAATCAATTCCCGTGAGGTGGACCGCAAAACTGACCAATGGGTAGATGCCATGCTGGAAAAGCGACAGACCCCGGGGAGCTTTACCCGAGCCCAATGCATCACCGATACGATCAATCTAGGAGCAGTTGCCTTGAGAGCTGGAAAAAAGGTAGAATTCGATGCCAACTTGGTCAAGATCACCAATGATGAAGAAGCAAATCAGTTGCTGACAAGGGAGTATCGAAGTGGATGGGAGGTTTAGAAAAGCTAAAGGCTAAAGTGAGAAGTCTTAAAAGTAGGCAGTATTCAGTGAACAGTTTGTAGTATTGTCCCAAGACCACAAAGCAATCTCCCTCAAATTCATTAACTTAGAACATCATAACCATTAACCCAATCCCCCATGACCAATCGTAGAACTTTCCTCAAAACATCCGGCCTGGCTGCAGCTGCCCTAGGGCTGGGACTTCCAGAATTTGCCATGTCCAAAACCAAAGCTGATCCGATTTTTAAGATTTCCTTAGCCCAATGGTCTTTGAACCCGCTCCTTTTCGGAGGGAAAATGGACAACCTGGACTTTGCCATCGAGACCAAAAGACACGGCATCGATGCGGTGGAGTACGTCAATCAGTTTTTCATGGATAAAGCTCAGGATAAAGCCTATCTCCAAGAAATGAAAACCCGCTCCGAAGGAGAAGGAGTCACCAACGTGCTGATTATGGTGGACCGGGAAGGTCAATTAGGCGCTGCCACTCCTGAGGAGAGACAGCAAACGGTGGAAAACCATAAAAAATGGGTGGAAGCTGCCAAATTCTTAGGCTGTCATTCCATTCGTATCAATGCCTATACGGCTGTACCCTTCAGTCAGGACCCCAAACTGGAGCAGGAAGCCATCGACGTCTGCAGCTCCACGCTCCGAAGAATCTGTGAGTTTGCGGATGATTTTGATATCAATGTCATCATCGAAAATCACGGAGGCTACTCATCCAACGGGAAATGGCTCGCTGAATTGATCAAGCAAACAGCCCATCGCCGGGCGGGAACCTTGCCGGATTTCGGCAACTTTGTAATGAAGCGGGATGGAGATCAGATTCTCAGTTATGATTCTTATCGGGGAGTGGATGAACTCATGCCCATGGCAAAAGGAGTCAGCCTGAAGCCAAAAGTATGGGATGATCAGGGTCGTGAAACAGGACTGGACTACACCCGGATGATGAAGATCGTACTCGCCCACAACTACCATGGCTATGTGGGAATCGAGCATGGGGAAAGAGGCCGGGAATGGGAGTCAATCGAGGAGTGCCGAGTCAATCTTGATCAAGTAAGAAGGACTTTGGAAAATGCTTAACTAAAAATTGCTGGGGAAATTTCCCAGCAATTTTTTTAGAAGCTGTAGCGGTAGCCTAGTTGGGCTGAGAAGTAATTTCCATCCAAAATATGCCTATTCTGAAAAGTTTGATCTTCAACTACTATTCGATCCAAATTAACCACAAGAGCAGGTTCACGTAAGTCTATACCCCACTCACAAGAAAAGGTGATTCTGGAGGACTCAGTGAGATCATAGAATATTCCACCTTCGGGCTTTAAGTGAAAAGTAACTTTCTCGATTTCTTTATTTCCAAATAATAAGACAGGTATTGGTTGACCTCCTCCAGGAAGTCTTACTGTCTGCCATATTCCAGTGTACACTTCATCATTTAGATTAGTCTGAGAAAGATGAAATGCCGTCGCTAAACTTAAACCTAATTTGGGTTTTATGAATATGTCTTTTTGTATTTTAGGCCCAATTGACCAGAACTTAGTGCGAGTACCAACTTTGTTGTCTTGATCCAAAGGTAAAAAGGTATACTCCAGCTGAAATCTGTAGATATCCGCATCTACACCAAAACTAAAGTTGTTTTTTAGTTTTTTTAATAACCCAAAACTCATAAATCTGTGGTTATTGGTGCTTAGTTCCAAATCTGAATAGTTTCCAGCAGTAGTTATATTGGTATTTCCAGTACCAATTTTTGCTTCAATTCCCCAATTCTTCTGTCCAAATGAAATTTCAGTTGAACCTAATGTAAGAATCCCGAGCATAAATAATCTTAAGACCCTCATGTTAATACCCTTTACTAATTTGTTTCAGATTAAACTGCCAGTAAGTTCCGTTAGGAGAATAACCATGATTTCCTCCTGGTTCGCCATAAAATTGTGTCCGCAAATAAAACTTATCCAGACCTCGACTGGATGAATAAAACGTTGTATCTAAATCATTTGTATAATCATTTTTTACGCTAGCCTTTTTTTTCAATGTACTACCATTCTTTTTACTCAAATATTCAAAATCATACCAAAAATAAAGTGATGTTGATTGTGCTTTCCAAAATACTGATCCATCTTCTGGCTTACGCATATGCTTAGCCTCAGACAATAACCTAAATGAAATTGCTGCATTTTGGTAAACATGTTTAGCATCTAATCTATATCTGAATGTCCCGCCACTAAACCCAAGACCAATAATGTCACCGCCCGTATTAGCAGAATTCCCAAAAGTTGTCGAATTATCACATTTATCCCAAACGCAACCATTTATTACTGTGTAGGCTAAAGGGTCAAATGTGGTTAATATCCTCGCCCTGTAAATACCTTTTTCAACCGTCGAAGGGCTATTGATTTCCAATAGTCCAATCACATCATCTTCAAACTTGAATAAGCGAATGGATTCACTTGAAATATCTCCTGCAAGAATTTCATCCTTTAGATTTAGATCTGTGGATACCACGGCAATACGGTTATTGAAATTCAAGTAGATCAGATATTCTTCCAGGATTATAAATCCGTCTTGATCCAAAAGCTCCAAGAGTGTACTTCCTTCCCAAGCTGTAATTTCATTATACTCTTCTTGACTGATTCGAAGATTTTCAACTGATTGCTCCAATTCATCAAATCCTTTTTGAAAACTGTTAAAGTCTCTAATGTAGAGTTTTTCCTTTCCGGTGATAAGGTCCTCATACTTATCAAATGAATTAACTTTTAAAGTTCCCTGAATCACTTCCACTCCTGATGAAGCTAACACCAAGGGAATTTCTTCATCAAACGAAGTAGTACAACTAATGCCCCCCCAGATCATCAAACCCAGGAGGCTTTTGCTCAAAATTTTTGCATTCTTTTTCATGTTTTTTCGGATAAAAATTTCATAAAAGGTAGGCGGAAAAAATCTCCTAAAAAATACCCATTATAGGGTATTTTTCGCATGTTTTTGACTCATTTTCAGAGAGTTTTGGCTAACCTTTGAGGTCTTTTTAAGACCTCGAAGGTTTTCTTTGAAAATCAAAATTTGGTTCTACCAAAAGTTGATAGGAGGAATAAAATCCTTCGAGGTTTTTGGAAACTTCAAAGGGTGCCCCATGACCTTTGACCTTCGCCATAAAAAACGGTTGTATTCAATTTCTTCTGCCCCTATATTTAACCAAACGAATGTTTGCATGCAAAAGCTTCTCCTCTCCCTCCTCCTTTTCAGCTTTTTTATAAGCCCTTCCTTTTCTCAGAAAAAGCCGGATGTATTTAAAACCTTGGATACCGAGCTCGAAAAAGCCCGCATTGCGCTGAAAACACCGGGTTTTGCAGTTGCCATCGTCCAAAAAGATCAAATCGTCTATGCCAAGGGATTTGGCTATAAGGATGTGGAAAATCAGGTTCCGGTGACAGAAAACACGCTTTTTGCCATCGGTTCCTCTTCTAAGGCATTTACCTCTGCTGTTTTGGGTGTTTTGAGAAAGGATGAAAAAATCGACTTTGACAAGAGGCCCGGAAAATACATTCCCGAACTTAGATTTGCCGAACCCTGGATGAATGAACAAATTATCGTCAAGGATCTAATGGCACACCGGACGGGATTGCCGAGGCATGACTTTTCTTGGTTTATGTTTCCCTCTGAGTCCAAATCGGAACTGATCAAGCGCATCGAATTTCAGGAGCCATTCACCGGACTTCGGCAAATGTGGTACTACAACAACTGGATGTTTTTCCTACAAGGAGAAATCGGTGCCCGAATCACGGGTAAGACTTGGGAGCAAAACGTGAAAGAACTCTTTTTTGATAAATTGGGCATGACCCGAAGCAATTTCCGCATTCCGGAGATGGAAAAGGATGCAGATAAATCCTTTGGCTACTCGGTGGACTTAGATGGAAAAACCAAGCGAATGGATTACTACAATATCGCCGCTATGGGTCCTGCAGGAGCGATCAACTCCAGCGTGTCCGAAATGTCCAACTGGCTCATCACCTGGATCAACGGAGGCAAATTCAAAGGTGAACAAATCATCCCTGAAGACTACGTAAAGGAAGCGATGAGTGCCCAAATGGTCGTGTCTGCCGGCACACCTTCCAAAGAGCATCCCGATGTACAGTTTTCCAACTATGGCTATGGCTGGTTTTTGGCCTCTTACCGAGGTCACTACCGGGTGGAGCACGGAGGAAATATCGATGGATTTTCAGCTTCCGCCTCCTTCTTCCCCACAGACAGCTTGGGGATCATGATTCTGACTAACCAAAATGGCTCTCCCCTTCCCAATGTGGTTAGAAATATGGTGGCAGACCGCGTGCTTAACTTAGAACCAGCTGACTGGCTAGGTGAAACGGTTAAGCGCTTGGAAGAGGCAAAAGAAGCACAAGCCAAGGCGAAAGCTGCCGCAGACTCCACAGCGAAAGTCAGCCTGACCAAACCTTCCCATATCCTGATGGACTACACCGGCACCTATGAACATCCCGGTTATGGGAAAATGGAAATTGACCTGAAAAATGATACGCTCTTTGTGCAGACAGGTCTGTTGGGTGGTTTTTTGGAGCACAAAGACTACGACGCGTTCAATTTGTTTTTGATCTACCAAGGCGAACCGAATCGAGATAATCCTTTTGTCTTGCAGTTTGTCAGCAACATGACCGGAGATATCTCTGGTCTAAAAGCTTCATTAGAACCTGCCTTGGATCCGATCGAGTTTAAGCGGACTCCGAAAGAAAATGAGCTTTCGGTAGATGACTTGAAAAAGTACGAAGGAGCCTATCTCCTAATGGGCGTGCAGGAAGTGAAGATTTACATCAAGGAGGAAAAGCTCTATGCTTTCGTTCCCGGTCAGCCTGAGTACGAACTGGTCAATATCGGGGAACATGAATTTAACCTGAAGGTGCTGGAAGGCTTCAAGGTCAAGTTTGAGGAAAAAGACGGGGAGATTACGGCTGTAAGCTTTATCCAGCCGAATGGGACGTTTAGAGGGGAGAGGAAGAAGTAAATCAAACCTTAGAGGTCTTTTACAGACCTCTAAGGTTTCATATATTGAAACAATTATACGATCATTCATCGTATATTAGGTCAAAATCTTATTACTATGAAAGTAACTGCCTTGATATCCGACGAGTTGATTGCCGAGGCTATGGAACTTGCTCAGGCCAAAAACATCACCGAAACGCTGAAAATAGCCTTACAGGAGTATGTGGCTACCCAAAAAATAAATGCGGCCTCCCAAAGGATAGCCTCAGAACCTTTGGAATTTTACTGGACTGCTGAAGAACTTCGGGAAAAGAATAATTCTTGATGGGCGTACTTTTCGACACCTCCATCTGGATTGAATATTTCAAAGCCAATCCTGACTATTTTCCCACTTGCCAAAGACTTTTGGATAAGCGATCTGTGTGGACATTGGATATCATTTTTGGGGAATTGGTTCAGGGAGCGAAGAGGAGAAGAGAATTGGAAATACTGGACATTTTTTATCAAAACACACCAAAAATCAAGGATTCAAATCTCGGATATCACGCAGGGCTTTTCTCTCAAAAATATCAACTGTTGAATCAGGGAATAGGCCTTATTGACTCTGTCATTGTTTTAGCTTGTTTGGAGAATGGACTGCAACTTTGGTCTTTGGATAAAAAGATCAATCGTTTTTTAGAGGAATCCTTTTCCATTTATCTCTTTGATCCTAAAGGAATCTAACCTTTGAGGTCTGAAAAAGACCTCAAAGGTTAGATTTTGGAATCAAGGCTAAAACTTCGGTATTCCAGCTCTTCGAGATTTGCAATCTCGAAGCTCGATCGGAAGATTTTTAATCACTAAATCCCAATTCTCTTTAAAACAAAGACTAAAAGATGTATCCGGATTGAAAATCCTATGATCGAGGTTCAGGATTACAAATCCTGAACAGCTATGAATAAGGCATAAGGATGAAATCAGAAAGCTGAGCATAGCCTTACTCGTCCGAAGTCCTATTTCCGCTAACTCAAAATCCTATCCCCTGTTTAGCAAGGAAAAGGAACCTGATTCTAAGGAATTCGGTTCTGATTTTTTACTCAACCACTTTTAATTTTCCAAAACATCGGCTTTAATGATTTTCCAAGGACCTTCATCAGAAAAGCTTCAACTAGAAGAAATAGATTCTTCCAATTGCTTTCTACTAAAAGAAAAAAATCCAAGTGAGCTTACTTTTGTTTGGTTCTTGAATCCGTCCATTCTGATTATTGATGGAATAGAATTTACTTTTCAAGCCAATCAAGCAGTATGCCTGACGGAATTCCATCGAGTGGAAGTAAAAAACCTGCAAAAGGCCAGACTCTTACGATTCAACCGAGCATTCTTTTGCATTTTGGATCATGATTCTGAAATCGGCTGTAAGGGAGTCTTATTTTTTGGTTCTGCAGAAACGCCGGTAATTAATCTTTTTGAGAAAGAGATCGAGAAATTAGAAGCGCTTTGGAAAGTCTTTGAAATAGAGATTCGGGAAGTGCCCGACCCGCTGCAGCTCGAAATGCTTCAGATACTATTGAAGAGGCTCTTGATCCTCTGCACCCGAATCTACAAGTCCCAACAAAAAATGGAGGATTTGGAGAAAAGTCAGGTGGATCTGATCCGGGAATTTAACTATTTGGTAGAAACCCATTTCAAAACCAAGCATACTGTGGCGGATTATGCCGATTTGCTTTTTAAATCGCCCAAAACCCTGTCCAACCTATTTTCCAAACTGGGCGAAAAATCCCCTCTAAGCTTTATTCATGACCGGAAAATGCTGGAAGCAAGGAGACTTCTTGGCTACACCGATCAAAGCATCAAAGAAATCGGGCATGAACTGGGTTTTGAGGACATTCAAAGCTTTAGCCGGTTTTTCAAGAAAAATGAAGGGCTCTCCCCATCCGACTTCAAGGAGAAACTAAGATTGGGCAAAATTGCCAACTCCTCGGGAAATACTGCCTAACCCTAGCCGACTTTAGCGCTCCATCTTTGTATTGTTAATTTATTTCAACCAAAACAAACAATACCACGATGAAAAATTTCACAGTACCCACCCGAGAAGAAGTAAGTCCAGCCAATCAGGCTATTTTTGACAACCTACAGAAAGGCTTGGGATTTGTCCCCAATCTGTACGCCTACTATGCCAAAAACGAAACGGCACTCGGCGACTACCTGGCACTCCAAAACAGAAAATCAACACTCAAGGCCAAAGAGCGGGAAGTGATCAATCTGGTCGTATCCCAAGTGAATGGCTGTAGATATTGCCAATCGGCTCACACCGTGTTGGGGAAGATGAATGGATTTACCGATGGGCAGATTCTGGAAATCAGAGGAGGATCGGCTTCGTTCGATGCCAAACTGGATGCTTTGGCTGGATTCACCAAATCTGTGGCTGAAAACAGGGGAAAAGCAACCGAAGAAAGCAAGAATGCCTTTTTCGAAGCGGGCTATACCGAAGCCAACCTAATTGATGTAGTGATGGTGATCGGGGACAAAATAATTTCCAACTACATCCACAATCTGACACAATTCCCGATTGACTTTCCCCTTGCTCAGGAATTAAGCGAGATGAATGCCTAACAGGAACAATCAAATGAGTTAAAAAGCCACTATTGATTTGCCCCCAAAAAGTCATACCCTTGTTGGGGGCATTTCTTTGATCAAAAAACAACTTTCTTATCTCAATTCAATCAACTCAAACTGCATCTCCTCTTCCCTGTTTTCCGGATTATTGGGGTGCTGCAAGGATAGGTAAAGGCCCTTTTTCCCAACAAAAACATTGTCCGGATGATACTTCCCGGATTCAAATTTTTTCTCCGTGATCACTTTTAAATCCGAGTCCAAAACCATCACCACAAATGGTCCCAAGGCATTTCCCAGACTTCTGATATCGGCAATACTAGCTTCCGAAAGAGTGGGAAACGCAATCCGATAGTAAACCTCCCTGTAGGGGTCAAACAAAATCGAACCATATCTGCTCGAAGAGAAAGCATAGGATTGGAACTCTTCATAAACTGCATCCGCATTAAAACTCGGTAAAGCCTCATCTAAAAATTGGCTTTTGGCAATTACTGATTTCCATTCCTCCTCAAAAGACGAGGCCACAAAAACCCGATGATCTCCGACTAGAGAATATACGATTTGATTCTTTCCCTGAGCTCGGCTAAAATCAACCGACTTTAGACCCGAGGTCAGGTAATCATTTGGATATAGATGGGCAAAATATTCAGTCTCTCCAGTACTCAAATCAATCTGATAGCCAAAGGATTGGCCGGCTAATTTCTCCCCGGTGAGTTCCCTCATATTTTGAGGGAACCGGTGGTTAACTGCCAATTTGGACCCTTCCAGAACTGGAGGAGATATCATAAATGCATTGTGAACAAAAGCAGAACCTCCTCCTTCCGGAATCTCATATTCAAACTTTTTCAAAATCTGACCTTCCAAATTCGCCAAATGAAACCTTTGCCCAAATGGCGGACTAAACAAAAAGATGCTGTCAAGGCTATGCACATGAAAGGCAAAAACATCCCCTACTCCGGATGGCCCTTCTGCCTCAAAAGAGAGGGATTTGATCTTGTTACCAGAGCTCAAATCGTAAACTTGAAGGGTATTACTTTCCCAAATTAGATTGAAGAAAAATTCTCTTTCCCCAGCATCAAAGTATTGGTAGCCGGTGCTGATATTGGAGGTAGAATCATCCAAAGACAAACTGATATATTCGCCACTGGAAACCAGTGCTGGATTGAGGTTTTCAGATTGGGTCTTTGTCTGGCATTGGACAAAAAGAGTCAACAAAATCGCGTAAAGGAAAAGTCTCATAAAGTGGTTTTTTGCCTAAAAATAAAGTGAAATAGCTAAACTGCCTGAAATCATCCCGTTAATTAGACTTAAAAAATTCTTTCCCCTACAAAAGTCAAGCCTGCAGGAAAGTAAGAAAGCTATCTCTGCTATTTTTACCTCGTTTGGCCTACTTTAGCTACCAAAACAGATCATCATACTAATTACGAAATAATGCCCCAACAACTCGGACAAATCTCCCTCCTCGTCAGAGACTATGACGAAGCGATTCAGTATTACACACAGGTTTTGGGATTTGAATTGCTAGAGGACACCCCGATGAGTGAGACCAAGCGCTGGGTCAGAGTGGCTCCGCAAGGGTCCACTTGCCATTTACTTTTGGCCAAAGCAGCGAATGAGACTCAAGAAAAGCAAACCGGTTTTCAGGCAGGTGGACGTGTTTTTCTGTTTCTTTATACCGACAATTTCTACCGGGATTACGAAAACTATCGCTCCAAAGGGGTGGAATTTATCCGCGAACCAGCCCAAGAGCCTTATGGAATAGTCTCCGTTTTCAGGGATTTGTATGGAAATCTCTGGGATTTGATTCAGCCTAAGCAATGATCAATTGCTAATGATCAATTACCAATATCAAAAACTAATTCTTAATTTTTCAATTCATTGGAACACCAACCCAACAACCCCCTTCACGGCCTAAGACTAGATACCATCTTGGAGCAATTAGTCACACACTATGGCTGGAAAGAACTCGGAGAACGAATCCCTATCCGCTGCTTTACCCACAATCCTTCGATCAAATCCAGTCTTACTTTTCTTCGAAAAACCCCCTGGGCCCGGGAGCGTGTGGAGGGATTGTTTTTGAAGATGCTGAGGGATACAAAAAACCTCTGAGGTCTTGTTGGACCATGCTGGCATTCTAGATAAAATAAAATCTATTGATCAAAAAAAGCCCGGTTCCGCATCTGCGAAACCGGGCTTTTGATTTATAGTTTGTGGTTATGGTTATACGTAATTGTTGAGCATCACCGGCATCACGAGCATGAGAATATCCTCGTTTGGATCTTGCTCTACCGGAAGAATCAGACCGGCACGATTCGGAGCGGAAAACTTCAGGCTGACTTCTTTGCAGCTCAGGTTGTTCAGCATTTCCACCAAAAACTTGGCATTGAATCCAATTTCGATATCCTCTCCGTCATGATCGCAGGACAGTCTCTCATTGGCTTCGTTGGAAAAGTCCAAATCCTCCGCTGAGATCATCAGCTCACTTCCGGTCAATTTCAATCTCACCTGATGAGTCGTCTTGTTGGCGTAGATCGCGATACGTCTCAAAGAGCTCAACAGCTCCATACGGTCGATTGTCATCATGTTCGGATTGTCCACAGGGATGACATTCTCATAATCCGGGAATCGCTCATCGATCAAGCGGCAGATCATCTTGATCTGACCAAACTTGAAGTAGGCATTGCTTTGGTTGAATTCTACCGAAACAGGTACATTCTCAGATGGCAAAGTAGACTTGAGCAGGTTCAGCGCCTTCCTTGGGATAATCAAACTTGCAGGGCTTCCTGAGGCCACATCCACTCTTCTGTAGCGGATCAGTCGGTGACCGTCTGTAGCTACAAAGGTGGTATTGGTCGCACTTAGATTGATATATACCCCGGTCATCGCAGGACGGAGCTCATCAGAAGAGGTAGCAAAAATGGTATTGGAAATGGCCGAAGAAAGCACTTCAGTGGACATATCTACCGTGGTGGCATTGCTTACGGTAGGAATCTTTGGGAAGTCCGTGGCATTTTCCCCTGCCAAACGATACCGACCGTTATCCGAACTGATCTCCACTGCATAGGTATCGTGATCGATGCTGAAAGTCACCGGCTGCTCCGGTAGGTTTTTCAGGGTTTCGATGAGGATTTTTGCCGGCACGGCGATATTCCCATCCTCTTTGGCCTCCACATGGATCTGGGTGATCATGGAAGTTTGCAAGTCAGAAGCAGTGATGGTCAGCTCAGAATCTTTGATTTCGAAGAGAAAATTTTCCAAAATCGGAACAACCGGGTTGGTAGTCACGACGCCGTTGATGGACGTCAGCTGCTTCAGCAAGGCAGAGGAGGAAACAATGAATTTCATATCTTTTTGATTGTCTTTTAGTTATCAAACAAACTGTCTATCAGGACAGGAAATCAACACAGCATAGGAATAGAATGAACCGAAAGTACATCATTTCAAATGCCGGTGAAATTGGATTTGCATTTTGAACCAATGGGGTAAATTTATAAATAAAATGCTAATTCGGCTGACTGCCTTCTTCTTTCCGTCAAAAAACTTGTGAAGTCTAAAACAGACATCCTTTTACGCTTTGCGACTGTATTGTTTTTTGCGGAAAAAAAGGATGATTCCGCCCAGAATCAAGACCACTCCTATCGGACCTCCGATGTTGATCACCTGCCAGAATCTCCCCTGCTGTCTTACCTTCACCCGGTCCAAAGGTCGAATCTGAAGAGTACGGGTTCGGGCCGAAATGATTCCCTCCGGATCGGTTAGGTATTGAGCCAAATTGAGCAGCAATTGCTTGTTGGCAAAGGTGGTCTGTGCAAAAGGATCTTCTCCCAAAGGCAGGGGCTGATTTCCTCCCAAGTCCAGCTGACTTTGAAAAAGGGAACCATCACCGAATACCACCACTTTGCCTCTACCGGATTCCAAGAAGGATTGTCCGGAAAATTCTTCCGGGAGAAACCTGTTTTTGAACACCGAGGTAAACTCCCCTTCGAGAAGATACGCGAGTGGAAGATTGCTTATCGTAAACTCCTCCACCACGGGCGCTTGCTGCATATCCGAAAGCGCCACACGGGTCGGGGCCGGCAGGATTTTTTCCTTTTCCGAACCAAAAATCAAGGGAGTCTTTGTCACCCCATCTGCCTTGACAGTGTCCAGACTGCTGACAAATCTGAAATTCACCTGATCCAAACCCTTGGTGATGGGATGGGGAGCCATTCTTCCCGCATTGAAAAAGTAGGGCCAAGGCAAGGGAATCATTTGCTCCTGATTGCCAAAAACACCCCCCATGATGGGGAGATAGGAGAAATTGAGATCTTGAATCAGGTCCTTATTGATCCGGATTCCGTAGCGGAAAAGCAGTCGGTCCAGTTCATTTTCCAGAGGAAATGAAAGTGTGCCCTCTCCCCCAGCTTCATCAAGATTGACATCCACTCCTTCGGCTGCCACGACCAGATTTCCTCCGCCGAGGACATATTGATCCAAGAGAAAAAGCTCCCGCTCGGTGTAGGAGGATTTGGGGCCCAATACTAGAACCATCCCAAATGAGCTCAGGTCGCTTGGGCTTTTTGCCTGATCCAAAGGCACTTTGAACACCTCATACTGCCCATCCAGGGCCTCTACCACTCCAAAGCCCTCATCTTCGGAAAGCTCTCCATGACCGATCACTAAGGCCACCGCCTTGCTCTGCGGATCAATCAGCTTCCGAATAGCATTGCTGAGCTCGTATTCGAGGTTTTCTATGGAAAAATTTAGAATCTGGTCCGGAGACATACCACGCTCGCCTTTGAGAATAAGGGCCCCAACCTCGTACTCCTCATCACTTACCAAAATGCCCGGAAAAATCAACTGAGCCTGCTGACCGGAGTTTTGGTTGACGAACAAATTGGTAGGATTGATGCCATAATCTGCCAGGCTGTAGATAAAATTCTCCTTCAGAGAATCAGTGACTGACAAAGGGTCAAAATAGTCCACCGTGATCTTCTCACTTGCATAGGCATTGAAAGTCCGCACAGTCTCCTCCATGGACTTTTGCAGCCTTCTCATTCCTCCGGGAAGGTCCTCGGCAGTCAGCAGAATATCGACATGGATCGGGCGATCGAGATTTTCGAGCATTTCCACCGTGGCAGGATGAAGGCTATACCGCTTCTCCTCCGTCAGGTCCAGTCTGAACTTTACTACTTGCCCTGCAAAAAACAGCAAGATAAAACCTCCCAAAAGTAGGAAAAGAGACAGGGCCATATAGTTTTTTGTCCTTTTCATTTGCTTCGCAAAACCAAAACTGAACCGCCCAAAAACAACCAAATCATTCCCAAAAGGAAAAACAAATCCCTGCTGTCTATCACTCCTCGACCCAAGCTTGCATAATGGTAACTCAGGCTGAATTCCTCCACCCAGTAGGCTGCCTCACCCGAAAGTAAATCTCCCAAAGCAGAGAACCCGAAATACAGAGAAAAGCAGAGAAAAACTCCCAAAACAAAAGCTACTACCTGCTGCGCCGTGAGCGAACTCGCAAACAAACCCACCGCAGCAAAAGTCGCTCCGATCATCAGCAAACCAATCCAGCTTCCGAAAAATCCCGCCCAATCCAAATTCCCGGGAGGATCTCCCAGCTGAGCAATGGAATAGGCATAGAGCAAAGTAGGAACCAAAGCCAGAAACACCAGCACCAGCAAAGCCAGGTATTTTGCCCAGACAATCTGGAACACCGAAAGCGGAGAAGTCCGCAGCAACTCCCAAGTGCCGATTCTTCTCTCCTCAGCAATCATCCGCATGGATAAGGCCGGAATCAAAAAAGTAAAAACATAGGGAGTGTAGGTAAATAAGGCTTCCAAATCAGCAAAACCATACTCCAAAACCGAGCTTTCCGGAAAAACCCAAACGATCAACCCAAGGGCCACCAGAAACAAAACCAATACCAGATAGCCGGTCAGACTTCCAAAAAAGGCATTGATTTCTTTAAAAAAGAGACTTTTCATGGGGTTTGGGTGATTTCTCGGAAAAGGGTTTCCAGATTCTTTTTGCCTTGATTCAGGCTGATCAGATTTAGATTTCGAGAGGCAATGATCTGCATCAGAGCCTTTCGGGCTTCATTCGCCTCAGGCACTGTGAGAATCAATTCATTGGTTCCTTTGGCACCGAATTTCACTTCCCCCAGAGATTCAAACCAGCTCAATTCCAGCGCTTCCTCCGTTTCCAAAGTCAATTCTACGGCAGTAGCCTTTCCTCTTAATTCTGATAAAGGGCTTGCTGCCAAAATTTTTCCTCGATTGATGATCACCACATCCTGGCAGATAGCCTCCACCTCCTGAAGGATATGAGTGGAAAAGATCAGAGTTTTGTCAGCTGCAACTTCCTGAATCAGCGCACGGATTTCCACCAACTGATTGGGATCCAGGCCTGTGGTGGGTTCGTCCAAGATCACCACCTGAGGATCATGAATGAGTGCTCTCGCCAAACCTACCCGCTGCCTATACCCTTTGGAAAGCTGCCCGATTTTCTTGTGCCGCTCGGGTTGAAGGCCTGTTTTGCGAATCAGCTCCTCGACCCGCCGGCGAACATCTGAGGATTTCATGCCATAAAGACCTCCGGAAAACTCCAAAAACTCCCGGACATACAGATCCAGATAGAGCGGATTGTGTTCGGGAAGATAACCGATTTTGGAACTGACCTTTTTTGGGTTTTCCAGAGCATTTTCTCCCAAGACTTTCACCTCTCCCGAATCCGCGGCGAGATAGCCGGTGATGATTTTCATGGTAGTGGATTTCCCGGCTCCATTGGGCCCGAGAAAGCCTAAAATCCTCCCCGGAGCAGCCGAAAAGCTAACCGCATCGAGGACCTTTTGGGAACCATAAACCTTAGTGAGTTGGGAGACTTGGAGTGACATAAAAAGAAGGACCAAAGAGAAAATCACCCGCATGGCAGGGGCAAAATCCCCTTTGGTCAGGTCTGAGGCAAAAATAGATAATGAGGCCAGAAAGGCAAGGGGTTCGGTGGGAGGTTTTTTAATGGGAGGTATTCAAGTTCTTAGATTCCCTCACGAAGAGTCGAAGCGTCTGTCAGGCTGACCCATCGACTTTACTCAGGATGAAAGGAAACGAAACGTCTGTCAGGCTGACCCTTCGACTTCGCTCAGGATGACAGGAGTCGAAGCCTTTTCAATTGATCAAAGTTTTATCAAGAAAAAGCGTAATCGATTAATTATCTTTCATTTAAATTCAGTTCTATGAAAAAGTTTTTTGTTTATATCCTTAAGTGTGCTGACCAGAGTTACTATACCGGAGTCACCAATTCAATTGAAAGAAGAATTTCAGAGCACGAGATGGGGATTGACCCCTCTTGTTATACTTTTAAAAGAAGACCCATATTACTAGTATTCATCCAAGAATTCCAAAATGCTCAAGAAGCAATCTCTTTCGAAAAGCAAGTGAAGGGATGGAGCAGAAAGAAAAAAGAAGCCATTATTCAGGATAAATGGGAGGTTTTTAAAGTCATTTTCAGCATGCAAAAACCAATCTTCTCATGTGAATTTCAAACCTGAAAAGGATTAATATCAGGAGGAACTTTGCCAATATAACCTATTTGAGGATCATATTTCATAATCGAAGTCAAAGCCCAAGTCAGGCTGAGCACCTGAGAGACGAGAGTCTCAAAGTCGAAGTCTAACCCACCTCGTTCCAAATTAAAGGCCCAACTGAAATCAAGGCACCTAGCAGATAATTTCCTCTTAGACTTTCTAAATCCAGTACCCTTCGACTCCGCTCAGGGTGACAAGCATCCTGCTAAATAGCATGGAAAATTGAGGCTACCGGATACTTTTTTGAATTGTGATACTATTCTGACTATCCGAGTCGAACCGTTTGTAAGGCTGACCCTTCGACTTCGCTCAGGATGACAGGAGTCGAAGCCAAATAAATTTAATTCCCAATAAGAGTCCTTTTTCACTTCTTCGATTGAAAGTATCAAGTTATTCCAAAACCCTCTCTTTTTGTAGCCTCAAAACACAACACTTCGACTCCGCTCAGTGTGACAAGCATCCTACTCCATGGCAAAGAAATTAATTTACTGCCCACTGCCTACCGCTTCTTCCCCTTCGGTCTGAGAGGTCTACACTCCACATCCGCCACGAAATAGTTGGGACGCGTCTCTAAGGTCTGCACAATCGTCAAGGCTACATCCTCAGGACGCATCATGTTTTCATGGGCATTCATCCCCGGTATATCGTCAAAGAAATTGGTTTGCACAGAACCCGGGTAGATGGTGGAAACTTTGATTCCAAAATCCCTCAGCTCCATATACATCGAGTGGGAAATTCCCCTTACCGCATGCTTGGTCCCCACATAGCCTGCAAAATTAGCCACTCCATTCAGCCCGGCTATAGAGGCTACATTCAGGATATGTCCCTCGTCGGCGGCTTTCATTGCAGGAATCAATCGCTTACTCACATAAAAAATCCCATGTACATTGGTATCAAACATGGATTTCCAGTCGGCAGAACTCATGGTCTCAAAAGGTCCAGCTACTCCAAAACCGGCATTGTTCACCAAAATTCGGATATCTGCACCCAACTTGGCAATAGTGGCCTGATAGGCAACTTCCACGCTGCTTTCGTTGGACACATCGCAAGTGAAAAAGTGGAAATTGGCATGCTCAAATTCCGGTTGAGTTCTTCCCCAGCCAGCGACAATGCTTCCCTTTTCCACCAAAAGTTTGACTACTTCCAGCCCGATTCCCTTGCTGACTCCGGTGACTACGGCGATTTTATCTTTCAATTCCATTTGGTATTGGTTTATTCGTTTTCACTACTATTTATATAAACAAAAACAGCTCTGTATTAAAGAAGAAGTTTGAAGACCAAAACAAGCGAATTCCCCCTTTCTCAAAGGGGGCTAGGGGGATTCTGTTTCAGCAGTCACCTTATTTTAAAACAAAGGCAAACTCTATAAATTCCTTATCCTTAAAATCAAAATCATTCTCAAAAGTTCTCCAAAACCGCTTTTTATCCGAAAGGTCAAGGATTTTAGCTTCGCTTAGCCTAATTTTCCCAAACACCCAAAAAACCGCCTAAATCCTAATCAACCTTACAATCTTATGCAAAAACTTATTCTCCCCCTACTTCTGATTAGTGGAACGGCATTTGGCCAAAGTAAACTCCGTCCGGCTATTGATCAAAAGGCCGCTTCTATCGAATCCAAAGTGATCGAGTGGAGACGCGACATCCACCAAAATCCCGAACTGGGAAACAATGAATTTCGCACTGCCAAAAAAGTAGCCGATCACCTTCGTTCCTTGGGCATTGAAGTCACCGAAGGAATGGCCGTGACCGGTGTAGTTGGTGTCCTAAAAGGCGGAAAGCCCGGCCCCATGGTCGCCCTGCGGGCGGATATGGATGCCCTTCCGGTCACCGAGCGGGTAGATTTACCCTTCAAATCTACCGTCACAACCACCTACAACGGACAGGAAACCGGAGTCATGCATGCCTGTGGTCACGATACCCACGTGGCTATCCTGATGGGTGTGGCTGAGGTCCTAGCCGGAATGAGAGATCAGTTGGAAGGCTCGGTCAAATTTATCTTCCAACCTGCCGAAGAAGGGATCTACGAGCCCGGAGTCACCACTTGGGGAGCCAAGCAACTGGTAGAAGAAGGCGTAATGAAAGATGTGGATGCGATTTTCGGTTTGCATATTTCTTCCCAGACAGAAGTGGGAAAAATCGGCTACCGCTCTGGACCTGCTCAGGCAGCCGTGGACAATCTGGAGATTATCGTACATGGCACTCAGGCCCACGGAGCTTCTCCTTGGTCTGGAGTGGATCCGATTGTGACCGCTTCCCAGATTGTGACCGGTTTGCAGACGATCCTTTCGCGAAGTGTCAATATCACCCAAAACCCTGCCGTGGTCACTGTGGGAGCTATTCATGGAGGCATCCGTCACAATATCATTCCTGAGAAAGTGGAAATGATCGGAACTATCCGAACTTTCGGAGACGAGCAGCAAACCTTGGTGCACAAGCGCATCACTGAAATCGCAACGAATATTGCGGAAAGTGCCGGTGCCAGAGCGGAGGTGAATATCCAAAAGCTTTACCCTTCTACGGTAAACGACCCTGAACTCACCGCCCAAATGGTAGCTACGATGGAAGCTGCTGCGGGAAAAGAAAACATCAACTACAATCCACCAGTGACGGGTGCTGAGGATTTCAGCTTTTATCAGCGGGAAAAGCCCGGGCTTTTTATCGGCTTGGGAGGGATGAAAAAAGGCGGAGACCCTACCAAAACGCCTTCTCATCATACGCCAGACTTTTACATCGACGAGGGAGGATTTGTACTCGGCATGCGGGTGCTGAGCTACTTTGTAGTGGATTATATGGGCATGAAAAAGTAGGGTTTGGTCAATGGTCGACGGACCACAGTCCACAGAATCTGGACTATAGAACAACCCCTCTTGAAGTGATTCGGGAGGGTTGTTTTTTGGAATCAAAAGCAAAAAAGGCTCCGGGAATAACTAAGGATAAAATAAATTGAAAAATCCACAAACTAATTCAACAGGATCATAGTTAAAATAACCAAAAATGGATTTTAATTTGATCATTTTATAAAATAAATCTGATTGTATGAATGGTTTTGAGTTTGTTAGAGAAGAGTGTTTAAAGCTGGGTTTCCCATTGGAAAGTGAGAGCCTCCTGGTTAAAAAGGCGCATTGTCTTTTGATGCAAGGCCAGCCATTGACTAATTTGTACTGGATAAAGAAAGGATTGTTTAGAGAGTTTCACGACGATGGATTAGAGGAATTTACCAACTCCTTTCCTTCTACAGGCAGTTTCTATCTCACAGGATTTTATTTCTGGGGCAAGATAAACTCTTCATTCACCTTAGAGGCCTTGGAAGACAGTACTGTTGAGATATTCAATTTGGAAACATTGAATCACCCAAAGATCGAACCCAAATTGATTGTCGAAATTTTGAAGAAAATTTCGACAATCAAGTATGAGCAAAATCTGAACTGGAAACTGATCAATGGAAAAAAGTCTTTTCTCCACAGATGGGAGTTTTTCAAAACGAAATATCCTGGAATATGGTACAGGATACCTCAGAAGCATCTTGCCTCTTATTTTAATGTGACACCCCAATACTTATCCAAACTAAAGTCGAATCGACTACTTTGATTTTTTAAACTAGTTTAAATCACTTTTTAATCTAGTTTAACTAAACGTAAAAATGAATCAATCTATTTATGAATCATCTCAAGTGAGATAAAACTATGTTAAACTTTAAACTCAATTTCACATGAAAAAAAGTATTGCCTTATTTCTGTGTTTAGGACTTTTTATGTTTTCCTACACGAATCTTTCTGCAGCATGTTCAGCAGGAGGAGAAGGAGCAACCTCTTGTACCTTCAGGACTCAAGTTTCCATACTTGGGGTAAATCTTTGGTCTGTAAAAGGATCTTCAGTGTCTTGCGGTTCCGGATATTACGCTTGCTGTAATGCTGATTCAGCTACGTGCATTCAAAATCCTGCTCCTGCAAGTATTCAGTAAGTTTTTTAAGCGGCAAAATTCTAGGATTTTGTCGCTTTTCCTTCTATTTCTATGAATCGAATTGTTGTCTTCTTATCGCTAACTTTTGTATTGTCCTGTGGCAGCCCTTCTGTACAGGAACAAGTAGTCTCCAATTTATCGCCAGTTTCCTTAGAAGTCAATCAATTTGACCTCGTAGAATTTCCTCATATTCCGTTCAGTGGTGTAATTGATAAGTGGAAAATCGGGGAGAGCGGATTTACCATTCTCTCTAAATCTTCCTTGTATCATTATCCAGATCCCAATCAGGAACCTTTGATTTTTAATTCAGAAGTTTACTTGGAACTCCAGGGCTGTGGAATATCTGATTTTTCAATCTCAGGCACCAAACTTTACCTGCTTTGCGAGGGAAAGGGAATTGCCCACCGATTCGATTTGGTAACCAAAACTTTTGAAACCACCTTGGACTTGGGGATAGATGCTTCTAGGATGACAGTAGTTGAGGATCGGGTATTTCTATATCAGCCACCCAATACACTGAACAGAGATACCACGCTTAATTTTCAGCTCCTAACTTATCCACTAGAAAGTCCTGAGAAAGTTAAAAAATACCTGAGCTACCCCGCCTCGCCGACTGATTCTTACTCCTTCAATGTGTTGACCAATCAGTCGCTAGTTAGTAGTGAAAACGAGATGGTTTTTTCCCGGATAGGAAATGATACCCTGGTCAGATTCAATCAAGAAGGGGAATGGGTTGGTACAGAGCTTTTGCAAGTATCTCCCTATGGAAAAGAGACGGAAGCTGGCGTGGGGCTTGATCCTGAACAAACTTACTTCCCTTTGTATTTGGCCCAATCAAAAGATTGGAGATGGTACTCTCTGGTGAAAAATACCTCCTTACAAACTTTGATTCATCATTTGCCGAGCGGAAAAAAAACTTTGCTTAATAAAGTCATACTCTCCAATGGTGTAGAGCTGCCTTTTTTGGGACAAGAATACAATGAGGAACTTTATCTCCTATTGACCGAAGAGGCCTTCATCGAGTTTAACTCCAACGAAACTTACCCCGAACCCTTCCTAAAACTCAAAAATTATGAGACCCCTTTTTTATTCCTTCGCATTCCTCTTTCTGAGCTACCTTCCTAGTTTTTCACAAACTCAGGTGGCTTCTTCCAAAAAAGTCCTGGTGGCAAGTGGCACCATTAAGCAAGGTAATTTCGAATTGCACAGATTCGAAGGGGATGGGGAGCGGAATACAAGTTCGGCTTCGGGTCCCGGATTTGTGAGTACGGGAGGAACCCTATCTGAGATATTTACCGAATTGTGGCCTGAGGTGGAATTTAAGATCAGTCGAAAGTTTGGAGAAGAACTCTACACCTTGCGAATAAATACTTCAGCTGACTTGGATCAGTCAGTTCTGGATCAAATCTGGAAACAGTTGGATCAGCGTCCTGAATTTGTCACCAGCCAAACGTCTCAAAATCAAAAGGGTAATTGTCTTCAAATCAGCTCCCAAGACCAACTCGACAAGTCTCTGTACACTCCAAAAAATGGAGTTCTCAAAAAGAATGAGTCCAGCAAATCACGAATCATTTTGGAGGGATACACTGTAGAAGAGCTTGCCGAAAAACTCAGTCAGGAAAAAAGATTGGGTAGATTTTTCTTTGAGCAGGCAAAAAGTGCCAAGGTATATTCCTTTAGTTTAGACGCAAGCTCACTTGATTCGCTGCGTGAAGGATTAAAAAGCTATGGGGTGATTTTGCAATCCTGCAATCGTACGGTTTATATGTATGAGATGAAATGATTGAAGGTGCAGCTCAAGCGCAATTTTGAGGGGTAGTCTTTGGGTTTTGAACCACTCAGGCACATAGAAAACATAGCCTAATTATCTATGTGATGCTATGTGTCTATGTGGTTACTTTTTGTGAAAGTAGATTAGAAACTAATCCTTATTCATTGGTAACGTGAACTACCTTCTCAGCCTCATCGAAAGAAATTGAGATCTCCTCTGAAGAACCAAAAGGCGCCCGATACAGATAAGTGGTATCAGCATTTACCCTGGAAGCAAAGAGAATACTTTTTTTGTCCGGCTGCCCCATAAGTTGGATCACTTTTTCTGAAGTCATACCGAGGCGGATTTTTTCTGCATTTTCACGATTCCGATTGGGTTGATATTGATCATATTGAAACGAACCTACTCCGAGCAGAAGAAAAATCAAAATAAGGTATCGGATTTTCATAAATATCTGATTAATAGAAAAATTTTGTACAAAACTCCAACTGACTTCCTTTTCCACCAGAAGTACTCAAAATCATAGGATCTGCATACCAATCGCCTTTGTAAAGCAAGGAATCATATTTTCCCGGGCCTAGGATTAATTGATTTTTTGGACCAAACTTCAAGTTTAAAGTGTCTTTGACTTCTCCGGAAAATCGAAGTTGGGCTTGATAAATCTTATTCTTTTTGGGCGAGTTTAAAACCAAGGTATCCAATCTCAATTCCTCAGAGTTCTTGGAAACGGAGATACATTTTTCTTCGGAGCCTATATCACATGAAGTGAGGCAAAGCAAAACACCAAGAAAAAAAGGAAAACTAGGATAATATTGACTGCTCATAAAACAAGTATTAATTAGTTAAAATTAGGGATAAAAATTTCCCTACCTTTTTAAAAATTGCTTTGATTTGATAAAATTAGTTAAAAGCCCAAGCGTCAACTCTTTTCCCAAATGCTTCAAAAAGCCAAGATTGCCTTTATATTTAAGGACAGTTTAACCACCCACCATTCCCAATTTTCCCATGAAAAAGCTCCTGCTCCCCTTTCTTTTGCTGACTACCTCAGCTTTTGCCCAGTCTAGTCTGCGGCCTCAAATCGATCAAAGTGCCGATGCCATCGAGTCCAAAGTGATCGAATGGAGAAGGGATTTTCACAAATACCCCGAATTGGGAAATAAAGAATTCCGAACGGCCAAAATCGTGGCGGATCATCTCCGGGCTCTTGGGATGGAAGTGACCGAGCAGGTGGCTGTCACCGGAGTAGTGGGTGTACTAAAAGGAGGAAAACCCGGTCCCATGGTAGCACTTCGAGCGGATATGGACGCCCTTCCTGTGACCGAGCGCAATGATCTTCCCTTCAGGTCAGTCAATACTGCCACCTACAACGGACAGGAAACCGGCGTGATGCATGCTTGCGGACATGATTCCCACATGGCGATTTTGATGGGAGTGGCAGAGGTCTTGGCTGGAATGAAAGATCAGCTGGAAGGCTCAGTGAAGTTTATCTTCCAACCTGCCGAAGAAGGCGTAGTCGATGTAGACATTTTTGGAGCGAGGCAGATGGTCGAAGAAGGAGTGATGGAAGATGTAGATGCCATTTTTGGTCTACACATTGATTCACAAAGGGAAGTTGGTCAGATCGGCTACCGGTCAGGCCCGTTTATGGCTGCAGCTGATTTTTTTGATATAACAATTAAGGGAGTTCAAGCTCATGGGGCCTCGCCTTGGTCTAGCGTGGACCCGATCGTAACGACTTCCCAAATCATTACTGGACTTCAAACCATCGTTTCCCGAAATGTAAATATCACTGAAGCCCCGGCCATAGTGAGCATAGGAGGAGTTCATGGAGGTATTCGTCACAATATTATTCCTGAAGAGGTAGAATTGATAGGAAACATCCGGACTTTCGGTGATGAGCAACAGGAACTGGTACATAGGCGGTTTGAAGAAATAGCCACCAAAATCGCTGAAAGTGCAGGGGCCACAGCTGATGTACGAATCAGAAAACTGTATCCATCCACAGTCAATCACCCTGAACTTATGGCTAAAATGCTTCCTACTTTGCAAGAAGCAGCAGGAACCGAAAATGTAATCCTAGTGGACCCTATTACCGCCTCGGAGGATTATAGCTTTTATCAGCGTGAAAAACCGGGCATTTTCATGATGCTTGGAGGAATGAAAAAAGGTGGAGACCCTTTGAAAACCCCATCTCATCATACACCTGACTTCTACCTAGACGAAAGTGGATTCATACTTGGAGTGCGTGCCCTTAGCTACTTGACTGTTGATTATATGGGGATGAAGAAGTAGGGCTTGGTCAATGGTCTACAGACCACAGTCCACCGAATCTAGACTATAGAAAAATCCCCTCCTGAAGGATTTCGGGAAGAATCTTTTTTCGATTCAAAAAAGGATTAAACCACATAGGCACATAGAATACATAGACTATGTGAACCTATGTGTATATGTGGTTTCTTATAATTTCATAGGTGAAAATTCTGATTTGGTTGGATTATAGCTTGATGAGTCTTAGCTCAAAGAAAAACACTTCCTGAAGGGTTTTGGTAGGGCTTTGATTAAGATCAGTTCACCTGAGGCTTTTTAGCAACCACATAAATTGGGGACTCAATTCTGGGGCAATTCGTTTGGTCTGGTTCTATAATCAAAGATTCAATTGCTGTTCCTAAATTATTTGAATCATCTATCAAATAATCAAAATTAAAAAGCACGGGATAAATAATGATTAACTCATTATCAATTTCCTTTCCTTGGCTTTCAATATAATTAACCAAATCATCTTTTAATTTCTCAATTCTATTTCTCGACCCCCAGGGTGCATGTTCACTGATTTTTATACTTGCTTCATTTCCAATTCTCACCTCATATGAAAAACTAATATATTTTCTCCCAGTGGAATCAAATGGATTAAGCATCGCTGTCTTAGATACTATTTTCTTTAATTCTGCGTAAAACTGATCTTCCTCAATGGATTGACATTGAACTTGATTTAACGAACTAAGAAAAATTATCAAACTTAATGTTAAACATAATCTTATTTTCATAACCTTCTAATTGCATTTATTACCTTTAACTCCAGAACGGTATTTTTGATTTGTTTCAGTGATATGGTATTTTTGTGTTTGGGATAATTCAGACCATTTTTGAGTATTTTGCAATCCTCCCCAAGCCAAATGGTAGGCATCTATAGCTCCAATCTCAAAATGTTCCATTAATGCTTGGCTTAATAAGGTAAGGTATGAATTAGCCATATTTACATGATCAATTGAATTTGATGACATATTAATACCTAAATAATTCATGTAAGCATGGAGCAATTCATGAAAAACTGTAACCATAATATATTCTTGGGAGGAAGAAGCTAATGCTCCTGAATTTATTGTAATTGTAAAGGTTACAGCCATATCTGTAAAAGATGTCCCTGTGATTCCGTCTAGTGAATTATCATTGAGATCCAAGTCTTCTAATAGAATATTAAATTTCTCGCTTTGTCCAAATGCATTATTTATCAAATTGGTTATTTGGTTTTTAAATTGGGCATCAATAGCCTTTTCCACTTGATTAGAAATGCAAGGATTCTGGACATTGTTTTCAATTTTATAGGCTATTTGGCCTCCATCACCTCCCCCTCCATTTGTTCCATCATCCAAACATGCGTCTTGGCTATTGGTATCGCAGCTACCAGACCCACAAGTCGTATGACTGTACTCCTCATAGACCACGACTCCGCCAATACTATACACCCAGTACCAATCGATGCAATTCTCAAAGCTGAATCCTTCTGTTCCTTTTCTGGAATTAAGCAGCCGATCCACCGATCGTTCGACGGTCCGCCCATTGGCCTGCATTCCGTCCAATGGCTTGGAACCAAAATCAGACCACAAATAGGTCAGTTGGGAAGATTTCACACCAGAGAGAAATCCTTCGATCAGGACCTCCTCATTGTCCAAAAGAAACCCTCCGTCTTTTCCTGTGATTTCTAAGATTCCTCCCCGGATGACTTCGCCAGATTCATCGAGCTGAAAAACCAGTCTCCTTAGATACCCCTGCGCATAGGTCGCTTTTACTTTCCGATGTGCCGGAACGATCAGAAATCTTCAATCCGAATAGATCTTCGCTCCCTCCCAATGTGGAAACACCTCCAAATCTGAGGTAATTCTACCGTAGAAATTCCCCTGCTTGGGCTTTTCCATTTCATAAAATGCCTGAGCCAATGGAATAGGATCAAGCATTGCCGATTGCTGAGGAGTCTCGATCTCCTCCAAAGTACATGACCAAAAGATCATCAGGGCTAAAGTTCCCAGCCCAAGGGAGTAAAAAGGTTTTTTCATAGTAAAGAATTTAACTTCTTAAACATACCCCCCCCCGACTAAAAAGTCAATAACTGGCTATAATTAATTTTTAAGGTATTGAAAATCAGTAACTTTATTTTTCGTATTCAGAAAATTAATCACCTCAAAAATGACCCTCTACCTTCTTTGTGTACCACATAGGCACATAGAATACATAGACTATGTGAACCTATGTGTCTATGTGGTTTCTTATAATTTCATAGGTGAAAATTCTGATTTGGTTGGATTATAGCTTGATGGGTCTTAGCTCAAAGAAAAACACTTCCTGAAGGATTTTGGGAAGGATCTTTTTTCGATTCAAAAAAGAATTAAACCACATAAGCACATAGAATACCTAGACTAGGTAAACCTATGTATCTATGTGGTTTTTTCATTTTTTACCTTGAAATCCGAAAGGTTATCAAATACCAAAACCCTAGAGGTTGAAGTAAGGAAAACTCCCTACTCATCAAACCACCACGGCGGAAACTGACTGGTGCTATTTGGAAAAGCACTGCAGGTCAGGCAGGTAGGCAAATATTGATCTCTTCTTTTGCCGGGAATGAATTCACAGGCTTTTTCCACAAAAAAGGGCACGTCAGCGGCAGTTGTAAATATCCGCGTCACCCTAGACTTGGCCACCTCAAAGTACCCCAAAACCACCTCATCGGGATCATTAACATTGTAGATATTCCCCCGCACTGGAGCCGGAGGGGAGTCAAAAACCGACCCGGTATTGTTCACCACTTCACGAATTTGCGTCCAGTACCGATAGGCATCCTCCGTGATACTCAACTGCTGCACATTGAAATAATGTCGACTCAAAAAGGACTGGTCCACCCCCCGCTGGGCCACTACCTGTGTGGATTTGCCTCCGGGGTTGTTAAGCAAGTCTCCATTGACCAAGGTAATCCGCTCAGGATCAGGAAAATCAAAGACAATACAATTTGGAGGAGGGGTATTGAATGGATTTGGGAAAAAAGTCAAATCCCAGAAATAGGCTTCATCCACGGCCCACCTAAGATAATATCCCCCCGTCTGCTCCGGCAGAGTCACTTCGGTACGGATGACTACCTGTGCCGCATCGGGATTGTCATCATCCCGAGTCCGCTCAAAGGAAAAACTCAGGGAATCAGACCCAACTACAGTAGGCATGGTCTGCGGCACTGAGCGATAGGTTTCCCCTCCCACATTGATCTGAAGGAAAAAACTCATCCCGGACCGGGGTGCATATTGCCCGTTCAATTCATATTCTCCCGGACGAACCATCCGAAAGGGAAACCCAGAACCGGAATTTTCTTCCACCAAGGTCACCTGTGCATTGGTCACCGGCCTAGGCCGATCATTCAGCGTGAAAAACCCATCCTGGAAAAGAGGCTGACGCGCTTGGGAAGTAGTTTCAAACAAGAACACGGTATGCGGTCCTTCCAAATCGGTAAACAAACCACTGACTATCAAGCGCTCGGTTTCAGGCTTTTCCAAAGGAAAATTGATCTGATCCACACAGGAAACCAATCCAAAAACAAAAAACCATACCCACACGCGGAATACCTTACTCATGATCACCTCCAAACTGAATACTGTACGAAATAGAAGGAAAAATCGCCCCCAAAATAGCCAAGCGATACGGCTTCAACTGCTGGGAATCCGAGTCCTTTTGCCAAAAGACCGAATAGGCATTTCTTCTCCCGAGTAAATTATAAATACTGAAGTTCAGGCTATCTCCCTTCTTGGAAAAGACTTTTTCTACGGTGTAGGACACATCCACCCGGAAATAATCAGGAATCCGATATTGATTCCTCGCCGAGTAATCCGGCACCACCAAGCCTCCTCCCAAAAGGTAGGATGCCGTCACCGCACTGACCGGCCTTCCGGTGGCATAATTCACCGAGAAATTGAAAAGACCCCGTGGATACATCTTCCGGCTCAGGATGAAATTCACCTCATGGGGCTTGTCGTAGTTG
Source organism: Algoriphagus sp. oki45 (assembly GCF_036245605.1). Lineage (NCBI taxonomy): Bacteria > Pseudomonadati > Bacteroidota > Cytophagia > Cytophagales > Cyclobacteriaceae > Algoriphagus > Algoriphagus sp. oki45. The sequence goes on from NZ_BTPC01000003.1 coordinate 214,850, forward strand.
GATGGAAACCATTCATTCTGATTGATCTGCTCCGGCACAAACTCACTCAATGAACGGAAAAACGATCGGGAATAGGTGTATGCGAGCCATCCGGTGACTACGCCGAGATTTTTCTTAATCATGAATTCGGCTCCATAGGCTTTGCCTTCCCCAAATACCAACTCGGTTTCGAGGTGGGGATTGAGAAAGATATTGGCAAAATCCCGGTACTCGACCTGATTTTCCCCTAGTCGATAAAATGCATCCAGCGAAAACTCCCACTTGTTGTCAGCAGAATTGCGGAAGATCCCAGCGGAAAAATTGTCCGTTCGCTGAGGAGCGATATAGCTCGTGCTCAGCTGCCAAAGGTCAATCGGAGTAGGTCCAAAGGTATTGGAAATGGACTGGACATACTGGAAAAGGCGTGCATAGCTGACCTTCAGCGAAGTGGTAGAATTGAGGTTTTGGCGGATGGATATCCGGGGCTCCAAGCCGGAATAGGATGCGATTTTCCCGTTTCCGAATACCTCCTGACCGATGATGTTTTCGCTTGTAATGGGTCCGTTGGGATTGTATTGGTAGACAGTATCCGGCCCTCTTTGGGAATAGGTCGAATAGCGAAGTCCAGCGACCAGCCCGGTGGACTCGCCGAGTTCGTATTCCATACTCAGAAATCCGGACACTTCCCAGCCCTTTTCCTTACCTATCTCCTCCGCTACCACGGCGGAATTTGCACCAAAGGGCTCCAATCGTTCGGGTTTTCCCTGATAATTTATTGCCTCCACGCCTCCCGTAAGCGCTAGCTTCTCATTGGCCCAAGTAGCCGAAAGCTTCCCCTGTTGATATCTCATGCCATTGACCACTCGGGCAGCTTCAACGCCTTCCGGATCGATAAAGGCATTGGTAAAATCCCCATCCGCGACCAAAGCATTGACTGAGAGGTTTTCTCCCAAAATCCCACGGTATCGTAAGGAACTGACCCTGTTGGTCCAGTCGTATCCAAACTGATCAGAAAACAAAAACTCATCTCCTGTCAGCAGGGTATTGGCTTCTAGTGTATGGCCTTGAGCCAGTTTCCAGTTCAGACCCAAGTACCCATCGTAAAAGTTCAGGCGGCTGTTTTGCAAGTCAATATCCCGAGCCTGATTGAGTAGCCAGTTTACATTGGAGATTCTTCCTCCTGCGATGATACTGACCTTATCCTTTGCCAAAGGTCCTTCGAGCAGGATTTTGCCATTGGAAGTACCGACTCCAACCTGTCCTTTCCAAGAATTCATATCTCCAGGACGCATCAGGATATTCAGGGCTGAGCCTGACCTTCCTCCCAGGTTGGCAGGAAGATTTCCTTTGTAAAGGGTAAACGTCTCCGTCACATCGGTATTGAAAGCCGAAAGGAATCCGAGGGCATGGTTGGAGCTCAGGACCAGGGCTTCGTTCATCAGGATCAGGTTTTGGTCTGTTTTGGCTCCCCGAACATTGATCCCGGAAGTACCCTCACCCACCGAGGAAACCCCAGGCAATAGCTGAAGACCTTTGAAGATATCCGCCTCTCCGAGAAAAGCAGGGATGGCTCTGAGCTCCTGAGTGGTCAGTTTGGTGATTCCGGTGATTGCCTCCCTCACGTTGCGGTCTGGCTGATCAGACATCACCACCACTCCCTCCAGCTCGAAGTTTTTCTCGGTCATCTCCAGATTGATCACCCCGTTTTCATAGAGTTCTATTTCAGTGGGGATGGGAATGTAGGAAATGTGACGAAAGGTAACCTTATGTGGTCCGGGGCTGAGGGTAAGGTAGTAGAATCCATACTTATCCGTAGAGACTCCAGTGTACAACCCATCGACGTTTACTCCTACTCCCGGTAGAGGTTCTCCGGTGGATTGGATCAAAATTTTACCTGTCAAAACATAGCTGGAAGCTGGATTCGGCTGTTTCTTTCCAAAAACATAGACTTTTGATTCTTCCTGAGCAAAAAGGGGAAAAGTCAGAAAAAGACCGAACAAAAAAACCAATCTGAATACAGAATGCATGAATGAAAAGGAATAGAAATTTCTTTTAGAAAGTTTTAAAAATGCAAAACGATTTGGGTTTTTCCTTCGTTTTTTTGACCAAAGTCAGCAAGTCTGTAAGAATCGAGTCAAAATACCTTTATTCCCAGTTGAACACCAAAAAGCCAAACCGAATCCTTCCAATCCACATAGAGCCATGAAACGAATCTTGCTTTCCTTTTTGATTTTGGTCCCTTTTCTTTCCGGATGCAAAGAAGAAGAAACACCAGAGGTCGATGCGTTTATCTTCGGTCAATGGGAGTTTTTCTGTGAGGGTAATTGCATGCAGTTTTACAAACTGGACCAAGGTCGGCTTTTCATTGACAACCTAAACACATTTCGGGACGCTCCCATTATCACCTATAAAGCTGCTCCTTTGGACTCCAGATTTCTTTCTCAAGCTGAGCAATTGCGGGTTGCTTTCCCGGAAAGTTACCTCCGGCCCTTAGGCAATGACTTTGTCGCCTGCCCCAATTGCATCGAAGAAGGAGCTTACTACTTGGCCTTTGAAAACCGGACCGGTGTGCTTTGGTGGCAAGTAGGGAAAAACCCGGCTCTCTGGCCAGCAGAAATCAGACCTTTTATGGAGCTGCTGGTGGAGACTCTGGACGAACTTCCCAAAGAATAGCTCAGGGATCAGAATTACAGCTGGGCAACCAAGTCTCGCATGATCAGGCTCATGATAGGCTCTGCTTTGGCCGCTGCATCCAAGACATCCTGAATGGAAATCTTATGGATTTTGCCCGGCACTCCCAAATCCGTGATGGCAGACATTCCAAAAACCTCTATCCCCATTTGCCGGGCTACCAAGACTTCAGGCACAGTACTCATCCCTACTGCATCGGCTCCTATTTTGCGGATGTAAACATACTCAGCGGGAGTTTCCAGATTGGGACCTTCTACCCCGGCATATACTCCTTGGTGAAGTTTGTAGCCATTTTTCTCGCCGATTTCAAGAGCCATTTGAATCAACCTAGGCGAATAGGCATCGCTCATATCGGGGAATCTTGGACCCAACTCCTCGTAGTTAATACCTCTTAGGGGATTTTCAGGAAAAAGGTTGATGTGGTCATTGATAATCATCACGTCCCCCACAGCCTGTGCAGGATCCAAGCCTCCACAAGCATTGGATACCAGAAGGGTTTTCACTCCCAAAAATTTCATCACCCGAACAGGAAAAGTTACCTGCTTCATCGAATACCCCTCGTAGTAGTGAAAGCGGCCTTTCATCGCGACTACTTTCTTACCTGAAAGGGTTCCAAAGACCAGTTTTCCAGAGTGGCTTTCCACGGTCGAAAGCGGAAAATGAGGAATATCCTTGTAATCCAACTCCAGTTCCACTTCGATTTGGTTTCCCAAATTGCCCAGTCCGGTCCCCAAGATGATTCCCAAAGGAACACTTTCGGGGTATTTGGATTTGATAAATGCTTCGGCTTCTTTGATCTGCTGTAGGTAATCCATGGTAGTTTAAAATAAGGCCCAAAGATAGGTTTTTGTTTGGGCTTGAGAACTTTTAGCCCCACTTGCTTGTATAGTGAGGAGTAATTTGAAATCCATGATCAAGATCATCGTCGGAACCAACCGCAAGAACTCTGTCTCCAAAATCATCGCAGAAATATTCCAGGGCATTTTAGCCGAAAAAGGTGCTGAATCAGAAATTCTGGAGCTGGAGCATTTGCCAGCAGATTTTACCGCCACTGCACTTTATGAAAACAACGGGAAAAATCCGGACTTCAATTCCTTTCATGACCGAGTCAAGGAAGGGAAGAAATATGTTTTCATTGTACCTGAGTACAATGGGTCTTTTCCCGGAATCTTAAAAACCTTCATCGATGGGATGACTTATCCCAATACTTTCCGGAATAAAAAATGTGCCCTTATCGGGCTTTCATCAGGTATCGGCGGAGGTGGCATCGCTTTGAGCCACCTCACCGACATCTTTCATTATTTGGGTATGCACGTTCTTGCTCTCAAGCCGAAGCTCGCCAAAATAGAGCAAAATATGTCAGATAACCTGCTCACCAACAGGCTGTATGTCGAACTGCTGCACACCCAGGCAGACATGCTTGTAGAGTTTTAACTCTCAGTCCACATTGTCATGCAGGAATCTGTTGTTGCCGAGAATCTCGTTCTCGTCGCTCAGATTGTACTTGCTGATTTCCGCCTCTGAGCTATGCTTGGGCTCATTGAGTACAACATTCTTGCGCTGATAGGCCGGCACTTCCAGTTTTTCCTTCAATTCCTCAGGAGTGGGGTTGAATGAACGCTTGCCTTTCAGCTTTTCAAAACGCTCATGAGCTCTCTGAATCGCCTTTTGCTTCATCTGCTCATAGTAGTCATTTGCAAAAAGCTGGGGAACCGGCTCTGATTCTTCAGGCATTTTCACCTCTTTCTTTTCAGACTCCTCCTCATAGAGGTCATGAACTACTTTTTCGGATGGCTCATCTTCGTGAGTATCCTGCTGAACAGGCTTGAATTCGAAGGTAAACTCTTCTTCTTTTTCCGGCTGAGTAGGCTGTACCGGAGCTATAGGTGCCTTGGGAAAGCTGAAGGAAAAGCTGGTTCCGGATACCGGTTCTTCTTTTACCTTTTCGCTCTTTCCAGAGTCCAGATTAATTACTGTTTTCACAGAATCCTCATCCTCTACCACGGGCTTGGTTACCGGATTGGCAAAAGCCGATATGGGAGCTACAAATTCCTTCTTGGCAGGCTTGTCAGAAAGCTTATCCATTTCAAATCCTGTAGCGATGACAGTCACGCGGATAGCTTTACCCAACTCAGGGTCGATACCCTGACCAAAGATAACCTCGGCATTGTCGCCCGCTTTTTCCTGAATGTATTCCGTGATTTCGGAAAGTTCGTCCATGGACAATTCTTCTTCCTCCCCAGACATGATGGAAAGGAGGATTTTCTGGGCTCCTTTGATGTCCACATTGTTGAGCAGTGGAGAAGAGATGGCTGCACCGGCTGCTCGGATAGCACGTCCTTCGCCCTCTTCGGTAGAGGAACCCATGACGGCTGCTCCTGCATCTTTCATGACAGTCTTCACATCTTCGAAGTCCACGTTGACATCCTGATGAACCGTGATAATCTCTGCAATAGACTTGGCCGCTGTAGTCAAAATATCGTCTGCCTTGCTGAATGCCGTACGTATAGCAAGATTGCCGTAGATTTCTCTCAGCTTGTCATTAAGAATGACAAGAACCGTATCGCAGTTTTCACGAAGTGCTTCAATCCCTGCCTGAGCTACTGCCATTTTCTTTTTCCCCTCAAACATGAAAGGAGCAGTGACGATACCCACGGTCAGGATGTTTAATTCTTTGGCGATTTTGGCTACGACAGGAGCGGCACCCGTACCTGTACCACCACCCATACCGGCGGTGATGAAGACCATCTTGGTATTGTCGGAGAGCAATTCCCGGATTTCATCCTGAGATTCGATGGCGGCGCTTTTTCCTTGTTCAGGATTGGCACCTGCACCGAGGCCTTCGGTCAGGTTGGCACCCAACTGCAGGCGGAGAGGAACCGGAGAGGACTTCAGGGCCTGTGCGTCGGTATTGACTACGACAAACTCCACATCCTTGATTCCTTGGCTGTACATGTGGTTGACGGCATTGCTACCTCCTCCACCTACGCCAATTACCTTGATAATTGACTTTTGATTTTTTGGCAAATCAAATCTGTAATCTTTCATGTTATCTGACATATTTTAGGTTTGGTGAAAATTTCTAGTGTTAGTGTTATTTAGTGAGAAAGGGAAAACAAGGGAAATAATCCGCAAGGCTGATTATCTCCCCCAATCATAAGCCCTAGTTGTTGTAGTTATAATTGTCGTCATCGCCGATATCGGCGGAAATGATGTTTTTGATTTTGTTGCTGATACTGGTAAAGAAGCTGTTGGAAATCATCTCCCGCTTCTGCATGATTTTTGGCTTATGCCCACTGTTGGCTTTTCTTCGGTTGTATTCGTCCTCTCTGTTGTCCAAAGACTTGAATCCAGCCAAGACTAAACCTACCGAAGTGGCATACATCGGGCTTTTGATCTCTTCGATGACGGATTTGCCCAAGTGCTCATTGGGATAGCCGATTCTGGTATCGAGTCCAGTTTTGTATTCGAAGAGCTGGGAGATATACTGCATCTGCGAGCCACCCCCGGTGAGGACGATACCCCCGGCGAGTTTCTTGTAATAGCCGCTTTGCATGATCTCGTTTTGCACGATTTCGATGATTTCTTCAAGTCGGGCTTCGATAATGGAAGCCAGATTGTAAACTGAGATTTCCTTAGGTGGTCTTCCTCGGAGTCCGGGGATGGATACGATTTCGTTGGTATTGGCTTCCTTGGCGATAGCCTTTCCAAATCGTGTCTTGAGCAATTCTGCCTGGTTCTGCATCAGCATGCAGCCTTCCTTGATATCTGAGGTGATGATATTTCCTCCAAGAGGAATCACCGCAGTGTGCCGGATGATATTTTCATAGAAAATGGCAATATCAGTGGTACCCCCTCCGATGTCCACCAAGCAAACCCCAGCCTCTTTCTCATCGTCGCTGAGCACGGCAAGAGAACTTGCCAATGGCTCCAAAATGAGCTGACTGGAGATCAGATTGGCGCGCTTAACGCATTTATTGATATTGTGAATGGCTGTAGTCTGGGCGGTGATGATATGGAAATCCGCTTCCAATCGGGTTCCTGCCATGCCCACGGGATCTTTGATTCCGCCTTCGTAGTCCACGGTGTAGTCCTGAGGCATCACATGGATGATGCTGTTGCCTGGAGGCACCACGATATTGTGCATGTCTGCGGAAAGCCGCTGCACATCCTCTATCGTAATCTCATCCTCTGTAGGCTGCCTCATAATGCTGCCATGCATGATTTTGCTTTGGATATGCTGACCGGCGATCCCAACGATCACTTCGGCAATATCCACATCGGCCATATCGGAACAGTCTTGGACTGCCTTCTCGATGGCATGAATGGTCTTCTCGATGTTGGTGACAATGCCGCGTTCGACACCGTCGGAAACGGATTTACCCATACCCAACACCTCGAGTTTGCCAAACTCATTTTTGCGGCCGATGATGGCGCAGATCTTGGTCGTCCCAATATCAAGACCTACTATAAGTTTATCGTTTTCCATAGCCAAGGTTTATTCACAAACAATCTGATTCTTAAATTTCACGCTAATCCGATCGTAGGCATTCCAGCCTTTTCTCGGAAGTATTTCCTGATACAGCACTTCTATCCGGTCGAATTTGCTTTCGATATCAAAGCCATCCCCAAACTCGATCACCTGCTTTCCAACTTGCTGATGCAGTCGGATATCATTCCGCTTTCGGATTTCCAATTCGGTAATCTGAGCTTTCCAAAACTCATCCCCAGTGATGTACTCGATAAGTGGCATCAACTCCGGCATGCCTTCCAGACTCCCCTGATTCATCAACTGCTCCGCATAATCCCCTTCCAAAATCAGAACCCGGCTCGTATAGCTGGATGAGGTAGGAATGATGAGCCCATCTGTTGTGATGTACCCATCGGCTGCCATAGGCCTTGCTATTCTCGCAATAGGCTCATGCTGTTCGATTTCTACTTTTAGAATGCCTTTCTGGCCTACTGAGGCTTCTGCTTTCTTGATAAAGGGATGCCCTATCAATCTTTTCTCCACTTCAGCAAGGGGTATCTGCGTGGCAGGAAGTCCGGGCTTGAGCTCAGGGAAAGATTGGGAGATCAGCGTGGCTATTTCCTTTTCTTCGACGAAATAGACTCCACTGACTGCCTCTAGATCAATCTCCACCTTCTGAAAGGTCTTTTCCTGTCCTTTCTTTTCCACAAAGCCGATCAAAACCACCCAAATGACTGAAAGGGTGACCAAAGCGGCTGCCTTTTTCACTTTTTTCCAGTTCATTCTTTTTTGAGTATAACTCTTGACTTTTCCCACGCTGCAATACCCGGCACCAGCCGGTCAATATCTCCCGCCCCCATGGTCACCAAGACCTCGGGCTGGGATTCCTTCAGGTATTCCATTACCTGATCCTTTTTTATCAATATCTTTTTCCCTGCCTGAATCCCATCCAAAAGCATCTCCGAAGTGACTCCTGCAATCGGCAGTTCTCTGGCTGGATAGATGTCCAATAGGACCACCTCATCAGCCAAGGATAGACTTTCGGAAAACCCTTCAGCAAAGTCCCTAGTCCGGGTGTAGAGATGAGGCTGGAAGATCACGGTGAGCCTTTGCATAGGGTACATTGCTCTCACTGAGCTCAGGCAAGCTTTGATCTCCTCTGGGTGATGGGCATAATCATCGATGTAGACTTTTCCCTCTTCGGTAGAATGAATTTCAAATCTTCGCTTGACCCCTCTGAAGGTTCTGATCCCCTCTCGTATCTGTTCAGGAGTCACTCCATGATCTACGGCTATGGCGATGGCTGCCAAGGCATTTTCCACATTGTGAAATCCAGGAATTTGCAGCTCCAAACCGCTGATTTGTGCTTTTGGACCGATGTAGTCAAACTGGAAAATTCCGGGCTTGGCAATGACATTTTCGGCATGAATACCCGTGGACCGGAGTCCATATTCTCTTTGGGTAGCCTTCGCCTCCAAATCCTCTCCCAGACGGAAAAGAGCATGGGACTGAATGTAAAGCTTACCCCGCTTATCAACCAATCGGATGAAATCCCGGAAACCTTCCAGAATAGTGGCTTCGTCACCATAGATATCCAAGTGGTCCGGATCTGCACTGGTCACCACTGCTTCATTCGGGTGAAGTCTGAGAAAGGATCGGTCAAATTCATCGGCTTCTACCACCACCAAAACCTGTTCTTTGGTTTTGCCGGGAAGGATCAGGTTGCTTTGGTAGTTTTGAGTAATTCCTCCCAAAAATGCCGCTACCGGCTTACCTGCCGATTTCAGCAGGTGTGCTACCAAAGAAGAGGTACTGGTCTTGCCATGTGTACCCGCCACTGCGATGGTGTAGAAGTCTTTGGTAATCATTCCGAGGACTTCTGATCTTTTCTTCAGCGTATAATGCGCCTGGAAGAAATTGAGAAGAACACTGTCCCTAGGTATAGCCGGAGTCCACACTACAAGAACTTCTTCAGGAGCTGTAGTGAAATCGACTGGCATGCTGTCCACTCGATCCTCATAGGAAATGAGCATTCCTTCACCTTCCAGCTCTTCTGTCAAGGGAGAAGGAGTCTTGTCATATCCTGCTACAGGATAGCCTTCATGCCGAAACCACCGGGCCAAAGCACTCATGCCTATGCCCCCGATTCCGAGAAAGTACACCTTATTTATCCCTTTGAATGTCATGCGACGAGTTTTTCCAATTCTTCCACAATAGCCTTTGCCGCTTCCGGCTTGGCCAGTTTTTTCATATTTGTTCCCAGGCTCAGCATGAGCTCTGGGTTAATCATCAGTTCATCTACTTTTTCCTTCAGCAGACCTACTGCGGCTTTATCTTCCAAGAGTACAGCTGCATCATTCCTCACATAGGCCATCGCATTTTTTGTCTGATGGTCTTCTGCCACATTGGGAGAGGGAATGAAGATCACAGGCTTCCCGACCAGGCTCAATTCAGACACAGAAAGTGCACCCGCACGGGACACAATCACATCGGCAGCAGCATAAGCCAAATCCATCTCCCGGATAAATTCCCTCAGCTGAATGTGCTTCAATCCTGAAGAATTCAACTCCTCCTGCATGGCTTTGAAGTAGAACTTCCCGCTTTGCCAGAGCACCTGATACCCTGCTTTTTCTAACTTTTTCATGTCCTTTAGGACGGCTTGATTAAGCGTCCTCGCTCCCAGAGATCCTCCCAAGACCAAGATTGTCTTTCGTCCTTCCTCCAATCCGAAATGGGCCAGAGCCTTCTCTCTTTTTCCTGACAAATCCAGAATGTCCTTTCTCACCGGGTTTCCGGTCACTTTGATTTTGGAAGCTGGGAAAAAGGCCTCCATTCCGGGGTAGGCCACACAGATGGATTTTGCCTTTTTGGCCAACAGCTTATTGGTCAGGCCTGCGTAGGAGTTTTGCTCCTGTAGCAAAGTGGGAATACCCTTGTTTTGCGCAGCATAAAGCACCGGACCGCTGGCGTAACCTCCCACTCCGACTACTGCATCAGGCTTGAATTCCTTCACGATGCCTGATGCAATTCGAAGGCTTTTCAGCAGCTTGAAAGGAAAGCTTAGATTGTCCAAAGTGAGGCTTCTCTGCAGTCCGGCCACTGGCAGTCCTTTGATGGGATAGCCTGCTTCGGGGACTTTTTGCATTTCCATTTTTCCCAAGGCACCTACAAAAAGGATCTCGCTACCGGGATGCCTCTCCATCCAGGCATTGGCGATGGCGATCGCAGGATAGATGTGTCCTCCTGTGCCTCCTCCGCTGATCAGTATCCGATATGTAGGTCGCTCTGCGTTCACGTTTGCTTAAGCTGTTCTTAGTCTATTACTTGTTTTTGGCATTTCGGCAGCAGCCGCGCTGGCCTCATCCTGATGATCTCCTCTACTCACGCTGAGGATAATCCCAAGGGCTGTTCCGGTAAAAACCAAGGAAGTTCCCCCCATACTCAAAAGAGGCAAAGGAAGACCCGTAATCGGGCCGAGTCCAACAGCCACGGCCATATTGACCAAAGCTTGAATCACCAGGGCAAAACTGAGCCCGGCAGAAAGCAAGCCTCCAAAGGCTTTGTTGGAATTGACCACAATCCGCATTCCCCGATAGAGGAGCGCGAGGTAGAGGAAAAGCACAGCTGCTCCTCCAATCAATCCGTATTCTTCGATGATAATGGCGTAGATAAAGTCCGAGTACGGGTGGGGTAGAGAATTTCTCTGCTCGCTGTTGCCAGGACCTTTTCCGGTCACCCCTCCGGTCGCAATGGCGATGTAAGATTGCTCTGCCTGAAAAGGGATTTTGCTGTCATCCACTCTGGACTCTCTGAAATCCTCGATTCGGCTTAGGAAAGTGTCTCCCCGCTGTCCGAAGAGCACAGCTCCACCCAAACCGATGACTCCGATCAAAACGACCAAGCCGATAAATTTGACCGGGACTCTACCGATAAACATGATCAAAAGGCAGGTTATCAGCAGCAAAATAGCCGTGGACATATTGGCCAAGCCGATCAGTCCGCAGATGAGTCCTATGGAAAGCATAATGGGAAGGAAGGTTCCCGCAAAGTCTTTGATATTCCTCTGCTTGGTGGCCAACATAGCTGCCAGGGCGGCTATCAGAGACAACTTTGCCAAATCCGAAGGCTGGAAAGCCTGATTGATGACCGGGATGGTCAACCATCTGTTGGCCTCGTTGATATTGGAGCCAAAGAGGTAGGTAAACAGCAAAAGCGGAATAGACAGATACATGAAAAGACGGGCATAAAGCGCATACTTTCTGTAAGGTATCTTGTGTGCCAGCCACATCACGAAGAGGGACAGGAATACCAGGAATGAGTGTCTGAATAGATACAATTCGGTATTTCCTCCGGCAGTCTTGTAGGCTAAGGTTCCTGTCGCGGAATACACAACCAGGATGCTGAACAACGACAGCAAAATCACGATCGCCCAAATGATGGGATCGCCCTTGAAATGCTCATCAATCCATGCTTTCAGCTGGTTCATGCGTTCTCTTTTTCTTTTAGTGCCAAAACAGCAGCTCTAAACTGCTCGCCCCGGTCCTCATAATTCCTGAATAAATCAAAGCTGGCGCAGGCCGGAGAAAGCAAAACCACTTCCCCTTCCTGAGCTTGCTCCTGAGCCCAAGTCACTGCCTCCCGAATATCTTCCGTCTCCACTATCGTCTCGATTGCCTCCGAAAAGGCTTTTTTCAGTTTCGAGTTGTCTTTTCCCAAGCAGATCAAAGTCTTTACCTTGCCCATTTCCACCAATGGAAGAAGGCTGGTGTAATCATTCCCTTTGTCCACTCCCCCAGCAATCCAGATCATAGGATCGGAATAACTTCCCAAGGCATAGTAGGTCGACTCCACATTGGTCCCCTTGGAATCGTTGATGTAGCGAACTCCATTCAAGACTCTCACCTGCTCCATCCGATGGGGGGCATTTTTGAAAGTGGGGAAACCACTTTTCAACTGCTCTTCAGTGACCCCTGCCAGCATCGCTGCCGTTCCGGCAAAAAGGGCGTTGAGCAGATTATGCTTTCCCTGAATCGACAGCAGATCCACCGGAATGGAAGCTTGCTTTCCTGAGATGCCGATTTCAAGAGTCTCTCCGTCTGTGTAGCCACCTTTTTCCTGAGGCTCATTGAGAGAAATCCAATAAGGTGAGGCTTTGCAAGGCTTTTTGGAATAACCACGTTGAGAGTAAGGATCTTCTTTGTAGAAAATGGCCTTTTGTCGGGCGTTCATCTGCTTGAAGAGACTCATCTTTGACAGGATGTATTTATCGAGCTGGTATTCGTAGCGGTCCAGATGATCCGGCGTGATATTGGTCAAAAGAGCGATTTCCGGCTGAAAAACCACCATTCCGTCGATCTGAAAGCTGGACACTTCCAAAACCCACCATGCATGGTCGCCCTCCACAAGCTGAGCCGCCCAGCTTTTACCCACATTACCAGCCAAGCCCACATCCAAACCGGCTTCCTTCATCAGATGATAGGTGAGGAGGGTGGTGGTAGTTTTTCCGTTGGTTCCGGTAATGGCAATGACCTTTCCCTTGCTAAACCGGAAGGCAAATTCCAGTTCATCGATTACAGGGATACCTTGCTCCATGGCTTTCTTGACCAAAGGAGCAGAATGAGGAATACCGGGACTCTTGATAATCCAATCGCTGGAAAGGATTTCTGCCTCGGTGTGGCCTTCTTCTTCGAAAAGGATGTCTGCCTGCTTAAGGCTTTCTTTTCTTTGGGATGAAATCTGACCCGAATCCGATACCCATACGGCAAAGCCTTCCCGCTTGGCAAGCAATGCTGCTCCCAATCCGCTTTCTCCGGCTCCGAGTATGGCAATCTTTTTCATTATCTCAGTTTCAAAGTGGCCAAGGTGATCACTGCCAGCAAAATGCCGACAATCCAAAAGCGGGTCACAATTTTCGCTTCCTGGATTCCTTTCTTTTGGTAGTGGTGGTGAAGTGGGGACATCAGGAAAATCCTTCTGCCCTCTCCATATTTTCTTTTGGTGTATTTGAAATAGCTGACTTGAAGCATGACGCTGACGTTTTCGATCAGGAAAATGCCGCACATGATCGGAATCAGCAGCTCTTTTCTCAGGGTAAGTGCCAAAACAGCAATGACTCCGCCTAGCATCAATGAGCCGGTATCTCCCATGAAAACCTGAGCCGGGTAGGCGTTGTACCAAAGGAAACCTACGCAGGCACCGATAAAGGCCGAGGCGAAAATCACCAACTCCCCGGAATTGGGGATATACATGATGTTGAGGTATTGGGAGAAGATAGCATTACCGCTTAGGTAAGCGAAAATGGCAATGGTCAAGCCGATAATCGCCGAAGTACCCGCAGCCAAACCATCGATCCCATCGGTAATATTGGCTCCATTGGATACCGCAGTGATGATGAAGATCACCACCAGGATGTACAGGATCGGAGTCATGCTCTCCCCAAGGAATCCAAGCAGGTTTTCGTAATTCAGCTCATTGTTTTTGACAAAAGGAATGGTCGTTTTCAACGCTTTCACGTCTTGGAAAGCCGGGGTTTCGACTACCCCACTTTCTACAGAAACAGGCGTAGAAAACTCTCGAATGACTACATCATCGTGGAAGTACAGAGTAGTACCCACGATAATTCCAATTCCTATTTGGCCCACGATTTTGAATCGGCCTTTGAGCCCTTCTTTATTTTTTCTGAAGACCTTGATGTAATCATCCAAAAATCCAATCAAGCCCAACCAAACAGTGGTAATCAACAAGAGGATGACATAAATATTTTTCAGGTTGGCGAAAAGAAGGGTCGGGATCAGGATGGCCGCAATCATCATCAGACCTCCCATAGTAGGAGTGCCTTTCTTCTGCGCCTGACCTTCGAGCCCCAAATCACGGACTGTCTCGCCTATCTGCCTTCTGCGTATCCAATCGATGATGGCTTTGCCAAAGGTGATGGTGATAATCAGAGAAAATACCGCTGCCATACCCGCACGGAACGAGATATATCGGAACACGCCCGTACCCGGGATGTCCAAAACTCGATCTAAATAGTCAAAAATGGGGTATAACATTTCAGCGGTTGGTTGTGAATTGATTTAAGATTTCCGTTACAGTCTCCGCATCGTCAAAATGATGCTTCACTCCTTTTATTTCCTGATAGTCTTCGTGCCCTTTGCCTGCAATCAGGATGATATCCCCTTTTTGGCACAGCATGACGGCGGTCTTGATGGCTTCTTTTCGGTCCTCGATCGTCAGCGTTTTTCTCATTTCACTCGGTCCTATTCCAGCCTGCATATCTCTGAGGATATCCATGGGATCTTCGAATCGGGGATTGTCGGAGGTCAAAATCACTTTGTCGCTTTCCTTCACTGCAATCTTGGCCATGGCCGGACGCTTGGTCTTGTCCCGATTTCCACCACAGCCGACTACTGTGATCAGTTGCTCGTTTCCGGTACGGACCTGATTGATAGTCTTGAGCACATTTTCAAGGGCATCAGGCGTGTGCGCATAATCCACGATGGCAGTCACTCCACCTTTGGAAATCCGATCAAACCTTCCTTTGGCCCCGCGGATGACTGAAAGCTCTCGCAGAACTTCCTCCTCCTCTTCTCCAAGGAGAACCGCCACTCCGTATACAGCCAGAAGATTGTAAGCATTGAATGTACCAATCAGTCTAAACCAGATGGATTTTCCATTGATATCCAGCTCAAGACCCTCCAGAGTATTGGAAAGTATTTTGGCTTTGAAGTCCGCCGCGGATTTCAGGGCGAAGGTTTGATGGGTAGCCTTACAGTTTTGGAGCATGACCAGGCCCCGCTTGTCGTCAGCATTCACTAAGGCAAAGGAATCTTTGGGAAGCTCATCAAAAAGCTTCTTTTTGGCTTTGATGTATTCATCGAACGTCCCGTGATAGTCCAAATGGTCATGGGAGATATTGGTAAATACTGCTCCGGCCAGTTTGAGTCCAGCGATTCTTTCCTGTACGATGGCATGGCTACTCGCTTCCATGAAGCAATACGTACAGCCTTCATCTACCATTTGCTTCAGCAGCTTATGAACACTGACTGAATCCGGTGTGGTATGGGTAGCCGGGATGATCTTTTCGTTGATTCTGTTTTCTACGGTAGACAAAAGCCCGGTAGAATACCCCATCGCCACAAAGAGCTGATGAAGCAAAGTCACCGTGGTAGTCTTTCCATTGGTACCGGTCACGGCCACGACTTTGATTTTGTCGGAAGGATTGCCGAAAAAGTTGGAAGCCATGATACCCAAAGCTCTGGCTGAATCGGTCACCTGTACGTAAGTGATTCCTTCTCGAATCTTTTCGGGAAGCCTCTCACAGACAATCACAGCAGCTCCCTTTTCCAGGGCTGCTTCAATGTATTCATGTCCATCCACTTGAGTACCTGCCACTGCTACGAATGCACAATCCTTGCTGACTTTGCGGCTGTCAAAGACGAGTTCGCTCACTCTCTGCTCCATGTTTCCCTGGGTAGAGGTCAGTGACACCTTATATAATATGTCTTTGAGTAGTTTCATTTATCCAAGCACTAGATTTATGGTGGTATTGGGCTTTAGCTGGGTTCCGGGCAAGATAGATTGCTGAATCACCCGGCCGGTACCGTTGTAGTTGACACGAAGTCCTTTGTTCTCCAGAATGAATAGCGCGTCCCTAAGCGGCATTCCAGATACATCAGGAACTACGGGCTTATCGGTTTCATTGATTTTCAGATCCACACGCTCAGCTGCGAAAGTGGGCTTTACCCATTCCTCTGCTGCGGGAGATTTGGCGGAAAGGCCTAAATGCTCAAAAATTCCCTGCAAATCCTCCCCTTTACCCGCCTTGATTACAGGGATCGTGGGATCATCTGACTCCGCTTTAAAGATTTTGGATTGATCTACCGGATTGAGCTCCATATCGAGCGCAAAAATCCGATCGGCGATTTCTTTGAAAACAGGAGCGGATACATCTCCACCGTATGCAGCAAACCCATTAGGACTGTCAATCACCACGATCATACTGTATTTCGGCCTGTCTGCTGGAAAATAGCCGGCAAAGCTGGTGTAGTAAGTCTCGGTGTAGCGCCCGTTGGTGATTTTCTGAGCCGTACCGGTCTTGCCTGCAATGGAATAATCGGTATTCAGGATATTTTTGGCAGTACCTCTCAGGACTACCCCTTCCAGCAACTCCTGAAGCTGCTTGATGGTCTTTTCGGAGGCAATACTCTTCCGGATAGCCTCTGGCTCGTAGATTTCTACAAATGAATTCCCTCTTCCGACTGCCTTCACAAAAAGAGGCTTCATCATCACCCCATTGTTGGCTACTGCATTATATAGTGCAAGAGTATGAATTGGGTTGAGCTTGGACTCGTAGCCGATGGAGATCCAAGGCAAGGAAGTCCCATACCAGTCTTTCGCTCCGGGCTTTTTGAAGAAAGGTTTGCCCTCTCCTGCAAGTTGAATTCCGAAAGGCTCGCTGATTCCCGCTTTGTCCACATAGGCCAAAAACTTGGAAGGACTGGAGCCAAAATGCATGTCTACCAGCTTGGAAATGGCCACGTTGGAGGATTTTTCAAAAGCTTCACGAATGGTAATAGTTCCAAAACCTCCCCGCTTTGCATCATACATGGTCTGATTGTAAAAGCGATGGGCTCCATTACCGGTCTCTATCATCTCATTGAGACTGATTTTATTTTCTTCCAAAAGCGCCAGCATGGAAAGAAGCTTAAAGGTGGAACCGGGCTCCGTGTTGCCGATATCCCCTACCGCATAGTTGTAGCTTTCCGAATATCCCTTGCCATTCTTATTTCTCTGCAGATTCGCCATGGCCTTGATATGGCCGGTCTTGACTTCCATGACTACTACTGAACCAAAGGCTGCCTCTCTGTCGATCAGCTGTCGTCTCAGCGCAGTCTCGGCAATATCCTGAAGATTCACATCCAGGGTGGTGTAGACATCATAGCCATTTTCTGGCTTGATATCCTCCGCATCAAAAACCGGCTTCCAACTTCCGCCTGCCAAACGCTGAAAAAGAGCTTTCCCGTCTTTGCCCTTGAGGTAATTATTGAAGCTGTATTCGATTCCCGCGCCGTATTCATCCTCATTGAGGAATCCTACCGTACGGCTAGCCAGGGAATTAAAGGGTTGATAGCGCTTTTCTACCTTTTCGAAAATGACTCCCCCCCCCAGTCTTCCTTCACGGAAAATTGGCCATTTGGCCATTTTTTGCATGTCCTGATAGCCGATTTGCTTTCTATTAAGGACCAGATAGCGCTTTTTGTCTCCCCTTGCGTCCTGAATCATTCGCTTGTAAGCCGTTGCAGACTTATCTCTGTAGAAAGATGAAAGCAATCGGGAGAGAGAATCGATTCCGCTCTTGAATTTGGCATCTTTTGCCATAGTGGGGTCGATTGCTACCCGGTAAAAAGGCAAACTAGTCGCCAGAAGGCTTCCGTCTGCGGCATAGATATTTCCTCTAGTCGCAGGAACTTCCCGGTACTGAAAATTGACCTGTTCGGCTTTGGCCCGCCATTTTTCACCCTGCTGAAACTGCACCACGGCAATACGGTAAGGAATGGCACACGCAGCCAACGCGACCAGGATGAAAACCACCCTCACTCGGAGCACTATGGAGCGTTTGATATTCACTTTTTCACCTCGATTTTTACCGGTGGTTGATTCAATTCATAGAGATCATACTGGGCTACACGCTTAGCCACCTCGGACTGCATGCTGCTTTGCATATATTCTGCTTCCAGCGTAGTGACATCGGCACGGATATCTTCCACTTCCTGCTGGGCTTTTTCGATTTTTCTCACCATATTTTCAGCCCGGTGATTGCTGTAGATATAGAGTAAAGCCAAGAGAGTGAGAAAAGCTACAGGCGGCACAAACTGCACCGGAACCCCTTCACCCAAAATCCGGGTCACATCCAACTTCTCCTCCATCCAGGTAAAAATGGTCTTTCGGGGACCGCCTTTGGGGCTGTTCCCTGCTTTAAGCTTCTTCTTAAAGGTGTTCTGACTCATTTCCCTATCTTTTTTGCAATTCTCAATTTTGCACTTCTCGCTCTTGGGTTGGAGGCTACCTCCACCTCATCCGCTACGATAGCACCCCGACTGACTGGTTCTAGGGGCCGAAGGAGATTCCCGTAGAAGTCTTTCTCTACTTCACCCTGAAACTTCCCCTTGGTAATGAGATTTTTGACCAACCGATCCTCAAGACTATGGTAGCTCATCACCACCAATCTTCCCTCAGGCTTCAATAGCTCGACTGCACTTAGCAGCATTTCTTCCAAAGCTCCCATCTCGTCATTTACCTCTATGCGAAGCCCCTGAAACACCTGAGCGAAGTATTTGAACTCTTTTCCTCTGGGAGCAAACTTTTTTAGGAAGGCGGTGAAGCCTTCCGTCGTATCAAATGGTCTGGCTGCCCGTTCGGCTACCACTGCCTGAGCCAGAGTTTTGGCATTTTTCACCTCCCCATACATCCCAAAAACCCGGTGCAATCGGGACTCTTCGTAGGAGTTGAGCACCTCTTTGGCCGTAAGTGGAGCGGATTGATTCATCCGCATGTCCAGGCTCCCGCTAAATCGCGTGGAAAATCCACGACTTGGCTCATCGATCTGATGGGAAGAAATCCCCAAATCAGCCAAAATTCCATCCACTTGCTTCACACCATACAGCCTCAAGTAGCGGCGGATATCCCTGAAATTGGCCTTGATCAAGGTAAACCGATCATCTTTTGGTGCATTAGCCACTGCGTCCGCATCCTGATCAAAAGCGTAAAGGTGACCTTGGTCCAGATTTTTCAGGATTTCCCGAGAGTGCCCCCCTCCACCAAAGGTGACGTCGACATAAATCCCGTTTGGATTAATAGCCAAGCCTTCAGTGCATTGGTCAAGCATCACTGGAATATGGTACACAGACTCTGTCATGACGGTCAGGAGAGAAACTTTTCCATTTGGCCAGATACTTCAGCCGGATCAGGGATCACAAACTTTTGGTACTGCTCAGGATTCCAAAATTCTATCCGGATTCCATTCCCCACGACCACTACATCCTTCTCCAGTTTGGCATAGGCTTGATAAGTCTTTGGGATAAGCAATCGACCCGCACTGTCCAACTCTACCTCTACGACAGTACTGAAAAAAGAGCGCTGAAATGTCCGCTGCTCCAGATTATGGATGTTGAGCGCTTTGACTTTGTTCTCCAGCTTTCTGTATTCCACCATTGGATACAGAGCGAGGCAGTAGTCCTCTGCCATACGCAGCATCAAAGTAGACCCATTGGCCTCCGGAATTGCCGACTTGATCTTTGCCGGCAATACCAGACGTCCTTTAGGATCGAGCTTGGCATCGTATGAACTGTTAAACATTTGCTGACGCTATCTTTTGTAGAGTTTTCTGTAAAAACAAAAGTAAGAAATTGAATTACACAATCTACCACTTTCCCCCACTTTTTCCCACTTTGGATTAAAAATAGCCAAAAGATTCATCCACACCAATATTTTTAAAAAAATTTCTTCGAAATTTTTATTGATTTTCAAGAGGTTAACACCCTAGGCACAGCTTGAAAAAATGGGCTAAAACAGTCCGATTTTGGGCTTTTTTAGAATTAAAACTCTGATCTAAAGGAATGCTGGGTCGAGTATGGGATAAAAAGTGGGGGATTTTCCCAGGAAATATCAAGAAATGGTGAATCAACCCACCTTCATAAAAAAAACCTGCCCAATTGGACAGGTCTTTTATAGATCAACAACACATGTTTTAATTTTTCTCTTTGGCTTTTTGGAGCTCTTCTTTCAGCAGCATTTGAAACTCTTCCATTTTGGCTTTGTGCTCCTGCTGCCAGATTTCCATTCTCTTTTGGAATTCCTCCAACTTGGGCTTTTGGGCTTTCTCCCATTCTTTCATTCTTAGCTCAAATTCTTTCATTTTCGGTTCCTGTGCTTCTTGCCAGGCTTTCATTTTTGCCTCAAATTCCTGCAACCTAGGTTCATTGGCAGCCTGCCATTCTTTCATCCTAAGCTCAAACTCCTTCATTCTCGGCTCAAATTCTTGCTTAAATTTCGCCTCCCACTCAGACATTTTTGCTTGTCTCTCCTGCTCATTTTCTTTCCATCGAATCTCCCATTCCTTGGCCCGGAGCTCAGCTTCCTTAGAGAATTCTCTGGCTCGGTCTGCCATTTCTTTGTGCCATTTTTCTCTTTCGGCAGCAGTCATTTTGGTGGTATCCGACTTAAAAAACTCCGCTGGAAATTCGCCTAGAAAATCAAACTCCATAGGGAAATCGGGAAATGGAGGCATAGCCATAGCTTCCATTGGAAAAGGAGGCATTTCTCCAAGTTCCGGGATTTCTATTTCGAAGTCTGGCATTGGAGCCATTTCCAATTCCATCGGGAATTCAGGTACTGTAGGAAAATCCAAATCAGGTATAGAACTAGTTTCCAGATTCTTTAATTTTTCGAGTGCAGCCTTGGTTTTTGGACTTAGAGGTAAAGTATCCCCTTCGTAGATTAACCGATCTCCATTGACTTGATAAACTTTACCATCATCAGAAGTGATTATCATAGTGTTTTTCCCATATACTTTAATGGTCTCTTGAGTCTTGGGATCAATGTAGGTTTTGATGGTTGTATCCTGAGGTGTGATTGGAACAAAAGAAGAACTTAATGGCAACTCTTCGGAAGCAAGCTGAGGCGCCTCCGGAGACTTGGGCGTGTCTTGTTGGGCAGAGGCCATCAGCCCAAGGCTGAGAAATACAGTGAGTAGCATAGGAATGGAAATTAGCGGAGTTTGTGGATAGTTTTCAGTGGAATAGCCGAGAATACGCTTGATTCTCAGTAGAGTTGGATTTCGTTTTTTGCCAGCGGTAAGTGAAAGTTCGGGGGTGTTTTCTCTGGTGAAATTGATAACCTCCGCCAGGCTCGTTGCCAGAACTTTTGGCTGAATGCCCGACTTCAATGCCAAATCATCAGCTGCATTTTCCCGGAGTTCTTTGACGGTCTGACTCATCCACCAATAGCAAGGATGAAAGAAGAAAATTACTTCCAATCCTGAGAGCAGCAGGTGGACCAAGTAATCGTTTCGCTTTACATGAGCAAACTCGTGTGCAAGAATGGCTTCAAGTTGGTGGGGAGTAAGGTGAAAAACCAAAGCAGCTGGCAAGAGGATTACCGGCTTTAAGGTGCCGAAAGTCAAAGGAGATTGGGCCTTGTGATGAGTTCGTAGTTCAAACTTCCTTTGGATTCCCAGTTTCTTAGCTATCCTTTGGGCCACTTGCTGAGTCTCGAAATCAAGTAAAACTGTAGATTGCTTTCTCAGGCTACGTATTTCCGAGAGGCTATTTGCCAATCTAAAAACGAAAAGCAAGGCCCCCAAAAACCAGAAATTAACCAACCAAGTCAGATTGGTTTCTATCCAAAAGGAGGTTTGAGTCATCCAGTTTTCCAAGGAAATCTCCTCACCTACCTGCTCCTGATAGACCTTCAGGGTAAAATCCTCAGGTAAGGAAATGGAAGCCGCTGCTTCCACTTGAGACCATTCATAGACGAAAGTCAGGCCTACCGAAAAGAAGGAAACCATAAGGGCCGCTACCGCTAGCCCATACTTTAGGGCAGGAGTGGAGCTCTTTGCCAGTCTGAGTACTAAGGCTAGTAACCCAGCTATCAAAATCAACTGCCAAACTGAGTGGACTAAAGTCCATCCCAGCGCATTCAAAAGAGGTTCTGAAATCCAATCATTCAAAAGGTTCATGCGTTATCGTTGTCAAGGTTGTCAAGAAAGGCTCGAATTTCATCAATCTCGGCTTTGGAAGGCTTCTCCTGTCCCAGGGCCTGCATGACCAAAGTACTTGTACTTCCTCCAAAGGCCGTGGTCATCAGATTTTTCAAAAGGGATTTTTGTGTGTCTCCCTGCTTGACCAATGGGCGATAAATATGGGTTCGGCTGGTTTCATCACGTTCCACCATCCCTTTGGCATGCATGATTTGCATGATCTTCAGTGTGGTGGTGTATCCGGTATCCTTCACTGCGGCGAGCCGCTCGTGAATCTGCCGGACACTCGCTTCCTTCAATTGCCACAGCAAGGAAAGGATCTCCAATTCAGCTTCGGTAGGTTTGTTCATGCGAATAATACGATTGCTTTCGTACAAAGTTATACGAAGAGTATCGTAAGATCAAAAATAAATACGATTTTTTTCGTATTAAAAAGTGTTAAATGCTCATTAGGAGCTATTTGCGCAATTTTCTGAGATTTTTTTCTCCTTGCCTTTCCAATGATTTGCGAAATAATTCTCCAACAAAAGGCCAGGTACCTGCGATTTTAGCCAACCAACCCCTAGAAGCTGGAAGAGTCACTTCAGCCTTGGGCTTATCCATTAGCTTGAGAATAGCTTTGACCACATCCTCAGGCTGTAAAATAGGACCAGACCCGCTGAATGTCAGCTTAGCTTCCTCAGGATAATTCAATTGTAGGTCCAGCATGGGTGTATTGACCAAGTCCGGACAAAGTACACTGACTTTTACGCCAAAGGCTTTCAGCTCTGCTGCTACAGCAAGGGAAAAACCCCGAACAGCAAACTTGGAGGCCACATACAAGCTTAAGCCTGAAACCGGCGCTAAACCTGCCAATGAAGAAACGTTTATGATATGCCCAAAGCCCTGAACCTTCATCTCTCTACCGATAATTGTGGTTCCGAGGATACTACCTTTAGCATTGATATCCAGATGAAAGTCGATGTCGGAAAGTGAGTAATCGACTAAAAATCCGGGCCGAATGACTCCGGCGCAATTGATCAGATGAGAAATGGGAAAGCTCCATTCCTTGGCAAGGACTAAAGCCCGATTCCAGGTTTCAGGATCAGAAACACTTCCAACCAAGAGTTTGATTCGCTCTTTCTCCCCAAACTCGTCTTTTAGCTCATTTTCCCTGATATCGATCAAAATCATCGGGATCTGAGCCTGATAACATTTTCTGGCCATATGAAGTCCGATGCCGCTAGCCGCGCCTGTCAGGATAAGGAGAGAGGGTCTCATAGTTTGGATAAAATAAAGGGAAAGGTGTACATAGACCGGGTTTTTCTGAATCGATTGGATGCCAGCGCAAAGTAATTTAGAAAACTTCTCCCAAACCTGAACTTTGACTAGCCGGAGATAGTTGTATATACATTGAATTTAGAAGCCAACGACTATCATGAGTAAAACACAAGCGCTTTTGCAGCCAATTGAAGTGGGAGATTTAGCTTTAAAAAATCGGGTTTGGATGGCCCCAATGACCAGAAGTCGGGCTAACAATGCGGAAAACAAAGTTTTTGACATCCACGCCAACTACTACCGTCAGCGAGCCTCCGCAGGATTGATTATTTCGGAAGGATCTCAGATTTCGCCAAGAGCGGTGGGCTACATTAACACTCCGGGAATTTATTCTGAAGCGCAAAAGGAAGCTTGGAAGCAAGTAACTCAAGCCGTGCATGAAGAAGGTGGAAAGATTTTCATTCAGCTTTGGCATGTAGGAAGAATGTCCCATCCGGATTTTCATGGGGGGAAACTCCCTTTGTCTGCCTCGGCGACCAATCCCAATTCCAAGTCATTTACACCGGAAGGATTCAAAGAAACGGTGAAAGCAAAAGAAATGTCTTTGGAGGAAATCCAAGAGACTATTCAGGATTTCAAAAACGGAGCAAAAAATGCGATGGAAGCCGGATTTGACGGAGTAGAAATTCATTCCTCTAATGGGTATCTGTTGCATCAGTTTTTCAACTCCACTTCAAATCATCGGACCGATGCCTACGGGGGAACCATTGAAAACAGAGCCCGAATTTTATTTGAAGTGATCGATGCCATCAAAGAAGTCATGCCGGAAAACCGAATCGGTGTTCGTTTGAATCCTTCCTTGCACGGAGTTTTTGGCATGACCATGAATGAGGAGACTATCCCTACTTTTGATTACATCATCAACAAACTCAACGGGTACAATTTGGCCTACCTTCATCTTTCGGAGCCTTTCACCGATGTCAGCAAGCTGGAATTTGCGGAGCCGAATATCGCCAAGCGCTATCGCCCGATTTACAAAGGCACTCTGGTAATCAATAGTGCTTTTGACCAGGAAAAAGGCAATCAGATCATCGAAGAAGGATTGGCAGATGCTGTGGCATTTGGCAAACCCTTCATTTCTAATCCGGACTTACCTGAGCGTTTTGCTTCCCACGCTCCTTTGGCAGACTGGGACCAAGACACCTTCTACACTCCCGGAGAAAAAGGATACACAGATTATCCCAAATTGGAACAAGAAAAAGTTGGATAATCACCCAAGCAGAGGTTGCCTAAGCGCAACCTCTTTTTTTTACCTTTAGGATATGTGTTTGGTAGCAATAGCCTGGAAAGTCCACCCGAACTTTCCTTTACTTATTTCAGCCAACCGGGATGAGTTTTTTGACCGGCCTACGTCCTCCCTTCATCAATGGGAAGAGGGCTGGTATGCTGGCAAAGATTTAAGAGGAGGCGGGACTTGGATGGGGTTTCATCCGAATGGAAAATGGGCTTTGTTGACAAACTACAGGGATTTCTCCCAAAATCGAAAAGCTCAGATGAGCCGGGGAAAGCTGGTCACGGATTTTCTTCACTCCCCCCTGTCCCCCGAAAACTATCTGGATCAGGTTTGGGAAAAAAGGGGACTTTTTGATGGATTCAATTTACTGACTGCGGAAGGCGACCGGCTTTATTATGTGAGCAATTATGGAAAAGAGCCTGAGGAAATCCAACCGGGAATTCATGGGCTAAGCAACGGGCTAATCAACGATCCTTGGCCAAAGACTGAATTGGCCAAAAAACAGCTCATGGCTGTACTTCCCGACCCAAATCCGGAAATCCTGCTAGATATCCTCAAATCCGCAGAAAAATACCCTTGGGAACTATTACCCGAAACGGGAGTTCCAAAAGAAATGGAAGAAAGCCTTTCGGCACAGCTGATCCGGATGCCTCCAAATTACGGTACGGTCTCTGCTTCGGCAGTTTTACGGGATAAAGAAGGCAAAACCCAAATTACCGAGCGGCGCTTTGGCTGGGATAGAGGTCAGTTCACAGAAACTCTGATCAAATTTTAATCAACAACCCAATGCAAACTATCTACGACTTGATCATCATCGGAGGAGGGCCAATTGGCTTGGCCTGCGGAATAGAGGCCCAAAAAGCAGGATTGAATTACCTGATTTTGGAGAAAGGAGCGCTTTGCAACTCGATCTACAATTATCCGGTGAATATGACGTTTTTCTCCACCTCGGACCGCTTGGAGATGGCCGGTATTCCCTTTATGTCTGTGGGGGCAAAACCTACCCGAACAGAGGCCTTGGAATATTATCGCCGGATTTACTTTCATTTTCAGCTGAAAGTCAATCTTTACGAGGGGGTAGAGACTCTGAAAAAATTAGGATCAAACTTCCACATTTTGACTTCAAAAGGATCCTATCTCACCCGAAAGATCGTTTTGGCCACAGGATTTTATGACCTGCCCAATCTGATGAATGTGCCGGGAGAAGACCTGCCCAAAGTGCTTCATTACTACAAAGAGCCCTGGCCGTTTATTGGTCAAAAAGTACTGGTAGTCGGTGGGGCCAACTCAGCAGTAGATGCCGCTTTAGAATGCTGGAGAAAAGGGGCTGAAGTGAGTATGGTCCTGTTGGGAGATGAGGTAGATGATAATGTGAAATACTGGGTGCGACCGGATATCATGAACCGAATCAAGGAGGGTTCAATCAAAGCCTTTACCAACTCAAAAGTCAAGGAAATAAAGACGGATGAAGTGATCATTTCCACACCTCAAGGGGAGGAAAGTATTGCCAATAATTGGGTACTAGCCATGACCGGTTACAAACCCAACTTTAGCCTTTTGGATCAGTTGGGGGTAGAATTAAGCTTGGATGAAAAGAGGCAGCCCTGCTACGATCAAGCCAATCAGGAGTCCAATGTGCCCGGGGTATATCTGGCAGGGGTAGTTTGCGGAGGCCTGAATACACGGGAGTTTTTTATAGAAAACAGTATCTCTCATGCAGAAGCCATTGTAAAGAACATTGTGTACAAAAGCACCTAAACTATTGCAAATAGGATAATTAAAACTTGCAATTTCAATTATTTTGTGTAAATTTAGCGGAGATCAATTCTAAAGCTATGAGCCAGACTTGGAAGATTCGATTTTCAGACGCAGATCCTGAAGTAATTGAAGTCGGGAACAGCCCCTACCATTTTTTTCAGAGCTCACCTTCGGTAGTCAGTGATCCCGCAGAATCTTACGGGGCTGTCCTGGATTTCCATGAGACAGGGCGGTTTTTCGATTTCTTGGACTTTACTACTCATGACATTGCCGAGGTAATGGAGATAGATCCCAGCACCCTTTTCCGCTGGAAAAAGGAAGACCGAAAGCTCAGCAGGGCACTTACCAAAAATCTCTTGGAAATAGACCAGATAATTGCCAAAGGGGTAAGGATTTACGGGACTGAAGAGCTTTTTTCCCAGTGGCTTCAGACTCCCAATGCTGGTCTAGGCAATCAAAAACCTGCTTATCTCCTTAAAAACCCCTACCAAATCACCCTTGTAGATCAGGCTTTGGAGGCGATATCCTGGGGTAATATCCTCTGATGAGGTACTTTCGACTGATCGAAAACCTACCCGGGAGAAACTCTCTCGGCTATGGATTGGGACCGGGCCGATGGAATCCTTTTGGTACTCCGATGATCTATGCCTGTTCGGTTTCAGCCTTGAATTTTTTGGAACTGCTCAGTATCAAGGGGCCCATAGTGACTCAAAGCCATGGGAAGCTGGTTCTGATTGAAATTACCGGAAGCATACCTGATCTCGATCCTGAGACTTTGGCTCCCGATTGGAAAAACAGACCCTATCCGAGAAGTACTCAGGAATTTGGAGGAAAATGGGCGAAAAGCATGCTCTCTCTTTCCTTGAAGATTCCTTCTTGCCGCTTGCCTTTAAGCAGCTATCCCGACGAACATAATCTCTTGATCAATCCACTCCATCCTGACTTTTCATCTCGAGTGAAGGTCTTAGAGGAATGGGATGTAAGTTTTGAGGTCAATCAGTAGGAACGGAAAACCGGGTGCTTATCGCGTCCGGGTTGGAAAATGGTAAAGTTGGAAGGCTAGGATGTCAAAGGATGGTTAGGGTTCATTAAAATCTCGTAAACCCAAAATCATAGGTAGGAAATATTGTCCTAAGTCTAACCATTTGGAAAAAGAAGTGAGAAGACAGAAGACTGGGGAACGAAAACGAAAAAGCCCTTCGGTAAGGAAGGGCCTTTTTGGAACCATCAGAAATCTTAGGATTTGATGCTGTAGTTAGGGGCTTCACGGGTGACGCTCACGTCATGCGGGTGCGATTCCTTCACCCCTGCAGCAGTGATTTTCACGAATTTCCCGTTTTTCTGTAGGTCCTCGATGGTTTTGGTCCCGCAGTATCCCATTCCAGCCTGCAATCCTCCTACCAACTGATACAACACTTCAGAAACCAGTCCTTTGTAAGGCACACGGCCTACGATACCTTCAGGTACAAGCTTTTTGATATTGTCCTCTGCATCCTGGAAATAGCGGTCTTTAGACCCGGATTCCATGGCTTCCAAAGAACCCATGCCCCGATAGGATTTGAATTTTCTACCTTCAAAAATGATCATCTCTCCCGGAGCTTCCTCGGTGCCGGCAAGCAAGGAACCGATCATTATCGAGCTTCCTCCTGCTGCGACGGCTTTGACCAAATCTCCGGAATATCGAATTCCACCATCTGCAATGACCGGAACACCCCGATCCTTCAGTGCTTCCGCGCATTCAAATACCGCAGAAAGCTGAGGAACCCCCACGCCGGCAATCACCCGTGTAGTACAAATTGAGCCTGGACCTACGCCGACTTTGACCGCATCGGCACCTGCGTCCGCCAAGGCAATGGCTGCTTCCGGAGTAGCAATATTGCCCACAATAACTTCAAGATCCGGGAAAGCTGCTTTAATTTTTTTACAGGTATCGATTACTCCCTTACTATGTCCATGGGCTGTATCAATAGAAACCACATCGACTCCAGCGCTTCTTAGCGCTTCTACACGCTCCACGATATCGGCAGTCACTCCGACAGCAGCACCCACTCGAAGCCGGCCATATTCATCCTTACATGCATTCGGCTTATCTTTTCTTTTAAGGATATCCTTATATGTAATTAGCCCGGTTAGCTTATTGTCTTCGTCGACGATGGGAAGTTTTTCGATTTTGTATTCCTGAAGGATTTCCTCTGCCTGCTCCAAAGAAATACCCGATTTGGCAGTAATGAGGTTTTCACTGGTCATAATCTCCCGAATCAAGCGATTGGGGTCTTTGATAAAGCGAAGGTCTCTGTTGGTAATAATCCCTTTTAGGACTTTGTGCTCATCCACCACAGGAATCCCTCCGATATGAAACTCACGCATGATCGATTCAGCATCTCTTACTCTGGAATTGATATCCAAGGTAATCGGGTCAAGAATCATCCCTGCCTGACTTCTCTTTACCTTTCGGACCTGAGCAGCCTGCTTTTCAATGGACATGTTTTTGTGAATAAAACCCAATCCACCCTCCAAGGCAATGGCAATTGCCAATTCCGCCTCAGTGACAGTATCCATCGCTGCGGATACAAGAGGAATGTTTAATCGGATTTTTTTAGTGAGCCAGGTGGAAGTATTGGTGTCTCTAGGGAGAACTTCAGAATAACCTGGGACAAGAAGCACATCATCGTAGGTGAGGGCTTCGTAGAGGAACTTCGAGGAGTTTGGATTCATGGCAAATATTGGTTGTAGGTAACCCTATTTGCCCGTCAAAGGTACAAACAAAAACCATTGCAGCGCTAGCCAAAAACAAAAATAAATGTGGATTCCCGGCTTTTATAAAGCTTAAATAAAAGAAGCTTTGGAAAATAGGCCTTTACCCTATTCCCAAACCCTTGCCCAAAAGAGCCAATACCAGAAAAAAAAGACAAAACAGAAAGTAAAGAATTGCTATCCCCAGGATAGGAATTGGTCTTTCCCGGAATACAAACCATCCGATCAGGGGTAAAATTTGTAAGGCATGAATACCCAGAAAGTGAAAAACCCGCAAATCCCCGTAGGTCAAAGCCCAGCCAAAAAGAGGAATTCCTTCCTGACCATCGGCTGCGCCAACAGTATGCTGATGTAAGCTCACCATCAGAAACCCCTGATATCCTGCGATCAAAAAAATCAGCAATCCCAGCCTCAAACCCCATAAATAGCCTTGGGGAAGGTGTTTTGCATTCCAAAGCTTGATCAAAACCAAAATCACCACCAACGAATTGGCCGTAATTGCCAACCCCATCAGCCCAAAAAGAGCTCCATCCAATGGGGTATCATTATTGAAATGGGATATTTTTCCCTTAGAGGCCTGATAGGTAATTATGATTAACTCAATCAGCATCAAGGTCCAGGTGATCCAGGAAATTTTTTCTACCCAGCGAGAATCTTTTACCTCTTCCATAATCCATCCCATAGTCCAAAAATAAATGGCAATAGACAGGAAGAATTTGGCAGGCTTCATCCACACGGACTGACCTAAAAGTTCACGGGGATCAACAAGAGGAAGAAAGAGTAGAAAAGCACCAAGAAGGAGACACAAACCTCCAGATTTGGCCAAGAGGCCATTTCTCCGACTAAGCTCAGTGTACCAGGTTCTCCACATAAGGTTCCTGAGGAAACTTTCTCATGTAAAAAGCGCGGATAATCACATATAGCAAAAGACCTGTAGGCCCCATCATAAAGGTCAGCAATAGACAGGGAAGCAGGACCCATCGATTGATCGTCCGGCGGTCAGCATCATGACAGATCCACATTCCGACAAAAAGATCAAAGACCAAATAATGAATCCAGCCTGCTAAAACAGCTTCATCATTTGAAAAAAGAAGTTTAACATTGGCCAATGAATCAAATCCGCCTTGCGGCTCATGCCAAAGCCCCTGAATGATGAAATAAAGGTAAATCAGTGCCAAAAGAGGAAATACAACAGAAAAAAGCGCCTTATACACCCATCGCTTTTGATACAGAACAAACAATAAAACCCAACAAATAAAAGCAATCGAGTTGGCGAAGGAAAAAACCAGCTCTAGGTCCATAACTTAAAATTTGATTAAAATTAAAAAATAAAGACCTGAATAATAAAGGAATAGGCAAATTATTTATGAGAGGAGAAAGCAGGTCCGATGTCGGATGTCCATAGCCCGGTGATTTGGAAGAGGAAAGTCAGCAAGTGGTAAGGTTGGAAAGTGGTAAAGTTGAAAGATTGAATTTTAGAAGAATATTTGAATCTCCTGCAAATCAAGTTATCCAAAATCGTAAATCGCAAGTAAGGGGATATTGTCAGATGGTGCATGCAAAGAACAAATCACTTCCTCTGCAATCGGGCAATGTAAAACCCATCGAATCCGCTTTCTTGAGCCAAGACCTTTTTGTCCTCAATTAGCTCAAAATCTTTTCCTGCTTCACTTTGGAGAAATTGCTTGACCTGCTCCTCATTTTCCGAAGGAAGAATACTACAGGTGGCATAGACCATTTGCCCTCCGCTTTTCAGCATGGACGGATAAGTCTGAAGAATCTCCTGCTGGGTTTGACGCACTTTTTCTATGGACTCCGGAGAAAGCTTCCATTTGGTGTCCGGGTTTCTTCTCAGGACTCCCAAACCCGAACAAGGCACATCCAAAAGCAGTCGGTCAGCCGATTCCTTAAGTCGCTTGATGGTTTTCGTTCCTTCGATAAGTTTGGGTTCAAAAATAGATACTCCATTTCTCCTTGCCCGCAACTTGGCCTGCTGTAGCTTCCACTCTTCCACATCCATAGAAATGACCTTACCCTTGTTTTCCATCAGAGCAGCCAGATGCAGGGACTTCCCCCCTGCTCCGGCGCAGGCATCAATCACCCGCATTCCCGGTTCTACAGCCAAGGCATCGGCTACCAGTTGGGAACTGGCATCCTGAACCTCAAAAAGTCCTTCTTTGAAGGCTGAATTTCTGAAGACATTTTGTCTTTTTTCCAGAATCAATGCATCTGGATATCCCTTGATCATGTAGGTATCTATCCCATCTTCAGCCAGACGATTTCTCAACTTTTCCCTGGAAATCTTCAGGGTATTGACCCGAAGGACTACCTCGGCCTCTTCATTGAGTGCATGAATTTCCGCATCCCATTTCTCTCCGAGTTCCTTTTTCCCCAAGTCTTGGAGCCAATCAGGAATCGACTCCAATAGGGCTGGATTACTTAGCGATTCGTATTTTTCTTTGATTTTTGCGGGATTCAGCTTTTCAAATTCCTCCCAAGGTGGAAGTTCATTTCCCTGCATCAGCCAATAAGTTCCAAACAAATCCCAATACCCCTTGGAAGGACTCAAATAGTTGATCAACCTCCACCAGCGTACCATCTCATAGGTCGTTTCCGCAATAAACGAGCGGTCTCTTGCCCCCCATTTGGGATTGGACTTGAGCGTTCTCTCGATTACTTTATCTGCATATTGACCTTCTTCAAAAATCGCTTCCAGTGCGGTATGCACTCCCCGGATGGTATTGTTGTGTAACTTCATGACTGAAAATAGTTAGGCAAAGGTACAAGGAAAAATTTTGATGCCGGGATTTGTGGTCTTTTCTCCGAAAAAGCATTTTAACTTTGGATATGCCTATCTCCTACATGGACTTTTCCCGTAAACTTGCCGCTCAACTCCAACTTTACCCGGAGTCCGAGGCTCTAAATCTGGTGGATTGGTTATTGGAGTATCATTTTGGATTGAAAAAGGTGGATTTTTTGAAATTTGTGGAAGAAAAGGATTTACCGGAAGCCTTTTGGCAGGATTTTGAAAAACTCCAATCCGGCATGCCGATTCAATACATTCTTGGAAAGGCTCCATTTTACGGAAGGGATTTTTTGGTCACTCCAGATACACTTATCCCTAGAAATGAGACCGAAGAGCTTGTCTACCTGATCAAAAGCCAAAACCCTCAAAGCGGACTGCGGATTTTAGATGTCGGAACCGGAACGGGATGTATTCCGATTACTCTCTCTTTGGAGATGAAGGCCCCGGAAGTCTATGGGGTGGACATTTCCAAAGAAGCCCTTCAAGTGGCTGAGAAAAATCGGGACTTGCTTCATGCCAAGGTAGATTTTTCCCTGATCGACATTCTCAACCAAACACCTGACCTGAGAGAATTTGACATTATTGTGTCCAATCCCCCTTATGTGCCGCTTTGGGATAAAGAAGAAATGCACCTTAATGTAGTAGATCACGAGCCTCATTTGGCCTTATTTGTGCCGGATTCGGACCCGCTTATTTTTTATAGGGTAATCGGCGAAAAGGGCAAAAACCTGCTCAAAAAGGAGGGGCGTTTATATTTTGAAATCTATGAAAAAGCCGCTGAGGAGATCCAGAGTCTTTTGGAAAAACAAGGATATGACCGAGTAACTATCCATAAAGACCTTAATGGAAAAGACAGGATGCTATCTGCTGTCAAACCTTAAATTCAAAAAAAACTTCGTAGACATGAATAATAAACTAGCTCAGGACTTGGGTCTTCTGCTTGTTCGGCTTCTTACCGGAGGGATGATGCTGACCCACGGCATTCCGAAAATCGGCCGACTGCTTGGAGACGGGCCGGTTCGCTTTGCGGATCCTTTTGGTTTGGGACCCGAAATCAGCCTATCCATGGCTATTTTTGCCGAGGTGATTTGTTCAGCACTGATTATTTTGGGGTTCAAGACCCGCTGGGCGACGATTCCATTGATGATTACTATGCTTGTGGCGGCATTTTATGCCCATTGGGATGATCCCTTTGGCAAAAAAGAATTACCCCTCCTTTACTTTGCCGCATTTATGGGACTTCTGCTTAGCGGAGGAGGAAAATTTTCGTTGGATGGGATAAAAAGAAAATAAAAAAGCCTATCATTTCTGATCGGCTTCGTAGTAGCGGGAACAGGACTCGAACCTGTGACCTTCGGGTTATGAGCCCGACGAGCTACCAACTGCTCCATCCCGCGATATTGTGATGCAAAGGTAAGGACTATCTCTCAAAAATCAAGTACCTTTGCAAAAAATTCTTGGAAAATGAATCCCCAATCCCACAAAGCAGGATTTGTCAATATCATCGGTAAACCCAATGTAGGCAAGTCTACACTCATGAATATCCTTGTGGGTGAGCGGCTTTCCATCATCTCTTCCAAAGCTCAAACCACCCGTCACCGAATTGTCGGAATCACAAATACAGAAGATTACCAGATCGTATTTTCTGACACACCGGGAATGCTAAAGCCCAAATATGAGCTACACAAAAGCATGATGGGCTTTGTCAATCTCTCTCTGGAAGATGCCGATGTCATTCTCTTCGTCACCGACCTTTACGAAACTGAAGAAGAAATCGAGGAGGTCATTCAGCGTATCAATCAATCGGGAATTCCAGTCCTTTTGGTTATCAACAAAATAGATCTTGCCAAAGAAGGACAGCTGGAAGAAATCACCTCCTATTGGACCCAACGCGTAAAGGCTGATGTAGTGATCCCCATTTCGGCAAAAGAAAACTTCAATATAGAAAAAATCCTTCAGGAAATTCTGGACAAACTCCCCGTTCATCCCCCATTTTATGACAAGGAGGAACTAACAGACCGCCCGGAGCGGTTCTTTGCCTCCGAGATCATTCGTGAAAAGATCTTCACCAATTACAAAAAGGAAATCCCATACAGCACCGAAGTCGGTATTGAGGATTTTCATGAGGAAGAAGCGATCATCCGGATTCGGGCCACTATTTTCTGCGAAAGAAACAGCCAAAAAGGAATCCTGATCGGCGACAAGGGCAAAATGCTGAAGAAAGTTGGCACAGAAGCCCGGGAAGATTTGGAGAAGTTTTTTGGAAAAAAAGTCTTCCTCGAGACCTTTGTCAAGGTGGAGCAGGACTGGAGAAAAAACAAATTGAAACTTAAAAAATTCGGGTATGACACCCTTTAATCATGGCAAATATTGTAGCAATAGTAGGAAGACCAAACGTAGGAAAATCTACCCTTTTCAATCGTCTGGTAGAAGAAAGAAAAGCCATTGAGGACAACCTGAGCGGAGTCACACGAGACCGCCACTATGGACATGCCCAATGGTCCGGCAAGTTTTTTTCAGTGATCGACACGGGAGGATATGTCACTGGATCTGAAGATATCTTTGAGGCAGAAATCCGAAAGCAAGTCAAGCTTGCCATCGAGGAAGCCGATGTCATTCTTTTTGTGGTGGATTGCCATGATGGATTGACTGATTTGGATTCAGAGTTTGCCAATGAGCTTCGTGGGACAAAAAAGCCCCTCTACATCGTAGCCAACAAAGCCGATAACCTAGACAAAGCGCTGATGGCAAGCGAATTTTATGCTCTGGGGCTTTCAGATCATGAGATATTTCCAATTGCGGCAGTGAGTGGCAGCGGTACTGGGGAACTTTTGGATGCGGTAATTACCCACTTTGCCGAGGAAGGAGAGGAAGACCCGGATGCAGGAGTTCCCAAGATTTCCATTTTGGGAAGACCCAACGTAGGCAAATCCTCATTTCTCAATGCTCTGCTCGGTCAGGAAAGATCTATTGTCACCGATGAGGCAGGAACTACCCGAGACGCCATCCACACGAGATATAAGTTTTTTGGCAAGGACTTTATCATCACAGATACCGCAGGTATCCGGAAAAAAGGTAAAGTGAAGGAGGATATTGAATTTTACTCCGTGATGCGCTCGCTTCGCACTTTGGAAGAATCCGATGTGGTCATTATCATGGTCGATGCCACTCGCGGGCTCGAAGCGCAGGATATCAACCTGATCGGGCTTGCCATCAAAAACAACAAAGGGATTCTGATCATGGTCAACAAGTGGGATTTGATCGAAAAAGACCACAAGACCATGAACAAAATCAAGGATCAGATGATGGAGCGTTTGGGAGAGCACAAATGGATCCCGATCATTTTCACTTCAGTGACCGAAAAGCAACGGATTTTCCAAGCCATTGAGTTGGCCGTGAAGGTTTATGAAAACAAGACCCGTCGGGTGACCACATCCAAGTTGAATGATGTTTTGCTCGCAGAAATCGAAAAATATCCTCCTCCGGCATGGAAAGGAAAGTACATCAAAATCAAATATGTGACTCAATTACCCACCAAAAATCCGGTGTTTGCTTTCTTCTGCAACCTGCCTCAATACATCAAAAACCCCTATACCCGCTTCTTGGAGAACCGGATCCGGGAAAATTTTGATTTTGAAGGAGTTCCGGTAAAAATCATTTATAAAAACAAATAAAAAATATTTGAACGGCGCTTGCACAATTGAAAATAATACTAGTACCTTTGCCCTGTAATTAAGAAAACCATAACAAATGAAAAAAGTATTTGCAATTTTCGCAATCGCTGGTTTGATCGCTACTGCTTCTTGCGGTAACAAAACCACTGAAGAAACTGTAGAAGAAACCGTAGTTGTAGAAGAGACTCCAGTAGTTGAAGAAGTTCCTGCTGTTGATACTGCTGCTGTTGCTGCTGACACTACTGCAGTTCAGTAATCACTGACACACAGAAGAAATTAAAGCCTCAACTGAGTTGAGGCTTTTTTTGTGTCCTTATTTTTACCCGTCACCTTCACCTCCACTACCGAAAAAATAGTTTATTGGCCACAGCCCACCACCGGAATCACCAAATTCCGGTATTTTTACCTACATGAAGATCCCTCCTGCCCTGATTTCTATTTTCACCAAGCATCTGCCTCCTACCTCTGTTTCTTATTGCGCCTTGCTTTGGGAGGAGATTCCTTTTCACTTTCATGTCAAAGCTCCCCGCACATCCAAACTTGGCGATTTCAGATACCGCAAAGACCAAAAAATCCAAACCATCACACTCAATTCAGACTTAAATCCATACCAGTTTTTACTCACCTATATTCATGAAGTGGCCCATTTGAGGACTTTTGAAAGATACGGCCTCGCACATGCGCCACACGGAAAAGAATGGAAAAAAGAATTTCAGCAGCTATTGGCACCCATGCTTGTAGAGTCGGTCTTCCCCAGAGATATTTTAGTCCCTTTGAGACTTCACATGAAAAATCCATCAGCCAGTTCGGCAAAAGATCTTTTTCTCATGAAAGAAATGAGCAAATACGATCTGAAAGCCACAGACTCGACAGAGAAGTTTTTGGCTGATTTACCTGAAGGCCAATCCTTTTTCTTGCAAGGAAGGCAATTTACCAAAAAAGAAACGCGGAGAACCCGCGTGCTGTGTGAAGAGGTAAGTACTGGGAAAAAGTTTTTGGTATCGAAACTGGCTAAGGTCACTCCTGCCTAATTTTCAATTAATCTCTTTCCTCCCCGATTTGATTTTCAGGCTGAGAGAAGTCCTTTGGTTGAGGTAGTTCCTGTATGGAATTGATTCCAAAATATTCCATAAACTTCTGAGAAGTCCCATAGAGCAAAGGACGTCCTATCCCCTCGGATTTACCTTTGATTTCGATCAGTTCCTTTTCCAGAAGCTTTTGGATCGAGTAATCGGAATTCACTCCGCGTATCTGCTCCACATCTCCCTTGGTCACGGGCTGCTTGTAGGCTACGATAGAAAGCGTTTCCAATTGGGCAGTCGAAAGCTTTTTCTGGGATTGCTGTCTGAGAAGAATACTGATGGATGTCTGATAGGCCGGCTTAGTCAAAAACTGATATCCTCCACCCAAATGCTCCAAGGCGAAGGAAAAATCGTCCTGATTGTATTTTTTTCGAAGGTCGTAAATAGCCGATTCAACATGGTCTACAGGGATTTCCGCCTCAAACATCTCTCCGAGACATTTGACAATCTCGGAGACTGAAAGGGGTTCGGGAGCACAAAAAATCAGTGCTTCGATATGTCGATGAAGAAATTCCAAGATTTCTTTTGCTACTAGTTGGTCAAAAAACCAGCCTGGATATGTTCAAGGTATTCAATAATAATAAGCTTTTAGCAGGTAGAAGAAACAATCCTAAAGCTTAAGCAGGGATTGTTTACTTTTTTGCAAGTTTAGCTTCGATGGAATGCATGGTATGGGGCACTGCTTTGAGTCTTTCTTTAGAAATCAGTTTCCCGGTATCCACGCAGACTCCATAGGTGCCGTTTTTGATCCGAATCAGCGCATTCTCCAAATTGATGATGAATTTTTGCTGCCGGGCGGCAAGTTGACTCATGCTTTCGCGCTCCAGTGTATCCGCTCCGTCTTCAAGTAGTTTGGAGGTAGAAGCAGTGTAGTCAGTTCCACTGTCATTTTTCTTACTCAGGGTCTCTTTGAGAGACACCAATTCTTCCTTGGCCACGGCCAATTTCTGCAAAATGATCTCTTCAAATTCCTTTAGTTCTTCGGGAGAGTATGCTGTTTTTCCTTCCTGACTCATAGCTTCTAGGGTTAAAGGATTGGAAAAATCCAATCGTTGACATGGGTTAATTTCCCTAAAATACGTCGGTCTTCGATATTTCCAAAAAGTAAGACAAGCCAACAACGGATAAATCCATAAAGCCCATTCGGTGAAAATTTTTAACCCTTAACAATCAATAACTTATAAAAAAATCAGGATAATATGTTGAAAATTTAGGCTACAGCCTGTTCATCTTGCATCAGCTTTTTCAGCCTTTTGGAAAGGCAAGTAAGGTCTACTGAGATGCGAAAGCGCATGGTCAGATAGGATTGAGCTTCCAGTAGCTCTTTTCCTTCTTTGAGGACTATCTTTTCGATGGTTTGAGTGATAAGGTCGCGTTCCATAAAATTCAATCTTTCTGTCTTATTAATATACAGAAAAAATGGTTTTAGGTTACAATTAATGTAGAAAATCAAAGTTTTATCCCTACCACTACCGTCTTTTTGATGACAATCAGCTCCCCGGAGAGATTATACAATTCAGTCAAAAGCACATAATATCCCGGACGAACTCTGCGTCCTTCGGCATCTGTACCATCCCAAACAAATATCCCTTCCCTTCCCAAGAGTTGATTCTGCCCCAAAGTCTCCACCAATTGACCCCCTGAAGTGTAAATACGGAAGGTCCCAAGCCAGCCAGGTTGATCCAAAAGATAGGAAATGGTAGTAAATGAGGGGCCAAAGCTTCCTTCCGGATCAAAAACCTTGGGATCGATCGTAATCACTGACTCTAAATCCTTGGGCTCGATGTCCTGAGAGTTTCTTCGGCCCGGAGTAGCGTAGTCTTCCCCCTCGGAGGCGGATTGCCAGTTTTCAGAGGTCGCCGCTGCCGGAATTTTAGAAATTCTCTCCAGAGAGACCCCTTTAGAGTTGCGGAGAAGAGGATGATGCAAGGAGCTGGAATACCGAAACTCCTCCTCTACTTCACCATCTGGCCGGACCAATACCACAGTACCTCCTGAGATGGGATAACTGGGCAAGGAAGAAATCTGCAGCATCCTTCCTGAGGCGGACTTGGGATAGGTGATTTTCAGTCGGGTAGAATCCGTAGAAATCGCCAAGTAGCCCTCCGGAGGAAGAAAAAGGCCCCTTTCACCAAAAAACCTCAACTGTGCCACCTGCCCGTCTGAACTTCTATTCCCCAAGGCCCATCCTTCCAGATTGAGATATTTCTGGGTAGTATTTCGAATTTCCACAAACTTGGGTTCCCCAGGAAGGGGATCAAAAAGCAATTCATTTAGGATCAGGTCACCTTTTTGAACTTGGGAAGGCCAAACCAAACTTATCGGCCCCAATTCAGGCAGTTCACTTCCTAAGCAGTTTTGTAGTCCGGTAAGACTTATTGAAAGGACAACCCCCTCTTCTATCGGACGATTGAGGTACACTCGAATCTCTTTTCCGGAAATAAGAAAGGCCGAATCGATACCCACTTCAGGAGAAAGCCACACATTTCCCGGACCAAACACGGATAAAATGGGATAACTCAACTCAATGAAAATCTGCATAGAATCCAAAAAGTACCCCCTGGAAATCATGGGCATCTCTCCTCCAAAATCAGGATCAAACACAGAATTGAGTTCTCCCGGAGTACCCCTTTGGGGAGATTGGGAAGGAAGCAGAAAATTAGAGTTTCCACAGAGGATGCTGGGGTTGATGACCTCCAAACTGTATCCTCCTCCAGAAAATTCAGATCCACCCCAAGAAGCCGTAGTGTAGGAAAGCTCATCGACCAGCAATTCTCCAGTTGATTTTAGGCTGACTTGATCGCCTGAATTTAGTAGGGTCGGCCAAGAACCAATGGCTAAAACCTCTCCGAAAGGCTGAAGCAGACTGGCTTGATTTGCCGGGCAAAGCAAAAGATAGCCTCCCGGGGGCATCCAATATTCCGGAAGAATAGCTGAGGTCCTGGAATTGGATAAAACTAACCCTCCTAGCCTCCACTCTTTCTCTCCCGGATTAAAAAGCTCGATGTATTCCACATTGGGCAGATCCTGATCATTTCTTGGGGCCGGCATAAGCTCGTTGATTACCAGAGACTTAAGTTCGAAAGCAGTAGGATCAAAAAAAGAAAAAGCAATCATAGTATCCTGAAGGAAATTTCCTTCCAAATCCGGAATTGACCTAACTCCGATTTCATAAGATCTTCCTTCCTCCAAGGTTTGGGAAAATGCAAGAATTGCCGTGGAATCGTTGAGCAAACTAACCCGTTCTGGATTTTCTCCCTCCAAGGTGTAAGCTAATGGAATCTGAGCAAAACCGGGATCTACCGGCTCATCAAAGCCTAAAAGAAGTTCGGTAGCAGAATATCCCTTGACCCAATCAATCCCGGGAGGATCAGTATCCACTACAATTACCCCGAAATCAAAATCATCCATCAGCCAACGCGCAGCACTACCCGAACCCGGACCATATTCGATATCTAGCTTGAGAAAAAATTCCGTTTCTGACCTCATTTCCTCTGGCAGATCCAAAATATACCTCCGGAATTCCTGATCCTCATTTCCAAATTCATTCTCCTCTCCTAACCTTGTTCTTCCTTCATACTCCCCGTTAAGACTTTTCCCCCAAGAATAATAAACCACTGCCGGACGACTTCCAGTACCGTTTCTAAGAGATCTGGCCCAAAATGACACCTTGGGATCGGATAAGCCCTCGGTGGACAACCTAACCCAAAGCACTCCATTGAAGGTGCTGATGGGCTGCACCGCCAGGGCACCGCTTCCCTCCCTACCGGCACTGCCAGATCGGAAAATTCTTGCTGAGGTACTGCGAACCTCATTTCCCCACCAACCCGGAAGAAATTCCTCCGGAAAAGACTGAATCTGAAAGGGAGATTCAAAAGACTGAGTTTGGGTAAAAACAAATTCAGGCCGAATCAAGGCAAGGAAAATTTCAAAAAAGACTAGTACCGCTTTTCTATTCATGGAAAAAATGGGAAAAGTAAGCTGAAGTTACTATTAAGTATTCAGTTTTAAAACAACCTATCCTTTCCCGTTAAAATTTTGTGCTTAGCTCCTGAAAATGAATCAACAGTCCTTACTTTTGCAACCCATTACCTTACAAAAACCTATTTATACCATGAAACTGGCTGTAGTCGGTGCTACCGGACTGGTAGGCTCCGAAATCCTCGAAGTGCTTGATGAGCACAACTTCCCTTATGACGAACTGCTTTTGGTCGCTTCAGAGCGCTCGGTAGGTAAACAGATCGAGTACAAGGGTAAAAAACACACCGTGATCGGTCTTGCTGATGCGGTAGCAGCCAAACCCGAAATCGCCATTTTCTCTGCAGGAGGAAGTACATCCTTGGAATGGGCTCCTAAGTTTGCAGAAGCAGGGACTGTAGTGGTGGACAACTCCTCTGCCTGGAGAATGGATCCGACCAAAAAGCTGGTCGTGCCTGAAATCAATGCAAAAGAGCTGACCAAAGAAGATAAAATCATCGCCAACCCCAATTGCTCCACTATCCAGATGGTGTTGGCATTGGAGCCTTTGAGACACAAGTATGGAATCAAGCGAATCGTGGTATCCACCTATCAGTCGGTAACCGGTACTGGTAAGGCTGCCGTAGACCAGATGATGGCTGAGCGTGCTGGCGAGGCAAATCCACCTAGGGTGTATCCACACAAGATCGATATGAACGTACTTCCTCACATTGATGTATTCCAGCCCAATGGATACACCAAGGAGGAAATGAAGATGATCAACGAAACCAAGAAAATCTTCAGCGACAATACCATTCAGGTGACTTCTACCACCGTGAGAATCCCAACCATGGGAGGTCACTCCGAGGCGGTCAATGTGGAATTCAAGCAGGACTTTGATTTGGCAGAAGTGAGAAGTCTGTTGGAAAGCGCTCCGGGAATCGTGGTACAGGACGACCCGACCAACTTTGTGTACCCTATGCCCATCACCTCGCATAAAAAAGATGAGGTATTCGTAGGCCGTCTGAGAAGAGACGAATCTCAACCCAATACCCTAAACATGTGGATTGTGGCAGACAACCTGAGAAAAGGTGCGGCAACCAATGCCGTGCAGATCGCTGAATACCTTTTGGAAAATAAACTCGTCTGATGAATCTCAGCGAGGTCAATAGCGCTGAGTTCAGACAATTTGTGCAGGATCATCTCCGGGAAGATCCTGCACTTTTGCTTTTTAAGTATCAGGGAAAAGTTTCTTTTGACCTGAAAATGGCTGTGCAGCAAATCTCTGCGCGACAGAAAATTGCCAAAAAACTCCCTTCCTGGGCTGAAAATCCGGATTTGATTTTTCCGGCTAGTATTTCTCTGGAGCAAAGCTCATCAAAAGAGACCGCCCATTTCAAAGCAAAAGGATTGACCGGGAAAGTGATGCTTGACCTTACTGGAGGCTTAGGAGTAGATTTTTTTCATTTGAGCCAAGGTTTTGAAACCGGAATTTATTGCGAAAGACTGCCTGAACTTTTTCAAATTGCAAGCCATAATCTTGAACTATTAAATCCCGGCAAATTTGAATTTGTCGAAGGGGATGGCCTGGAGTTTTTGTCGAAAACTGACCTTGAATTCGATCTGATCTATGCCGATCCAGCCAGGCGTGGAACCGGAAACCAAAAACTTTACAAACTCCAGGACTGCGAGCCGGATGTTATTGGAGCTTGGGACTTGATGAAGTCCAAAAGCAAACAAATCCTCCTCAAAGTTTCGCCTATGCTGGATATTTCCCAAGCTTGGTCCGAACTTCCTGAGATCCATAAAATCACCGTGGTTTCTGTTAAAAATGAGGTGAAAGAACTTCTCCTTTTCTGGGAAAAGGGAAATACATCCAATTCCAAAACAATTGAAGTGGTGGATTTAGGCAGTGGATTTGACACATTTTCTTTTGAGCCAAAAGAAGAAGCACAGGCTGATTTTTCAATGGGGGAAACCGAAAAATATCTGGTAGAGCCGGTCAGTGGAATTCTGAAAGCAGGAGCATTTCATCTTTTTGCCCAGCGATTTGGTTTGAAAAAGCTGGAAAGAAACAGCCATTTATATACTGGGACTACTATCCCTGAAGGTATTCCGGGAAGGATTTTTGAAGTCGTTCAAGAAGTAACTCCCAAAAAGCAGGAAATCAAGTCTCTTTTCCCCGCCGGCAAAGTCAATGTAATCTGTCGAAATTATGTCACGGGGGCCGAAGAACTGAAAAAGAAACTTGGGCTAAAGGACGGTGGAGAGGATTTCCTGATTGGAACCAAAACTGGAAGCGGATACAAGGTTTTTTGGTGCAGAAGGATGTAGTGATCAGTAGGCAGTCTCAGATAATAGAGACAGAAAATGAATATTCTAAATGTTTCTACATTTGAGGTCATTAAGTCCCTTACAGAATGAGCACAGAAGAGAAGGAAATCTTAAAAGAAAAACTGAAATCAGCCATCCTGAATTCCGGGGAAGACTTTTTAAAAATGAAAAAGCGACTTGGTCAAAAGATCGT
Source organism: Algoriphagus sp. oki45 (assembly GCF_036245605.1). NCBI lineage: Bacteria > Pseudomonadati > Bacteroidota > Cytophagia > Cytophagales > Cyclobacteriaceae > Algoriphagus > Algoriphagus sp. oki45. Next base: position 257,855 of record NZ_BTPC01000003.1, read on the forward strand.
CGCCCAAATCGATGGCAAAATCGTAACTCGTACTCCAGATTACTTTTTGAGAAAAATGAAGGAGAAAAAAGTTTTGGAAAAATCTGAAGAGAGAAAATAAGGATCTCAACTGGTAGTTCATCTTGGAAGATGGGTTTTCATCGCTTAGAAAATATGTTAGGTTTTAGAAAACTTGGAGGTTTTGAAACAAAATTGATTTTTGAATTTTATTGATGAAATGCTTCATAAATGAGAAGCCTTTGAGTTTTTGAAAGCCTCAAAGGATAAAAAAAACGCCCCCGAAGATCAGGAGCGGTTTTTGAACGTTTAACCAAATATTTATTTTCCTTATTATTTTGTTTGAAATCCTACCCTCATGATCGTTGTAGCAGGTGTGGAGAGCGTCATGGTTTTTACAGATTTCAGATCATTGAGATCCAGCACGTCTATCTGAGTCCGCGAAGGGCTGAGGACATAAAGGTATTTTTCAGAACTGGTCAAAACCGGCGGATTTTCATTCATCAAGCGATAGGTTTCAAATTCGTCCCTTACCTTTCTGGCACTGAAATCTTCCACAGAAGCCACAGGAATGGCAGATTCAACTACCATGTCGCCGTTGGTGGCATTCAAAACCATCACTTCATTGGATTTATTCTGAATGATCAGTTTGGACCCATCCGCACTGAAGAAATAGCCCACCACATCGTCACCATCGTATACATTTCGCATGGATTTGGCGGCAGGATCAATAGCAAAAATTCCCTTGTTTCGGGACCAACCATAGAAAATGGGGTTGTTGTCATGTGCTTTGATTGTACCCATCCAGTTGCCTGAGGTAGATTCCAAAGGTGCTATATTGTCAATTTTGAACAGCTCATTGTTAGCTCGCGCCACAAGAACTGCAGTAGTGCCGCCGAAGATCGCAAATTCGCCATTGCTCGCATCTCCGTGGATACCGGACACGCTGACATCAGCATTTTCCGCCAGAACAGCCTTGTTGGAATCAATAAGTTTAATGGTTTGGGGTAAAGCCCCCGGGATATCGGGGTTTTTGAAAGTAACTGCAAACTTATTTCCTTTCAACCAAGTAGCAGCCCCATGGTGAACTTCATTGCCCAAGTCTCCCAGTACTACCGGCTGGAAAGAGGGCGTTTCCATCGATGCTTCCCTAGCCCAGGTAATTGAACCATCGCCGTCATTGAAGATGACGATATTGCCACTGCTCGCTGAGAAATGGGTTGGAAGTGGGACTTCGGCGGTAGCATTAAGCCAGCGGATATCATACTCATGCCCATGATCCTCATGATTGACTATGCCCGTGTCAAAAAACCGAACAATTCCAGCTGTCCGCTCCACTGAGGTAATATATTGCCCGGTAGTGCTGAGGTAATTTCTACTTCCTTCAGCAAATGGGTTGACATTGGGTGTGGACAAATTTCCATTGAGCGGGTTCATCATGCTGAATCTCCCGGAGGCATCCCAAGATGCAATGCGGATCCATTCGCTCTCCTGATTTTCAAAAGTAGGCTGCTCAACAATGGGAGTCTCGTCTTCTTGGCAAGAAAAAGCCACAAAGGCAAGTGACAAAATAGATAGTGCTCTTTTTTTCATAGAAAGTCGGTTTAATTATTTCCGGACCAAAGAAAAGCCCCATTTTTAGCATTTGCAATAGTGTTGCAATTATTTTGCAACTTTATTGCAATTTTCTTTAAAAAATTAATTCACGCTCCTACCTTTGCTTTTTGAAACAGTGTTGCAAAAGTGAGTTATCAAAAATCAATCAGCCTGTGCTTGGTACTTTTTTGGGTTTTGGGAGCTACAGAAGTCTGGGCCCAATCAGAGATTTCCCTTCGGATAATGGACCAAGCCAATCAGCCCCTATCCGCTCATATATTAGGCTATGCTGCTCAGGAAAGTCCCGTTTGGGTGCTGATAGCAGATGGGGAAGGTCGGGCAACAATTTCCCTAAAGAATTCAATAGAGAAAATAGAAATCACTCATGTTGGTTTTGAAAAAAGAAGCGTCACTATATCCCAAATCAAGCAACTGAATGGGGTCATCCTACTCGTGCCCTCCTCAAAGAATCTGGAAGAGGTAGCAGTCTTGGGCAAAAAAGAAGCTTTGGGAACCCTATCAAGCTCATTATCCACCCTAAAAGTGGATAAAGAAGAATTGCTTAGTCAGCAATCCATCACTTTTGCCGGGGCATTGGAAAATCTCCCGGGAGTCCAGGCTATGAATATGGGGGTAGGGATCTCGAAGCCCATGATTCGAGGATTGAGCTTCAACAGAATTCTCATCGAAGATTCTGGAATCAAACAAGAAGGGCAGCAATGGGGTGCTGACCATGGACTGGAAATCGACCCACACACCAGCGGAGATGTGGAAATATTCAAGGGACCTGTTTCTTTGATTTTCGGACCGGATGCCCTTGGAGGTGTCGTAAAGATCAATCCTATCCCAGCACCTTTGAAGGAGCGCATTTCAGGTTCTGTTGCTCTCGATGCCCAAAGCAACAGCAGGCTGATTGGCTCCTCATTAAGTCTTCAGGCGAGAAAAGGGAAATATTTTGGACTAGGAACTCTTTCAGTAATGAGTCATGGAGACTATGAAGTTCCGGCAGATCGGTATACCTATGCAGGGTACGTCTTACCGATTGTTGACCAACGACTTAAAAATACAGCAGGAAGACAGCTTAACTTCACTTTGGCCGGGGGAAAACTACTTTACAATGGAGAAACCCGACTTACACTTAGCCGATTTGGGCAGGAAGCTGGGATTTTCACCGGTGCTGTGGGAATTCCTACAACCTATAGCCTAGAAGACGATGGAGATTCCAGAGATATCCAATTCCCCAGACAAATCAATACCCATTGGAAATTGATTTCCAACACACACTGGGAAAGAAAAAAAGTTAACTACACTCTGGACTTGGGATACCAAGCCAATCGAAGAAGGGAAGAGTCTCTTCCCCATGTTCATGGTGTTGGGCCAACTCCTTCCGGAAATTTGGCACTGGGACTTTCACTGGATACTTATACGGCAAATTTTGCCGCAAAATATCCACTATCCAAGGGAAGCTTACAAGCCGGAATCATGAATCAGTTCATGAACAATACCTACTCCGGCTTTGAATTTCTGCTTCCAGCCTACAGAAGCTTCCAATCCGGCATATATGGGGTTTTGGAATGGGCTCTTTCAAAAAAAATCAGCTTGAATATTGGTGCTCGTGTAGATTCTCAACACCTGAAAATCGACGAACACTTGCAGCCCATTTATGAGCGGCTAGAGCCGACGGGGGAGTTTGACCAGAGAAATCCCGATATCAGTCGAAGCCCTTTGGCTCCGAGTATTTCTACGGGTTGGATTTGGCAGGTTGACGATTCCCGTCTTGTCAAATTCAACTTGGGGTCTGGAATAAGATTTCCAACACCCATAGAACTGGCTTCTAATGGAATCCACCATGGTAACTTTCGTCATGAAAAAGGAAACTCAACGCTAACCACTGAACGGAGTTGGCAGGCAGATTTGGGCATGAGCCAGGAATGGGGCACTTTTTCCTTGGCCATTTCGTCTTTTGTTTCCGTTTACCGGGATTTTATCTACCTGGCTCCAAGCGGCCGATTCTCCCCCCTTCCAGGCTCCAGTATGCTATGGGAATACCGCCAAGACAATGCCTTGTTTGCAGGAGGTGAAATCCAATTCAGCTACCTCAGCCCATGGAATCTTCGAACTACCTTGAGCGGGGAATATGTCTGGAATCAAAATACAGAAAACCAGCTTCCGCTTCCACTGACCCCACCCGCGTCGATTCTTGCCAGTTTGGATTACCCTATCCAAAATTCTTCCTCAGTTTTCAGGGATTGGAGTTTGGGGATGGATTTTCGGAAAACCTTTGCCCAAAACCGGGTAGCTCGAAACGAGCAGGCTACCACTGGTTATTTTTTGGTGGACTGGAGAATGAACGGAATGGTCACAATAGCGCAAAAAAACCTCGCATTAACGATCAGTATAAGAAATCTGGGAAATGTACGCTACTTAAATCACCTAAGCAGATACCGCCTGATCAATATTCCCGAACCGGGAAGAAACGTCTCCATTTCACTCACTTACCCCTTGAATTAAACCAACAAACTATATGATACGCACACCAAATAAATTATTCCTGCTTGCCTTCTTCGGATTGACTTTACTCAGCTCCTGTACTGATTCGGGTGAACCTCAAGACCTGCAGGCTCCAGAAATCGGACCTGTAGCAGGCACGACAGCTATCAGTCCAAGTGCTGGCCAAGTATTCTCTCCTAACGAGCAAGGGGTTGATGTTGCTTTTCAGGTAACTGACCCTCAGGGAGTTCAAGAAGTCCTTTTGGATATCCATGGGGGATTTGACGGTCATTCCCATGGACGCTTGCTGAGCAACTTTGAGCGACTGAATGTGAGAAAAATATTCAGTGCCTCCGCCTCAGATACCAGACTGAGAATCGAAGCAGGGAGCACCTCAGTCCGAATCGATCCTTATGCGGTGATTTGGGAAGGTCCAGAAGCGGAAGTTCAGGGAAATGTACTTGCCGGCCCCTATCACATCACGATATCTGCTGCGGATATCAATGGCAACCAAACCAGCTTTGGAGATGGGTCAAACTACCACACCACTTTTTATATCCAGCGCCCTTATGCGCCAATGATCGAGCTCACTGGAGGTGCTACTTCGGTTTCTGCCAAGGCAGGAGATCCTTTGGAATTGGAAGGATTTATTCAGACTACTGCACACCCTTTGAGCACTCCTTTGAAATTCGTTTGGTTGCGGCTGACCAATCAGGACAGGTTTGACGAACAAGAAGGAGGAAATGCCCAGGTACAAGTGTTTGGAGAGCAGATGATGGGTGAATCAAGCTGGAGAAATCTCAGAGGGGCAGCCCTACCCTCCTCAGAAAGTCTATCGCTCAGAAACCTGACCGAAGCTCAGGCCCTCACGGTGCCCACAGGACAAAGCCAGCTCATTCTGATTATCTGGGTGGAAGATATGGCAGGCAATGTGACCAGAAAGGCTATTCCGGTAAGGGCAGGTTAATTGAGCACTACCCAATAAAAAAAGGGAGTCCAAAAATATTGGACCCCCTTTTTTGACTTCGGAGAATTTTGATGAAAGAGTAAAAATCACTCATTCACTTCCTCATAATCCACGTACTCTCCGCCTTCAATATCTTTTTTTCGCTTTTCCAACTCCTCTTTGGGGATGTAATCCACGTTTACAGAATCTTTTGGTCGGGAGGCTCGCTGCTGTGCTCTCTGCTGCTCCATGGCTGCTTCATTTACCTGACGGGCAAACTGGGCTAGTTTGGATCGGAGAAAATAGCGAATCAGCTGCCCAAGCAACCATCCCACACCTAAAATTATGATCAGAAATTTTACCAAATCTTTTTGATTTTATCGAACTGGATTATCTACTCAAATAGATGTTTCGCTCTGAGTAGATTTTGAGGAAATAATCATCCATCAAGTCGTCGATAAAGTAAATCGCCTCTCCGGTGGATTTCATTTCAGGTCCCAGTTCCTTATTGACATTCGGGAATTTGTGGAAGGAGAAAACAGGCTCCTTGATCGCATAGCCTTTTTTCACTGGCTTAAAGGTAAAGTCAGTGACTTTTTTCTCTCCCAACATCACCTTTACGGCATAGTTGACATAAGGTTCCTGATAGGCCTTACAGATAAAGGGAACAGTCCGGGAGGCTCTTGGGTTCGCTTCGATGACGTAAACCTTATCATTCTTGATTGCAAACTGGATATTGATCAGCCCGACAGTCTTCAGGTCCAAGGCGATTTTCTCGGTGTAGGTCTCAATCTGACGGATCACCAGGTCGCCCAAATTGTAGGGAGGGAGCACGGCATAGGAGTCTCCGGAGTGGATACCTGCAGGCTCGATATGCTGCATAATCCCGATGATGTAGACATTTTCTCCGTCACAGATCGCATCCGCTTCGGCCTCAATAGCTCCTTCGAGGAAGTGATCGAGAAGAATCTCATTGTTAGGAATATCACGAAGGACATTGACCACATGCTCTTCGAGTTCCTTTTCGTTGATCACGATCTTCATCCCCTGCCCTCCTAGGACGTAGCTTGGACGAACAAGTAGTGGGAACCCAATAGTCTTGCAAAGCTCAAGGGCTTCGTCAGTATTGTGAATGGTGCCAAACTCCGGATAAGGCACGTTGTTTTCTTTCAAAAGGGTGGAGAACAACCCTCTGTCTTCTGCCAAATCCAAGGCCTCAAAGCTCGTACCGATGATCTTGATGCCGTATTTGGAAAGCTTTTCTGCCAGTTTCAAAGCGGTCTGACCTCCCAGCTGTACGATCACGCCCTCAGGTTTTTCGTGCAGGATAATCTCATAAATATGCTCCCAAAATACCGGCTCGAAGTATAGCTTATCCGCTACATCCGGATCGGTAGAAACCGTCTCTGGGTTACAGTTGATCATGATGGTCTCGTAGCCACACTCTTTGGCAGCCAATACACCATGCACACAAGAGTAATCAAACTCAATCCCCTGTCCAACTCGGTTTGGACCAGAACCCAAGACCACCACTTTCTTTTTGGCTGACCGCTCGGATTCATTTTCTTCTCCAAAAGAGGAGTAGTAGTAAGGTGTTTGCGCCTCAAATTCGGCCGCGCAGGTATCCACCAGCTTGTAGACCCGCTTGATTCCCATCTCGTGGTAGCGCTTGTTGAATACATCGCTTTCCAAGCAATCCAGCAGGTGCGCGATCTGACGGTCCGCATAGCCTTTTTTCTTGGCTTTGTCCATCACTTCGTAAGGGATGTTTTCAATTGTGTATTTCTCGATTTCGGCTTCTACATGCATGAGCTCCTCGATTTGCTTGAGGAACCATTTGTCAATTTTGGTCAGGTCCTGAATAGTACGGAAGGAAATGCCCAGTTTGAAGGCGTCATACACATGGAACAATCGGTTCCAACTTGGATTGGCCAAAGAATACAGGATTTGTGCTTGGTCTTTGAGTTCTTTGCCATCGGCACCCAAGCCATTTCGCTTGATTTCCAAAGACTGACAGGCCTTTTGAAGGGCTTCCTGAAAGTTTCTGCCGATGCCCATCACTTCCCCTACCGCCTTCATGGAAAGTCCCAATCGGCGGTCAGAACCTTTGAATTTGTCAAAGTTCCAGCGAGGAATCTTCACAATCACATAGTCAATAGATGGCTCGAAGTAAGCGGAAGTAGTTCCGGTGATGGAGTTGGACAGTTCGTCCAAGTTGTAGCCGATAGCCAGCTTGGCAGCTACTTTGGCGATCGGATATCCGGTGGCTTTGGAGGCCAAAGCAGAAGATCGGGACACCCTAGGGTTGATCTCGATGCCAATGATCTCCGAATTATCAGGACTTACAGCAAACTGCACGTTACATCCCCCGGCAAAATTGCCGATGCTATTCATCATTGTGATAGCATAGTTTCGCATGCGCTGATAGACCGTATCCGGAAGGGTCATGGCAGGAGCTACCGTGATGGAATCTCCTGTGTGCACACCCATGGGATCAAAGTTTTCGATGGAACAGATCACAATCATGTTCCCGATATTGTCCCGCATGACTTCTAGTTCGTATTCTTTCCAGCCTAGGATGCTTTGTTCGATCAGTACTTCATGCACAGGAGAGGCCTGAAGACCGGCTGCGAGGAGCTTTTCGAAATCTTCTGCTTTTTCCACAAAAGCTCCTCCTGCACCACCCAAGGTGTAGGATGCTCTGATGATTAGCGGAAAGCCGATTTCCTGAGCAATTTCTTTCCCCTGAAGCATGGAGGTAGCAGTAGCCCCTTTGCAGACACCCACTCCGATTTTTTCCATCAGGGCTTTAAATTTTTCCCTATTTTCGGCCGTATCGATTGCATCGATATCTACCCCGATCATTCGAACATTTGAGTTTTTCCAGATTCCTGCTTTTTCGCAGTCAATGGCCAAATTGAGGGCGGTTTGTCCACCCATGGTCGGCAAAACGGCATCAATATCAGGATGCTCAGCGAGAATTTTTCGTATGGATTTCTTTTCCAGTGGAAGCAAGTACACGTTGTCGGCGGTCACGGGGTCGGTCATGATGGTCGCCGGATTGGAATTGATCAGCGTGACTTTGATGCCTTCTTCCCTGAGGGAGCGAGAGGCCTGAGAGCCGGAATAGTCAAATTCGCAAGCTTGACCGATGACGATGGGACCTGAACCGATGATGAGAACGTGCTTGATGCTACTGTCTTTAGGCATTAGAGAGGAGGGTTGAGGAAAATTTTACTTAAGTCCAAATTGGGGCAAAATTAGAAAAATTATCCGTAGCCGGAAGGATTAGATCGGATAAAAGTCCTTATACCCTTGATAAAAAATGGATTTATTGTCTTTTTTTTTCCCTATCCAAACAATTACCAAGGAATCTTTATTTTCGCCGAATGAACTGGAATAGCTTTGAATTTTTCCCAATACTGGGAGAAAAACTAACCTCAGAGAACACACTCCCCCTCGATTTTACCGAAGGCAATGAGGCCCTCAGACAAGTAGATCTTAGCAACACAGCTGATTTTGACCGATTTGTTTTTGCACAGCTTGAGAAGGCAGGGAAAAGATATGGGATAGGCGGCTATCTAGAAAAAAGATCCATTTACCGACGAAGTGAAAACTTCCTTACCGAAGCAGAAGCTTTTCGGAATATCCACCTAGGAGTGGATATCTGGACAAAGGCTGGGGCACCGGTATTTGTACCCTATGAGGGGAGAGTTCACAGTTTTCAGGATAATCAGGGCTTTGGAAATTATGGTGCAACCATTATTCTTCAGCATGAATTGAATGGAAAAACTCTTTTTAGCCTATACGGACATTTGGCAATCAGAGACCTAGATGGATTGGAAGTGGGAAGAAAGTTCAAAGCGGGTGAGCTCCTTTGCCATGTAGGACCTTTTCCGGAAAACGGAGACTGGCCTCCACACTTGCACTTTCAGTTGATGTGGGACTTAGGAGAAAATTGGGGAGATTACCCGGGGGTTGCAGCAGAGAAGGATTTGGAGTTTTATAAAAAGAATTGTCCAGATCCAAAGGGAATTTTAGGATTACAGTAATAACTAAATGAAACAACAATAAAATCAGTAAAAATAAACCCGAGAAATTGGAGCAATGACCAAGGTTTGCATCAATCTTAAAAAAGTGAAAATGCGAAGAACACAAACTAAAAAACAAAACTAGCAGAATGCTTTTTAACTCTATTGATTTTGCAATATTCTTACCGATAGTTTTCACTCTCTATTGGTTCGTTGCAAATAAAAATTTGAATCTTCAAAATTTATTGATTGTTGTCGCCAGTTATGTTTTTTATGGCTGGTGGGATTGGAGATTTCTATCCCTAATTTTTTTCAGTACGATGGTAGACTATTCCATAGCTCTAAGACTTAAAAATGAAGAAAATCAAATCAAAAGAAAACTACTTCTATGGACAAGTATTTTAATTAATCTTGGGTTTCTCGGCTTTTTTAAATATTACAATTTCTTTCTTGATAATTTCATTACAGCATTTTCATTTTTTGGATTTGATATAAAACCTAATTCTTTAAACATTATTCTACCGGTAGGAATAAGTTTTTACACATTTCAAACAATGAGCTATACGATAGATGTGTACAGAAGAAAACTTGATCCAACAAAAAATTTTATAGCTTTTGCCGCATTTGTGAGTTTTTTCCCACAATTAGTTGCTGGACCAATTGAAAGAGCAACAAATTTATTACCTCAATTTTACGAAAAAAGATCATTTGATTACTCCAAAGCTGTCGACGGGATGCGTCAAATACTTTGGGGACTATTCAAAAAAGTGGTAATCGCTGATAATTGCGCTGAATTTGCTAATCAGATTTTTAATAACTCTTCTGACCTGAATGGAAGCACTTTAGTTTTGGGAGCCCTATTTTTCACATTTCAAATTTACGGGGATTTTTCAGGATATTCTGATATTGCTATAGGTACCTCAAGATTATTTGGATTTAATTTAATGAGGAATTTCGCTTTCCCTTATTTCTCACGAGACATCGCAGAATTTTGGCGTAGATGGCATATTTCTCTATCTACTTGGTTTAGAGATTATCTTTATATACCATTAGGCGGTAGTCAAGGAGGAACTTTAATGAAGGTAAGAAACACATTTATAATCTTTATTATAAGTGGATTTTGGCATGGAGCAAATTGGACCTTTATTGTTTGGGGGGCATTAAACGCAATTTATTTTCTACCTCTTTTATTGACCAACAAAAATAGAAACAATTTAACTATTGTAGCACCGGGAAAACTTTTCCCATCCATCAAAGAATTTTTGCAAATTCTAATCACTTTCTTATTGACTGTTTTTGCATGGATTTTCTTCAGAGCAGAGAGCATTGGTCATGCTTACAGTTATATTTCAGAAATATTCTCACTATCTCTTTTTACCATTCCAAAACTGACCGGATTAAACAGAGCTTTAGCCACTGTTTTCTTAGTAGGAATATTCTTATTAATAGAGTGGCTTGGACGAGATGGACAGCATGCAATTGCCCATCTTGTAATAAAATTGAAGCGTCCTTTAAGGTACGCAACTTATTATGCTATAATATTTCTAATATTTTATTTTGCAGGAAAACAACAAGAGTTTATTTATTTTCAATTCTAAAGAAATGATAAAGAAATTTATAAGAAAAACGAGTTTATTTATTTTGGTATTGTTTCTTTTCATATTGACTGGCAGTTTCCTCCCTACTACACCAAGGGCTTCAAAATCACTCTTATTTGCAAAAATAAATAAGGATAAGGCATTGCAAGAAACACCATCGCCACGAATTATTTTTGTTGGTGGCTCTAATCTAAGCTTTGGTTTAAATAGTCAAATGGTAAAAGATTCATTGGAATTAAACCCCATAAATACAGCCATTCATGCGAAAATAGGGCTTAGTTACATGCTGTCAAGCACAGAACGATATATAGAAAAAGGAGACATTATTGTTCTGGTTCCAGAGTATGATCAATTTTATGAAAAAAGCGATGAATGCTCTACTGAGTTATTCCGTACTATAATGGATGTTCAAAGAAGCGACATCAAACTATTAAATACTGAAAAATACATGTCATTTTTTCTGAATACATTTCGTTATTCGATTTCTAAATTTATTCCTACAGAATATTTTTTCTTAAATGAAAGCGATATATATAGTGTAAATTCATTCAATAATTACGGCGATGTTTTCGCTCACTGGAATATGCCCAAAGAATATTTTGTACCATATGGAAAAACTTATGACAAAAATTTTAACCAATCAATAATAAATGCTGTAATTGAATTTAAAGAACAAATAGAAAAAAAAGGAGCAAGACTATTCGTTTCATTTCCAAGCTTTCAAGATATTTCTTTTGAAAACAGCTTAGATAGAATTGAAAGAGTCCACAAGGAATTTCAAAATAAAAATATAAATATACTGGGTACGCCAGAGAGATATAAAATGGCAGATAGCCTAATGTTTAATACTCCCTATCATTTGAACAAAATTGGTGTTGAATACCGAACCCAGCTGCTCATTGAAGATATAAAAAACAAACTGGCTCATTAATCTTTTTCAAAATAAAGAATAGAATTCTAAGTAGCAGATATCAAGTGTTACAGCCCACTAAAACCTTGTTTACATTTGGCCTAAAATAGTACTGCAATTCAGCATTATTCATCCTTTTTACCTTTTTTAACTGCCTCTACTTCCTCGGATGAAACTCCGTCAGCACTTGCCGGAGGTAATCACGATCCAAGTGAGTGTAAATCTCGGTAGTCGTGATGCTTTCGTGTCCAAGCATCTCCTGCACAGCCCGCAAATCTGCCCCGCCCTCGATCAGGTGCGTGGCAAAAGAATGCCGAAAGGTATGCGGGCTGATATTTTTCTTAATTCCTGCTTGCTCCGCAGTCTTTTTGATAATCAGGAAAATCATCACCCGGGTGAGCTTTTGTCCCCGACGGTTGAGAAAAACAAATTCCTCGTGGCCTTTGGCGGGATTCTGATGGACTCGGATTTCATCCTGATAGATTCTCAGATACTTCAAGGCATCTTTCCCGATCGGTACCAATCGCTCCTTATTTCCTTTTCCCACTACTCTAAGAAATCCCGCATCGGCAAATACTTGGCTTTTCTTCAGCTCGACTAGCTCGCTGACCCGGAGCCCCGAGCTGTAAAGCATTTCCAGCATGGCTCTGTTGCGATGGCCCTCGGGTTCGCCGAGAGGAATGGCTTCCAGAAGCTGCTCAATCTCAGGATAGCTAAGGGTATCGGGGAGTTTGCGTCCGAGTTTGGGGGCTTCCAAAAGCTGCGAAGGATCTTCTTTGATTCGATCCTCGTACATCAAAAAGCGGTAGAAAGCTTTGATCCCAGAAATGATTCGGGCTTGGGTGTAGGCCGAGATTTCAAGGGCGGCCAGAGCATTGACAAATCGGCGGAGATGCTCCAATTCCAGTTCTAGCGGACTTTTCCCGGGAAATTCCCGTTCGATATAGTCTGCCAGCTTCTCTACATCTGCTGTATACGCTTCGATGGAATTTTCGCTCAGGGATTTCTCCAGCTTGAGGTGATGACGGAATTGGCGGATCAGCGGGGCCCACATTTTAAAGTTGTAGAGTGGTAAAGTTCAAAAGTTGTAAAGTTGCGTCAACCTTACAACATTACCACCTTACAACTTTTCAACTTTTTCCAACACCTTGTCATATAACCTCTGATAATTTTCGATTAAGTAGTGTACATGAACCGAAACCAGCTAGATACTTTTCTGCGAAAGCACCACCGGGAGGCATTTCTTTGGGCCCGGCAGTGCTGCGGATTTGATGGGGAGCTGGCCAAGGATGTGATTCAACAAGTGTACTTGAAAATCCTGGAGGGAAAAGCCCGAATGAAAACCGAAGCCCATCCCAAAACCTGGCTCTTTTCGGTCATTCGCTTCACAGCCATGGACGAACTTCGAAGTAAAGGCAAATGGCAGGAAGTGGAGATCGAGGAAAATATGGCCTGGGAAACCGAACCGGAAGAATCGGACAGCCATGAAAGCCTAATCCGCCGATTGCCTAAAATGCAGCAGGAAGTGCTGTTGATGGTCTTTTACCACGACATGACTCTGGAGGAAGCCGCCAAGGTCCTCCAGCTGCATATCGGAACTGTTCGCACCCACTACGACCGGGGCAAAAAGAAACTGAAAGAATGGATTGAAATCCGAAAAACCTTTGAGGTTTAAAGAAACTTCGAAGGTTTAGTTAAGGACCATCCTAAAATAAAACGACAAAAAAATCATCTGTGAAAATCAGTGCCATCTGTGAGACATATGAACATCAATAAAGATCCCGAACTAAAAACCTTCTTTCAAGAACTCCGCAAGCAGGATGAGCACTTGCTTATTCCTCCTTTTCCGGAGGTGGAAAAGAAAAGCAGGTTCATTTGGTGGATTCCTGCAGGTATTGCAGCCACCTTGCTTTTTGGGGCTTTTTTCCTTACTGGAGAAAAGTCAGAAGAACCTGCTCCGGAGGTGTTGATCATTACCTTGGAAGAAGGCCCTAATCAGGAATTGCAGTTTCAGATACAGGAAACCAACGAAATGGATATATGGGAATCCCCCACGACTTCCCTGTTGACTGAATATTAAACTAAACCAACTATTTCCAAAACTTTATTCTTATGAAAAAGCTCCTTCTAATTTTATTTATGCTTTCAGCAGGTATTTGCTCAGCCCAATATGTGACTCCTCCGGCAGCTAAATTTCCCTCAACTCCAATGGGATATACATTTTCTAAAACTGCTCCCAGTGACCCCTTCCAAAGTAAAATCTACACCACCACCAACCTGATGGAAGAGCGGGAGGCAATTGGCCTAACCGAGGCCCAAGTAACCAAAATCAAAAAGCTTCATGCGGAGAATTCCGGGCAGTTTTCTACCCTCAAATGGGACCTCGACGATGCCACAGCCAAAATGAAAAAGATGCTCGATCAGCCCAAAATCAATGCTTCGGAGGTATCCCGGCAACTCGATGAAGTCCTAAGGCTGGAAAATCAAATGAAGCGGATCCAGATGAGTACGATGGTGGCAATCAAAAATGAACTGACCCCAGAGCAAATCGAAAAGCTGGAGGCTCCGAAGAAGTATTTCATTCAAAACGGAACCACTATAAATGGAGAAAGACTCTCTGGCTATAGTCAAAATTCTTCCAATGTGATCTTGAACGGTACCGCGATTTCTACTTCCCCAAAAGTAGCCGTAACGGTAAATGGCAATGGTGAGCAGCCACTTTACTTTTTGGAAACCAAATCTGGGTTGAAAAAAGTCAAATCCTTTGAATCTATTGAACCCAAGGATATTGAAAGTGTATCTGTTCTAAAAGGGGATCAGGCCACTGAAAAATATGGCGAAGAAGGATCAAACGGAGTAATCATTATCAAACTCAAAAACATGCCGGAATAAACTCAAACCTACTAAACCAAAAAGGAAGGCCAATTAGCCTTCCTTTTTTTAATTCTTGCTTTTTCGAAAGTCTATAAAGGTCTTCCAGCTGTAATAAAATACAAGCCAAAAAATTCCCAGGATAAATGCCAGCAACACGCCTAAAATTAGCAGATAGGCAAAAGATTTCAGATACTCCATAGTTCCTAAAGTTGAAGGATCAAGATAGGATTAAATCTTTAATTTAAAAACTTCCAACTCGCCTTGTGGTTTTTATCCAAGGGTTTGCCGGTCACTTTTGCTCTCAGGATTTCGATCGGCATGGCGTTTTGAGTCATAATCAAATCGTGAAATTCTTTCTCAGGCATTTTACCGGACTCTACCATTTCTTTTCTCAGGGAATAGATCTCCAAGGCTCCGATCATGTAGGCAATCTGATACAAGGGACCATAATTTCCTTCAAAGGATCGCCTGACTTCCGCCTCGGCATTGGCACGCTCATGACCGACTTTTTCCACCAGCAGATCGATGCATTGCTGTGGGGTCATTTTTCCTAAATGATAATTCAAGGAGAAAATAATCCGTGCACAGCGGTGCATTCTCCAGAAGAGCATGCCCACTTTGTCTTTGGCATCCCGAGGGAAGTTGCGGTCCCAAAGCACAAACTCCCAATACAGCGCCCATCCTTCGGTCCAAAACGGGGTACCAAACATCCTCCGATGGGTCATGTGCCGCTGATTCATAAACTGCTGCAAGTGGTGACCCGGGATGAGTTCGTGCTGCACGGTAGCTCTGGAAAAATGGGGATTATTGCCCCGCATGGACATCATCTTGTCTTCATGGCTCATCTCAGAAGTCGGATAGGAAATCTGTATGACTTCTCCTCCCAAGAAAAAGGGACTCACCCGCTGCCTTTCGGCGGAGATCATGGTCGTTCTCCAGGTCTCTTTGGCTAGGGGCGGCACAGTCAGCCAGTCGTTTTTCTCCATCAAATCAATCGCCTCTTCTCCCAATCGTACCACTTCCTCAGGCCAGGCACCGGCAGGGAGGTAAGTTTCCTTGACCATTTCCAAGGCTGCCTTCCAGTCATTGCCAAAGCCTAATTCATTCGAAGCCTTGAGCATCTCTTTTTCACACCAGGCAAACTGCTTCTCCGCCTCAGCGATCAGTTCTTCCGGAGAATAGGCGATCATCTCAAATCCCAATTGTTTCTCCAAAGCTTCTCTTCCAATCGGCTTTCCGATGATGCCGCTTCCGTCGTCCTTTACTGAATTCGTGTAGTGCTCCCGTAAAGCCTTGGCATAGGCCTTCATGCTGGCGTCGAGTTTTTTCCAGGGTTCCGGCATCCACCAGGTAAAGGAAGGATCATAATCGTAGTAAAAGTCATAGGCTTCTTTGGTCACCCGGTTTAGACTCTCCACGGCAGAGGCCGCCAAATCGGCCGTTTGCCAGGAGGTGTATTTGGAGGCAGCGGGCAAAGCTTTGAGTTGAGCATCCACAGCTTTGGCAACTTGGTTCCAAGAGGCAGCAAGCGCTTGGGAATCCGGCTGCTTGGCTCGACGACGGGCCACTACAAAGTCTTCCAAGGGCTTCCCAAAAGCGAGCACGGATTTGATTTGCTCAAAATCCCTACGATCCAGATCCAGGACAGCCAAGGCCTCCTCCAGATAGTTACGAAAAAGCACGTAATCGATTTTCCCATCCTCGGAAAGCGCCTCGTAATTTTGAGCCTGAAGCGTTCGTAAATACTCTTGATTGAACTGCTCCATTCTGGTAAAATACTCCTCCGAGAGCCGATTGGTATAAAGACGGGAAAGCGCCCCCCGGTCGGCTTGATAGGCTGTGATGAGATTGACCAGCTCGGTGGCATTTGCCCAGAGGGAGGACAAAATGAGGAAAACGAGAAGCACTGTTTTTTTCATGGGATGGTTTTTTCTTGGACGGCATTCTATATCTCTAACATAGAATATTCTGGGGTTTGAAAAAACAACATTATTCCCAATGGCAGAAAGGGTTTTCTATAAGTTAAAAATTACCACATAGGCACATAGGTTCACATAGTTTTAGGAGGATAAACAGGCTTCTATGTTTTCTATGTGTCTATGTGGTTTAAACAAATGCTTCTATGAAGTTGAATTAAATTTGCTCCTTACCAAAGGGATTCAAAGTATTTGCTCACAAAAGTCTTCTGACCGTGGTGGAATAAATTGGTCACATTAAAATTTAATAGGATTCCCTTTGGGATTTTTAGCAAATTCATGTAGTTGATCACCTGAGCCTCATGTATTGGAAGGAGTTCGGAAACGGCCTTAAGCTCCACAACGATCAAGTCCTCTACAAAGAAATCACATCTGAACAGCCCTTGGACATGATGTCCTTTGTACTCAATCGGTATTTCCAGTTCTTGTTGAAAAGTCAATCCTCGCTCTGTTAATTCTATCTCCAAACAGGTTTGATAGACACTTTCCAGCATTCCCGGCCCGATATGCCTGTGAACCTCAATAGCTGCCCCGATGATCTGATAGGAAAGCTCGTCAATTTGTTTTCTGGTATTTATCATAAAAATTATCATTAAAAATCTTTGACATTATCTATTTTAAAGCTTAAAAAACTGTTTTTCTATTGATTTACAATGAGTTGAAAGTAAATTTTTTCACCTCAAGAGGGGTAGATGGCATTTCTCTTGAATAACAACATAATTAAAGAAAGGATTACCACATAGACACATAGGTTCACATAGTTTTCCAGAAGGATGATTTATCTTCTATGTTTTCTATGTGCCTATGTGGTTTTTATTAATATCACAATTTCTATACATCGGTTTTATTGGTTCCGCTTAGTCACTTAAGTCTACACAGGTAAAATATTATACCCATTTTTCTATGCTTTCTATGTGTCTATGTGGTTAAAAAACCTATCTCAATGATCAAAACCTAAATATATACCCACCGGCATCCTTAAAGGAATTGGCTTTGCGGGTGGAGTCGGGAGCATTGGCCTTGAGGTAATTTTCCCAAGGGCCGGGGTTTTTGAGGTCAATATGTACTTCCACGAGCTTTTCCGGAGAAAAAGTATTCATTCCTCTCAGTCCATCCACAAGGCCCAAGTAGCTGTTGTTAGTCATTCGGTAGACTTTCGCCCAGCCTTGATCGGCGCTTTTGGTAAGGCCCAAGTTTTCTAGGACAAAATTCTCTGCAGGAAGCATGTCTTGGTAATACAACCAAGTAACGGTACCCCGGAACGAAAATCCGGTTCCCAAAGTGGTGGTCATAGGACTCAATTCCTGCAGTTGGGGCATCAAAACCTCATTTTCCGGATGTTGGAAAAAAGTCTCAAATTCCAACAGATATCCTTCCGGATCGACAGCCACAAAGCCATCATGAGGTCCGCCGGGTTTGATTTTGAGGGTGTATTTGATCTCTACCTTTTCCTTCTGAAGGAAATCATACCAAGTCTGCAAATCATCGGTCAATAGTGCCAAAGCCACAGATTTGGCTTCCTGACCGGAATAGCCCGGGCCTTCCAAGGCATTAAGCACCAAAAAGGAATCCCCTACAAGCTGGAGAACTACCTGATTTTCTTTTTCCTCCTCCACTTTCAGTCCCAGTTTTTGGGTATAAAATGCCTTTGCCTGCTCCAAATCCCTGTAGTACCAATGAAGATAGGATCCCTGGATCCCAAAATCCTCCAAATCCCTAAACCCGGTATTCTCCGCCAATAATTCATTAATGTAGGCCACAGGATAGCCTAAAAGTCTTCCAAATCTCCGGCTGAGTTCCCTCCTTTTGGTACCGGTGTAGCTTCCATCGGCCTTTAGCGATTCAATTTCGGATTTCAGATCTTGATATGCCTTTCCTGATGGTTCTTTGAAAAAAAGAATTACCTCTAGATCGTTTACCACTTGGGCAGGGAATAAATCGGTCTCAATCAGTTCAGATTCCCTCAAAAAAGAAATCCCATATTTCCCGCTGATTCGCTCCACTTCCGGCATAAACAGGTCCATTTCAGCCTTACTTAGAGGTGGACTGATGGCTATGGGTTTGACTCCCGCTTTGACCATTTCGGCAAAGGATTCGATCTGACCGGACTCTTTGGAAAACTCCCGCTCCGCACAGGAAAACAGGAAAATCAGTGGAAACAGGAAGGAAAGGTTCAGCTTTTTCATTTTGGATTTTGGGGAAATGAGTCTCGAAGTAGAGGATTTTTTCCTTTCCTCCCGCAACCAACCTTAGAAAATCTTCATCTAGAGGTCATGGGCTTCGATTATCATTATTTAAGAAATGCCTTTAAGATCAAATGCTTAACTTGAACTTCACTGAATATTGTTTTGAATAATTGGAACAAGTGCGAAATAAAGTATTGAACCATTCATTTTCTTAACCCCCCAATCTATGGAATTGATCATTAATCAGCTCTCAAAAACCTATGCCAATGGAGTCAAAGCCCTCAATGAGGTTTCCTTGACCATCCCACAGGGCATGTTTGGACTCCTTGGTCCAAACGGTGCCGGCAAGTCTACCCTCATGCGGACGATTGCCACCCTACAGGACGCAGACTCCGGGAGTATTTCACTCAATGGAATCGACGTATTGAAAGATAAACAAGCAGTCAGAGAAAGGCTGGGCTATTTGCCTCAGGACTTTGGACTTTATCCAAGGATCAATGCCGAGACCATGCTGGACCACATTGCCCAAATGAAAGGGATAGGCAATAAAGCCGAGCGGAAAGAGGTCGTTGCTTCTCTTTTGCAAAAAGTCAACCTCTTTAAAGACAGGAAAAAGGGACTCGGCACCTACTCGGGAGGGATGAGACAGCGATTTGGGATTGCTCAAGCTTTGGTGGGAAATCCCTCTTTGATCATTGTGGATGAGCCTACTGCAGGTTTGGATCCTTCTGAAAGAAACCGCTTTTACAACTTGCTCTCCGAAATCGGAGAAAACACCATCGTCATCCTCTCCACACACATTGTGGAAGATGTCAATACCCTTTGCTCCAACATGGCCATCATCTGTATGGGTGAGGTGCTTATGCAGGGTAAGCCCAAAGACGGACTGGAGATGGTCAAGGGGAAAATCTTCCAAAAATCCATTGACAAGTCGGATCTCGATACTTATAGAAAAGAATATCATGTGATTTCGACCAAGCTGATTTCAGGTAGACTAAGCCTGAGAATCGAAAGCGAGGGCAATCCCGGCAACGGATTCGAGGCCACTCCAGCAGATTTGGAGGATGTATATTTCAGCTTTATATCCAAGAAAGTCGATCCAATCACCATCTAAGCAAAAGTCATGTTCAAGGATATCTTTCTCTTCGAATTGAAATACAGGTTGAGCCGACCGGCGACCTGGATTTACTTTGCGCTTTTGGTGGTGGTTCCGATGCTTTTGATCGGATTTGGAAATACGCCTGCAGGATCGGAAAAAGTCTACCACAACTCCCCGATTGTCATTGCCAATTTGTTGGTTTTGGTATCCCTTTTTGGGATTTTGATTGCTTCTGCCATCATGGGAGTGCCCCTGTATCGGGATTTGGAGCACAAGACGGGCACTTTTCTATTCAGCTACCCGATCAGCAAGTTTGGCTATTTCATGGGTCGATTTTGGGGTTCCTTCGTGATCTTGCTGTTCATCTCCTTAGGGGCCTTGATCGGTGTATATTTGGGGAGTTTGTTGGGACCGCTTTTCGGTACGGATGCAGAGCGGTATGGACCCAATCTCCTGATCAATTACCTCCACCCTTGGTTGACTTTGGTCGTACCCAACCTTTGGCTTGCAGGATCTTTGTTTTTTGCCCTGATTATTTTCACCCGGAATATCCGGTCTATTTATTCCGGAGGGATTGTGATTTTCATCGGGTACCTTTTGGCCAATTTTCTATCTCAGGATATCGAAAACAAGGATTTGGTGCAGCTCATCGATCCTTTTGGCCTGAATTCCTTCAGCTTGCAGACCCGGTATCTGACTCCATTTGAACAAAATACTTTTTTGCTCTCTGTGACCGGCAATCTTCTTTGGAATAGAATTATTTGGGTGCTTGTGGGATTAGTCTTCTTTCTGGCTTCCTATTTCCGCTTTGATTTCACCTATTTCTTCCAAACCTCCCAGAAAAAGTCAGTGCAGAAAAATGAACCGCAGGAGGTCCCTAGCGGTATTTTCAAAAAAGTTCTTCCTGATTTTTCCTCCGGCTATCAATGGAATAGCCTGCTCACGCTGACCAAAATCGAGATGCAAAATGTACTCAAGGATGTCTATTTCCGGAGCATTTTGCTGGGCGGGATGATTTTCCTGGTTTTGGACTTCTGGATCGGCAATTCGATCTATAGCGTGCCCAATTTACCCTCGACCTCCTTTCTGATGGAATACAAAGGGTACGATTACAATCTGTTTGTATTTATTATCATCGTCTTTTTCACGGGAGAAGCGCTCCACCGGGACCGCAGCACAGGGTATTCGGTGATCAACGATACCTTTCCTGTAAAGGATGGTGTGGTAGTTGCCTCCAAATTTTTGGGGATGGCTTTGATTTCTTTGGTTTTGGCCTCTTTGCCGATTGTGGTCGGATTGATTGTGCAGACGCTTAAAGGATTTTATAAGTATGACCTATCCGTATATCTGGTAGACAGCTACCTGATCACCTTTCCGGATTATATCCAAATGGTAATGCTGGTATTTGCTGTTCATTTAGTCGTGAACAATAAGTTTGCTGGGCATGCCGCTGCGATTGGGATTTGGCTGGTCATGATTATTCTCCAAAGCTTTGCCAGCTACAACTTCAACCTCTTTTTCTTTAGCTACAAGCCCAGCTACACATGGAGCGATATGAATGGCTTGGGGCATTTCGCTGAGCCCCTTGTTTGGTTCAACATGTACTGGATAGCTTGGGGAGTCTTTTTAGTCCTGTTTTTCAGTATTTTCTTCAGTAGAGGAGCAGAAAACTCCTGGAAAAGCCGCTGGGATACCGCCAAAGGGCGGATGAAAAATCCTTCTACCAGGATCTCTTTTGCCTTTCTGGTGATTGCACTACTGTGTGGGACTTACATCTACCAAACCGTGGTCTATGAAAATGGCTACCTGACCTCCGAAGAAGGCAAACTGAGAAGTGTGGCTTATGAAAAACAGCTCAAGAAACACGAGCGTATCCCTCAGCCCAAGGTCACCAAGATCAAAATCAATGCTGACCTCTATCCTATGGAGCGAAGAGCGGAATTCCTGGCAGAAGTGGAAATGGTAAATAAAACCGATTCTCCGATTGACTCTATTCATTTCAACAGTACAGACCTGACCAGCTTTAAAATAATCCATCAAGGTGACACTTTGCCTTATCGCTTCCCTTTGACCTATGAGCCGAGGAAATTCCAGATTTTCGGAAAGAATCCTGAAAGAGAGTGGTATCAAATTACTGCCTTGCCAAAGCCAATGATGCCGGGTGATACGCTGAATTTCACCATCGTCAGCAACAAGGCTTATGAAGGATTCCCCAATTCAGGCTACGGACGGGAGATTGTCTACAACGGGACCTTCTTTTCCGGAGGAATCCCTGAAATCGGCTATAATGCCAATGCGGAACTATCGAGTGATGAGGACCGCAAAAAGTACGACCTCCCCGCCAAACCGGAAGACCTTCCTGAACACAGTGATCCTTATGGACAATCCACTTTGCTGTTCGCAGATGACGCAGACTTGATCCAGTTTGAGGCAGTGGTGAGTACCATCCCTTCCCAAATCGCAGTTGCCCCGGGCTACCTTCAGCGGGAATGGGAGGAAAATGGGCGCCGGTATTTCCACTACATTCAGGATACTCCGATTCAGGCCTTCTTCACCTTTGTGTCTGCTGACTATGAAGTACTCAAAGCTGCAGGATCACTCCCTGATGGACAGGAGGTCAATATTGAGATCTTCCATCATCCCTCCCATACCTATAACCTGGACCGCTTTTTGGCGGCTTATCAGGATGGGTTGACTTACTTCTCAGAGACCTACGGCGATTTCCAGTTTCGTCAGATGCGCCTTCTGGAGTTTCCACGCTATGCGGGTTTTGCCCAGTCTTTTCCCAATACGGTTCCCTTTTCGGAAAGCTTCGGTTGGGTGGCGGACTTCAAGGATCCGGATGACTTTGACTATGTCTACTATGTCACTGCCCACGAACTTGCCCATCAGTGGTGGGGACATCAGATCACGCCTAACTATACCCGGGGCTCCAACTTGATTTCGGAGGCCTTGGCAGAGTTTTCCGCTTTGATCCTGACGGAAAGAAGGTATGGAAAAGACAATATGAAGCGATTCCTCAAGGAAGAATTGGACAATTACCTCTCGGGCAGATCCAATGAAAGCAAAAAGGAAAACACCTTCATCAACACCAACAGGGCTTATCAGTGGTATTACAAGGGAAGTTTGATTCTCTATGGCCTTCGGGATCTGATCGGAGCTGAGGCCATGGATTCAGCCCTCTATGCGTTCAATCAGGAATTTGGCCTAAGAGAGGCTCCGCCTTTCCCGGGAAGCTATGATCTCTACCGCCATTTGAACCAAGTCACTCCCGACAGCTTAAAGTATTATCTGGACGATACCTGGAACAAAATCACGCTCTACGACAACAAGGCCGAAAAGGCAGTTGCCAAAAAAGTAGCCGAGGGAGAGTATGAAATCACACTGGATATTCGGTCCCAAAAGCTCTATGCGGATGAAACGGGAAAAGAATCCAATGCGGAATATGAAGCCGACTACATTGATGTAGGCGTCTTCGCAGCTGAAGACAAAGACGAAGATGGCCGAACCCGAGTCAATCCTCTTTATGTCCAAAAGCATAAAATCAAACCAGGGCAGAGCACACTGACCGTAAAAGTCAAGGGAGAACCCGTCAAAGCTGGAATCGATCCCTACAATAAGCTGATCGACCGGATCCCTGATGACAATACCAAAGACGTAGAAATCCAATAACCCCGAAAAGTCCAAGCCAAGTGTTTGGACTTTTTTTTCTTACTTTCAGAAATAAAAAATCCTCCCATGAAGAAAATTTTACTGGGCCTAGCCTTGGCTGTTGGTGTTTTGGTGGCCGTCCTACTAATCAATACGCTTCGGATGAGCTCCCGACAAGTCGATTCAGAACCTTTGGAAAAAGTAGCTTTTTCAGATCAGGTGTTTGACAATCTGTCTAAAGCCATTCAGTTTGAGACCATTTCTTTCAGTGAAGATACGCCACCGGATTCTGCAGCTTTCTTTGGGTTTCACCGGTTTTTGGAAGAGACTTTTCCACTTATTCATATCCGCCTGAAGCTGGAAAAGATCAATACTTACAGCCTACTCTACACTTGGGAAGGTTCTGATCCCAGCCTAAAACCCATCATCTTGATGTCTCATCAGGACGTGGTGCCGGTAGACGCTCCTACCCTCAGTCAATGGGAAGCGCCGCCTTTTTCGGGAAGCATCACAGATACCCATATCATTGGACGAGGCACTATGGACGATAAAGGTACTCTGATAGGCGTTTTGGAGGCTGTGGAAAAGTTGCTTTCTGAAGGATTTCAACCAAAAAGGACCATTTATATCGCCTCAGGCCACGACGAGGAAGTGGGAGGACCAAGAGGAGCAGGGAAAATTGCAGAATACTTAAAAGATCAGGGGGTAGAAGCCTTGATGACCCTCGATGAAGGAGGATATTTTGCCGAAGGGATGATTCCGGGATTAAACAGCCCGGTAGCCATGATCAATCTGGCTGAAAAAGGGTTTGCTTCTTTTCGTCTGATCGTCCGTACCAATGGAGGTCACAGCTCAGCTCCTCCAAAGGAAAATACGATCGGAATCCTTGCCAAAGCTATCGTCGACTTGGAAAACAACCAGTTGCCCTACAAGCTGATTCCACCCATTACCGATCAGTTGGAGTATTTGGGTCCAGAACTTCCTTATCCAAACCGCCTGTTCTTTGCCAATCCTTGGTTGTTTAAAAAGCCCATTTTGGAAGCGCTGAATGCACATACCACGACCGCACCCACGATCATCGACGGCGGAGTGAAAAACAATGTAATCCCTACAGTGGCTGAGGCGACGATCAATTTCAGAATTCTTCCCGGGGAAACGATAGAATCTGTCCAGGACCACATCGAAAGCGTAGTTCCCGATACAGTAAAGGTAGAACCTGTAGGGTTTTTGACCAATCCCTCCGGTGTATCCAGCACTGACTCCGAAGCTTACGAAGTGGTGCAAAAGACCATTCGTGGATTGCACCCTGAAGTTTTGGTCGTGCCTGGATTATTGGGTGGTGCAACCGATTCGAGGTATTTTCAGGAAATTTCTGAACAAGTCTACCGATTCTACCCGATTCGGATTACTCCTGAATCCATGACCCGATTTCATGGAATCGATGAAAAAATCAGCAAGGACAATTATCTGGAAATCATCCAGTTTAGCTATCATTTGATAAAAAACTTCCAACAATAAATTCAAAAAGGACTCCTAATCAGGGGTCCTTTTTACTGTCCTTCTGCATCATTTCCAGCAGAACTCGGATTAAGCCCAATTTTTCCTCAGTTTCAGTCTTAAGAATTTCCAGGTTCTTTACTTGACTGAGTGCCTTTTGAGATCGGGCGATTTCTTGCTGAACCAATACTTCCAATTGTCGGAGCCGCTCACTTTGATGTCTTTTTCCTCTAAGTGTTTCGCGAATCAATAGCCACTGAAAAAAAAACAAAAGTCCCAAAGCGCCAATTGCCAAAAAGCCAATACCTCCTATATGGTTCAAAAATGTAAACATGCCCAAGAAATTGAATCAAAAATACCTTCAATCTTGAGCTCAGTCCATACGCCAAACTACCTATTCTGAATCCCAAACCAGAAGGATCAAAGTACCTCCTCCAGGAGTCGAAGACAGTTCAAGTTCTCCTCCCAATTCCTCTGCCCGCTTCCGCATGTTGTATAGTCCATTTCCCGGAGTGATTTTCGTTTCCTCAAATCCTTTCCCATCATCTTGAACAGCTACGCGATATTCTACTCCCTCCTGCTCGATGCTCACCCGAATAAAAGTCGGGGAAGCATATTTGACTGAATTTTGGACCGCTTCCTGAACGACCCTCAAGACCTGAATGCTAGCAGCCGACCCCAATCCGGAATTCTTATCTACAGAGGATGCCACATTGAGCTCAAACTGGATATCCGGACTGGATTGCCCGGCTTTTTGCAAAAAGTCCTGAATTCGGCCGATAAGAGACTCCCAAGTCACCTGCCCACTGTTCATAGCCCAGATGGTATCCCGAAGCTCCGTGATCGTCTGTTTGGTAAAATTGGCTATGGAATCGTATCGCTCACTCAGCTTTTCCTTGATTGGGTCGAAGTATTTTAGGTTTTCGATCGCCGAAATGATAAAGGTAAGTTGAGCGCCGATATTGTCATGCAAGTCTCTGGAAATCAGCAGACGCTGCTCCTGCAGTTTATTTTGGGTTTCGATTTGAGCCAATGCCGCCTTGAGATCCGCTTCCTGTTGGAGCTGAGCGTTTTTCAGCTTTTGCTGACGGTAAAGCAAATAACCCAAAATACCCAAGGCTAAAGCTAAGATCAAACTGCCGTAGAGTTGGAAATTTTTATTTCGAATGGCCAGTTGTTGCTCGGCTATTTCCCGGTCTTTCTTTTCCGTCTCGTATTGGGTTTGGAGTTCAGAAACGATTTCCTTGGACTCTTTTTCCAGCTTATTTCTAAGGTTTTGTTGGTAGAGATTGCCGTAAAATCTGGAACTATCCGGCATCCCCAAAGCCGCATAAACGGAGATCAACTCAAAATAAGGAAACATCGCATCCTCTACGGTACCCTGATCGACCATACTGGCAGCTGAAGAAAGCAGATATCTCTTAGCTTCGGCAAACTCGCCCTTGGCATTGAGGGCAACTCCCAAAGCATGCTCTATGGAGGCGATATCGTATTGGGAATTGACCTGATTTGCCACCTCAAGACCTTTCCTGGCTACGGATTCCAACTTCTCCAAATCCCCTTTTTCCATCAAAAAAGCCCCGTAGATCCGATAGGTCATCGCCTGATTCATCAAATCGCCAAGCTCAATCGACCCCTCGAGTGCTTTTTGGAAATAACGCTCCGCACTATCAAAATCACCCAAGTACTTATAGACTGTCCCGAGATTATTGTAGGAAGCGATAGTCCCTCTGACATCCCCTAGCTGCTCACGAATAAAAGCCGATTCCTGATAGGCCTCTTTGGCCTTTTCGTAGTTGGACAAATTTTGATAAATCACCCCAAGGTTGTTCAGAACAGTTGCAGCATTGAGTTGTGCACCGGATTTTTGAAAGATGGGCAATGCCAACAAAAAATAATTAATGGCCGAATCTGTCTCATACTTTCTCTGGTGAATAAAACCGAGGGCATTGTAAGACTTGGCCATTCCCAGCGAATCCTGAATCTCCTTTCTCAAGGCAAGGGATCGGAGATAAAGCACCTTGGATTCATCCAAATCCCCTTTTTGAAGGATTCCACTACCCAGGTCTGAATAAGCTTGAGCCAATATTCCCGGATCCCCGGCTAGTTCAGCTTGCTCTACAGCCAGCTTACCAAAGTAGATCGAAGAGTCCAAATTGATACTACCGTATTGCCAACCTATCTCTCCATACATATTTGCCAATTGATTCGGAGGTAGGGGCTCCTTTACCCGAATAAGGAGACTGTCAATCACCTGTCTCGGGCTTTGGGCTAGACTGCTTAAGCTCCATAAAATTCCAAAACAGATAAATAGGCTTATCCTATGCATAGGTGATTAATTTTTAATGGGATACCTCCGAAAATAAGAATAATTCACTGGCCTTGAACTTCGCCTTCAAAAAAAGAGGAGGCTTAGCTAAATTTCAAATTTTATGAAAAAAAACAGTCGTAAATCGAAATAATTATCGGTTTTAGATGATTTGGTACTGCCAAACCAATTTTTCATCTTGGAGTTAATTAATCAGAATTAAACCCAAAATAGTATCCATGAATTTTTCCCTCAACGAAAACCAAAGCATGATCGCTCAGATGATCCGAGACTTTGGAGCCAAAGAAATCACTCCTTTTCGTAAGGATTGGGATGATCAGAGCCACTTTCCCCTGCCTGTCTTTAAAAAACTCGGTGAGTTGGGACTGATGGGCGTACTGGTCCCCACCGAATATGGAGGTTCAGGCTTTGGCTACTTCGAATACGTGACTGCCATTGCCGAACTAGCCAAATTGGACCCATCTGTGGGACTTTCCATGGCAGCGCACAATTCCCTCTGTACCGGCCACATTCTGATGTTTGGCAATGAGGAGCAAAAGAAAAAATACCTTCCAAAATTGGCCACCTGCGAATGGCTGGGTGCCTGGGGTTTGACAGAGCCCAATACCGGTTCGGATGCAGGAAACATGCGAACCGTAGCCAAAAAAGAGGGAGAATATTATGTAATCAACGGAGCTAAAAACTTCATCACACACGGCTACTCAGGGGATGTGGCCGTAGTGATTGCCCGAACCGGCGAGGTGGGTGACAGTCACGGAATGACTGCCTTTGTCATCGAAAAAGGTACACCCGGCTTCAAAGGCGGACGAAAAGAAGATAAACTCGGCATGCGGGCTTCTGAGACGGCAGAAATGATTTTTGAAGACTGCCGCGTACATGAAAGTCAAGTTTTAGGTGAAGTGGGTGAAGGATTTATCCAGTCCATGAAGATTTTGGACGGTGGAAGAATTTCAATCGCAGCCCTTTCTTTGGGTATTGCCGAAGGAGCTTTGGAAGCTTCTATCCAGTATTCCAAAGAACGGCAACAGTTCAATAAGCCGATTTCCAGCTTTCAGGGCATTTCCTTCAAGCTGGCGGACATGGCCACTCAAGTGGAAGCAGCTCGGCTTCTGACTTTCAAAGCTGCTGATCTGAAAAACCGGGGCGAAAAAGTAACCCTCGCCGGAGCTCAAGCCAAGTATTATGCTTCCGAGGTCGCTGTATCTGTATCCAATGAGGCCGTTCAGATTTTTGGAGGTTATGGATTTACCAAAGATTATCCTGTGGAAAAATACTATCGGGATTCCAAACTCTGCACCATTGGAGAAGGTACCTCCGAGATCCAAAAGCTGGTGATTTCAAGGGAAATGTTGAGGTAATATCAGAATTGCCCTTAGACTTCGCTCAGAGTGACCCCAGTGTCAGGCTGAGCGGAGTCGAAGCCTTTTTACATTTGGTCCAAAATACCGAGTACAATCCTAGCCGAATTGACCGAGGCAGGACCCACGAACGTATTAAAATTCACCCTTGCGTGGTTATTCGCGTTGTCGCTGCAGGAACGGATGATGACAAAAGGGATCTCCAGGGTCCGGCAGATGTGGGCAATCGCCGCGCCTTCCATTTCTGTGGCCAAGGCTCCAAATTCATCGTACAATTCCCTTGCTTTTTGATCGCTGCTGACGAAAACATCTCCAGTGGCTATGACTCCCTGAAATATCCGAGGCTTCCACCCGGAAATCGGTTCTAATTCGGATTGGTCGGCAGCGGTTTTGGCCATTTTTACCAGTTCTGAGTCGGCTTGGATGAAAAGTTCCTGGTGATTCCCCCCACTCAGCCTTCGAAAAGGAGAAACTTGAAATCCCGTAGAGTCGATCTGTCCGAAGTCGTATTGGACCAATTGCTCCCCGATGACAATATCCCCCGGCATAGCATCGGGTGCCAATCCTCCTGCCACTCCGGTAAATATCAGGGTTTTGGGGCGATAGTTTTCTGTCAAAACCGCTGTACTATAGGAAGCATTGACTTTTCCGACTCCGGCTTTTAGTAGGACTACTTTTTGCCCCCTTAGTTTTCCAAGAAAGAAATCAATTCCTCCCTTGTTTTGGGTTTTGTATTTGCCCATCTCCTCCTTCAAAATGGCAATCTCCTCATCCAATGCCCCCATGATCGCAATCCGCTGGGCTTGGATTTCGACCAAAACAAGACAAAAAATGAGGGTAAGGGTTAGTTTTTTCAAATCCATAAAAAGAAAAGAGAAAGCAGGCTGATGACTGCAAGAATTGGGTTGATTTGGGAGCCTTTTCCCGTAAGCATAAGTAAAACTGTCCAAGAAATAAAGCCAAATGAAATCCCAACGGAAAGGCTATAAGTGAAAGGAATCAATACAATAGTCAAAAATGAAGGCAAAGCCTCTTGTGGATTCTTCCAGTCAATATAGGTCAGAGGAATTACCATAAATGAGCCTACAAGAACCAAGGCAATCGAGCTTGCAATAGATGGGATGATGGACAAAAGCGGGGAGAAAAACATAAAAGGCAGAAAAAGCAATCCTGCTGTCACGGCTGTCCATCCCGTCCTTCCTCCCTCCTCGATCCCTACTGCTGACTCGATGTAGGCCGTACCCGAACTGCTTCCCACCAAACCTGCAAAGAGCGTCGCCAAAGAATCCGTCAGCAGGGATTTGCGCATATTTCGTGGACTTCCATCGGGATCTTTCAGTCCTGAAGCCTCCGAAAGCCCCACAAAGGTGGATATTCCGTCAAAGAGAATCGTGAAAGTGAACACAAAGATGACAGGAATATAAGCCACCCTCAAGGAACCCAATATGTCTGCTTTTCCCACCAAACTGAAATCCGGCATGGCCAAGACTCCGGAAAAGTTGACCAGTGTAGAAATCCCAAAATTCACTGCGGAAGCATCTCCCCACCATCTCCCAATAGGCCAAGCCAAGGCGGTGGTAAAGAGAATCCCGAAGATAATCGCCCCGGAAACGCGGCGAATCAGCAATCCCGCGGTGAATAACAATCCGGCTAAAAAAGTCAGACTAATGGGGTCTTTGAAGGCGGCCATGCCTACCAAAGTAGCTTCATTTCCGATAATGAAGTGAGCGTTCTGGAATCCGATAAAGCAAATAAACAATCCAATCCCCGCAGAAACGGCATGTCGGATGGCGGCAGGTATGGCCTGAATGATTTTCTCCCGAGTTTTGAAAACCGAAAGAATAAGGAAGATTACACCTGACCAAAAGACTGCTCCCAAAGCTTCTTCAAAAGTCAGCCCAAAGCCCATCACAGCCGTGTAGGTAAAGAAAGCGTTGATTCCCATACCTGGAGCGACGACGATGGGATTTTTGGCATAGAGTCCCATCATCAGACTCCCAAATGCAGAGACCAAAACCGTAGCGGTCAATACTGCCGAAAAAGGCATTCCGGCTTCTGCCAGAATCGCAGGATTGACAATAATGATGTAAAAGCAGGCGAGGAAGGTAGATATCCCGGCGAGGATTTCGGTTTTTAGGTGGGAAGATTCTGAAGGCATATGGCAATTTATATCCCTATTTTACCCAATTATCCAAAAGGATTCCCTCAATTCTTTCAAAATGTCTACCGTTGTTGGTGATCAAAGTTAACTTATTCACAACAGCGCAGCATCCAATTAATAAATCAAACTCATCTAAGGATTGGCCCAATTTCCGAAGTCTTGATTTCTCTACCGCGTAAAAATCCAAAGTGGGAAGAATTGGAAGTATGTTTAACCCAGATAAAAAATTTTCCAATACAATGAGGTTCTTTTGGGGATTTTGGCTGTTTTGGACTCCATACTTCAACTCTGCAAGAGGGATCTCTGAAATAAACCTGAAGTCCTTTTGGACTTTTGCAAATTTTGAATCAAGACTAAAAAGCCCTTTGATGTAATAGATACAAATATTGGTATCAAAAAGTACCATCAAAATTCAGCTTGTTTTCGATTAAATTTCCTTGATCCAGAAATTTTTTGAATTAGATCTTCAGCACGCTCATCTCCTTCCCATGCCCCAAAAGATTTATCCATTTCATCTTTTTCTCTCAAGGTTTTTAAAGAATTCTGAAGTTTCTCAATAAGATTCAACTTAACATCTTCACTAAGCTTTTTCAAAACACTCCAATAGGATTCTAAAATTTCTGATTCTGCTTTCATTTTCAACACTTTACCAACTAATATACAGAAAAAACAAACTCGAAATCAAAGCCTCCCCACCATCATCCCTCCATCTACCGCGATAATTTGCCCGGTAGCATAAGTCAAGTCCCCCCTTAGGATGGCTGCGACGATTTTCCCAACATCCTCTGGAGTTCCCAAACGCGATTCCAAGGTCAGTCCGTGGGAGATCTTTTCTTCGTAAATCTCCTTGACCTTGGCGGTCATGTCCGTCTCAATGACTCCGGGCTGTATTTCGTAGACAGGAATCCGCTGACTGGCCAATCGCACGGCAAATACCTGAGACATCATGGACAGTGCAGATTTGGACATGCAATAGGCCACCCGATTGGTAGAAGCCAACTTGGCAGAGACTGAGGTGATGTTCACTAATGCGAAATCGGATACAGGGGAAGCCTTCTTCTGATCCAACATCCAACGTGCCACCGCTTGGGTAAGAAAAAAAGTGCCTCTCAAATTGATATCCATCAAATAATCAAAATCCTCCTCTTCCACCTCCAAGACATCTGCCCGGACCGGTGGAGCCACCCCGGCATTGTTGACAAGGAAATTGAGCTTTCCTAGCTTCTCTTTCACTCCATTCAAAATGCTTGCTCGGTCGTTTTGCTCTGCAATATTTCCGGGAAAATACTCCACACGAATGCCCTCTTTTTCCAAATCTGAGATCACATCCTCCACTTCTTCTTTGGCACGTACTCCATTGAGCGCCAAGTCTATTCCCTCCTTGGCCAGCTTTTGAGCAATACCAAGCCCGATGCCACGGGTACCTCCGGTGATTAGTGCTACCTTTCTCATTCTCCTTTTACCAATTTTAGCTGTTCGTATTCAGGCATGGCTTTGTAGACCGGGTCCAAGGGAAAACACCCGGAAATCATCCCATTTCTAGGCGCTGTGGTACAATCCGAAAAAGTACGGCAGATTTTCCCCCGCTTCAACCCCTCTCCTTTCAAAATATCCGCAGGCATATCCGGATAGCTTAACACCATTCTTCCAAAACCGATGGAATCTGCCTTCCCCGTCCTCAAGACATTTTGCCCCACGTGGGGAAGCCACTCCTGCAAATAGGAATAGGCTGAACCGACCACATAAAACTCGGGGTACGCTTCCTTGATCTCAGCAGTCGCCTGAATCTGCCTTGCGACTCCATGTAAAGGATCTTCCGGGGGTAAATAGCCATCAGAAGGCGGGAAAAGGGCCGGGCGCTGAATGTGGGGATTATAATAGGGACTTCCTGCAGTGGTGCAGAAAAGCTCAATCCCAAGCTCTGTCAGCACTTCCATAAACTGGAAAGATTCGATCATTTTGGATTGAATCCCGCTTTCACCCCCTCCAAAAGCGTAACGGTAGGGAGCCTCCATGGCTGGAACACCTTTTTCCTCAGGCCCTTTCTGAAAAGGAACCCAATCGAAAATGCTCATCCTCACCCCAATCTCCAGCCCCGGAGCGGCTTTTCGGATGCCATCCACTATCTCCTGGAGAAACCGGGTCCGATTTTCAAAGCTTCCCCCATAATTCCCCTCTCTATCGTAAGCACTCAAAAACTCATGCCCCAAATATCCGTGGCAATGCTTAATATCCACGAAGTGAAACCCGGCTTTTTGAGCTAAAACTGCGGCTTTGATGTAATCCTCAATGATCCCTTCAATTTCTTCATCCAACATCACGGGGTAATCTTCAGATAGTCCAAACTTGGCATTCAAAACAGGATGGGGATATAGAATCCTCGGCTCCATTTTCTTTTTGTCATTGGGCTTGCAAAAGCGTCCCGAATGCGTGAGCTGCAAGCCAATCAGTAAATCCGAGGTATCTCCAAAGTGCTCCAGATGGGTTTGCTGAAGCATTTCAAAAAGATCCACAAAATCAGGAAAGGTGTAGGAATTCAGCATCAACTGATTGGGGTTGGCTCTTCCCTCCGGACGCACCGCCACCGCCTCGCATCCCCACAGCAATTTGGCTCCGCTGAGCGCGAAGTTTCTCCAGCGTCGCTTGGTCAATTCACTAGGCCTCCCGTCTTCTGTCCCGTCCCAGCCTTCCATGGGCAGAATGCAAAGCGCATTGCCGATTTTCCTGCCGGATTTGAGAATATGAGGCTTCACAAAGGGAGACTTGTCTCCCGATTCCAGTTCCTCATCAAATTCAAGAGGAATCCGCTCTTTCTCCAAATGCTGTCGAAACAGATTGGCAGTCTTTAGCTGGGCCACCCGGGGATATTGAGGTTTGTATTTTCCGCTCATTTTGCCACGCAATTTAGATAGGTGTAATAGGTGTCCTTATTAGCCATTCGCTGTATCAACAGGGCCAATTCGCGAGCATGATAATCTCCCCACATGCTGGACTCACCATGGGCGACTTTTCCTTTTTCCGGGACATAATCCCAACCGTTGGGCTGGTGATAAATCGAATGCAAAATCAAACCCTGATGATCCTTTTCGGTAGAAAGGTAAGGTTCGGCAAAAAGTACTCCCGCTACCTGAATTCCTGCCTGAAGGTATCTTTCGGATCGCTCGGGGTCAGAGTATTTGAGAAAATTACCAATTCGAATCAAACCCTGCGCCCCGATGCAAGCCGCAGAGCTATCCACTGGCTCGAAGGCATTGTAGGGATCGGCTGGGCGATTGAGGTAATCACCCATCCGATGCAAATTTGGCGCACCGGTATCCCAATAAGGTATCCCGTCGGTTGGGGTGTTGGCTAGGTAAAACTCCGCAGTGGCAATGGCTGCCTGATTGAGTTCAGCAATCAAATCTGCCTTTGAGATTACTGCGGCATAGTCGTCTTCCATAATTTCATCCAAGATCTCCAAGGTCTCTCCGACTCCGCAAATTGCCCAAGCCAAGCCTCTGGTCCAGGTACTGAATCCGGTGTAGCCTTGCTGCGAATTGGGACAGCGGCAGTTGCCGTCATTGGTATTGAAAATGATCTCATGGGCTGTTCTGCCGGGAACATCGTAGCTGTCTCTTCCTTTTCCATAAAAAACAGAAAAGCGTACTGTGCTCAAAAGATGCTGGATGGCCCGCTGAATCAGAGAGATTTTGACGTCATTTTCCCCCTGCAGCACATGGCCTAACTGATGGGAAACCACCAATGCCCTACAGCTGCGAATGGTATCCACAAACAAGGAATGAGGTCCATTGAAGGAGTAAATAAAACCTCCGCCGGGGATTTTGGTCCACCGGGTTGCCTGGACTGCCCCGGTGACTTTTAGAGCAAGCCGATAAAACTCTTTTTCCCAAGTTGAACCCTCGATTTTCCCTTCCTGCATCAGTCGGAGCAGATTTCCGTAGGTACTCACATTGTTGAAGCCGTGGTCATGAACGCCCGTATGAGTCAAATGAGGAGCCATTTTCTCGACCGTATTTTTCATTCCAATCTCCAGGAATTCCTTTTCACCAGTGGCGTCAAACTGTAAAATGGATGACCCGAATTGAAACCCCTGAGTCCACTCGGTCCAGCCTCGGGTGACATAAACTCCCTTTTCGGTAAAAACAGGAGCTCCTTTTGAGGTGTCAAAACTCGCCTCGATAGCCCTGATTTTTTGGCCGGAAAGCTCCCAAAATCTCGGAAGTAGGTCTTGTACTGCCTGAAGGTCAATTGCGGAATTAAGCTGCATGGAGTTTCTTGTTTTTAGAATGATGAACCAACATTAAAGCGGCTGAGGTAGGAATTAAAATCAGGTACATCGCCGCATCGGTAGGCAAGCCGGCAAATCCAGCAGGAACCCAACCCAAAAGGCTAAGCACAAAATATCCCAATGCGAATGTGGAGAGAATCAGAATCGACTTGGGGGGATTTTTGAAAATCACGGCGCTCAGGACCACCGGAGCAATCATAGAAGTTCCGGCAAAACTCACCCGAGCCAAAAGCACCAATTCATCGCTAATGAGAGAAGAAAATACCAAGACAATCAGGGAGAAAATCAGGATTCCCAATTTGGTAATGCGCATGTTTCGCTTGTCCTCTCCGCTCAAAAGAGACCTCAATTCTGTTCCCAAAGCGAAAATCTGGGCATTGGTAGTGGAGAGACAGGCAGCAAACAAACCTACCACAGCCAAAGCCGCTACCGGGTTGGCCTGATCAAAAAGCAAAGCAGAAGAAAGGAAATCAGCTGTACTGGCGTCTGGATATTTCACAGCTCCATAAAGGCCGATGAATGCCGTGGGCAAAATCACCAAAATGGCAAAAATACCAACAGCATAGGCCATTTTATGAACGGATTTTAAGTTTTTCATCACTACCAACCGTGTGGTAAACTGAGGCTGAGAAACCGGAATCATCATAATTGCGATGGTAGAAGCAATCAAAAATGCAGGACTGAACAATCCCTTTGGTCCGGGCAAAGAAAGGAGAGCTTCATTGCTTTCCAAGACCGCTTGGGTACCCGCTTCCACGCCGCCCGCCATGGTCAGGCAGGTCACTCCGATGATCCAAATGACCACCAAAAGAATCACTCCTTGGATCGCATCAGAGTACATGATGGCTTTTAGTCCCCCGATTTCTGAATAGACCAGCATGATTATCACCAAGAGTGCCGACCAGCCCCAATAGGGAAGTAAATCCGGAAAGGATGCATTAAGAAAAATGGAAATACCCCGGATTTGGATTGCCACATAGGGAATCAAAAACAGGAAAGAGCTCGCAAAAACGAGGTACCCTGCCCACTTGTTTTTAAAGCAGCTTTGGACAAATCCTGCCACTCCCTGATAGCCAACTTCAGCGGCTCTTTTGCGAAGGGCATAGCCAAACCAAAGGATAAAAAACACCATCAAGGCATCCGAAAAGCCCAGAAAGATCCAAGCTCCCACTCCATGCACCCGGAAGAAATCTGGCATCCCCATAAAGGTAAACGCACTGAACAGGGCCGCTGAGAAAGTCAAGAAACCCAGAATCGTCCCGATGTTGGAACCTGCCAGCATAAACTCCTCGGAGCTTCTGTTTTTGCGGTAGGACTTATAGGAAGCATAACCCAGGGAAGCCAAAAAGAGCAGGAAGAAGAAGAGCAGCCAACCGATCATTTTCCTTTGGAATCAAGATGTGGAAAAACTCTGGATCCCAAAAAAGTGAAAAGAACCAAGAGGCAAGTCACCAAAAAACTCACCCAAAACACATAAGGCACTGAACCCAACATGGGTTGGGATTTTCCTTGGGAAAAAAGGAAAAGGAAAGAAATCAAAGTCAACAAGACGACTGAAGATACGAGGAGTATCCATTTTCGGGAATTCATAGGCATTTTGGGTTGGATAGAAAATCCCCTGAAATCAATTCAGGCATGCTTAAAGTAGCGAATTCCACTCAAAAGCCTTTTTGAATGAAAAAGTAAATGCCTAAGAATCTACGGAAACAATTCCGTACATCTGAGGAATTATTGGAAGTTGAGGTAGATGGTCACAGACTTTCTTCTGATGGATTCAATTGCTGAGGCAAAGGCAGGATCGGTTTTTTCAGGCACATAAAGATTATTCAAGCCATGGGAAAAGCGGATTTCCGGAGCGAACTTGAAAAATCGAAAATAGATCTCGAAGCCCATTCCAGCCTCGATGGTGAAGTCCTGTCCGGTGGTTACAATCGGATCCAAGTTGGCCTCATCCTGAGACTTGGTCCTAAACTGATAGCTACCTCCACCAATGAAATACATTCGGGTATTATTGAATCGCTGAGAACGGTACTTAAAAAGCAAGGGCAACTCGACCATGGTGGCTTCCGTGACCAATTCATCAGTCCTTATACCCAGGTTACTTTCACCACCGGTATTATCCGGAGGCAGGTTGCCAAGTGGGGGATTGAAATAATTGACATCTACTCTGTACTCGTAAAAGCCGATTTTTGGAGTAAAAAGGAGATTTACCTGATCATGAAATCTCAAGATGCCCATGAAGCCCAGTGAAAATCCCGGTGTGTATTTTGGGTAGATGGACTGAACCTCTGCCGCAGTCGGATTAGTCGGAGTCAGAAATGCATCCGAATAGCGAATTTGGTAGGTAGCCGTGTGACCGGCCAGAAAAAAACCATAGGAAAGAGTCCTGTCGTCTGATCCGGAGGTGCTCGTAAGTCCAAACAGACCCTGAGCATTTCCCGCATTAATGCATCCAAAAATCAACAGGCCAAGTAGCCCTATTTTTGTCCTACGTAGATGGAACTGATACCAAAAGTGAGTGGTTTGCATACGGTGCTGTGAAATCCGACTTTTTTCAATACGGCCAGAAAATCCTCTCCATCAGGAAATGCCTCAACTGACTCGGGAAGGTAAGTATAAGCAGAATTGTCCTTGGATACAATTTTGCCCACCTGAGGCAAAATGGTGTTGGAATAGAAGGAGTAGGCCTGTTTCATCGGGAAAGCTCGGGGCTTACTGAATTCCAGAATGACCGTTTTTCCTCCAGGCTTAAGTACCCGATACATGTCTGCCAGCCCTTTTTCCAGATTCTCGAAGTTTCTGACTCCAAAAGAAACGATCACTGCATCAAACTTATTATCCTCAAACAGCAAACCTTCCGAATCGCCCAATTGCATTTCGATTTTGTCCTGAAGGCCTTTTTTGATCATCTTCTTTCGGCCTTCGGAAAGCATCCCCTCTGAAATATCCACTCCGATGATCTTGTCAGGATTCAAGGCCAAGGCTTCGATAGCAAAGTCTCCGGTACCCGTAGCGATATCAAGAATAACCTGAGGATGATCATTTTTAAGCATCTTGACTGCCTTTTTCCTCCAAATGATATCGATTCCCAAACTCAACACATGATTGAGTAAATCGTATTTTGGACTGATGTTGTTAAACATTTCAGCCACTTGAGCTTTTTTGGGATCTTGTTTGTCTTTGTAGGGTACTACGGTCATCACGAATCTTCTTTAAGGGGGCAAACTTACTACAGAAACCCGACTTAAAGAAAATTGTTGAAATAGGGAAGGGAAAAGCCTTTGGAAATAAAGCCCTATTTTTGTGATCAACTATCCGATCATGATCCAGAAAGCAGAATTTGTCGTCAGCAATACCCAACCCGAGAAATGCCCCAAGCCAGACCGTGCCGAAATTGCCTTCATCGGCAGATCCAATGTGGGCAAAAGCTCGCTGATCAATCGGCTCACTGGGGTAAAAGAATTGGCAAAAACTTCTCAAAAGCCAGGCAAAACCCAATTGATCAATCACTTCAATATCAACGACCGCTGGTATTTGGTGGATTTGCCTGGATACGGCTTCGCCAAAGTCAGCAAGGACACCAAGGCCAAATGGGAAGTCATGATCAGCGGCTATCTGACCGGAAGAAAAAACCTCTGTGGAGTATTTATCCTGATTGACAGCCGACTACCTCCGCAGCAGATCGATTTGGAGTTTCTCCTATGGTGCGGGACCGAAGGTATCCCTGCCGTCCTTGTATTTACCAAAGCTGACAAGCTGTCCAAATCTCAGGTAGACAAAAACGTGAAGGCTTTTTTAAAAAAAACCGAGGAGATCTTTGAAGAGGCTCCGGATTACTTTGTCACCTCAGCGGAAAAAGGGACCGGCAAAGATGAACTGACTTCCTTTATTGAAGAACTGGTCATTGAATACGAAGAAAACCAGACTAATTGAGCGATAATTCTATATTTGCACGCTGAAAATAATCAACAATGAATTTCAAAGATATTGCAAACGTATCCGGAAAACCCGGACTTTACCGAGTATTGAAACCAACCCGATCCGGAGTGATTTTGGAGTCTCTGGACGAGAAAAAAGCCAAATTTGTAGCCGGAATGTCCTCCCGAGTATCCATTTTGAGTGATATTTCTATCTACACACTGACTGAAGAAGGTGCTGAGCCCCTCGAGTCCGTGATGAAAAAAATCGAAGCCGAATATCAGGGAGATACCGGAGTGGATGCCAGTTCCTCAGACGCTGAACTTCGGGCTTTTCTAAAGTCTATTCTTCCTGAATTTGATGAAGCGAGGGTTTACACCTCCGACATCAAAAAACTCAACGCCTGGTACCAAATCATCCGAAAGCAGGCTCCTGAAGTCCTTCAGGACAATCCAAAAGAAGAAAAAGAAGCCTAATATCCGGCCCTGAGTCTTTCGGGGCCTTGTTTTTTTATGAGTCAATCGATCGCACAGGAAACATTTCAACTGGTATCCAAAGAATTCCAGCTACCGGAGGTAAAAGAGGGATTTTCTGAAGAAAAAGCCGTGGAAATACTCACCCGTGCAGTAAGTCACATGATGGACCGAAACATGGGGCAGTTGCTGCAGATTTGTTACCGAGTCGATTTGGATGAAAATAAACTCAAGCAAATCCTTCATCGCTCCGATCCTGATTTTGTCGCTGCTGACCTTGCCCAAGCGCTTTGGGACCGGCAAAAGCTGAAAATCGAGATCCGAAGGAGATATTCCGAGAGCAAATAAGGCTTCCGGACCATTCGTATCAATTCCCTCCTGTTTCTGTTTTTTTCCCTTTATTTTAAGAGGCAAATCCCAAAAAACCATGGCAAACCCCATTTGGATCATGACCTCGGCCTTTGATCAGCTCAATCTGGATCAAACCATCGAGAAGGCGAAAGAAATCGGCGTTCAGGGACTCGATCTCTGCGTTTTCAGAAAAGACGGAACCCGGGACGACTTTGTCGCCACTCATTTGGACTATGAAAACTTTGGCCCGGAACAAGCAAAAGCCCTGATCGAAAAGTTCAATGGCGCCCAACTCCGGCTTTCGATAGGAGCCTTCGAAAATCTCATCGGAGGAGATCCTGTTCAAAGGGTAAAAAACCAAAACCACCTGATCCGATTGATCCGAATGGCGTATCTCCTGGGAGGCGATGAAAATGACGTGAAGGTGGGGACTTTTGTGGGCTACAACCACGAATTGGGAAATGAAGAGGGTGGATTTGAAAAAAACCTTTTGGAATACCAGCGCATTTTTGGGCCGATTATCCGCTATGCGGCGGATTTGGGAGTGACTGTTTTGTATGAAAACTGCCCCATGGAAGGCTGGAGAAGTTCAGGATTCACGGGAACATTCAACAACCTCACAGGAGTATTGGCCGCCCGAAAGCTGATGTACGAGTTGGTTCCAATGAAAAATCACGGGGAAATATACGATCCTTCCCACGACGTATGGCAGCATACGGATCCGGTGGAAGTGATCAAACACACGGATATGGATCGGCTAAAGCGGATTCATGTCAAATCCACCCGAAACAATCCAGATCCCTTTTGGGGAAATATGTATCCCATGCACCAAATCCGCCCCGAATGGGCTGAGAAACTGGGAATCCCATACAGCACCAACTCCTGGGATCGACACCATTATGAAGCCACTTTGCCGGGATTCGGACTAGGAGACTCCATGGACTGGAGAGCATTCATCAATACGCTCAAGCAAAGAGGCTTTTCAGGACCCTTTGAAATTGAAAATGAAGCGGTGCTTAGCAAGCAAACCGGAAAAATGGGAGCCATCGTCCAAGGCTGCAAAGCAGCAGTTCAAAACTTAGCTCCCCTAATGTGGAACCTCACAGATGAAGGCTGGACTTATCCGACCTCAGAATATCATCCGCTGAAGGATTTGAATCATCAAGACGTACCTGTAGTCACGATGGAGGAGATTCAGTAGACGGACCTTAGACAGGTGACATTGGGCGATTTAGCAGGAAAATCATTTAATAATTTACGTTTGCAAAGTAAACATTTTTACTTTTTGAATGTAAATTTTTGTATTTTTATAAAGTACACCGAGGTTTTACTAGCCAAATTTTTGATCTGATGATACTTAAAGAGGATCTGCAAGCAGCTGTCGAAGGGCAAAGAAAAAGCCTTTCCAAAATAAAAGGATTGACTCAGCGGGAAGCCTTAGCAAAATTCAGTCCCACCAATACTCATATCGAGGTGATTACAGGTGTCAGGCGAAGCGGAAAAAGTACGCTTATGCGCCAAATCATTGAAGAAACAACCACTGATTTTGCCTTTCTAAATTTTGAAGACCCAAGAATATTTGATTTTGAAATCGGAGATTTCCCAAAATTGGATGAACTTTTTGGGGAAGAAGT
Source organism: Algoriphagus sp. oki45 (assembly GCF_036245605.1). Taxonomy (NCBI): domain Bacteria; kingdom Pseudomonadati; phylum Bacteroidota; class Cytophagia; order Cytophagales; family Cyclobacteriaceae; genus Algoriphagus; species Algoriphagus sp. oki45. The sequence continues at coordinate 299,218 of NZ_BTPC01000003.1, forward strand.
TTCGATCTATTTCTTTGATGAAATCCAAAATGTAAAAGGATGGGAAGTGTTTGTAAGGCAACTTCATGATCGGGGCAGGAAGGTTTTCATTACCGGATCCAATGCTTCTCTTCTAAGTAGCGAATTAGGCACAAAGCTGACAGGACGACACCTCTCCCATGAAATCCTCCCATTCTCCTATTCAGAGTTTTTAGCCTATTGTAACCTTGAAAACTCAAATGAAAATTTCCTCGATTATCTGATCTCTGGAGGCTTTCCCGAGTATTTAAGAGACAGAAATCCTGAAGTCCTTCAGAATCTACTCAAAGACATCGTTTTTCGGGACATAGCTATTCGGCATGGTATTAAAAATACCCAAACACTGATGGAGATCACCTTATTTTTGATTGCCAACGTAGGAAAAACAACAAGTTTTAATAGCCTGCGAAAAACCTTCAAAGTAGGATCTCCGAGCACAGTCTCTGATTACTTGGCATGGCTGCAGGATTCTTACTTACTGTTTTTTCTGCCAAAATTCAGTTGGTCACAAAAAAGTATCTCCAAAAATGCGAAAAAGGTCTATTGTGTCGACACGGGGTTTGCAAAGGCGAACTCACTGAGCTTTTCCAAAGACAGCGGTCGACTCTTAGAAAACCTGGTCTATCTCATTTTGAGAAAAAAGAGGATGGATTTATTCTATTTCAAAGAAAAAGGAGAGTGTGATTTTGTGGCTTTTGAAAGCAAGCAGTGCAAATGGCTCATTCAAGTGACAGAACGAGTCCATGCTGATAACAAAAAGCGGGAATTAGATGGCTTAACAGAAGCTATGTCCTTTTTTGAAAAAAAAGAAGGCTTCATCCTTACTTTAGACCAAGAGGATAAATTAATCATTGAGGGAAAGACCATCCATTTGGTTTCGGTGAGAGGATTTATTGAAAACTTCCTTTCCGGAGACAGTTAAGGAAGATCTCTTTCAAATAATCTCAATTACCCAAGCCTTGCTCATATCCTAGATCAGCTGGAAGGTTACTCCCCATGGATGCAGCCACCGCCAGCTGATCGCATCGCTCGTTTTCGGGATGACCGGCATGGCCTTTCACCCAAAAAAACTTAGGCTTGAATTTGAGATGAAGGGGAATGTATCGCAGCCACAGGTCAGGATTCTTTTTGTCCTTGAAGCCCTTTTTTTGCCATCCCCAAAGCCAGCCCCTTTCGATGGCATCGACCACGTATTTGCTGTCCGAAAAAATCTGTACAGGATATTCTGTGGTATTCAATGCCTGAAGTCCTCGGATCACCGCCAAAAGCTCCATGCGGTTATTAGTCGTGAGCCGAAAGCCCTCAGAAAGCTCTTTTTCATGCTTGCCAAACTTCAGCACTACCCCATATCCCCCCGGACCGGGATTTCCTTTGGCAGCACCGTCTGTATAGATTTTGATCATAAGGAAAAAAGGAAAAGGTCACCCTTACATGGTGGAAATAGGGAAAGCATTGGATTTGAAAATCTTCACGGCAATGGACAGGAGGATGATTCCAAAAATCCTCCTCAGCACATCCACTCCGGTCTTGCCCAGCTTTCGCTCCAGCCAATTGGTGCTCTTGAGGACAACGTAGACAAAAATCAGGTTGAGTAATATGCCGATCGCGATATTGATCTGCTCAAATTCCGCCTTCAAAGTAAGGATCGTAGTCAAAGTACCTGCCCCTGCAATCAGGGGAAAAGCAATGGGCACGATGGAGGCACTGGAAGTAGCCTCCGGATCCGGCTTAAAAAGCTCGATCCCCAAAATCATCTCCGCCCCAAGGGCAAAAATGATCAAGGCCCCGGCGATGGCAAAATCCTCCACTCCGATACCAAAAAGGCCCAAAATGGACTTTCCAACCAACAGAAAAGCAATCATCAGCACCCCTGCAGCCAGGGTAGCCTTTTCGGACTGGATATGACCTACTTTTTTGCGGAGATTAATGATAATCGGAATAGAACCCAGAATATCAATCACCGAAAAAAGAATCAGGGAAACGGACAGGACTTCTTTCGCATCAAACATGCGGCAAAATTAAGGATTCCTTTTGGCCTAAGTGTAGAACAATCCATAAAGAACGGGGGAAATTTAGAATATCACTGTCTTTAAGACTTTTTAAAACCTTTGGAAGAAAGGATCTAAAAATCAAGAAAAAGACACTTTTTGCAAAAAGCTCAAAAAGCCCAAATCGGGGGATTTGGGCTTTTGAGAATTCTATCACTCGACTCCTCCTTTCAGGGTCTTAACCTTTCCGCTGCCTACCCCACTATGACCTCAAAGACGGATGTCAATTTTTCTTTTTCCTTCTTAGGGTATCCAGCTCAGGAAACGAAAATAAATCTTTTGGATTGCTCACCACATCATTCGCACTAGCAGTAACATGTACTCTTACCTCATAAAGGGTAAACTGATGATCATGCAAAAACCGCTTTTCTGAGCAATAATCTTCAGGAATTAGGATATAAACCCGCACATTTTCTCTAGCTAAATTTCTCCAGTCATGGTGGTTAAGTTGTGAAGTATATATCGGGTCGGACTCCATTATTTGCGAGAAGGTCATGGATTGAGTAGATAGTTTATAATCTTCGTCGATCCATCTATGACCCATCGAAATAAAAGGAAATTCATAAGGTAGTCTATCGTAAGAAAAACGCAGAGTATAATACGGATCATTATAACGTTCCCAATGGTTACAATCATTCAAAATTAAAACCACCTCCTTTTTTGATAGTAAATAAAAAAAAGGAAGTGTTATCAGAAAAAAAGTTAACCTCCACATGGTTTTGTTAATAATTCTTTTCCATCTTTTTGATCTATCCTATACTTGTCCAAAGGCCTTAAAATCGGCGGATTGGTAGTGATTTTACTCATCACACTGAAGGCTTTTGTAGTATGTAATCCTTCCCAACAGAGATTCTTGTAGAAATCCAAAGGGATTCCATTCGGGAATTCTCCATTTCTTCTTTTATAAGCCAAAAACTTATCATAATCCTCTGGAAACTGGTTTTTGTGAATATTCATCAGAGCAGTTCCCATTTTGTTGAGCAATTGCTCTGCCATATACGCATGATGCTGGTCATTATCTCCCATATATAGCTTCACATAAGTGTCAAAATTTCTCCCAAAGTCATCATCCCAAGTTGTCACTCCTTTTTTCCTTAAAGCTTCTTCAATCTCGGCATGAACCAACTCATGAAGGATAGTTTTAGCGATCAACAAATCTGGGCGATTCAAATTATCCGCGTTGGAGTTTATTGTAATTTCATAATTACCGTTTCCAAGATTTTTCATTTGGCCATTAGGACCAGAAAGTGGGCCTAATTTTAACGTTGTATTCGCCGGGTCATTATCAGTTCCTGTGAATTTTGCAATTTCATTTATAAACCTATTCAATGACATTTTATTAGTGATGCAATTTAACCTTGGATTTGATTTAATGGACAAGTCAATCCTTACTGTCAAATTAGGATCTGGCACGCTCGGCGGATCATAGCAACTGCTACAAGTCCCATTTCCATCCGTGGCACCCCCCGTACTCGAGGACCCACCACCCGAGGGAAATCCGTAATTCCCTCCAGAGTTGATCCCGGATGATCCAGAACAGCTCGTCACCCCTACCATCCGCTCTATGGTCGTATGGCAGGATCCGCCAGAACAGGTCTGATATCCCACCGGATAATAATAAACAGTACAACGAACATCAAACTTGGAATAATCTAATTTTTTATCTCCTTCATGAACCTGGTACTGGTAGCTATGATCCAATTCCCCTTCCAGAATGCGAAACCCAACATAAAATCGTTCATCGTAGGTAAATAGCTCCAACCTTCCGCTCCATATCGGTGAAATATTATTGTAGCTAATCCTATTAAAATCCAGAAGAGAGCCTTCACAGTCCGGATAATACCTCGCAATCAGCGGATCAAACCGCTCCTGTGTGGGATGCTTCACAAACAGTAAATTCTGAATCACCAGCTCCGCCGGATCTCTGTCAGGGAAGCTGTCCAGCATACTTGTCGGAAAATATTTGGTGGCATTTTCCAGGCTGACCTCAAATACCTCCCGCCCATCGGGAAAGTAATAGTGATGAAATTGGTCCCAATCGGGTTCTTTTTCAAAAAATGGCAAAATCAACTCCTGAGATTCCGTACGGAAGTTCGAGCCACGCTCGGGCAGCCGGAGATTAGTTTTGTTTTCTTCAAACCAAGACTTCACCCTGGCGAGCTGATCCCCCACATTGGGCTCCAGCCGGGGAGCTTCGGGCTCTTGCACACAAGAAGTAAGCAGGGAATTCATGGTAATCAGGACAAGCAAAAGTGGTAAAAATCCGGATCTACCTAAATTTTTGTACTGTGGGGGGCAAAAATGTTTTTCATAAAATTGAGTTAGGTGGTTGGTTAAAATTTCGGATAAGATTAAACCAATCTGTTTAAAAGTCAAGTACTCCAGGAAAATTTGCAAAAAAAAAACCCAAATCGGGAGATTTGGGCTTTTTTGTAGATTAAGTTTGTCAAAACTACTTTTTTCAAAGATCTCCTTTTAGAATTACGAAACATTTAAATTTCCAATTTCCCTCATGTCCTTTATGATAGATTTCAATAGCTTCATAACTACTATCCCAAACAAAAAGAAATGAATACGTTTCAACAATCAAAGGCTCAGAAATATGTAATCCCTTCTTTTTTCTTGAGTTTTTGACGGGAATAATACCTTGAGGAAATCTCTTTGTATCATAGTCCTTTTTTTCATATACTCCATTTTTAAGTTGAATTATTGAATTCTTGAGTAAAGACCCTTCATACATGCAAGTCCCTATTCCTTTTTCACTTTCAGAGGCAAAAAATTTACCCATCCAAGAATTTGGATCTTTTGATTCAAAATAAATTTTTGCTTTTTTATTTGAATTATTACTGAATACATCCCTCAAAAATTCATATTGAGCATTTGTAAACTTTTCCTTTTTTTCATTTCCCTGACCTTTTGCGATAAAAAAGAAACAAAAAAGAAAGCATACAAGTAGTAGGTATTTGAAATCAATTGCACTTGGTCCCATTAGCTTGATTAGTTCCTGTTGCTTCATTATTTAAGATTTTTTGGATTTCAGCCCAGCTGCTTCCTTTAGGAATAAATTGCTTAGCTTCTTCAATAAGCTTTGTAGGATCATCATCTCTTACTAATCCTCCAAAAGCCATCTTGTAGTAATAGTCAAATCCCAAACTTCCTCCCGAGGGACCGTGTTTCTTATCCCAGTTATACAGTGAAACTGCCATTCCTAATATAAACTCACTCATTGCTGCATGATGGGTATCAGGCCACCTACCATCACCGGATGATTTATATTTTTCCCAATAAAAGTTTAGCAATTGTAAAGAATTTAAATCACTTTGAATTTTTGTTTGCTTCCAAAGGTAAGCGTGAACGGTTTCATGTATAATGGTCCGAGCTAAACTTAAAGAGGTTGCTTTACTTAAATAATTATTATCGATAGTTATCACTAACATTCCGTTAATTAGATCTGTTTTCGCATTTGCTCCATTTGGAACTATCCCATTTTGAATTTGATAATCAAATTTCCCACTTTGTTCAAAAAGGTCTAGCATTCCGGGAAATATATCCAAAGCTCCCAAATCATTTGGAGCAGCAGTTAGGTACTGACTTCCCTTTGATAATTGCTTAAATGTTCTGGATGCACAAGGATTGGTCAATCGATTGACAATGGTATTTGGTGAAGGAATAGTCGGTGGGTCATAGGAAGGCAAGTCCCGCGGTGGAGCTGGAACCGGATCATCACAGCATGGGGGACGCTCATAGTCATGGTAATCACTTCCGTCATTCCCATTATTCCCTGAGGGAGTATAGCCTCCTGAACCTGTGCAAACAACTTCTACAACTACAGTGGGTGGTCTTACTACTACAATTCCATCCCTGCCCGTGTAATTATTGGATATTTCCCGAATGATCGTTCGGCAATCACCCATGATTCTAGCCTCCCCCATTGAAGTCTGAAGCTGATACGTGGAATGGTGGGTCAATTCTCCATTATCAAATATAAATCCGATAAAGTGCCGCTCATCATAGGTCCATATATCCACTTTTCCAGACCAGTCATAGGGTATCCCGCCATAACTGATGCTTTTGAAATCTTCTAGGGACTCTTGATTATCCGGATAATACCTCGCAATCAGCGGATCAAACCGCTCCTGTGTGGGATGCTTCACAAACAGTAAATTCTGAATCACCAGCTCCGCCGGATCTCTGTCAGGGAAGCTGTCCAGCATACTTGTCGGAAAATATTTGGTGGCATTTTCCAGGCTGACCTCAAATACCTCCCGCCCATCGGGAAAGTAATAGTGATGAAATTGGTCCCAATCGGGTTCTTTTTCAAAAAATGGCAAAATCAACTCCTGAGATTCCGTACGGAAGTTCGAGCCACGCTCGGGCAGCCGGAGATTAGTTTTGTTTTCTTCAAACCAAGACTTCACCCTGGCGAGCTGATCCCCCGCATTTGGCTCCAGCCGGGGAGCTTCGGGCTCTTGCACACAAGAAGTAAGCAGGGAATTCATGGTAATCAGGACAAGCAAAAGTGGTAAAAATCCGGATCTACCTAAATTTTTGTACTTGGGGGGGGGCAAAAATGTTTTTCATAAAATTGAGTTAGGTGGTTGATTAAAATTTCAGATCAAGATTAAAACGATCTGTTTAAAAGTCAAGTACTCCAGGAAAATTTGCCAAAAAAAAACCCAAATCGGGGGATTTGGGCTTAGATTTTTTTGGAAATATTGGCACGCATTTACTCCATCCCCTTATCCCGCATCTTGGCGAATTCATCGAATCGACGGAAAATAGCCACGGTAAATCCTATCAGCATCACAATTGTCCCCACCCATAGCACATTGATGTAGGGCTTCACGATGGCTTTCATCACCACGTAGTCCTTTTGGTACTGATTGACTTTGAATACAAATTTGTTCTGATCCGGAAGGATATTCTCCAAGCTGACTTTGAGTCCCAACTCGGTATCGATCACGGGCAGCTTGCCCACTTGATTGTTTCGGATGATAAAGGTCGGCTCGAGCAACTTCTCCACATCGTAATCCAACACTCTCAGCTTTGCCTTCACAGCCACATCCCCTTCCTGCAAGACGTACCCTTCGATCTCTTTCATCACCTCTGCCCCATCAAAATAGGTCACGAAATCCGCAATATGAAACTGCTCTCCCGGACTCACTTCATAAACTTCGTCCTCTTTCCATTCCGGATCGGAATAGTCATTCATCGCCGCCACGTAGGTATACAGGTCCCGATTGAGGTAGATTTTCGAATCCGGAGAGGAGATCAGCCCACCCATTCCTTCATTAAACTGAGACATGGGATTCAGGGAAAACTTCAAAGCCTCATTTTGGAAGTAGTCGATCTTGAAGTAGTCATTTTCCTCCAAAACCAAATTGACCACATCTCCTTTTTTGAAATACTCCTTGTAATCGGCTAGGGCTACAGCCTCATTTACATTGCCGGTGGACTCCAAATACTTGGCAGGGACATACTCGGGAATACCGACCACTTTCTTTTGTCTGCCACGATAGACTACCGTGTAGTCCTTCATCTGTGTGGGCTTGTTGATCCAAAGCAGGACGTGCTCCTTGTTCATCTCATCCTCCCAGCTGTTGCTGTAAGTCAATCCGGACATGTTGATGGAAATCACGTCGGAATAGCCGGAGCTGAACATGATTCCGATCAGGATCATCCCCAGACCGATATGGGCCAAGGAACCTCCGGCCAGTTTGAAGGTGGACTTTTTGAGCAGTTTGGCCAAAATCACCGAGTTGGCAACTACTGTAAACATCCCTGCCAGTACGATGATGATGTATTTCCAATCGTAAACTTTTGCTAGGACGATCACCGCCGCTGAAAGCAAAACTGAAAAGATGTAGGGCGTGATCAACGCATCCTTGAGGGCTTTTTTGTCCATCTTTTGCCACCAAAAAAACTGCCCAACTGCGGTCAGCAGAGCCAAAGCAACGGCAAACCATAACTGGAATTTGGTGTAAAACTCCACCTGATCCGCAGGTGGAGCCATATTGGAGATGCCTCCGAAGATTTCGACCAAAGCATTCCAAGCCGGAATGGAGGTAGGCAAAATCACTTGAAAAGACATCAGTCCTAAGGTGACCGCACCCAAAAAGATCCAAAACTCACGGGAGTAGACGGAGGCTTCCTTTTCCGAGGTAGGAATATGCTTCCAAGCCCGCACCGCCAAGAAGACGGCAATAACCAGGAAGAACAGCATGTAAATCAGCAACTGACCGGAAAGTCCCAAGTCGGTAAAGGAATGCACCGATGCATCACCCAACACCCCGGAACGCACAAGGAAAGTCGCATACAAAACCAGAATAAAGCTCAGAATCACCAGGACGATGGAGGTCTTCAGAGCGGTAGCGCTTTTCTTGAAAGTGATCATAGTATGAATAGCAGCCACCAAAATCAACCAAGGCACATAGACGGCATTTTCCACCGGGTCCCAGTTCCAATAGCCTCCAAAGTTCAGCGTGACATAGGCCCAATACGCCCCCATAATGATTCCCATTCCTAAGATCATGGCAGAGAAAATCGCCCACGGCAAAGCCGGACGGATCCACTCCGAATAGCGCTTGGTCACCAATCCGCCTATCAGGAAGGCAAAAGGCACCAAAGTAGAAGCATAGCCCAAAAACAGTGTCGGCGGATGGATGACCATCCAAATATTCTGCAAAAGCGGATTCAGACCAGTGCCATCCTCCGGAACAAAATCCGGATTCAACTCAAAAATCGGTGCCTGAGTGGCATCTCTCAACAGGATAAACGGCGAACTGCCGATTTTCAAATCCCCGATTACCACACCCAAAATCATGGACACCAAGAAAGCCTGCACCAAGGCAAACACGACCATCACCGGACCCTCCCAAAACTTATTAGTCTGAATCAGAATGATGCCCAAGACCACATTCCAGAAAGCCCAAAGGATAAATGCTCCCTCCTGCCCTTCCCAGAAGCTGGAAATCATGTAGTGGACAGGAAGTGCTTTGGAACTGTGCGAATACGCGTAGAAATACTCAAAGCGATGATTGTAGATGATTTCAAACAGGGAAAAAGCAATCATCGCCGTAGAACCGGCGTGAATGTAAAAACTGATCCGGCTGAATTTTCTCCAGCTGGCCTTTTCAATTTCATTGGCTCTGAAATACTGAAAATAGGCATAGGCGGTAACCAATGCACTGACAAAGGCCACGATGGTCATCAAGTGGCCGAGATTACCCATAAAGGTATTGATCATGATTTTTTATTAGATAATAATCCCAACATCACATTCCTGCCGCCTGCACGTCTGTCTCCTGATATTTGGACGGACACTTCATCAGAATCTTATCAGCGACGAAGATGTCTTTGTCCCGGTAAGATCCAATGACGACCACCTGCTCGGAGCGCTGGAAATCAGCCGGAACAGGTTCGTTGTAGAAAACTTTCTGCTCAGTGCCTTCATTGTCCACAAGGAGGAAAGTAAAGGAAGTTTTGTCTTCCCGCACCTCGATTCCGGTTACTTGACCTACCTCATCTTTTTTCAGCTGACCCACCACGTGTATGGCTTTGTCTTCCCCGTCCTGCTTCATTTCCCACGCGGTGCTGAAGCTTTCGTAGCTACTTGCATCCCCGATAGAGGTCATGATGATGACGATGGCTACGGCAATGATGCCCAATCCGATGATATGTCCTTTTTTCATGATATAGCTGATTTATTGGGGAAGATTCTTTTCCAGTTTTGAAATTTTCCGATCTGTATTGATGATATAAACCACCATTCCGGCGAAAATGATCAGAATGATGCCCACCAATACATAAATTTTTCCATCGGCACGCATCTGATCTGCCATTTCCACAGTGGAATTGCTGTAGTCTGCCTCGGTCACTTCGATCTTATCCTGAGCACTGAGATTCAGGGAAAACATCAAGAGAATTAGTACAAATAATTTTTTCATCAATCAGGAATTAAGAAATCTGTCATGGATAACTCGCTCTACCCTACGGATTCTGACCCGAACAGTTGCCAACCAAACCCCCAAAAGAGTCCATGCCAATATAGCCGGGTAGAAGACCATTCTGAGTTTGGAATCCAAGTCGTAGGCATTGAATCCGGGATTTCCCCCATTGCCGGGATGAAGGCTATCTGTAAGCCTAGGGAGTACAAAAATTAATGGGATAAAGGCTGCAAAAGCGAAAATATTGTAAACGGCCCCGATTCTGCCTCGCTGCTGCGAATCTGCCAAGCTGCCCCTCAAAATCAGATAGGCAAAATACATCAAAAGCCCAATCGCAGCGGCGTTTTGCTTCGGGTCTCCACTCCAATAATCTCCCCAAGTAAACTTGGCCCAAAGCATTCCGGTCACAATACCCAATACTCCGAAAAGAATGGCTGCATTGGTAAATTCCAAAGCGAGATCATCATCTTCAAGTCGATTGCTACGCAAAAACCGAATGCTGTAATAAACTGAAACCATCAGCATCAGAATCATCCCAAACCACATGGTCACATGGAAATGCAGGGCACGGATGGTCTCATTGAGAATCGGAAGACGAGGTACGTCCATCAATAGACCGGCAGTCAGGGTGTAGATCAGCAAAGCGACCGCCAGGATTTTCCACCAGGATTGGCGCATAGGTTATTTTTGAATTGCAAGCGCAAAAATAAGGCATAAGTTCCTGAATCCCCCCTTTTTTTATGATAAAAGGCTCAAACCTACTTCATGAAAAAAACTTATTGAAATGAACTGAAGTCAACTTCCTAAAAGCTTAAAATCAGCAATTTTCCAATTTTGAAATTTTTCAATTTTCCAATCCTTAACTTTGCCCCGTGGAAAATCAAAAACAGGACATCCGAAAGCTATCTCTCGAAGAACTGGAAGCCTTCTTTTTGGCACACGGAGAAAAAAAATTCCGGGCCAAGCAGGTGTATGAGTGGCTTTGGCACAAGTCCCTGAAAAACTTTGATGACATGAGCAATATCTCCCTCGCAACCCGAGAACTGCTCAAATCCCACTTTATCATCAATCACATCCGGGTGGACCTCATGCAGCACAGCAATGATGGCACGATCAAAAATGCCGTCAAGCTTTTTGACAACAAAATCGTGGAATCTGTGCTCATTCCCACCTCCAAGCGAATCACCGCCTGTGTTTCTTCTCAGGTGGGTTGCAGTTTGGATTGTAACTTCTGCGCTACAGCCCGACTGAAAAGAATGCGCAATCTCAATCCGGATGAGATCTACGATCAGGTGGTGGCAATCAAGGACGAAGCTGAAACCTATTTCCAGCGGCCCCTGACCAACATTGTCTTTATGGGAATGGGCGAACCCCTGCTCAATTACAATAATGTAGTCGAAGCCATAGATAAAATCACCTCTCCGGAGGGTCTGGGCATGGCTCCCCGAAGAATTACCCTCTCTACCGTAGGTATACCAAAAATGATTCGGAAAATGGCCGATGACGGAGTAAAGTTCAATTTGGCCATCTCCCTCCACTCCGCTATCAACGAAACCCGTTCCCGGCTGATGCCGATCAATGATTCCAATCCTTTGGAAGATTTGGCAGAGGCGCTAAAATACTGGTACCAAAAGACCAAACGAAAAGTCACCTACGAATACGTCATCTGGGAAGGGGTCAATGACGATGAAAAACACGCCCGTGCACTTGCTAAGTTTTGCAAAATCATCCCCTCAAAGGTCAATATCATTCAGTACAATCCGATTGATGAGGGAGAATTTCGTCAGGCTAAGCAAGAGGCAGTAGACATGTACGTACGCATCCTGGAGTCGCAGGGAATCATAGCAAAGGTCCGAAAATCAAGGGGTCAGGATATCGATGCAGCCTGTGGGCAACTGGCCAATAAAAATGAAGTGGCAAATTTGGCGTAAACGTCGAATAATTTTTCTTGCAGTTTTATCAAACCTTAGTTTATTTACGGCCGTTTTTTAACCAAACCAACTATTTTAAAATGCCCAGATTTACTTTCAGAGTCATCATGGCTGTCCTGTGCCTTTTCCCCTTCTGTCTAAAGGCTCAAGATGATCTCCCAACCCAAATCCAAAATTACCTTTCAGCCTATCAAGAGGAATTTCCTGTAGAAAAAGCCTACCTCCATCTGGACAAGCACACCTTCACCTTGGGGGAGGATATTTGGTTCAGCGCCTACTTGGTGGCAGGAGGAATACAGGTTCCCTCCCCGCTGAGCAAGACCCTGTATGTGGATTTTTTTGACGGAGATGGACTTTTGCTTTCGCAAAGAATCATTGAAATAGAAAACGGAAGAGGAGCTGGGGAATTCCAGATTCCCCGATACGGAAAAACCGGTCTGTATCAAATCAAAGCCTACACCTCTTGGATGCGAAATTTCGGGGAGGAGTACTTTTTTGAGCAATATGTCAAAGTAGTAGACGGAGCAGGTGGATCCTTCCTTCCTCAGGTAGAGTTCAAATCGATCAGTTCTGAAGCTGGAAAAGCCAAATACGAAGTAGAACTCGTGGCGGTAAGTGCCACCGGAGAGCCTTTGGCCAATCAGGTACTTCAGCTGAGTGCCATAGCCGGACAGGAGCAGCTTTATCAGCAGCAAGTCCAACTGAATGTGCAGGGACAAGCTTCTTTCAGCTTTAGCATTCCTGAAAAAGACCATCCCGAACAGCACCTTGAGCTGAGCTATGAGGAAAACCCTGACTACATAGTCACCCAAAAAATCCAGCTTCCCTACACCCTCAATCAGGTCGATATCCAGTTCCTTCCCGAAGGTGGGAATTGGGTTCAGGGGAAAAAAGCCACTGTAGCATTTCGGGCTATTTATCCAGACGGAAGTCCTGCCCAAATATCCGGTCTAATCGAAGGAGTGGAAGAATCCTCGTTTGAGAGTCAATTTGGAGGTCTGGGCAAAATCACATTCACTCCTGAAAAGGCTAACTACACTGCACTGGTCAAGAGTCCCAATTCAAATGTGGAACGCAGGATTGCTCTTCCCGAAGCAGCTCAGACCGGATTAACTATTCAAGTTCAAAATAACCCAGATGCCTCCTTTATTTCCGTGTTTATTCAAGGAAATGGAGATCCCGGAGAGCTTTTGCTTTTTTCCCATATTCGGGGCCTTCTCAACTACATGATTCAAGGTACGCTCACCAATGGGGTTTGGGGAGTACGCATCCCGAAGCAGAATCTTCCTTCAGGAATCAACACAGTAACCGTGCTTAAAAAAGATGGAACTCCTCTCCTCGAGCGCCTCATCTTTGTGCAGAATGGAGACAGACTGAACTTGAATGTGGAAAGTAAAGGAAATCTAAGCCCCAGAAGCAAATTCCAACTTGAACTGAAAAGCAGCAGCGGAGATACGCCATCTCCGGGAAGTTTCTCCATAGCGGTGGCTGATGCGGATCAGGTCAAGGAAGAAAGCCTAATCCACGGCACTATCTTTTCCCACCTGCTATTGACCTCTGATTTGCAGGGAAAAGTCTATCAACCGGGATTTTATTTTCAGAATCAGGAACCTGCCACCTTGGAGCAGCTTGATTTGGTCATGATGACCCATGGCTGGAGGAGATTTACCGTTCCAGAGATTTTGGAGGAAAAGTTTCCAGAAAATGGCTTCTACATCGAGCAGGGAATCACCATCACAGGTCAGGTAAAGGAACAGATAGAAACCAAAAAAGGCTTGGGCGGAGGAAAAATCAGCGCCTTGATCGGAGATGGAATTGAGCTAGTCGGCTCAGAATATGGACCTGACGGCAAATTTGTTTTTTCCGGGCTGAACTACCAGGATTCGGTCAGTGTGACCATCACTGCAGAAGATCAACGTGCCAAAAACTACATTGACTTAAGCGTGGAACAGCCTAAGCCAGTCTTTCCTTCCCTATTAGGAAGATATCCGGAAAAAATCATTTGGCCGGAAGAACTAGTGGCAACCTATCAGGCCCGAACCCTTATGCAGCAAATCACCGCTGAAGACGGAATTACAGACTTGGAAGGGGTAACCATAGAAGCTCAGACTCTTCAGGAAGAAGCCACTACCGCGAGGAAATTCTACGGAGAAGGGGATGCTTCTATTGAGCCCGACAAAATACCCGGCAGTGTAGGCTTTACCAATATCTTCCAGATGATCCAAGGAAGAGTAGCAGGGGTACGGGTAAGCATAAACGGAAATGGAGCGAGTGTCCAAATCCGTGGAGTGGGTTCAATTCAGGCAGGAACAGAGCCTTTGTATCTCTTGGACAATGTTCCCGTAGACGCATCTCTCCTTTTCACCATCAACCCAAGGGATGTGCAAAGCATCGACGTGTTCAAAGACCCGGCAAGGACGGCCATTTTTGGGTCACAAGGAGCAAACGGAGTCATTGCCGTGTACACCAAAACCGGGGCTGGAATCAGTTACCAAAGTGTAGGGGGCACTCTCGTGGTCCAATATGGGGGATACCATGCCAGCAGGGAATTTTACTCCCCAAAATATGATCAGGTCACTCCCCAAAAAGCCATCACTGACCAGAGGGCGACCCTCTTCTGGAATCCTTTGGTAGAAACGGATGCCAATGGTCAGGCTTCACTGGAATTTTTCAATTCTGATCTAGCCAAAAGACACCTCATCATCATCGAAGGAATGGATTCCTTGGGCAGACTCGGTAGAACCGTCAAATTGATCGAATAAGTATTGCATAGCTGAGCAAAGCCTTTTACCTTTTAGAAAAATCAGAACTTATGAAAAAGGCTTTGCTCGGTTTGTTTTTTTTGGTGCTTGTTTCCTTCACAGCATTGGCTCAGGAGAAAGGGGAAGCTCGAATCCATGCTTTTGGCACATATGGACTTAGAAATGATCAGTTTGGATACGGGGGAGGAGTTGAATACTTTTTTGCAGACAAATTTGCCCTCATGCCCTCCTTCACCTGGATCAAACCCGAAGTAGGTAACCTGTCCAACTTCAGTTTTGATCTCCGCTACTACTTCACAGAAGGAGTTTCTCAAGTGTACGTTTTGGCAGGATACAGCCAAACCTTCGAAAACACGCAGCCAGGCAGTCCCGGTACGAGAAGGAATTTGGTTGGAGGGAATTTCGGTGCAGGCGCTTACATTCGGATTACCGACTGGGTAGGCTTTGTTTCAGAATTCCGCTTCCAAAGTCAGGGAATCCAACAAGTCGTAGCCAAAGCAGGCTTGGCCTTTCCGCTCTAGAATCCCACGGCTTTGTATAAGCCTGCAGCCAGCAATGCTCCAAGTAGAGGACCTAGAATCGGCACCCAAGAATAGCCCCAATCCGAACTTCCTTTTCCCTGAATCGGCAATAGCTGATGCATGAGTCGAGGTCCGAAATCCCTGGCTGGATTGATCGCATAGCCGGTTGTACCTCCCAAAGCCAAACCAATCACCCAAACTACAAAAGCAACTGGCAAAGCTCCTACAGAACCCAAGCCAATCGGGGTACCTCGCTCGTCCTCGATTTTAGCACCGGTGATATAGAGGACTGCCAAAATCAAGACAAATGTGCCCAGAGCCTCGGAAATCACACTCGTCGGGAAATTTCTTATGGCAGGATCGGTGCAAAAGGAGGCTCTTTTCAGCTCGGGATTTTCTTCCAGGTCAAAGTGATGACGATACATCAGCCAAGCCAAGCCCGAACCCAACATAGCCCCTGCCAGCTGAGCTATAATATATCCCGGAGCCATACCCCAGTCAAACTTACCAACTGCTGCAAGTCCTATGGTCACGGCTGGATTCAGATGAGCGCCACTGTAGGGACCGGCTATGACCACCCCACAAAACACGGCCAAGGCCCATGCTGTGGTGATCACCATCAGCCCTCCACCATTTCCTTTTGTACCCGGTAAGAGGACGTTGGCTACGACTCCTGTCCCCAAAAGAAGCAGGACTCCCGTCCCGATCAATTCTGCAATGTATGGATTCATTCTTCTACCCAGTTTTTAGCTCGTTCTACAGCTTTGTTCCAAAAATGCACCAATTTTTCTTTTTTGGCTGAATCCATTTGGGGATGAAATTCCTTTTCCGATTGCCAAAGATCCTGCAGCTCTTCCCTGCTTTTCCAAAATCCTACAGCCAAGCCTGCCAAAAATGCTGCACCGATCGCTGTGGTCTCAATGATTTCCGGCCTTTTGATCTCACATCCCAAGATATCTGCCTGAAATTGCATCAGAAAATTATTGGCTGTGGCTCCGCCATCTACCCGAAGCTCTTGAGTGGGTTTTCCGGAATCTTTTTCCATAGCCTTAAGCACATCGTGAACCTGATAAGCGATAGCTTCCAAGGCGGCTCGGGTCATGTGGGCAATAGTCGTCCCTCGGGTGATTCCAAAGAAAGCCCCCCGGGCATTTTGATCCCAATGAGGTGCTCCCAATCCTGCCAAAGCCGGAACGAAATAGACTCCATCATTGTCTGCGAGACTGCTTGCCAACTTCTCCGTTTCTTTGGCATGACCGAACATTTCCATCCCGTCTCTCAGCCACTGAATCGCTGCTCCGCCAATGAAAACCGAGCCTTCCAGGGCATAATTGATTTCATTCCCGATTTTCCACGCTACGGTGGTGAGTAATTGGTTTTGTGACCGGACGGCTTCTTTTCCGGTGTTCATGACCAGAAAGCAACCCGTTCCATAGGTAGTTTTAGCCATTCCGGGCTCGGTACAAAGCTGACCAAAAAGCGCCGCCTGCTGATCTCCGGCCACTCCTGCAATGGGGATTTTGGTTTTTAACACATCGCCGGCTGTTTCCGTAAATACCTCGCTGCAGCTTTTCACCTCAGGCAGCATGGATTTGGGAATGCCGAAAAGATCCAACAGGTCATCATCCCAAGCTTGATTATGGATATTGTAAATCATGGTTCGGCTGGCATTGGTGATATCGGTAAGATGACTTTTCCCGGCTGTGAGTTTCCAAATCAACCAAGAATCCACTGTACCAAATGCCAATTCACCGGCTTTGGCCTTTTCTCTTGCTCCCTCCACATTTTCCAGAATCCATAGAACTTTTGTGGCAGAGAAGTATGCGTCAATGATCAGCCCGGTCTTCGAAGCAATGAGCTCCGAATGTCCTTTTTCTTTGAGTTCATTGCAATAGGATGCCGTTCTCCGATCCTGCCAAACGATCGCATTATAGACCGGTTTGCCTGATTTCCTTTCCCAAACGATGGTGGTCTCCCGCTGATTGGTGATCCCAATACCGGCAATTTGATCTGCCCGAATTCCCTTATTCACGAGAGATTCGATAAGCACAGCCGATTGACTGGTCCAGATTTCTTCGGGGTCATGTTCTACCCAGCCCTGCTTGGGAAAATACTGTTTGAATTCCTTTTGGGCTACTGAGACTATCTGGCCTTTTTTATCAAAAATAATGGCTCTTGAGCTAGTCGTACCTTGGTCGAGGGCGAGAATGTAAGATGGATTTTGGGTCATTGTCGGGTTAATTTGGAAAAAGGAATCGAAAAAACTTCACTTTCCGATTAGGTTTTTATCAGGTATTTGGATGCTGTCTTTTGGAAATCCTCAAGTTCGGCTTTGATCCATGCTTCCTCCTTATCCATTTCTTCAGCCATCAGCCGGGCCACTTTGTCAGCAGAATCCAAGGCAGCTTGAGCATCCAAAATAAGCATACGAATTCTTCGGGAAAGCACATCGTCTACTTTTTGAGCCATTTCTTTTCTGACAGCCCAAATCACCTCAGCCCCGATATTCGGGAAATCAGGATGGATCTTTTCGGCCCAAGCTGGATTTTCCTTTGCCAAGTCTTGGATTTTTTGAGCATCAGAACCGTAGATTTTCCAGTGACCCCCAGCTATTTCCTTGGAATATCCGTGCAAAAGAATGTCTTGAGACTTGGAGTCCGGTAAATTGAGTCCGGTGACTTTAGGAAAATAATCCACCGTATCCTCTCCCATTTTTCGAAAAGTAGTCCATTTTCCTCCAGTAATGGACACAAGACCGCTTTCAGAAAGGATAACTTTATGAGATCTGGAAATCTCTTTGGTCTTGGTGCTGCCTTCTTTAGGCCTTGCCAAAGGTCTCAAGCCAGCAAAGACTGCTTTGACATCCTCCCGGGTGGGTTTTCGGGTAAGATAGCCTGAAGCGGTCTCAAGCACGAAGTCAATTTCCTTTTGCAAGGCTTCCGGCTCAAGTTTCGCTTTTTCCCGAAGCGTGTCAGTCGTACCTACCACCAATTTTCCGTGCCAAGGTACCGCAAATAGCACACGACCGTCTTTTGTCTTAGGAATCATCAGTGCGTCTTTTCCTCCTAAAAAACTCTGATCCAAAACCAAATGGATTCCCTGACTGGGTTGTATCGTTTTGGGAGCTTCCGGATTGTCCATCTGAAGGATTTTATCCGCAAAAACCCCTGTGGCATTGACGATCATTCGGGCTTGAATGGGATATTTTTTCTTGGAAATCTCGTCCTGAACATTCAATCCAGTGAGCTTACCCTGATCGTTTTTGTGAAGAGAAGTCACCTTGGTGTAATTGAGGATGCAAGCTCCTGCATGATCCGCAGTTTGGGCAATGGACAAAGCCAACCGGGAATCATCAAACTGTCCATCGTAATACACAATCCCCCCAAAAAGATTTTTGGGCTCAATTCCAGGCATCCTTTTGAGCGTCTCCTCTTTGGATATATAGCGGGAAGGCCCCAAGCTCAGATTTGCCGACATGTAATCGTAGATTTTCAAGCCCGCGCTATACTGCACGCGATCCCAAAAATTATAAACAGGAATAATAAATGCCTGACTCTGGGTGAGATGAGGAGCATTTTTGATCAGCCGACCGCGCTCTTTTAGCGCTTCCAAAACGAGAAAAACATCCCCTTGAGCCAAATATCGAACCCCTCCGTGGAGAAGCTTGGTACTTCGGCTTGAAGTGCCTTTGGCAAAATCCGCCTTTTCAAAAAGTGCTACGGAAAGCCCGCGGGATACGGCATCTAAGGCAACGCCTAAGCCGGAGGATCCCCCACCGATCACTGCGATATCCCAGATTTTATCCTTGTTGCTAAGTTGGTTTAGGTTTTCCTCCCGGTTCATATTCTTTTCCTAATCTCGTCTTTCAAGATAAAGGAAATGAAAACTTAACGGAAGAATACGGCTAAAAATCCTTGTAAACTTTTCGCTCTACGGCTGCCCTATTTTTCTCCAACGTCACCACATAGATGAAATCATATTCTACATCCTCCAAGTCAGCATACTTCTCCCCTTCTCCTACAAAATAATTGGCTAATTGACTGACCGTATTGCTATGGCCGACTACCAATATATTTCCTTCCAGACTCTTTAATTGCTCGACCAAAGCATCGTGATTGCTTGGATCGTAAGATTGAATGTTCAAGATGGCTTGTTCAGCAGTGGGCAAAGCCGTGAGTCTAGTCCGCTTGTAATCGGTGCTGAAGACATGCTTGATGTCTTCGTTTTGGAGAATCTGCGCCAGCTTTTTAGCCCGAATCTGACCTACCTGTAGCAGTTCAGGATCACTTCCGTCCAGTTGCTTTTCGGCATGTCGGACGATGTAGATGGTTTTAGGGGAGTTTTGGGAAGTGCAGGCTCCCAAGAAAAGGATAAGACCTAGAAGAAGGAGAAGGTTTTTCATTTTTTAAGGAAATATGCTTTGCGAAATGCTATAGAAATTTGTCCCGAAAATCGGGACGAAATAGGGGTTGCTCTATTTCACCACGTTTGTGCCGTGTTTCTAGGGTATTTCAGAAGTATTAGTTTATCCCGAAAAGGTATTGTCCAAATGTTGGTCTTTGGCTTTGACCGTTTCAAACTCCAAAAACTGCTCCCAAAACTCATTTTCTGGAAGGGCGGCTCTCATGTAGAGCTTCTCCTTTCGGATCGGATGCACAAATACCAAGTGAAACGCATGGAGATTAATGCTTGCGTCAGGATTAGGCTTAGCGAACCCATACTTCACATCTCCCCGAATCGGGCAACCCATGGAGGCAAGCTGCACACGAATCTGATGAGGACGGCCGGAAATCGGACGTACTTCCAGCAGCCAATGGTCATTGAGCTTCCCGAGGACTTTGTAATTCAGTTCCGCCTTCTGAGAACCCGGAACTTCCCGATCGTGTGCTGTGACAAAGTTTTTTACCTCATCCTTGGTCAGCCAATGGGTGAGTTTGCCTTGCTCTTCGGGCGGACGACGCTTTACCACCGCCCAATAAACTTTATGAATATCCCTCTTTCGGAACAGTTCCATCATCCGCTCCAAGCCTTTGGAGGTACGGGCAAAGGCCACGAGTCCACTGACCGGACGATCCAGACGGTGAACAGGGTGAAGAAAAACTGCTCCTGGCTTTTCGTATTTTTCAGCAATGTAGTCCTTGCAGTAGTCAGTCAGCGTCTTGTCACCGGTTTTGTCCCCTTGTACCAAGACCCCAGCCGCCTTGTTGACGATCAGGAGGTGGTTGTCCTCATAGACAACAGAAAATGGTTTTGTTCTCATAATGAATCACAAAGGTAGGGGAATATGTTGGATGACCGATGTCGGATGTCAGATGCATCGGTCATCGGTCACCCTTCACCCAACAGTTTTTTAATCTCAAAATCCTGCAAATGGGCATTGAGCCAGCCGGCTTCGAGGTAGGCTCCGTATTTTTTGTAAAAATTGATCGCAGGCTCATTCCAATCCAAGACCTGCCACATCATTCCGGTACAGCTTTCTTCCAAGCATTGGGCCATAACCCGGTCAAAGAGCATTTTTCCGGCTCCGTTTCCTCTTTCGGACTCGGTCACTACGATATCTTCCAAATAAAGTCGCTTACCCTTCCAAGTTGAATAGCGGAAGTAGTAGATCGCAATCCCGATAATTTCTCCTGTGGTCTCTTTTTCGCAGACAAAAAGTCCATAGACCGGATTGGGCCCAAATCCGTCCTTCTCCATCATCTCTACAGTGTTGGTCACTTGCTCGGGGGCTTTTTCATAAAGGGCTAGTTCTTTTATCAATTCGAGTACTCGGGGAAGGTCTTCAAGGGTTCCTTTTCGGAGAGAATACATGGGAGGATTAGTTTATTGAATGGTTAATTTAATTTCTTAAATCCTACCTCAGGAACTCGCAAACTTCAAATTTCCCATTTAACACTAATTTGGAACAAACTTCGGTCTTCGGTCCTCGGTCTTCCAGCCCTTAGTGCTGGAATAAAGCTCTGAGGAGGGAGTAACAGAAAATCAGATTTGCTTATTTCTTTGGAATGGCCCTAAATTAGTCAAAACCTAAGAAACGAATGTTTTTAGCCATTGATGCCGGCAATTCCAATGTAGTATTTGCGCTTTTTGATCCCAAAAACGGCAAATGGACCAATCAATTTCGTCTGGAGACCCAAACGCCTAAGCTGATTTCCCAATTGGGAAAAAAGGTTCCGCTCTATTTCTTGGAACACGGTATTTCTCCCACGGAAATTTCGCATATCGGTTTCAGCTCGGTAGTGCCGGAAATCAATGGGGTAATCACTCAGTTTTGTGAAGGATTTTTTGGTTTGGCTCCCTATCTCATTAGCCCTGATAGCTATAAAAAACTCCCGGTGAAGCCGGTTCGCCCCAATGAAATCGGCAGCGATCTTATGTGCAATGTGATGGCGGCCTATTCCCGGGTAAAAGGCCCCGTGATTGTGGTGGATTTTGGTACGGCTCTGACCTTCACCACAGTGGATGAAAAGGGAAAAATCATGGGCGTAAGCATCGTTCCCGGACTGCATACGGCAATCAAAGCGCTGTTTATGAATACCTCCAAGCTTCCTGAGGTGGAATTGAAGCTTCCAGAGTCGGTTTTGGGAAAAAACACCATTCATGCCATTCAATCAGGCGTCCTTTATGGGTACACAGGCCTGGTCAAAGGGATGCTCGAATCCATCCAAAAAGAAACCGGGACAAAGTTTACGATCCTAGCAACCGGGGGATTATCTTCCATTCTGACCAACCTTCAGGATGATTTTGATCAGGTGGACAGAAATCTCACGCTAGACGGTCTCCGCCTGATTACTGAAGCAAATCAGTAAATCTGGGCAATTTTTGAATTTTCCAATCTTTCAATTTTTCAATTCCTTACCTTTGCCTTAACCAAACCCTTCCCAAGCTATGAACGAGCGCTACATGCAGCGCGGTGTTTCCGCCTCCAAAGAAGATGTTCACCAGGCCATTTCCAAGCTAGATAAGGGCCTTTTTCCCAAGGCTTTTTGCAAAATCGTGGAAGACACACTCGGCGGGGACCCGGATTATTGCAATATCATGCATGCAGACGGGGCAGGGACCAAGTCCTCTTTGGCTTACCTCTATTGGAAAGAAACCGGCGACCTCAGCGTGTGGAAGGGAATCGCTCAGGACGCCATCATCATGAATACCGACGACCTGCTTTGCGTAGGTGCGATCAATAATATTTTGGTATCCTCGACTATTGGCAGAAATAAAAATCTGGTTCCAGGAGAAGTCATCTCCGCCATCATTGAGGGTACTGAAGAAGTATTGCAGATACTTCGGGACAAGGGTGTGAATGCCGTCCTTACCGGTGGAGAAACTGCGGATGTGGGAGATTTAGTCCGAACGATCATTGTGGACAGTACAGTGACCTGCAGAATGCGAAGAGACGAGGTCATCAGCAATGACAAAATTCAGGCAGGAGACGTGATCGTAGGATTGGCCTCTTATGGTCAAGCGAATTACGAAAAGGAATACAATGGAGGCATGGGAAGCAATGGCTTGACCTCAGCCCGTCATGATGTCTTCAATAAGGTGTTGAAGACCAAATACCCCGAAAGTTTTGACCCTGCTGTGCCGGATTCCTTGGTCTACACCGGAAAATACAATCTGACTGACCCTGCACCGGGTGCACCTGTGGATATGGGAAAATTGGTTCTTTCCCCAACCCGAACTTACGCTCCGATCATGGTTGACGTATTGAACTACCTCAGACCTCACATCCACGGATTGGTCCATTGCAGCGGTGGGGCACAGACCAAAGTCCTTCACTTTGTGGACCAGGTTCATGTGATCAAGGATAACCTTTTTGATACTCCACCCTTGTTTAGGATCATTCAGGAGGAAAGCGGTACCGACTGGAAAGAAATGTACAAAG
Source organism: Algoriphagus sp. oki45 (assembly GCF_036245605.1). NCBI lineage: Bacteria > Pseudomonadati > Bacteroidota > Cytophagia > Cytophagales > Cyclobacteriaceae > Algoriphagus > Algoriphagus sp. oki45. The sequence continues at coordinate 322,326 of NZ_BTPC01000003.1, forward strand.
TCTTCAACATGGGCCACCGGATGGAAATCTACTTGGATGAGCGCTATGCAGATGAAATCATCGATATCGCAGAATCCCACGGGGTAGAAGCCCAAATCATCGGACGAGTGGAGCCCCATGAAGGCAAGAAAGTAACCATTCAGAGCCAATACGGAACTTTTGAGTATTGATTGTCCGACATGCTCATTTAGAAAAAGTTATTGGTAATTGATCATTGGTTATTGATCATTGGTTATTGATCATTGGTTATTGGTTATTAATCATTGGTTATTGAAAATTGATCATTGAGCATTGAGCATTGAACATTGAACATTTTTGTCCCTATTCATGAATAAGTCCTTATCCACATTTATCAAAGCCCTGAAGATCTTTCTTTGGGCTTTTCTTTTTTTGGTGTTGCTGGGATTTGTTCTGATCACTACCGTGGACCGTTCTCCGATTGCAGATCAGGATTTTTTCAAAGAAACTCTCAACAGATTGGATCAAACCCCATGGATGGAAACTCAAGGTGAGGTTTGGCTTTCTGGATGGTCAAAAGTGAACGTCACTCCTGAAAGACCGGTGGATTTGGTCGGCTATGCCCCGAGAGGGCCTTATGAATTTGTCCAGGATAGCAGCTATGTCAAAGCCCTTGCTCTCAGCAATGGCCAAACCCAACTGGCTTGGCTGAATTTCGAATTGCTCATCGTGCATCCTGCTTTAGCCAAAGCAATAGAGGAAGGAGTTCAAAAAGCAGGAATCCCCATTAATCAATTGATCTTCACCGCTACCCACACCCACTCCGGAATGGGTGGATATATGCCCGGCCCTTTGGGAGAAATGGCCTTCGGTGGATACGATGAGAAAATCGTCGAAGGCATGGTCGCAAAATCCGTCCAGGCCCTAAAAACTGCACTCAGCACTCAGGATACAGTATCTATTTCCTTCCGCAAAACCAATGCACCGGACCATGTGTCCAACCGCTTTATAAAAGACGGACCCTACGATCCCTTTGTCCGGCAGTTGATTTTCACCAAAAAGAAGGATGGAAAAAAAGCCCTTTTCTTTACTTACTCCGCACATGCGACTTGCCTGAGCTCCAAATTCATGGGTCTGTCCGGGGATTATCCTAAGTTTTTGACCCAAAGGTTGGAAAGCCGGGACTATGAATTCGCGCTCTACGCTGCAGGAACCGTGGGAAGTCATCGCCCGATGGCAAAGGGAAATACTCCCGAACTGGTCCAATCCTATGCTGCCTCTCTGGATTCAGTGATTTGGCTTAGGATGACCAACTTTGCTTCCAATAAAAAACCTTTAATCAAATATTCAAGATTGAATCTAGAACTCAGAGAACCTCATCTTCGGATTTCCGACAACCTGAGAATCCGTCCTTGGCTATTTGACTACCTCGTCGGTGATACCAATGCCCATCTTGATATTACTCTGATCGGCAACATTCTGATGATTGCTTCCAGCGGAGAGATTTCAGGTGTGTTCTATGAGGAATGGGAAAAACTGGCCCAGGAAAATGGCCTCAAACTGATGATTACCGTTTTCAACGGAGGCTATATTGGCTACATCACTCCGGATGAGTTGTACGATGAGCATTTTCATGAAGTCCGGGAAATGAACTGGTACGGTCCGGGAAATGGACACTACTTTGATCAGCTGATCCAAAATACCATAAAGAAAGTGCGATGAGTACCGACTCCACCTCATTTCCTTCGCTTTGGAAAAGCCTCTTTGGAATGTATTGTCCAAAATGCCGTAAAGGGAAACTTTTTCAGCCCATTCGTTGGGGAAGGCCTTCCAGTTTTTTTGAAATGAGGAAAAACTGTGAAAACTGCAGTCAGTCTTTCGAACCCGAACCGGGGTTTTACTTTGGTGCTATGTTTATCAGCTATGCCTTGAATACCGCGCTGTTTATTGCGGTTTGGGTCGCCTATTCAACCCTGGTCGAGGAATTTTCAATTCTGGAGCTTTTACTTTTGATCGGCATGTCGGCTTTGCTTCTTTTGCCGGTATTTTTCAGACTTAGCCGATCCATTTGGATTACGATTTTTGTTCCTTTTCAGGGAAAAATCAATCGGCCAACTCGTAGACCTGCACCTTAATCCAGCCCTCTTTCCAGGATTTTTCCTCCAGAAGTTGCCAGCCTGCCTTTTCAAAAAATCGGGAGTATTCCGGAATTTCCTCTCTCCGGTAAGCGGCAAAAAGACGATGAAAACCAATCATCAACCCGTGAACTACCTTTTGTCTAAAACCAACAGGAGGAAAAAAATCGCTAAAAACCAGCCTCCCATTTTCCTTTAGGTTTACGGTAATTTTTTTAAGAAAAACCTCCAATTCCTCATCCATGAAAGAGTCCAGGACAAAGGGAAGGCAAATCAGATCGTATTTTCCATTCCCTGAAAAATGCCCCAAATGAAAGTCCAAGCTGGTTTCTTTTAAATTTCGACTGGCCAAAGCCAACATAGATTGGGATCTTTCCCAATAATCTCCTGATAGTTTTTTACTCAAAAACTGATAGTCAGAACCATCCCCTCCCCCGATCATCAAGACCTTGTCAAAAGGAAGTTTCTCTAAAAAATATCGATTTGCTTCTTTTCTATTTTCTCCAAAAACCCATCTGGAAATTTGGGAGTAAAATGGAGCCAGTAATCGATAGGCGTCTTTCATAAAGCCCAAAGCAAAAGCGGAAGCATAAATGCGGCCTCCATGCGACCTCGTTTGGCTTCGTTAGATATACCAGCATGGAAAAAACTGAGGTAGTGAATGAGCGCCATCAGCAATAGCAAACATGCATAGGGTCTATAGAAGGAGGGCAAAAGAATAAATCCGGCCAAACTGAGGAAAATGAGGGCAAAGGCCAGCTTTCTTATCCAGCCCAACAATCTGCCGGGCTCGACGGTCAAAGCTGCAGAGGCAAATCCCTGCGCAGCATCCTCCTTTCGGTCCAAAAATGAAAGCATCAACAAGTTCAAAAAGGCCAACCCGATATAGGCGGGGATGAAAATCAGGTTTTGCCAAGTCCAGTCAATCGCCTCCAGCCGAAGTAGTGGAATCCAGGCTATCCCCAAGACATAAAACACTGCCGTACTCAACTCCTTGATCAAGCCGGCTGCTTTCCCGGCCTTTCTCAGAAAAAGCATGGTCAGGAGAATAGCTATCCCCAAACCCAAACTGAAATAGAGCTCCTTTCCCAAACCTAAAACCCGATAAGCCAGAGAAAGACCAAATAGGACTGTGGGCACTACAAATAACCATAAAATCCCCCCGTATCGCTGATAAAAGGCATGACGGGAAGTTACCGGAGAGGTAAGCTTGCGGGCATCCAAGATGTGGTCCAGGGTATAAATGCACCATACCGCCATACCCAAAAGCTGATAGACCAAGGGATCCAAATCCGTATGAAAAAGCCGGGAAAAAAACAGCAATCCAGATACTGCACCTGCTACCACATCCAAAGAAAGCCGGGAAATCAGACGATAGACCGATTGAAGAAAAGCCATAGCCGAAAATAAGGCGGAATTCTGAAATCTTAACTTCCCTTGGTCACTTTGGGGAGTTTAACTCAAATCTCCAACCTCACTCGTGGAATTTGTGAGTTTTTCATTGGCAGAAAAAGTATATTCATGGCTGCAACTCAACCCAAAAACCGATGAAAAAACTATTCTTACCCCTATTTGCCTTCCTTTTGAGTCTATCCACTTTTGCCCAAAGCCCCATCAAAGTGGCTTTTGTGGGAAACAGCATCACCCAAGGTCCCGGGCGGGACAATCCTGATTCCTACCCCCTTCAGGTTGGAGCTTTACTCGGAGATGCCTATGAGGTTAGAAATTTTGGCGTAAGTGGCCGAACCCTGCTGAGAAAAGGAGATTATCCGTATTGGAATGAGCCACAGTTTCAGGAAGTAAAAGACTTCCAACCCGATGTGGTTTTGATCAAATTGGGCACCAATGACTCCAAACCGCAGAATTGGGCCCACAAGGAGGACTTTGTCAAAGACTACCTCGATATGATCTCAGAATTCAGAGAACACATGCCCAAGGACGGAAAAGTCTATGTCATCTTCCCCGTACCGGTGACCCGAGTCAATTTTGGTATCACCCCCGAAGTAACGAATAATGAGCAAAGACTCATGCTATTTGAGGTGGTTCAAAAATCCGGAGCAGAGGTGATTGACCTTTACACTCCCTTGATGGACAAACCCGAGCTGCTTCCTGACGGTGTACATCCCAACAAAGAAGGGCTAACCATTATGGCTGAGGTGATTGCGAGAAGGATTAAGCTGTAAGAAGATTTTTTCAAAAACTGGCAGGCGAAGTCGATTTTCGCCTGCCTTTATTTTTCCATAAACCACACCTGCCCCCATTCCCCCTCAAAAGGGTCGTTGGCTTGTGGCGCGCCCGGTGTACTTCTCCCCTGCTGAATGTATTTTGCAAGCAGGCTCTTCAATTCTTCCACTTTTTCGGTTTGTTCAGCCTCCAAATTGGTGGTTTCTCCAGGGTCTGAGGCAAGATTGAACAATTGAAGCTCCGGAAGATCCTTCGAAACCGGGTCATTGGGTCTGGGATAGCTCCATCCTCCCGAACCCGGAGCTAAGATCAGTTTCCAGTCTCCTTTCCGGATGGCAAAAGTTCCGTTTACGGAGTGGAAAACGGTGGCTTCACGAAACTCCCCGGAGGGAGTATTCCCCAGCAACAAAGGAAGCAGAGAATAGCTATCCTCTCCTTCATTTTCCCCCACTTCATAGCCTGATAATTCCGCAGCTGTGGCAAAAAAATCGACCAAAGAAACGGTTTCCCCTGCACTGCTGCCCGCTTGGATTTGCCTGGGCCATTTGGCGATAAAGGGCACCCGATGCCCACCTTCATAAATATCCGCCTTATGCCCTCTGAATTGTGCGCTGGGCAAATGCCCCATCTCCACCAATTGGGTAAATCCAGCTGCAGGTGCGCAGCCATTGTCACTGCTGAAAATCAACAGCGTATTTTCTTCCAATCCTGCCTCGGCCAAAGCCCGGTTGACCTGCCCGATGTAGTCATCAATCATCATCACAAAGTCAGCATAGGGCAGCAGACCGCTTTTTCCCTGCCATTCCTCTTTGGGAAGAATGGGGGTATGGGGAGAAGGCAATGCTAGATAGAGGAAAAAAGGCTTGTCCTGCCCGGATTGACTTTGAATGTATTGGATGGTCCGTTTAAAGAAGTTCGGGGTCACCTCCTCATGGATAAAATCCGGGGAAGTGGGGCCTTTTCTCCACCAGGAATACTCTCCTTCGTCTATGGTCTCCCGGTTGGGAATCTGAGTGACTTGGTCATTTTCCACATACACATAAGGGGCCATATCCAAGGAAGCTGGGAGGGCATAGCTGTAGTCAAAGCCCAAGACAGTCGGACCGTTTTTAACAGGCTTTGAAAAATCCACCAAACTGAAGTCGGCCGCATAGCCTTTCCCCACCTGCTCGATCGAATCCACCTTCAATCCCCAATTCATACCCAAGTGCCATTTCCCGATAAAGGCCGTCTCATAGCCTTTGGATTTCAACATTGAGGCTACAGTGGTTCTTTCTTTGGGAATCAGCGCTTGAGATTCCCCGGTCAGAACGCCTTCTTTCAAGCTTGTCCTCCAATTGTATCGACCGGTAAGCAAGGCATACCTCGATGGGGTGCAAACTGCCGAGGTAGTGTGGGCATCGGTAAATATCATCCCTTCTGCTGCCAGCCGGTCAAGGTGTGGGGTTGAAATTTTACTATTCGGATGAAAGGCCTTCAAATCCCCATAGCCCAAATCATCCGCCAAAATGAAAATGATATTGGGTGGGCTTTCCTTTTTGGGCGGGGCAGTGCAGGAAAAAATAAGGGCAAGCAGGAGGTAAAGAAGGGACAGTTTTTTCATGGAGCATTACGAAGACAATCCTGTAAACTAGCCATTTATCTCCGGTTTTCCAGCCTGAACTTGGATTCGATTGGCGGTTTCCAATACCACTAGTCAATTAACCTTTAGTAATTTACTTTTTGTTAATTACCTTTTGTTAATTACTTTTGGTTAATTCAAGGAATCCGATTGATGAAAGCACGCTATCAAAAGCCTCTTAATCCATTTCCCACCACAGGATACTATGGACCGGATTACTTTTGTGACCGGGAGTCTGAAACCGAACAGATAGTCGGTCTTTTGCAAAACGGACAATCCTGTCTATTAATAGGCAAAAGAAGACTCGGAAAAACAGCTCTGATTCACCATATCAGGCACTTTCTCCCCAAAACTTGGGGCTTTGTCTATTTGGATATCTTACCCACTGAAAATGAATCCCAGCTACTCAATTCCTTGGGAACAGCCTTGCTCCAACACTTTCCTGAAAAAGACCCCTTGGGAAAGCGGATATGGGACTTTGTCAAAACCCTCCGGCCCGTCATCTCCTTCGATCAGCTCAATGGCATCCCTCAGGTGAGTTTCCAAATCAGCCAAGCACAAAGACCCGTGATGGATATTCTGGATTTCCTTTCCAAGTTGGAAAAGCCTGTAGTGATTGCCATCGACGAGTTTCAGCAGATTCACTCCTATCCGGAAAAAAATACAGACGCTTGGCTTCGGGCGGCCATTCAGCAGCTTCAAAACGTGTTTTTCCTATTTTCGGGAAGTCAGCAAACGATCCTTAGCGAGCTATTCTCTGATCCTTCCAGACCCTTTTACCGAAGTGCCAATCCTTTTTTGCTCAAGCCCATTGACCATGGGGAATACCGGGACTTTATCATCAACATCTTCAAAAAGCACGGCAAAACTCTCCGACCCGAGCTCGTGGATCAGATGCTTGACTGGACCAAATGCCATACCTACTACGTCCAATCCCTCTGCAACCGGGTTTTTCAGTTGGACAAAAAAGAATACACCGAAGAAGACTGGAAAAGCTGCGCCCAAAAAATCCTGGATGAAGGCGAAACCTTCTTTCTCTACTACCGCACCCTCCTGAGTACTCAGCAATGGAAACTCGCCGTGGCCATTTCCAGAACAGGCAGGATCTTTTCCCCTACTTCCAAAAACTTCATCCAAGATCATCAGCTCGGAAGCGGAGCCACCGTGCTCAAATCCCTGCAGGCATTGATCGACAAGGAACTGGTGAGTCAGGACAGCGATTCCGAGGGTAAGTCTTACTACGAAGTCAATGACGTGTTTTTTGAACGATGGGTCCAAACTAAATTTGGGATCGGATAGACCTCTTGAGTAGGATATTCCTTTCTTCAGAAAATGTAAAGCCAAGCCTCCAAAACTCCCCAAAAATCAGTCTCCTTAGCTTACCTTTGCCTCCGAAAACTCGATAGACTGACTGTGGGCCTGCTACTTTTGGACCATCAGGATTCATTCACCTACAATTTGGCTGAACTGATCACTGAGGTCACCTCTTTTCCTTTACAAATCATTTCTTCCTCTTCCTGGCAGCCTGCCTTGCTGGAGGACATTCGTGGAGTCATTCTCTCCCCGGGACCGATGAGGCCCAAGGACCATCCGGGTCTTTTCCCCTGCATCGAAGCCTGTGCAGAAAAGAATATTCCGCTACTTGGCGTTTGCCTTGGTCATCAGGGAATCGGGGAGTACTTTGGGGCTAGGCTAATCCAATTGCCCCAAGTGATTCATGGACGAAAGAAGTCAATTGAAGTGCAGCCTTCAGATGAGCTCTTTGCCGGACTTCCTTCTCTTTTGGAAGTGGGCCTGTACCATTCCTGGATGCTGGAAAAAGATACGCTACCCGAAGTGCTAAAAATCATCGGGATATCTGCCGAAAACGAAATTATGGCCATCCGCCACCGTGAAAAACCCATCTTTGGAATCCAATTCCACCCCGAGTCCTTTTTGACCCCACAAGGGGCCCAAGTGATGTCCAACTTTATCTCCCTTTGTCCATGAGCCCGGAAGAATTTGTCAGACTGACTTCGGCATGGGGAAAAAGCAAAACCCCGTTTTTCTTCCTTCTGGATTATGAAGGGAAAAATCCACAGGCCTTTCTCTGGGAAGAAGCGGCGGCTAATGGAATCTTTTTCAGATTCAAGGACCAAGGGAATGCCACTCCAAAAAAAGCCCTCCCCGGGGTAAATTGGGCCTTTTCCCCCATTTCCTTTTCAGAATATCAGCGCAGATTTAATCTGGTTCAACATCATATTCTTCAGGGAGACAGCTATCTGCTCAATTTGACTTTTCCCTCCCAAGTCCAAACCGACCGGACTCTTGAGGAGCTTTTTTACCTAGGGAAAGCACCTTATCAGCTGCTTTTCCAAGACAGATTCGCCGTATTTTCTCCCGAAGGTTTTGTGAAAATGGAGGGAAATGAAATCGCTACTTTCCCAATGAAAGGAACCCTCGACGGGAAAATCGAGAATGCAGAACAAGTCCTTTTGGCCAATGCCAAGGAAGAATGGGAGCACAATACCGTGGTGGATTTGCTGCGCAATGACCTGGCCATGGTCGCCAAAAAAATCCGGGTGGTTCGCTACCGCTATACCGAACGGATTCCTGCCGGAGGAAAGGAAATCGTGCAGACGAGTTCGGAAATCAGGGGTACTCTGCCGGAAAACTGGCAAGAAAATATCGGAGAAATTCTCCTTCGGCTACTGCCCGCAGGATCAATCACCGGTGCACCTAAGGCCAAAACCGTGGAAATCATCCGAGCCGCCGAATTGGACGAAAGGGGGTACTATTGTGGGGTTTTTGGAATTTTCGACGGGGAAAAGGTGGGAAGTGCCGTGGCCATCCGCTTTTTGGAAAAGCGGGACGGGGCCTTTTATTTTAGAAGCGGAGGGGGAATCACCGCTCTAAGTCAAGCCGAGGAGGAATATCAGGAACTCCAAACCAAAGTCTATGTACCCTTTGTTTGAGACGCTATGTCTGCTCGATGGAGAGATTCGGCATGCGGAGTGGCATGAGCGGAGGTTTGCGCATTCCTATTTCCGGGAATTCGGTCGGCTTCCTTCCTTTTCCCTTTTGGAAGGCATCTGTATCCCTGAGGAGTTTCAAAAAGGCAAAAACCGGCTTCGCATCCTCTATAATTCCAAAGAAACCAAGGGGGAAATTGAACCCTATCAAACAGCCCCTTTATACCGACTTCGACTAATTGAAGCCCCGGAGATTGATTATTCCCTGAAATGGAGGGACCGAAGTGCCCTCGACCAACTTAAGCTGCAGCGGGGAGATGCGGATGATGTATTGATTCTGCAGCATGGGGCTATTCGGGATACCTCGTACTGCAATGTGGTCTTTTTTGACGGAAAGGATTGGCTGACTCCCTCCACGCCCCTGCTCGAAGGTACCGCCCGTGCCCGACTGATTGCAGAAGGGAAAATAGTCCCTCGGGAACTTACCCTTTCCGACCTTCCCAAGATGCAGGGATTCCGGCTGGTAAATGCTTTGAGGGAGTTTGAAGAGGAAGAGACACGAGGGATGGAAAACTTGGTTTTATAACCTACTTTCTGGAAAGACTTCCTAAGCCCGTTTACAAACCAAAGGCCCCGGCAGTTTCCCACCGAGGCCTTTGTAAAAAGCTCAAAATCCCCTTAAAATCAATCTCTTTGAGGATTAATCAACAAAGGAGCCTTGCCGTCTGTGATGATGATTTTGGCATTGGGGGAGTTGGCCAACTCACGGAAGGCTTCGATGCTACGAAGTTCGATGATTTCTTTGACCAAGCCTTCGGCGAGGATCTTTTGGGCTTCCCGGGTACCTTGGGCTTCGATTTTTCTTCGCTCGGCTTCCTTTCGCTCCCTATCGAGGATGTATTCCATCTGTTGGGCCTCCTGTTCGGCAGCAAGCTTGCGCTCTATAGCCCGGCTGAGTTCATCGGGGAGTTTGATGCTTTTCATCAGGACCCGCTCGACGACCACCCCCCGAGACCGGAGAGACTCGTGCATTTTTTCCTGGATTTGCTTCTCGATCTGACTCCTCATGCCGGAGTGCATGTCCTTGGCCATATATTGGGCACTGACATCCGCTGCGGCAGAGCGAAACACATTCATAATGAGTACAGAGGAGAAATTCTGGCCTACATCTTCCAGGATGTAAGGCACCTTGGCTTTTTCTACGCTGTAAAGGATGGAAATCTCCGACTCTACGGTGAGTCCTTCCTTACTCGGCAGATTCATTCTTACTTCCTGATTGGTGGTGCGGATGGGTACCTTGAGTACACGGGTAGAGAAGGGATTGTAAGAGACCAAGCCTGCATCAAACACATTTGGATTCAGCTTTCCATACTTCCTTTTTACACCCACTTCTCCCTGCCGGATGACCGTACAAGAGGCCAATCCCAGGCAGACAATTGCCAGCAAATACGTGATAGTTCTCATAGATTTTCAGGAGTTGATTTGTCTAGTTGAACGAAAAAATTCCTAGGGAAGGTTGGGGAAATCAAAGCCTGTCAACAAAATTATTTTGAAATATTTAAGTCTATAAAGATTTGAAATACTGAGGATAACCTTTTCTTAAAACAGTGGAGTCTGTAGGTTTTTAGAGCCAAAGCTTATTCTGACCATATGTCGTCTCAACTCCTCAGAATGCATCTCAGACCCTTAGTGAATTTTCTTTTCCCAAAGGAGAGTATGGTTGATTGATCCAAATCGGCTTTGTCGTGATAAGTAGGATATAGACCTAATAGAACTTCAATTTGGATTGACCACCTATCAAACGAGGGTAAATTTTACCTCTGATAATTGAACGAGGGTAAAAAATGATTATTTTTACCCTCGTTGACTCTACGCGAGTAAATTCTACCCCTATCACCGACCATGTTCGACAAAACGATCCCCTACAACGATCTACCCTTGTTGCCGCCAAAGGCAGAACTAGAAACAAAACCGATTTTACTGAAAACCATATCGGCTAGTAGGGCCTTGGCTCAATTGAACGGAGCTATTCGAAACCTGCCCAATCCCACACTTTTTTTAGATACGATACATCTTCAGGAGGCTAAGGCAAGTTCTGCCATCGAAAATATCATCACCACTAATGATGACTTGTACCAAGCTCTAATTGCAGATAAAAAATTTGAAAGCCCGGAAACGAAAGAGGTTCTTAGATACAAGGAAGCACTATGGATGGGCTTAGAGCGGATGAAATCAAGGCCTTTCATTACGACCAACCTTTGTATCGAACTGGTCCAAACCATCAAAGGAAATACTTCTGGAATACGTACAACTCCTGGGACAACTTTGTCAAATACCGCTGGAGAAGTGATCTACACTCCCCCAAGTGGTGAGGAAGTAATTCGGGAAAAACTAGCCAACTGGGAGAAATTCATCAACGAAGATGATTCCTTCGACCCCCTGATCAAAATGGGGTTGATGCATTACCAATTTGAGGCGATCCACCCATTTGCTGACGGCAATGGACGGACAGGAAGAATCCTCCTGTTACTTTTCCTTAAACAAACCGGGCTACTCGCTATACCGGCAATCTATCTCAGCGAATACATCATACAGCACAAAAGTGAGTACTACCGCCACCTTAGAGCCGTCACCGAGAGTGAGGATTGGGAGGGATTCATTATATATATGCTGGAAATGGTCGAAAAAACAGCCAATCATGGGCTAAAAAGACTAGAACAGGTCTCCAATTTGATGGAATACACAGCTGAACAAATTCGAGTTACCTTGCCTAGGGTGTATTCCAAAGACCTGGTAGAAATCATTTTCCGTCTTCCCTACACCAAGCGACAATTTTTAATCGATGCAGGCCTTGGTACTCCAAAGACGGTAGGCAACTACCTAAGCGAATTGGAAGCAGAGGGATTTTTATTTTCCAAAAAAGTAGGGAAAGAAAAACTCTATCTAAACACATCCTTAATGAACATTCTTGAAAACAGCTCGCTTGAATAATCCATAACCAAATCCAAAGCAGCCTAATGCTTTCTCAGTAACCCTGAAGCTAAAAATCGGTGTGAATAAGAAATCCTTTATATAATTTTTCTTCAAAAATCACCTTCCGACTAGCTTGCTGAGAAGTGCTACTTTTTCGCGTTCGGACTCAAGCAGTCGTTCGTAGAGCTTTTTGTTCTCCTCCATTACTTCCAAAAGCTTATCCAAAGGATTAAAAGTTGGGTTTTGGTTGTAAATAAAATCTGTGGCTTGATCGTGGGTGGTGAAAGGTTATAAAGAAACATTTCTTTTAATATATTAATATAATTTCCTTTCCGGAATCACCCCCCTTACACCTCCTCTGGGATCTTCCACATCCCCCGAATACCTCGGAATCAAATGAATATGAACATGTGAAATCGTCTGCCCGGCCTTTTCTCCGACATTGATTCCCAAATTAAATCCATCAGGATTATACCGTTTTTGAATTTCCTTTTTTACCTCATTGAGTAGGAAGATACATGAGGATTGTTCCTTGAAACTTAATTCAAAATAGTCCGAAACATGCTTTTTTGGAATGATTAAAACATGTCCAGGATTTACCGGAAATTTATCCAAAATGGAGTAAGCCTGAGCCGATTCCAGTAATATTTCAGTTTCAATATCCGGATTGCAAAAAGGACACTCAGAAGAGGGTCTTTGAATCTGATTGAAATGCTGGTATTCGTAAATCTCGCAGTTATCGTTCTTGAAAATAGACCGAAAAGGCAAGATCACATTGGTCTGAAATGTTGGTTTCTGATGGATTTTGTGTGTTCGGAAACCTTCATAAACCAAGTCTCGACGAACAGCAAAATAGGCCTTACCAGAAGCATTAAGCAAAGAGGAAATTTCAATTAAAACCAAGGCCTGCTCCTCAGGGAGAAGCACGTTTAACACGTAAAAGCAAATAATTGTGTTAAACTTCCTGTCTGGATACTTAGGAAAGTAATGCTTGTCGTACCCTTCAATTTGGAAGCCTTGACTTTTCAGAATTTCCACATCTTTCCCAAATCCACAACCGAAATCCAATATCTCCCCTTCCAAAAGACCTCTTTCCTTTACCATTCTGGCTGGAAAGGAAAGACTTTCCCGTTCTTTAGCAGTGAGGTGGGAGAATTGATTCAAGGTTCCCATGGGTCAAATCCTCTTTTCTCGATTAAAAAATGGCATGATTTCTTTAATTGGTCGATTGCCAGTTCCCGCCAATTAGAATTATCACCATTCCCTAACAGACTTATTTTGACTTCATTTAGAAAACGAGTTTCAAAGCTTTTATCCAAAAGTTCCCAATAATGAAGAATTACCCCTTTTTGACGCTCAATCAGGTTTGGGGTAGGAATTTTATCCCGCTTTTTGTTATTGACTTTCGGCACAGCTGGAAGCAAATTCCAGAGGTCATTATTTTTCCAAATTGCAAAAGGTATAATGTGATCTACCTCAATCTTTTCAGTTCTTTCATTAGTCCAAACACATTCTGTTTCACCTAAATCCTTTAGAAGTGAGTCAAAAAGGCCTTTTGATAATTCTGAATCACGCTCTTTAACAGAAGATTCCAGCAATTCCTCAAGAATAATTTGAAGAGGAAGGCTCTTCCTCGAAGCATTAAATGAAAACTCCGCCCATTTCAGGAAAATGGAATCTTGGCCACTTATGAAACTCCCCAATATTTCAAAGGCATCATAATAATCTCTCGGGATTGAAAAAGTCCCATAGTTATTCACCAAAAAAGAACTATCAAATCTTTCAACTTTTGAGGACTTTCGCTTCAGTTCAGGCTGAAAAATTGAATGGAAATCTGAAGAAATGGATCTTCCAATGTAATGCATAGGCATTTTCCTGATCGTTGCGTTTAACTGATTTGCTAAACCAACAATAGTTGGGGTCAAGCTTTGGTCAATTCCATTCCTCTTTAAATCAGCATAAAAAGCTGACAGACCTCCCTTATTTTGATAAAACATTACTACTTCAGAAAGCTGCCTTTCAAAAGCTAATTTGAAGTCTCCATTTATTTGAGGGATTTTCAAATTGGAATCAAGTATGGGATAATAATATACCATCCATTTTTCAATCAACAGCCCCATTGGAAAATGTACCCTATCTCCTTTGAATTCAATAAATGGACTGTTTTCTTGAATAAGATCAATGGTGGCTCTTAACAAAGCAAACTTGTAAGTAGTGGACTTACTATCTCGCTCAATGATCTTATTGATATTTGAAAAAATCTCTTTGTTCATTTTCTAAAAGCTTATGAACTAAGATAGCAAAAGCTATTTAGCTATGAAATAGCTTAAGAATAAAAGGTAAAATACGATTTCAAAAAATCTCTGATAATCGGTGGCTTTTTCTTTGGCAATCTGCGGGAAGCTTTTGAAACAAAAAAACCACAACCCTTACGAGCTGTGGTTCCGATTTGGGATCTATTGTTGGTTATTTTCCGCCGAGGGCATTCGCTCCGGCTACAATCTCGAGGATTTCGTTGGTAATCGCTGCCTGACGGGTACGGTTGTACATCAGTTTCAGTTCTTTGAGCAGTTCTCCGGCGTTTTCGGTAGCCTTGTCCATCGCGGTCATTCGTGCCCCATGCTCGGAAGCGTTACTTTCTAAGAGAGCCTTGTAGAATTGCACGCGAAGGGCCTTTGGCACCAACTCCTGAATGATAAACTCCCGGGATGGTTCCAAAATGTAATCGGTCTCAGTAGCCACTGCTTCGGTAGACTCCATCGGGGCCATAGGAAGAAACTGCTCGGTACGGATGATTTGGGTGGCCACGTTTTTGAACTCATTGAACACCAAAAACACCTGATCATATTCTCCGGCTACAAAGGCATCCATGACCTCGTTGGCTGCATTCCATACGGCATCCACACTCAAATCCTGGAACAGCTGTGCGTGATTCCCCTTGATGCCATATCGGGTCTTTTTGAAGAAGTCCATGGACTTTCGTCCGATTGGCATGATGGTGACTTCAGCTTGGGAGAAGTTTTCACGGATCGCCGCCTGAGTAGCTTTGATGATATTGGAATTGAAAGCTCCGCAAAGGCCTTTGTCAGAGGTTACTGCCACGAAAAGCACCTTTTTGACTTCTCTTTTTTGAGCATAGACCAAATCTGCCGCCCCTTCTGCCGATGCAGAAACATTGTTGAGGACTGCAGTCAGCTTTTGGGAGAAAGGACGCATCTGCACGATCTTGTCCTGCGCTCTTCTCAGCTTGGCAGCGGACACCATTTTCATGGCTTTGGTAATCTGCTGCGTGGACGTGACCGAGGTGATCCTTTGCTTTACTTCCTTAAGGTTAGCCATCTGTGCTTACTTTGTATCGATCTAAATCCAGGTGGGGATTAGCCCACCCGGAAGGAATGGTTGATTTATGCGTACTTAGGTGCCAATTCTTTGGCTGCTTGAGCGAGGATTTGACCTGCCCCGTCGATATCTCCTTTGAGGATTTTTTCCAAAGCCTCAGGATAAGAAGTATCCAACAGGGTGTAGAACTCCTTCTCGAATGCTCTTGCTTTTTCTACAGGCACGGAATCCATCAAGCCTCGGGTAGAAGCATAAATGATGGCTACCTGATGCGCCACAGATACCGGAGAGTATTGAGGCTGCTTCAGGATTTCCTGGTTTCTACGGCCTCTTTCGATGGTACGCTTGGTAGAAGCATCGAGGTCAGAACCGAACTTGGAGAAAGCCTCCAATTCACGGAACTGTGCCTGATCGAGCTTCAGGGTACCGGCTACTTTCTTCATTGCTTTGATCTGCGCGTTACCCCCTACTCGGGATACGGAGATACCCACGTTGATGGCAGGACGGATACCAGAGTTGAAAAGGTTGGTCTCCAAGAAGATCTGACCGTCGGTAATGGAGATTACGTTGGTAGGGATATAGGCGGAAACGTCACCTGCCTGAGTTTCGATCACCGGAAGGGCAGTCAAAGAACCACCACCTTTCACCAAATGCTTGATGGAATCAGGAAGGTCGTTCATTTCCTGAGCGATCTTGTCAGACTTATTGATTTTTGCAGCTCTTTCCAGCAATCTGGAGTGCAAATAGAATACATCACCAGGATATGCTTCACGTCCCGGAGGTCTTCTCAATAGAAGGGAAACTTCACGGTAAGCAACTGCCTGCTTGGAAAGGTCATCGTATACCACTAGGGCAGGACGTCCGGTGTCACGGAAGAATTCTCCGATAGCCGCACCCGCAAATGGAGCAAAGAACTGCATCGGTGCAGGGTCTGAAGCCGCTGCAGAAACGATTACGGTGTAAGGAAGTGCTCCGCCTTTTTCCAAAGCAGCCAAGATACCTGCTACGGTAGACGCTTTCTGTCCGATAGCTACGTAGATACAGAATACAGGCTCGCCTTTTTCGTAGAAGCTTTTTTGATTGAGGATAGTATCGATCAAAACGGCAGTCTTACCGGTCTGACGGTCACCGATAACCAATTCCCGCTGACCTCTTCCGATAGGAATCATGGCATCAATGGATTTGATACCGGTCTGAAGCGGTTCGGTTACCGGTTCACGGTATATTACCCCGGGAGCTTTTCTCTCCAAAGGCATTTCGTACAATTCACCAGTGATCGGGCCTTTACCGTCGATAGGGTTACCCAAAGTATCCACTACGCGACCCAACATGCCTTCACCTACTTGGATAGAGGCGATTTTCTTGGTACGCTTTACGGTATCTCCTTCTTTGATTTCTTTGGAATCCCCAAAAAGTACAGCACCCACATTGTCCTCTTCGAGGTTGAGCACCATGGCTTTGGTTCCATTGTCAAACTCCAGCAATTCCCCTGCTTGAGCTTTGGAAAGTCCATAGATACGGGCTACCCCGTCACCCACTTGGAGTACGGTACCCACTTCTTCGAGTTCAGCTTCAGTTCTGACACCGGAGAGTTGTTCTCTCAAGATCGCCGAAACTTCATCAGGTCTTACTTCTGCCATGATAGTAGTATATAGATCGTTTTAAAACTGTTTGACGTATTGATTTTGGATAATCTGACTTTTCAGCTTTTTGAGCTGCCCACTGAGGGACTCATCGAGCTGTTTGTCGTTTACTTTCAGGATGTAGCCACCGATTAGTTCAGGATTGACTTTTTCTACAAGCTGAACTTCCTTGGCCTCAGCAATCCGAGAGATGACTGCCTTGAATTCTTTTCTCAGCTTTTCATCAATAGGGAAAGTGGTGGTCAATTCAGCTACCTGAATAGAGTTTTCGATATTGTATAGTTTCACGAAAGCTTTGGCCATTTCAGGAAGGACATTTTCACGTCCTTTTCTGCAAATGATCTCGTAAAACTTCATCGTAGCCTCTGTAGCACCTCTTTTTGCATAAAGTGCCTGGAGGATATTGAGCTTTTTCTCTGAGCTGATGATGGGATTGCGCATGACAAGCTTCAAATCCCGATTGGAATCGGACATTTGGGCCAAATGCACAAAATCCTGATATACTTCTTCGACCTGCCCTCTTTCTTTGGCCAGCTCCATCAGAGACTTAGCATAGGCATAGGCTACTCTTTCGTGAGACATGGATGATTAGTTAAGCTTAAGGTCTTTGACAAATTCCTCGACCAGCTCTTTTTGAGCCTTTTCGTCGGCTAGGTTCTTTCTGAGAAGCTTCTCAGTCACTTCCAAAGTCAAAAGAGCTACCTGATTTTTAACTTCAGTCAAGGCTGCTTTTTTCTCTGTTTCGATGACAGCTTTTGCATTTTCAATTTGCTCAGCAGCCACCTTGGAAGCTTCATTTTTCGCATCTTCAATCATCTTGACAGAAGCTTCTTGAGCTTTTTTCAAGATGGCGTCCCGCTCCAATCTAGCCTCCTGAAGCAGTTTTTCATTTTCTGCTTTCAGATTAGCCATTTCATTTCGGGCTTGTTCGGCTGCTTTGAGGGAGTTCTCGATGCTGGTCTCCCGCTCTTCCAATGCGGCAAGCATGGGCTTCCAGGCAAATTTGATCAGGATAAACAATAACCCTAGGAAGCCGAAGAGCTGCCAGAAAATAAGTGCGGAACTGGGAGTAATCAAATCCATGATGTATGATTTATTTCAGATTGTTCAATAGAGGAAAGAAAGAGAGGGGAAAGGCCTAGCGCCAATCCCCTTCTGTGTTTGGTTTAGCTGATGCCCGCGATATTCAACGCGATCAACAGACAGATTACCGCTGCGAACAGGGAAACCACCTCGATCAAAGCTGCGATGATCAACATTGCACCCTGGATCTTACCGGCAGCTTCTGGCTGACGAGCAATAGATTCCATTGCCTGACCACCGATACGACCGATACCCAGTCCTGCGCCAATCGCAACAATACCAGCACCGATACCAGCACCCATAAGTGCATAACCAGCAGTCAACAAGATAGACATTAACATAAGTGTAGAATTTATAAATTGAACAAAGAAATTTCTAATTAATGATGATCGTCATGCGCGTGTTCGGCAACTGCAGAGCCGATGTACATCGCCGTAAACAGCGTAAATACATAGGCCTGAATCGTGGCCACGAGCAATTCGATGATATTGATAAAGGTCACCATCAGGGTACTCACCACACCGATAGCGTAAGATTCAAAGATGAAGACCAAAGCAATAAAGCCCAAGATCACAATGTGACCTGCAGTGATCGCCACGAAAAGTCGGACCATCAAGGCAAAAGGCTTGGTAAACAGACCGATGATTTCTACCGGAACGATAATCAGCAACATAGGAATTGGCACTCCCGGAGTTGCAAAGACGTGCTTCCAGTAATCCTTATTTCCATTGATATTGGTCAGGATAAAGGTCAGAATAGCAAGAGTAAAGGTCACCCCGATGTTTCCCGTCATATTGGCTGCACCTGGCAAAAGGCCCAAGAGGTTACCAAACCAAATGAATAAGAATAAGGTCAATAGGTAAGGAACGAACTTCTTATACTTAGGGCCGATGGAATTTTTGGCGATCTCATCTCTCACAAAGATTACAATCGGCTCAAGGATGGCTGCAGGTCCTTTTGGAGCCACAGCCCCATTTTTCTTGTAGAAGCTGCCTGCAGAAATGGCCAAAACAGCCAAGAAAATCATAACCAAAAACATCATGACCACGTTTTTGGTGATGGAAAGCTCAATAAAGCTCGCCCCGTCTACTCTTCCCAAGTGATCATGCTCATCGATAAAATATCCTTCGTGAGCATATTCCTTACCGAAAGCGTGCGTGTCATGATTCTGAAAATCGCTGGATTTGAAAAACTCCAATCCTCGATCGGAAGAATAAACAATAACCGGTAATGGAAGGGTAACGTGAGTGTGCCCAAAGGTCGCAAAATGCCACTCATGAGAGTCCTTCACGTGGTGCATGATAAAGCTTGTCTTATCTTCTTCTGATCCTGCCGCAAAAGTGGGGGTAGAATTAATCAGCAAAAATGCTGAAAATAAAAGACTTAAGGCCAATAATTTACGCGTCATCAACTCTTGTTTTTGAGGGCTACTTCGAAATCGGCCGCAAGTTAGATAGAAAGGCGTAGATATCAAAAACTAAGTAGAACAAAAAAATCACAAAGAAATCGGCGATAAACAAAATAATATTTTCCATGCCTGGCCATACTTCCACCCCTATAAAAACCAGGGAACCAACCAGCCTCAGAACCATCGCCAAGACAGAAATCTGAAAAAAACTATCTGGGAGCATTTTCAGCAAGAATGAATTCAGCAGCTGAATAAAAAAGAAAAACAAGACGAGGAAAATCAGGATTTCCCAGATTTTGGGATGGATGATTGCAGGAAACACCTGCTGAAGTACCCAAATTATAAGCCCCAGTCCCAGAGAAAAGAGCCAAAAACGTACATGTATATTAGTAAGGAGTGCCACTTTGGTCGACTTTGGCACAAAGCTACTTCATTCTGCTGAATTGCTACCCATCTCTTTTCATAGAAAGCCAAAGCTGATAAAAAGCCACAAAAACAGATAAAAAGCTGAACAATAGCAGCCAAAGAGGGAATTTCATCGCGCTTTTTTGCTGAATCCACCATCCCAGCCAAGTCCCTCCTCCAATGATTCCAAACAACTGAAAGGATAAACCAATGTATTTCACATAAACCGGAGGACCGGAAGAGTCGGGCTTGTTTTTGGGCTTGGAATCAGGCATAAGTGAAGTTAGGGAAAGTGGGGAAAATATAACAATGACCAATTCGTTCGCTAAGTAAGGCAAAAAGCCTATTTTGGTATTCCATTTGGGTAAAATGTAGAAATGAGAAAAATTTTCGGCCTTTTCGGGGTCCTTATGTTTTTTGCTGTGGCCTGTTCTTCCGAGCGGGACACTTTTACCAATAGGGCCTTTCATAACCTTACGGCTCATTTCAACGCCTATTACCTCGCAGATCAAAAAATAAAGGACGTAGAAACTCAGGTACGGACCAATTACAAAGAAGATTACACTCAAGTATTACCGGTATTCGTACCCATTGATTCGGCTACCATTCAGCAAAACAAGGCCAAACTGGACTCTGCACGGGATATGGCTTCCAAAGCCATCGAATGGCACAAAATATCCAAGTGGAAGGATGACAGCTATTACCTCTTGGGAAAAATAGATTACCTCCAAGCCCAGCAGGATGATGCCCTGAATGCTTTCAAATATGTGAATAGCACGAGCAAAGACAATGATTTGCGGCATCAGACCTTAATCAGTCTGCTGAGACTCTATATTGACAAAGGAGAAATCGAAAATGCCAATTTCACCATCGACTACCTCTCCAAAGAGTCGGGAATCAGTGACGAAAACCGCTACGAGCTCTATCGAACCCTCGCCTATTATTATGAAGTGCGGGATGACGCCAATGGCATCATCGGGGCTTTGGACCGGGCATTGGAATATGGAGAGGATAAAAAGGAAAAGTCAAGAATCAATTTCATCCTTGCTCAGCTGTATCAGCGGGAAGGCTTGGACGCTTTGGCCTACGATTATTACAAAAGAGCCTTGGATGGAAATCCTCCATACGAACGGAGTTTTTTCGCCACCCTCTATGCGCAGCAAGTGGCTGAACTCAACGCCTCTAAAGACCTGAGAAAAGTCCGCAATTACTACGAAGACTTATACAAGGATCCTAAAAACAAGGATCTGAAAGATGTGGTGGTTTACGAACAAGCGCTCTTTGAAGAAAAACAGGGAGACATTCCTCTTACCTTGGACCTCCTGCATCAAGCGGCTAAAGAACCGGGAACCAATCCCAGAATCAAGGGATATATTTATCAAAAACTGGCAGAAATTCACATTGAAGAATTCAAAGACTACCGGGCCACCAAATACTACTTGGATAGTGCATTGACTTTCATCAAAGCGGATGACCCGGCTGCATCGGTCATTCAGGAGAGAAAAATCACTCTTGACAATTATGTATTTCACCAAGAACGAATTCAGCTTAATGATAGCTTGATTATCCTTGCCGAAAAAACTCCCGAAGAACAGGAAGCCATTGCCTTGGCCTACATCAAATCTGAAGAAGAGCGTCTAATCAGAGAGGCAAGAGAAAAAGAACAGCCCAAGAACAGTAATATTTTCAATAACCTTTTGGCATTTAGCGGAAGAGATGCGGGTTCAAGCTTCTATTTTGACAATGGAGTCGCTATGCAACAAGGAGCGATTGAATTCAACCGGAACTGGGGTAGTCGACCCCTTCAGGACAATTGGAGAAGACGCTCTGCGATCTTTCAAACCTCCGCACAGCCTGAGGAAATTAAGGCAAGTGAGGATTCCTTGGCCAATCAGGAAAACCCGATTTTAGCAGGATTGCCGACCAAAGAAAGCTTATTAGCTCAAATTCCAACTACTCCCGAGATTAAGGAACAGATCAATTTGGAATTGGAGGAGTCTTATTTTGAATTGGGCAAATTGCTCTATTTCGAATTCAATGAACCCCTGCTGAGTATTGAAAATCTTGAGACACTCATCAGAAATTATCCCAATTCGAATAAAAAACCGGAAGTTTACTACTTGCTCTTTTTGGGACAAAGAGATACCGGAGGCAACTCCCAGCAGTATGTTTCCCGACTCAATCGGGAGTTTCCGGATTCTCAGTACACCTTTTCTGTAAACAACCCGAATGCTGCCTCCGGGAATGTAGCTTATCTCGCTGCTTCCAAAGGCTACGAGGAAGCCTACAAAGCCTACTATTCGGGACAATATTCACAGGCTTCCCAAATCATCCGCTCTACTTTGGAGCAATATCCTTTGACCAGAACTACAGAAAAGCTGCTTCTTTTGGACATCATGGTCATCGGAAAAACCCAATCCAAGGACCGATTCAAGGAGCGATTGGAAGGCTATATCGAAAACACCAAAGACGAAAGCCTTGTCGCTTTGGCCAAGCAAATGCTCCGCCCACTTTTGTCTGAAGAAGAATTGGCAGCTTTGGCCCCCAAAGAAGAGGAAGCAGCCGACTCCACTGCCACTCCAGCCGAAAACCTGACACCAGAAAATCTTAAAATTCCTGAAAATTCGCCTTATAAAATAAACGACGCACAAACCCATATTTTTGTGATTTCGATGAGTCCGGAGGAATCCGAAAAAGCCAAAAATCTCTTGGGAGACTTGGAAAACTTCCACGGACAAAACTTCAAAAACTCTCGATTGAGAACCGGAAACATGAATATGAGCACAGAGGAGGCCATTTTCATCATTAGTCCATTCTCCAATTCGGAAACCGCTTATGAATACTACAAGAAATTTTCAAGTGACTTTAAATCTGAGGGATTACCGGATGAAGTCAAAGCAAAGGCCTTTTTCATTTCTATAGAAAATTTCCAAATCCTGAATAAAACCAAAAATATGGAAGAGTATTTGTTATTCTTCCGAAGTCTGTATCAGTAAACTATGTCTAAAACTACCAAACCCACCCTTGCTGCTTGGGCCGGTAAAACCATAAAATATCTCTGGATCGCCTTTATTGCCGGCGTTCTGTTTTTCATCCTATTTGTGTGGATGGTTAGTATCAATTTCCTGGGGCTTTTTGGTTCTCTTCCTGACTTCAAAGCCTTGGAAAACCCAGAAAGTGAAATTGCCTCCGAACTATATTCTTCAGATGGAGTGCTTTTAGGCACTTACTTTCGGGAAAACAGAAGTCCTGTAGACTACGAGGACCTTTCTCCAAACTTGGTCAATGCATTGATTGCTACGGAAGATGTCCGCTTCGAGAGCCACTCAGGAATAGATATGACTGCCATGATCCGGGTGATAGTGAAGTCCTTAATTTTGGGCCAAGATGCAGGAGGAGGCTCCACTCTTTCCCAGCAAACAGCCAAAAACTTATTTAAAACCAGAACAGATGCAAGTCAGGGAGTACTGAGCAATGTTCCGGGATTGAGAATGCTCATCATCAAGACCAAGGAATGGATTGTAGCCACCCAACTGGAAAAAGCCTACACCAAAGATGAAATCCTGACCCTTTACCTGAATACCTCCGAATTCGGTTCCAATGCCTACGGGATCAAAACAGCAGCGTCGACCTTTTTCAACAAGACCCCGGCTGAGCTGAACGTGCAGGAGTCGGCAGTTTTGGTAGGACTATTTAAGGCTCCAACCTACTACAGCCCTGTATTCAATCCGGATAATTCCCTTCGCAGAAGAAATACCGTGCTTTACCAAATGGTAAAAAATGAAGCCCTGACCGAAGTAGAGTATGATTCCATATCCAAGCTGCCCATCGAGCTGGATTACAAAGTACAAAACCACAACATAGGATTGGCTACTTATTTCCGTGAGATTGTGAAGGCAGATATGATCAAATGGACCAAGGAAAATCTCAAATCCGACGGCACCGCTTATGATCTATTTGGAGACGGACTGAAAATCCACGTGACCATCGATAGCCGAATGCAGCGCTATGCCGAAGAGGCTGTATCTGAACATATGTCAGAACTGCAAAAGGCTTTTTACAAAGAAATGGGCACGCGTGAACCTTGGATTGATGAAAATTGGCAGGTGATCCCCAATTTCATCGAGGACGCTGTAAAAAGAACCGAGGCTTATCGTCTGCTCAGAAATCGATATGGAAACGATACCGACTCCATCGAAATCAAGCTCAACGAGAAGAAGAAGATGCGGGTGTTCTCATGGGAAAGAGGAGAAATAGACACCCTGATGAGTACCATGGATTCGCTCAGGTATTACAAAAAGTTCCTGCAGACCGGCTTTGTCAGCATGGACGCTCATACCGGTCATATTAAAGCTTGGGTGGGAGGCATCGATCACAAATACTTCAAATTTGACCACGTCAAGCAGAGTAAAAGACAGCCGGGATCCACATTTAAGCCATTTGTCTATGCCGCAGCCATAGAGAACGGCTATAGCCCCTGTTATTCTGTAGTCGATCAGCCGGTGGAAGTCTACATTCCGGGACAGCCTGCATGGAGCCCGTCAAACGCCGACGGCAAATTCTCCTATCAAAAAATGACCATCCGAAGAGCCATGGCCCAATCCATCAACTCGGTGACAGCCTACATGATGAAAAAGCTAAGCCCCAAAATTGTGGTGGAAACTGCCAAGCGGATTGGGGTGACAAGTGATTTGGAAGAAGTACCCTCATTAGCGCTTGGAGTCAATGATGTATCTGTCTTTGAAATGGTCGGTGCCTTCGGGACTTTTGTCAATAAAGGTGAACACACAACGCCTTTCTATATTGATCGCATCGAGGACAAAAACGGAAATGTCATTCAGCAATTCACTCCGAAAAAGCGTCCTGCGATGACAGAAGAGCATGCCTATTTGATGCTATATATGCTTAGAGGCGGCTTTGAAGAAGAATCGGGTACTTCTCAAGGGGTGCCTTGGACACTCCGAGAAGGCAATGAATTGGGAGGTAAAACCGGTACCACCCAAAATGCCTCCGATGGATGGTACATGGGAGTAAGTAAAGACCTAGTATCCGGCACATGGGTAGGCGGGGATGACCGCGCTATTCACTTCAGAAGCTGGACAGCCGGACAAGGCGGACGGACAGCCCGACCTATTTGGGTCAAATACATGTCAAAAGTCTATGCGGATCCTTCGCTTGGATATAGCAAAGGTCCTTTCCCAAGACCCGAAAGGCCATTAAGCATAGAAATTGACTGCGACAAATACGAGCAAGAGAGTCAACGGTTTGCTGACTTTGACTACGACGCCAAGAAAAATGATTTCTAAACCTGACCAATTTCAACAAGCTGAAAACAGATCGATTCCCGGTCTGTTTTTTTATTTTTGACCCATGGAATCTTCGTCCTTTTTGCCTTCTGATCACCTTCAGCTTCCCGACCATCCGGGGGTCTATAAATATTTCAATGATGAGAATGAATTGATCTATGTGGGCAAAGCAAAAAGTCTGAAAAAGCGGGTAAGCAGCTATTTCAATAAGCTTTCTGGAAGTAATCTAAAAACCAGAAGGATGGTCAGAGAAATCGCGAGAATCGAAATTACCTTGGTCAACTCAGAACTCGATGCGCTCCTTTTGGAAAATAATCTGATCAAAAAGGTACAGCCCAAATACAATATTCTATTGCGGGATGACAAAACCTACCCCTATCTGCTTATTACCAAGGAAAACTTCCCAAGGATTTTCCCAACCCGAAAACTGATTCCCAAGAGAGGGACCTACTTCGGCCCTTTTGCAAGTGTCAAGGCCATGAACAATGTGCTGGATCTAATCCGTGAGCTTTTTACTATCCGAACTTGCAGCTTGGATCTTTCACCTTACAAAATTGATGAAGGAAAGTACAAAGTCTGCTTGGAATACCACATTGGCAACTGTCAAGGTCCCTGTGTTGGCAATCAGCGCGAAGCAGCCTATCTCAAAGATTTAGAACAGGCCAAGCACATTCTGAAAGGTAATCTCGGCGTAGCTAAGACATATTTCAAGCAGGAAATGCAAGAATTTGCAGAGAAGCTTGAATTCGAAAAAGCGCAAAGGATGAAGGAGAAATTGGATCTGCTCGAAAAATACCAGGCCAAATCTCTCATTACCAATCCAAGCATAGCCAATTTGGATGTGTGCACCCTTGTAGCTGATGAAAAAACCGCCTACGTCAACTATATGCGGGTCAAAAATGGGGCAATGATCACCTCTAAAAATGTGGAGTTGAAAAAGAGACTGGATGAATCTGAAGAGGAATTGCTCATCACAGCATTGATACGCCTGCAGGACCAGTTTCAAAGTGATGCAACTGAAACTCTTACCAATATCAATCTTGAAAATCCAATCGAAGGACTCAATCTCAGCGTTCCGAAAATTGGGGATAAGAAAAAGCTGATTGAGCTTTCCCTGAAAAACGCCTTGTATTACAAAAAAGAAAAGGCTCTACTCCAAGGACTGAATCAGGATAAAAAGGATAGGGTGATCAAACAGCTTCAGCAGGATTTGAGTCTGCCTGAGATTCCTGATCACATTGAGTGCTTTGACAACTCCAATATTATGGGTACAAGTCCAGTGGCTAGTATGGTATGCTTTCTAAACGGGAAACCAGCAGTCAAGGAATACCGGCACTTTCATATCAAAACTGTAGAAGGACCCAACGATTTTGCCAGCATGAAGGAAATCGTGGGGAGAAGATACAAACGCCTTTTGGAGGAAGAAAAACCCTTGCCCAAGTTGATAGTAATCGATGGGGGAAAAGGCCAACTCTCCTCGGCAGTAGAGGCCCTGCAGGAACTTGGAGTTTATGGTAAAATGCCAATAATCGGAATAGCCAAGCGGTTGGAGGAAATTTATTTTCCAGGAGATTCATACCCCATTCATATCGATAAAAAGTCAGAGAGTCTCAAATTACTCCAACGAATCAGAGATGAAGCACACCGCTTTGCGATTACCTTTCACCGAAAAGTAAGAAGCAAAAATGCATTTGGAACTCAGTTGACTGCAATTCCAGGAATCGGGGAGAATACTGCAGAAA
The DNA here is from genome assembly GCF_036245605.1 of Algoriphagus sp. oki45. Lineage (NCBI taxonomy): Bacteria > Pseudomonadati > Bacteroidota > Cytophagia > Cytophagales > Cyclobacteriaceae > Algoriphagus > Algoriphagus sp. oki45. The sequence continues at coordinate 349,074 of NZ_BTPC01000003.1, forward strand.
AATTACTGAAGCACTTCAAATCAGTAAAAAAAATCAAGGAAGCCAACTTGGAGCAACTAAGTGAGGTCATTGGAAGCAGCCGTGCACAAAGTCTGATGGAATGGAAGGAAAAAAATAAAGGGGCCTAAGCCCCTTTTATTTTTTACCACTCCCAGAGTGAGTTTTCGAATTCCAGTAATTTATATTCAAAAGCCAGAGAATTGAGATAAGCTTGCATCTCTGGGTTAGGATGTTCACCATCCACCAAATCAGCAATAAGGGCCTCATCTGGATTGGTGAATCTTCTAACCACTGATCTGAATAATCGCGATTCAAAAGCCTCATCGTAGGTTAAACTTTTAGATATGTTCTGGTAATTTAACCATCGAGCTTCAGGATGGTTTTTGAAATAGTTCACAAAATCCTTGTACCTAATATAAGCTATGGTCTTTTGTCCAGCATTGGCATTTGTCGCAGATGGCATGACCAATTCTAAATACTTGATGTCGAAGATTGTTTTTGAATGGTGCTTTTCAAAAACAAAGTCTTCTTTAAAGTCCAAGTAGTACAACTGCTTCACGAAAATAGAGTCCCCGTTTGCAGAAATCCAGAAATTTTCCTGAAACTCAGCAATCGAGAGGGGCTGAGTGAAATTTTCATCTCCAAATACTTCCAAGGCATTCTCATCGACTACAGCCTTGTAAATTTGGTTCACGATTCCATTGGCTTTATTGTCGCCAGAACCATAAAGAGACAGGTTGTATTTCTCTCTTAAGTCTATTCTTCTCCAGACAGAGATTTGATACATTTTATCATCTTCCCTGATTCTTTTTACAGAGTAAACAGTATCCATATCAAACTGTCGATCCCCAAAACCAGATGGGTTGACACTTGTGGCTACTTGCGCCTCTACTCCCTGAAGACTAAAGCCAAGCAGGATAAAGGCAAGGAGGAAGAATTTTTGCACCAATCGTTTCATACTATAGGTAGTTTGCAGAACTGCTTATTTAACAGCAATCCTCTTGATTTCTCTTAGTTCAGAGTTGATTTTGTTTCCTCTGAAGTTTGTTCGTGTTACTTGTGTCACTCTCACCACAATATCATCACCCGGTCTTGCACTTTCGAGCAAAGAACGCATGCTGCCACCGATTGGGATAGTCTGTCTTGGAACCTCACTTCTCAGAAGGATCAGTTCACCACCAGTCACTTCGAAGTTGGCATCTTTTGCCATAGTTCTGGCAAAAGTCGGTTCAGGGACTGCTACAACTTTAATTCCGGAAAGAACATTGATAGCTTGAGCCTGACTCAAATCAACTTCACTTCCATTAGAACCAACAACGCGGATGGTAGGTGCTGGAACCGGCTTAATGTCAAACGCGACATCGCCGATTTTATTACCTCCGGAACTAACCCCAATGGTCACTTTCCCGGAAGCACCAGGTATAATAGTCACCTGACCAGGATTATTTCCTTTAATAGACTGACCATTTGAAATTGCAAATTCTGGAGAATAAGAATTTCCTAATGCAGGGACTTCAATCAAAAGCTCATTAGCACAATCTGCATAAAGCTGCTGTACAACCTCAGAAGAAACTTTGATCACCGGTCTTGCAACAAAATACTCATATTCTACAGGAATCACCTGATCTTCACCGCCCACATTGGTAACAATCTCCCCTTTCAAAACTTGTCTGGAAAGACCACGATCATCGTAGCTGCCTGCAGGAGGTACTACGAATTCCACCTTTCCAAATCCATTTTCAACCGGAACTGATCGACCGTTGAGAGTCATGGTAGGAGCAGCTGATGAGGAAGCGGAAGCAATAAACATGTCTCCTTCAAACTTGGTCCCTGCAGCGACCACGTTGGAAACCGCTGCGATCTTACCTTCTAGGATATCAGCTTTGAAGTAGAACGATCCTATCGATTGGGTAATTTGAGCAAGAGCCTCACCTTCGATGTTCAAAACCTCATTTTGAAACTGAGAAAGCAATGCCATTACTGCACCAACTGGGGACTTTACAAAGTTTAGATTGGTGAAGCTCTTACCTCTAACTTCTCTATCATTTGCAAATATTTCAATCTCTGAAGCATCAAGAGCTATTGGCTTAAATGATACTCCAGTGATTCCGATACCGTTGAGAATTTCAGAAACCTTTGTTGGATAAGCATTCAATTTTTCTTTTAGCTCATCTCCTTTGCCATTGTTAGCAAACATGTTTCCTGGAACTTCTGTGTTCTTCAATGCAGCATTGACGAAGTTACCTTCTTCATTTTTTGCATTAGCCTGAGTGATCAACTCCTGCTTGAGATCTTCCAGATAAACTGTGATTTCCTTTGTAGCTTCACGAACTTGCTGCGCTGCAGCAACTTTTGGAACATCCTTAGGATTGTTACCTTGTTCTTCAACTGTCGCTTTGATTGAATTGACAGTGAATTCATTTTTTGATATATAGTTTCTGGAAGTTCTTTCCATCCCATCGTTGATGAGTACGAACTTCTGGAGGATCTGATTACTTACCTGAAGGGCCAAAAGGGCCGTCAGGACCAAGTACATCATCCCGATCATCCGTTGTCTTGGTGTCTCTTTAGCTCCTGCCATCTTTTTTGGATTCTTTATTTAGATGATTGGATGAGATTAACCTTTCATGGCAGAAAGCATTCCACCATAGATTTTGTTAAGAGAACTTACATTTTGATTTAACTTAGCCAGCTCATTTTTAAAGGCTTCAGTCTCTTTCCCAGCCTCAGTAAGACCTTGCATAGCTGAAGTCATGTTGCTATAGAACTTATTCAGTGTCTTCACATGGCTATTAGCATCTTGAAGTTCCATTTCATACACTGCATTAAGTGCAGAAAGATTTTTGGTTACCGTTTGTACTTGAGTATGGTAAGCTTTAGCATCCTGAGAGGCAGAAGACATTTCGGTAAGGGCAGCTGCAGTTTTGCTGTATGAAGCATTCATGTCTACCAATGTCTTAGCTGCAGTTTTCACGCTGGTTGCATATTCATTTGTGGCAACGGCAGCATCTGCAAGGTTGCCCATTTTCTCAGCAGAAGAGGCCAGATTGCTCATTCCTTTGCCTAAGCTTTCTATTAATTCAGGTCCGATTTTAGCTTTTGACAGCATATCATCCAACTTGGCAGAGACATCGTCTCCTTTTCCTTTCTTGGATCCTCCGTCGGCTAGTTCAGGATAAATTTTACTCCAATCCACATCCTCTTGTCTAGGCTCGAAAGCAGAAAGGAAAAAGATGATGGCTTCTGTGGTCAAGCCCACCCCGATCATAAGATTGGCCCCTTGCCAGTCGAGGATTTTGAACATTGCACCAAGAATTACTACTGCAGCACCGATACCATAAATCTTGGGCATCACGCTTGAATAAAAGAAGTTGCCTTTACTAGCCATTTTTTAGTTTTAAATTAAGGTTAAGGTTTTTGTAGGGTTTTATGTGGTTTATCTTCTTGCTCTTTTAGTGGCTTTAACATCCATGGAGCCTGATCGGCCCATAAATGTCATCGCAGTTCGAAATCCAATATGAGCCTGAGCCACATCCTGGTATTCATAAGTTCTGGTAGACGTCTCTAAATAATGCGCGATGTCTTTCCAGCTTCCACCTCTGACGATTTTTCTAGGCTCATTTGGATCATCATATACTGGATCCAAATCCCAAGTGTCCACTCTTGAAGTTGTTTTGTAGGCGTCCATCACCCATTCAGCGACGTTACCTGACATGTTATATAAGCCAAATCCATTTGGTGCAAATACATCAACAGGGGCAGTGTATGCAAATCCATCATCGATGTAGTTACCTCTTCCAGGCTTAAAGTTGGCCATAAGACATCCTCTTTTGTTTTTAAGGTATGGACCGCCCCAAGGGTATTTGGCAACATCCTTTCCTCCTTTTGCGGCGTACTCCCATTCTGCTTCAGAAGGAAGTCGGAAGGCAGGTACGTCAAACTCAGCCTCGTCGTTTGCTCTTAGGTGGTAAGTCCTCCACTCACAATATTGCCTAGCCTGATCCCAAGAAATTCCTACTACTGGATAGTTGTCAAAGGCAGGGTGATCGAAATAAAATTCCATCAAAGGATCACCATAATGATAAGAGAAGCTTGTTGACCATACCGTGGTATCTGGTCTCAGTTCATCATAGTTGAAAGTAGGTGGATCTTTAAGAGTAGTCGGAGTGCCAGTGGCTAATTCGCCATTTTTAACGGCTTCCAAAAACTGTCTGTATTTATTATTGGACACTTCGTACTTGTCCATAAAAAATTCAGAGATCGTTATCTGCTTATTCATTGAGGATTGGGTGTAAGCAATATCCTCATCTGATTGGCCCATCCAAAAAGTCCCGGCTTTGATAGGAACCATATCGATTGGGAGGTTTTGAGACCAGCTTGCACGTTTGGGCACACCTGTAACTTCCCCTCTCCTATTTGCCTTTTCACTGGCTGATCCTTTTTTGTTAAAAAGCCCACAGCCTGGTAAAAGTGTGGCTATTGCCAAGCCTAAGGAAATTGGCAAAAGACGGAGTTTCATTTTTTTATACATAAATGACGTTTTTGAATTCATCAAATTTTTTCAAGCGCAAAACTGACTTAGATGGCGAAAATTAGAAGAATAAATCCTAATAATGCAAATTGCCTGCCAATTTTACTCTAAATAATTACATAGCCAGAACCTCTGATTTTTATCGATTTAATACCTGAAACGGGGAGTTCTCTGAATGACCCGTTGGACTTCTTTTGTGACATCCGAGAGAACATATCTCAACATAAATTCATGACTCGTGGGAGATTTTGCTTCTAACCCACTTATCACAAGATCGAATGCATAACCCAATCTCAAGGAGTTGTCCCGAAGTAAACTATAGCCTAAAATTAGAGAGACCGACTCCTCACCTCTATAGGCTAGACCTGCATTAATCCTGTTTTGATGTGTTGCCATAACGCTCACATCGTAGGAAAAATTATTGAAAGAAACAGTTTTTAATAGAAAACTGGGCTCAATTCTTAATTGACCTATCGGCCTGATCCGATATCCAAAGAGAAAATAGGAATGATTTTTAAGTTGATTTTCATAGGTAGCATCACCAAAATCAAAAGTTGGCTGATTGAGATGTTTGCTGCTTAATCCGACATAATAATCTCCTCTGTCGAAAAGAGCTCCAACCCCAAAATCCAGGGCTATTTGATTTTCTTTTCCTGAACTAGGCAAATTTGGCTCTGGGTTCACCACTATTAACTCACCGTAATCCAAAGAGCTCGAAAACATGCCTGCTGAGGCCCCTAAACTCAATACTCCCCTCCTTAGCTTTTTATGATAGCTCCCTTGAAAGTTCATTTCCAAATTATTGGAGGGGCCTATTTGATCATTTACCAAAGTCAACCCATATCCTATACTTTTTGAGTCCAATCGACCCTGGGCAGTAATCAGTTGCGTAATTGGAGCACCACCCTGACCGCTACTTGTCGAATATCCAGCCCATTGGGACCTATGCAACGCTGAAAAGCGATATCCTCCATCCTTACCTGCAAAAGCAGGATTGTAGAACATGCCATTGAACATGTACTGGGTAAACTGAGCATCTTGCTGTGCATTCACCAATACAGGGCTGAAAAGGATGAAAATCAGCAAATACTTTGTGCATTTCAAAAAATTGTCCAAACGGCTATTTGTTGACATTGCGTGTGAATTATTCAATTTTTAACGAGTGTAAACATTTAAACTGAAAATCCACAGAAAATGATTCTAAGATTTACAAATTATTGGCCTTCTTAATGTAAAGTTCCAAAGCTCCAGTCATACTTGGGGCATTTGGCATCGGAGCTTCAATATCCAAAATCAATCCCAAATCACGGACAGCCTGTGAAGTAGTAGGACCAAAAGCAGCAATTCTGGTCTTCCCCTGTACAAAATCCGGGAAATTCTGCTTCAAGGATTTCAATCCTGAAGGGCTGAAAAAAGCCAGTATATCGTACTTAACATCTGCTAAGTCCGAAAGATCAGCTGGAAGTGTATGATAAATGATGGCTTCTGTAAAGGCTATTCCATTTTTCTCCATGTATTCGGGAATGTCATCTTTGCGGATATCCGAACATGGGAAAAGGTACTTTTCGTTTTTATGCTTTTTGAAGTAATCAAATAAATCCTGAGCTGTTCGCTGTCCCACAAAAAGCTTCCTCTTGCGAATGACTATATACTTTTGAAGGTAATGGGCCGTCTGATCGGAGATGCAAAAATACTTCATCTCCGCCGGCATCTCTATTTTAAAATCTTTGCAGATGGCGAAGAAATGATCTATGGCGTTTCTACTGGTAAAAATAATCGCGGTATGCTTCAGAATGTCGATTTTCTGCTTTCTGAATTCCTTTGGGGGTACTGGCTCGACTTTGATAAACTGGCGAAAATCAATCTTAAGGTTGTACTTCTCTGCCAATTGAAAATATGGGGAATTGGCATCGCTGGGTTTGGGTTGAGAAACTAAAATACTTTTGACAGGCTTAAATCGATCTTTTGGAGTATTACTCATACCAGATTTATCAATTTTTTATTAAAAACACTCGTTAAAACAACCAGACCGAAACCCACTTCGATAGGATGAGAAAAGGCACCAGTTCGGCGATGCAAAGGTAAGTAAATAAATGATATTTCTTAAAACTCAGCCGATTCATCATAATCAGAAACAAAGCGAAAATAGCAGCAAGGTATACCCAAAAGATTCCCTTAATAAAAAAAGGTAACATTTGTTCCATTCTTCCAAAGTCATTGACTACAAAAAATGCAACCCCTGCGGAAATCAATGCCACACCCAAAACAATCAATCTTAGTAGATAAAAAAAGTGAGCAAAATCCACCTTGCTCAAGTCAAAGAAATATGAAATCATACGGATCCCCACAAATTTTAAAATAATCGATAAAAACACAAGAAAGCTTAATCCCACCCAAACCAAGATTAAAGAAGCATACTCCAATCCGACCTGCTCTATGAGCAGCTGGGGCCTAAAAACCACTCCTATCATCAATAGGAGCTGAGCTACCTTCAAACTGACAATAAATAGGTAGGAGAGAATATCAAACGAGAAAAACTTCTGCAAACTTCCTGAATCTGAAAAATCCTCCGCACTTAATACAGACACGGGCTGAAGAAGGGCAGAAAGTAAATAGGGGTAGGCCAATCTGTACAAGGCAACCAAAAACAGTATGATCAGTAAGCTGACAAAAAAGAAATCCCTAATATCAGCTCCATAAGAAGCGCGAGGAATAGGGGATGAAGAAAATTCATCCCCCCCGGCTTGATCGATGGTTTTGGGTAGTTTTAGAACCTTTTGGACAGAAACCCGGTCTCCCTTAGCCTTGGGTGTAAAAATGACCAACTTAAAATCTGTATTTCCAGCAATTTTTTCAATTTGCTTCAGGGAAATAAGAATGAGTGTATCCCTCTCGGTGGTCATCCACAACCTTCCGTCAAGAAACAATGTACTCTCTGCTGCCGCTTCAATGGCAAAGTTGGAATAAGGAAAACCGGAAGAAGAAAGAGCAAATTCGTAAGCTACTTTTGGATTAAGCATACTGCCTCCTTCGGAATTATTCTGAGTGACTTCATAGGTTTCCAAGACCTGTGCATGAGTAATTAAAATACTCCACAAAAATCCGAAAATGGCAAATAGAAGGCGTTTCATCAGACCTGATTAAAATCTTGCTAAATATCCAAAGTGCACACGAGCGTACTCGAAGGACAAAGGTTGAACGTTTGACTTGCCCAGCGCAAACACAAAACTGAACAATCCTCCTTCCGTGTCCAAATTAATTCCTGATCCAAAAGAAAAAGGTGTGTCCTTTTGAGGAGAAAAATAAGGATTATCCAGCACCCCAAAATCCCCAAAGACCATCAAATAGGAATTCTGTCCAAAAAACAGCCGCTGCTCAAAATTGACAAATCCATAATGGCGGGCAAAGAAAAACTTCTCATTAAAGCCTCGAATGCTATTAAGCCCTCCTATCCGAAATAGTTCATTGAGAAAAAGATTTGGATTATCGATGATACCCCCAGAACCTCGAATCCACATCCCCCAGGCAGGCTTAAGAAAAATATGCTTTTCTACCTCTACCCTTCCTTGGATCTGAGTTGAACTCTCTGTGAGCCCTTCATAAAGATCTTCAGGAATACCTGTGTTTTCTAATATTCGCTTATTCCCTGCGGAAAATTCTCCGGATAGCCTCCATCCCTTTCTGGGAAATCTCAAATCATCCAAAAGATTCCATTCTCCACCTATTCCATACTGATTCCAGCGGTAATCTATAGCCGCAGGTAACTTCTCAAGGTCAAACTCAGGCTGCTCCAGTAAATCTCCGGCTTGTCTCCGAGTAAAAAAGTTTAAATAGCCGCTTTCCGATACCCGATAGCCAAAGTCAAGCACAAAAGAACGATTGACAAAAGAGCTATCCTGTCTCAATAGGCTAAATTGCACGGAAGCATCCAAAGGCGACCTGAAGATAAATGACTCTTTGTATTTCAAATCCAGAGCTTGAGACTGCACATTTAGCCTCTGCCATTGAAGTGAAATATCCCTTCCTTTTCCACCCAAATGATACAACTGCAAGTCTACCTGCCCTGTGACCAGAAGCTTTCCGGGCTCATTTTCATTGGGTAAAAAACCAACCACTCCATCAAAAACATTCAGCCTTCTCTCCTGCAAGGAAAAAACGGGTTTAGCTTTTTGCTGTTGAAAACGGACCTCAGGTAACCCGCTCAGTGAAAAATAAGGAGATTTCTGAAGCAGTTTGGTAGATTCCTCCAATCTACGCTGAGAAAAAGGCCTACCAACTTCTAAGCCCGAAAGGAGCTGAATATAAGTAGTACGGGTCTTTACATTTCCAGCCAAAGAAAGGCTGTCCCATGTAATCAATGGACCTGGTTGGAAATCAATTTTTCCGGCAAGTTTAGTTCCATGGATTTGAACACTATCAATTTTTACCTCCGCAAAAGGCAAGCCTTTGTCCTCCGCAAAATCCAGCAATTCTTCTATCCACAGATAAGGTGCGGTATATTCCTCTCCTGGCCGGCCTTTAGCCTCTAAAAATTCCTCCGGAACTGAGGAAAGTTTAAGTTCGCTCCAGGAGTACAAAGGCCCCGATACTACCTGATAGACCAGAGTGTCTTGTCCGGCCTTCTCCAAGATTTTGGCTTGGAGGAATCCCTTGGACAGTATTTGTTTCAAACTGGAATCTGCTTGGCCTGCGGCTCGCTCTTTGGATAAAAAGTAGGAAACATCCTGTATTGGCATATTTTCTACTTCTAGAAATACCCCAAATACCTCTTGCCCTCGAAGGCATAGAGGGAAGAAAAGAAGAAGCAGAAAAAGGAATTCAAACCTAAACTTCAAGGATAGGGGGATTGGTTATATTTGCAAAATAACCGAAATCCCTTTGGCAGGCATCTATATTCATATTCCATTTTGCAGACAGGCTTGTCATTACTGCGATTTCCATTTTTCGACCAACCTTTCCAAAGTAGCTGAGCTGGTAGATTGCCTCATACTGGAGCTCACACTCCGTAAAGATGAGCTGAAGGGAGAAAAGATTTCTACCGTATACTTCGGAGGAGGCACTCCTTCTCTTTTGAGCAGTTCTCAGCTGGAATCGATTTTATCTTCGGTCAAAAGCCATTACTCCATCGAGCTGGAAGAAGTCACCTTGGAAGCCAATCCCGATGACCTTAATCCCCAGCAGCTGGAAGAATGGAAATTCTTGGGGATAGACCGTCTGAGTTTGGGTGTTCAAAGTTTCCAAGCCGAAATCCTTAAGTTTTACAATCGAAGTCACTCAGCCGACCAAGCCTTAAATGCTCTTGAAATTTCCAGGAAGGCGGGTTTTGAAAAATTCAGCATAGATCTGATTTATGGTTTTCCTCATTCTGATCATGGCCTTTGGAAAAAAGACCTTCGAATAGCTCTGGAGCAAGACCCCGGACATATTTCTGCTTACAGCCTGACTGTAGAGTCCAAAACCGCCTTGGGCAACTGGACAAAAAAAGGAAAATTTACCCCAGCTGATGAGGACTATGTTGCGGAGCAATTGGAATGGCTCCAGGAAGAGACCCAAAGAGCAGGCTATATCCAATACGAAATTTCCAACTTTGGCAAACCCGGAAATTGGGCTCTGCACAATGCAAACTATTGGAGAGGAGTTCCTTACTTGGGAATTGGCCCAAGTGCACATTCTTTTGACGGAAAAACCAGAGGTGCAAACCTGGCGTCCAATGCCAAATACCTGGATGCCCTAGGCTCTGGAGAGTTGGTTTATGAAATTGAGGAAGACACTCCCGGAGACCGAGCCAACGAGTTGATTTTAACTTCCCTCAGGACAATTTGGGGATTGGATTTAAAGGCTTTTGCAGAAAAATTTGGAATTTGGCTGAAGGAGGAGAAAGAGCGAGAGATCCACAAATTTGAACAGTCAGGATGGCTGATTCAGGAAGAGAATACCCTATCTTTGACTCCATCAGGAATGCTATTGGCAGACAGTATCGCTGCCGAACTTTTCGTCTGAATCTATGGCCTACGACAACAACCCCGGTAGAAAAAAAGAAGCTGCTCCACTTGAGTCAGCATTCAAAGAGCTGCTCAAAGCCTACCGGCTGGAAGGCAAATACCAAGAAAACCTATTGATCAATTCCTGGCCTGAAATCGTAGGAAAAACCATCTCCAGCCGAACCAATGGACTGTTTGTCAAAGAAAAGAAGCTCTATGTACGCATCAGTTCCGGCCCACTGAAGAAAGAGCTTCTCCTCAACCGCTCCAAAATCCTGGCACTCATCGACGACCATGTAGGACAGGGAGTCGTGGATGACTTGGTGGTCTTATAAGTCCGGTTTACAATTTTTAACACCTGCCCGGCACTAGGTTGGGCTTTCACTGATTCAGTTTAGATCAGATTGAGTATTATTGTGATCATTTATCCATGATCAAGCTACCCAAATTCCATATCGGCAGACTGACACTCCTACTATCCCTTTTGGTGTGGCTGGCACTGCTTTTTGTGGATTTGGTCAGGATATTTGGAATGATCAATTCTCTGGAGTCCGGAATTTCAAGTGAAATCACCTGGATTCTTGAAATTCTTTTCTTTATCTGCGTATATTTTTTTTATACCAATTCCCTGGAAAAAAACAAGCAGAAAAACTTTCTGGAAATGGTCTGGAGAGGAGCCTCCACAGGTATTTTTGCCAGTGGAATTGCCCTGGTGATCGAGCTTTTCTATTTTTCTTTAGGGGAAAGCAAACTCGGCGCTGACCCTTTTCTCAAAAACTTTTTCTATCATATCAATTTTGCACTGACTACGATTTTCCTCATTTCCACTGCTCTACTCTGGAAAACGCTCATTCTCTATCAAAAAACAAAACAGGTAGTCAAGCAATGGCAAGCCTTTGAATTTGCTTTGCTGGTAGCCATGTTTTTTGTTTTTTTCAACAAAAACAACCTGGATTATTCCTTCATTTTCGGATTGGTTATCCTATTGATCATTTCGGCTGTTTTGGCCGGAAATCTCAAGTGGATCCCTTATCTGAATTTCAAAGAAAAATGGAAATCTCTGCTTTTTCTTTTTCTCATTTTGGTCAGTACGGCCTTCCTTTTCACTAGATTTTTAGCCTACAGCGATGCAGAAATCTATCAAGTCAACTTGACGGACAACCTCTTTCTGATTTCTCTCTTTGGCTTTATCTTTTTGTATGGATTATTTAGCTTCTTGGTCACCCTGTTCAACCTACCGACTTCCTCGGTCTTCGAGCAAAAACTAACCGAAACGATCAATTTTCAGCGACTCAGCCAGTCGATCAAACCAGAGGAAAACGAAGAGCAGGTTTTGGATATCCTGATGGATTCCTGCATGAGCGCCTCCTATGCTGATGGAGCATGGCTGGATGTCCATGAAGGGGGGAAAAACACTCCTATTCAGCTTCGATTTTTGGATGACAAAGACAGAGAAAGCTTGGCTAAGATCATGGAAATTCCCATAGAAGAATGGGAAAAATCAACTTCTGTAAATCTACTTCAGCCCCTGAACCTAAGGCTGGATCATATGAAGTACCAATCTGCATTAGTCGTGCCCTTGGTAGTCAATAATCAAAAAATTGGTCAAATCCTGTTGGTCAAAGAGGTTCGTGATGGTTTCAACAAGGAAATGATCGGCATAATCACCACCTTTTCTAGACAAGCAAGTATCGCGGTAGAAAACCACCGATTGCTAAATCAAGCCATCCGGAACGAACGCTATCAGGAGGAACTCAAAATCGCTCAGCGCGTACAAAAATCCCTGCTACCTACCCGACTGGATCACCCGGATACTTTCGAGATCTGCGCCTATTCCAATGCTGCTGATGAGGTGGGTGGAGATTACTACGACACATTCGCGATCAGTGAAGAAAAGTATGTTCTAATCATGGGAGACGTGTCGGGAAAAGGCACCTCTGCAGCCTTCCACATGGCGCAAATGAAAGGAATATTCCAGAGTCTCATTCAGCTGGACCTTTCTCCTGCACAGTTTATGATTCAGGCCAATTCGGCACTGAGCCGCTGCCTGAGCAAAAATCATTTCATCACAGCCTCGATTTTCTTAATAAATACCCAATCCAAACAGATCTGCCACTCCCGGGCAGGGCATGTTCCTACGCTTTTCTACAAAGCTGAAGAGAAAAAGTCCGATTTTCTGATGCAGGACGGTTTGGGATTAGGAATATTAAGAAACCGACAGTACGAAAATCACGTTCAGGAGAAAACCATGGAATATGGTGAAGGAGATATTCTGGTGATGTTTACTGACGGAATAGTAGAAGCCAAAAATCAAAAAGGACAACAATTTGGTTTTGAAAGAATCAGGAGCCTGGTCGAATTGCACCCCGATAAAAGTCCTAAAGAAATACAGAATATCTTGATTGATACGCTCCATGACTTCGTAGGAGGCAACGGAATGATCGATGACGATTACTCACTAATGGTGGTAAAGTTTCATCCTCACCATCTATCTAAGTAAGAAATAACCATAACCCAATATGCTCCGACTGGAAAAAACCAAAGAAGACCTGCATGATATCCTTAGCCTGGACGGGGAAGTAGATGCAAGTAACTCTGTCATCTTGGATGAAGCCATTCAGGATTTAGTTCAAAATGGATCCCGTTCCATTTTGATTGACGGAAGAAATTTGGAATACATTTCCTCAGCAGGATTGGGGGTATTCATGTCTTATTTGGAAGAATTTCAGGAAAAAGATATCACTTTAAAAATATCTGGACTGAGTCCCAAAGTGGTCGAAGTATTCCGCATTCTTGGCTTGGATAAGCTAATTCCAATTTACCCGGACAAAACAGAAGCATTGGCCAAGTAAATGAAATACCAGGTAGATATATCCTGCCAAACCTCAGCTTTGGTAAATCTTCGGGCTTTTATTCAAAGCTCTTTGGAAAACTATGCCTTATCCGAAATCGATCGTCTCCAGGTAACCTTAGCTGTAGAAGAAGTCTGTGCCAATCTTATCATTCACTCCCACGGATGTAATCCCAAAGATCAAATCCATCTGGAAATCAAGGATTCGGAGGAAAAACTGATCGTGGAAATCTCTGACCAAGGAGAAGCCTTCAATCTGCTAGAGTATGAAATGCCAGACATTCAAAAAGTCATGGTAGAAAAGAGAAAGGGAGGTTTGGGAATCATTCTGGTCCGAAAAATCATGGACGAAATAGAGTTTGAATCCAAAGACGGAGTAAACACCTGCAGGCTTATCAAGTGGTTTCGTTCCTAATTTTGGTTAAATCCTTCCCAGCAAAAGCAATCTCCCTGAATTCCTGATAAATTTGTAACATTGCATCGTCAAATAGGAATTCCATTTCATGAAGCACCGGATCATTTCGGCATTTGTTTTTTCCCTTTTCATCTCTCTCTCTGGAAAGTTCGTTTCTCCTTCCTTTGGGCAAGACCCGGCGGAATCACCGGTACTCTTGACCGTAGGTGGCAAATCGATCCAACGAGACGAACTGGTGTACTTGATTTCCAAATCAGGCCCGGTAGATTCTTCTCCAGGAATCAGCCGGGAAGAATTTGAAGAAAATCTGGACTTATTCATCAATTATCAGCTCAAGGTCCGAGAGGCAGAAGCCCAAGGACTTGACCAAACCGAAGAATTCAGAAGGGAATTTGATTCATTCAAGGAAACTTTGATCGCTCCATTTTTGATCAGAAACTCTCTGGAAGAAGGAGAATTGAGAAAAGCATATTCCCGGATGCAGGAAATTGTCAGAGCGAGTCATATCCTGTTCCAATTTCCCACCAACGCCAGTACAGAGGATAGCCTGATCGTCCTGAAAATGGCACTGAAAGTCAAGGGCGACATTGAAAATGGAGCCAATATCAATGAACTGGCGGTTCAATATTCCGATGACCCTTCTGCACAGTCCAATCGTGGAGACTTAGGCTATTTTACTAGCCTTCAAATGGTACAGCCCTTCGAAGATGCTGCCTTCAACCTCCAAGTTGGGCAAGTGTCTGACCCCGTGCTGACCAACTATGGCTATCACATCGTTCAAGTCCAAGACCGCAAACACAACCCTGGACAAGTTCAGGTTTCTCATATTTTGGTACGCTTCGAGCCCAACGATTCCTTGCAGGAGGCCAATGCAAGAAGAAAAATCGCAGATATCTACACTGAAATACAGAAAGAATCCACCGTTTGGGAAGATATCGTTCTGAACTACTCCGAAGATTTGGCCAGCAACCAAAGAGGAGGTATTCTGCCATGGTTTGGGGTGGGTGCAATGATTCCGGATTTTGAAATGGCGGCCTTCTCCCTTACGGAAATTGGAGAAGTCTCCCCTCCCATTCGCACCCAATATGGCTATCATATTCTCAGATTGGAGGATAAAAAGCCTCTTTCCTCATTCGAGGAATTAGAAGAAAGTATTCGGTCAAAAATTCTCAGAGACAGCCGCTCTCGAATGATTCAATCCCAAGTGGTGGCCGTGCAGAAAGCTCGCTATGGGTTCAAAGAAGATGAAGCCTCAGTTTCCAAATTGGGACAGGAACTGAACAGCATTGAAAAAGCTGATTTCGAAGCCCAAATGACAGCTAAAAGTCTTTACCAAGTCCCTCTTTTTTCACTGAAAGGCAAAACTTATTTGGCCAAGGATCTCGCCGAATACATGAAAGACCTGGAAGTAAGAAATAATCCGAAAGAAGGGACTTTTGACTTTTGGTACGACAGATATGTGGCTCACATCCTTTCTGAAACAGAAGTTCAGGATATCTCTTCGAGCAATAAAGAATATCAAATGCTCACCAAGGAGTATCGGGATGGGATATTGCTCTTCTCCTTGATGAATAAGGAGGTTTGGCAAAAAGGGCTGATGGATTCCTTAGGCCAGGTGGAGTATTACAGAAAAAATATTTCCAATTATCAATGGAAAGATCGTGCGGAGGCCTTTATAGTGAAAGTACTCGATTCTGGCCAACTTACCTCTGCTCGAAATCAACTGAGCAACGGAGGGTACAATTCCTCCCTGGTCAGGGCCTTTGAGGACAATTACCGAAGCAATTCTCCTTTGGCATTTCAAACTCAGTCCGGAGTATTTGAGTACACAGATCATCCGGTGCTCTCCAAGGCGGATATGAACAAAAATTATCAGGAAATTCAAGTGGATGGCCAAACCTACCTGATTGTAATTGGCCAGAAGTTTGCCGCAGGCCCAAGGAAATTTGAAGAATCCAGAGGATTGGTAATTCGAGATTATCAGGATTATCTGGAAAACACACTCACCCAATCGCTTAAAACCAAGTATCCTGTCAATGTAAACAATGCGGTCAAAGAGGAGGCTTATCTAGCTCTCAATCGATAACCGTAAGCAACGGAAGCTTGACAGGAAAGAACATTTCTATGAAAACTATAAACCATCTGTTTGCAATTCTAGCCTTTGTCGGATTAGCCGTAAAGACCCTAGCTCAGGAGCCCGCCCAAACCGGACAAGTACTGGACAAGATTGTAGCCAAAGTAGACAACAATATCCTTTTGGAGTCAGATATTCAGAAATCTTATCTGGAGGCACTTTCCCAAGCCCAACAGGGAGTGGAAGCTCCTTCAAGATGTGACGTGTTCGAATCCTTGCTCATCAATAAACTTATGGTGGCCAAGGCAGAGATTGACTCCATATTTGTCACTGATGCAGAGGTGATGCTTCAAGTAGATAGCCGTTTCAGTGCCGTGATGCAACAGTTTGGAGGAGACGAAGACGTCTTGGTACAAGTATATGGCAAAACTGCCGATCAGCTCAAAGCAGAAATCGAGGATGTGATCCGCGAGCAACTCATCGTGACACGTATGAGAGGTCGAATCACCGAAGGTGTAACCGTCTCGCCTGCTGAGGTCAGATCCTTTTTCAACAGCATACCTCAAGACTCGCTTCCTCTCTTTACCTCTGAAGCTACGGTAGGGCAAATTGTAAAGAAACCCACCATCAATCCTGCCCTAAGAGACCAAATGGTCAACCAATTACTCCAGTTTAAAAAAGATATTTTGGATGGAAAGGCTGATTTTGCGGATTTGGCAAGACGGTATTCCCAAGACCCCGGTTCTGCTGCCCAAGGTGGAGATTTGGGATTTTTCCGACGGGGAGAACTTGCCCCTCAATATGAATCCACTGCCCTAGGACTCAGACAGGGCGAAATCAGTGATCCTGTTGAAACCCAATTCGGTTTTCACATGATACAGCTGCTGGAAAACAGAGGGACTTCCTACAATACGCGACATATTCTTCTTATCCCCGCACCCACGGAAGACGATATTTTAAAAGCAGAGCGCTACCTGGACAGCTTGAAAACTGAGATCGAAAACGGTAAAATCGATTTTGCAAAGGCAGCAAAAGAATACTCTGATGACAGAACTACATCAGATAATGGAGGATTCTTTGTAGATCCAGCCACCAACTCCAACCGTCTTTCTCTAAGAACCCTTGAAGACCCTGTGCTTTATTTTACAATAGATACGATGCAGGTAGGAGACATGACCAAGCCCATGAGATTTGAAGATCCACGGGAAGGGACCAAGGTTAGGATTCTCTTTTACAAAGCCCGATACCCTGCTCACCGGGCTAATTTGGAGGATGATTACGAAAAGCTGAAAGCAGCTACTCTCAGAAGAAAAGAGGATGAGCTGCTTGAAAAATGGTTTTTGACTGCAAAGGAAGATGTATTCATAGACATTGACCCAAGCTATGACCGCTGCAATGCCCTTCAAGGCAAATAAATAATCGGCCGAGAATAAAAAATACCCTCATGAACTTACTATTTCATGAGGGTATTTTTTTGATCCTTGAAAGCCGGGCTCCTTTCCTCAGGATTTGCTTTTTCCAAATAAGGACTTGAAGGCCAAGCCCAACTGTCTCAAGCCCTCCACAACAAAGCCTTTGGATTCTTTTAATCGTGGCTCGATTTCTTCTTTCTTTTCTTCGTATTCCTTTTTGAGAAGATCCTTGGCTTTCTTCAATTCTTCCTCCAAAGAGGTCTTGTTTTCTTTCAGATCCTTGATCTTTTTCTCTATTTCTTCCTTGACATCCGAACCGGCCTCTTTCCCCTTTTCAATCAATTCTTCTATTTTTTGACCAATTTCCTGAAGGACTTCTTCGATTTCTTCTGTTGCGGTTTTCTTCTTTTCCATGATTCAAAAATTTTAGTGCTGGATCATGAAGTTACGGAAAAAGCTGAAATTCAACAGCTATTCTCACGAATCCACCGGCTCACCGGCTTGGGTCTGCTTTTCATACAGCTCGGCGTAGACGCCTTTTTGATCCATAAGGGATTCGTGGTTTCCCCGCTCGATGATCTTCCCATCATGGAGCACGATGATATGATCTGCGAGCTTGGCAGAGGAGACCCGATGAGAAATGATTACCGAGGTTCGGTCTCTCATGATGGATTTTAGCGCAGAAAGAATGGCATTTTCTGTCTTGGTATCCACAGCAGACAAGCAGTCGTCCAATATGAGAATTTTGGGCTCCTTGGCGATAGCCCTCGCAATGGAAACCCGTTGCTTTTGCCCGCCCGAGAGGGTGATTCCTCTTTCTCCAAGAAGAGTTTCAAATCCTTTTGGAAAATCAATGATATTCTGATAGACGTCAGCATCCTTGGCAGCCTGCTCAATTAGTTCACGGTCTGCATGGTCCAATCCGAACGCGATATTGTTGGCAATGGTATCCGAAAATAAAAACACATCCTGTGGCACAAATCCAATCTGTCTCCTCAAATCTGCCACATCGTATCGGGGCAATTCTCTCCCATCCACCTTGATTACACCGGAAGTAGGATCATACATTCGCATCAGCAGATTGGCAATAGTTGATTTTCCTGAGCCTGTAGTCCCAATGATTCCCAAGGTCTGTCCTGCTTTGATTTTAAAGGAAATGGAGTCCAGAGCTTTGATTCCTGAATCAGGGTACACGAAGGTCAGATCCTGTACTTCAATATTTCCATCAATTTCGGTCTTGATTTTTTCTGTGCTGATCATGTCATTTTTGGCATCTAAAAATTCATTGATCCTTGTCTGGGAAGCCGCTGCCCGCTGGACAATGCTGGTTACCCAACCTAAGGAAGTCACCGGCCAGGTAAGAATATTGACATACAAAATAAACTCAGCAATCACCCCGTATCCAATTTGCCCTTCAATGACCTGTAAGCCTCCAACATAGACCGTAATAATGGTGGATACTCCCACCAATGCCATGATTAATGGGAAAAAGAGGGCATTGACTTTAGTCAGTGCAATGGATTTCTCCTTGTATTCTTCGCTCGCCTCTGCAAACGCCATCGAAGAATCTTCCTCTCTTACAAATGCCTTGAGTACTCGAATCCCGGAAAAGGCCTCCTGCACATAAGTACTTAGTCCGGACAGACTTCGCTGGATACGCTCAGAACGTTCATTAATAAGATTATTGACAAAATAAATGCTCAGGGAAAGTACAGGAAGAGGTAAAAGAGAATATAGTGTAAGCTCAGCATTTACCCTGATCATATAATAAATCACCATTGGGAAAAGGGTCAAAAGTCCAACACCGTACATAATGGCTGGTCCGAGATACATCCTGACCCGACTGACATCTTCCGAAATCCTTGCCATCAAGTCACCGGTACTGTTTTTTCTGTAAAAACTTAAAGGAAGATTCTGGTAATGGTCAAAAAGCTCATTTTTCATGTCATATTCGATCCTACGGGACATGATAATAATGGTCTGCCGTACCAAAAAGAGAAAAAGCCCCCTCAATAGAGCCATAGCCAAGATCAACAGCCCAAATACGAGTACGTATTGAAGAAAATTATCTCTCGCTGCTTCGCCCAATCCGCCGTTCATAAGAGGGCGATAAAGCGCAAAGCTCTCCACCACATAATCTATTGCTATTCGGACCAGCTGCGCGGGGATTATTACGAAGAAGTTGGAAATGACAGTAAATCCTATCCCCAAAAGCAATAGACCCTTGTATTTGTACAAATACTTATTTAATCTCCAAAGCGGCTTCACCAAATAAAAACTTTTAAAACGGAAATAAACTTAATTAAACTGCGGATGAGTTTGCTTTGAAGGCTGATAAAAGTATTTAATTTTGTATCGGCCTGATAGCAAAGGACACAACCCAAATATAACACATTCTAAAAAGCTAAGTTCGCATGTTAGAGATTAAAACAACCGAAACGGTGAGAGAGGGATCCATATTCGGACAGATCACCACGATGGACCATGAGCAGTTGGTAGTGTGCCATGATCAGGCTACTGGACTGAAAGCACTCATCGGAATTCACAATACTATTTTGGGGCCGGCACTTGGCGGGACTAGAATGTGGCCTTATGCTACTGAGGAAGAGGCAATCACGGATGTATTGAGGCTTTCTCGGGGGATGACTTTCAAAAATTCCTTGGCAGGCTTGAATCTCGGCGGAGGCAAGGCAGTCATCATTGGTGACCCAAAACTGAAAAATGAAGCCTTCCTGAGAAGGTTTGGAAGATTTGTAGAAAGCCTCGGAGGAAGATATGTAACTGCTGAAGACGTAAACATGAAGACCTCAGACATGGAGTACATCGCCATGGAAACCAATCATGTCACCGGGCTTCCTCAGATCAAGGGCGGAGCAGGAGATCCTTCTCCAGTGACTGCCTACGGAGTCTATGTAGGGATGAAAGCAGCTGCCAAAAAAGCTTTCGGAAATGATTCCCTTTCCGGTAAAAAAATCGCAGTGCAAGGTGTGGGACAGGTTGGAAAGTACTTGATTGACCATTTGGTAAAAGAAGGAGCAGAAATCTTCATTACCGATATTTTCGAAGACAAACTTCAGGAAGTAGCCAAAAACACCGGAGCTACCGTAGTAGACCCGGGTGTAATCTATGATTTGGACATGGACATCTACGCCCCTTGTGCTTTGGGGGCTACAATCAATGATCAAACAATTGACCGACTGAAATGCACCGTCATCGCCGGTGGAGCAAACAATCAGCTGGCAGAAGAAGACAAGCACGGTAAAATCCTTATGCAGAAAGGAATTATCTACGCTCCGGATTTCCTGATCAATGCCGGAGGGGTAATTAATGTCGGTGCAGAATACTACGGAGATTACCACGAGGAGCTTGTCTACAAGCAGACCGAAAAAATCTATGATACCTGTCTTTCTATTTTGAATAAATCCGAGAAGGAGAATATTCCAGCTCAGGAAGCTGCCATCAAGGCAGCCAAAGAAAGAATTGAAGCTATTGGAAGGGTAAAATTATCCTTCTGATTCTCGACCTACTCCTTTGAAAACCCACCGATTAGAAAGAGTCGGTGGGTTTTTTGTCCTATTCACCATAGGGTTGGCACTCCCAAATTCCCTATATTTACAGCTCTTTAACAATACTATGCTTAACAGAAGAATCCTAAGGGTCAAGGCTTTTCAAAATCTCTACGCCTATGAACAATGCAAAGGATCCAACCTTAACCTCGCCAAGGACTTCATCAAAGAATCCTTTCTTCCCGATCTCAACAGCATGGAAGTGCAGGATAAAGCCCAACTGAACAAAGAAGCCGAGCAAGCGCTTCGCCTTTTTGACCAAAATATTGAAAACCCCCAACTTCTGGGAGCCTCTGATGCCAGTCCAAAAATCAAAAAGGTAGTTTTGGAAGCACTGAAGCAATACAAAAATGCCAACGAGAAAGACCAGCAGTTTCTGCTGAAAAACATGGTGGCATCTGCTGAGCGAATTCCCCAACTCTATCTCCTTGCAATTGAACTTTTGCAGGCATTTGCTCAGCATGTTGAGAAAGACTTTGCCAAAAAGAAAAAATTGGCGGGCGACAGTCCGGTTGGTTTTGGAAACGACCTTAATCTGGCCAAGAATCAGGTATTAGCAAAGATTCGGGAGTCGCAGGACTACCAAAACGCCCTAATAAGGAATCAAGTCAACCTAGACGACATCGAGCTGGAGATCAAAGAGTGGTTTAGAGATTACATCAAACCAAGTGAAATTTACCAGGCCTATCTGCAAATTGCTGAGCCTACCATCGAGCAGGATTACGAACTGGCAGATGATCTGCTCAAAAAAATCATTTTCAAAAATGAAGTGATGCTCAACTTCTTTTCAGAAAAGGATCTGAATTGGACTGAAAACAAGTCGGTGGTAAGAAGTTTGGCTTCCAAAGTTTTGAAAAATGCCTCCAATATCTCTGATTCAGAGGACAACAGACTTCCCGAAATTGCCATGAACTGGGACGAAGACAGGGAATTTTTTCAAAATATCTTTAACTTCACCATCGAAAACGATGCGAAAAGTAAAGCACTGATCGCACAAAAAACCAAAAACTGGGATATTGAGCGCTTGGCATTCACTGATAAAGTGATCATCTCCATGGCACTTGCTGAGATGAAAAACTTCCCAAGTATTCCGGTTAAGGTCAGTATCAATGAATACATAGACATTTCAAAAACATACAGTACACCGAAAAGCAAGCAGTTTGTTAATGGTTTATTGGATGTTTTATCCAAAGAACTAACCGAAAGCGGCCAAATACGTAAGAGTGGTCGAGGACTTTTAGACAATAAATAAGAAAACTATGAGCAAGAACAGCAATACTTTACTCGCCTTTCTAGTCGGTGCCGGAGTGGGTACCGCATTGGGAATCCTATTTGCACCGGATACCGGAGCTAATACTAGAGATAAGCTTACCTTCAAACTTTCCAAATACCAAAAAGAGCTGGAAGAGCTAATCAAAGAGTTGGTAGAAGGAAAAGAACTTCACCTGAACGAAGCAAAGACTGAAGGTAAAAGAGTAATCAGCGAAGCCAAAAACAAAGCTGAGAACCTTCTTAGCGATGTCAATAAACTTATTGAGCAAATCAACCAAGGGAAAAACTGATTAACTGGCAATGCTCCGGAAACCAATCAAAAACAGATTAGGTTTTCCTAGTACATCCATTTGAAATTCAGATAAAATCAAACAATTATAATCCTATGAAAATTAAATTTCTCAGCGTGCTTGCCGTGGTAGCTTTGCTTGGCGCATGCAACCAAAAGGACGATCAAGCTGACAAAATCAAAGCTTTGGAAGAAAAAATCGCCCAACTTGAAAATTCAAATACTGCAGTGACTCCTGTAAATGTACAGACCGCATCTACGGCAGATCCCAGCTCTATGGGTGCATTTGAGTTTCAGGAAATGGAGTACGATTTCGGAACCATCAACGAAGGACAAGTAGTTGAGCACATCTTCAACTTCACCAATAACGGTCAGGCTCCGTTGGTCATCTCCAACATTACCGCATCCTGTGGATGTACTAGCCCTGACTGGACTAAATCACCTGTAAATCCAGGAGAAAGCGGATTTGTGAAAGTAGTATTTAACTCTACTGCTAAATCCGGTTCTCAGGCTCCTACTGTGACTATCCAAGCCAACACCAACCCTACAGTAACCCGCTTGAGAATGAAGGGTTCTGTAACTCCAAAATTGGCAGGAGCTGCTGCTCCTGCTGGTCCTCTGAAGAGATAATCACATGCTGAATTACATCTTAGCTCAGGCTCCTGCAGGAGGGGCTGGCATTCTTGGGCAGGTTTTTCTCTTTGGTTCCATCATTTTGATCATGTACTTTTTCATGATCAGACCTCAGCAGAAAAAACAGAAAGAGACCAAGAAGTTTATCGAAGAAATAAAAAAAGGAGATGAAGTGGTCACAATCGGTGGTATACACGGCAAGGTAAGCAGTGTTGAAGGCGATGTAGTCTACATCGAACTGGACCGAGGACTCAAAGTTAAAGTGGAAAAATCCGCTATTTCGCTCGACTTCTCCAAAAAAACAGCTTCAACCAAATAATCGAGCTTTGCCGGATACCAAAAAATCCTCACGCAGGATTTCTTCCCGAAAACTCTCTAATCTAAAAGTGGTAGTTCTCTGCATTCTTGCAGCTACCACTTTTTGGATTTTAAATGCCCTGAACAAGGACAATTACACCACTATTGTCGATTACCCTATCGCTTGGGAATACGACACGGAACGGTATTACCCTGTAAAACCGCTCCCAAAAAGCATTCAGATTCAGATTACCGGCAATGGTTGGGATTTGTTGAGAAAATACTTCAATCTGAACGAGCCCCCCTACCCCATTCCTTTAGCTAATCCGGCCGAGAGAAAATTCCTATTAACTTCAGACTTGAAACGATCCCTTGGAGAGTTTCTTACTCCTACTCAGCTGATCGGACTATTAGAAGACTCTATCCCTTATCAAATTGATCGCATCGAGACGATCGCTCTGATCCCAAAACTGGACTCTGCCTCCTACACCTTGGCAAAAAATGCCATCATTGAAGGGGATATAGATTTTGAGCCAAAATCCATCACAGTAAAAGGTCCGAGCTCCGTCATCGAGCTTTATGAGGGATATTTTCCAGTCCAATTGGACCAGAAAAACCTGGATGAAAACTTCTCGGGTGTAGTCGACCTTTCGCTGGACAAATCCTTGGCCGATTTTGTGGAGCTAGAAATCCAAGAAATCAAGGTGTCTTTTGATGTTGTGAATTTCCTGGAAGGCAACAAGCGGCTGAAAGTCAAAAAAATCAATTTCCCAAGAACGGTTTCCCTCGAAGACGAAGAAATCACTCCAGTCATGACCTACTTGGTCGACGAGCGCTTTGTCGACGAACTCAAGGAACTGGAATTCGAGGCCATTTTGGACTATTCCAAAAGAAACCGATCTGACAGCACCCTCACCATTCAAGTCTCCCCTTCGCCCAAATACATCAAGGACATCAAAGTAAATCCCGAGCTAATCCGCCTGAAATATGGACAATAAACCTGCACTGAAGGTGGGAATAACCGGCGGGATCGGATCCGGAAAATCCACGGTCTGCCGCATTTTTGGCCTTTTGGGGATCCCTGTTTATTCGGCAGATGATCGGGCCAAGTGGCTAATGGAGCATGATTCCGATCTAAAACTCAAAATTGCTGAGGAATTTGGTCAGGAGGCATACACCCAAGAAGGGACTTTGAATCGGAAATATCTTGCAGATCAAGTCTTTTCGGACCCTGAGAAGGTTAAAAAAATAAATGCTTTGGTTCATCCTGCAGTTGGTCTGGACTTTGAAAAGTGGACCAAGGAACAAATGGCTCCTTATGTGCTCAAAGAAGCAGCTCTTCTTTTCGAAACAGGCTCAGCAAGCCAGTTGGATAAATTAATCAATGTGAGCTCTCCTCTCAAAGTCCGGGTAGCCCGAGTACTAATGAGAGACCCACATCGCTCGGAGGCACAGATCAACAGCATCATCGATCAGCAACTACCCGATGAAAAGAAAAATGAGCTGGCTGACTTTGTGATCAAAAATGCAGAAAACAAACTACTGATTCCTCAAGTACTGGAGATTCATCAGAAACTTCTCCATCTGTCCTGATTTACTTTTCCAGCGGCCTTTCCCACCAGCTTTTGTGGACTATTTTCCACTTTCCCTCCACCTTTAGTAGGGTGAGATAGTCATAATAATAGATTCCCGGCCAGAAGAGCTCTGTCTCTGCCAAGGCCATTTCTCCGACAATCTTGATATTTTTCAATTCATTCCTGTACTCTTCAGGATTTCTTGGGCTTCCCTTGGCAGTACCTGCTTTCCACTCCGCAAAAGGCGTGACAAAAAGCTGATCTCCTCTGTAGCCGATCAGTCGTGCATCCGGTAGAAAAGCTTCTTCCAGCTTGGAGGCATCTCGTTCCATCATCCCATCGAAGTATAATTGAATGGTATTGGCAATGGCTTTTTCCTCCTCGGCTTGGGATTGAGCAAAGGAAAAAAGAGGTAGAAATACCAAAATAAGTAGCAAGTGTATTTTCATGATTTTTGGAATAGAAAAAGAAAAAACCGCCATTGCTGACGGTTTTATATGATTTAGATTTTATCAAATCCCAAGTAAGGGATCAAAACCTTCGGCATCAGAATGCCCTCCGGTATTTGGTTGTTTTCCAGAATGGATGCCACAATTCTTGGCAAGGCAAGGGCAGATCCATTGAGAGAATGAGCCAATTGGGTCTTTTTGTCCTCGCCCTTGAATCTCAATTTCAAGCGATTGGTCTGATAGGTCTCAAAGTTGGAAACCGAACTTACTTCCAGCCATCTTTCCTGTGCAGCAGAGAAGACTTCCATGTCGTAAGTCAAAGCCGAAGTAAAGCCCATATCCCCTCCACAAAGCCTGAGCACCCGATAAGGAAGCTCCAATTTTTGCAAAAGCCCTTGTACATAGGCACTCATTTCTTCCAAGGCTTGGTACGAATTATCCGGGTGGGTGATTTGTACAATCTCTACTTTGTCAAACTGATGAAGTCTGTTCAGACCTCTCACGTGCGCTCCCCAGCTGCCTGCTTCCCTACGAAAACATGGCGTATATCCCACATTCCGAATGGGCAAGTCCTCTTCTGAAAGAATCACATCCCGGTACAAATTGGTGATAGGAACCTCGGCGGTAGGGATCAGATACAAATTATCTGCAGTGGCATGATACATCTGCCCCTCCTTGTCCGGTAGCTGACCTGTACCATATCCCGAATCTTCATTGACCAGAATGGGGGGCTGCACCTCCACAAAACCTGCCTTTAAGGCTTCATCCAGGAAAAAATTGATCAATGCCCGCTGCAAACGAGCCCCTTTTCCTTTGTAGACAGGAAAACCTGCCCCGGTAATTTTCACTCCCAGATCAAAGTCAATGATGTCATACTTTTTGATCAGTTCCCAATGCGGCAACTTGCCCTCAAACAGAAAAGGAATGCTTCCATGCTCCAATACAATTTCGTTGTCCTCAGCACTTTTTCCGGCAGGCACACTGGAATGAGGCACATTGGGGATGGTATATAGCAGGGCTTTGAGACTTTCTTCCGCTAGGGAGTTTTCTTCTTCCAGCCCTTTGATTTGGGATTTGATTTCGCCAGTTTTTGCTTTTGCGGCTTCAGCTTCCTCTTTTTTCCCCTCTTTCATCAGCTGTCCTATCGATTTGGACAGGGCATTTGCCTCTGCCTGAAGCTGATCTCGTTCGGTTTGGCTGGACTTTCTCCGATCATCCAAAGCAATGGCCTGATCCAAAAGCTCTTGGGCATTGGGGATATTTCTTTTCTGCAAACTGGCCAGAAAGGTAGAATAGTTCTCCCGGATTTGATTGACTAAAAGCATGAAAATGGAGGTTTAAATCTGTCGGCAAAGATAAGGACTTATCGAACAAAGACCGACTTGGTGACAAAAGAGAAAGGTCCTTCGAGTTCTTTTCCATCCTTTCTGAGGAGTTTGACCTTGACCTGATAGTCACCTACAGGAAGATTTTCAACCAAAATCGGGGCCATGTGATCTATTTCGTAGCTCCAATCATTGATTTCCACCTGCACTATCAAGCCATCCAACTTCATATCGCCTCCCAAAACAAGAAAATCAATAATCAATTCTTCGCCTAAGGGTACATTTTGAGCATTCCTGGGAAGATTTAGTGCCAAATAGGGTTCGGCTGAATACGGAAAAGGTCTGGACTCACCTACCAAGAAATCTCTATCCACGTAATTCCCAAAGCTTTTTAAGGCTAATCCTT
Organism: Algoriphagus sp. oki45; assembly: GCF_036245605.1. Classification (NCBI taxonomy): domain Bacteria; kingdom Pseudomonadati; phylum Bacteroidota; class Cytophagia; order Cytophagales; family Cyclobacteriaceae; genus Algoriphagus; species Algoriphagus sp. oki45. The sequence continues at coordinate 376,149 of NZ_BTPC01000003.1, forward strand.
GCTCATCCACCAAATATCCCACTACCCTGTATGTCCCTTCGGCCAATTCCTTTTGAAAAATAGGAGAAAGGTGACCCACAGGATCTCCCCCGTTGATGATATTGAAAAGTCTTGGGGTCCGGATCTCGGCTTCGTAAATGGGAAAGTTTTTGACATTGAACTCAAAAGGAACTTTTCCCGGTCTGAAAACCTGATTGCCTAATGGAGTATATAATTCCAAAATGGCATCCGGAAATGCAGCAGAATCTTCCAACTGAAAAAAGGTCACAGGGGAAACAGCCTCAACTTGCTGAACTGAATCCTGCTCGGCCGAAATTACTTTTTCATTGATTCTTTTCTTATCAGGATTGCAGGAAAACCAACCCAAGACCAAAAGCAGGAGGAATACAGGGAATTTGTTCATACAAAGAGTAAGTATTGAGTCTAAAGATATTTATTTTTGGACAATTCTAGTTGAACCCCAATTAAACCCAATTCCACAATGGAAATCCTTTTCGACGAGATCCCAAGCTTAGACCTTGCTCATTTTACCTCAGGCAACCCTGAGCAAAAGATGAACTTTGTAAAAAAGCTGGGCGAAGCTTATCAGAATATCGGCTTTGTAGCCATAAAAAATCATGGCCTATCCCAAGATCTTCAGGATCGGCTTTATCAATCCATCAAAGATTTCTTTGCCCTTCCCGATGAGGTAAAAACCCAATACCAAAAACCTGAAATTGGGTATCAAAGAGGCTACACCGGAAAAGGAAAGGAACATGCCAAAGGAAGAAATACGGGTGATTTGAAAGAATTCTACCATGTAGGACAAGAATTGGAAGCTATTCCGGACGAAGATCCAGTTAAAGGGGAATATCCCGCCAATCTTTGGCCAAAGGAAATCCCTCAATTCAAGCAGGATGCCTTGGAGGCCTTCAGAACCCTGGAAAATGCAGGTAAGGAAATGTTAAAGGCGATTGCACTAAATTTGGAGCTTCCTGAAGACTATTTTGAGGATAAAGTAGCTTATGGCAATTCTATCCTTCGTCAGATCCATTATTTCCCAATCGAAAATCCGGATGAAGTACCTGCCGATGCAGTGAGAGCTGCTGAGCATGGAGATATCAACTTGATTACTCTACTCATGGGGGCAAGTGCAGACGGCTTGCAAGTATTGAGAAAAGACGGAAAATGGATTCCAATTACTGCCCTACCGGATCAGCTTGTGGTCAATGTAGGCGATATGCTGGAGCGTCTGACCAATAAGAAGCTGAAGTCCACCATCCACCGGGTAGTAAATCCTCCACGGGACAAAATGAACACCAGCCGCTACTCTATCCCATTTTTCATGCATCCCCGCTCAGAAATGGATCTAACCTGTCTGGAAAGCTGTATCGATAAAGCCAATCCAAAGCAATTTACCGATGCTACGGCCGGAGAGTTTTTGGAAGAAAGACTAAGAGAGCTGGGTCTCAGAAAATAAGATGTCGGTACGAAGGGTCCGATATCTTGTTTTCCTCAAGGACATTCTGATCCTGTCCCTGACTTCCTTTGGAGGACCTCAGGCTTTTTTGGCGATGTTGCTCGAGCGCATGGTCAAGTCTAGAGGCTATATCTCCGAGGAGGAACTATGGGAGCTCAATGCCCTGTGCAACATGCTGCCGGGCCCTTCTTCTACACAGCTGGTTTCTGCGATTGGTTTCCGTGTGGGGGGACCGAATTTAGCATATTTGGCCTTAATCGTTTGGATTCTTCCGGCTACTCTGATCATGACTTCAGCGGCCTTGCTGATCAATTTTCTCCAGGAAAATACCCCCGGAGCACTGAATTTTGCCCGATTCATTCAGCCCATGGCTATAGGATTTATCATTTTTGCTGCGCAAAAAACGATTAGCAAAATGGTGAAAAGCACAGAGGCTATGATCCTGATGCTGATTTCTGCTTTTGTCGCTTTTTTCTACAGCTCACCATACATTTTCCCCATCATGCTAGTGCTGGGGGGATTAAGCACCTCAATGAAATACAAAAGCCAACCCAAATCGGAGGAAGACAAATCCTTCTCCGTCAAATGGGCTAACTTTTACCTTTGGGGCGGAGTACTGATCTTAGCAGCGGTGGCAGGGGCCATCACTAAATGGCAACCTTTGTTGCTTTTTGAGAATTTCTATCGGAACGGGAGTTTGATTTTTGGCGGGGGACAGGTGCTGGTTCCCTATCTCTACACTGAATTTGTGGATTTTAAGCATTTCCTGAGCTCAGAGGAATTTCTGACCGGCTATGCTATTTCACAGGGAGTACCCGGGCCCACATTTGCCATATCCTCCTATATTGGAGCTCTGTCAATGCGGGAGTTTGGGACTTTTGGATTTCTCATGGGCGGGCTTGTCGCAGCTGCAGGGATTTTTCTTCCCGGAATATTTCTGATCTTTTTTGTGATTCGATTTTGGGATCAACTGAAGCTTTATCGCCCAGTAAGGGCAGCTTTGGAAGGAGTCAACGCCGTATCCTGTGGAATGCTCATTGCCGCGGCCTATTTGCTTTTTGAGCCTCTGGAAGCCAATGGAATCAATATTATATTCATTTTGGGAACCTATGGACTTTTGCAGTTTTCTAAGGTTTCTTCACCGGTAATCATTCTAGGTGGAGTAATTTTGGGTATTCTGGCCAATTATTTTCTGACTTGAGACCCAAAAAACCCGGAGAATTGAACAGAAAACTATCCTCGGACGTTTTTACTTCTGAATTCAATTCTTAACTTTCTTTCATGCAAGCCTACGAATTTATCAACAGTCTCATTCCACCCCTGAAACTTTCAGATCGGGCCGGTATGGCATTGAACTGGATGGAGGAGATCCGGACAGATGCGCTTCCGGTCGTGGATGAGGGTAAGTTTTTGGGCTTCGTAAGTGATGAAATCATTTTTGAGATTAATGACCCTGAGGTCTTAATCAGCAAAGTGGAAGTTGTATCCGGGGCCTGTTGGGTATATTCAGACAAGCACATCTATGATGTATTGAGAGTATCGGCAGACGAACACTCCAATCTGGTGGCAGTATTGGATCGGGAAAACACCTATCTCGGGGTGATTACCATGGAGGATGCCATTGCGGCTTTTGCTGACAGCCTTTCCATCAAATCTCAAGGAGGAGTTTTGATTCTCTCCATGGAAATGTCAGACTACCACCTATCGGAAATCTGCCGGTTGATCGAATCTGAAAACACCAAAGTATTGAGCTCATTCATCACTTCAGATCCTTTGGATGAAAACAAGATCAAGCTTACCCTGAAACTGGATAAGCCGGACCTCAAGCACGTGAAAGCCACATTGGAAAGGTTCGGGTATCGGGTAATTGATCATTTTCAGGAAGAGACCGGAATCAGTGCTGATGAGGACCGAATCGGCAACTTGTTGAGATTTTTAGATATTTGATCTGTGAATCTTCTTATTGGGACCTAAGCAAATACTTATTTCCCTGTCTGATTTACCCTGAATCCATAGAATACCCAGTATCCAATGAAAGTCGCCCTGCACGGCCTGGCACTGAAGGCTGAATATTTCTCAGAAGTCGAACTGCTCTTTGATGAACTGATCAAACATGAGTTTGAGATTTTTGCGACCGAGACATTTGACCGGCTGATGAAAATGAACGGGAATCAGCGGCTGAGCTATTGGGTATTGGAAACCCAAGAGGAAATTGCCTCTATGGACTTTTTTATCTCAATTGGAGGAGACGGAACACTATTAGACACGGTATGTGTAGTAGGGCAACATGAAATCCCAATTTTGGGACTAAATACAGGAAGATTGGGTTTTTTGGCTACAGTAGCCACTGACCGAATAAAGGAAGCCGTAGAACATCTTGCTGAAGGCAATTTCCAACTGGAATCCCGGGTCTTATTAAGTCTTCAGAGCAACAGAAAGTTCTTCAATGGGATCCATTTTGCCCTGAATGAATTTACCATTCACAAGCGGGATACTTCTTCGATGATCACCGTCCACACCTATATTGACGGCAAATATCTCAATTCCTATTGGGCAGACGGGCTGATTGTATCCACTCCCACTGGTTCTACAGGGTATTCTCTGAGTTGTGGAGGTCCATTGATCACTCCGGGAGCAAAAAGCTTTGTGATCACCCCGGTAAGCCCTCATAATCTTAACGTCCGCCCCATCATAGTCTCTGATGATTCGGAAATTAGCTTTGAAATAGAAGGAAGAACCGATAAATTCATGATTTCTTTGGATTCTCGATCTACCTCAATTTCTTCGGATATTAAGTTAAGTGTAAAAAAAGAGGCCTTTTCTGCAAATTTGGTAAAACTTCCTCATTACCATTTCTTTGATACACTCCGACAAAAGTTGAATTGGGGATTTGATATGAGAAACTGAAACATTCAGGACCTTGAGCTTAACATTAATTAACCCGTTAAATACTTTGTTGCGTTTTTTAAACGTTAAGTCCTTTCTAACTTGCATCGTCTTGAAAAAGGTCAATTCCAACATTTTCAGATATTTAGTCATTTTATTCATCAGCTTAACTGTGGGGATTTCAGAGTCAATGGCTCAGAAATACGAAATCGGTGGAGGAATTGGTGGCGCTACCTATTCAGGGGATATCATTAGAAAAGTTGATCTGGGCCAGATTGGATTTCAAGGTACGTTGTTTGGCAAGAGAAATTTTGACAATGTGTGGACACTACGGGTGGCTTTGAGTACTGCTATTCTCCATGCAGATGATGAGGTGAGACCTTTGGATTTGGTGGCAAAAAGCAGAGATGCCCGGTTCAAAGGTGGAGTAATCGAGGCTTCTGCGGTGATGGAATTCAACTTCTTGGATTTCCTTCGCAATGATTCGGAGTTCCGTTGGTCGCCGTATGCCTTCTTTGGAATTGGTTTTTCCTATTTCACTATGAAAGGGCGACCCAGTGCTGAGCGCTTTACTCCGGCAGATTACTACCAACTTACTTCTCCGGTGATACCATTTGGTGGAGGTGTAAAATACCGCTTGAATGACCGATGGACACTGGCAGGAGAACTGGGATTCAGACCGACCTTTACGGATTATTTGGATAAAATCGATTCCAAGGCAGGGATTTTCCTCAATACCGAAGTCGATCCCAATACAGGTACTACCCCCTCTCAGATCATCAATTTCGGAAACCCCAATACCAAAGACTGGTACTATTTCCTAGGCCTGACCGTCTCCTACACCTTTGCCAATGTCAAGTGCTACGCGTATTAATTAATGGACCAAAAGGCTGATAATTAAAAAAGAAATAGCATTTTTGTACCTCCAAAAAAGTAGGTACCCAAGGCATTGGAATGAAGGAACAGTTAGACCTTACTAATATCCCCCGACATATTGCGATCATCATGGACGGAAATGGCCGATGGGCCAAGAAGAAAGGAGCCATGAGAATTTTCGGACACCGGCATGCTATTCATGCTGTAAAAGACGCAATAGAAGGTGCAGATGACCTCGGAGTAAAATATTTAACCCTGTTTTCCTTCTCTACCGAAAACTGGTCCAGGCCCCAAGATGAAGTAAGAGCTCTGATGGAGCTGCTAGTAAAAACCATCATCGATGAAATCTCCCTAATGATGAAAAACAACATCAGACTGGAGGCGATCGGTGATATACACAGTCTTCCCAAATCCGCTTACAATAAGCTCATGGAGGCAAAAGAACAGACTTCCCGTAATACCGGTTTGACAGTTATTCTTGCTTTAAGCTACAGTGGCCAATGGGAACTCACTCAAGCCGTCCGGCGCATTGCTCAAAAAATCTCAACTGGTGAGCTGAAACCTGAAGAAATCACTCAGGAGACTGTAGCAAGTAATCTTGATACAGCCGGAATTCCTGATCCGGAACTAATGATTCGGACGAGTGGTGAATACAGAATCAGCAACTTCCTCCTTTGGCAGCTGGCCTATACAGAGCTATATTTTACACCTGTACTTTGGCCGGATTTCAGAATGGAACACCTTTATGCCGCAGTGAAAGATTATCAGAAACGTGAACGTAGGTTTGGCAAAACCGGTGAGCAAGTAAAACCATAAGTTGTTGATGAAAAGAGGTTTAATTATTCTTTGTTGTTTGATCTGGTCTGTCTCGGCCATGGCCCAAATCCGGCTTGGACAAAGCCGATACACCTCTCCACGGGCTGTCAACATCCTGGAATTGAACTATGCAAAGCCGCAAAAATTTCGCATAGCAGAAATCAAAGCGGTAGGACTAACCACATTGGATGAGATCGCTATCATTTCCCTTTCCGGATTGAAAGTAGACGACCGGATTGATGTCCCTGGTGACGCCATTTCCAATGCACTAAAGAAACTTTGGGGACAGGGAATCATCGGAGATGTAAAAATCCTAGTCACAAAAATAGAAGGAGAGGACATCTATCTCCTTTTGGATTTGACAGAAAGGCCCCGATTCTCCAGAGTGGAATTTGAAGGAATCAACAAAACTCAGGAGAGCGAACTTCGGGACAAAGTCAATATCCGTGGGCGAGTGGTAAGGGACGATGTACTGAATACCGCCAAAAGAAACATCGAAAAATACTACCTAGATAAGGGGTACCTCAATACCGATGTGAAAATCTATCAGGACCGAGATACCACTTTACCTAACAGTGTCAAACTCCGATTTGATATCAATATCAACTCCAAGGTCAAAATCAACGAAATCCAATTCTACGGAAATGATGAAATCGCTGATCGAGCTTTGAAGGGAAAAATGAAAAAGACCAAGGAATATGCAAGAGTGGCTATTTTCAAAGATGCCTATTCCCGACTCACTGATGCCAATTTGGAAAGTGCGAAAAACTCACTTTTACACACTGAACCTGCCACAAAAGAGGATTTTACTTCCTACATCCACAAAAACTTCAAACTCAACTTCCTGAACGGGTCCAAATACATCCCCAAGGAATACCGTAACGACAAAGACAACGTCATCAACTTTTACAATAGCCGGGGCTTCAGGGATGCAAAAATTATTGAAGACTCTGTCTACAACTTCTCCAACGATAAAATCAATATCGATATCAACGTGGAAGAAGGGAGAAAGTATTTCTACCGCAACATCACCTTTACCGGAAATTACATCCATCCCAGCACCGTGCTTCTCGCCAAATTGGGCATACAAAAAGGCGATGTTTATGATAAGGAAAAGCTCCAGAAAAGACTCAATTATGATCCCCAAAAAGGAGATGACGTAAGTTCACTCTATCAGGACGATGGATATCTTTTCTTCAATATTGAGCCAGTAGAAGTCAATGTGACCGGTGACTCAATTGATCTGGAGATGCGGATCTTTGAAGGCCCTCAAGTGACGGTCAACAGTGTCAATATCAAAGGAAATGAACGGACTTCCGACCACGTGGTCATGAGGGAAATCCGTATCCTTCCAGGGCAGAAGTTTAACCGAAGCCTATTGGTGAGAACCATTCGAGAACTTTCCACATTGGGCTATTTCGACCCGGAAAAGATCAATCCGGATCTTCGGCCAAACTTTGAGAATGCCACGGTGGACATCACATTTGAGCTGGAGGAGCGACCCAATGACCAAATCGAGCTCTCCGGTGGTTGGGGTGGATTCTATGGCTTTGTGGGTACAGTTGGACTTTCTTTCAACAACTTCTCCATCAGAAATATAGGCAACTTCGATAAGTGGGACCCACTTCCGGTGGGAGACGGACAAAAGCTTTCCCTGAGAGTCCAAGCCAACGGGCGTACTTTCCAGAACTACTCCATCTCACTGACCGAGCCGTGGTTTGGAGGTAAAAAAGCCAATGCTTTGAGCTTCTCCTTTAACCACTCAGTCCAAAGACAGGTAGATTTCTTTAGTCAAAATCCGGGTGTCAATGATGATCTTGGATTCTTCAAAATCACAGGGGTGACCGTGGGGCTGGCTAAGCGTGTCACTTGGCCGGATGATTACTTTAGCATCAGTAATTCCCTTCAGTTCCAAAACTATGAGTTCAACCAATTTGGAACTTCCTTTGGATTGAGCTATCCTACGGGTACTTCCAAGAGTGTTACCTTAAACACCACCATTGCGAGAAACAACGTGGATAACAACATCTATCCACGATTGGGATCAAACATAATTCTGGGGATCAATATCACCCCGCCTTATGCCTCACTGAATGACAATATCACTTCCGAATCTCCCGATCAGGAAAAATACGCATGGCTGGAATACCACAAGTGGATGTTTGATGCTTCCTTCTACACGCCAATATTCGGATCTTCCAAATGGGTAGCCAGTGCCCGGGCGCATATGGGATTCTTGGGATCTTATGGGGATAAAATCGGCATCATACCTTTGGAAAGATTTGTAATGGGTGGAGATGGAATGACCTTCAATAACTTTGCCTTGGGTCAAGAAATCATTGGATTGAGAGGTTATGAAAATCAAAGTATCACCCCTGGTAGAGATACAAGAGGCACTGCAAATCCTGATCCTTATGGTGGAGTAGTCTATAACAAGTACGTGATGGAAATCCGTTTCTTGGTTTCTCCTAATCCATCGGCCACCATCTTCTTGTTAGGGTTTGCAGAAGCCGGAAACAACTGGGGTAGTTACAAGGATTTTAATCCTTACGATTTGAAAAAGTCAGCAGGTGTAGGAGCCAGAATATTTATGCCTGCCTTCGGTTTGCTGGGAGTGGATTGGGGATATGGATTTGATCCTATACCCGGACAGAGAACAGCAAGTGGACCACAATTCCACTTTACAATCGGACAGCAGTTTAGATAATCTTTCTAAGTATCGGAGCGTTAGTTAAAATATGCTAAAATAAAATTGCGATTTTCATGGAAACTAAGGCTCTGATTTTACTCCAGAAGAAATGAATAACTCACCGAAAATTGTACTTTTGCTGCTCTTTGTGCTCTTTGGCAGCCAGTTAAAGGCACAAAAGTTTGGTTACATCGATTCCGAATTTATCCTAAACAAGCACCCGGACTACAAAGTCATCCAAGACGAACTCGCCAAGCTGAGTAATGACTGGAAAAAGGAGGCACAAAGTTTGGATCAGGAGATTAAAGAAATGTACACTCAGCTAAAAGCTGAAGAGGTACTGCTCACTGAAGAGATGTACCAACAGCGGATGGCAGATATCAAGGCGAAGGAAAAGACCTCGCAGGAATACAACAGCAGAATCTTCGGAATCAACGGAGTCTACTATCAGAAGCAGGCAGAATTGCTGCAGCCCCTTCAATCGAAAATCTACGATGCGATCGAAAGGGTCTCCAGAAAAAACAACCTGGCCGTGCTTTTTGATAAGGCTGCCGGACCTTCTGCGATCATTTACTCTGACCCTAGACATGATTATTCAGAATTTGTCCTGGAGGAGTTGGGAATAGATGAAAATTAGTGAGTAAAAGAAAAAAGAGCCCTGCTCCCAAATGCTAGCTCTTCTTTTAAAATAAAAAGACAAGTACAAAAACAAATCAGAACAATATGAAAGTAAAAGTTATCCTATCTGCAGTAGCCTTGCTATTCATGGGATTTGCGGCTCAGGCCCAAGAGATCAAAATCGGTTATACCAGCGTGGAATTCATCATGGATTTGATGCCGGAAATGGAGCAAATCGGTGCGGACATTCAAGATTACCAAACCCAGCTTCAAACCAATATCCAAACCAAAGCCAATGACTTTCAGCGTCAGGTTCAGGCGTATCAGCAAGCCGCACAAACCATGACCGATGATGCCCGTGCCGCAAAAGAGGCTGAATTGACCAAGCTGCAACAGGATCTTCAGAAGTACGAACAGGACGCTCAAGTATCCTATCAGCGAAAGCTTCAGGAGCTATTGGAGCCAGTCCAGACCAAAGTCATCAATGCAATCAATGCCGTAGCTGCTGAAAACAACTACACCCACATCTTTGCTGAGACTGCCGGACAATCTCCAATTCTTCTTTATACTAAAGAGGAAGATAAATTTACTGAATTGGTATTGGCCAAATTAGGCCTTCAGATGCCCCAGAGACCAGCAGGAGCTGCTCCTAGCGGAAACTAATTCCAAAAGTTTGATCGAATTACAAAGGCTGCTTTCTACCAAGGCAGCCTTCTTCTTTGTAAAATGTAATTGAATTGGAGAGAAGAAAACATATTCTAAGACTATAACCAATGAAAATTAACTCTCAATTCATCAATTCCTCAGTTCAACAATTCGACATTTACAGACACCCATAACTCTTAACTTTTAACCCTCAACCTTTAAAAATGCCCAAGAAAAATCCAAAAGATATCATCACCCAAAGTCAGGATGCGGTATTGGTCGATTTTTATGCGGATTGGTGCGGACCCTGTCAAACCATGAACCCGGTCTTGGAGGAAGCCTTAGCCGAATTTGGTGGAAAGATAAAACTGCTCAAAATCAATGTGGACAAGCATCCCCAACTCAGTCAACAGTTTGCTATCCGCTCCATTCCACACTACATCCTATTCAAGCGAGGCAAAATCCTCTGGAGAAAGGGCGGAATCCTGACCAAAAGAGATTTGATCCAACAGCTTAAGGGATTCGCATAAAAAAAGCTCCTATTGGAGCTTTTCTTTTTATAGATAATATTTCAATCGAATCACTTCCTTCTCGGTAAGGAATCGGTAATTTCCGCGCTTCAGGTCCTTTTTGTCCAAGCCTGCAAACATCACCCGGTCCAAAGCGGTGACCTCGTATCCCAAATGGGCAAAGAGTCTACGGACGATTCGGTTTCGGCCAATATGAATCTCCAAACCGAGAATTGTCCGGTCTTTGGACAGTACCTGCATGTCATCCACTTTTACATCTCCGTCCTCCAAGGTCAGACCTTCCAAAATCTGCTCTTCATCCTTATGGGTGAGGGGCTTATCCAGAGTGACCTGATAGATTTTCTTGATTTGGTTGGATGGATGAGAAAGTTTCGCTGCCAGCTCTCCATCATTGGTAAACAAAAGCAAACCTGTGGTATTTCTATCCAGACGACCCACAGGGAAAATCCTTTCCTCACAGGCATTGGCTACTAGATTCATCACCGTCTTACGCTCCATAGGGTCATTGGTTGTGGTGATGAAATCCTTGGGCTTATTCAGCAGGACATAAACAGGCTTTTCGGGGTTGATCCGCTTGCCCTGAAAAATCACCCGATCCGTCTTTTTTACCTTCCTGCCCAGTTCAGTTACGACCTCTCCATTTACCGTGACCATACCTTTGGCAATCAAGTCATCCGCTTCTCTACGGCTGCAGATTCCTGAGTTGGAGATGTATTTATTCAGACGAATTTGACCGTCTTCTCCTGCATCCTGGGATTTTTTGCCTGGAATATCACTGAAGTTGTATTCCGGCCTTTCAGGATTCAATTCCTGCTTTCTGGGCCGATTTTTACCAAAACCTCTTTTAACCTCACCTTTTTCGGAGAAGTTTTCCCCTCTCTTAATTTCAAATCTCGGTTTTTCATCCTTTCCTCTTCCCTTGTACACTTTCCTTTCCGGGCCTTCTTGGGAAAAGTTCTTGCGAAAAGGCTTTTCAGGCTCTTCGTTTCGCCTATCAAACTTTTTGCCTGAAAAATCCTCCCGCTTGGGCCTATCGGACTTGGGAGAAAATGACTTTTTGCCTGATTGCTTTCGTTCACCAAAGTCAAAGTCCTTCTCGAATTTCCCTCCTCTAGTAGGTCTCTTTTCTTCTTTGTTGAAAGGGCTTGACTTCTCCTCTCCTTTAAAAAATCTACCTTTTGGCTTATCTCCAAAATCCGGTCTGGAATCAAACTTCCGCTCCTGCTTGTCGAAAGACTTCTTTTGGAAATCCCCTTTCCCGGTCTTTTTGGAAGAAAATTCAGACTTTTTCTTGAATTGGGAAGAATCAGAATCTTGGTTTTCTGAATTAAAAAATGGTTTTCTAGGATTGTTTTTTTTCATCGTTTTGCAGCATCCCTGCTGTAGTTTGGTTTTAGAAATAAATTACTGAAATCCAGTGATTTAATAAGGCCGCAAAGATACAGCTAATTCGGTTAATTTGCAGAGCCTTTTCAAATCTTTCTACTTTTCCCCTTCCTTGTAAAAAAAGGCTGTAGCATTCCTCACCGAACCATGTGTAAGCAAAAGGTCTTGAGCTACTTCATATGACACACCCGTTGCCTCCATGATCATTTTGGTCCCACGATCCACCAGCTTGGCATTGGACAGTTGCATATCTACCATCTTGTTTCCTTTGACCCTGCCCAGCTTTATCATCACTGTAGTGGATATCATATTGAGAACCAGCTTCTGGGCAGTTCCTGATTTCATCCGGGTACTTCCTGTCACAAATTCAGGACCCACGACCACTTCAATGGGGTACTCGACTGCCTGAGAAAGCGGAGAGTCTGGATTGCATGTAATACAACCGGTTAGCAAGCCCTTTTCCCTGGCTTGCTTTACTCCTCCGATTACATAGGGAGTAGTGCCCGAAGCGGCAATCCCAATCACCGTGTCCAGCTCGGAAAAGCCATATTCCAGAATATCCTTCCAGGCCTGTTCAGGGTCATCCTCGGCATTTTCTACTGCCTTCCGGATAGCAGCATCTCCCCCGGCAATCAAACCGATGACCCAATCATGAGGTACTCCGTAGGTTGGCGGACATTCAGAAGCATCCAAAATCCCCAAACGACCACTAGTCCCTGCTCCGATATAAAACAGACGGCCGCCTTCCAGCATCCTTGGAACAATCTGCTCAACCAAGGCTGAAATGGCAGGAATCTTTCCTTTGACTGCAGGGGCCACTTTATGGTCCTCTTCATTGATAGACAGGAGGAGTTGTGCGACCTCCATTTTTTCCAGGTTATCGTATAGAGAATTGCTTTCAGTGACTTTCATAGGAGTTCTTGATGGTACAGGGTTAAGCCTGCGATTGGATTTTCGATAATTATGGAGGCTTGGATGCCGCGATCTAGTGCTGCTTTTCGTAGGATATCCCCATTGTAGTAGGCGATAGACCCTACAAAGTTGACCGGTTTATTTTGGTAATCCTTGTATTTGCAGACATGCTTGTCAAAGAATGCCATAAAGGAAGAATAAAATAGGCCATAGCAATAAGGGTCCGACTTATGCTCTGAAATGAATTTGCAGAAACTGGCCATATACCGACTGGGAAAAGGCTGACGATATACATGATCCTGAATGATGTTTTGAGAAAAGTGAAACCGCTCTATAGCCGCTTCTCTGATATTTTGGGGCATTTCTTCATGGATAAAATCGATGAGAAACCTTTTTCCGATGAAAGCGCCTCCCCCTTCGTCTCCCAAAATATAACCTGCCGCAGGCCGGGTATCAATGATCTCTTTCCCGTCATAATCACAGCTGTTGGAGCCCGTGCCCAGAATACAGGCAATACCCGGCTTATGCCCGCAAGTCGCTCGGGCAGCCGCAGACAAATCATGGTCTATGGACACATCAACATCAGGAAACACAGAAAGCAACGCCTGTTTGACTTCTTCCTTTCGGTCTGGAGCGGAGCAGCCTGCGCCATAAAAAAACACTTGCTCTATCTCACCCTCCGCATTGACCAGAAAATCTTCTCTCAACTGCAGGGCCATTTCCTCAGAGGTCATGTAGTAGGGATTAAAACCCACTCCACGATGTTGACTTATCTTGCCATCCTTATGGATGATTCTCCAGTCCGTTTTACTGGAACCGCTATCTGCTATCAGTATCATATGAGAAGACCTATGGCCTGAAATTTTTCAAAAACTTTTTCAGTATGTGGGGCATCCCTAAGCTCCTCAGTCAAATCCTGCCCTGCCCAATGTTCGTAATGTTTTCCTCTAGCCCAAAGCCTGGAAGAGCTCACATCGTAAATCACTCCTCGGTAGGCTACCCAAATCTCGGGTTTATCATGCCCATTTCTCAGGGCAAGCTGCTGTTTGGTGAAATTTTTCATCAAAAAAACTTCACTTGTGCATTGATCCAGCGCTCGGGCACTTCTCCTTTTTGGGCGATTTGATAATCAGAGTAGCTGCATGGCACGGTACTGACCCGGTCAAATCGCTGGATTTCATTTTGGGGGATTTCCATCCACCATTTCCCGCTTTTTTTACTTTTATAGAAAACGAGGGTATTGGGCTTGGTGTCTAAAGAGACGGTGTACTTGATATAATCCGTGCTTTTGAAAGAAAGGCTGTCTTTTCTATTGTAAAAGCCTTCTACGAAATACCAGATCATCACTGCCGCTACTTTGGCCGTCTTATTGGCAGCATCATCGAAATAAGGATCATAGCCAAAGAGCCCGAAAGAGCTCAATTTCTCATTGGTCCCTGCAAACCAGCAAATCTGACAAGCTTCTTCACCTGATAGACCAAAAGGCTGGGCATCCACCGCCCCGGGAGCATCGGCCGATTGGATCGCACTGAGATCAAAGCTCAACAAATCCGCATCCCGAACCAAGGGCTCCACTTCCTTGAATCCATCTCTCAGCTGGCCCAAGCGTAAATGATCAAAGTACAATTTCTCCATGACATTGATCAGCGTAGGATCGACCAAAAAGCTCTGATAGGCTAAGTGAGAGTAGGAAAAAAGAAAATTGGGTTGATGAAGGACGATCTCCTGAGTATGTCGGGTGTCTTCCGGACCCTGCTCCTCCATGTCCACTTTGGCATCAACAGTGACTAGGTTGACCAGCTTTTTTAACTTCTGATAAGCCAAATACTGCCCAAAATCCAAATCATGGGTGCCTCCAAAGAAAACGGGAAGGATCTGCTGCTTCATCAAGTACTCTCCCACCTGCCGAATAGCCTGATAGGTATCATTTAGCGTTTCTCCCGAAATAATATCCCCCAAATCAGCCATTCGATAAGGAGCCAAACCCTTCTTGAGTTCGTACAGCTTTTCCCGGATTTCAGTACTTCCCCTTGAGACGCTTTCGGCTTTGGCTGTTCCCCTGCTTTCCCTGAGGCCGACAAAGGCAATCTGAATACCTTTCAGATCAGGAAATTTTTCTCCATGGATATGTATTTGATGGAAAAAGGAGTTTTCAGAATAGCTTTTCTCCAGAAGATACTCAGCGACGGGTTCAAAAAAAGAGTGAATATTCATGTATCGGTGATCTCAGATCAAAGTAAACAAAAATGGTACTAAACTAAAAAATCCCGCCTGAGCGGGATTTTATTTTTTGTTTATCCTCCGAAATCATCAAATCGGATATTCTCTTTAGGGATACCCATATCATCCAGCAATTTGAGCACCGCAGCATTCATCAAAGGAGGTCCACAAAGGTAATATTCTACCTCGTCTGGCTCAGGATGATTCTTCAGATAATTGTCATAAAGAACCTGGTGAATGAATCCGATGTAACCATCACCTTCTCCGTCCAAAGATTTTTTCACATTCCAGTTATCCTCAGGAAGTGGTTCGGAAAGTCCAATGTGGAATTGGAAGTTAGGGAAGTCTTTTTCGATATCCCGGAAATGAGGTACATAGAAGAGTTCTTTTTTGGATCTACCTCCATACCAGTAGGATACTTTTCTTCCGGTCTTTTCAGTATGGAAAAGGTGGAAGATATGAGATCTTAACGGAGCCATACCTGCACCACCACCGATGTAGATCATCTCTCTTTCGGTTGGGTTGATGTGGAATTCTCCGTATGGACCTGAGATAGTCACTTTGTCACCCGGCTTTCTGGAGAACACATAGGAAGAACATACTCCCGGGTTCACGTCCATCCATCTGTTGTTTGCTCTATCCCAAGGTGGAGTAGCAATACGGATGGTCAACATGATGATGTTACCTTCAGCAGGGTGGTTGGCCATAGAATAAGCTCTGAAGAGAGGCTCATCATTTTTCATTACCAAGCTCCACAAACCAAATTTATCCCAATCACTCTTGTACACATCATTAGGGTGACCCAATTCAGGATGTGGAGTGATATCAATGTCTTTGAAGTTTACAGTGATCGCAGGAACGTCGATTTGGATGTATCCACCGGATTCAAAGTCAAGTGTTTCGCCTTCAGGCAATTTCACTTTGAACTCTTTGATGAAGGTGGAGACGTTGTAGTTGGAAACTACTTCACACTCCCACTTCTTGATACCGAAGATTTCTTCCGGCACTCGGATTTTCATGTCTTGCTTTACTTTGACCTGACATGCCAATCTTACTTTTCCTTGCTGCTCAGCACGGCTGAGGTGACCTACCTCGGTGGGCAATACATCGCCTCCACCTTCTTCCACCACACACTTACACATGGCGCAAGTACCGCCTCCACCACAAGCTGATGGAAGGAAGATTTTTTGGTTACCCAAAGTGGAAAGAAGGGTAGTACCTGCGGAAGTCACGACAGGATTTTTTTCGTCACCATTGATGACGATTTTGACATCGCCTGTATTGACCAGCTTGGACTGGGCAAAAAGGAGGATAAGTACCAGTAGCAGGATAATTACCGTGAATGCTACAATGGACGTAATAATTACAGAACCCATGAAATTTTTGTTTTACTTTTTCCTAGGAATAGCCCCTTTTTTGGGTGCACAAATATATTTATTAATCAGAAAAACAGGCCAAAAATGCGGGCAAATTTGACTTGGCTTTCAGATCCTTTTTACTCAGATAACTGATTAATTGTTCAAGAGGTTTAGCAAAGTGGTCAGTCTTGATTTCAACTGCCTCCTATCGATGATGAAATCAAGAAATCCGTGTTCCAAAACAAATTCAGAACTCTGAAAACCTTTGGGAAGATCTTTTCCGATCGTCTCCCGGATGACTCTTGGTCCTGCAAATCCGATCAAAGCTTCCGGCTCAGCAATATTGAAATCCCCCAACATGGCATAGGAAGCCGTGACACCACCAGTGGTAGGGTCAGTCAAAAGCGAAATGTAAGGAATAGCAGCCTGATCCAAGAGGGCTAACTTTGCTGAAGTTTTTGCCATCTGCATCAAAGAAAACCCAGCTTCCATCATTCTAGCTCCACCAGATTTGGAAATCATCAAAAACGGAGCCTTGTGCTTCAAGGAGTGATCAATGGCTCGGGCAATCTTTTCTCCCACCACAGAACCCATGGAGCCTCCGATAAAAGAAAAGTCCATACAGGCCACTACGATATCCAATCCATTCATTTTGCCATAGGCTGTGCGTACGGCATCATTGAGTTCGGTCTTCTCGATGGTTGCTTTGATACGGGAGGAATAAGGCTTGGTGTCTGAAAATTTCAGCGGATCACCGGACTTCATGTCTTTGTCCATCTCGGTGAATTTGTTTTGGTCGAAAATGATCTCAAAATATTCCTTGGAGCCGATTTTCACATGAAAATCATCATCCGGGCACACAAAAGAGTTGTTTTTTAACTCCCGGGTATGGATAATATTTCCGTTGGGAGTCTTAAACCAAAGTCCGTCGGGAGCATCTTTTTTCTCAGCAGTAGAGGTTTTGATGCCTTTATCAGTTCTTTTAAACCAAGCCATAGAGGTATATTAGGTTGTTTTTTGACGAGTCAAAGGCTACAAATTTAGACCTTATCTCCGGTAATTAAAATTAAAATCCAGAGAAGGCATCAGACCGGAAAAGAATCCCTTCTGTAAAATGACTTTTTCAAGACATTAATTTTACATTATTTTGAAAGTATTCGGATCAACAAAATTTTGACTCTGCCTCCCCACCACTTATCCAAATAACCATGAGCTTATCTCTGCTCCTTCTAGTTTCTGCTGTTATTTTAATCCTCGCCTATCGCGTTTATGGGCGCTTTGTTTACAACAAATTTGGACTGAGTGACAGCCGAAAAGCCCCTTCCCATACGCTGAGGGATGGAGTGGACTACGAGCCTAGCAAACCCATCGTGGTTTTGGGCCATCATTTTGCTTCCATAGCAGGGGCAGGGCCAATTGTGGGACCAATTATCGCTGTTACTTTTGGTTGGATACCCGCTGTCATCTGGATTTTGGTCGGAGGCATTTTCTTCGGAGCGGTCCATGACTTGGGCAGTATGGCGGCATCCCTGAGGACAGAGGGAAAGTCAATTGGGGTCATTATCCGAAATCAAATCGGACCCAAAGGAAAGCAGTTGTTTGTCCTTTTCTCCTTTTCCACTTTGATTTTGGTCATTGGAGTGTTCTCCGATATCATTGCCAAAACCTTCGTAGCCAATCCAGGGGTCGCCTCCGCTTCTATCCTTTTTATCGGTTTGGCCATCGCCTTTGGGTTAGTCAATCGAAGTGTAGGACAAAAGACAATCCCTTTTATCATCCTCACCGTAATCGGAGTGGTTTTGATGTACTACTTCGTTTATCTCGGTACCCAGCTTCCTTTTGCCTTGGACTACGAGGTTTGGATACTTCTGCTTTTGGGCTATGCCTTTTTGGCTTCGGTCACTCCGGTTTCTCTACTCCTTCAACCCAGAGATTACCTAAACAGCTATCTGCTCTATGGGATGATGCTGGCGGCGGTTTTGGGTGTTTTCGTAGCCAATCCACAGATTGAAATGAGCCAAGAGATCCATACCTCCGATCAGAATCTCGGCTATCTTTTTCCTGTTCTGTTCGTGACCATTGCCTGCGGAGCTATTTCGGGTTTTCATTCCTTGGTAGCATCAGGAACCACTTCCAAGCAGCTGGATAAAGAAAGTGATGCCAAGGTAGTTGGATTTGGTGGAATGCTGATCGAATCCTTTCTCGCCATCATCTCCGTCGGGGCTGTGGTAGTGCTTTCACGCACTGAATATGTGGATCGATTGGGGACAGAAGGTCCTGTATCCCTCTTTTCCACGGGTTTGGGAGGAATGATATCCACATTAGGCGTCCCTGAGCAATTCGCCGTGGGCTTTGTCGCCTTGACCGTTTCTGCTTTTGCATTGACGACCTTAGATACATGTACTCGATTGGCTCGATTCACCCTTCAGGAATATTTCGAGGATATGCCTCAGCCCGCTGCAAAAGTTTTGTCCAAAAACCGCTATGTCTCCACCCTTATTGTGGTGATTCTATCCGTGCTTTTGCTTCTTTCCGGGGAGTTTTCTACTCTTTGGCCGATTTTCGGCTCAGCCAATCAGCTTCTGGCTGCATTGGCCCTTTTGACTATCGCTGTTTGGCTGATCAAGAAAAACATCCCCGCGACCTTTGTGACGATTCCCATGTTTTTCATGTTTACCGTGACTTTGGCCTCTTTGGGATTATTTGCCTGGAAAAACTATCAGGAAAAAGGCTATGTGCTGGCACTGATCGCCGCCCTGCTTTTTGTGTTGGCGATTTCGTTGATTTTCTTAGCCTTCAAGAGCTTAAAACAAGAAGCCAAAGAACCTGCAAAGGTTCTTTGACTTCCAAAAATTTATTGGTTGGCTACGTCTTGTTGGGCCCGCTGAATACTGTATTCAGCCACATCTCTACCCTGTTGGGTACCTACTGTAGCATCAAATGTCCAGTGAATTCCACCATAAACCCGTGAAATAGCCGCTTCCTCAGCCCAATCTCTGAATTGACGGGCTTTGTCTGGAAAAAAGTAGGCCAATACTTCTGCTCCTGAGGCCGAAAAAACCGAATGACCGGAAGTGTAGGCCGGAAAATTTGGAGTACCGGCTATGGTCTCAAATCCATCAATCAGCTGAATGGGACGGGGGTAGTGGTAATAATATTTAGCATCCCAGCAGCTGATTCCAGCATCCATCATCGCCATATTCAAATAGGCTAGTACCCGTGCAGAACGAAGGGGATTCCACTTTTTTTCCACAATATTTCGGTTTGCAAAGTCATTCCAGTGTCCTGGAGGGGTATAGGTTCCCAATCCATCTTGCCAAAAATTAGCAATTCTCCTGCGCTCAGGTGTGACGTTGGCAGCAAACTCTTTCAATATCCTTACATCCTCCTCGAAGGCTGGAGTTCCAGGGGCAGGAGGTGCAGGAGGCCGGGTAGCCTCTACATTCGGGACGTTCCACATACGGACTTTTCCAAAAAGAGGAGTCAATCCGACTGGGCGCTGGGGAGATTCAAGATTGATCCACTTCCATCCAAATCGCTCAAATGCCGCATTGGCTATAGAATCTGAGACCGCCTTACTGGTTTGGGCATTTTTCATCCCGTCTTGGGATGCTCTTTGTAAGGCGATGAATGCGATTTCGGTCCCGATAATCTGTCCGGCATCCAAATCACTAGGGACATTCTCGCCGGAGAGCAATAAGGCTTCGAGATGCTCCTGCTCTTTCTGGGCAAGATAATCCGCTTCCAGAGGAAACATGACCGATAAAACAGCCCTAGACACCCGAGCCAAAACTGCGCCACTGGATGGATAAGCAGGTATGGCTTGTGCTACATAGGCATGGGGAATCTCCCGATCTACTTGATAGGGGGCTGGCCTTTTGTACAAAAACTTATAATGCCAAGCAGAAATCAATCCATCATACTGGGCTACTGAAAGATAGGCCAAAGCCCTACTCGCATAGGGTGGATGGGCAAAGGGAAATGAAGGGGGGCCTTGAGGGTTGGAAGGATCAGGTAAAGTGTATGTGCCATCAGGATTGGGACCGGGAATGAGATTGTATTTGGCTATCAACTCCAAAGCTATTTCATTCCACCTCACTACTGGATTGTTGGTCCATTGAAGGACATTCTCCTTTTGCGCCTGGTTCATCGATGCAATCCTTCTTTTCACCTCTTCTACTTCATTCAAAAATTCAGGAGAAGTCTCCCCGCTAGGCACTGGGACAAGTATATCTGCTCCCTGAGCAATCAAAATGGGCTTAAGCTTACCCCCATTTTCATCCAGAGAGGCATATTCATAGCTTTCGAACTCAAGCTGAGTCGGCAATTCCATATTACAGGAAAAAATCAGGGCACCGGCTGCAAAAACCATCAGGTTTTTAAGTATAGATATTTTCATTGATCTGCTGATTAAAGTCCAAATTGATAGGTGATTCCAGTTCCCAGGCTGTTCATTTTCGGGGCATTTTTTCCTCTGATCACTTGATTAAAGGAAGCCAAAACACCCAAGCCTTTGACCTTCGGAAAATAGTAGTGAGCGAAAAATCCCAGCCTGTCCATATTTACCCGATTGGTAGGTTGAGGAGCATTATAGGCCCGGATATCATCGCCCGAAGTAGAGCGCTGCCCCATATAGCTGAGCTCCACCCGAAGGAGATTCCCTTTAAACCACTTTCCCAAAACAGCTTCGTAATTCCAGGAATTAGGCACATCCATCCATGGGGTAAAGTAGCTCCCGTCGTTGTAATAGAACTCACGCTCCGCTTTGGTGTAGCCCTTCCATACAAAAGCTCCGGATCCACGGGCATAAAAACCATTTTTCAGCTTGTAATGAAGGATTCCTCTCCAGGCTAACTGGAAAGTGCCCAGTCCAAGGGAATAGGGCTGATAATCCGAAAGGTAATCGGAAGCACGGTTGGAAAAATTCAGGGAGGCAAAGGCCGAAAATTCATTTTCTTCAGTTTTCCTTTGGAAAAACTGGTACTTCAGCCCAATTGAATAATCTTGAAATCCTTGAGTTCCGGCAAATTTCCCGCCGTTTGGAAGGGTGGAATTAGTAGAAACATAGGGAAGCCCTGCGTATAGATTCAGCTTTGGCGTCAATCCATAGGCCGCCATAAGCAAGGCTGTTCTTCGCTGTACGGTAGCGATGGTACCGTTAGTTCTGAGAAGGGAACCTTCCCAATATTCGTCAAATTGCCCGTATTCATAATATCCCAAGAAGCAGATTTCCTGCTTGGGCATCATGAGCTCGTCCGTGGGGGACTGGGCCAATGTATAGGTATATAGTCCCAAAAAGGCCAAAAAAAAGCCTTTCAGGAACTTGGTATAGAAGTTCATGCTAATAAAATTGATAGTATACAGAGGGAAAATAGGGCAAGCAGGAAGCCCCAAAGCCATTGGGATTTCCTGCTTAGTTGAAATTAAGTACATACCCAATCACTCCGCCCTAAGGAGTAATCAGGAATTTCGCATTCAGGAAATCTGTGGAGGAGGCGAGTCAAGGTTGAAAAAAGGACTCATGTAAGCTGAAAAAATAAACCCAATCTGTATTTCATAGCCTGATCGCTCTGCAATAGGCAGGTTGAACAAGTCTGACTCTACGTAGTCTTTGGCAAAAAGCTTAACCATACTTTTACCGTTTTGGTCTTGTGGTAATTCATCATCCACCAGAGAGGAAATCCATTTTTTGACCGATGACTCCAATACCCTTCGAGAGGTATCCGGAACATAGACAATCTGGAGTGTATCGTTTTGGTACCGCTGTTTGATGGCACGGAAATATTTACCGTCCTTTTCAAACCTGGTATTCGTAGCTTGAAAGTCCTCCTGATTGGCCATATAGGGAGCTGAAAGAGGGATTTCCATCATTCGCTCCTCGAAAGAGCCCAGTTGCTCGCTGTAGATTTTATCTTTCCAGCTGGATTCTAAAGAGTAGGAAGCAGACAAATAAAATCCATAGTAGCCAAAATGATAGATGGCAAAGCAAATCAAAAGTGCTATGGAAATGATTTTTCTCAAGACTAGGTCAATCTGTTCGGAAATTCAGATTTTTTTCCCGGATAGAAAAATCAAGGCATCCAAAAGATTAACAATAAGTGGTTTATTTGGCGAAGTTGAAAAATATCAAATTTTTATTCTGAAATCACTTAGCCAAAGAAAGCAAAATGAGAAGGGACCCTAGAATGAGCATTAGAAATCCATAAAACTTGATGACCAACAGGCGATTGAATCGGTCTAAAAACCACAGGACTAACACCGGACGGATCAATCCCAAAATCAGAGAAAGACTTGAAAAAAGAAAAAGCCCGATAAGAATAATTCGAAAAGCATCTAACATGCTCCAAAACTAAAAAAGGAACGGCGAAACCGTTCCTTTTTATCCGAAGAATGAAATCTAATTATTTCTTCCTCTTTATTTCTCTCATTTCATATCCTTCAATCGTATCATCTACCTGGATATTATTGAAATTCTTGATGGAGATACCGCATTCGTATCCGGCTTTTACTTCAGCCACATCGTCCTTGAATCGCTTCAGCTGATCGATTTCACCTTCATGGATTACAATACCATCCCGAATGATTCGGATTTTGTTCTTCCTAGTGATGTAACCATCAGTGACATAAGAACCGGCAACAGTACCCACTTTGGAAATTTTGAAGATTTCTCTCACCTGAATATTACCTGTGATGACTTCCTCAAATTCCGGCTCAAGCATTCCCTCGATCGCATCCTTGATCTGATTAATTGCGTCGTAGATGATGGAATAGTGACGGATTTCGATTTCTTCCTGCTCGGCAAGTTTCTTAGCATTGGTAGAAGGACGCACCTGGAAACCAATAATGATTGCATCAGAAGCAGATGCCAACAAGACATCAGATTCAGAGATCTGTCCCACGCCTTTGTGGATGATGGATACTTTTACCTCTTCTTTGGACAGCTTCAGCAAGGAATCGGACAAGGCTTCCACAGAACCATCCACGTCACCTTTGATAATGATGTTGAGTTCCTTGAAGCTACCGATGGCCAATCGACGTCCGATTTCATCCAAAGTGATGTGCTTCTTGGTTCTCAAGCTTTGCTCTCTCTGGATTTGCTCTCGGGAATTGGCAATTTCTCTTGCTTCTCTTTCCGTGTCATACACTTT
The DNA here is from genome assembly GCF_036245605.1 of Algoriphagus sp. oki45. Taxonomy (NCBI): domain Bacteria; kingdom Pseudomonadati; phylum Bacteroidota; class Cytophagia; order Cytophagales; family Cyclobacteriaceae; genus Algoriphagus; species Algoriphagus sp. oki45. Next base: position 399,692 of record NZ_BTPC01000003.1, read on the forward strand.
GATTGTATCCCCTGCCTGTGGGGCACCGCTTAGGCCCAATACCTGAACTGGTGTAGAAGGTCCGGCCTCTTTCACTTTCTTTCCTTTGTGATCAAACATCGCCTTGACCCTGCCGTAGTGCTGACCTGCCAGCATGATATCACCAACTCTGAGTGTACCTGCCTGAACCATGATCGTTGCCACATAACCACGTCCCTTGTCCAAGGAGGCCTCGATTACTGTACCCACGGCATTTTTATCAGGATTGGCTTTCAATTCAAGAATCTCTGATTCAAGCAATACTTTTTCCAAAAGCTCATCTACACCCTGACCGGTCTTGGCAGAGATATCTTGGGACTGGTATTTACCTCCCCACTCTTCTACAAGTAGGTTCATGCCAGCCAACTCTTCCTTGATTTTTTCAGGACGGGCATTAGGCTTATCTACTTTATTGATAGCAAAGATCATCGGAACTCCTGCTACCTGAGCGTGATTGATTGCTTCTTTGGTCTGGGGCATGATGCTGTCGTCAGCCGCGATCACGATAATCGCCACGTCGGTGATTTTGGCACCCCTGGCTCTCATCGCGGTAAACGCCTCGTGACCCGGTGTATCCAAGAAGGCGATTTTATGACCTGTCTTGGTCAGCACATCGTAAGCACCGATGTGCTGGGTGATTCCCCCTGCCTCTTCGGCGGTCACTTTGGACATTCGGATGTAATCCAGCAAGGAGGTTTTACCATGGTCTACGTGACCCATGATAGTGACAATTGGAGCTCTTTCTTCCAAATCCTCCGGATCATCTTCTACCTCTTCTACGATTTCGTCTTCAATGGATTTGGTGAACTCTACATCGTATCCAAATTCATCTGCGATAATAGTAATCGCTTCGGCATCGAGTCGCTGGTTGATTGAGACAAACATCCCCAAAGACATGCAGGCTGAAATAATCTGATTGACAGTCACGTCCATCAAGGAAGCCAAATCGTTGGCCGAAATAAATTCAGTCACTTTGAGGATTTTTGTTTCCTCTCCTTCCATTTCCACTTCCCTGTCGCGGTCAGCCCTTTTATCTCTTCTGGATTTGGTCTTACCTCCTGGCTTATTGCCCTGAAGTCTTGCCAAAGTCTGCTTGATCTGATCCTGGATTTCTTTTTGGGTAGGCTCAGCTTTTTGAGTTCGCTGCTGATTTTGATTGCCTTTGCCTTTTTGATTTCCCGGCTTTTGTCCACGATTGTCAGGCCTGTTGGTATTTGGTGCACCTCCTGGCTTGTCAATGCGTTTTCGAGGACGTTTTTTATCTCGGTTTCTCTCGTCGGAGGAGGCTACTGGACCGCCTTTTTTCTTAGACTTATCTACCGGTAATTCGATTTTACCCAAAACGGTAAGTCCCTTCAGGGAATCTGCCTTAGCAGAAATCAAATCTACCTCTTCTTGAGAGGCTGGTTCCTGAACAGGCGGAGGTGTAGGAGTAGCTGGCTTAACAGGAGCTGGTTTAGGCTGCTCCTGGTTTGGCTTTTCAGCAGGTTTGGGGGCTGGCGCTGGAGCTGGAGCTGGCTTAGGCGCTTGAGGCGCAGGTGCCGGCTTAGGCTCTGGCTTGGGTGGAGCGGGCTTTTTGTCCAGATCGATTTTACCCAGGATTTTTATCCCTCCCAATTTGGGAGCTTCTGTGGAAACCTTTTCTACCTCAGGCTCAAGGGCTGGAGCAGGTGGAGGGGTAGGAGTAGGTTTTGGCTGAGGCTCAGGAGCAGGTGGAATCACCGGCTCTGGAGCACGATCTACTTCAGGCTCGATAGAAATCGGCTCATGTCTCTTCCCAATAGAAAGGTGGGAAGCCTCTTCTTTTTCCAGTGCAGAGGACTTGAATTCCTTTTCCAGCATGGCCACCTGCTCCATGTTAATTTTGGAATTGGGATTGTCCTGCACTTCAAAGCCCTTTTTGCCCAGAGACTCCACAATGGTTGCTGTTCCCACGTTGAGTTTCCTGGCTAAAGCGCCTAATCGCATCATTTTTTCTTCTGACATAAGCAAAAACCTCTTTCGAAATCTTAAGTAAAATTAGGGTATTCTTCGGGGTATATCCCCTTATTATTGTTCAAATTCTGTACGGAGGATTCGGAAAATCTCATCGATAGTCTCCTCTTCCAGTTCAGTTCTTCTAATCAAATCTTCTTTGGTCAGTGCCAAAACACTCTTAGCTGTGTCCAAACCGGTCTTTTTCAGCTCGTCGATGATCCACTCGTCGATCTCATCAGAGAACTCCTCCAAGACCACATCTTCCTCTTCATATTCACTCAATTCACGGAATACGTCGATCTCATAACCCACCAATCTACTGGCAAGCTTGATATTATGCCCTCCTTTACCGATGGCTAGGGATACCTGATCCGGCTTTAAGAAAACAGAAATTCTTTTGGTATCTGCATTCACAGAAATTGAAGATACTTTGGCCGGGCTCAGGGCTCGGGACACATATAGCTCCAGATTTTCTGTGTAATTGATCACATCGATATTCTCATTTTGAAGTTCACGAACCACCGCATGGATTCTTGAACCTTTCATTCCGACGCAAGCGCCAACGGGATCAATTCGATCATCGTAAGACTCTACAGCTACTTTGGCTCTCTCTCCCGGCTCACGCACGATTTTGATAATGGTGATCAAGCCATCGTAAACCTCAGGCACTTCGTTTTCGAAAAGTCTCTCCAAGAAAACCGGAGAAGTTCTCGAAAGGATCACCTTAGGGTTGCCATTGATCATATCTACTCTATGTACGATCGCCTTGACTGTATCTCCTTTTCTGAATCTATCCTTTGGGATCTGCTCGCCCTTAGGCAAAACCAATTCATTTCCTTCAGAATCGATCAACAAAATCTCTCTGCTCAGGATTTGATAGACCTCGGCTGAAATGATTTCACCAACCTGCTCTTCGTACTTATTGTAAAGAATATCTTTTTCAAGATCCTTGATTCTCTGAATAAGTGTCTGACGAGCCATTTGCACAGCTCTTCTTCCGAACTCTTCCAGCTCAATTTTTTCGTACACTTCCTCACCTATTTCAAAATCGGGTTCGATCTTTTGCGCATCGGTAAGGCTGATCTTGTCAAAATCCCAAATATCCTCCGAGTTGTCATCTACGATCTCCCGGATACGGAAAATCTCCAAATCACCCTGATCGGCATTGATGGTCACATCAAAGTTTTCATCCGTTTCAAACTTTTTACGGATCATCGCGCGAAACACATCTTCCAGAATACGGATCATGGTAGGTCGATCCACATTTTTAGACCTTGCAAACTCTGCAAAGGATTCTATTAAGATTTTGGCATCCATTGGATTTATTTAAAAGATACTTGTACGATTGATTTCTTAATTTCTGAATAGGGAAGACTCAACTCTTCTTCCCGGGCTTTTTTGCCCTTTTCTTTGACTTTTATCAAAAGCTTTATTCCTGATTCCTCTACTGCAATTAACTTGCCTTTCTGCTCTTCACCGGATTGCAGCCAAACCCTGAGCTCACGCCCTACATTTTTCTGGTACTGCCTTGGAGTCGCCAAGGGATAATCCAACCCGGGAGATGAAACTTCCAACACAAATGCATCAACAATAGACTCGTCGGCTTCCAGTTCCTCACCAATGGCTCGGCTCACTCGCGCACAAGTGTCAATAGTGACTCCCTGGTCTGCGTCGATCAGTACCATAATCTTTGACTTACCGCTCTTGTCTTCCATTTTGACTTCCACCAGGAAATGGGAGTCGTCCGGAAGGTGCTTTTTAGCCAAGTCTTCAATAGTATGCCGCTGTATGCCCATAGGTTAGGATAATGAAAGAGGGGACTTGGTGTCCCCTCCAGAAACTTTCGAATACGGCGCAAAAATAAGAGAAAGATTTTCGAATTGCAAAAAGCTTCCCCTCATTCACTTATTATTTAAATTACTCAAGGATGAGAAAACCCAGCAAAATCAAATAAAATCTGATTGCCAATACTGACAGCAATTCTGTAAAAATTTCTTCTTTCCCTGAGTTTTATCGATTTAAGATAATAATTTTGCCGACCCGCGTTTAAAATCAGTATCGAGATACTATCTTAAATCTTCAACACCAACTCCAATCCAATCAAAAGTATAAAATGGGATTATTTGATTTTTTCTCAAGTGACATTGCCATCGACTTGGGTACAGCCAACACGCTGATCATCCATAAGGACAAGATCGTGGTAGATGAGCCTTCTATCATTGCCATAGACAAGACGAATAACAGGGTCTTGGCTGTGGGGAGAGAGGCCATGAATATGCATGAGAAAACCCACGAAAATATCAAAACCATCCGCCCGCTCAAAGACGGAGTAATTGCTGATTTCTATGCTGCGGAGCAGATGATCAGAGGGCTTATCAAAATGATCCCAGGTCAGAAAAAGGGAATGTTCCCTCAGTCTCACCGCATGGTCATTTGTATTCCTTCAGGGATTACAGAAGTAGAGAAAAGAGCTGTCAGAGACTCAGCCGAACATGCAGGAGCAAAAGAAGTCTACATGATTTATGAGCCGATCGCAGCTGCTATAGGTATTGGGATCGATATCGAGAAACCCATGGGATCCATGATTGTGGATATCGGAGGAGGTACTACGGAAATCGCTCTGATCGCACTTTCCGGTATCGTAGCTGACCAATCCATCCGAGTAGCCGGCGATACTTTTACCAAAGATATTTTGGACTACATGAGAAGACAGCATAATCTTCTGATTGGAGAGCGCTCAGCAGAAAAGGTAAAAATAGCTATCGGTTCAGCTCTGACTGAATTGGACGAGGCTCCTGAAGACTATGAAATCAGAGGTAGAGACTTGATGACAGGGATTCCCAAGGTCATCAAAGTATCCTATTCTGAAATTGCTTTTGCTCTTGATAAGTCCGTTTCCAAAATCGAAGAAGCGGTACTCAAGGCCTTGGAAATCGCTCCTCCGGAACTTTCCGCTGACATCTATGACAACGGAATCCACCTCACGGGTGGCGGGGCACTGCTGAAAGGTCTAGACAAGCGGCTTCACCAAAAGACCAAATTGCCTATCCACATTGCTGAGGATCCGCTAAGGGCCGTAGTAAGAGGCACGGGAACGGCTTTGAAAAACATCCAAAACTTCCGAACTGTACTGATGACCTAATCGCTGAATGCTACGCATCCTTCAATTTCTTTACCGATTAAGAGCATTCCTATTATTCATCCTACTGGAAGTGATTGCCATCTGGATGGTCGTCACCAACAACTCCCCTCAAGGGGCCGCTTTCTTCAACAGTTCTAATGCAGTGATTGGATCTGTACTGAAGAAGCAGGCCGACTTGGTTCAGTTCTTTTCCCTGGCAGAAGCCAATGAATCCCTGACTGAGGAAAATGCCGAGATCCGGTCAAAACTCACTTTCCTCACCTACCCTGCTGATAGCATGTATCTGCCCCTTGATTCTGCATTGGAGGTGACCTATGAGTTTCGAGGAGCTAGGGTCATTGCCAATTCGTTGCGTTTTGCGCAGAATTACCTCACTCTCAACAAGGGGAAAAAGCATGGGGTAAAGCCTGGAATGGGTGTCTTCAATCCCGATGGCGTGGTCGGTCGGGTGAAATCCGTCTCAGAAAACTATTCAGTAGCTTTCTCCCTGCTCAATACCGGCCTGTTGATTTCGGCCAAAATCAAATCCACCAACGACTTGGTCTCCGTGCAGTGGGATGGCAAAAACTCTTTGGAAGCCAATCTCCTTTATGTACCCAGGCATATACTTACCCAACCCGGTGATACGGTGATTACTTCTGGATTCAACGCGGTTTTTCCGGAAGGTATTCCAATCGGAATCATCAAGGAGGTAAATCCGGATAATGACAACCCGAACTATCTGAAAATCCGAATCACACTGAGTACGGATTTCAGTAAAGTAAGCTATGTCTACTTGGTGGAAAACACCCAGTTTGAGGAGCTGGACTCCCTTTATCAACAGTCAGAGATAAGCAATGAATATTAGAAGCCTGATTTCTTATGTGCTGAGCCTCTTGGCTCTATTGCTTATCCAGATTTTCTTTTTGAAAAATCTGGCATTGTTCGGGCAGGCTTTTGCCTTCCTGTATTTGTTGGGAATTTTGCTTTTACCGATCAGTCTTGCTCCGATTCCTCTACTTTTGATCGCTTTTGGTATGGGATTCGTGATAGATGTATTCTACGAGACAATCGGCATTCACATGGCAGCGGCAACCCTTTTAGCTTTCTTCAGACCACTTTGGCTCAAGGTAATCAGCCCCACCGGAGGCTATGATGACTTGCAGGCACCCACATTGGGAGAAATGGGCTTGGGATGGTTTTTGAGTTATGCATTCCCCCTGATTTTCATCTTTTCTATGGCCTTTTTTGGCATAGATCAGTGGGGATTTGGAAGCTTTTTTTCTATTCTGACAAAAAGTCTTTTTTCCTCGATTTTCACTTGCCTTTTGGCTATACTTGTACAACTGCTATTCTTCAAACGTAGGAGGGGAATCTGATGAATGATCAAAGACCGGTAATCATTCTCATCTTTATTTTCCTGGTGAGTTTGGTTCTCCTAGTCAGACTGTTTTCTATTCAAGTACTTGATGACAGCTTTTTGAAAAAAGCTGAACGGAACGCTATCCAACGAATCGTAGACCACCCATACCGAGGATTGGTCTATGACCGAAACGGAGAACTTTTGGTCTACAACAATCCCATCTTTGATCTGATGGTGGTACCCAAAGAGCTGAAAATCCAGGATACACTCCAGTTTTGCAAGCTGTTTGAAATCTCCAAAGAGGACCTTACCACAGCCCTGACTGCAGCTAGAAAATACTCCTCTGTAAAACCCTCTCCTCTGATCAAGCAAATCTCCACCACGGATTTTGCCCGTATTCAGAATTTCTTGGTGGACTATCCAGGGCTATTTATTCTCACTAGATCAGTAAGGTCTTATCCTAACTCCACTGCAGCGCATGCCTTAGGATATATAGGAGAGATCAATGCCGGTCAGCTCGAAAGAGATACCACGAAATACTATACTCAGGGAGACTATGTCGGCTTAAGCGGGCTGGAAAGGTATTATGAAAATGACCTGCGGGGCAAAAAGGGAGTCAAATACAAAATGGTCAATGTCCGTGGCGTGGACAAGGGGCCATTCAAGGACGGGGAATACGATACCGCTTCAGTGGCCGGTAAAAACATCACCTCCACCTTGGACATGGAGCTTCAGCGCTATGGGGAAATGCTCATGCAGGGTAAAAAAGGTTCTGTGGTGGCCATTGAGCCAAAAACCGGGGAAATTCTCGCGATGATTTCGGCTCCCTTTTATGATCCCAATGAATTAACCGGAGCGGATTTTGGAAAAAATTACCTCAAACTGAACAGGGATCCTGAAAAGCCTTTGTTCAACAGACCGATCATGGCCACCTATCCTCCGGGCTCCATTTTCAAAATTGTGCAAAGCCTGATTGGACTTCAAGATGGCATTCTCGTGCCTGAGACTACTTTCTCATGTAATAGATCCCTAGTGGCCTGCCACAATCACCCGAGCCCAGTCAATCTATTTGGAGCTATCCGTAATTCCTGTAACCCTTATTACCATCAGGCTTTCCGTCAGATCATCAACCGGGAAGTTGTCTCCAATACCTTCAAAGATACTGAGATCGGTTTGAACGACTGGAGGGAAAAAGTAATGCGCTTTGGCCTCGGATCCAATCTGGGCGTGGACGTCCCCAATGAAAAATCCGGACAAATCCCTTCGGGAAATTATTACAACAAAATCTACGGGGAAGGAAGATGGAAATACTCTACCATCTATTCCCTTTCTATCGGGCAGGGTGAGATGCTAGTAACCCCACTTCAAATGGCCAATTTGGCAGCCATTTTTGCCAACAAGGGGTACTACTATATCCCTCACCTGATCAAAGCAGTCGATGGTGACCCCACGCTGATTCCCGGCAAATATCAAATCAAAAGGGAGGTAGGAGTTGATGCCCGCCACTTTGATCTGATTCAGGATGCTATGGCAGAGGCGATTTACGGTACGGCGGCTCGGGCAGCAATGAAGGACATTACACTAGCAGGTAAAACCGGAACAGCTCAAAATCCACACGGGGAAGATCACTCCGTATTTATTGCTTTTGCACCCAAGGAAGACCCAAAAATCGCAATTGCAGTCTATGTGGAAAATGCTGGCTGGGGTGGAAGAGCAGCTGCGAGTACTGCTTCTCTGATGATAGAGAAATACCTCAAGGGAGAAGTGACACGACAAGCCTTGCAGGATTATGTGATGGCAGGCAATTTTATTTATTAAATGAGAGAATCTGATATTCAAATCAGTCGGGTGGACTGGAGCGTGGTCCTCATCTATTTTGCCTTAGTGATTTTTGGCTGGTTCAATATCTATGCGGCAGTCTATGATAGCCAGGCTCCTCAGAGCATGTTTGATATGTCCATCAATTCCGGACAGCAGCTGGTACGAATTGGGATTTCAGTCATTTTGATTATTCTGATCATGGTGGCAGATTATCGTTTTTTTGAAAATCTATCCTTATTTATTTTCCTCTTTTTCGTAGCCCTACTAGTAGTCACACCATTCATAGGAAAAGAAGTCAATGGACAAGTCTTGTCTATTGGTTTTGGCAGTTTTAGAATTCAGCCGGGAGAATTTGCCAAATTCGCCACTGCTTTGGCCTTGGCAAAAATTATGGAGAGGCCCACTTTTGATCTGACAAAAACCAAAAATCAACTGATCGCTTTCGGGGTACTATTTATTCCAATTCTTTTGATTTTGCTTCAGCCGGACACCGGAACCGCCATGGTGTTTTTTGCTTTCTTGCTCATGTTTTACAGAGAGGGCCTACCTCAATGGTATTTTGTTTTGGGTTTTGGGATTGTGGCTTTGGCACTTTTGGCATTGGGTATAGAAAACAATCTTTATTTGGTAGGAGGCATTGTACTGATCGTAGCTATATTGTCTCTTTTGGGAAGAAAGAGTTTGAAAAAGACCTTGGTATTCTCTCTAATTGGTTTGGGGCTGATTGCCTTTACTTATTCCCTGGACTATGTAGTATCCAAACTTCCGCCCCATCAACAAAACCGAATCATGGTGCTTTTTAATCCCAATATTGACCCTTTGGGCGTGGGCTGGAATGTCACCCAATCCAAAATTGCGATAGGTTCTGGAGGGCTTTTTGGAAAAGGCTACTTGGAAGGAACGCAGACCAAATTTGATTTTGTACCTGAGCAGCATACGGACTTTATTTTCTGTACCCTGGGTGAGGAATTCGGCTGGATGGGCAGCTTGATTGTCATCGGCCTGTTTACTGCCTTGCTCTACCGACTGGTCATCATGGCTGAACGCCAAAAAACCCGGTTTTCAAGAATCTATGGCTATGGAGTGGTGTCTATCCTCCTGTTCCACTTCATGATCAATATTGCCATGACCATTGGGCTCTTCCCTGTGGTGGGTATCCCCCTACCCTTTTTCAGCTATGGGGGATCCTCTCTTTGGTCATTTACGGTTTTGCTCTTCATTTTTGTCAAGCTGGACTCCTCAAGAGTAGCCCAACTTGGACGTCTGAGTTGATTGATCAATTAGAAAAGCAAAAAATCCAGACTCAAGCCTGAGATTAATCCGGGTACTTTCTGTAAACCAACATGAGGAATTCGCGAACCGCCTCGGAATCCGTCTCCCAATCCAGTTCGCTCACGTAGCGGGAATTAATCAACTCAATCGCTGCGTCAAATGATCCCGCCTGATCGATGGACTTCAGTGCATGCTTTAACAAGTCAGCGTTTCCATCAAAAAGCTCCTTGGTAAACATAAATCGCTGATTCAAGGCCAAACTTTCGGACAACTCTCCCAAAATGCCTTTCATCCCTTTATAACTTTGGGCTGAAAAGTGGGATTTTAAAGCCATGGAGTCCAAATTTCCTTTTGCCGCAGGAGATTGAAAAATTGGCTTAGCGGCTTCTTCCACCGCCACTTTAACCTCTTCCAAGATCGGCTCTTCTTTATTGATAACAGGCTCTTCCTCTGGAGTGGCTGAACTCACAATCGGCTCTGAATGGGGTAGATCTTCTTTTTCAATTGAAGAGGTGGAATCAGCCCCCTTGTACTGATCAATATCAAAGGGACGAATATCACCCAAAGTAGCAATAAGCAGGTTTTCTGATTCCAGATTTTCCCGAATTACCTGATAGTTGGCCGCAATGGCTTTGAGATAGGAATCCTTATCTTGGCCAAATCCTGCTTTGTCGATCAGGAAGGTAACCACCCGGTCATGCCATTTATAGTACTTTCTGTTCTCCTTTAGATAATCGTTGATTTTTCCCGAAGGGGCTTTTTGGATTTCAGATTGGTAAAAATCCACAGGAAAACAGGCCAAATGAATCGCCTGACTCACAGCTTCCTTTACAAGAGGCTGGAAATGGGTTCTTTCTACCTTGATTCGTCGGGAAAGCACATTCATAAACTGGGTCAAAGCCTCATGGACCGTGATATCCCGATAGTCAAAAAACGGATTGGATTTTAGCTTGCCCAATTCCTCCTGCCAAAGTTCAAAAAGCCGCTTGATGATAAAAAAATTAACTTGAGTACTATTCGTCAACTGGATGATTTCCTGACCGGAAATGAACTTTCGGTCAGAAAAAAAGCGGTCGCAGACGATTTGGGCGTATTCTTTGGAATAATTTTCTAAATAATTGCTGTTAATTTGAACTGTCATGGATGGGTCCGGTTTTCAAAATCAAACGTAAAAATGCCCCGAATTATCATTCAAAACCTTGGAAATTTTGTCATTGAATCGGAGCACGGAGATCGTAAAGTTATCGAATTAATTCATGAAAATGGAATTGATTGGATGCATGCCTGTGGGAAAAAAGGCAGATGTACTACTTGCAAAATGATTTTGGTAAATAGTGAAGGGAAGCTCAGTGAGCCTACAGATCGGGAAATCTTTTACCTCAACCAAAACCGCCTGAAATCCTCGGAGCGCCTGACCTGCCAAACCCGAATTTTAGAAGGAGAAATTCTCATCCGAGTCGCTGAAATCAATAAATTTCCACATCTCACCTACACCGAATAGTCCATGTTTATCGAGCCATCACCCAACCCACGACGACCCGCTGAACGAAAAGGACAGATCGAAGTGATTTGTGGTTCTATGTTTTCAGGCAAAACGGAAGAGCTAATCCGAAGACTCAACCGGGCCAGAATCGCCAAATTAAAGGTAGAAATATTCAAACCGTCAATCGATAAGCGATACCACGAGTCCGATGTAGTCTCCCACAACGAAAACAGCATTCGATCCACTCCGGTCCAGTTTGCAGGAGACATCCTTCTACTTGCTGGAAACTGTGATGTGGTGGGCATAGATGAGGCTCAGTTTTTTGACTCTGAACTGGTCCGAACTTCCCAAATCCTAGCCAATCAAGGCAAAAGAGTCATTCTGGCCGGATTGGATATGGACTTCGAGGGAAAGCCTTTTGAACCCATGCCTCAGCTTATGGCCATTGCCGAATATGTGACCAAAGTACACGCCATCTGCATGAAATGCGGAGATTTGGCTGCTTTTTCGCTAAGGCTCACCGCCAGCAAGGACAAGGTGGTTCTGGGAGAAAAGGAAAGCTATGAGGCAAGGTGCAGAAAATGCTTCCTGGAGGATAAAAAGTAAATCTCCATGATCAAAAAGACCTCAGGCATTGTATTGAGCTATATCCGGTACAAGGAAACCAGCATTATTGTGAAAATTTTCACCAGAGAACTGGGTCTGAAGTCTTACCTGATCAATGGAGTCCGGTCACAGGGGAAAAGCAGCAAAATGGCCCTTTACCAACCCCTCACCGTATTGGATCTAGTGGTGTATGACAAAGAAAATGCAGGATTGCAAAGAGTATCCGAGGCCAAAATCCAATTTCCCTTGCAAATGATTCCATTCGATTTTCAGCGAACGGGAATCGCCCTGTTTATGACTGAAGTGATCAGCAGGAGTATTTATGAAAATTACCAGAATGAGTTTCTATTTGATTTTGTAGAGGAAAGCATTCGGATTTTGGATCAAAAGGACACCTTTCTCGCTCATTTTCCACTGGTCTTTTTACTGGAAAAAGCCAAATACTTGGGTTTTGGTCCAGAAGAAGCCATGATTTACTTTGAAGAATCCCGGCAGCAGCCTTTTTCATTTGCAGAACAAAAAGAAGCTTATGATTTCATCAATGACCTACTTGGAGAAGGCTATGCTTGCCCCAAAAAGATCAATGCGAGTCTGAGGAGAAAATTGCTGGATTTCCTTCTTGGGTATTATAGTGAGCATCTTGACAATCCCAGCCCCTTTAAATCCCTTGCGGTGCTTAGACAGGTCTTATCCTGACTCTTTTAGGAAAAAAAGGGAATCCAAATTCAAAAAATTTGTTAAATCCATTGCTTGGACTTATTATTGCGCTATCACCGTGTATGAACAAGTCAGCCCACTTTGACTTTAGCTTTTCCTGCAGACCTTTTTTGCTCAGAAAATCATCCACGATTCCAATTACCACATCATACAAGACTTTATTTATTTCATTCCCTCTTTATGTACAACATAGAAGAACTCCGAATCAGGCTTTTATCTGAACTGAAGGAGATTGCTGAGGAACTTGGGGTTAAAAATTTCAAAAACCTCAAAAAAGACGACCTAGTCTACGCCATCCTCGACCAGCAAGCCATCACCCCAGAGCAGGCACTCCCAAAGAAAAAGCCCTCAATCGTCGAATCTCAAGCGGAAGACGAAAAAAAGAAACCCGAACCCGCACCCAAAGCCCCTACTCCACCAGCCACCGACGAGGCTGAATTCAAGCCTAAATTCAAAAGACAAAATGTGACTGAAGCCCCCGCGGCTCCAGCTGCTTCAGAAAAAGTAGAAGCTCCGAAAGAAGAAAAAGCAAGCGCAGAAGTTAAACCCAAGCGCGAACCATCACCTAAACCGGAGAAACAGGAAACTCCCAAAGCTGAAAAACAGGAACGTGAATCAGCAAACGCGGAAGAGGGGAAGACTTTCAGACCGAGGAGAAGGGTTTTTGAAGAGGTAGATGTCAATGCGAAAGTTTCCGAAGAAACCCAAGCCAATACTTCTGCTGAAGGAGACTCCAAAGGCCCTAAGCAGGATTCCGAAATCGAGCTCCCAAAAAGAAAAAATTTCAAATCTCACGATGAAGTGATGATGCCGGCTGCAGAGACGGTGCAGAACTCGAATAGAAAGAAACCATACCTAAGCCCAAGAGAATTTGACGGAGTCATTGAGAATGAGGGGGTTTTAGAAATCATGCCTGAAGGCTATGGATTCCTTCGCTCTTTGGACTACAACTACTTGGCCTCCCCGGACGATATCTATGTATCTCCAAGCCAAATCAAACTTTTTGGACTGAAAACAGGTGACCATATTAAGGGCTCCATCCGTCCTCCTAAAGAAGGAGAAAAGTACTTTGCCCTACTCAAATTGGGTACTGTAAACGGAAAAACAACCGACGAGATCAGAGACCGGGTACCTTTCGAATACCTGACCCCTCTTTTCCCTGAAGAAAGACTGAACCTGTCTACCAAGCCGGATGGATACTCCACCCGAATCTTGGATCTATTTGCCCCTATCGGGAAAGGACAGCGAGGGATGATAGTAGCCCAGCCGAAGACTGGTAAGACCGTCCTCCTTCAACAAATCGCCAATGCAATCACTAAAAACCATCCGGAAGTCCATCTGATGATCTTGCTGATCGATGAGCGTCCGGAAGAAGTGACGGATATGGCCCGTTCAGTTAGAGCGGAAGTGATCTCCTCCACCTTTGACGAGCAGGCCGACCGCCATGTGAAGGTTGCCAACATCGTTTTGGAAAAAGCAAAGCGAATGGTAGAAGTAGGGCACGACGTGGTAATCCTTCTGGATTCCATCACCCGACTTGCGCGTGCACACAATACGGTGGTACCTAGCTCTGGAAAGATCCTCTCTGGAGGTGTGGATGCGAATGCATTGCACAAACCCAAGCGATTCTTTGGTGCGGCAAGAAATGTAGAGAACGGAGGTTCCTTGACCATTATCGCTACAGCTCTGGTTGAAACTGGTTCCAAAATGGACGAGGTAATCTTTGAAGAATTCAAAGGAACCGGCAACATGGAACTGGCCCTCGACAGAAAGTTGGCCAACCGTCGAATCTATCCTGCCATTGATGTCCTGGGTTCAGGTACCCGTCGCGAGGACTTGTTGATGGACAAGGAAGAGATGCAGCGCGTATGGATTCTCCGTAAGCTGATGAGCGATATGAACTCACAAGAATCCATGGAGTTCCTACTCAATCGTATGAAAGGAACCCGGGATAATGCTGAGTTTTTGATCAGTATGAATGGGTAAAGTCTGAGGTTAATAGGTTTATAATTTATACCCTGACTCACACGGTCAGGGTATTTTTTTGAAATAGGCAGAGCAGTACAATTCTCATCTAGAAACACTGGAAAATGAAAAGATACAACACTAGTTGTCTGCAAGGATATATTTTATTCAAACCTTAAAACCATTCCTTTTTTTCTCTATCCAAACTCAAAGGTCCAATTTAACAAGGACTTTATGCCTTTAAGAAGCCCAAGGTGCGATCTTCAGCCCTGATTTCAAGAAAATAGCAAAATCAAACTAGCAACAGAAAACAACTTAAATGACAGATTTTTGCATTTCCAAAACTAAAAACCGACGCTAAAATATTATTTTGTATAATTGATATTTACTTTTTAAAATTGGTTCCTTTTGAATAAATAGGGAAAGATATTTCTGAAGACTGAGGGGTATTGCCTATGGAAAACAAATACAGTTTAAATTATATAAAACACCTTTTATCAGGGATAATTTTATCCCCTATCAGCGTTTTATTTTCTAATAGTCAAGTGCCTAGTAATCCAAAAAATAGTATGTTTTGGTTTACACCGGTTGATTCTGCTGTTTTTTCAAATAGGTTTCAATTAATGCCTTTCCATCTTCGATTTTGGAACGAATTTTTTTTGAGTGGATCAAAGGAGTATGTTGCCGGTGTCCGGGAGTTAACTTCAAGATTTTCAGGCAAAAAAACGTGTTTGAAATTCATTTTTTTGTATGTTTGTTGGATTTAGAAGGGCTCAAATGGGAAATTTTTATTCAGACAAATTTCTAAGGTCTACGTTCCAAAAACCTGAAATAGGTTTGGGAGGTAGACTATGGGTGATTTTATTGTTTTTTATCCTATCCGTTGGATTTTTTGGAGTCGGAGAAGTGAGGGGGCAGATTGCCCAGAGAGGAACAGCCACAACAGATTCTGATAACGACAATACAATATCAATTGCTCGTCCAACAGGGCTACAAGTTGGGGATTTAATGATATTAACTATCCATCAGGCCGACGAAGACAATAGTGATATAACAAGCCAAACATATCCTGGATGGACTTTAATAAGCGGTTCAACTTATTACGAAACAGGCAGTGGTTCTGGGAGTAGAGATGAATGGAGAGTTGACTTCTACT
Source organism: Algoriphagus sp. oki45 (assembly GCF_036245605.1). Taxonomy (NCBI): domain Bacteria; kingdom Pseudomonadati; phylum Bacteroidota; class Cytophagia; order Cytophagales; family Cyclobacteriaceae; genus Algoriphagus; species Algoriphagus sp. oki45. Next base: position 415,191 of record NZ_BTPC01000003.1, read on the forward strand.
ATAAAATTGCTACGGCTGCAGATGTAGCTGCTGCCAATTTTAATTTTACCGGAGATGGCGATACGGATTTTATGCAGGGGGCTATTATTGCTTTCTCTGGAGTAGATAACTCAAATCCATTTGATGTTCCCCCAGGAGCCATTCGAATAAATAGTAATTCAAGCACTGTAACTGCAAATTCCATAACAACAGTAAGTGATAATGCTGCCATTGTTATGCTCACTGCCTTACAAAACGATAGAAATCACACAAACAACTCTTGGACAACCACTTCTCCATCATCCCTTAATGAAGCTTATGATGTGGATTTGAATGAAGAGTTAGATATGGCAATTGGGGGAGCATGGGCAATTAAACCTACTGCTGGAGCAACAGGAAATGGTACAGTGTCAATTAGCGGCAATGCTAGAAGTGCTTCAATTTTGCTTGCGCTTAGACCCTCCTGCCCTACTACAATATCAGCTGGTCCTGCTATGGCTCCGATCTGTCAAGGCGGAACTTCTGCTCCTTTAGGAGGTACTGTTGGAGGATCTGCCACAGGAGGAATCTGGTCCGATGGAGGCATAGGTGGTACGTTTAGTCCCAGTGCATCAAATTTGAATGCCACTTGGACCCCTCCTGCAGGATATACAGGAACAGCAACATTAACACTGACAACCACTGGAGCATCCTGTGTCAGAACCGCCTCCAAGACAATTTTGGTTAATCCAAACCCAACCGTTGATGCAGGTACTGCCCTCACTGCAATTTGTCAGGGAGACCTCTCTGCACCCCTTGGAGGAAGTTTTGGTGGTGGAGCGACTGGGGCCATTTGGTCTGATGGAGGAATAGGAGGTACGTTTAGCCCCAGTGCAACTTTCTTAAATGCAACTTGGACTCCTCCTGCCGGCTACAGCGGCACAGCTACATTGACTCTGACCACCTCAGGCGGCTCCTGTGGAACGGTAAGTGATTCCAAAACAATTACCGTAAACCCAGGCGCCACAGCTAATGCCGGAGGGGCCTTGGCCCCAATTTGCCAAGGTCAAACCTCAGCCCCAATGGGAGGTAGCATCGGTGGTGTAGCCACTTCTGGAACTTGGTCCGGGGGATCGGGTACTTGGACCAATGCCAACAATCCTGCTACTGCGACCTATACTGCTGCACCTGGAGAATCCGGCTTAATCACGCTCACATTAACCACTTCTGGAGGGACTTGTGGTTCTACTTCAGTTTCAAAAACAATTTTTGTCAATGCACTTCCCCAAGCCAACGCTGGTCCTGCACTTTCTGGAATTTGTCAAGGGCAAACCACTCCGGCCATGGGCGGATCTGTGGGCGGATCGGTTTCTGGAGGAATCTGGAGCGGTGGGGCCGGAACATGGAATAATCCTACCGATCCTGCAAATGCCACTTACACGGCAGGACCATCAGAAACTGGAACAATCACCTTAACCTTAACCACAGTAGGAGGAAGTTGTGGAGTAGCTACAGCCACCAAGACGATTACCATTACAACCAGCCCAACGGCAAATGCAGGAGGAGCTTTAGACGAGATTTGTGATGGAGATACCTCAGCTCTTATGGGAGGAAATATCGGAGGTGCTGCGACAAGTGGTGTATGGACAAATCTGAATGGTAGCGGAACCTGGACAAATGCCAATAACCCTGCTACTGCGACCTACACAGCCGGGCCAAATGACAGTGCCTTGGGCCTGATCACCTTACAACTCACCGCAAGCGGTGGTTCTTGCAGTCCTGCCATTGTTACGAAGACTATACGAGTAAATCCAGGCAAAACAGTCTCCCCAGGTTCTTCCGATACATTTTGTTTTTTCACAGGAGACATTAATCTCGCCCACAGTACTACAGGTGCTACTGGAATCTCCGGAGATGGAGTAGACGGAGCCAATGGCCTTCCAACTGGCGTAAGCGCTACCTTTAATTCTTCTACCGGGGAAATAAGCATAACTGGCAATGCAACAGAGATGGGAATTTTCAACTACAGCATTGAATTACTGGGAACTTGCGGAGTAGCCTTTGCAACAGGAACCATAGAAGTGGAGGATTGTGGCTGTGTTGAGACTTTAGATTTTGACACCAATCCATCAGGAACCTGGGTAGTCCCTATAGGAGTCACTGAGGTGATTGTAGAAGCCTGGGGAGGTGGAGGAAGAGGTGGTAGAAGAACCACAGATGGTTATGGAGCTGGTGGCGGTGGTGGAGGATATTCTAGATCTATAATCACCGTAAATCCCGGAGACTCTTTTAATTATACTGTAGGTGCTGGAGGAAATAACTCAATAATCAATGGAGGTAGTTCAGTATTTGGTTCAAATCTTGTTGTTGCAAATGGTGGTCAAGGAGCTGCCAATAACTCAAATACAGGCGGTAGTGGTGCTTCATTAGGCATAGGTGAGGTAAGACGATCTGGTGGAAATGGTGCAATTGCAGATAATTTTGGAGGAAGCCAAAGGAGTGGAGGAGGTGGGTCTTCTGGAGGCCCTGGTGGAAATGGAATCAACGCAACAAATCAAAATGGTGCAATAGCTCCTGACGGAGGGGGAAACGGAGGAAGTGGTGTTGCAAATACTTCCACCAACACTCCTGGCGGCTCAGGTTCCGGACCTGGGGGTGGAGGAGGTGGTGCCCGTCGGAATGGAACAGATCAAAATGGTGGTGAGGGGGGACCTGGTCGAATAAAATTAACTTACACACTGACTGCAGGAATAGTTAACGGCCCCCAATCTATTTGTATTGGAGGCACCACCACGTTTACCTCCTCCATGGCGGGAGGTGTTTGGTCCTCTGCTGACCCTGCTATTGCCACAGTTGACCCCAATACAGGTGTAATCACAGGCGTTAGTGCAGGGGCTGCGACTATCCGATATACGATAACGGGCTGTTCTGTTGCCACTTCTTCCAGAACGGTCTTTGTTAATGCGCCAATTAGTCCAGGAACTTTGAGTGGAAATCAGGACATTTGTATTGGTGGGGATACTCAGCTTTTATCTTCTACCGCTTTTGGTACCTGGTCTTCATCCAATCCAGCTATTGCCACTGTTTCCAGTACAGGTTTGGTAACGGGGATTTCAGCGGGTACAGTGGATATTTTCTATAGACTTCCTGCCAGTGGAGGATGTCCTGCACCGGAAACAAGTATCAGCATCACCGTGACTGCACCACCTGATGCAGGTGTCCTCAGTGGAACCCAAGAAGTTTGTGAAGGGGGAACTAGAACTTTCTCCTCCACTATCTCAGGGGGTACCTGGTCATCAGGAAATCCGGCTGTAGCCACTGTAGATCCTGCAACTGGAATGGTGACGGGAGTAGCTGCAGGTTCGGCTATTATAACCTATACCGTCTCAGGTAATGGAGGATGCGCAGATGACTTTGAAACCCGATCCATCACGGTGACTCCATTAGCAGATGCCGGAACTTTGAGTGGTGAAGATGAACTCTGTGTCGGCGAAAGCACCGTATTTGCTTCTACCTCACTCGGAGGAACTTGGACCTCAAGTAATCCAGCGGTCGCCACTATCAATAGTTCAACCGGAGCAGTCACCGCTATTTCCAGCGGCTCTACAACCATTACTTATACAGTAGCAGGTTCAGGAAGCTGCCCGGATGATTTCGCTACCCGTAGCCTTACGGTCAATCCACTTCCCAGCCCAAGCTTTACCGCAGCACCTTCGGGTGTGGTATGTATTGGAGAAGAGGTAACCTATTCTACCCAATCAGGTCAATTTGACTATGACTGGCAGATCTCAGGCAGTGATGGAATCGATTATACCATTACTTCCGGTGGAACAAGTACAGATAATACACTTACGCTAACTTGGTTAACTCAAGGCACCAAACAGGTATTCCTCCGCTATTCCAATTCCAGTGGATGTCAAGCTGCTTCCTTTATCAGTAGCCCTATTTCGGTCAGTCCTCTACCCACTCCCACCTTTATCGTAGAGCCATCCGGTGATTATTGTTTAAATGAGACCGTAACTTATACCACCCAATCTGGCCGTGCCAATTACACCTGGAATATTTCGGGAGTCCAAGGAACAGACTACACTATTGTCGCTGGTGGATCTACCACCAATACAATTTCTATTGCATGGTTGACCACAGGTTCGAAGACTGTCACTGTTAATTATGACAACGCCAGCGGTTGTTCAGGGGTGGCTCCTGCTTCAAATTCAATTGATATTAACTCACTGCCAGTTCCCACATTTATTGCTGAACCTACCGGTGTAATATGTATTGGAGAAGAGGTCACTTACACCACCCAATCCGGCCCGGACATTGTTGACTATGACTGGACTATTTCTGGTGCAGAAGGGGTTGATTATACCATCACAGGAGGCGGCACCGATGAGACCATCAGCATTATTTGGTTGACCGATGGGCAAAAAACAGTATCAGTGAATTATGAAAATTCAAATGGCTGTGAAGGTGCCTCACCTGCTATCAGTACCATCGATCTAGACCCACTTCCTGTTCCGACCTTCACTACTGAGCCTTCAAATCCGGTTTGTATTGGAGACGAGGTAACCTACACCACTCAATCCGGGCAATCTAATTACATCTGGACGGTTTCGGGTGTTGAATCAACGGATTACACGATCACCGGAGGTGGTATTGGCACGGCAAGTAATTCCGTCACCATAGAGTGGTTAACCCCTGGAGATAAAACTGTGACGGTTAGCTACACTAATCCAGATGGCTGTATCAGTGCAGTTTCGGCTTCCAATACGATAACGCTTGATCCCCTTCCAGTACCCACATTCACCGTCGAGCCATCCGATCCGGTTTGTATTGGAGCAGAAGTAACCTATACCACCGAGTCAGGTCAATCCAATTACGTCTGGACCCTTTCTGGAACGGCAGGTACTGATTACACCATCACAGGCGGAGGCATCGGGACTAACAGTAACACTGTCACCCTACAGTGGTTGACTGACGGAGCCAAAACCGTAACTGTGAACTATACGGATGCTAACGGATGTACAGGAATCGCTCCTGCTTCAAATACCATAACCCTTGACCCCCTACCTGCGCCAAGTTTTACAGTCGAGCCATCTAATCCGGTTTGTCTCAACGATGCCGTAACCTATACTACACAAAGCGGACAATTAGATTATGTTTGGGTTATTCCCGGTACTGAAGGTACAGATTACAACATCACTGGAGGAGGAATAGGAACAGGAAGCAACACAGTCACTATTCAGTGGTTAAGTTCTGGTAGCAAAACGGTAACAGTTAATTATACCGATGCAAATGGTTGCTCAATTCCAACTCCAGCTTCAAATACCATAGAAATAAGCACCCCGGTTGCAATAGATCCTGAAATTGATCCGGGTCAATTGGGTGACACAGAATGTTTTGGGGATGGATTTGATCCGATTACCATCACCGCTACGGGATCTGGATTAACTTTCCAATGGTATCGCAAACCTGATAATTCGGACATCAGTATTGATCCGGGTACGGCAGTTCCTGGGGCTACCTCAGCCACATTTACCCCTCCTTCTTCACCTGAAGGCATTTCTTACTACTATGTAGTGGTATCAGGAACTTGTAGTGGTCCAACCCCATCTGACTTAACAGGTGCCTATATCGTTTCCCCATCCGGAACGGCAATCAACCTAGACCTTGACTCATCAGCTCCCGATCAGATTTTCTGTCTTGGTGGAGGTACATTCACCCAACTTGAAATTGCTGCAACAGGTGACGGGGGAACACCTGCAAGCTATCAATGGTATCAAAATACCTCTCCTACCAACACCGGGGGCATATTGCTCACCGGCGAAACCAATTCTACCTTCACTCCTCCATCTGATGCGAGTGTGGCGGATGGATTACCAAGGTACTATTATGCTACTGCCACCAGTCCAAGCTGTGGTACGGTTACTTCTTCGGTTTCAGGAGCATTTATTGTCAATCCATTAACGGCTATCGACTCAGAGGATCTTACAGGAGAAACTATCTGTGACGGCCAAGGGCCATTTAGTCCAATTTCCGTAAGCGCTTCCGGAAACGGAACCTTGTCTTATCAGTGGTACAGCAATACGACCGGAGTAATTAACACAGGAGTAGATACGCAGGTAGGTACAAACTCTGACACATTTACCCCGCCTTCTGATTTGGCAGATGGGACTCCTAGATACTACTATGTGGTAGTCTCTAGTTCAGGAGGTTGTGGTCCGGATCAAACTTCGAGTATTTCTGGAGCCTTCGTGGTGAACGAATTGCCAGTTCCAACCTTGACTCCTACACCTGCAGGTGAAGTTTGTGTGGGCGCTTCAGTAACCTATACTACTGAGACCGGGCAGTCGAACTATATTTGGACAATCCCTGGTACGGCTGGAACGGATTATACCATTACTTCCGGAGGAATTGGAGCAGCGGACCATACGGTGACGTTGACCTGGCTAACTGCCGGAACCAAGAATGTCTCCATTAATTACAGCAACTCAAACAATTGCGCTGCGGCCACGGCTACGGTCAATTCTACTATTGTAAATGCGCTTCCAGTTCCAACGTTTATTACGCCACCTCCCGCCCAAGTCTGCGTAGGAACTTCAGTGACCTATACCACCCAATCGGGTCAATCCAATTATATGTGGACAGTTCCAGGTGTAGCAGGTACTGATTATACCATTACTGCAGGGGGAATTGGAAATACCAGCAATACAGTTACACTTACTTGGTTAACTAGTGGTTCCAAAGCAGTTGCTGTAAATTATACAAATGGAAACAATTGTACCGCTGCTGCTGCGACCATCAATTCAACAATAGTAAACGCGCTTCCTACACCAACATTTACCGCTCCTATTGTTTCTGAGGTCTGCGTGGGCGCTCCAATAACTTATACCACCCAACCGGGTCAATCCAATTATACTTGGACAATAGCAGGAACCGCGGGAATCGACTACACTATTACCGGGGGCGGAATCGGAGCATCAAGCAATACAGTCACACTTAGATGGTTGACAGCGGGTACGAAAAACGTCTCAGTCAATTACAGAAACGCAAGTAATTGTTCTGCAGCATCAGCTGTAGTAAATTCTACCAATGTAAATGCGCTTCCTACGCCAACATTTATTACTCCACCTCCTGCAGAGGTTTGTGTTGGAGAATCAGTTACCTATACTACCCAACCAGGTCAATCCAACTATGTATGGACTATTCCCGGCACTGTAGGAACTGATTATACGATTACAGGTGGAAGCGCTTCGACCACAAGCAATACGGTTACGCTGACTTGGCTGACAGCAGGTACCAAAAATGTTTCTATCAATTATACCAATTCCACTAGTTGTACGGCTGTAGCTGCGGTGGTTAATTCAACCATAGTCAATGCCCTTCCAACTCCAACCTTCACTTCTTCTATACCTGCTGAAGTTTGTGTGGGAACCACGGTAACCTATACAACTCAGAACGGGCAAGACAATTATGCATGGACTGTACCGGGTGTTGCTGGAACAGACTATATCATCACCTCTGGAGGAATTGGACCATTTGATAATTCAGTAACCTTAAGATGGCTGTCTAGTGGCACTAAAAATATCTCTGTAAACTATAGCAACTCAAATAATTGTACTGCGGCATCGGCGGTTTCAAACTCCTTAAATGTAAGTCCACTTCCAACTCCAACATTTACAGAGGCCCCTACTACTGATCTGTGTGTAGGAGCTCCTGTCACCTATACCACACAACCAGGACAATCCAACTATATCTGGACTGTACCTGGGACAGTCGGAACCGATTATACCATTACCTCTGGAGGTATTGGAGCTACTGACCATACCGTCACACTTACTTGGTTAACAAGCGGTACCAAAAATGTTTCGGTGAATTACAGCAATGCAGGCGGGTGTACGGCAGTGTCTGCGTTTACCAATTCCACAGATGTCAATGTAACACCAGTGATATCCAACATCACGGGAACAATTATCTGTAGTGGAGGCACATTTACCGTAACTCCTCAAAACGGGACAAATGGATCCGTTCCGGCGGGTACAACTTACACTTGGACCGTATCTCCCAATGGAAATGTAACCGGAGAGTCCAATGTTGGAACACCTCAATCCAATATTTCCCAGACTTTGACCAATACCTCACTGGTAGATCAAACAGTGACTTATACGGTTACTCCTATCACTCCAGATGGATGCGTGGGGAACACCTTCCAAGTCGATGTACTGGTTCGGCCTATGCCGACTGTAAATCCAATTTCTAATCAGGATGTGGGTTGTTCTGGGCAATCTACTTCAGCTGTGAATTTTAGTGGAAATGCAGTTGCTGGGGTGGTCTATAACTGGACGAATAGCCATCCATCCATTGGATTAGCTGCATCCGGCACAGGAAATATTCCTTCATTTGTGGCCCAAAATCCTGGGGCAGGTCCAATCACAGCGACAATTACCGTGACACCATCGGTGAATGGTTGTCCTGGGCCATCGCAATCATTCACCATTACCGTAGATCCTACTCCTGTAATTACCTTACAGGCGGATTATTGTGCGGTGGATGGAAGTGTGGTTTTGGTGGCTAGCTCAAATGTAACGGGTACGACCTGGCTCTGGAATACAGGAGAAACCACATCATCCATAGTAGTAGATATAGCAGGATCTTACTCAGTGACTGCTACTTCTCCTGACGGATGCACCAGCACGGCTTCCATAAGTATTGCTGAGGAATTGATAATCGATGGGTCATTTACCAATTTTGATCCAGCGAATCCAAGTTTCTTCACCGAATACACTCAAAATCAAGCGTATTATGTCAATGGTAATCCTGCAACAGGTTTATGGCCTGAAGGGTATTATGCGGTTAATGTAAATGCACATGGAAGTACTACCACAACTCCTCCTGGATATCATACCAATTTCTTCGGTAGAGATCATACCAATAATGCAACTGGGCCACGAAACTTTATGATGGTCAATGGAGGGGCACTTATAGGTAGTCCACTCCGACAACCCGTAATTTGGAGACAAGAAGTAGCAGTTGAGCAATTTACTGAATACTATTTTTCGGCATGGGCAATGAATTTGAATCCTGCTTCAAATGCTAGGCTTCAATTCAAAATCAATGGACAATTAGTAGGTACTGTTCTTGATCTGTCAACTGCACCTGAACCAACTAGTCAAGCTCAAGTAGGATTGGACAATTGGAGAGAATTCAGATCCAATCCGAGCTGGAGCTCAGGTACGGCTACTACGGCAATCATTGAAATTGTCAACCTAAATACTGCATTGGGAGGAAATGATTTCGCCTTGGATGACATTTCCTTCGGTACCCTGTCGCCATTTATTCGATTAACCTCTGCAGTTGGTACGGATGACAGTCAAGTGGTCTGTGAAGATTCTCCAATTGTGGATATTGAATATGCAGTGGGTGGCGGATTGGACGGACCATTGGTTACAGGCTTACCTGCTGGGCTTACTGCCACATGGAATGGTGTGAATTTGAGAATCAGCGGCTCTCCTACCACTCCCGGACAATACTTCTATGAGGTCTTTACAACAGGTTCATGTCAACAAGTGCGAGTTGAAGGGTTAATCACGGTCCGGGACGTTCCTGATCAAGGCACAATAGCAAGTAACCAAACTGTCTGTGAAGGTGACACCCCTGCAGCCATAATCGGTAGTGTGTATAGTCCGCAGGATATTGGAGCAGTCATCTCCTACCGTTGGGAAATGAACACTAACCTATCTACTCCAAATTGGGTGGATGTTCCGGGAAATCCAACAGGAGCTAATTACAATCCCCCTGTATTGTCCCAGACTACCCAATATAGAAGGTATACCATTTCCTCTGTAGGCGCAAATAGTTGCGAAGGACCGGCAACTGAACCCGTGACCATCACCTTACAGTCAACTCCGGTTGCAGGAGCGATTGCGGCAGACCAGACTATCTGTGAAGGAGAAGATCCAGTTGCATTTACAAGCACTTCTGTTGGAACCGGCGACGGAACTATTTCCTATCAGTGGGAATTCACCAATGCTTCTAATCCAGGCTGGACCACCATTACTGGCGCGACCGGTGCTACTTATGATTCTCCAGCATTGACAGAGACCACCCAGTTTAGAAGGATTACCATCTCTACCTTAAATGGAGTGGATTGTAATTCAATGCCGACTTCTTCTGTTACCGTGACTGTAATTCCAGAAAACACCGTAACCCCTGTAAACCCTGACCCTGTACTATGTCTTGACACCGTGGTTCCTATCACCCTCATTCATCGTAGTACCGGAGCCACAGGAATAGTAAATGAAGGGGTAGCCGGGGCAAATGGTCTTCCTTTAGGAATCAGTGCTTCTTTTGATTCAGGTTCGGGAGACATTACCATATCCGGAACTCCAACTGAAGTAGGAACTTTCAATTACAGTATTCCTTTGACCGGAGGTTGTGGATCAGTAAATGCCACAGGAACCATTACGGTGGAAGATCCAAGCTATCCTATTTCCAGTATTGATGTGGACAATCCTCCAGTTGGCTCCTCTCCTCCTTATGTCTCGACAATTACCGTTTACGGTCCTGAGCTAGCCCCGGGAGAATATGTGATCAATTACAGTACAGATGGAGCAAACGTGATTGCTGACCAAAACATTTCTGTAACCGTCGTCACTCCGGGTCAATTTACTTTCCAATCACTACCCTATTCGAATGAAGGAACAACCATCCTGACCATCAACTCCATCCAAGGGATAGCCGATCAATGTCCATACTCGGTACCGACAAACAATACTGCTCCTTATGGAATCAATTGCAGTACGGAGTATTTGGCCGCAAATGGAGATGCTATTTACACAGTTCCTGCTGGAGTGAGCCAAGTTACTATTCAGGCATTTGGAGACGGAACAGGAGGAAATACTGCAACTCAGACAGTCTCTGTCATACCCGGTGAACTCATCTTTATCGTATTCAGTGGTACGGATGTATTTGCCACTCAAGTTCCAGCTACTGAGCCTGTGGCGGATCGACTAGCTCAGGCAATTATAAGCACAACAGGACCAAATGGCAGGCTGGTATTCACTTACGATTGCCCTGATCCTTCACCTTGTACGGGTACTGGAGATGTGTTCCAATATACCGATGCTGAAGGCTATACTATCATCCGAATCACCGGAGATTGTTCTTCATGGACCTGGAATGCTCCAGATGGCTTGGATGAATTTGAGGTGTTAGTAGTCGGCGGAGGTGGAGGCGGAGGCTTTGGAGATGCCGCAGGCGGAGGTGGCGGTGGAGCTGTTATTTATCAGCATTACACTGGAATCACGATGAATGGAGCGCCTGGTTTGCAAGGAGCTTCTTTTGAAGTAACGCCTGGATCTCAAGGTCTAGGAGCCACGAGTCTGTCCCAACTAGGTACAAATGGAACTGAATCAAGTTTCACAGGTCCTAGTTTCAATTCTGCCCAAGGTACATTCGCAGATCTCAATGCCGCAGGAGGAGGAAAAGGTGGTTCTTCTAGTGGAAACAACGCCGATCGTCAAGGAGCTAATGGAGCATCAGGAGGCGGGGGAGCAGCATTCGGAACTAACGCCTCATCAGGAGGCGCCGCAAGTAATGGTAACTCAGGAGGGGTAGCCATGGGTCAAAGCTTTGGTGGGTCCGGTGCCGGTGGTGGAGGCGCTGCTTCAAGTGGAAATAATGGTACCGGAAATGCTTCTCTGATGACCGCAGGAAATGGTGGTAATGGATTAATGCAGAGTATTTCCGGAGAAAACGTGCATTATGGAGCTGGAGGAGGAGGTACCTCCTTCGGGGCCACAGTAAATGAACCGGGTATGGGCGGAAGCACTTACACAGGTTCTGGTGGCTCTACCTTCTATGCCGGTGGTAGAGGAAATAATACCGGAGTAGGTCTACCTGCTACCACCTTTGGTTCAGGTGGTGGAGCCGGAAGGACAGGAGGTAGCAACGGCTTCCAAGGCGTCGTTTACATCCGATACCCCAACTTCCGAATTCTACCTTTGGAATACCTTTATTTTAATGCGGAATACAATTCTTCTATGCGCTCAGGTGATTTGACTTGGGCTACCGCTAAAGAATGGGAAAACGATCGATTCGAAATAGAGCGCTCGGTCAATGACGTAAAATCATGGGAAACCATAGGTCAGGTCAATGGTGCTGGCTACTCAGATTCTCAAACTGATTATTCCTATCAAGACTTCAAACTCCCTATCGCCGGAGGCAATATCTTCTACCGACTGAAGCAGTTTGACTTCGATGGGGACTTCACCTACAGCGACATCAAGGCCATTCAGGTTGAATCACTTTCAGGATTGACCCGATGGAAAGTATATCCAAATCCGACCACAGGAGATCCGATCAACCTTGAAATGCTGGATAGCAGGGCATACAATGATGAAAAAATCACTGTCCGTTTGATCTCATCAACTGGCCAATTCGATATTTTGGAAGGGGATATTCCTAGAGAGCTAAGTCTGAGACTGGCTGATATTCTTCGTCTCAAAGCAGCCGGAGTTTATACTTTTGAAATCAGCTGGGGTGCCAATCGGGAGTATCACAAGGTCATCCTGAGGAGATAATTAGCTACTATTTATCAAAAAAAAGTAAAGGCCGAAATTGGATTTTCGGCCTTTTTTTTATTTTTGAAAGCCTAAATCAAAATAATATTTTGATTTTGAGCATATTTTAGAATTTAATTCCATTTCACTGTATTCAAATAACAAAAACACAAGTATGAAACGAATTTTCGGCAAAAAGAACATTGGATTCCTAATTGCCTTCACCCTACTTCTTTTGGCTTTTTCCTGCAACGATGACCCGGGAACCCCCAATGATTCTTCCATCATTATCAATACTGACAGTGAGCATTTAAGTCAAAGACTTTCTTTGGATGGATCCGGGGTCATTGGAATTACCGCCCCTTCAAATTCATCAGGAAGAATTTGGGACGATGATGATGCTGAGGAAATCGCCTTGGTCCTTATTTCTCAGGCATCATCACCTGTCTATGAAGGAAATACCCTTCAGGCTACCCATGTGGATATTGATGATGACTATGCCTATGTGGCTTACAATACAGCAGGTCCCACTTACTTGGGAGCAGTTGAGATTTTGGATATTTCCGATGCTTACAAGCCAAGAATTGTGGCTCAAGCCATATTCAAAAACGCCGATATCAGTGCTTTGGAATATCGGGACGGGGTATTGTTCTTAGCCATGGCCGTGGATGTAGATCAAAGCGAAGTGACTGACCCGGCCAATTTGGGCATAGTCTCCGTCTCCAACGGTCAGTTTACCTCTGACTTTCGGTTGATATCAGTTCCGGGTTTTGTAGCCACCGATGTGACTGCCACCAGTCAATTTACCGCATTAGTCAGTGGAAGCAATGGTGCTTTGACCCTCTTTGACCGGAATCTGAACAAGCTTTCAGAAGTGCCAGGTGAAGACCTAAGGAGTGTGACTTTTGGCGAAAATCGACTAGCAATCCTTAGCGGTACTCAAGGTGCGGGCATTTTGAATCCCAACTCTTTAACCGAGGTGACCAGAATAGCTCTCGATGCTGATGAGCCTCAGGCAAAAAGGACTATCGATATTGAAGACGATCATGTATTTATCGCTTTGGGAAGAAAAGGCGCTGGAATTTACCGCCTCTCTAACGGGCGGGAAGAAAGTCTCCTCCCTATTCCTATCAATCCCGAAAATGTAGAAGCCGGAGATATTGTGACCAATGCAGTATCCGTGGAAGATGATCTGCTTTTCATGGCGAATGGCGCTGCAGGAATATCCATTGCGGATGTGGATGATGAAGATGACCCTAAGCTTTATGGAGTCTTGGATTTGGACGGGTCATCAAATTTTGTGCGATTTGAGGACAAATTCATTTTTGTAGCCACCGGACAAGGAGGAATTCAAATTCTAAAAATCGTAGAACGGGATGAGGATGACGACGACGATGAGGAAAATGAAGACATAAACTGCACGGGCCTTTCCCCCTACCGAGGTAGCTCCAATCTGAATATCAACGGAAATGAAAATGCCGCCTTTGCTGGTTCTGCGCAGCTAAAGAATGTAAACATAGGTGGGGAATTTCTTTTCTGCGGCTCTTTGGCCATTGAGCAAAATCTAAATGTCAACAGCAACGGATTGATGACGGTAGTTGGGTCGTTTGCTTTTGGTCAATACAGAAAAAACACCAGCATCAATGTCAATAGCAATTCTACCCTGAGACTTTCCGGGTCGACTGTAATCTATGGTGATTTAAGGCTAAACAGTGGCGCTACTTTAGAATTTGTAGGTGATAACAATACAATAACCATCTACGGAGATGTGCAGATCAACAGTGGCGCGCGAATCATAGGAGACTTCAAAGACACTGAGGGGAAACTGGATTAATCAAACCCATTCAATAAAAGAACCCATACAATACTACCTTTTGTATGGGTTCTTTTTTATTCCTCTTCTTCTTTCCTCAAGTCCTTCGGCACTTTTGCCCTTCCCAAGCCAAATGTGCCGCGGAGTCCACTGAAAGTAGCCTTCCACCAGGCGCTAAAGACAAACTTGCCTTTGTTTCTCTCTTGGAAGATTCTTCTGCTCACCACTTTCCCTTTTCCTCCTCTTGGGTTATTATTTTTTGCAAGCAGGTTAGCTCCAAAAGTATAGATCTTCAGCTTTCCCAAGCCTCTTTCCAAGGTAAGGCTATCCAGGAATTGAACTTTCAGATCGGTATATCCAAAACTCATCCTACCTCGGGCAAAATCCTCATTCAGCCGGAAATTCCAGTCTCCATCTGTCACCGTACCATCCACAGCTTTCACAAAAAGAGTTTTTGAGAGAAAGTCATCCGCCTCTGTGAATGAAAAATCCTTCATTTTGACTTCCACATCCATGGGGTAATTCTCCTCAAAGTACATCTCTGCATTCAGGTTTACTTCAGACTGATCCATAATTCGGGCTTGGATACCAATTCTTGCTTTATCAAGAGGATAGGCTTCTCCCTCCTTTCTTAGGTAAAATGGCGCCAAATCCAACTGAATCTGATCAAAGCTGATCATTCCGGGAAGGTTTCCTTTGGGTGCAAATTCATAATACCTAACTCTTCCATCTCTAACCCTTATCGAAAAAATATCCGCCGACACTTTGGAATGGCTCATCAAAAATTGAGGCATCGGCTTGTAAATAGACAAGTCCGGCGGTAACCTTTTGTCACGGAACAAATCAATCTCTGCGCCGGAAATACTCAGATTATTCGCCTTAATTTTCGCGTTTTGTACGTATTCCAAAGGATCCAAACCTTCCAGTCGAATACTATTTACCCTTGCCGTGACTGCATCCGTCTGGAAGGGCAGTTTTCGAAGAAGGGCATAATTCCCCAAGATGGGTCGGTAGTAGATACCCTGAATATCCAAGTTGCCGTTTTCATAGGCTATGGATTTAAGGCTTACTCTGTAATTACTGTCAGGAGTATCGATCTGATATCCTTTTAGAGAAAAGGCAATGTTCTTTTTTACTAGATCCTCAAGGTCCACTTTTTGTTCCTTATTCATTAGATCTAGTCCCAAATCTTTGACTTGGAAGTCAAGTTGAGGGAAGTTTAATCGTGGATCTGGCCCGATACCTTTTTTGTGGATTTGAACTTTCCCATTTTCCAAAAGCAAGTCTCCCACCAAAAAAGAATCTATCAACTGATTCTCTTTTTTTGGTTTGGAACTGGACTTTGTTGAAGACTTCAGTGTATCCAGATAGAGGTCCACTTGGGGGTTGACAATTCGGATTTCCCTGAAATCGAGCGTTTTGGTATCCAAAACCTCAGGAAGGTGATTGTTTCGAATCGCTAATTGATCAATTTTTGCTTCAACCACCGGACTTCCACTTTTCCCAAAATGGTCCTTGGGGGTGATTTTGAGGTCCGAAAAAACAATCTCTTCCCTTTGATCGCCAAGACTTACCTTGGAAAAACTAACGGTATGAACACTGTCAGGCAGTGCAAAGACAAAGTCCTTAAGGTCCAGATTCGCAGAAGAATAGATCGAACTGAAATCCGCATTTTCAGTCATCAAAGAATCCAGATAGAAATTTTGAATCAAAAAGTCAAATCCGGTTCGGATCGACTGCCGCGAGGCATTTTCACCTAGGTAAAGCAGTTGGAGTTGGGAATCTACAGCTTGGATTGAATCAATGCTTATAAATTCAACAGATTTTCTGATAGCTTTCTTCTTTGGACCTTTGGTCTCCGCTACAGAAATTTCCTGGTCGATCCCTATTTCTACCAAACCCTGATCTATTTCTAGTTTTTGTAGATTGAGAATATTGTCAAAAACAAACTCCTCTATATCCACCCCTCGCAAAACCACCTTGGGAAAATTTAACCCGAGATTTAAACGACTATTTGAATTATCCCCGGGCTTGAGAATCAATTGATCAAAAATGATGGCTTGAGCCTTTGAGTTATAGTTCAATAAATCCGTTTCAACATTGTATTTGCCGGCAGCCAGATTAAACGAGTAATTATTGAAAGTAAGGTCAATCTCTTCTGAAAAGAGCGTTTTCTCAGAAAAAGTGGTGTCTGTAGAGCTTAGATAAAAATTTTTAAGTTTTAAGTTAAAATCATCTTCTTGAAAACTGCTTTTCTTATTCTGAATCAAGCTTTCATATTTGATCTTTGCTCGGCCCAAATTCAAAGAATCCACCTGAATGAAATTGAAATACCCCAAAAGAACATCCTTAATTTCTGAAGTAGACTGAAGGGATTCTCCTTTCCCAGTTTCTTGCTTCGCCCGGTAGGCAGAGATTTCGAATTCCGGGTTTGGCATATCTATCAGGCTCACATCCAGCACCTTTTCCATCAATGCCCCCTTTACATCCAGACCCTCGGCACGAAATGAAGGAACAAATAAATTGATCGCAGAGGTCTTACCGTAGGTATCGAGAAGGGATTGGATCTGATCCGGGGACTCTGGCCTGATACTCAAATTCCTTATCGCCAACAGACTTCTTCTGGAATCCACCGTGAGCTGATCCGCAACAATGACATGAAGGTTATCTTTGATTTTTAATCGATAATCATACAAATCCAAGGATATTTCCTCTGCATAAATCTGATCCTGAATGGGCAAAGAAGAATCAGCATTTAAGGATAGATCATCTAAGAGAAAACTAAATCGATCAAATCCGATATCATTGCTTCTCCTCCCTCTGGCATCGGTAAACTGCACAGTTCCATCTCTTACTTCGAAAGAACCAATGTTTGCTTGGTTTAAAAACCCAGAAATAAGCTCATTGGTAGAAACTCCTCCTACTTTTTCTTCAGCATCTTCCAATTCTACCACTTCAACACTAGGCCTGTCAATAAGAAGACTGTTTACATTCAATATCCCTTCATTGTAAAGTTTTTTGAGGTCGATTTCATCCAGAGAAAATTCTGATAAGCTTACTTTAAGGAGGTTTTTGGGGGATTTTGATTGTATTCCTTCCTCCCTTGGACTCAAAGTGAGGTTTCTGACGATCAGTTCATCCTTGAATGAGGACACAAAAATCTTCTCTCCTTGAATCAAGTGAATATCATCTCCGAGATAAAGACTACCTCCATCTATTTCCATAGAGGCATCCTCGCCATAAAAGAATTGATTTTCCCTCAGCAGGAAATCCTCGCCAAGATAGAATTTGACCATTTTGAAGTTAAGACGCTCCAGTTCAATTCGACTTTTTAGAGTATCCGCAATCTGGGATTTTACGAATTTGCCGTCGTTAATTGACAGTTCTTTTATTTTTACGGACTTGAGAATGCCTTGAATAAAATCATTTAGATTTCCGGAAGCTGTGCTGTCCTTATGGGGGTTGGGATTACTCGCAACTTTAAAGTACGGTTCATTGAGAATTAACTCGTCCACCTCCATTTCGGAAGTCATGAAGGCCTTATTCAGATCTACATTCCCCAAAAGGAGTTTGTCCAAGTTAACAGTATAGTAAGCCTTACTTTGCTGACTTTCATCAGGGCGAAGAGAAAAAGTGG
This sequence comes from Algoriphagus sp. oki45, assembly GCF_036245605.1. Taxonomy (NCBI): domain Bacteria; kingdom Pseudomonadati; phylum Bacteroidota; class Cytophagia; order Cytophagales; family Cyclobacteriaceae; genus Algoriphagus; species Algoriphagus sp. oki45. The sequence continues at coordinate 433,159 of NZ_BTPC01000003.1, forward strand.
TGATATTAACCAAATCCTCAAGCGAAGAAATAAATACCCGCTCAGCTTCAAGTGAATGCACCCCATCCGGCAGAGTAAACTTTACCTCATCCAACTCAAATTCAAAACCCTCTGCATTAAAAGGAGTCGTCCATTCTTCCTTGGTAGTCAGATCAATATTCTTGACCACCAGATAGGTATTTTCCGCATCAAGATTTCCCTTACTCAGAAAATTGAAAAATAAGACGTTAGCGTGGTCTATTTCGACTTCATTAATCCGGAATGCACCCAGGTTCATTTTAAGGATACTCTTCCTGATTTCCTGCTCAAGTAGTTTGACAGGAGAGCCTTCCTTTTTGCCCTGATTTTTGGGAGGTTCATTGGTCTGATTCGCCGCAAGGCTTAATTCAACACTGGGGTTATCCAAGTAGATTTTTCCAATTGTAAATTCCTTTTCAAAAAAATCATAACAAAGCCCGGAAAATCCAACCTGATCCAATTTGATGTCAAAGAGAGCCTGACCTTCATTTTTAAGATCAGAATTTACCGGCTGCAGGACAAGACCATCCAGAAAAAATCCTCTTCTCAAAAGTGAAAAATTGAACCGGTTAAAATCAACCACATAAACTTCATGTGTTGCCTCATTTATTTTACGCTGCGCATACCGCGAGAGAAAAATATTCGATCCGAAATAAAGCAGGAATTCTAAAAAGAGTAAAACCAAAACTACCTTCAGAAAAAAGGCGAGTAGTTTTTTTCGAATAGGATGTCTGAGGTGCTTTTTAGCGGATTCCCGGGACATGCGGAACTGAGGTAATTAACACAGAAAAGATAGTCACAAAATCACGAGTATTTGCAATTCACCACAAATTACATCCAAAAATCAGGTCAAAATACCATTCATTAACCTTCCTCGGCCTACTTGCAGAATCAATACCGCAAAAAAAAAGCAACATTCCTGTTGCTTTTTTTGCTGTAGGAGAAGGATTCGAACCTCCACGGGGCAGTTAGGCTAAAGTCCGGTCGACGCTCGCTTTGTGCTGGGCTCCCCACCCCCGAGACAGGAGGGCTTGTCTGCCAATTTCAACATCCTACAGTATGGCTGTAATTTGGTAAGCTGGTGGCTGTTTTGCCATTTACCCATAACTTACTGGAAATCAAAACCCTCCAAATTTCTCTCCGTAATCGATTGAGTAATTAGAAGCTTTTGATGTCTCAAAATTAGAAAACAGATCGATTTATTAAAATTTTTGCAAGATTTATTTTACTTTTTTTCATTTTTTTTATCCAAATAGCTTTTTTAATACCTAATCAATAATTGGAAAGAATCTTTTTGCCTCTGAATTAGAAAATCGAAAAAGAAAGTAAAAGCTCAAAATTGGCTTGGATTTATTCAAGCATGGACAATAAAAAAACCATGAAATAAAATTCCATGGTTTTAGTCAATTAACAATAAACCCAAAATAACCTGCTGTAGGAGAAGGATTCGAACCTCCACGGGGTAGTTAGGCAAATTACGAGCTCGCTAATTGCTTTATCCCAGCATCCCCACCCCCGAGACAGGAGGGCTTGTCTGCCAATTTCAACATCCTACAGTATGAAGTAAACTTTTTAGCCGTTTGCTTGATTCAAATATAGGGGGTGAAAACTCTATTTTGCAAACTTTCTAAGAAAATGATTTAATTTTTATACATTTCTTAATGAAAACGATTGATTTATGATGTATTGTTAAAATTTGGGTAATTTTTCTAATTCATTTTAGAAAAATCGCAATGATAAAATCAAAGATTTCTGCCTTCTTTTCAGAAAAGATGAGATTAATTGACAAAAATCTATTTTTAGCCTTCCTTTTTTAGAAAAATGCAAATCAATTTCCAGTAAAAAACGGGAACATCCCTCTTTTTTTAAAACTGCCCTACCCAAGCCTATTCAAACTGAACGTAGTTTTCCCATTTCTCGAGGACTCCAGAAAAATCAGGTGGCAATGGGGCTTCAAAATAAAGCTTCTCTTGAGTCACCGGATGAACAAAACCCAAACTCATCGCATGCAGGGCTTGGCGCGGCATCAAATCAAAACAGTTTTGAACAAATGCTTTGTACTTAGCAAATTGGGTTCCTTTGCGGATTTTATCTCCACCGTACATGGCATCATTAAATAGAGGATGCCCCAGATAGCGCATATGGGCACGAATTTGATGGGTTCGGCCTGTTTCCAGATTGCACTGAATCAAGCTCACATATCGCAATCGCCTGAGAACTTTCCAATGGGTGACGGCATGCTTTCCCTGACTGCCATCCGGAAAGACATCCATGACCTTTCGGTCTTTGGCACTCCGGCCCACATGTCCGACCACAGTACCCTCGTCTTCCTCCGGCTCTCCCCACACAAGAGCTAAGTAGGTTCTTTCAATGGTATGATGAAAAAATTGGGCAGCCAAGGGAGCCATAGTTTCCTCTGTTTTGGCAATGACTAAGAGCCCAGAAGTATCTTTATCAATTCGGTGGACCAATCCGGGGCGCCCAACATTCCCCTTCATTTCTGGCAAATGCTGAAAATGGTAAACCAATCCATTGACCAGTGTACCCGTCCAATTTCCATGTGCAGGATGCACCACCATTCCTGCAGGTTTATTCACAACCAAAAGATGTCCATCCTCAAATACGATATCCAAAGGAATATTTTCAGGAATGACTTCTGTATCCCGAGGTGGTTTCTCCAGCAAAACCCGGATTTCATCAGCCGGCTTGATTTTGTAATTGGACTTAGAAGACATCCCATTGACTAAAATAGTCCCTGCATCTATCGCTCTTTGAACCCGATTTCGGGTAGCGTAGGCTATTTTTTCCGTAAGGAATTTATCGATCCTCACCGGAGACTGACCCTTGTCCACCACTATTCGATGGTGTTCATAAAGTTCTAACTCTTCTTCTTCGAAGTCTTCTTCCGGCTGCATCATCCCGTAAAAATAGGAGGATAGCGCTTAACTTTGATGAAAACTCCAATGGATTACCTTCACGAGCCCAGAATTCAGCCCCTCTTCCATGACCTTCTTGCAGAAAAGAAGCTTGAACTCGCTATCCTAAGGCTCGATGAAGTACATCCTTTGGTTTCGGGAAATAAGTTTTTCAAACTAAAATACAATCTTCAACAAGCCAAAAAAGAAGGAAAATCCATGATCCTGACTTTTGGAGGAGCGTTTTCAAACCATATTCATGCTACTGCGGCCGCTTCACAAATAGAAGGATTTAAATCCATTGGAGTCATTCGAGGCGAAGGCACAGACTCAAAGAATCCTACCTTGGCCTATGCCCGGGAAAAGGGAATGGAGCTTCACTTTGTAGACAGGAAAACCTACCGAGAAAAGAACACCTTCTCTGTTATTGAGGACTTAAAGCAAAAATTCGGAGACTTTTACCTGATTCCTGAGGGAGGAACCAACCAACTGGCCATTCAAGGAACAAGCGAAATTTTGAATCCAGGAGCATCCGCTTTCACTCACCTTGCCACTCCAATCGGAACTGGAGGCACCTTATTGGGTTTGGCTGCTTCTCTTCTCCCCTACCAGACTTTGCTGGGAATTTCCGTGCTCAAAGGGGAATTTATCCGGCAAGAGATGGAAAATCTAGCGGCCCAGTATCAAGTCCAATCAAAGGGGCAAGTTCAAATCGAAACTCAATTTCATTTTGGGGGCTATGCTAGGTGGAAGCAGGAATTGATTGAGTTTATCCGATGGTTTTGGAAGGAATTTCAGGTTCCTCTGGACCCGATCTATACCGGAAAAATGGGGTTTGCTATCTGGGAAAAAATAAAAAACGACCACTTTCCTACCGATTCCAAAATCCTCATCATCCACACCGGTGGCCTGCAGGGAAGTCAAGGGTTTACACATCGCACAGGGATTGAACTCCCCTATTCCTTCAGAGTAAAATAATCCTCCGATTCCTGAGGATGAATTTGCAAAACATTGGCAGTCACGAGACGAACCAAGGTTTTGGAAGCCAAAAAGATGGGAATTCTTGCCAAGCGGGAGTACTCTTTAAGAGTAATTTTTCCATTTTCTCCCAAAGCTTTCATCAAGAGTTCCTCTTTTCTGCCGTACGTAAAAACCGTATCCTTCGGCACCCGTCCTTTCTTCAGAATCTCCCAAACCTCCCTACTCGCCTGAATACTACGGTCCGCAACCCGCACATATGCCTGCTTTTTTTCCTTTTCTTTCAAAAAATGAGGGCGATCCGGGCTCAAAGGAATCTGAAAAACTGCCACCCCCTTCTTTTCGGTAAGTTTTATGATCGTACACTCCACTTCAAGCTTGGGGAATATCAGCGTGTCAATCGCTTTGTTCATTACAAAGACCTCCTCCTCGATAAACCGCTGTCCGCTGACCGTCCCGTCATCGTCTACCCCGATGAGCAAGTCACCCCCTGCCGTATTGGCCAAGGCAATCACTTCCCTGACAATCTTTTCCGGGAAGGCTGCTTTTTTCTTGAACTCAATTTTCAGCCCTTCCCCTTTTGCGGCAAGAGCCCTCACCTCCTGAAGGGTCATGGTCTTCTTTTGGATTATGATTAGGAACCGAGTGTACGGGAAAGCTCTTCGAGTCGTTTTTTCTGAGCCATCCATTCGTCTCTCAGACGCGCAGCTTCCATGAAATTCAGCTCCTTCGCTGCTTTTTCCATTTGCTTTTGGGTCTGCTCAATGAGTTTTTGGAGTTTGTCCTTGCTTAGATATTGTACCACCGGGTCTGCAGCGATTGGAGCTTCTCCCGGCATAGGTTCTGCGTAGACTTTCGCATTTTTCTTGGAATCAGCCACTTTGGTCTGCCCCATGATTTTATCCCGCGATTTGATCACGGTGGTAGGGACTATCCCATGCTCCTCGTTATACGCCATTTGCAAAGCCCTTCTCCGCTTGGTCTCATCGATGGCCATACGCATGGATTCAGTGATTTGATCCGCATACATGATGACCCTACCCTCAGAGTTTCGGGCAGCCCGACCAATAGTCTGTACAAGCGATCGCTCATTTCTCAGGAAACCTTCCTTGTCCGCATCCAAAATAGCCACCAGTGACACCTCGGGTAAGTCCAACCCTTCTCGAAGGAGATTGACACCTACCAATACGTCAAATACGCCCAGACGAAGTTCCCTGAGAATTTCTACCCGATCCAAAGTCTTTACCTCGGAGTGGATGTATCGGGATTTTACTCCGGCTCTTTCCAAAAACTTCTGCAGCTCCTCTGCCATCCGTTTGGTAAGCGTAGTGACTAAGACCCTAGCCTCAGTTTTTATGGTCTGATCAATTTCCTCGAGCAAATCATCAATCTGATTTTGGCTGGGTCGCACCTCAATAGTGGGATCCAAAAGACCGGTGGGACGGATAATCTGTTCGACCACTACCCCTTCAGTCAAAGCCAATTCATAGTCCGCTGGAGTTGCCGACACATAGATTACTTGCCGGGTCAATTGCTCAAATTCGTCAAATTTCAAAGGACGATTGTCCAAGGCTGATGGCAATCGGAAACCAAAATCGACCAAATTGACTTTTCTTGATCGGTCTCCACCCCACATCGCCCGGATTTGGGGTACTGTCACATGGCTCTCATCGATTACCATCAGAAAGTCTTCCGGAAAATAATCCAAAAGACAGAAGGGTCTCATCCCCGGCTGTCTCCGGTCAAAATACCGGGAATAGTTCTCCACTCCGGAGCAATATCCCAGTTCCCGAATCATTTCCAAGTCAAATTCAGTCCTTTCTTGAAGCCTTTTTGCCTCAATGAATTTGCCTTCTTTTTCAAAGAAATTCACCTGAGCGACCATATCATCCTGAATCTCATTGATCGCCTGATTGATGGTATCTCTTCCGGTCACAAAGAGGTTGGCGGGGAAAATAGAAATGATCTTTTCATCATTCAGCTTTTTTCCGGTAGTAGGGTCTATCCGCTGAATAGCTTCTATCTCATCTCCCCAAAAGAAAATCCGGTATCCCCAATCCGCATAGGCCACAAAAATATCTACCGTGTCTCCTTTCACCCGAAAAGTCCCATGTGTGAGTTCATTCTGGGTTCGGGAATAGAGAATATCCACCAGCTTGAAGAGCAACTGATTTCTTGGAATACGGTCTCCCTCCTGAAGACGAATTACATTTTTCCCAAACTCCTCCGGATTACCAATACCATAAATACAGGAAACTGAAGCAACTACAATTACATCTCTCCTTCCGGTCAGCAAGGCCGAAGTGGCACTCAGTCTGAGTTTTTCGATCTCCTGATTGATACTGAGGTCCTTTTCTATATAGGTACCCGAACTTGGAATAAATGCCTCAGGCTGGTAATAATCGTAATAGGAAATGAAATATTCTACCGCGTTTTCAGGAAAAAACTGCTTGAATTCTCCATAAAGCTGGGCAGCAAGGGTCTTGTTATGACTCAATACCAAGGTGGGCCTTTGGGTAGCCTGAATCAAATTGGCAATGGTAAAAGTCTTCCCCGAACCAGTCACCCCCAGCAAAACCTGGGCGGATTCGCCGGCATTCACCCCTTCGGCCAGTTTTTCAATGGCTTTGGGCTGATCTCCGGTAGGCTGATAGTCTGAGGTAAGTTTGAATTCCATAACAAGGGTTCAACACATGAAACAGGGCAAAAGGTTTGATTTTTCAGTTGACCAATCCAGCCTTTTCTGTTTGCCCAATATGGTAATACAAGAAATTGGCCCGAAGGAACAGCACCAAAAACAAAGGCACCAGGCTGGGATGAAAGGATTGGAACCCCAAAATCCAAATCAGAAGAGCCAGAACGGCAAGAATCAGGGTGGCTAAAAGGTACCTTCCGATCCATGCAGCCTTATTTTTCCGCAAGAGACCTATTGCCAAAATCAGATGCCCCGGGAATGCCCAAAGCAGATTCCAGTTCCATTTGGTGGCGGAATGATCAGTAAAAAACCAGAGAAACACGATCAGGAAACCCAAAAGGCCAAGAACACCAAAGAAAATCACGTCCAGCCCCAAACTGATTTTTCCTTTTCTTTTATCCAAAAAGGTTAAGACCCCATAAATCACTGCCACCAACCAAAAGATCAAATAGGGATTCAACAAACTGAGAGAAGGGTCAGCTTTTTCCGGAAACTCAAGAATGATTCGGGACTCTTTGACCAGAGGACGGGTAGGTCCATCTCCCTCGAGAGTCGCTCTGGCAAAAGCCTGCTCCATGTAATCGGGTAAATATTGCTCTTCCCGCTCGGTCGCATCCCGATCGATGACTGCGCCCAAGGCCAAGTCAATCCCCAAATCTGCCCAGGGGAGCGGATAAACGTATTCGTCGATCAGATTTCTAAAGGTCTTCTCCTCGGGATTGACAGGGTCATTCCAGACCAGCTGCCTCCCAATTGCGATTTCAAAAGCATCTCGGATCTTGGTTGCACAATTGTTGAAAAAGAAGTCGTACTTATAAAATCTCCTTGCTGGATCGTACTGAGCCTCCAAATGCTGAAGCAGGAAATCCTTCTGCTCTGCGCTCAAATCCAAAACCTGTTCGCGAATCTCCCTTTGGTCTTGGTAGTACTCCACCACAAACTGATCGTAGGTCGACACACTGAGCATATAATTCAGCTTTCCTGTAGCAAACTTCCCGTAGAAGTTGGGAGTGTTAAAATCAAAGGTCCCAAAATTGAAAACCAAATCCCGCCCCTGAGAACCGGTCTGCCGGATTCGGATAGCGCTATGCCCAAAGGAAGAATAAAGCTCTTCTCCCGGACCGCAGGTCAGCAAACTGACTTCGAACATCTGGGCTTGGGAATGACCTAATGACATGAAAATCAGTAAAAAAAAGGTTAAAACGATTTTTTTATTATTTCCCATTTTTTTAAATTGAACTACTTTTTAAATCCGATTTTTTATGAGAGCATTGAGCTATTTAGTTTGCTGTATTCCTCATTTTTACTGCCGAATATACAGGATTATCCTGGCAGTTGGAGGAATCATGTGCCTCTCTCATTTCGTCAATGCTCAAGAAATTGGGGCCTACAAAACCATCTCCAGCGGCAACTTCCCAAACCCTTCGATTTGGAACGTTTGGGATGGCACTTCCTGGCAGCCTGCATCCATTAAACCCAGCCTAGGCCAGGATATCTACATTGATCAAACCCACACCTTAACTCTCACAGCAAATGAAGAGGTGAAAAGTATCTTCATCAATGCAGAGACCGGAGCTGCCCAAAAATTAAACCTAAATGGATTCAATTTGGATGTGTATGGAAGCCTCCACGCCTTTTCTGGTCCGGCCCCCGGTACTCCCGGGAATGCGTGGAACAGTCAAAACTGGATTGGAAACTCCGTCGGAAGCACCCTTACCTTCAAAGGAAGCAGCCGAACCGTCGTTGAAAAAAACAGCTGGAGTGCACAAACTACCCAAAGTCGCTATTCGGTGATTTTTGAAGCCGATCCAGGCGAGCAATTTGTCATCGAAAGTCCATTCAAAGCACTTTCATTCACAGTGAGGTCAGGTAGCGTCTTGCAAAAGATTGATACCTCCGTGATCCCTAATGTGTGCTTTACCCTATCCTTCAACACCGAAACCACAGTATTTGGGACCGGACCTTTTGGGGAACTGGTAATTGAATCAGGGGCCACCTTTATTTCTGAGTGCAATGGAAATATCCTCAACAGATCTACCAGCAGCACAATCAGTGCGCTAAACTTTGATTTGCAAAATGGAGGTACTCTGATTTTGGAAGGGAGCAATCCCCGCATTGAAGCTGCCAATTTTCAGTTGAATGGGAAAATTATCCATCGGGGAGGCAGTTTACCCAAGGCATTTCTCTCCAGCTCATATGCTGACGCCGCCACCCCGGTAGCAGTCCGGGACGTAGAGTTACAGGGAAGTCAAAATCTATCTCTTCCCAACAACCTTACCTTACTGGGAAATCTGGAAAAATCAGGATCTGGAAACTTTTTATCCTCATCCACTCATCTCACACTGCTGGGCTCCTCCAGTCAGGAGATTTTGGGCTTTTCACTCACTGTAAGGGATCTAACCCTCAATAAATCCGGAGGAGTATTTCACCCCAACTCTGATCTGACTATCACCCGAAATCTTTCCCTCATACAAGGAGTCATAGACATGGAGGGGAACGATTTATTGATCAATACCAGTAATTCGGGAGTCCTATCTCATTCCGGAGGAAGATGGAGGAATGTAGGTAAAATGACCTACTTCGGACTTCCAGCAACTCTGAATTCCAGCAATGCCACGTTCCCTTTTGAAGACACCCAAAACGGAGGACTTCGGAAAGTACAACTATTGGGAAACTCCCCTGGAGGGAATATCTCAATAAGATTTACAGAATACAAGGGTGCAGATTTCAATCCTGGATTCAACGATTCAGATGGTACTCCCATCCTGTATCGAAAATTCAGCTATTTCGAATTTTCTGACTTATCGACAGGAAGCGACCCGATTGAATTGAGGATTTCTGCTGATCAGCTGATCGTGGGAGATGTGACAGACCTTAGAATTGTCGGTACCGGATATCCAGCTCCAGGCATAAATCTTATTGGTTTGGATCCCGCACTACTTTGGGCTAGAAGAGAAGTTACTTTTTCACAGCTATCGGGGGTCAATTTTACTGTGGGGAGCTTTAGGACTACCAGTATTCTTCCTCTGAGCTGGTTAAAACTTGAGGGATCAAGCACCCCATTGGGCAATAAAATCAGATGGTCAGTCAATAGCGAAAAGGAAATTCTGTTTTTTGAGATCCATCGGCTAAATTTCTCCACAAGGCAATGGGAAAAAGTAGGTGTGATTAGCCCTGATCCACAGAAGAGAGAAGCCCATGATCTTGAGTTTTTGGACCAAACGGCCAAAGGATATCTTTCCTATGGCTATCGTATCAGAAAAATCAGTTATACGGGGGAATCCATTTGGAGTGATGTGATCCGCGTGGAAAGCCCAAGTTCATCTAATACCAAAGACGTTATCATCTACCCAAATCCTTATTCAGAAGGTAGGCTGGGACTTATTTTCCCTAGGGATTGGAAGCCCAATCCAAAAGTAACCCTTCAAAACTCTCTGGGTCAGACTCTCTTGGAGGATACGTGGAACGAGGATTTGTTCTCTCAATTTTGCGAAAAACTTCCCTCTGGATTATATCTCTTCGGGCTGGAATATCAAGGGAGTTTTATTCAAAAAAGGTGGATAAAACAGTGAACTCCAAAACAAAATGACTTTTATCTACAGCCTCATTTTTTTAAAATCCAATGCTATGAGTCGGAATTGCTATCCCAAGAAGATTCTAAGCCATGAGATTTCCTTATATTTCTTGCTTAACCCCAGCCCCATTATGACCTTTCTTCTGGTATTGCTATCCATCGCGATTTTGGTTCTGCTGATCGTATGGGCCAAGCTCAACCCCTTTCTTTCCTTCCTGATCGCTTCCATCGCAGCCGGCCTGATGCTGGGCTTGCCTGCTGACCAAGTAGCTAGGTCTGTCCAAAAAGGAATGGGGTCACTTTTGGGAGATTTGGTGATTGTGATTGTCACCGGGGCCATGCTGGGCAAGCTGGTGGCTGAAAGTGGGGCTGCGCAGCGGATTGCAGGATTTCTGATGCGGTTTTTCGGTGAAAAATACATCACTTGGGCGATGGCCTTCACCGGTTTGATCGTTGGGATTCCCCTGTTTTATAATGTGGGCTTTGTGCTTTTGGTCCCCTTGGCTTTTACCGTTTCCTACCAGTTTAGACTGCCGGCAGTGTATGTAGGAATGCCGCTTTTGGCGGCTCTCTCGGTTACTCATGGATTTTTACCTCCACATCCTTCTCCGGCAGCTTTGGTCGCCCAATTCGACGCCAACATGGGGCTGACATTATTCTATGGCTTCTTGATTGCCATTCCTACCATCATCGTTGCAGGGCCAATTTTTGCTCCTTTCTTGAAAAAAATCAAATCCACTCCTCTTCAGACTTTTCAAGCTGATCCAAAGCCTGAAAATGAATTACCGAGCATCGGAAATAGCCTATTTACTGCTTTGCTGCCTGTACTTCTTTTGGTAGGTACGACAGCCTTGACCCTGGATCTTCCCAAAGAAAGCCCTACGGCTTCTTGGATTTACTTTTTAGCCGATCCTGGAGTGGTGATGCTGATTTCTTTGCTTTATGCCACATTTTCTCTGGGTATCCGCAGGAAAATAAGCATGTCCCATCTGATGGAAATCTACACCGTGGCCACCAAGGACATTGCCATGATTCTGCTGATCGTAGCAGGTGCGGGAGCATTGAAGCAAATATTTACCGATACCGGAGTGAGTCAAACCATCGCTGAAAATCTGCAAACTTGGGAAATGCATCCCCTGATTCTGGCTTGGTTGATTACCTCTGTCATTCGTGTATGTGTGGGCTCTGCTACCGTCGCTGGCTTGACCACAGCAGGGATCATTGCTCCCATAGTCAGCACCATGGACGTCAATCCCAATCTATTGGTGCTTTCGATCGGAGCAGGTAGCTTGATGTTTTCCCATTTCAACGATGGAGGATTTTGGATGTACAAGGAGTTTTTCAATGTGAGTATCAAAGACACGCTTAAATCATGGTCTTTGATGGAAACGATCGTGGCAGTTGCCGGCCTGATCGGGGTTCTGATTCTGGATCTATTTGTCTAAATTCCCCAAAATAAAATACTATGAACACCCCTGAACAGAATTTTGCAAAGTTAGGATTGGAACTTCCTCCAGCTCCAAAGCCATTGGGAGTCTACAAACCCTGCCTCATCGATGGCAAATATCTCTATCTCTCCGGCCATGGAACCGTCAAGCCAGACGGGACTCTGATCATTGGAAGGGTTGGTCAGGACTTGGATATTGAGCAGGGAAAAATCGCAGCCAGACAGGTGGGATTGGCGATGTTGGCGACAATCAAAGCCAATTTGGGCAGTTTGGATAAGGTCAAGCGAGTCATCAAGGTCTTGGGAATGGTGAATTGTATCCCCTCCTTTGAGCGACATCCCTATGTGATCAACGGATGCAGTGAGCTGTTTGCCTCCGTTTGGGGAGAAGAAAACGGAATCGGCGTACGATCAGCAGTAGGAATGGGTTCTCTTCCGGACAATATCCCTGTAGAGATAGAGGCGCTCTTTGAGCTTCATTAAGGAGAAATCAAATTCCGGTAAGAATCATACAAGGCTAGAATATCCCGGACATAATTGACCGCTACGTGGCCCTTAGCATAACCGCTTTTCACGATGGGGTCACGGTAGTAGTCCGGGTCACTTTTAAGATTCAAAAAGTAAGAGACCTCTTTCCAGCTTTGTGTGTTTTTTCCATATTTCATTGCCAGCCTCCAAGCATCTTCCACATGCCCTTGCCCTACATTATAGGAAGCTAGAATAAATTTCACCCGTTCGGCTGTCTCCGGTACACGCTCCATCCAGAATTTATCCAAGTACTGAAGATACCTCACACCTCCTCGAAGGGATTCTGTAGGATCATTGGGATCTGTTACGCCAAATCGTTCCAGCGTAACTGGCATCAGCTGAAGTAAACCCTCTGCTCCCGCATAGGAAACTGCTGAGGTATCAAAGCCCGATTCCTTGTAGACCAGAGCCGCCAAAAGCCTCCAATCCCAACCTAATTCCCGGGCATTTTGCTGGATCAACTCATCAAATACAGAAATTCTATTTCCTCCCAAAGAGGAAAAAGGACTGTTGATTCGGTAATAGCTATTTCGGGAACTGAGAAAGTATTTGGCATAAACCTCAGGGATAAAACGCTTTTTCTTCTCTGCGAGCCAAGTATTGATGGCGTCTAAAAGTTCGGGAGAATTTTTCCTTACTGCCCAATGAACTGTTCCATCCTCTGAGACCTTTAGGGTTGCATCCAAATCAGGATAATAGGTTTGATTGGCTTTGGCAATATTCCTATCAGCTACGGTCCATTTGATAGTTCCATCGGCCACTTGATCGATCAATGTCTCCTCATGAACATCTGAAACCAAAACAGTAAAACCAAGCCCCAACGAATCCTTGATGCTATTCAGCTGCTTGTTGTAGACCGTACCCTTACGGATATGAATCGTATCCTTGCCTATTTCTTCCCAAGTGACTGGCTTCTCGATTGGCTTTTTTCCAATCACCAAAGTACTCATGGTACCCAAATAATGAGTGAAAGCAGCTTTTCTTGAGCGATCCACACTTGGCTCCAGGTTCATTGCTATCACATCTACCTTGCCTTCGTCAAGTTTTTCGAAAGCCTCTTGAATATCCGATACAATCACAAACTCGACCTGTACCCCAAGGTTTTTCCCCAGATCTCTCAGGAGCTCAAACTCATAGCCCATCCTTCGGCCCCGATAGATGTAATATGACGTGGAATTGTTGTCAACAGCTGCGCGAATACTCCCTCTTTCCTGAATGCCTAACAAATCCAATTGATAGGTGGATTTTTCATTTCGGTTCAGTCTTTCTTCAAAAAAGGTACACTGAACCCCTGAGAGCAGAAGGATGAGAATAGAAAATGTTGCAGAAATAAATTGCTTCATGCGAAAGGGAAATCCCTCGATGGTTCAAGGGCCCTTTGGCAAAGGCTATGCCAAAACAAAAAAGAAGCGATTCTTAAAAAAAGCAAATAAAAAACGGAGCCCGTTTTAGAGCCCCGTTCGTGGAGATTTTGAAGATCAAGGGTTTACCGAAAAATCCTCATAACTATTCTCAAAGAAAATTTTGCCACTGAGCCTCATCAGTTCGATTTCCTGCTCCTTGATCGAAAAAATAGCCGTAATCAACCTATTTTCGGCTGTGAGCAGGTTTACCTGAGCATCTCTAAACTCCAAGTATGAGGATATCCCGAGTCTAAATCGCTCAAGGGCTATTTCGGAGTTTTCCTTGGCTACCTGATAGTTGACTTCTTCAATTTTGAGCAACTGCAGGTTTTTGGTATATATGTTATAGGCCCTTTCTATATCGGAACGAAGCTGGATTTCATATTGGTCAAGGGAATAATCCTGAATTCGTTTATTCACTTTTGCACTCTGGATTCTTCTGTTGAGGGTTAGACCACTGAAAAGGTTTAAGGTGATGTTTCCCCCATAATTGATCCCTTGTCGTTCGTTCTGAATCAAGAAACCTGCGTCTGAATTGAAAACCGTATTGGTGAAGCTTGAATTGAGATTGATCACCGGTAATCTGGAAGCCTGCAATTCCTTGATTTGAAGATAGGCGTCGTTGTTGAGCCTTTGATTGACTAGCAGGAGTTTGTTTTCCAAAAAGGCATTCTCTACAAGCGTCTCCAATGACAAGCGATCCCCGATTTGAATGGTGGAGTCCTGAATCGAAAACATGGTTCCTGGATCAATAGCCAAGAGTTCGTTTAGATTTACTCTTGAATTTTGGATAACCTGCTCTTGGGTAATCAACAAGCTGGAGTCCGAATTGTAATCTACCTGAGCGGTAAGGTAGTCCCGCTTTCCAGCCCCTCCTAATTCATATTGAGCTTGAGCAATATCCAATCGGGCCTTGCTCAGTCGAAGGGTTTCTTTGAGAACATTGTACCGCTGAAGCTCTAGAATGAGTCTGTAGTAAGCTGTGGAAATGCTTGCTACAGTATTTTCTACAATCACCTTAGAATCTAACTCAGAGATTTCTGTCAGTACCCCCAACCGCTTCATGGTAACGATAGTCTCCGGCCTGAATCCATAGACCCCTACCACACTGTAGGATTTATTCCTTGATTTTGCCCCATCGATCTCCCTGGGGTTTTCAGGGTCATTGACAAAAGTCTGAGTTACGTCTTCAGTACCAAAGGTACGTAAATGGGTAGCATCAATGACCGGCATAAAAAAGCTACCTACTCCGATCCTCTTGTCCAATTCCCGGATATTTACGGTTTCAAGCCCAATTTTGATTTGCAAATTGTTTTCCAAACCCATCTGGACCGCCTTTTCCAAATCGAGAGACTGTTGGGAAAAGGTCTGAAAGTGGACTGAGAATAAACTTAATAGAAATACGAATGAAAGCTTTTTCATCAAATTCTGGCTAATCTTCCTTGCTTGGAAGTGAGATAGGTATAAATGGCTGGGATTATAAAGAGCGTGAGCACGGTGGCAAATGTCAGTCCACCGATAACAGCAGCCCCCATAGGGACCCTACTTTCAGCTCCTGCGCCCAAGGCCAAAGCAATAGGAAGAATCCCTAGTATGGTAGACAAACTGGTCATCAAGATCGGACGGAATCGAGCTACTGCTGCACCGAAAATTGCCTCTTCAATGGGCATGCCCTGGGCCTTACGTTGATTGGCAAATTCTACGATCAAAATCCCGTTTTTCGTCACCAAACCAATCAGCATGATAATCCCGATCTGACTGAAAATATTCAGGGTGAATCCAAAAAGCCAGAGAGTCAATAGAGCTCCAAACAAAGCAAGAGGCACAGTAAACATGATCGTCAGTGGATCCAGGAAGCTTTCAAACTGTGCAGAAAGAACCAGATAGATCAATACCAAGGCGAAAATGAAGGCAAAGATCAAGCTGTTTGAGCTTTCTCTGAACTCCTTTGAAGGCCCTGAGACATCCGTTGAATAGGTATCATCCAACACTTCTGAAGCGATTCGGTCCATCTCATCCAATCCATCACCGATAGTATACCCTTCTGCAAGGTTTGCAGAAACAGTAGCACTTACAAAGCGATTGAACCGGTACAACTGAGGCGGAGTACTATTTTCTCTCACCTTTACCAAATTATCCAACTGCACCAGTTGTCCATTATCCCCCCTAACATAGAGCATCCGAAGGTTAATAGGTTCATTTCGGTCTTGCAGCTGCATTTCTCCCACTACTTGATATTGCTTACCATTCATGATAAAGTAGGCAAATCGCTGGCCTGAGTAAGAAAGCTGTAAGGTTCTTGCGATTTCCTGGACAGATACTCCGATGTTACGGGCACGCTCCCGGTCGATTTCGATCTCGAGTTCGGGCTTGGTAAACTTCAGGTTGATATCAGAGAAGATAAATGCAGGACTTTTGCCAACCTCATTCATGAAGGGAGGAATAGCTTCTTTCAGCTTCTCAATCGTAGGTGCCTGAATCACATATTGAACAGGTAGTCCACCCCGGCGGTTTCCGATAGAAACCGGCTCCTGAGCAAATGCCCTTACTGAAGTTACACTTCTGAGTTTGGCGTTGACCTGATTGAAAATTTCCTTTTGGGTTCTCTGTCGCTTTTCAGCATCAGTAAGGAAAAGACGGATAAATCCTGAATTGGTATTGGCTGTGCCAAAACCCGGAGAAGTCACTGAAATCACGGTTACCCGCTCCTCTGCAGGCAATTCCTTTTGAAAGTCTTCAACCAAATTATCAATCACACGATCCATGTAGCCGAAGGTAGCCCCCTCAGGTCCAGACATATTGATTCTCAATTCAGCCCGGTCTTCAGTAGGAACCAGTTCGGTTTGTAGACTATTGAACAGGACATAAATCCCTCCAGCCAAGGCTAAAACCAACAAAAAGGCCAAACCTCTTACTTTCATAAACGCGGCTAGAGCTTTCTCATACAGGTCATTCAACCACACATAGAATGGCTCAGTCAAGTTGTAAAATGCAGTTTGCTTCTCTCTTCTTTTAAGCAATTTGGAGCTCAGCATTGGAGTCATGGTCAATGCCACAAATGAGGAAATAATTACAGCGCCTGCCACCACAATACCAAATTCCCTGAAGAGCCTTCCTGTAGTACCGGTAAGGAAGATAACCGGAAGAAATACAGCGGCAAGAGCTACCGTAGTAGCAATGACGGCGAAGAAGATTTCTTCGGATCCTTTTTTCGCCGCTTCCAAGGGTTTTTCTCCCTTCTCGATACGGGCATAGATATTTTCCAAGACCACAATGGCATCATCTACCACCAGACCAATTGAGAGTACAATACCTAAAAGTGTGAGCACATTGATGGAAAAGTCCAGCAAGTACATGATGAAAAACACCCCAATTAAGGAAATTGGAATGGTCAATACAGGAATGAAAGTGGTTCTCCAGTCTCTTAGGAACAAAAAGATAATCGCTACAACAAGAATAAATGCAGTAATGATAGTCTCCTGAACCTCGGCAATGGACTTTCTGATGTATTCCGTAGAGTCAAATCCGATCTCAACTCCCACATCTTCAGGCAAATCCTTTTCAATTTGACCCAGTCTTCTATAGAACTCATCGACGATCTCAATATTGTTAGAGCCGGGAAGTGGTACAAGGACGACAGCTACCATGGGCACTCCATCTCTTTTCAGGACAGTCCGCTCATTGAGTGCTGAGAGTTCGGCCTTACCTATATCCTGAAACCGGACAATGTTATTCTGATCCTCTTTGATGATCAGGTCATTGAATTCCTGAGGGGAACTGAGTCGGCTTTTGGTTCGAACAGAGAGTTCGATATTAGCCCCTTCAATTCTCCCGGAAGGCAATTCGAGGTTTTCACTTTGTACCTTTTGCAGGACATCCAAAGGAGTGATTCCGTAAGAAGCCATTTTCAGGGGATCCATTCGGAGCCGGATGGCGTACTCTTTTTCACCCCAAATCTGAACCCGGCTGACCCCGGGAATAGTCTGCAATCTTTCTTTGAAAATCTTATCTGCAATGTCCGATAGCTCCAACAAGCTTCTGTTATTGGACTTTACATTGACTGCCACAATAGGCTGGGAATCGGCATCTGCCTTGGAAACCACAGGCGGTTCTGCATCAGGAGGGAGATTTCCCTGTGCACCGGCCACTTTGTCCCTTACATCATTGGCGGCAGCTTCCAAATCAGCACCTACATCAAATTCAACGGAGATATTACTTCTCCCATCGGCACTGATAGAGGTCAGAGATTTGATCCCCTGAATCCCGTTGATTTGCTCTTCAAGCGGTTCAGTGATCTGTGCTTCGATGACGTCTGCATTTGCTCCGACGTATGAAGTACTGACGTTAATCACCGGAGGATCCACACTTGGGAACTCCCGGATGCCAAGGAGAGATATCCCGATTCCACCGAAAAGGAGAATCACCAGAGACATCACTATTGCCAATACAGGCCTGTTGATACTAAGATTAGAAAGACTGGCCATAAATCAATTGATAATTGTAGGTTCTACCGGCATTCCCTGCCGTGCTTGCATCACACCCGTGGTGAGTACCAGCTCGCCCTCCTTCAGTCCGGAGAGTACCTGGACTTGAGTATCGGTTCTGGTTCCGATTTCTATTCTTCTTTCTTCAACTTTTCCGTCTTGAGTTGCGACAAATACTTTATAGCCATCGAGTTCAGGAATAACTGATTCTGCTGGTACCAAAAGTGCATTTTCCACTACTTCCAAGACAAATCTGATTTTGACAAACATCCCCGGGAGGAATCTCCGGTCTCTGTTTGGACTTTGTGCTCTCAGCTTGAGTGTCCGGGTTGCCAGGTCCACTTGAGGTTCAAAAGCGTATACTTCACCTCTTACTTCTTCCGGGGAGGCTTCATTGGAGAAGAATACCGGAGAACCTACGGTAACCTGATTTGCATAGCGCTCGGGGATAGAAAATTCGATTTTGATAGGATCGATATTCACAATATTCACAATGACATCATTGGTACCGATTACTGATCCTTCGGAAATAAGGCGCAGTCCAAGAATCCCGCTAAATGGCGCACGGATTACTGTTTTTGCCAACTGAGCCTCGACAAGTTTGATATCAGAGAGCGCGGTATTGTATTGATTCAGGACGATATCATACTCTTCCTGACTGATTGCTTCTCTTGCCAAAAGCTGTTTTTGTCTGTTTTCCTGAGATTCAAACAAACGCTGGGTAAACTGCAGCCGCTGGTACTGAGCCTGAAGTTCGTCATCATTGAGATAAACTAAAGGAGTTCCTTTGGATACATATTGTCCTTCTTTGAAGTTGATTTGAGTAACCAAGCCGGAGATTTCAGAGCGAAGGTTGACAGTTTCATTGGGGAGTATGGTTCCTGTTACCTGAAGCTGGTTCCTCAACGTATCGTTTTTCAATCTAATTACACTTACCGGCAAGGCCTGCTGGCCACCACCCCCTCCCGAACCGGAAGATTCGGGCTGACTTCTTTGATTGCTTAGCCTTGGGTAAAAGAATGCTACAGCTATGATCAGCAGAATTCCAATAACTAAAATGGTTTTGGTCTGTGGTTTCATTGAGAAAGAGAAAGAGGTTGGTTTTTGATAAAGGCGATAGAAAGCAGATTGAATTGTTCTGGTTGCTCTACATTGACGACATGACCACAGCGATCAAGAATCTTAAGGATAGAGTTTTTATGATGTTTGACAATGTTTTTTACCGGTTCCAAAAACATTACATCCTGATCCCCCATCACATAGAGCGTGGGTATATTGATGTCTTTTTCCTTGAAATATCTGAGCAAAGGATTGATATCCTTTGTCAGTTTGAACCAGCGGATAAATTCTTTTTGACACAGCTTTTGAGCTTCCCGGATAAACAGATTTCTGGACTCCGCATGTTGCTTCCTCGGCATGATGATGAATGCAAACAGCCGATATAACCACATATAGGGAATGATTTTCTTGAAGGTGTTGCCCAAAAAGACCAAAATCCTCGACTGAGTCGTCAATCGTGTCACTGCTCCTGCCATGACGAGTGATTTGACCCGCTGTGGCTCCATTTCAGCCAATTGTCTGGCCAAAATTGTCCCCAATGAAACCCCCATAAAATGGGCTGGAGGGAGCTGTAGGTGGTCCAAGACTTCGATAATGTCCCGTGTGACTGCTTCGAAGGTGTATTCCTCTTTCCAGATAGCTTGAGGAAGGTCAATGGACTTTCCATGTCCGCGCAGATCGATTAGCAGAAGGTTAAATTCCTTCTGAAAATCCCTCAACTGCTTGTGCCAAACGGCACTACTTCCCCCGGCGCCATGAATAAAGACTATCCATTCGCTGCTACTTGGATGTAAAAACTGTTTGTGATATAACATGCAGTGACAACCCAATCCCGGGAATAAAAGTTGGTAAATGCAAAAATACATGCCTTTCTACTACCATCAGGGGAAAACTTACTGAAGGTAAATGTATGCCACCAAAGGAAAATAACGGGGATACTAATGTCTCAAAATGTAGCAATAGGCTTAAAGGCAGCACTTTTTTTAGCTTAAAGCTTCCAGCCGATGGTAGTCTGAAAAATGTAATCCAAATCAGATGCTCCTTCTACGGGCTGATTATCGTAATTGAGCGTAGTACCGACTTTGAAGTACAGGTCAAACTTAAACTCATACCGGATATCAAACTTAAAATCACTTCTGATTCGGTCTCGAGTACTTAAGCTGGGGTAGATCATTACTGTAGTCATCAAGTCCAAATCTCCGATGTCGTAAATATTATATCCAGCACCTAAAAATCCTTCAGCGGTCCTAGAAGAGCTCGGCTGATTGGCAAACTTTTCATTGTTGAGGTTTACTCCCCCCTGAAATCCCAAATATACTTTATTGGTATGGACAAGGTATTTACCTATACCGACCATGTTGGAATTTCTAAAATCCAACAATTGCTCGGTATTGGAGAGTATATTCAGATTGTAGAGTAAATACCAATCTTTTTGAAGAAAATAGTTGTATGCCAAAGTGAGTTCATTCCGGACAATAGGTTCGGTACCGTTTTGAGTAGATCGAAGGTTATTCAGGGTAAGGTTGATTTTCCATCGGTCAGCCAAATATCCGGTGCCCATATTGAAGGTAAACTGCCTCAGGTCATTGGCTTTGGTCAAAGTAGTTCCAACATCAAAAAAGAGGGACAACCTACTCCAAAAACCCTCATCCAAGGCATTTAGATAAACAATTGTATTGATTGGGACTGCTACGGGATCGAGGGAGGTGGTGTCCTGCTTGTGTTTTTTCTTTTTTAGGTCAAGAAATTTCTCTGGAATGGAAGGGGTAATTTTGACTAAGCTATCGTTGATACTGTTGACCATGCCGTTATACCTCATTCCATCTGATAGCGTAATCAGAAACTTGGTTTGGGAATAGACCTGATTGACCTTTTTCCAGTCAATTTTAAAATCAGAATTGGAGTAATCCGTTTCAAATACCATCACACCTCTGTCCATGGATTTGATTTCGCCGATGATTTTGTCTTTGTTATTCAGAATTAGGCTATCGGTCTGAGCGGATAGAATGTGCGAGAAAAACGGAGAAAATAGGATCAGTAAGGGTAGTGCTTTTAGCTTCATTCAATAAAAATTAATAGTAAGGATTTCAAAAAATACAAAAAACGCCTCTGAAATCAGAGGCGTTTTTAAAAATTTGATTTTCTATAGATTAGAATGTGTATCTCAATCCAAACTGCAATCTCCAAACGTCGGCCGGGCTGACCGTATTTTGGAAGGAGGAATCAATCAACTGAGGACCGAAGTTTCTAAGTCTAAATACAGGTGCACCATTCGAATCAACTCCTCTAGGCACAAGTGGGGAAGTAGTAGTGAACGACTGACCAACACCCCAGTCTGAGTTAAGCAAGTTTCCAACGTTAAGGATATCCACTCGGAACTCAAGGAACTGACCTTCTTTCTTGGTGATCAACTGCTGAGAAGCACTGAAGTCAGCTCGGAATACCATCGGCATAATCACTGCACCTCTTTCGGCGATACTTCCTCTGTTTGCGCTGAGGTATTTGTCCTGCTGAATAAATGCTTCCCAAGCAGCAGCTTGCTGCTGAGGAGTGAAAGTAACTCCTGAAGAAGAGAACTGCTCGAAGTTCATTTCAGAAGTATTTCTGTGGATGTAGATCAAATCATTACTGAATCCACCGTCACCGTTGAAGTCACCACCGTAAACATATGACCCGTTGCCGATTGTACGACCTTCCCAGAATAGGGAAACATTTGTCTTTCCGATGCTCAACAAGTCCAATTCATAAGCAAGAGCGGTAAATACTCTATGTCCGGCAAAATTTGAGGAGAAGCCAAGAGTTGGATTATTAGGATCACCGTTGTGTGGGTTGTTGTTCCAAGAACCGAAGGCAATAGAACCTGGATCTACGGTATTTTTTGACTCTCCATAAGAGTAAGCAGCCTTACCAGAGAACCCATTAACTGTTGGGAAATCCACGGAGAAAGAAGCTACCCATGAGTTACCAACAGCTTGGTTAGAAAGAGTTACTGCATTGTCAATCTTTCCATTAATTCGAGTGGCAGAGTTACCGCCTACCCATCTAGGTCTTGCATGAGGGCCTGTGAAGGCTCCGTTGGCTGGAGCAAGGTTAGCGTTGTAATAGGCTACTCCGTTAACATCCTGGTTGTAGATGAATTCACCGGTGAATACAAAACCTTTTACTTGCTTGTCCACAGCGATGTTTGTTCTCCAAACCTGTGGGAACTTGAAGTTTTCTTCAGTAAGAGCCAATTCATAGTTTGCAGCAGGTGCGCCTGTAACAGTACCTGGCTTGTAAGCGTTCGGATCAGGATTGAATGGACGGGAATCGGTATTATCCTGTCTTTCGAAACCGGTAAGGATACCATTGTTACCTACTTGGTTAGAAATCCACACGTAAGCTGGTCTACCGGTGAAGATACCTGTTCCACCTCTTACTTGCAGCGTCTTGTTGCCAGAAGCATCCCAGTTGAATCCAACTCTTGGAGACCAAAGGATATTGGCACCTGGAAGTTGATCTGTTCTGAATCTTACAGTCTCTCCAGCTGGATTTCTGAAGTTGAGGGTTTCTACTTCCGGATTTCTCAAAGCAGTCTCACCGAAGAACGGAATATCAATTCTCAAACCACCGGTCAAATTGAATTTGGAATTCACTTGGTATTCATCCTGAACATAAATACCTGCATAATTTACTTTCAAAGGCTGGATAGGCTTCACCTGACCCGGAACGTTTGAATATCGTACTTGGAATCTTCTAACGTTGATGGTGTCTTGTCTTCCAGTCAAGAATGCATCAGCACTGGAATAGAAATCTTCCAAAGAGTTGAATACATAAGCTGACTGAGAGCCTGGGAAGAATACGTTTTCAGATTGATAGTTTTCATAGCTGAAACCACCGGTGAAAGTATGCTTGCCATAGAAATACTGAAGGTTGTTCTGAATTTGGAAGGTCTTATATCTCAACTCATTATTAGGAGTAAAAGGCTCAAATCCAAAAGTGGTATATGTAGCTCCGTCTTCCAAGATATCAACCAATGGGAAGAATTGACCTCTTGAACCACGGCTTTCATCTTGATAGGTATAGCCTACAATCAGATTGTTGGTCATGTTATTCCCGATCCGGGTATTCAATTCACCAATGATTGATCTGATATTTTCAAAAATGATATAGTTGGAATTTTGGAAATTCAGACCATTCAAGTTTGATCTTCTAGAGCCAAAACCCAAGGAAGAAGAGTTGGAAAGCAATACATCAGTAGAAGAATCCAAGTGATTGTATCGTACGCTCAATTTGTTTCTGTCATTGATGTTGTAGTCCAATTTCACCAAGAATTTGGTTGCAACCGTAGAGTGATCATATCCTTGATAAGGTCCGGTCTCATATCCAAAATTGTCTCTCAAGAAGTTACTTAGCTGGTTCAAATCAGAAGCAAGAACTCGGGTTACGTTTCCACCGATAGCCTCACCACCGTTATTAGCTCTAAAAGTGGTACCCGGTTCAGTAGTTTTGTCATCTTCGAATGAAGCAAAGAAGAACAATTTATCCTTGATGATTGGTCCGCCTACTCGGAAACCAACTTGTCTGTACTTGAATTCTCCTGGATCAAAAGTATTTTCCTTGGCTTGAGTACCTACATTGTTGTTATTTCTCCAGAAATAGTAGGCGGATCCTTCAAATTCGTTGGTCCCAGAACGAGTAACCGTGTTGATACCAGCACCGGTAAAGTTACCTTGACGAACGTCATAAGGGGCAACGTTCACGGAAATTTGGTCAATCGCATCCAAAGAAATAGGAGAAACACCTGTTCTACCTCCTGGGTTACTTCCACTACCCAAACCAAATGAGTTGTTGAAGTATGAACCATCGACAGTGATATTGTTCAAGCGTCCATCCTGACCAGCAAAAGACTGCCCATTGGACTGAGGAGTCAAACGGGTAAAGTCATTGATATTTCTAGCAATGGTTGGAAGTTTATTGATTGTAGAATTATTGATAGATGTAGAAGCTCCTGTTCTCTCTGAAGAGAATACACTACCTTCTGCAGTGACAACTACCTCTGTCAATTCAGTTCCCTCTTCAGCAAGAACCACATTTACGTTAGAAAATGTACCGAGGGACAATACAATATTTTCTACCTCTTGCGTGGAATATCCAATGAAAGAAACAGAAACTCTGTATGGACCACCTACACGCATACCCGGAATAGAATATTTCCCTTCAAGATTGGAAACAGCCCCATAACGGGTACCGGATGGAAGGTGAGTTGCTACCACGTTAGCTCCGGGTAGAGGTTCACCGTTTGCTTCTGTCACCACGCCGGAGATACCCGAAGTGGTCACACCCTGAGACAAGGCATACCCGGTGCTCAGCACCAGCATGACCATCGCCAGCAAGTTCTTCAGTAAATTTTGCCTCATAATTTTTTGTTTTGGTAAGAGTTGGTTTTGATTTAAAATCGTCGCAAAGGTAAGGTTGACTTCCTGATTCAAAGGGTAGTTAACGTTAAATTTTGCTCTGCAAATTTCACGCTTTTTAACATAAGCTTAACCCTCCATTCCAAACATTTTTGATTTTCTCGGAAAAAAGTCTTGAAATTTTAACCCAATTTTCGCCAAAAGTAATCCAATTTGGATTTTTTGGCTTATATCTTATGGAGGTTACACCTTGAATCACCTAGTGATTGATGTATAAAAAAACACATAACCCACATATTCTTTTAGATTTACATTAAATTTCAAAATATTATTGCTTTGAGAGATAAAAACATCATCTGGCTCTATTTGTTTTTGGGTGCCACCCTAGTCGACCTTGCCTTTTTGATCGAGGGAAATCAGGCCTCCAGATTTTTCTCCAAGCCTCTCATTATCTTGGGGTTGATAGGATACTTTTTTTTCATTACCCGACCTATAGCGAGCACACTTTTAACTAAGTCCGTTCTCGGCGCTTTGATTTTTTCTTGGATTGGAGATGTCCTTTTATTGTGGCCAAACCTGTTTGTCTATGGATTGGGATCTTTTTTCCTTGCCCATGTCTGTTACATCATCGGATTTAAGCTGGCGCAAAAACAAGCCACCCGCATTGATCAGGTCAATTTTGTACGAAGCTTCTTCTTCAACCTACCAGTTTATCTTGCCGCTGCCTTTATTTTTTACCTAATCAATCCTAACCTCGGAATTCTCAAAATCCCCGTAATCGGGTACATTTTGGTTATTGTATCCATGGTGGCCACAGCTCGTGATCGCTATAATAAATGCATCCCAGCCAGCTTTTGGCAGGTATTTGTGGGATCAATCCTGTTTTTGATTTCCGATGGGATAATAGCTGTGGACAAATTTTATCTGTCTTTTCCAGAGGCGGGAATTCTGATCATGGGGACCTACGCCACTGCGCAACTCTTGATAGTAATGGGTATTCGCTCTTATCTGATCGGAGAGAAATAAAAAAGGATGGCCTCTAGAGACCATCCTAAGACTTATTTTTTCAAAGCCACTTTGATCGACAATTCCTGTAGCTGATCTTCCGATATCGTGCTTGGTGTATCGATCATCACATCTCGGCCTGAGTTGTTTTTCGGGAAAGCGATGTAATCTCTGATCGAGTCCGAGCCACCGAAAATGGCACAAAGACGGTCAAAGCCAAAAGCAATTCCTCCATGTGGGGGGGCACCATATTCAAAGGCCTCCATCAAAAAGCCAAATTGCTTTTGAGCCTCCTCAGGAGTAAATCCGAGATGGGTAAACATCAATTGCTGGGTGGCCCGATCATGAATACGAATCGAACCTCCGCCGATTTCCACCCCATTGATCACCAAATCATAGGCATTTGCACGGACAGAACCCGGATCGCTTTCCAAAAGCGGAATGTCCTCCCGTTTGGGTGAAGTAAAGGGATGGTGCATGGCATGATAGCGCTGGGTCTCTTCATCCCATTCTAAAAGAGGGAAGTCAATTACCCAAAGAGGCTTGAAGACATTTCGCTCGCGCAAGCCCAAGTCTTCGCCCATTTTCAATCTCAATTCAGACAGTTGCTTTCTGGTCGATTTAGCATCTCCACTTAATACCAACATCAAGTCGCCGGGCTTTGCTCCAAACGCCTCTGCCCATGCAGATAAATCCTCCTGGGAATAAAACTTATCCACGCTGGATTTAAGCGATCCATCCTCATTATATCGGACATAGACCAGCCCCTTCGCTCCGATTTGCGGCCTTTTGACCCAATCAGTCAATTCATCTACTTGCTTGCGAGTATATCCCGCAGCCCCCTGAGCATTGATACCCACGACCAATTCTGCCTGATCAAAAATCGAAAATCCTTTCCCTTTGGCCAGGTGGTCCAATTCGACAAATTTCATCCCAAAGCGGAGATCGGGCTTATCATTTCCATAGCCTTTCATGGCATCTTCAAAAGTCATCCGATCCACTTCGCCTAGCTCTATTCCTTTGACCTCACGGAAAAGACTCTTCACCAAACCTTCAAATGTCTGTAGAATATCCTCTTGATTGACAAAAGACATTTCGCAGTCGATTTGGGTAAATTCCGGCTGACGATCTGCTCTCAAATCTTCATCCCGAAAGCATTTTACAATCTGGAAGTATCGGTCAAATCCACTGACCATCAGCAGCTGTTTGAAAGTCTGTGGGGATTGAGGCAAAGCATAAAACTCACCCGGATTGACCCGGCTTGGAACCACAAAATCCCTCGCGCCTTCGGGAGTGGACTTGATCAAAACCGGAGTTTCCACCTCGATGAAGCCTTGACCATCCATATATTTTCTGGTCTCTTGCATCATTCGATGCCTCAATTGGAGTTTTTCCCGAACAACTCCCCTTCTCAAATCCAAATACCGGTATTTCATCCTCAGGTCATCCCCACCATCTGTTTCATCTTCGATGATGAAAGGAGGGACTTTGGCAGGATTCAGAACGGTGAGTTCTTCTGCTTTGATTTCAATGGAGCCGGTGGGAATTTTATCGTTTTTGGAAGTCCGCTCGATGACCTGACCGGAAGCTTGGACCACAAACTCTCTTCCCAGTTGGGCTGCTTTCTCCAACAATTCCTTCTCTGCAGACCCTTCTTCAAAAATCAATTGGGTGACACCGTAGCGATCTCTCAGGTCAACCCAAATCAATCCCCCTTTATTTCTTACCCGCTGCACCCAACCGGCAAGGGTTACTTTTTGATTGACATGGTCTAGGCGAAGTTCGCCGCATGTATGTGTTCTCAGCATTTTTGTATCCTAAATTTTGGGAGGTCAAAGATAAATATTTGACCATGAGATATCCTTACTTACCAGAAAGATTCCATAGAAAGGAGGGGAATTATCAAAGGTTTTGGAAAATTTCAGAAATAGGGAAAAAGTTTTCCTTTTTGAATAGCTGCGGTACAATTGTTGTGCAATGCCGTTCAACCAATATTCTTTGGAAAAAAGACCTTTTTTTCCTTTTTTAGTTAATTATTATTACCACAATCTTCACCCTGATCAATGAAAAACTTACGGACAGGTATTATGGCTCTATTTATTGTAGTTGGAGCCATCGCAACTTTCCAAATTTTATCCTCAGAAGTAGCCGATACGGATTCAATTGAAGATCAGCCCCTCGATTCGCTAGCCTTGGAAGCTGACCCCCAAACCTATCTATATGGAATCAATGTCACGGGTTTGAATATAGTAGAGGGCACGGTGAATAAAAATCAAACTTTGGCCTCTATCCTTTCGCCTTTCAATGTTCCCTATCAGATCATAGACGAAATCGCCAAAAAGTCCAGAGAAGTATTTGATGTAAGGTGGATTGCTGCAAACAAGAAGTTTACAATTCTTACCCCCTCTGATTCCTCTCAAGCCCAGTTTTTCATTTATGAGCCCAATCCAGCCGAATATGTTGTGTTCAATTTGGACTCTTTGGAAATATATAAAGCCGAAAAGCCAGCGGAATTCAGAACCAAAGAAATCGGAGGAATTATAGATCGCTCCCTTTATGTAGACATGGACGAAAAAGACGTTTCGATCCAGATTATCAACAAATTCGCAGATCTATTTGGATGGTCGGTTGATTTTCAGGCCCTGCAAAAGGGAGATGTTTATAAAGTGGTATATCAGGAAAAAGTGGTGGATGGGCAGGTAGTTGGAGTTTCAGGAATTCAGTTAGCTTATTTTGAGCACAAAGGAAAACCCTACCATGCCATCCCATTTGAGCAAAATGGAGAATTGAATTTTTTTGATCAGGATGGAAACTCTTTGAAAAAAGCCTTTTTGAGAGATCCTTTAGAATACACCCGAATTAGTTCCAGATACAATCTGAAACGTTTCCACCCCGTACAGAAGCGATATAAGCCTCACTTGGGGACAGATTATGCAGCCAGAACTGGGACTGAAATCCGAACTGTGGGTGATGGGACGGTGGTGGAAGCCAGATATACTTCTGCTAACGGGAATTATGTGAAAATCAAACATAACGGAACCTATACCACCCAATACCTTCATATGTCCAAGATCGGCAAAGGAATCAAACCCGGAGTCAGAGTACAACAAGGTCAGGTAATTGGGTATGTAGGTAGCACGGGACTTGCTACCGGTCCTCATCTTTGTTTTAGATTTTGGAAAAACGGAAAGCAAGAAGATTGGCTGAAGGAAGAAATACCACCATCGGAGCCAATTTCCGAAGCCAATCGAATGGCTTTTGAATCCAAAAAGATGGAATCCTTGAGCTTGCTAGCGGCAATCAAGATCTCAAACAGTGAAAATCTGGCTGTGAAAAATTCGATTTCTGCTCCTACTAAATCAGAATAATCAGATAATCTGCTCACTTCCAGCAAGTTTTCACACGGCTTTATTCCATTTTTATGGACCAAAACTCCATCAGAATAAACAAATACCTGAGTGAAGTAGGATTTTGCTCAAGAAGAGCTGCTGACCAATTGCTCGAAGAAGGGAGAATCACCATTAACGGGAAAATTCCTGACCTAGGCACAAAAGTTTTCCCTCAGGACATTGTCAGAGTAGATGGTAAAGTGGTTGGAAAACCCAAAACCAATCATGTCTACATTGCTTTCAACAAGCCGGTAGGAATAGTTTCCACTACAGATACAAAAGGCGAAAAAGACAATATCATTGACTTTATTGGACACAAGGAGCGAATTTTCCCAATAGGAAGGCTGGATAAAGACAGCGAAGGTTTGATCTTGTTGACCAGTGAAGGTGATATTGTCAATAAGATTCTGCGGGCAAAAAACAATCACGAAAAGGAATACATCGTAACCGTGGATCGGCCAATAGATAAAAATTTCATTAAAAAGATGTCCTCAGGTATTCCGATTTTGGATATGGTCACGGATCCCTGCAAAGTAGAGCAAATCAGCAGATTCAAATTCAGAATCACACTCACTCAAGGGCTGAATCGGCAGATCAGAAGGATGTGCCAGTATTTAGGATATTCCGTGAAGCAATTGAAGAGAATACGGATTATGAACATCCATTTGGATATTCCGGTGGGAAAATGGAGGGACTTGAGTGAAAAAGAGTTGGAAGAGTTGAATTCACTTTTGGTAGATAGCTCCAAAACCATTTAATGATTAAAGTATAGACATAAAACCGAAAAGGCCTTAAGATCACTCTTGAGGCCTTTTCGGTTTTTATATCTTTGGATGATCCGATGCTTACATCGTATCCACCTTTTTCTGTCTTCCGGTGTAGCCGAAGCTGCTTTTGCCCACTCTCAGCTCGGTCCTTCTGTTCAGCTGGTGCATCGCAGGCGTACAGGTCACACTGTTGCAGTCGTGGATCGGTCTTGTCTCTCCAAACCACTGGTACTCCAGCCTGTTCTCCTCAATCCCCCTGTTGATCAGGTACTCACGCACCACATCCGCTCTGCGCTCGGACAGCTTCTCGTTGTACTCGTCACTGCCCCGCTGGTCGGTATGTCCCTCGATGTACAGCATCAGATTCGGAAGTCTCCTCAGCATCGCTCCCACCTGCTCCAGCTCCTGCTTGGATACCGATCTGAGCATCGACTTGTCAAAGTCAAAGTAGATCGTCGGGATCTCCGCTATCTCCTCCTGAATCTTCTCAAACAGATCCTCCGGCTGGCAGAAGTCCATGTCCTTCAGCTCCTGCGGAATCTCGTAGCTCTTGGTCGGGTCAGGAAACGCCTCCAGCACCAGCTCCGATCTCCTGTTCAGCTGATGGCTGTCCTCCGAGCACGGCTTCCCGTTCCCGCAGTCATTAACCAACTGGCTCTCTCCGAACCATTCCAGACGGATTCGGTCCGAGCTGATTCCCTTCGCCCCCAGGTACTCGGTCACCGCCTTCGCCCGGTTGTTGGACAGACGGATGTTGTACTCGTCACTCGCCCTGGAGTCCGTGTGGCTGGCCACCAGCAGGTCCAGGAAGCTGTATTTCTCCATCAGCTCAGCCAGCTTGTCCAAGGCCGGCCTCGCGTCCTTGCGGATCGCAAACTTGTCCAGGTCGTAGTACACCAGGTCCACGTGCACCGGCAGCTGATACGGGATCGGTACCAGCTGGTACTCCCGCTTCACCGTGTCCCCGGCAAAGCCTTTCGTCGTGATCGTCTCGTCGGTCAGCGGAAAATAGCCCGGCTTGCTGATCGTGATCCCAAAGTCGCTCTCCGGCTCCAGTTGGGCCGTAAGCTCCCCTTTGCCGTTTCTGGCGGTAGGGACCATGATCCCCTGCGTCTTGTCACGGAACGTGGCCAGGTAGCTCTCCGTGATCACGTTGCCGTTGCAGTCCAGCACTCTGGCCAAAAACTGCTTGTACATCTCCCTGGCCATGTAGATATCGTCCAGTCCCTTGCCGCCCTTTCGGTTCGAGGACAGGTACACTGTCTTGTCCTTGTCTTCCCGGTAGGCAAAGTCATCGGCCAGCGAGTTGATCGGATAGCCCATGTTTCGTGTATTGCTGATAGTGGCTTCCGTATAGTCCGCTTCAAACACATCCATCCCCCCGAAGCCTTCATGACCCGTCGAACTGAAGTAAAACTTGTTCCCCTTGCGGAACGGATGCGTCTCGTTGGCCGACGTATTCACACCGGGGCCCAAAGGTACCGCGCTGCCGAACACCAGACTGTCTCCCGATACGCTGTATTCGCTGTAGTACAGGTCATAGCCGCCCAGACCTCCCGGCATATCCGAGGAAAAGTACAGCCTGCCGGCTTCCTCATCCACATACGGGTGCATCACCGAGTACCGCAGTGAGTCGTTCAGCGGAAAGGCTTTCGCTCCTTCCAGCTTCCCTTCTGCATTCACCTTGCTGTAGTAGATCTCCACCTGCACCATCACCGTGTCCTTTCTGGGCTTCACTTTACCCGGGTCACGGGTCACCGTGTAAAACAGCACCTTCTCCTTCACCGAGTAGCTCGGGTCCGAAAAGCTCTTCGTCTTCGGTACGTCGCTCACCAACGCACTGATGTTGCCTTCCCCGTCCTGACGGTACACCGTGAAGTAGCCCCGGTCGGTGTAGTCGCTCTTCTCCTGGCTGAACAGCTTGTTCCGACCGTCGATCCGGATACCCGGCATCTTGTCCGGATAGCTGCCCCCCCGGTCCGAAACAAAGTACTTGTTCCCCTGGCCGTCTTCCACCATCGAAAAGTCCGACTCCGAGCTGTTCAGCTCTTCCACATTCTCCAGCTTCAGCTTCCTCGCACTCTCCGGAATGTCCCGCTTCTCGATCCCCAGGCTGTCCGCTGTCAAGCCCTTCGCCTGGATAATCGATACCGCTTCCTCAAAGTTGTCGGTCAGTATCCCCGCCCGCAGAAGCGCACGGTAGTCTTCTCCCGTCGCCTCTTCGTAGCCCACCGTGGTCTTCCACCAGTCGTAAGATGCCTGGTAATCCCTTATCTTGTCCTGAGCCAGCGCCGTCTTCCGCGCCGTCTCGTAGTTGGGCTTCTTCGCGTACGCTTCCTTGTACACGTCCAGCGCATGCTGGTAGTTCATCAGCTCCATCTGCTCGTCAGCATAGCGTACTCTCGATTTTTGTGCCTCCGCTATACCCGTGGTCCCGATCAGCAAGCCTGCCGTTATTGTCAGTAGTGTCAGTGTCTTTTTCATAATCAGAACCATCTTTGGTTTTTCATCATTGAAGTCCTAGGTATCATATAGAAGCCCAGTGAAAACTCGTGCGAGTTGCTCCGGTAGTCCTGCAGCACGTTCAGGTTGTGGTCATACGCATACCCGATGCGCAACCGGTCCGTGGCAAATATCTCGATGATCGCCGCTATTGCGTTCCGGCTGCTCAGGTTCTCCTCCAGGTTGTCGTTCCAGATCTTCACGTTGCTCCGGTAACTGCCCCCCAACCAGATCCGGTCGTAAAACAGAAACATCGCGTTCAGATCGTAATTCGTCGGCGCTCCCTTCACTTCCTTGATCAGAAAGCTCGGCTTGAACGACACCGTCTCCGACAGCTCCAGCAATGCCCCTGCTGTCAGGTAGTAATGAAAGTCATGATACGCCAACGCCACATCCTCCCGCTCCAAGGCCTTCTTGCCGATCATGTTGTACACACTGAAGCCCGCATAAAACTTCGGCGTGTGGAAAAACAAACCCGAATTCAGGTTCGGTGTGAACAGGTTCACACGTCCCTCCGGAATCTCCACATCGTTCGGATCATTCGGATCCAGCAGGTCCCCATCGATCATGTACTCGGTCACACCCGCACTCACGCCCAAACCCAAATGGCTTTTCCTACCTGTCTGAATCCGGTACGCATACGTCAGCAAGCCCCCGGTCGTACGCGCTGGACCCAGATTGTCCGACAAAATCGAGATCCCAAAGCCCATCCTCCCCTCGTTCGCACTCAGATCCGCCGTCACCGTGAACGTCTCCGGACTCCCCGGAAAACGGATCCACTGGCTCCGGTACGTCGTCTGGATGTACGGCTCCCCCTTGTAACCAGCATACCCCGGGTTCACATGCAGCCCGTTGAATATGTACTGGCTGAACTGTGGCAGCTGCTGGCCAAAACTACCCCCGGTACCCCAAAGGGATACCAAAAGGGTCAGTGCTATCAATTTAAAAGTCGTTTTCATGTGCTTGTATTTTGCTTTGCTATGGCCACATGAAATCTCGCATGCGGTCTTACACATCACTTGGTTTGACATTATTTCCATGCTCGATTTCATTTGTGCTATCGATTATTCTTTGATTACCTGAATCCAGCCTGTGAACTCGTGAACTCGTCCACTTCGATCTGTAAGCTTCAAGACGTAGAAGTAAGTACCCGCTACCTGACCTGGAGCATCCCAGTCATTCTGATAGTTTTCCTTCTCTAGTACATGGTCTCCATATCTGTTGAAGATCACTATCTCACTGTCTGTAAACTTACCAAGTCCCTTAATCTCGAAGGTGTCGTTGTCACCGTCTCCATTTGGCGTAATCACATTCGGAATTCTGAATGGCAATACCGTGTTCACATCCGTATCTCTATTGTTCTGATCATCGGTATCATCCTCTTCAGAATCAACAGTCACCACGTTCTGAATCTGTCCAGCATCCCCTGCCTGAACTCGGACTCTGAGGGTGATCACTCCGTCAGCTGGTAGGAATGGAACATTCCAAGTCACTGTACTGCCACTTACTGCTGGGCTACCTACTTGAATCTGAGGATCACTTACACTCACTACTCTAGAGCTTAAGTAAGTCACACCTGCAGGAAGATTATCCTCAATAGTAACACCAGTGGCTGGAGTACCTCCGATATTGCTCACCACTATCTCGTACTCAAACTCGTCTCCTTCGTAGATCTCTGCCTCGAAAGATGTCTTCGTCACAGCCAAATTCACGTTGTCATTTAGAATTCTGAAGAATACCAGGGCATCATCATTATTCTCTGGGAAGTCAGTCTCTCTGAGCACATATCTTAAGGTATAGTCTCTGACCTCATTCACATTTGGAACTAGGCTCAACTCACCGTTATCGTTGATCAAGAGACCTATAATTCCATCCAATTCAGTGAATTCGAAGTCCACATCCGCAGGATCAGGTCGCTGACCTTCAAGTCGGTCATTGTCCAGAATATTTCCTATCACACCGCCGAAGCTGATGAAGTGTGAACCGAAGTCATCATCGTTGGCAATGATTTCTACCTCAGTTAATAGGCATCTCCATCCGAAGTCCATATCCAGATGAATACGGTCATTGGCAGATACTTCTTTTGTCACTGAAGGCTCTGTAGTCAATCCACATCGCTCTTCGAATCTGATTCCGTTGATATCAGTCATTCTGCCATTGGCATTTGGCAATACTTTGACTTTTCCGGTAGACTCCATGAAGGAAGCCTGCTGTTGGATAAAGGTATCGTTGATGAAGGTAGCAGTGTATTGACCGAATCTATTTTCATCGATTCTTTCTCTCCAATAGCCAAGAACACCCACAATAATCTCCGATTCATAACCTTCCGGTCCAGTGACCATGATGTTGAAGCTTTGATCATTACCAAATCCGGCTTTGTTCAATTCGCCTTCATTTTCAGGACCGTCATATCTACCGTCACCGTTCAAGTCAAACCACTCCCAGTCTCTGATTGAGATTGGTCCTGCAGTAGGATCGTTCAAGGTTACCTGACCGTCATCGTTGGCATCAAACCACTCGTTTTGAATTCCGTCTTGATTGATGTCATACCATACAAAGTCTCCCAGAACTGTTCCACCATAGGTTTCATAATTGAAGTTTTTAGTCTGGAACACACAAGCCTCAATAAAGGTGAAGAACAATGAGCTTTGCACTGGGAACAACCCTCTAACTGAATTCAGATTAGCATCTTGAACTTGTAGTAAGTACTGACCAGGTGCAAAATCCTTGAAGGTATAACGACCATCTGCACCAGTCACCAAGATCAAAGGCTCACCTGGAGTTGATTCTTGCGGAATCAATGTCACCGGCACACCTGCCAACGGTAGACCCGTGGTATCATCGATAAGTATACCTGTGATGAGGGTATCATCGATACAAGCGATCTCTACAATTTCATCTGCTTCATCAGATACTTCCTCTTCAGTCACAGGATCTGTGTAGGTCACTTTTGCCACATTGACAATCGCCTCTTGAGAAGCAATATCCTCAATCGTCACAGTATAGCTCGTCTCGAAAGTAACTGCATCCCCTGGATTAAGTACACCAATTATCTCTTCCAAACCAGTCAAAGGATCGGAAACCATTAGCTCAGTGAGTGTTGTGTTTCCAGTATTAGTTACCACAATGGTGTAATTAATTACTTCACCTTCATCCTGAACAGCTTCCACATCTGCCACTTTTGTAATAGTTATCGCAGAGGTTCTATCGATTGGAGTTTCGATCTCCGTTTCATCTTTCGGATCTTCTTCTCCTTCTGGACTGTCACCGGAAGTTAAGGCAGTGTTCAATACAAAGCCTGCATCCACGTCATCCTGAGTCACCACGTAGTCAGTATTCACTGCTGTGGATGCACCTGGTGCCAAGGTTCCTACATTGATATCCAATCCAGTCAATGGATCCTCTACCGTCACATTGGTCAAGGTCACATTTCCGGTGTTGGTCACGGTCAGCGTGTAAGTGATTACATCACCTTCTCCGTCTACCTGAGCTCCGTTATCGCTCTTCACGATCTGGATACTTGGATTTCTCTCTATTGGAGTTTCCTCGTCATCCTCGTCGGTCGGCGTTTCCTCATCTGGACTATCGCCGGAAGTCAAGGCAGTGTTAAGCACGAATCCTGCATCCACATCAGCTTGAGTTACCACATAGTCAGTATTCACTGCTGTGGAAGCTCCAGGTGCTAGGGTTCCTACATTGATATCCAATTGGGTCAATGGATCCTGAACAGTTACGTTGCTCAAGGTCACATTACCTGTGTTGGTCACTGTCAGGGTGTAAGTGATCACATCACCTTCTCCGTCTACCTGAGCTCCATTGTCGCTCTTCACGATCTGGATGCTTGGATTTCGCTCAATAGGCGTCTCAATCTCAGTATCATCCTCAGGATCTTCTCCGTCGGGGCTTTCACCTGTAGTCAAGGCCGTGTTCAGTACGAATCCTGCATCTACGTCAGCTTGAGTTACCACATAGTCAGTATTCACTGCTGTGGAAGCTCCAGGTGCTAGGGTTCCTACATTGATATCCAACTGGGTCAATGGATCCTGAACCGTTACGTTGGTCAAGGTCACATTACCGGTATTGGTCACAGTAAGCGTATAAGTGATCACATCACCTTCTCCGTCTACTTGGGCGCCGTTGTCAGACTTAACCACCTGAATAGATGGGTTACGATCAACTGGTGTTTCAATATCGGTATCATCTTCTGGATCTTCTCCATCAGGGCTTTCACCTGTAGTCAAGGCAGTGTTCAGTACGAATCCTGCATCTACGTCAGCTTGAGTTACCACATAGTCAGTATTCACTGCTGTGGAAGCTCCAGGTGCTAGGGTTCCTACATTGATATCCAACTGGGTCAATGGATCCTGAACCGTTACGTTGGTCAAGGTCACATTACCGGTATTGGTCACAGTAAGCGTATAAGTGATCACATCACCTTCTCCGTCTACTTGGGCGCCATTGTCTGTCTTAATGACTTGGATCGCCGGATTCTGAGGAATCACCGTTTCGGTGCAAGTCTCACAATCAGTGCTAGGCTCTTCTACTGGAGTCGGATCAGAAGACTCGTCCTCTACCTCTACTCCTTTTGGTGAGGTGCCTTTTGCCAAAGCCGTGTTCACCACATAGCCCGCATTGATATCGTCCTGAGTCAGCACATAAGTGGCTGTGAAGGTCGTGTTGTCACTCGCTCCAGGTGCCAGGCTGATCGGTCCACCGGATACAGTCACCAATGGGTCAGTCACCGTGATGTTGCTCAAGGTCACATTGCCCGTGTTGGTTACCGTAAAGGTGTAAGAGATTGTTTCTCCTACATTTCCAAAGCCGTCCTGATTCTCATCATTGAAGACACCGTCTTTCAGCAACGCGATCGCCGGATTCTGAGGAATCACCGTTTCAGTACAAGTCTCACAATCAGTGCTAGGCTCTTCTACCGGAGTCGGATCAGAAGACTCATCCTCTACAACTTCATCGTTTGGTGCAGTTCCCTCTGCCAAAGCCGTGTTCACCACATAGCCCGCATCAATATCATCCTGAGTCAGCACATAGGTGGCTGTGAAGGTCGTGTTGTCACTCGCTCCAGGCGCCAGGCTGATTGGTCCACCGGATACAGTCACCAATGGGTCAGTCACCGTGATGTTGCTCAAGGTCACATTGCCGTTGTTGGTTACCGTAAAGGTGTAAGAGATTGTTTCTCCTACATTTCCGAAGCCATCCTGGTTCTCATCGTTGAAGACACCGTCTTTCAGCAATGCGATGGCAGGATTGATTTCGAAGCACTCTTCAACAGAATCTTCATCGCTAATAAGGATTCTTCTTTCTCCATTTTCAGCTGGTAGTGTTTCATCGTTTTCGATTTCTTCAGCATATACCGTCGCAGCAGCTGTATTTGTCACACAGAGGCCGTCAATCAACTCCTGAGTAATTTCCAATTGGGTGGTTTCAGTCCAAGTAGCCTGAGGTGCCAAGGATGAAATAGTCCACATTTCTCCCGTCAAGTCATCTTTAACTTCTATGTTGAACAATTCAACATCACCTGTATTGGTTACTTTTATTTCATAAGTGATAAAACCGTCTACTTGGTTATCATTTTCAAGAACTGACTTCTCAACCAATATTCCTGGTGAAACCACTCTTACTGTTACAATGGCGGTATCACAATTGGTCGGGTTAGGATTAGTACAGATTCTGTATTCCAAGGTGTAAATACCTGGAGTCAATCCTGGAGCGACATCAACCAATCCTGTCGCAGGATCCAATATCAATGCACCCGGAGTAGATTGAGTCACCTCAAAGATGTCAACCAAAGTTGTGTTCAATGGAGATGTTCCATCCAACAATCGGTCATTATCCAAAACATTGACAATGTTGTCGAATCCAAATTCGAACACTGGAATGGCAGTCATATCGTCGTCCTCAGCAATTGGAGGATTCGGATTAGGATTACAATCTTCAGTAGCTCCCGGATAATTCACTTCAACCTCTACTTCTGGATTCAATCTGAAAATCACATAGGCTCCAGGCTCTCTTACTTGATAGAAGTTGAATTGACCAGATACCCATTGCATATTCTCAAATTTCCACCCTGGCCAAGCGCTACCATATCCTCCAGGCAAGGTATCTGCTCCAGGGAATAGCATGAAGCCTTCCAAACCAATGTTTTCATATTCAATGATCACATTGTCATCCTTATCATACCAAGTCATGGTCAAAGGTGTTGGATCATTCGGAGCCAAATCCTGCAGATCAAAGTTCACCGGAGATAGCAACCATCTCAAGTATGGTGCATCCAGTTCACAATACTCATCCACCTCAATCAATCCCAACAATGGCTCAACAGTCACTGTAATTACAGCCTCGTCGAAGTTGGAAGGATTTCCTACCTCAGTGATTCTGTAGGTCAACTGGTAGTCTCCCGCCTGAGGATTTGCAGCAATAGTGATTACACCATTGGCGTCCACGGTAAGAGTTCCTGTTGGATCCGGTGTTACAGTGGTCAATACCACATTAGCCGGAGTTGCAGGTCCACCTTTCAACTCATCATTGGTCAAGGCATTCACTGAGGATACCTGCGGATTTACAGAGAACTGGAATGTACCTGCATTGTCATCCACCGCCAGAATTTCATTAAATCGAGAAGTAGCTGTTTCTTGATCTGGATCAGACTCGATTTCATCCTGTCCAAAGAAGCCCTGTCCAGTGGCAATGTTTGTCACGGAACCTGCTACAAGGTCTCCCTCACCAATGGTGTAGGAAGCAGTGAAGATAATTTCTTCTCCAGGAGCAAGCGAAGCAGTGTTCGCAGGATCTGCAATGGTTCCAATCTTATCATCTTCCACTGTAAATGGTCCAGTCAAGGTCACATTACCCCTGTTGGTGACAATGTATTTGTATTCTACTTCATCCCCTACCAAGCTGTAAGGATCACCACCTGTGATTTCCTTGAGGATGGTCAACTCAGGAGTCTGAGTGAAGCAAGCTTCAGCAGAAGATTCATCGCTCAAAATCACTTCATATGGAAGCTGTTGGCCTTGTCCAGGAACTACCCTTGCATCTATAAAGTACTCTCGAACCTCTGCGATAGCTGTATTCTCATAACATCTGCCATCAATCAATTCCTGAGTAATTTTCACTACTACCTCTCTGGTATCGTCTTCTTCAGGAACCAATTCATCAATGATCCAATTATCACCAGTTTCAATATCCTCTACATAGATATCGTAAAGGGTTACATTTCCTGTATTGGTCACTGTGATCTCGAAGATCAAGTCTCCGCCTAGAATATCTTCGTTGGATTTGACTGACTTCAGGATTGAAAGGTCTGGACTTTGAGTCGCATCCACCGTCTCGGTGTCCGTATTCGAGGTCACCCCGTTGCCGCTCGCGCTGGCCACGTTGGTCACACTGCCCGCATTCAGGTCCGCC